>CAVWGG010000024.1:0-335237 GCA_963754535.1 uncultured Gammaproteobacteria bacterium
CACCAGCGGCAGTGCGCGAAAGCCTTGTTGGCGTCGGCCATGCGGCGCGGCGTCTTCACGCTCGCGCACGGCGGCGCCGCGGTTTTCGGAGGCCTCGAGCAGCTCGGAGGCGAGGCGCTGCGCCATCGACTTCTCGCTGCGGGCGGTCGCGGCGTCGATGACCCAGCGCATCGCGAGCGTCTGGCGGCGCTGCGCGCGCACTTCGATCGGCACCTTAGGCGGCGCCGCCGACGCGGCGCGACTTCACTTCGACCATCGGCTTCACGTTGTCGAGCGCCGGCGTCAGCAGGTCGAGCGTGGCCTTGGCCGGGGCGGCCGGTCTTTCGGCGATGCGGTTGATCGCGCCGGCGAGAATGCGCTCGGCGACGTACTTCTTGCCGCGCTCCATGACCATGTTCATGAACTTCGCCAGCAGGACGCTGTTGAACTTCGGGTCCGGCAGGATGGTGCGGGTGGGGGCTTGGGATCTACGCGACATGGTGAATTCCGCTTCGCTAGTGAGCTAGTGGCTGGACTAGTGATAGTCGACTGGTCAGGGGTTCAAGTGGAGAAAGAGATCAACCGCCCTTCGGGCGCTTGGCGCCGTACTTGGAACGGCTCTGCTTGCGGTCGGCCACGCCGGCGCAATCGAGCGTGCCGCGCACGGTGTGGTAGCGCACGCCAGGAAGGTCCTTGACGCGGCCGCCGCGGATGAGCACCACCGAGTGCTCCTGCAGGTTGTGGCCTTCGCCGCCGATGTAGCTGATCACTTCGTAGCCGTTGGTAAGGCGCACCTTGGCGACCTTGCGCAGGGCCGAGTTCGGCTTCTTCGGCGTGGTCGTGTAGACGCGCGTGCAGACGCCGCGCTTCTGCGGCGAATTGCCGAGGGCGGGGACCTTGCTCTTGGCGGCGGCTTCGCCGCGCGGCGCACGGATCAGCTGATTGACGGTTGACATTGTTAAGGACCGACTCCAGGTGGGCGGACGCTCTGGCGCCCGCCGCGTTACATCAAGCAAGAAACACCGGGCCGCCCTGCGGCGGCCCGATATGGTTCAAACGAATGCCGCACGGGAGGATCGCCGGCAGCATCCCAAACAAGGGGCCGAAATTTTAGGCATCGGCCCCGGGGAAGTCAATGAACAAGGGGTTAGTGACTAGGGGCTAGGGGTTAGTCGAACCGGCGGCTGCGCCGCGCGCCGACGAAGTCGGCTTCCGACTATCCCCTAACCCCTATCCCCTAGCCCGCTTCCCGCGGGCTTCAGCCCGCGGGGGCCTCCGACTCGTCGGACGTGGCGGAATCGAAATCCGCCGACGCTCCGCCCGTCGCCATGTCGCCGAAGCCGCCGGACGCCCGGTCGCCTTCCGCCAGCTTGCGCCGGGTCAGGTGGTAGAACGAGCCCGTTCCGGCCGGGATCAGGCGGCCGACGATCACGTTTTCCTTCAGGCCGCGCAGGTCGTCCTTCATGCCGCGGACCGCTGCCTCGGTGAGGACGCGGGTGGTCTCCTGGAAGGAGGCCGCCGAGATGAAGGATTCCGTCGCCAGCGACGCCTTGGTGATGCCGAGCAGCATCGGGTCGGCGATGGCGGGCAGCTTGCCCTCCTTCGTGACGCGGTCGTTGGCTTCGAGCACGCGGGCCCGGTCCATCTGCTCGCCGCGCAGGAACGGGGTGTCGCCGATCTCGACGATCTCGATCTTGCGCAGCATCTGGCGAATGATCACCTCGATGTGCTTGTCGTTGATCTTCACGCCCTGCAGGCGGTAGACGTCCTGGATCTCACGGACCAGGTAGTTCGCCAGCGGCTCGATACCCTGCAGGCGCAGGATGTCGTGCGGGTTCGGCTCGCCGTCCGCGATCGTCTCGCCACGCTCGACGTGCTCGCCTTCGAACACGGTGAGATGGCGCCACTTCGGGATCAACTCCTCGTGCTTCTCGCCGCTCTCGTCCTGGATCACCAGGCGGCGCTTGCCCTTGGTTTCCTTGCCGAAGCTGACCGTGCCCGAGTACTCGGCGAGGATTGCCGAGTCCTTCGGCTTGCGGGCTTCGAACAAGTCGGCCACGCGCGGCAGGCCGCCCGTGATGTCGCGGGTCTTCGAGGATTCCTGCGGGATGCGCGCGATGACGTCGCCGACCGAGACCTGGGCACCGTCGCTCAGATTCACCAGCGCACCCGCGGGCAGCGCGTAGCTGGCCGGAATGTCCGTGTTGGCGAAGCAGACTTCCTTGCCCTTGGCATTCAGCAGCTTGATGACCGGACGCAGGTCCTTGCCACCGGCTCCGCGCTCCTTCGGATTCAGGACGACGGTGCTCGTCAGGCCGGTGACTTCGTCCACCTGGCTCTGCACGGTGATGCCGTCGATGAAGTCCTGGAACCGGATCGAACCGGCGACTTCCGTGACCACCGGGTGGGTGTGCGGATCCCAGGTCGCGATGACCTGGCCCGACACCACCGCCTGGCCTTCGCTCACCGTGATGACCGAGCCGTACGGCACGCGGTAACGCTCACGCTCGCGGCCGAAGTCGTCGATCACGCCGACCTCGCCCGAACGCGACACGGCGACCCAGTGGCCCTTCTCGTGGTGCACGGCCTTCAGGTTGTGCCAGCGCAGCGTGCCCTTGCTCTTGATCTCGATCGAGTTGACCGCCGCAGCCCGCGACGCCGCACCGCCGATGTGGAACGTGCGCATCGTGAGCTGCGTGCCCGGTTCGCCGATCGACTGGGCCGCGATGACGCCGACCGCTTCGCCGATGTTGATGCGGTGACCGCGCGCCAGGTCGCGGCCGTAGCACTGGGCGCAGACGCCATAGCGCGTCTCGCAGCTGATCGGCGAGCGGACCGAGATCTGGTCCACGCCGGCCTGCTCGAGCGTGCGGACGCCCTTTTCGTCGAGCAACGTGCCGGCTTCCACCAGCACCTCGTCGGTGCCCGGGCGGAAGATGTCCGCCGCGACCACGCGGCCGAGTACGCGCTCACCGAGGCCTTCGACGACGTCGCCGCCTTCGACGATCGGCATCATCGCGATGCCGTGCGACGTGCCGCAGTCGATTTCCGTGACCACCAGGTCCTGCGCGACGTCGACCAGGCGGCGCGTGAGGTAACCCGAGTTCGCGGTCTTCAACGCGGTGTCGGCCAGGCCCTTGCGGGCGCCGTGCGTCGAGATGAAGTACTGCAGGACGTTCAGGCCTTCACGGAAGTTCGCGGTGATGGGCGTCTCGATGATCGAGCCGTCCGGCTTGGCCATGAGGCCGCGCATGCCCGCGAGCTGGCGGATCTGGGCGGGCGAGCCGCGCGCGCCGGAGTCCGACATCATGAAGATGGAGTTGAACGACTTCTGGCGCACCTTCACGCCGCGAGAGTTCTCGACGTCCTCGCCGCCGAGCTTCTCCATCATCGCCTTGGCGACCTGGTCGTTGGTGCGCGACCAGATGTCGACGACCTTGTTGTAGCGTTCGCCGTTGGTGACGAGGCCCGAGGAGTACTGCTCCTGGATCTCCTTCACCTCGCGCTCAGCGGCCGCCAGGATGCGCTCCTTCTGCTCGGGGACGATCATGTCGTCCACGCCGATCGAGACGCCCGAACGGGTCGCGTAGTGGAAACCCATGTACATGAGCTGGTCGGCGAAGATCACCGTTTCCTTCAGGCCCAGCTGGCGGTAGCAGGCGTTGATCACGCCCGAAATCGCCTTCTTGGTCATGTCGACGTTGATCAGGTCGAACGACAGGCCCTTCGGCAGGATCTCGACCAGCAGCGCGCGGCCGACAGTCGTGTCGGCGAGGCGAATCTTCGGAACCAGTTCTCCATCCACTCCCTTGACGTGCTCGACGATGCGCACCTTCACGCGCGCCTGCAGGTCGCACTTGCGGCTCTCGTAGGCGCGGTGGACTTCGGCCACGTCGGCGAAGAACATGCCTTCGCCCGGCGCATTGACGCGCTCGCGGGTCATGAAATACAGGCCGAGCACGACGTCCTGCGACGGGACGATGATCGGATCACCGTTGGCCGGGGACAGGATGTTGTTGGACGACAGCATCAGCGCGCGCGCTTCGAGCTGGGCTTCGAGCGACAGCGGCACGTGGACGGCCATCTGGTCGCCGTCGAAGTCGGCGTTGAACGCCGTGCAGACGAGCGGGTGCAGCTGGATCGCCTTGCCCTCGATCAGCACGGGCTCGAACGCCTGGATGCCGAGCCGGTGCAGGGTCGGCGCGCGGTTCAGCAGCACCGGGTGCTCGCGGATCACCTCTTCGAGGATGTCCCACACCTCGGGGCCTTCACGCTCCACCATGCGCTTGGCCGCCTTGATGGTCGAGGCTTCGCCGCGCAGCTGCAGCTTCTGGAAGATGAACGGCTTGAACAGTTCGAGCGCCATCTTCTTCGGCAGGCCGCACTGGTGCAGGCGCAGCGTCGGGCCGACCACGATGACCGAGCGGCCGGAGTAGTCGACGCGCTTGCCGAGCAGGTTCTGGCGGAAGCGGCCCTGCTTGCCCTTGATCATGTCGGCCAGCGACTTGAGCGGGCGCTTGTTGGTGCCGGTGATCGCACGGCCGCGGCGGCCGTTGTCGAGCAGCGCGTCGACCGACTCCTGCAGCATGCGCTTCTCGTTGCGCACGATGATGTCGGGCGCGTTGAGTTCGAGCAGGCGGCGCAGGCGGTTGTTGCGGTTGATGACGCGGCGGTAGAGGTCGTTCAGGTCCGACGTCGCGAAGCGGCCGCCGTCGAGCGGCACCAGCGGACGCAGGTCCGGCGGCAGCACCGGCAGCACGGTCAGGACCATCCACTCCGGACGGTTGTTGGACTCGATGAACGACTCGATCAGCTTCAGGCGCTTGGTGAGGCGCTTGATCTTGGTCTCGGAGCTGGTCGCCGCGATGTCCTCGCGGACCTTGAGCATTTCCGCCGGCAGGTCGAGGCTCTTCAGCATCTGGTGGACCGCCTCGGCGCCCATGCGGGCGTCGAACTCGTCACCGTGCTTCTCGATCGCGTCGAGGTACATTTCGTCGGAGAGCAGCTGGCCGCGCTGCATCTCCGTCATGCCCGGGTCGATGACCACGAAGGCTTCGAAGTACAGCACGCGCTCGATCTCGCGCAGCGTCATGTCCAGCATGAGGCCGATGCGCGACGGCAGCGACTTCAGGAACCAGATGTGCGCGGTCGGGCTCGCGAGCTCGATGTGGCCCATGCGCTCGCGGCGCACCTTGGCCTGCGTCACTTCGACGCCGCACTTCTCGCAGACGACGCCGCGGTGCTTCAGGCGCTTGTACTTGCCGCAAAGGCACTCGTAGTCCTTCACCGGCCCGAAGATCTTGGCGCAGAACAGGCCGTCGCGTTCCGGCTTGAACGTGCGGTAGTTGATCGTCTCGGGCTTTTTCACCTCGCCGAACGACCAGGACCGGATCATGTCCGGGGATGCCAGCGCGATGCGGATCGAGTCGAAGTCCTCGGTCGTCGGCTGCTGCTTGAACAACTTCAGGAGATCTTTCATTGGGTCACCTGCGCAGTGGTGGCGGCCTCGAGGCCGCTCACCGCTTTTCCTGGTGGAGTTCGATGTTGATGCCGAGCGAGCGGATTTCCTTCACCAGCACGTTGAAGGATTCCGGCATGCCCGCGTCCATCTGGTGATTGCCGTCCACGATGTTCTTGTACATCTTGGTGCGGCCGGTCACGTCGTCGGACTTGACGGTCAGCATCTCCTGCAGCGTGTAGGAAGCGCCGTAGGCCTCGAGCGCCCACACTTCCATCTCGCCGAACCGCTGGCCGCCGAACTGCGCCTTGCCGCCGAGCGGCTGCTGCGTGACCAGGCTGTACGGGCCCGTGGAACGCGCGTGCATCTTGTCGTCGACCAGGTGGTTGAGTTTCAGCATGTACATGTAGCCGACCGTGACGTCGCGCTCGAAGCGCTCGCCCGTGCGGCCGTCGTACAGCGTCGTCTGGCCGCTCTCCGGGAGGTCGGCCAGCCGCAGCATGTACTTGATCTCGCTTTCCGCCGCACCGTCGAACACCGGCGTCGCCATCGGCACGCCGCGTCGCAGGTTCTGGCCCAGCGCGATGACTTCGTCATCGTTCAGCGAGTCGAGGTCCTCGTGCTTGCCGCCGCTCTTGTTGTAGATCGCATCGAGCAGCGTCCGCACTTCGCCGGCCTGGCGGCCCGCGTCGAGCATGTTGCCGATCTTGATCCCGAGGCCCTTCGCGGCCCAGCCAAGATGCGTCTCGAGGATCTGGCCGATGTTCATGCGCGAGGGCACGCCCAGCGGGTTCAGCACGATGTCGACCGGCGTGCCGTCCGCAGCGAACGGCATGTCTTCGACCGGAACGATCGTCGAGATCACGCCCTTGTTGCCGTGACGGCCGGCCATCTTGTCGCCCGGCTGCACGCGACGCTTCACCGCAAGGTAGACCTTGACCATCTTGAGCACGCCCGGGGCGAGGTCGTCGCCCTGCGTGATCTTCTGGCGCTTCTCCTCGAGGCGACGCTCGAATTCCTTGCGCTGCTCACGCATGCGCTCGGCGGTGAGCTCGAGACTCGTGTTGGCGTCGTCGTCCTCCAGCCGCACTTCGAGCCAGTGCTCGCGCGGCAGGTCGGCGAGGTAGTCGGCGGTGACCTTGGCTCCCGGCTTCAGCTTGCGCGGGCCGCCGGTGGCCACCTTGCCGATCAGCATCGACTGCACGCGCGAGAAGAGATCCTCCTCGAGGATGCGCTGCTGGTCGGCGAGATCCTTGCGGACCTTCTCGATCTCGGACTTCTCGATCGACAGCGCGCGGCTGTCCTTCTCGACGCCGTCACGCGTGAACACGCGCACGTCGATCACCGTGCCGTCCATGCCCGGGGGCACGCGCAGCGAGGTGTCCTTCACGTCCGACGCCTTCTCGCCGAAGATCGCGCGCAGCAGCTTCTCTTCCGGCGTGAGCTGCGTCTCGCCCTTCGGCGTGACCTTGCCCACGAGGATGTCGCCTGCCTTGACCTCGGCGCCGATGAAGGCAATGCCGGCTTCGTCGAGCTTCGCCAGCGCGGATTCGCCGACGTTCGGGATGTCCGCGGTGATTTCCTCGGGTCCGAGCTTCGTGTCGCGGGCGACGCAGGTGAGCTCTTCGATGTGGATCGTCGTGAAGCGGTCTTCCTGGACGACGCGCTCCGAGATCAGGATCGAGTCCTCGAAGTTGTAGCCGTTCCACGGCATGAACGCGACCAGCAGGTTCTGGCCGAGCGCGAGCTCGCCCAGGTCCGTGGACGGGCCGTCGGCCAGCACGTCGCCGCGCGCGATCGCGTCACCGGCATGCACCAGCGGACGCTGGTTGATGCAGGTGTTCTGGTTCGAGCGCGTGTACTTCGTCAGGTTGTAGATGTCGACGCCGGCCTCGCCCGCGGTCGTCTCCGCGTCGTTGACGCGGACCACGATGCGCGATGCGTCGACCGAGTCGACCACGCCGCCGCGGCGCGCGATGACGGTGACGCCCGAGTCGATCGCGACGGGGCGCTCCATGCCGGTGCCGACGAGCGGCGTCTCGGAACGGAGCGTCGGCACGGCCTGGCGCTGCATGTTCGAGCCCATCAACGCGCGGTTCGCGTCGTCGTGCTCGAGGAACGGGATCAGCGAGGCGGCGACCGAGACGATCTGCTTCGGCGACACGTCCATGAACTGGAGCTTGTCGGTCGTCGAGAGCATGAACTCGTTCTGGTACCGGCTCGAGACGAGATCGTCGGTGAACTCGCCCTTCTTGTTCAGCGTCGCGTTCGCCTGCGCGATCACGTACTGGGCCTCGTCGATGGCCGAGAGGTACACGATGTCGTCGGTGACGCGGCCGTTCTCGACCTTGCGATACGGCGTCTCGAGGAAACCGTAGTCGTTGGTGCGGGCGTAGACCGAGAGCGAGTTGATCAGGCCGATGTTCGGACCTTCCGGCGTCTCGATCGGGCACACGCGGCCGTAGTGGGTCGGGTGCACGTCGCGGACTTCGAAGCCCGCGCGCTCACGCGTCAGGCCGCCCGGGCCGAGCGCCGAAACGCGACGCTTGTGCGTCACTTCGGAGAGCGGGTTGTTCTGGTCCATGAACTGCGAGAGCTGCGAGGACCCGAAGAACTCCTTCACCGCGGCCGCGACCGGCTTCGCGTTGATCATGTCCTGCGGCATCAGGCCTTCGCTCTCGGCGATGGTCAGGCGCTCCTTGACGGCGCGCTCGACGCGGACGAGGCCGACGCGGAACGCGTTCTCGGCCATTTCGCCGACCGAACGCACGCGACGGTTGCCGAGGTGGTCGATGTCGTCGACCACGCCGTTGCCGTTGCGGATGTCGATCAGCGTGCGCAGCACGTCGATGATGTCCGACGTCTCGCCGTTGGCTTCGATCAGCGACTTGGCGAAATCGTCGCCGCGGCGCCCGAAGTGCAGCTGGTCATAGAGGATGCCCGCGCCCTTCACTTCCTGGCGGCCGACGCGGCGGTTGAACTTCATCCGGCCGACCGCCGACAGGTCGTAGCGCTCGGGGTTGAAGAACAGGTTCTGGAACAGGTTCTCGGCCGCGTCGCGCGTGGGCGGTTCGCCCGGGCGCATCATGCGGTAGATCTCGACCAGCGCTTCCATGCGGTTCTTGGTCGGGTCGATGCGCAGCGTGTCCGAGATGAACGGGCCGCGGTCGAGGTCGTTGACGTAGAGCACGCGGATCTCGGGGATCCCGGCCTGCACGAGCTTGAGCATCGTCGGGGCGGCGAGGATCTCGTTGGCCTTGGCCAGGATCTCGCCGGTCTCGGTGTTGACGACGTCGTGCGCGAGCACCTTGCCGACCATGTAGTCGGTCGGCACGGTCAGGCGGTCGATGCCGGCGTCTTCCATCTGGCGCACGTGGCGCGCAGTGATGCGGCGGCCTTCCTCGACGATGACCTTGCCGTTCGCCTTGATCTCGAACGCCGCGGTCTCACCGCGCAGGCGGCTCGGCACCAGCACCATCTCGATGCCGCTCGCCGACAGGTTGAACGTGTTCTTCTCGAAGAACATGTCGAGCATCTGCTCGTCGCTGTAGCCGAGCGCACGCAGCAGGATGGTGACCGCCAGCTTGCGGCGGCGGTCGATGCGCGCGTAGACGCAGTCCTTGGCGTCGAACTCGAAGTCGAGCCACGAGCCGCGGTAAGGAATGACGCGCGCGTTGAACAGCAGCTTGCCCGAGCTGTGCGTCTTGCCGCGGTCGTGATCGAAGAACACGCCGGGGCTGCGGTGCAGCTGGGAGACGATGACGCGCTCGGTGCCGTTCACGACGAACGTGCCGTTGTCGGTCATCAGGGGCAGTTCGCCCAGGTAGACTTCCTGCTCGCGGATGTCCTTCACCGGCTTCTTGGCGCCGGGGGCTTCCTTGTCGAACACGACGAGGCGCACCTTGACGCGCAGCGGTGCGGCGTAGGTGAGGCCGCGGAGCTGGCACTCCTTGACGTCGAATACCGGCTCGCCGAGCCGATAGCTGACGTACTCGAGCAGCGCGTTGCCCGAATAGCTGATGATCGGGAACACGCTCCTGAACGCGGCGTGCAGGCCGATTTCGTCACGCCTTTCCTCGGCCGTGTCGGCCTGCAGGAACTTGCGGTACGAATCGAGCTGGATGGCGAGCAGGTACGGCACCTCGAGGATGCTGGACCGCTTGCCGAAATCCTTGCGGATGCGCTTCTTTTCGGTGAAGGAATAAGCCATTGCGATCACCCTCTCTAGGCTGCCGATGCCGGCGCCTGAGCGCGACGGAAACTACCGGACGAAAAAACAACGAACAGGGGCCACCGGACGGTGCTGTTGCACCGCCCGGCTCCCCTTGCTGCAACGGGCACGGGCCCGTGCATCGCGGTTACTTGATCTCCGCGGACGCGCCGGCGTCTTCGAGCTTCTTCTTGATCGCGTCGGCGTCGGCCTTCGGCACGGAATCCTTGACCAGCGAGGGCACGCCCTCGACGAGGTCCTTGGCTTCCTTGAGGCCGAGGCCGGTCAGTTCGCGGATCACCTTGATCACGCCGACCTTGTTCGCGCCGAAGCTCGTCATCGTGACGGCGAACTCGGTCTGCTCTTCCACAGCCGCAGCCGGGGCCGCAGCGGCGCCGCGCAGCCATCATGGCCATCGGGGCAGCGGCGGTGACGCCGAACTTGTCTTCCATCATCTTGACGAGGTCAACGATCTCCATGACGGTCATGTTCGAGATCGCGGTGAGGATGTCTTCCTTGGTGGCAGCCATGTCAGTTGCTCCTGTAAATGCTGTTGCCTGAATACCCGTAAATCAACGTGTGCGACCGCCTCAGGCGGCCGCGCTCTTCTGGTCCTTGACCGCTGCGATCGTGCGCACGAGCTTCGCGTGAGGCTCTGCCAGCGTGCGAACGAACTTGCCGATCGGGGCCTTGATGACTCCCAGCAGCTGCGCCAAAGCCTGGTCCTTCGTAGGCAGGCTTGCGACGCGCTCGAGGTCACTGCCCGGCAGAACCGTGCCGCCCAGGGACACCAGCGTCGGAACGAGCTTGTCGTTGTCCTTCGCGAATGCCTTGATCAGCCGTGCTGCCGCGCCCGGATCGTCCTGCGAGAAGGCGAGGATCAGCGGACCCTTGAGCTTGTCACCGACGCACTCGAACTGAGTGCCGGCGATGGCTCGACGGGCCAGCGTGTTCTTCACCACGCGCATGTAGACGCGGTTGGCGCGGGCCTTGGCGCGGAGCTCGGTGAGCTTCGCAACCGGCAGCCCCCGGTATTCCGCAGCGACCACGGACAGCGCGGACTGCGCGACCGTTGCCACTTCGGCGACCAGTGCCTTCTTGTCGTCAAATCTAAGCGCCATGTCTTCCTCCTGGCCTGAAGATCAAACTTCGAACACCCATCCTTAGGCGTTCGCCCTTCTTAAGAAGGCGGACCTTCGGCAGTGAGACACTGACTCGGGTACCACCATCTGCGCAGGCTGCGCGATTAAGGGAGCGACTCTGCGAAGAGCTCTCCCGCCTGCGGTCTTCGATGATGACCGGCCCCCGCTTTACACCACCGAGGTGGTGCTGGCGCCACTCGCGTGGCGCCGGGCGACAGCCGGCCCTGCATCAAAACCTTGAATTCAAAAAACTTCGTCCCGGCTCAGCCCGCGGTCGACGTGAGCGACGACTGGTCGACCGGCACGCCGGGACCCATCGTCGACGACACGGTGACCTTGCGCAGGTAGACGCCCTTCGACGACGCCGGCTTGGACTTCTGCAGGTCGCCCAGCAGGGCCTGCAGGTTCTCCTTCAGCTTCGACGTGTCGAAGCTCGCCTTGCCGATCGTGCAATGGATCACGCCGCCCTTGTCGGTACGGAAACGCACCTGGCCGGCCTTCGCATTGCGGACGGCGCCCGCGACGTCCGGCGTGACCGTGCCGACTTTCGGGTTCGGCATCAGGCCGCGCGGACCGAGGATCTGGCCGAGCTGGCCCACGACGCGCATGGCGTCCGGGCTGGCGACGACCACGTCGAAGTTGAGTTCACCCGCCTTCACCTTTTCGGCGAGGTCTTCCATGCCGACGATGTCGGCGCCGGCTTCACGCGCGAGATCGGCGTTCTTGCCCTGCGTGAACACGGCGACGCGAACGGTCTTGCCCGTGCCGTGCGGGAGCACGGTCGAGCCGCGGACCTGCTGGTCCGACTTGGACGCGTCCACGCCCAGGTTGACCGACACGTCGACGGCTTCGTCGAACTTGGCGGTGGCGAACTGCTTGACGATGCCGATGGCATCGTCGATCGGGTACTGCTTGCCCGGGACGATCTTCTCGGCCCACGGCTTCATACGCTTGGCGACGGCAACCATGATCAGACCTCCAACCCTTCGACATCGACACCCATGCTGCGGGCACTGCCCGCGATGGTCCGCACGGCCGCTTCGAGATCGGCGGCGGTCAGGTCCGGGGTCTTCGTCCTGGCGATGTCTTCGAGCTGCTTGCGCGTGATCTTGCCGACCTTGGCGGTGTTCGGCGTGCCGCTGCCCTTCTCGATGCCGATCGCCTTGCGGATCAGCACGGAAGCGGGCGGCGTCTTCATGATGAAGGTGAAGCTGCGGTCGCTGTAGACCGTGATCACCACGGGAATCGGCAGGCCCTTCTCGACCTGCTGCGTCTGCGCATTGAACTGCTTGCAGAACTCCATGATGTTGACGCCCTGCTGGCCGAGCGCCGGACCGATCGGCGGGCTCGGGTTCGCCTGGCCTGCAGGCACCTGCAGCTTGACGTAGCCGTTTACTTTCTTTGCCATCTCTCTCTACCTCTGTTGGGTGCGAACGCCCTCGCGGGCTCCCCGTTTGAGCTCAGGCCTTTTCGACCTGGCTGAATTCCAATTCGACGGGCGTCGAGCGCCCGAGGATCTGAACCGCGACCTGCATGCGGCTCTTCTCGTAATTGACCGACTCGACGACGCCGTTGAAGTCGTTGAACGGGCCGTCCGTGACGCGCACGACTTCGCCCGGCTCGAACAGCACCTTCGGCCGCGGCTTCTCGGCGCCTTCCTCGACCCGGCGCAGGATGGCATTCGCCTCGCGCTCCGTGATCGGGGCCGGACGCTCGGGCGTGCCGCCGATGAACCCGAGGACCTTCGGCGTCTCGCGCACGAGGTGCCAGGTGTCTTCGTTCATCTCCATCTGCACGAGCACGTAGCCCGGGAAGAACTTGCGCTCGCTCTTGCGGCGCTGCCCGTCCCGCATCTCGACCACTTCTTCGGTCGGGACCAGGATCTCGCCGAACTTGTCGTCGAGCCCGTGGAGCTTGATGCGGTCCTTCAGGCTCGCCGAGACCTTGTGCTCGAAGTTCGAGTAGGCGTGAACGACATACCAGCGCAGCGCCACGGTCAGCCCCCTTGCCCGGTGAGGGCGCGCGTGATCGCGCCCAGCATCATGTCGAGCAGCCAGAAAAAAAGCCCCATCACGAGGATCGCCGCGACGACGACGAGCGTCATCTTGGTGGTGTCCTCGCGCGTGGGCCAGACGACCTTGCGCAGTTCGACGCGCGAACCCTGCACGAACTGCCACAGCTCGCGACCCTGCGCCGACTGCAGCGCGACGAATATGCCCGCCGCCACCGCGACCAGCACGACGAGCCAGCGCACCGCGGCCGGGTACTGGTCGAACACGTAGAAGGACGCGATGCCTGCCACGAGGATCGCGACTGCCGCGACGAGCTTTGCTGTGTCCAGCACGCTTGCGCTGCTGGATTGTGCCTGTTCGGTCATTCGCTCACGCCGGGTCCGACCCGTCCTTTGTCGCTGTTTGTCTGCACGCGCCGTCGCTGTCCGCTCATCGACTGGCAGGCCAGGAGGGAATCGAACCCCCAACCTGCGGTTTTGGAGACCGCCGCTCTGCCAATTGAGCTACTGGCCTGTGCTTCGCAAACTTCGCCGAAGGACTGAACGAACCCTCTTAACAAAGGGGTTAGGGGTTAGGGGTTAGGGGTTAGTCGGAACGGAGCGTCGAGTGTTCGACTAGCCCCTATCCCCTAACCCCTATCCCCTCACTTCAGGATCTTGGAAACGACGCCGGCGCCGACGGTACGGCCGCCCTCGCGGATGGCGAAGCGCAGGCCTTCCTCCATCGCGATCGGCACGATCAGCTCGATCGTCATCTTGATGTTGTCGCCCGGCATCACCATCTCGACGCCCTCCGGCAACTCCACCGACCCCGTCACGTCCGTCGTGCGGAAGTAGAACTGCGGACGATAGCCCTTGAAGAACGGCGTGTGACGGCCGCCCTCCTCCTTCGTCAGCACGTACACTTCGCCTTCGAACTTCGTGTGCGGCTTGATCGAACCCGGCTTGCACAGCACCTGGCCGCGCTCCACGTCCTCGCGCTTCGTGCCGCGCAGCAGCACGCCCACGTTGTCGCCCGCCTGCCCCTGGTCGAGCAGCTTGCGGAACATCTCCACGCCCGTGCAGATCGTCTTCACCGTGTCCTTCAGGCCCACGATCTCCACTTCGTCGTTGATCTTGACGATGCCGCGCTCGATGCGTCCCGTCACCACCGTGCCGCGGCCCGAGATCGAGAACACGTCTTCCACCGGCATCAGGAACGCGCCGTCGATCGCCCGCTCCGGCACCGGGATGTAGCGGTCCATCTCCTCGACCAGCTTGATCACCGACGGAACGCCGATCTCGCTCTGGTCGCCCTCGAGCGCCTTCAGCGCCGAGCCCTTGATGATCGGCGTGTCGTCGCCCGGGAAGTCGTACTTCGACAGCAGCTCGCGAACTTCCATCTCCACCAGCTCGAGCAGCTCCGCGTCGTCCACCATGTCGGCCTTGTTCAGGTACACGACGATGTAGGGAACGCCCACCTGGCGCGCCAGCAGGATGTGCTCGCGCGTCTGCGGCATCGGGCCGTCCGCCGCCGAGCACACCAGGATCGCGCCGTCCATCTGCGCCGCGCCCGTGATCATGTTCTTCACGTAGTCGGCGTGCCCAGGGCAGTCGACGTGCGCGTAGTGACGGTTCGGCGACTGGTACTCGACGTGCGCCGTCGAAATCGTGATGCCGCGAGCCTTCTCCTCCGGCGCCTTGTCAATCTGGTCGTACGCCATGAAGGTGCCGCCGTGCGTCTCCGCCATCACCTTCGTCAGCGCTGCCGTCAGCGTCGTCTTGCCATGGTCCACGTGCCCAATCGTGCCCACGTTGACGTGCGGCTTCGTACGCGCAAATTTTTCCTTAGCCACGACCGATTACCTCTAGAAAATTCGTCAATCTATTCAACAGGGGTTAGGGGATAGGGGTTAGGGGATAGTCGGACAGGTCAGTGACAGCGAATCAGTTCGTTCTTCGTCGCCAGGCCGACGCTCCGACTAACCCCTATCCCCTATCCCCTAACCCCTCACTAGTCCCTATTCCCTAACCCCCATCCCCTTGTCTGGAGCCCACGACCGGAATCGAACCGGTGACCTCGTCCTTACCAAGGACGTGCTCTACCGACTGAGCTACGTGGGCCGTCTCTTCAAACTCAAGAACCCGTTCCTCGGCATTCCGGTTGGAGCGGGTGATGGGAATCGAACCCACGTACTCAGCTTGGAAGGCTGAGGTTCTACCATTGAACTACACCCGCAAGCGCTCGCCGGTTTCAGGTCGCCCAGTCTGGTCGCGAAGACCCACACCACTCCGCTACTCTCTGGTACTGGTGGAGGGGGAAGGATTCGAACCTTCGAAGGCATAAGCCGGCAGATTTACAGTCTGCTCCCGTTGGCCGCTTGGGTACCCCTCCGCGAACAGAGAGCCGCGTATTCTCGGGGGACCGGGCGGCCGTGTCAATCCAAAACCGTCGCCCGTCCCACTGGAGGACCTGATGGAAACCCGCAAGCTCGGCCGACAGGGCCTGGAAGTTGCCGCCCTCGGTCTCGGCTGCATGGGGATGACCGGCATTCTACAAGACCGGGGCCGACGCTGCCGAGTGCGAGGCAACCCTGATCGAGGCAGTCGAAGCCGGGGTGACGCTGTTCGACACCGCCGAAGTCTACGGGCCGTACACCAACGAGGAGCTGCTCGGGCGGGTCCTCGGCGGCTCCCGGCGCGACAAAGTCGTGCTGGCCACCAAGTTCGGCTTCGACCTGAGCCCAGACCACCGGCTCCGGCTGGGGGCTGGACAGCCGTCCGGAGCACATCCGTGAGGTCGTCGAGCAGTGCCTGCGCCGGCTCAGGACCGACCGGATCGACCTGCTGTACCAGCACCGGGTGGACCCGAAGGTGCCGATCGAGGACGTCGTCGGGACCATGGCGGAGCTCGTCCGGGCCGGCAAGGTGCGCTACCTGGGGCTGTCGGAGGCCAGTGCCACGACCCTGCGACGGGCCCACGCCGTGCACCCGATCAGCGCCCTCCAGTCCGAATATTCCCTTTTCGAACGAGGGGTTGAGCGCACGGTGCTGCCCGCCTGCCGCGAACTCGGCATCGGCCTGGTGCCCTATTGTCCGCTCGGCCGCGGCTTCCTGGCCGGCCAGCGGACCCGGGCCGAGGAGTATCCCGAGGGGGATTACCGGCGCAGTCACCCGCGGCTGCAGGAGGGCAATTTCGACGCCAACCTGCGGCTGCTGGAAAAGCTGGAAAGCGTGGCGGTACGGGCCCGGGCAACCCCCGGCCAGGTCGCGCTCGCCTGGTTGCTGGCCCAGGGTGCCGGACATCGTCCCGATCTTCGGCACCACGCGCCGCACCCGCCTGCGCGAGAACCTGGCGGCGACCAGCAGTCCAGCTGGCCTCCTGCGACCAGTTCCTGCTCGACCAGGTCTTTGCGCCGGGCAACGTCGCCGGCGCGCGTTACCTGCCGGCCGGCATGGCGACCCTCGACCGCGACCCCTGACCGGGGCGCCGCTGCCGGCCGGGAGGCCTGGTCCCCGGCCGTCCGGCAGGGCGCCAGCGCACGGACTGAAATCTGGCGAATCTTTTAATACGAATAATTTTTCGTGTATTCTGCGTCCGCCGACCCGGCGACGCGGTCGTGCACTCCCCTCTTGCCTGGAAGGCGCGCACCGTCATGACCGACCTGCTGCTGTTTCCGTTCGCCGACTACTGGTGGTTCTACGCCGGCTTCACGGGGTTCGTGCTGTTCGTGCTCGCGCTGGACCTGGGCGTGTTTCACCGCGACGCGCACGAAGTCAGCGCGCGCGAAGCCGCGACGTGGAGCGTGGTGTGGGTGCTGCTCGCGCTCGCCTTCAACTACCTCTTCTACCGCTACATGCTCTGGCACCTGCCGCAGGTGCCTGCGCTCGCCGGCCTCGATCACGCGAAACTCGCGGGCGATTCCTCGCTGGAGTTCCTGGCCGGCTACGTCGTCGAGAAAGCGCTCGCCGTCGACAACGTCTTCGTGTTCGTGGCGGTGTTCTCGTACTTCGCGGTGCCGGCCAGGTACCAGCACCGCGTGCTGTTCTACGGCATCCTCGGCGCGCTGCTGTTCCGCGCGCTGTTCATCTCGCTCGGTTCGGTGCTGATGCAGTACCACTGGATCGTGATCGTGTTCGGCGCGTTCCTGATCGCTGACCGGCATCAAGATCCTGTTCCTGCCGGAAAAGCCGATCGACCCGGAACGCAATCCGGTGATCCGCCTGGTGAAGCGCTTCGTGCCCGTCTGGCCGAAGATCGAGGGCGACAGGTTCTGGGTTCGGCACGAGGGCGTGCTGTACGCGACGCCGCTGTTCGTCGCGCTCGTGTTCATCGAGTTCTCGGACATCATCTTCGCGATCGACTCGGTGCCGGCGATCTTCGCGCTGACCAACGAGCCGCTGATCGTGTTCACCTCGAACATTTTCGCGATCCTCGGCCTGCGCGCGATGTACTTCCTGCTCGCGAGCGCGGTGCGGTACTTCGGCTACCTCAAGTACGGCCTCGGCCTGATCCTGGTGTTCGTCGGCCTGAAGATGGTGTGGCTGAACGAGGCGTTCGGCGGCAAGTTCCCGATCACGTGGTCGCTCGGGATCATCGGCGCGATCCTGGCGCTGTCGATGCTGGTGTCGGTGGCAGCCCGCAGGCGGACGCCGAACGAACCGTCAGGCGCCTGACGGCGCCTGCGCAAAGGCGAGGTCGACGATCTCGACGTCCGCCGGCAGCCAGTGGCCGGCCGAGAAACACGGCCCCGACACGCGCAAAGCGTTCGGGGCCATCGGTCGCGAGCAGCGTGACGGTGCCCGTGGCCTGGTCGTGACGCAGCACGCCACGCTGCGTCGAGCACGTCCGCCAGCGCAGACAGCCGTCGTCGCCGCCGAATCGACGATCGCGACATCGGGTCCCAGCACCTTGCGCAGCGCGGGCGCGAGCACCGGGAAGTGCGTGCAGCCGAGCACGAGCGTGTCGGGATGCGCGGCCACCGCACCCGCGACGAAGATCTCGTCCAGATAGCGGTGAATCACGCCTTCGACGATCGGGCCGTCCGTCCAGCCCTCTTCCGCCAACGCGACGAACAGGGGACACGCGCGCGCAGTGACGATGGCGTCGGGCCGCCTGCGCGCGATCGCCGCCTGGTAGGCGCCGCCGCGCACCGTGCTCTCCGTCGCGAGCACCGCGATGCGTCCGGCACGCGTCGCCCGGCACGCTGCCGCAGCGCCCGGCTCGAGCACGCCGATGACGGGCACCGGGTCGAATTCATGCGTGAGCGCATCGAGCGCGATGGCCGATGCGGTGTTGCACGCGACGACGAGACATTTCACGCCGCGCTCGTGCAGCAGGCGCGCAGCCTGCAGGGAATACTGGCGGATCGAACCGGGACTCTTGGTGCCGTACGGCAGCCGCGCGGTGTCGCCGAGATAGACAAAGTCTTCGCCGGGCAGCCGGTCGAGCAATGCGCGCAGCACGGTCAACCCGCCGACGCCGGAGTCGAACACGCCGATCGGCGAGGAGTTCGAAATCGCCTGTCCGCTTTCCGGTTTGCTGCGCATTGGTGTCTATTTTGCCGACGGTTCGCAGCATAGCTGACGCTGCAATGGACATAACGCCACGGCACGTGCAGGAGCCTCTTCACTCCTGACCCGCGGCGTGCATAATGGCGCGGCAAGAGCCCAACGCATCGCATAAAAAAGAGAAGAGCGGAGCCGTGGAGAGAAGACTGACAACGCGCCACCGAGCGCGCACCACCGTGTACGTGCTCCTGCCGGGGCGTCATCACCGTCTCTGCCGCGCGCGCAACCTGAGCGCCACCGGCGTGTTCGTCGAGACCGGCGACATGGGCCTGCGCAAGGGCCAGACCGTCGAACTCGCGTTCGCCATCAGCCTCGGCACCGTGACCAAGCTGCATCGCCGCACCGCGGTCGTCGCGCACGTTTCGCGCGGCGGCACCGGCCTGATGATGCAGAATCACGGCAGCTGAACGCATGGCAGCCAGCGCGCCAGCGGCTGGCTTTCCCGCGGTTACGCAACGCGCAGTATTCCGTAGGCACTAGCCCCGATTCATCGTTCCCGCACCGGGCCTAATGTCTGGTTTCGGACCTGTATCGCTCGGTCGAGCGTGAGGCTCACCCGCGCCGCTGCGATGCGTTCCTGCGGCGATGACGACAACAACTGCACCAGACCGAACCGTTGCCGACGCGATCGATCGCGTGCTCGAGGCCGAGCACGCCACCGCGCTGGCCATCGTCGCAGCCGAGACCGCCGCCCGCTCGAGCATCGACGCGGCGCGCGAAAAACGGCGCGCGATTCTCGAGACCGCACGACAGCGCGTGATGCGGCTGCACGAGCGCGCGCAGGCGCGCCTCGCAGGACGACTCGCGCAACTCGATGCGAATGCATCGATCGAGACCCTCGACGCCGCCGCACTGCAGGCCGTCGCGGCCGATGCACTCGCAGCGGTCGCCGAACGGCTGACCACGGATGAGTCGGCGTGAGCGCGGGCAGCGGTCATTTCGCGTATTCCCAGGCCCGTCTGCAGGCGCGTCTCGGCCAGTCCGCCGATCCCGCCGACCTGCAGCGCGCGCACGCTGCCCGCGACCTCGCGGCTTTCCTCAGCGCGGTGCGCACGACTCCGCAGCGACGCTACACGACACGCCTGGCACCGGGCATGGATCCGCACGAACTGGAGCGGCACCTGCGCTACGAGTGGTCGGCACTCGTCGACGAAGTGGCGCGCTGGCAGCCCTCGCCGTGGCAGGAAGCGATCCGCTGGATGCGCTGGCTGCCCTACCTGCCGGCGCTGCAGAAGCTCACCCGTGGCGGCCGACCGCCCGCATGGACACGGGCAGATCCGGTGCTGGGTCGCATCGTCGCGCTCGACCCGTCGCTGCGCGGCGCAGCACTCGCCGAGTCGCCGTTGCAGCCGTTCCGCGCTGCGCTCGAAGCGAGCGCTGGCGACGTCACGGCAGCGTGGCTCGGTCATTGGCGGGCGCTGTGGCCCGAATCCGGCCGCCACGCGCGCGCCCTGGACCTCCTGGCGCGCGATGTCGCATCGCTCGACATGAAGCTGCGGGAAGCGGTCGCGGGCGACAGTCGCGAACTGCAACAGGCGTTGTCGCAGCGGTTGCTGCGCATCTTCCGCCGTCACCCACTCTCACCCGCGGCGGCCGTCGCCTACCTCGGTCTCGAAGCGCTCGGACTGCTCGGGTTGCGGGGTGGAGTGATGCGTCGCGCCGTCGTGGTACCGGGGCCCGCATGAGCCTGCGCTCCGCCACCGCCCGCTGGTTCGAACTGCTCACCTCGCGCGAGGAACTCGGCGCAGCCCTCGATTGCCTGGCGCGGACACGGTCGGTCGAGCTGCAAGCCTACAGCCGGGCCGAATCGCGCCTGCCGCTCGGCGACCTGAAGCGCGTGCTCGACGATTTCGAATCCCTCGCGCGCCGCTTCCGGCCGTGGTGGCCGGCTGCGCTGCCCTGCACGGTCGATGCCGAACACGCACTCCTCGATGCACCACAGGCCGCGCTCGGCAAGCTGCGCACGTGGGCAACGGCGGCGGAGCCGGTCGTGGCCGAACTCGAGGCACTGTCGCTCGAACGGACGGAAATCGAAACCCTCGAACGCCTGTGCGCGATCGCGGGACCCGAGCTGCCGCGGCTCGATCGCATGGCGTCGGCCGGCCCCGTGCTCGCGAGCCGCATCTACGTGCTCCCGCCCGGCACGCCGGCGCTGTCGTTGCCGCCGGCACTGATCCACCAGTTGTGGACACCGGAACCCGGCCGCGAAACGTACCTGCTTGCAGTGGGCCCCGGCGAGGACATGGGAGAACTCGACGCCGCCCTGGCCGCGCGCAAGGTTCATCGCATCGCGCTCCCAGCGGACCTGCCGCAGGACCCGGGCGAATTGCACGCGAACCTGCAGCAACGGCGCACGGCACTCGACACCAGGGAATCCTCGGCACGCGCAGCGCTCGCCAGGCTCGACGCGGAGCACGAGGTGCCGGCAGCCCTCGGCGAGGTCGCGCTGGCCGCGTGGGTCGTGACGCACGTGCCGGAGCTTCCGGTCACCGAGCACTTCGCGTGGATCACCGGCTGGTGTGCCGCGCGTGACGATTGTGGACTGCGCGAAGCGCTCGACCGCCAGGGACTGCACTACCTGCTGCGCATGACGGACGCGCCGACCGGCACGATCGCTCCTTCCGTTCTGCGCAACCCGCGCTGGGCGCGTCCGTTCGAGACCATGACCGGGATGATGGGCGTGCCCGCCGCAGGGGACGCGGATCCGAGCCTGCTGATCGCCATCCTCGCCCCGTTGATGTTCGGCTACATGTTCGGCGACGTGGCGCAGGGCGCGATCGTCGCACTGGCCGGGTTCTTCCTCAGCAAGCGACTGCCCGCGCTGCGCCTGCTGTTGCCGGGCGGACTGGTCGCGATCGTGTTCGGCTTCGCCTTCGGCAGCGTGTTTGCGCGCGAAGACGTGTTGCCGGCGCTCTGGCTGCATCCACTGTCGCAGCCGCTGCCGGTCCTGGCCGTGGCGCTCTGCTTCGGCGTAGTGACGCTCGTACTCGGTCTCGCACTCGATGCGCTGCAGTTCTACTGGCGCGGACAGTTGCGGCACTGGTTGCTCTGCGACGCCGGCTTGCTGGTCGCCTACCTCGGACTGGTCGGCGCGGCGATCGACATGAGCGCCCTGTGGCTGCTGCCTCTCGGCATCGCGTGGTCGCTCGCGGGCGCGGCGTTCGCGAATCCAGGGACGCGCACCGCGGCCGTGGGAAAAGCCGCGGGTGAATCGGTGGAGCGGCTGCTGCAGCTCGGCGTCAACACGGTGTCCTTCGTGCGCATCGGCGCGTTTGCGCTGGCGCACGCGGGACTGTGCTCGGCCATCGTCGGCATGGCCGAGGCCGCGGGACCCGGTTACTGGCCGATCCTGATCATCGGCAACGCCGCGATCATTGCGCTCGAGGGCCTCGTCGTCAGCATCCAGACGACACGCCTCGTGCTGTTCGAGTTCTTCATCCGCTTCCTGACGGCGCGCGGCCGACCCTTCGAGCCGCTCACGCCGCCGCCGGCTTCGCTTCCTGGAGGCACGCCATGAAACTGCCCGCACGCTGGATCCTTGCCCTCGCCACGATGACGACGGCAACCGTCGCGGTGGCCACCTTCACGCTCATTGCCGCCTGGCCCGCCCTCGCTGCCGAGGCCGCTGCCGTGCCACCCGACCCCGACGTACTCCGCTGGGGCTTCGCTTCCGCAGCGCTCGCGGCGGGACTCGCAGCGCTTGGCGCGGGCTACGCCGTGGCCCAGGTCGGCACCGCCGCGCTCGGCGCCCTCGCCGAGAAGCCTGACCTCTTCGGCCGTGTGCTCGTGATCGTCGGACTCGCGGAAGGCATCGCGATCTACGGCCTGATCGTCTCGATCCTGATCCTCAATCGACTGGGCTGACGTGGCACAGGTCGTCTACATCGGCAGCGAGGCAACGGCGGCGGGTTTTCGACTCGCGGGCGTCGATGCCCGGGTAGCCTCGGCAGGCGATGCCGCCGCAATGCTGCGGCAGGCATTCACCGAGCGGCCCGACTGCGTGCTGCTCGACGGCACGCTGGTCGACTACGTGCCGGCCGTGGAACTCGAACACGCACTCGTCGCGCTCTCGCCGCTGTTCGCCGTCGTTCCGGACATCCGCGGACGCGGCAAGCCTCCCGATCTCGCGCGCACGGTGCGCAACGCACTGGGAATCGACTGATGAACGACGTCGAAAGCCTGCTCGAAGCCCAGACCGTGGCGTTGCTGCGTCGGCTGGGACGCGAGCAGGAATCGCGCACGCGCCACATCCGCGACGAAGCCGCAACGCAAGCTGCGGACATCGTGCGCCGTGCCAGGGCCGAGGCCCGGACGCGCGTGCATCAAGCCGTCGTCGACACCCGGCGTGAGGACGAAATGGCGCTGGCAAGGAAGCGCGCGGCACTCGACACACAGGCGCGACGCAGCCGGCAAGCCACGATGCGTGAACTGCTCGACCGCGCGTGGCAGGCCCTGCCTGCCGCATTGCAGTCGCGCTGGCTGGACCAGAGCGCGCGCGAGCGCTGGTGCGACGCCGCCTGCGCGTCTGCGCGGCGCAGCCTGCTGCATCTCGATCGCCTGCAGGTGGAAGTCGATCCGCAGTGGCTGGCCCATGTCGGCCCGCTGGTGCGGAACCGCCTCGATGACCTGTCGAACGTCGACGTTACGACAACGGAAGGTCTCGGCGCCGGACTCCGGATCCGCGCCGGCGACGCCTGCATCGACGCTACCCTCGCGGGCCTGCTGGCCGCCCGCGAACGCATCGCGTCCGAGCTGCTCGCCGAATTCGAGCATCGGGCGGCGGCACGGCGCGAGGAGCGCGCTCCATGAGCGAAGCACGCATCACGTGGATCGGCGGCCCGGTGCTCAAAGCCTGTGCCACGGGGCCCTTCAGCATCTTCGAAGCGCTCGCCGTTGGCGAACGCGGCCTGCTCGGCGAAGTCATCCAGCTGCGTGGCGACGAGCTGGTCGCGCAGGTCTACGAAGACACGACGGGACTCGAGCCCGGCGTGACCGTCGTCGGACTCGAGCGGCCGTTGTCCGTGACCCTGGGCCCGAACCTGCTGGGAGGCATCTTCGACGGCCTGCTGCGGCCACTGTCGCTCGCCACCGACTTCCAGATCCAGCCGGGCGCCGCCGAGCGCATCGCCGCGCGGCATCGCCTCGAGTTCACCGTGCGGGACGGCGACGCAGTGAGCGCCGGTGCCGTGTTCGCCAGGACGGTCGCGCCGCGACCGCAGTCGTTGCTGGTGCCGCCGTGGGCCAGTGGGCGCGTTGAAGCGCTGGTCGAACCCGGGGAGCATCGCGACGACGAGACGCTGCTGGTGCTGGTCGACGACACCGGTCGCAGGCACGAGCTCACGATGCAGCACGACTGGCCCGTGCGCCGGCCACGCCCCGTGCGCGAACGGCTCGGCGTCAACGCGCCGATGATCACGGGACAGCGCATCCTCGACACGCTGTTCCCGGTCGCGCGTGGCGGACGCGCTGCCCTGCCAGGCGGCTTCGGCACCGGCAAGACCGTGCTGCAGGAAGCGCTCGCCAAGTGGTGCGACGCCGACGTCATCGTGTACGTCGGTTGCGGCGAACGCGGCAACGAAATGGCCGAGGTGCTCGACGAGTTTCCGCAGCTCGAAGATCCGCGCACCGGACGGCCGCTTGCCGAGCGTACGGTGATCATCGCGAACACGTCGAACATGCCCGTGGCGGCGCGCGAAGCAAGCATCTATACCGCGATCACGGTGGCGGAATACTTCCGCGACCAGGGGCTCAATGTCGCGCTGATGGCGGACTCGACCAGTCGCTGGGCCGAGGCGCTGCGCGAAGTGTCCGGTCGCCTCGGGGAGCTGCCGGGCGAAGCCGGTTACCCCGCCTACCTCAGTTCGCGCCTGGCTGAATTTTACGAACGCGCAGCGCGTGTCACGTCGCTGGCCGGCGCGGAGGGCTCGGTCACGATCATCGGCGCGATCAGCCCGCCGTCCGGCGACTTCTCCGAACCCGTCACGCTGCACACCAAGCGCTACGTGCGCTGCTTCTGGGCCCTCGATCGCCAGCGCGCGCAGGCCCGCTTCTACCCCGCCATCCATCCCCTGCAGTCCTATGGCGCGGACGTGCAGGAACTCGCCGACTGGTGGAAGCGCTCCGGCAACCCCGACTGGCTCGGGCAACGCCAGCGCGTGCTCGAAATGCTCGAGGCGCAGGCGCACCTCGAGCGCATGGCACGCATCGTCGGCCGCGATGCGCTGCCGGCACAGCAGCAGGTACGGCTGCTGTGCGCGGACCTGATCAACGAAGGGTTCCTGCGGCAGTCGTCCTTCTCGAAGGTCGACCGCTTCTGCTCGCCTCCGCGGCAGGTGGCGATGCTCTCGGTGCTGCTGCATTTCGCGGATCGGGCCGACGCAGCCGTCGCGGCCGGGGTGTCACCGGCACGACTCGCTGCCATGCCGATGCTGCGGCAACTGCAGCGACTCGGCGAGGAATTCGGCGAGGACGACCTGCTGCGACTGCGACAACTGCCGCGCCAGATCGATTACGAATTCGACCAGATGCAGACGGTGGCCAGTCATGCAGGCTGACCTGTTGCTCGAAAATGCAGTGACCCGCATCGAGGGCCCGTTGCTCTTTGCGCGGCGCGAAGCCCGCGTCGGCCTGAACTCTGCGGTCGAAGTGCTGGCCGGAAGCGGCCCGCCGCGCCTCGGTCGCGTCGCGGCGCTCGACGAGACGTCGATGGTGATCGAGGTGCTGGAGGCAACGTCGGGTCTCGCACTGCGCGGGACACGCATTCGCCTGCATCCGGAGCCGCTGCTGTTCGGGGTCGGCCCGAACCTGCTGGGCCGCGTGTTCGACAGCGTGGGCCGCCCGCTCGACGGCGGACCGCCCGTGGCCGCACGCACGCGACGACGCATCGAGGGTCTCGCGATCAATCCGGCCTGGCGCGCGTTGCCGCGCGATTTCATCGAAACCGGCATCGCGACCATCGACGTGATGAACAGCCTGGTGCGCGGACAGAAGCTGCCGCTCTTCTCCGCGGGCGGCTTGCCGCACGACCGGCTGGCCGCGGAGATCGCGCAACGCGCGCGACTGCGCGGAACCAAGGGCGAGGAAAGTTTCGCGGTCGTCTTTGCCGGCATCGGCGTGCCGCACGACACGGCCGACCAGTTCCGGCTCGCGATGGAGTCGAGCGGCGCGCTCGGTCACACCGCGATGTTCCTGAATCTCGCGGACGAGCCGGGCATGCAGCGCCTGCTCACGCCGCGCTACGCGCTGACAGCGGCCGAGTACCTCGCGTTCGAGGAAGGACGGCACGTGCTGGTCATCCTCACCGACATGACCAACTACTGCGAGGCCCTGCGCGAGGTGTCCGCAAGTCACGGCGAGATCCCGGGGCGCAAGGGCTACCCGGGCTACATGTATTCGGACCTCGCTTCGCTTTACGAACGGGCGGGTTGCATCCGCGGCCGGCCGGGCACGCTGACGCAATTGCCGATCCTGACCATGCCCGGTGACGACATCGGCCACCCGATCCCTGACCTCACGGGGTACATCACCGAAGGCCAGATCGTGCTGGACCGCGAACTCGACCGTCGCGGCATCTATCCACCGGTGCGCGTGTTGCCGAGCCTGTCGCGCCTGATGGATGCCGGCATCGGCGAAGGCTTCACGGACCCGGACCATCCGGCGCTCGCACACCAGCTGTTCGCCGCCTACGCGCGTGCGTTGCGTGTGCGCGTGCTCGCGAGCGTGATGGGCGAGCAGGGCCTGCCCGAATCCGACCGCCGCTTCCTGGCGTTCGGCGAGCGCTTCGAGCGCCAGTTCGTCCACCAGGCCAACGCCCGCACGCTCGAGGACAGTCTCGAGTCTGGCTGGGCGGTCCTGCAGGGCCTGCCGCACGGCGAACTCACCCGCCTGTCGAACGCGCAGATCGGCCGGCACCTGCGCGAGGAAGCGCATGCCTGACATCGGCGAGGTTACGGCAACGCGGGTTGCGCTGCTCGAGTTGCGCGACGAGCGCCGGCTCGTGCAGGAAGGGTACGAGCTGCTCGACGAAAAACGCGTCATGCTCGCATCCGAGATCCTGCGTGACCTGCGCGCGCACGACGCTGCGCAGACGACGCTCGACCGGCTCTGGCTCGATGCCCGCGAGGCGCTGGCAGCCGCGGTCGAAATCCACGGCTTCGAGGACCTGACGGTCGAGCCCCCGTGCCTGCTCGACACCGTGCTCCTGCGACAGGCCGAGCGCAGCTTCCTCGGCCTGCGCCTGGCCGAGGCCTCGCTCGACGCGGCGCGCTGCGTGCCCGACACCCCACCCGTGCGCAGCACGCCGGAACTCAGGCGCTGCGCAGACGCCTTTCGCCAGCTGACAGGCGACCTGATCGCCCAGGCCGCCCGGGCCGCGAACCTGCGCCGGCTGATCGAGGAATACCGCCGGACGGAGCGGCGCGCCCGTGCGCTCGAGAACGTGCTGCTGCCGGAAATCGACCATTCCCTGAAGTTCATCGAGGAGCAGCTCGACGCCGTGGACCAGGAGGAAGCCGTCCGCGTCCGCAACGCCGCGCGCGAGCATTGATCCGGCCCGTACGCTGCCGGGCTTGACCTGTGGGGCAGCGGGTCGCTAGCTTGCGGCCTGACCCCTGGGGAGGACACGCATGATCAAGGACGCCGTTTCACCGCTCGAACCTCGTTACGAGGACCTGGCAGGCGACGGGCCCGGCCGCAAGGCACGCCGGCTCTTCCTGGCCACGCGCCCGAAGTTCCTGACGGCTTCCGTCCTGCCCGTGCTGGTCGGGACGGCCTGGGGCGCCACGGTCGCCGGCGGACTCGAATTCGGGGTCGCCCTCCTCGCCCTGCTGGCCACCGCCCTGGTCCATTGCGCCAGCAACGTCATCAACGACGTCGGCGACGACATCACGGGCACGGACCGCGAAAACGTCGACTACATCCACCCGTACACCGGCGGCTCGCGGTTCATCACCAACGGCATCATGTCCCTGCAGGAGATGCACCGCTGGGGCTGGATCCTGATCGCCATGGCATCGGTGCTGGGCCTCGCCCTCGCCCTGTTGAAAGGCCCGATCGTGATCGCGCTCGGAATCGCCGGCATCGCCATCGCCTGGCTGTATTCCGCGCCGGCGGTGCAGCTGAGCGGCAAGGGCGTCGGCGAGTTCTTCCTGATGATCGCCTTCGGCGTGCTGCCCGTGTGCGGCGCCGCGTGGCTGCAGAGCGGGGTGTTCGACCTCGGCAGCCTGCTGCTCGCGATTCCCGTCGGCATCTGGGTGATGCTGATCCTGTGGATCAACGAGGTGCCGGATCGCAGGGCCGACGCGGACAACGGCAAGCGCACGCTCGTGGTTCGCCTCGGACTCGACCGCGCGCGCCTCGGCTACCGGTTGCTGCACGTCGCCGCGTTCGCCTCGGTCGTCGCGCTGGTCGTGATGGGTTCGCTGCCCTGGTGGACGGCTGTCGGAGCGGCCGCCATCCTGGCGGGAGGCTTCAAGGCCGCCGCAGGCATCGGCGAGCAGGTCACGCGCCCCGTGCTGACGAAGAGCATCGAAATGACCATCGGCCTGCAGGCCGTGGGCTCGATCCTGCTGTTCGTCGCCGCGATTTTCTCGCACTGACCAGGGAATGCCCGCCGCCGAACCCGGCTCACTGCAGCTCGTCTTCGGCGCGAGCGGCTACATCGGCACCCACCTGGTGCCGCGCCTGCTGGCCGCAGGCAAGCGCGTTCGTGCGTCCGCCCGCAATGTCGAGGTGCTCGAGGCCCGCGGCTGGCACGACGTTGCGTACGTCGCCGCAGATGCCCTGAAGCCGGAAACCCTCGCCGCCGCGCTGCAGGGCGTGGACGTCGCCTATTACCTCGTGCATTCGATGGCCGCAGGCCGCGGCTTCGGTGCGCTGGACCGCGAGGCAGCGCGCAACTTCGGCGCGGCAGCCGCCGCGGCCGGCGTGCGTCGCATCGTCTATCTTGGCGGCCTGATTCCTGCCAACGCCCGCTCGGAACACCTGCGCTCGCGCGCCGAAACGGGCGACGTGCTGCGCGCCAGTGGCGTCCCCGTCACCGAGTTGCGCGCCGGCATGATCATCGGGCCGGGCTCTGCCGCGTACGAAGTGATCCGCGACCTGGTCAATCACCTGCCCGTCATGGTGACGCCGCGCTGGGTGAAGTCGGTCTCGACGCCGATCGCGCTCGACGACCTGCTCGCCTACCTGGTCGCGGTCGCCGACATCGACGACGCGGCGGGCAGGATCCTCGATGCCGGTGGCCCCGACACCGTCACGTACGAGGCGATCATGCGCTGCTACGGGCGGCTGGTCGGGCGCCCGCCGCGCATCGTGCCCGTCCCCGTCCTGACGCCGCGGCTGTCTTCGTACTGGTTGCGGCTGGTGACGACCGTGCCCGTCGGCATCGCGCAGGCCCTGGTCGAAGGTCTCGAGCATGATTTCGTCGCGCACGATGACGAACTGCAGCGCCTGGTGCCGCGCCCACGCCTGGGCCTCGAAGATTCGATCCGCGCCGCGATCGAGGCGGACCGGCAGCACGCCGTGATTGCGCGCTGGGTCGAAGGCTCGATCGCGTGCCGCAACTTCCGGCCCGAGTACGCTTTCTATGCCAAGCGCGAAGGTGCGACCGCACACGGCGAAGTCGACGCCGAGCGCGTGTTCGCGACCGTCTGCACCATCGGCGGCGAAGACGGCTGGTTCTACGCCAACGTCCTGTGGTGGATCCGGGGCGCGGCCGACTGGATGCTGGGTGGACCGAGCTTCCGGCGGAAGCGACGGCACCCGACCGAGCTGCGCGTCGGCGACGTCGTCGATTCGTGGCGCGTGATCGCGCTCGAGCCGGGCCGGCGGCTCACGCTGCTGATGGAAATGAAAGCCCCTGGCGCGGGTGTGCTGGAGTTCGTCGTGCAGCCGCAGGGTACGGGTACGAGCGTTTCAGCGACCGCGTACTGGCATCCCGCCGGCGTGTGGGGACTCGTGTACTGGTACGCGCTGGTTCCCGCGCACATCTTCATCTTCAAGGGCCTCACGCGCGCGATCCTGCGACGCGCGGCGCGCTGAGCCCCGCGAAGAATTACTCGGCGGCTTCTTCCGCCGGCCTTGGGCCCACCGAACCGGTAACGCATCGACAGCGTCACGTAATTCACGTCGTAGTTGTAGGGATCGACTCCCAGGCCCAGCACGGTCGGCAGCGCCGCAGGCTGCGACGCGTATGCCCAGTCGTTGGTCTTCAGCGACTCGTACCACCACGTGAGCATCAGGTCGGTGCGCTGGCTGAAGCCGTACGTCACGCCGGCCTTGAACGAACTCAGCTCGCTCGTCACCGTCGGGAACTTGCCGCCACCCGTGCCGGTGACGTTCGTGCGCGAATCTCCGGCACCGTAGGTGTAGTCGAGGTTGACGCTGATCTTGTCCGTGAACTGAGCGTTGACGCCCGCCCCGTAGGTCTCGAAGTCGTCCTGCACGTTGCCGGTCCAGTTGGCAGCCGTGAAGTTGCTGCTGCCCTTGGTCGTCGAATCGATCTTCTCGCGACCCAGCGTGGCATACGCCGCGATCTTCTCGTTGACGGTCCAGTTCAGGTCGACGCCGTAGCGCCGGTCCAGGCCCGAGACCAGGCCGAGGTCCGACTGCAGGTAACTGTCGTCGCCGTAGTGCACGCTGGCGCCGAGCGACAGCGGCAGTGAAGCGACTGCCACGTTCGCCAGCAGCTCGCCGTAGGCGCGGTAGCGATACGCCTGGTTGTACTTGCGCATGAGCGGGTTCTGGCCGAACGACGTCGCCAACGGACACGTCGTACTTGTCCGGGTCGCGTTCTTCCACGCCACCCTTCACCACGAAACCCAGGTAACCGCTCGGGCGGAACTGTGCACGGCCCCAGCCGTCGAGCACCTCTTCGCCCGACACTTCGAGCGCGGAGCCCGTGCGATCGGTCTTGCGCCACTCGCCGCCCACGCCGACCGTGAGGTCGTCGTACACGTCGAAGTCGGCCGAGCCGTTCAGGCGCGAGCGCTCGTAGCCGTACACCGCATTGACGCGATCTTCGACGACCGGGAACAGGTCGGTGTGCACGATGGACGTGAACGCGGCCTGCTTGCTGTCGTTCTTGCGCTCGTCGTAGGACGCGGAGCCGCGCAGGCGCAGCCGGTCGAGCGGGCGGGCGGCAACGGTCAGGTCCGCTCGCGTCACGCTCATGTCGCCGTCGAGGTTGGCGAAAGGCAGCGCGTCCACCGCGATGTTCGGGTTGATCGTGTACGGATTGAAGCCGGTGTCCTGCGTGCCCTGGCCCATGGCTCCCGACAGGGTGATCGCCGTGTTCCCGGGCAGGTTGTACCAGCCGAGCGACACCGCGACCTCGCTGTAGAAGTTATCGGGCTCGAGCGACATCTGCCCGCGATCGCCGCCGGGGACGAAGGCGTTGAACGGGTTGTCGAACTGGAAGCCCGCGGCTTTCGTGTCGTAGATCGACGCGAAGTAGCCGAGCTGCGCGAACCAGTGCTTGCCCTGGTAGCGCACGTCCGCATTGATGCGATCGGTCGAGTCGTCGATCGGCCGCAGCATTTCGGTCGAGACGCTGCCGAACGAACCGTACCGCGGGCGTGTGCCGCTGCGTTCGTCGCGCTTGTAATCGAGCCCGAACGTCCACTTGTCGCCGAGGAAGAAGCGGCCGTTCGCGCCATAGCGGTCGCGATCGTAACCGACGTCCACCGGGCGCAGGCTCGTGCCCAGCGCGGTCATGCCTGCCGTGCTGCCCGCTGTCACCCAGCCGGCCGGCAAGGAGAGGTCGGCGCTGCCGACGCCCCCGAAGATGGTCTCGCCGGTGTCCGAGATGCGGTGCGGGATGCGGTCGTACGACAACCCGAACTCGTAGGCGCCCTGCTTGCCGCCTGCGATTGCGGCTGCGCGCGAATCGAGGCCCAGGTCGAGCAATTCGTAGTCGATGTGGTAACCGGACTCGAGCGCCACGCCGCCTGCGGCGTTCGCGACGACGTACGCGCCGTCTTCGTCGAGGCCGGTGTAGTCACCGAATTTTGCGCTGGAGTCGTCGAGGCCGCCCACGCCGAGTTCGGCTGCGGACGTGTAGCCCTTCGCGAACGTGCATTTCTTGCAGGCCCAGGCCGAGGTGTCCGGGGCTGCCGATTCCTCGGCCTGCACGCCGGAGCTCGCCGCGAGCAGGATGGTGGCGACCGCGATCGCTAGTTTGTGGCTGCGTTGTTCCATGTCGATCACCGTGTCAGCGACGAACCCGAGGGGTGGTTCGATCCGTGCACTTGCGAGTGGCAGTTCATGCAATTGCCCAGTCCTAAAGCCGTCGTCGGCGACGAGCTGCCCGGCAGGCCCGACGGTCCGTACGCGAAGCTCGGGTGCCCCTGCTGCGAGTGGCACGACTGGCAGAGCACCGGACCGCGCATCTTGACCATGCCCGGGTTGCTCGAGCCATGGGCCGCGTGGCAGGACGAGCAGTCCTCGGTGACCGGCTGGTGTTCCCACAACATCGGGCCGCGCTTCTCGGCGTGGCATTCGTAGCAGGTGTCGTTGATCGTGGCGCGCACGAGTTGCTTCTGCGCCGTCGTGCCGTGCGGCTGGTGGCAGTCGCTGCAGGCGAGCTTGCCCTGGCGCACCGGGTGCGCGTACGGCTTCAGGAACTGGCTCTTCTCGGCGACGTGGCAGGTGTAGCAGACCTCGGGCTGCGTGACCTTCGACAGCACGGCGTCCTTCGCCTTGTGGCTGTCGTGACACGCAGCGCAGGAGACGTCGTTCACGTCGTGCGGGCCGACGTGCCACTGCGCGGCCTGGGTTTTCTCGTGACAACCGAGGCACATGGCATTCTGAACCGATACCGGCGTGTCCGCGTTGCGGCCGAACTTGATCATCGACGGCCGCGATTCGCCCTTCTTCACCTTTTTGGTGTGGTTGCCGCCGGGGCCGTGACATGCCTCGCACTGCAGGCCGCCCTTGCCGAACGGCGACCGTGCGTCGTTCGGTTGCGCGTGCGCGGTGTGGAAGATGTCGTTGACCTCGGGGCCTTCGTGGCAAGTGAGGCAGGAGTCGGCACCCTTGGCGCTGTACGGCGCACCGGCGTTCGGAGCCTTCTCCGGCACCCCGGCAAATGCGAGCACGGATCCCAGACCCAGGCCGATGAGCAGCAGTCCTCGCGGGAACGCTTGCGTTAACTTCATTTCGGTGCGTCCGTCAGTTTTTTGGTTGCGCATCAGTTGTACGGGAACAGGCCGACGCCGTGGCGGACCTTCACATCGGACGGTTTGCCGGGACCGTGACAGGCGGCGCACGTTTCGGAGGCCGCTTCGTTGCTCGTGCCGTCGGCGTTCTTGGTCGCGGTGAACGAGCCGCCGTTGTTCTCGATGTGCAGCTTCGCCTGCGCGGTGACGTGGCACGAGCCGCAGATCGCAGCATTCGGCGTGTAGGCGATGTCGTCCACGGGCGAGGCCGCGTTGGCGCCGCGCGTGATCGAGGTTGCGAACACCTTGGCCGGATCCACCGGGTAGTACGTGTCGGGCTTGTGGCAGCCCTCGCAGTTGTTGACCTTGCCCGGGTACCTCACGGACGCGAAGCTCAATCCGCCGAAATTGTAGGTCGCGGCGTGGATGGCATGGATCATGAGCTTGAAGTCGAACGGCCGGCCGGCGGCCAGCGTGGCGCCGGCAGCATTCTCCGGGTTGTGGCAGGTCGCGCACAGATCCGTGTTGTCGTTGCGGTTATCGCCGTGGAACGAGAGCTTCTGGTGGCAGTCGTCGCAGCGCGTCACGTCCACGATGTCGCGACGCGCAACCGGAGTGCTGTCGGTGATCGGAAACACGACGCCGGCGGACGACGTCACGCCGATCTCGGCAAACTCCGGCGTCGACGTATCGCTGACGTCGACGATGGTGCGGCCCTCCAGGAACGACGCACCCGAACCGCCAATGAGGCCGGACGGCAGCGGCTTCGCGCCCGCCTTGCTGTACGAACCATCGGCATTCAGCGTGGGCGCACCACCCGCAGCCGCCGGCGAGCCCGCAGGCGCGGCTGTGGCCGCGAGGTAGTCGATCTGGATCGGCTGCGCCGGCGTGGCGCCGCTGCCTGGGTTGGTGAAGTTGATCGTGGTGTACGCAACACGCGCACGCAGGCGCGCCGTCGTCGGACTGCAGGTCGTGGCAGGCGGCCGCGGTGTGCAGGGAATGACATTCGTGAAGGCCGCGTCGGAAAGCTTGTAGGGCGTGCCCGTCACCGGGTCGCTGACCTTGATCGTCACCAGCGGGAATTCGCCCGGCAGGACCTTGCAGGCGATCTCCGTGGCCGCGCAAGCGGTGTCGCCCGGCGAACCGTCGAGCTTGATCGCCTGGACCTTCACCACTTCGAACTTGAAGCGCTTGGCGGCTTCGTTCTCGGGGATGACGTGTGCACGCTGCACGCGCAGGTTGGCCACCTGGGCATTGGGACCGTGGCAGGACGTGCAGGTGTCGTCCGTCGCAGCGACACCACCGTGGTTCTCACCGGTGACGAAATTGACGTTGTCGTGGCACGACGTGCAGGTCGCCTTGTTCACGGTCAGGCGCCAGTTGCTCGCCTGCGGCGTGTCCGTGTCGCTTTCTTCGTGGCAGGTCGTGCAGTTGCGCTTGTCCTGCGGGTAGACGATCTCACCGAGGTCGGTGAACGTATTGCCGAAGCCGAAGATGCCGTAGAAACCGCCCGCCTCCACGCTCGGCAGCGTCTCACCCGAGTGGATCTTGTGGATCATGACCTTGAGGTCGATCGAGTTGCCGGACTGCGCGTCGAACGAATACGACTCGTGGCACATGGCGCAGTACTGCAGGTCGAAGCGCGCGCCGCCGTGGAACGACAGGTTGTCGTGGCAGGCGTTGCAGGTGTCGTTGTCGACGATCTCGCGGCCTGACTCATTGACCGGCTGGTTGGTCGCCGGCGTGAACGTGTAGATGGCGTTATTGGCCGGGATCGCCGGCGTGAGCCGGATCTCGAGACCGACGCGATGCGGCAGCGAACCGTCGAAGGGAATCTCGGCGTCGCCTTTCAGGCTCTTGGCGAAGGTGTACGTGTAGACGCCGTTCTGCTTGTCCGTCCAGACGCCTGCCGTCGCGGTCTCGGTCGTGGCCTGGTTCGTGGGGCCGGTGCCCGTCACCTTGTCGGCGGGCGTGGGGGCCGGCGTGCCAGGGAAGGCTTCAGTCCTGCGGGTGATTGCGTGCCACGTGCTCGAGGCGCCGTTGGCGGCGGGCTCGAGCCGCGCCAGCACGAAGCGGATGTTGGCGGCAGGCAACCCTTTCAGCGAGAAATTGTCCGTATCGCGCAGGTAGAGTTCGACGACGGGCTTGCCGTCGTCCTGCATCGTCACCCGCGTGATGGACGCGACGATCGTCTTCGCCGACGTGATCGGAATGGCAGCGCCACTGCCCGGACCGGGCGGAAACACCGGATCCGGTGGAGTGGTCTTGTCCCCGGGCCCGTTGTCGCCGCTGCAGCCCGCCAGCCCGATGGCGAACGCTCCGAGGCCCGCGAGCAGGAGCGTCGTGAAAGGTGTCATGGAACGTCGTGTCATTGCGATTCTTCCGGTCACTGTGTGCACTGGCCGTAAGGCAGCGTGCTGCAATGCAGCTTCTCCGTGTCGAAGGTCTGGCCCTTGCCGTGGCAGACCGCGCAGCCTTCCGCGGACGACGAAGGCACCAGCGCCTTGGCAACGCCGAGGCTGCCACCCTGCGACTGCATGTGGGTCGCGGCAGCGGCCGAGGTGTGGCAACCCTTGCAGGTGCCCGCCGTCGCCGAGTCAGCAAGGTCGTCTTTCCAGGCGAGCGTGGCCGCACCGCTGCTGAGGGTCGTGCCCGCATCGACAGTGATTGGCAGCGCACTCGTGCGTGCCGCGTAGGCTTTGCCGTCCACGTGACAGCCCTCGCAACGGGCGAGGCTCTGCGGATAGGTGACCGCGCCGAACGGCACCACGTTGCTGGCATGCAGGCCGTGGATGAACGCACCCAGCGCCAGCGGACCGAAGTTATCGGTGCCGAACGTGCCGCCCACGCTCGAGTTGTGGCAGACCGTGCAGATGATCGGGTCGCCAGCGCGACTGCCACCGTGCAGCGCCAGGCGCTTGTGGCAGGTTTCGCACTTGGCCTGGTCCACGATCTTTTCGCGGGCCGCGCCGCCGCCGAATGCGTAGGCGCTGTTCGGGTAGGCCTCGGAGCCATCCGGCATCACGCGACGGCCTTCGAGCACGACCATCAGGCCCTTGCCGAGGGTCGCGTCGTCGAAGCCGGCAGGCAGCACCTGCGCGAGCGTGTAGCTGAAAGTACCGTTGCCGTTGTCGACGATGCTCGCCTTGCTGGCGATCAGGTCGATGACGATGGCCTCGCCACGGTCGGCCTGGTACTTGTCGCCGGCGACGTCCGCCACGTTATGGATGTCGGCAGTCGACCAGGCAAAGTCGAGGCGCAGCCGGCCCGTGGTAATGGCCTTCACGTCCATTGGCTTGCCGTCCGTCCCGAGGATCTGGAAGGTCACCTTGGGAGCCTGGCCGGCGACGGCGTTTTCGACGCTCAGGACCTTGTACGTGAACAGGCTGCCGTTCTCGATGGCCTTGCGATCCGGATCCTTCTTGTGCGCGTCGAGTATGCCGCCAGCTGCGCCGTCGGCACGGTGACAGCCGCTGCACGTGCCGTCGGGCGCCGTGTAGCCCGGCGGAAGGATCGTGCTCGAGTGTGTGTACGTGTACGTGTACAGGCCGGTCGTGGCGCTCGGCCCCGACTTGTTCAGGCCCAGGTCATGACAGCCACCGCAGGATGCAGCACCCGGATTCGTCTTCCAGTCATCGCCCTGCGGCATCGACGCCGACTGGACGTGGCAGGTTTCGCAGAACGCGAGCGGCTGCGGATAGGTGACCTCGCCGGTGTCGAATTTCGTGCCGTTGAAGCCGTATACGACGTAGGCGCTGTTGCGCGCTTCGCCGCGGTGAATCGAATGCGCCATGTAGGCGAGGTCGACGGACTCGCCGGAGTCCGGGTCAATCGTGCCGGGGTTGTGGCAGACCGCGCAGAATTCCGTGCTGCGGCGTGGACCGCCGTGCTCAGCGAAGCGCACGTGGCAGGTCGTGCAGTTTGCGGTTGCCGCGATCAGCTTGTTCGAGGTGACGGCTCCGCCGTCCGGCACGAAGTCCTTGAACGGATTGTCCGGCGCGAGCGCGCGAGCGCTGCCCGTCATGTCGATCGCGACACTGATGCGGTGCGTCAGGGCGGGCTCGTACGAGACCGCGATCGGCGCCGTGATCTTGCTCAGGTCCACCGCCGAGGTGTAGCGGTACTTGCCCGCTCCCAACTCCTGCCAGCCGGCAGCAACGCCGCTCTCGGTGTTCGCCTGCACGGCGCTGGTCAGCGCCGGGGTCGGGATGCTGGGCGCGCCACTGCGGTTGATGTAGCTCTGCCAGCGTGACGGAAACCCGTCGGCCGCCGGCACCAGCTTGGCGACGCCGAGGCGGAGCGTGGTTGCCGCCAGGCCGAGCACGGCACCGCCCTTGTCGGTCTTGACCGTGATCTCGATGACGGGCTTGTTGCCGGTGATCGTGGCGCTGTCGATCGACGCGACCAGCGTGCCGATGTCCGCGATCTGCTGCGCGGTCAGCGTCGAGCCGGTCCCGACGTTCTTCACGTCGCCACCGAGGGAAATCGGCACATCCGCGGGCCCGGTCGGCCCCGTTGGACCCGTCTGGCCCGAATCGCCACCGTCGTCGGGACCGGCCGGACCGCCGCCGTCGTTGGTGCAGCCGGCAAAGCCGATCGAGGCCGCAAGTGCCAGCAAAGCAATCATGGGCACACGCGATCGCGTCGTAGACCGAGCGCTGGAGAATTTCATCACTGGCATCCTGGCTTTTTTCAAATTGCACTGCGACGGACTTCGGTCCCAGGTCCCGCCAACGGGCGGCGGACCGGAATTTCGGGCAGATAGTAGGCATCGGTTAATTGGACTCGTACCCGTATATCCCCGTATGAGCAAGCCCTCGCTTCTCGGCATAGCCGGATCGCCTGGCGGGAGTTGTCTATTAGCAAGCCGCGGCTTGTCCATTAGACTGCCGCGCACAAGTACTCCCCCCCCACTTAACCGAAACCGGAGAATGCCCGTGCTGAAGGCCACCATTGCCAGCGTACTCGCCCTGTCTGCCGCCCTGTCCGTTGCCGGCTGCAACGGCAAGCCCGAGGAAGCCGCCAAGACCGGCGCCCCCACGGCCGCCCCGGCGGACGCGACTGGGACCCCGAAGACCCCCCTCGATCACCCGCCGGCACGACCGGTCAGTGAGATCGACTTGACGGGCATCACCAAGGCCGAAGGCGGCAAGAACGTCTTCGAGGTGTACACGGAAAAATCAGAACTGGCGAACCAGAAGGTCGCGGTGCGCGGCAAGGTAGTGAAGACCAACGCCGGCATCATGGGCAAGGACTGGTTGCACGTCCGCGACGGCTCGGGCGAAGAAGGCAAGAACGACCTGACCGTCACCACGACGGCGCAGCCGCTGCCGAACGTGGGCGACACCGTCCTCGTCACGGGCACGGTCGTGCTCGACAAGGATTTCGGCATGGGTTACCAGTACCCGGTCCTGGTCGAAGACGCCGAAGTGAAGATCGAAGCCGCCGCGGCGAAGTAAGCAAACCTGTGTGGATGGCCGGAACTCCGGCCATCTCGCAGAGACTCGAAAGGCCGGACCCGTGTCCGGCCTTTTTCATTGGCGCTGTAACCAATTCGTGTTGGTGATTCGCCGCTGTTCCGATAGCGGACGCTATACGGGCGAGAACGACCCGGGGCGGGCAGTGAGGGCGTTCGTTCCGGGTCTTCTCCGCGCGAGCGGAAAGGCAGACACGCTCGCGCGGAGAAGACCCGGAACGAACGCCTGATCGACCGCGCCTGTGCGAATTCTCGTCAAAGCCCGAGAATTCCTACGGCGCATGCAACGTCGACCGAACCACTGACACAAAAAAAGAGGTGGACCCGTGGGCCCACCTCTCAGTGTCATCTAACCAGGCGGATGGAGGTGGGCCGGGTGGCCCACCTCGTCTCCGGGGTTACTTGAAGTACGTCATGATCCTGTCGATCATCTTGTAGACGTACGTGTTGGCGGTGTCGTTCTCGACGTTGTACCCGCCCATGCTCACGTGCGAGTTGAACGAGGCCAGCTTGGCTTCGTCGTCCTCGTTGATCAGCACGGCCTTGTGGCAACCACCGCAGGCCCGCGATGCAGGACCCGTGACCAGTGCCGGGACGGCGCCGATGTTGCGCGGACCGGCGGTCGGGGCGCCCGTCGCCAGGTCGACCCAGCCCTTCGTCAGCGTGTAGGCCTTGGACTCAAGGCCCGGCAGCGACTTGGTGTTGTCAGCCGGGTTGTAGGTCACCGGCACGGTGCTGCTGGACGTCACGTGGCACGCTTCGCAGTTCTTGATCGTGAAGTTCGGGAAGCCGTGCTCGATGTGCAGCGCGTACCGCTTCGCGAACACCTTGTCCGTGAAGTCGATGCTGCCCAGGTCGAAGGCCTGGAACTTGTGGATCGCGTGGGCGTACGAGTCGATGCCGCGCGACTGCAGCTCGAGATGCGAGCCACCCGACGTCGTGACATGGCACGTCCTGCACAGCGTCACGTTGCCGCCGTAGCCGGCCGAGTGGAACGTCGTGCCGAGCGCGTCGTGGCAGGCGTTGCACTTCGCAGCGCTGACGACCGCGTTCTTGCCCTGGAAGTAGTCCGCGACCACAGCCTTGCCGACCAGGTCAAACGTCTTGGACGGGGCATTCAGCGCCACGTCGTCGCCGTTCGCATTCTCGAGCGACGGAATCACGAAGATCTCGGCCTTCTTCACTTTGCCGGCCGTAATCAGGTTCGGGATGGTGTCGAGACCCGTGTTGACGGGCTGCACGTACTGCGTGAGGTCCATCTGCACGTGCCAGGCGCCGGCCGTGCTGTCTGCCTGCACGGCGAACAGCCGGTTGGCGTTGGCAGCGGAGACCGGGTTGCCGTCGATCGTGATTTCGTAGCGGCAGGTGGTGCCGCCGCAGTCCTTCGCGCCGTTGTCACGGGTGTGCGAACTGACGAGCATGTTCTTGGCGTCATAGCCGTAGAACGAGAGCGTCAGTGTCGGGACGATGGCGGTGTTGCCCGCGCTGAACTTGACGTCCATCACGTTGCCGGTCAGCGTCACGGAGTCGATCGAGACCTGGTTGGCCGCGATGTCGGCGTACCGCTGCTTCGACGCGTCGTAGATCTTGGCGTCGTAGCCCGTGTGGTAAGCCGTGAACTGGCTGCCCACGCCGCCGGACTTGTGACAGTCGCTGCAGGTCAGGCTCATGTCGTGGAATGCGGCAACGTTGGCCGCTGTCCAGAGTTCCTTCATCGCCGGTGCGCGCTTCGGCTGGGCATACTTCTCGCCTTCCCAGGCGGTCACGCCATCAACCGGATGGCAGCTCTTGCAGGTCGCGGCCACGAACTTCGAGTCCGCCGTGATGAGGTCGATCTTCGCCTGGCTCTTGTGGCAGGTGAAGCAGTTCGCCATCGACTGCGGATACGCAAATTCCATCGCGTGGGACTGGTGAGTGTCCTGCATCACGCTGGCTTTGTAGGCGTACTTGGTCTTGATGGCGTCAGGCAGGGCTGCAGTGCCATTGGCCGCCCAGGCGGCTGGATCGTCGACCATCCACTGCCAGTCCTGATGACTGCCAGTGCGATCGTCGTAGTGGCACTCTTTGCACGCTGCAAAGTCGGGCAGGCCCGCGACCGCTGCCGCGCGATAGCCATGCTTGAGGTATGGCGCGCCATGGCACTGTTCGCAGCCTGCGACGTCCGCGGTCGAAACGTACTTGGTGGCGGAAGCCGGGGCAGCCGTACCGCCGGCGAGACCTGCGTCGGCTACGTCAGCGTAAAGCGTAAAGCCTTCGACATCCAACGGCGCTTCGGCAATGTAGCCGTAAGCCTGGTAGCCCGGCTCCAGCAGCGGGTCGAAAGCCTGCGCCGTTGCCGACGCCGTGTAGAGACCGCCACCCAGGCTCGTAATTGTGCCGAGGCTGATGGTCTTGGCGGCCGTGAATTCATCCGCCGCGCCCGCGTAGTAACCCTGGACGACGAAACGCTTCTGGTCGAGCGTGCCGAGGCCGGTATCGACGAAGGGCTCGAAGCCGGTGCCGTTCGCATTCTGCTTTTGAACGTTGAAGTTCAGGGTGACGTCGAACTTGCCAGCTGTCGCGCTCGGTACAGTCGCCAGCGAGGTCAACGCAATCTTGTATTTGCTCTTCGTCTTGGCGTCCAGGTAGTCGCGATAGACGCTCTGGTGATCCACGCCCGCATCACTGTGGCAGGTGAGGCAGCTCTCGGGCTTGGCCGAGGCGATTGGATCGAGGCCCGGGCCCGTGGGTCCGCTCGGCCCGGTCGGGCCAGTCGCGCCGGGCGTTCCGGGCGTTCCCGAAGGACCGGAGGGGCCGGCTGCCCCGTCCTTGCCATCATCACCCGAACAACCGGCCAGGCCGATGCCGAGCGACAACAGCGCGATCAGCGGCACGAATCCACGTGCGCCTCGAAGCTTCGCAAGTCTCATTTTCGACTCCCTAACCCGACTTCCGTCGAGATCAAAATCTGGGGTTTCGTCCCAGTACTAGAATTCCAAGGCGCTGATGGTAGGACTCATGTTGCAGTGCAATCAGTTCGGATTACCGAAGTTCTGCTGCGAGTTAGGGAACTTTTTGCGTGCGCGGCGGACGTTCCGCGTGGAGGTGATTCTCGTTCGCAATTGCACGGACGGCGTTCAGTGCCCGCACTGCATCGCCATCGTGGGCAATGCGTAAACGCATCGTCCAAGTGCGGATGCCAACCGTGCCGTTCTATTGATCTGCGCTTAGCGCTTCGCCTGGTGACCCCGAGCCGGCCTCACCTCGCTCGTCGCACGTTGCACGGTGAGATTTCTGACAAGGTCGCCCTTTCGACCGGCCTGAACGGCGTCACGCCCCCCATAAGAAAATCCCTGCTCCGCCATTCGGCAAAGCAGGGATTTTGAGTGGAGCTTCAAGGCGCGCGAGGTGGGCCCGAAAGCCCACCCCGCTTGCCTGAAGGTCAGTCGAGCATCAGCTCACTTCGTATCGATGATGGTCTGGCGACCATTCTCGAAGGTCTGCGGCGTCCAGCCATTCTGGTACGCATGACCCCTGGCGTCGGTCGTGTTGTGGCAACTCGTGCACGAGGCTGCCGATGCACCCTGCAGCGTATCGTCGAGCTGGTTCTTCCACACCGCGCCCGTACCCGTGCCCGAGTCGATCTTGCCGGCGTCGATCGTGGTCGCCACGGCCTTCGCCTGATCCGGGATCGTGTCGAACCCTGGGACTGTGGACGTGGTGTATGGAACATGGCACGCCTGGCAGTCATTCAACGCACGCGGATAGGTCGGCTTGTACAGGTTGTGCGGCTGGCACGACTGACTGACCGCAGGATCCGCACCGAACACGAGGTAGCCCGTCATCGGCGCAGGCGCCGCTGCGTCGGACGAGCTGCGGCACGTCGGCGTGCCGGTCGGCCAGTTCGGGAGGGTGCTGTCCTCTGCCGTCCAGGCATAGATGCCACGCGTCCGGTAGATCACGATCGGGGCCAGGCCTTCGCCAGCCGAGTGGATGGCGTGCAGCATGGTCTTGAACTCGTACGTCTGGCCCACCTTGCCGTCATAGCCTTCGGCCGCAGTGACGCCCATCAGGGTGCGGTTGTTCTGGTCCGAAGAAGCCGAGTTGTGGCAGATGATGCACATCGTCACGTTGTCAACGCGGGTGTTGCCGTGCTGATAGAGCGAGCCGACGTGGCAACCAAGGCACTCCTTGGTGTCTGCGATCGCGCGACGCGGAGTCGTCGACTTCGCACCCGTGCCCACGACGAACTCGTAGGTCGGGGTCGGGACGCGGACGAACATCAAGGGCTCCGCCCAGTGCTCAGTGGTCATGCCTGCCGGGACCGGCAGCTGCGGCTTGCCCTGCAGGGCCACGATGCCCCGCGTGCCATCAGTCATGTTGTCGCGATCGATGATGGTCGTCGCAACGTTGGCAACGCAGGTCGTGTTGGTCGTGCTGAGGTTTACGGATGCCGCCTGACCCGGCGCGTTCGCCTGGCCGAGCACATAGTCATCGCCCTGCGCGTAGCTGCGCAGCATGCTCAATGTGCCCTCGCCCGCGGTATTCGGCCCGAACGGGAAGAACACCGGCGCGGTCGCAGTCGCCGTGGTGTTGCACGGGTTGATCGGCGTGCCCTTCGGGAACTCGGCCGTCCAGGAGATCTCCAGCTTGCCGGTCGTCTTGTTGTCGACGACCTTGGTGATCGCCCAGTTGAACTTCGCACCTTCCGTGACGGAGAGGTCCGCACCGTCGTAGATGATGCCGACGCGCTCGGTCTCGAGACCGTTGTGGAAGTCCGTGACCTTGGTCATGGTCGCCGCGACGCCGCCTGTCTTGTGGCAATCCTCGCAGGCCGTCGTCGCGTCCATGGAGGAGTGGAAGGTCGCTCCGGAGGCTGCGAACAGCTCGTCCCAGCTTTCCATCGTCCCGTGGCAGCTCAAGCAACCCGGACCCGTGACCGGCATCGCATTGACCTTCGCCAATGCACCACTGCTCGACGTGTGGCACACGCTGCAGTTGGTCATGTAGGTCGGGTACGAGACGGCGTAGTTCCAAGTGCGGCTGCCGTCGGTCAGCTTCAGGTCGTACGAGCCGGCCGGCATCAGCTCCGAGTTATGGATGCCGTGGCCAATGTCGATGAGACGCGGATAGACCGTGTTCGTCGCGTCATGGCACACGGTGCAATTCTTGCCGTCTGTCGGCGTGTTGTAATGGAAGCCATTACCGTTGTCGCCGTGGCAACCGGTGCATCCGGCTGTGCTGACCAGGCTCTGGTCGGGCGAACCGCCGAACTCGCCCATCACGATGGCGCGTATCCGCGGAACCACTCCCGTGGCCGTCTCTGGCCGGAACAGGTATCGCGACGGGACTGCGCCGAGGGCCGCGAATCCTCCATCAACAGTAATCTTGTAGTTGCCGCCCGTACCGCCAGAGACATAGGCTGGCGTTTGGACGTCGGACGGAACGCTCGTCTCGATCAAACCCAATTGATTACGAAGGGTACCGTTGAACTGGTAGGCCGTACTCATCCCCAGCAGACCCGGGGTCGTAGAAACTGGAGTAACCAGGCCCGTGAAATTCACGCCGTCAACCTTGACGTTGAACGTCACGACCAAGTCCGTCGGGTCCGTCGTGTCTTGCGCGAAGACGACATTGCTGACGGCGACCTGCGGGGCCAGGACATGCGATTCCTTGACGCCATAAGCCGCGCCATCGGAATGGCAGACGCCGCAGGATTCCCGCGGTTCGATCTTGGCACTGGCGCCCGGAGCACCCGTGGCGCCGGCGGGACCGGTCGGACCGACTGGTCCAGTTGCGCCCGTGCCACCAGATGGGCCCGCTGCCCCGTCTTTGCCATCGTCACCGGAACAGCCGGCGATGCCGGTGCCCAACGCCAATAGCGCGATGAGCGGCACGAATCCACGTGCACCTCGAAGCTTCGCAAGTCTCATGATTGACTCCCTGACTCGACTTCCGCCGAGCACAAAATCTGGGCGTTTCGTCCCAGTACTAGAATTTCACGGCGTTCATGGTAGGACTCAGGTTGCGATGCAATCAGTTCGGATTACCGAAGTTTCGCTGCGAGTTAGGGAACTTTTTTCATCCGCGGCAGCCGGGCCATGCGCAGGTGATTCTCTTTCGCAATTGCAGCGGAGACAGTCAGCACCCGCGCTGACTCACCATCGTGGGCAATACGTAAACGCACCGTCTTAATGCGGATGCACAACCGTGCCGTTCTATTCGCCCATGCCTGGCGATTCGACGGACGCCGCCGAGCCGGCCGCGCCTGACTCGCCGCCCGTTGCATGGCAAGATTGCGCCCCTTGGCCACGCCGGCCGGTGCAGGAACACGGGGCATGCCCAGCAAAGATTGGTGGAGTTCGCTGTTTGCCACGATCGATGGCAAGCGCTCGCAGGAATTTGCCCAGTACCTGACGCCGAACGGTGAATTCCGCTTCGGCAGCCAGCCTTCCGTGCATGGCCAGGCGGATGTCGCGGCCTACGTCGATGCGTTTTTCGCGATGATCGGCGGCAGCCGGCACGAGCTGCTGCAAACCTGGGAGGGCAGCGGCACGACCGTGTGCGAAGGACTGGTGCACTACACGCGACTCGACGGCTCGAAGGTCACGATCCCGTTCGTCAACGTGTTCTACCTGCAGGGCGACAAGGTTGCCCGCTATCTCATCTATATCGACAACGGGCCGCTCTTTGCCTAGCAGATGCGCGGCAGCGGGTCGTCCTCGAGTTCCTCGATCACGCGTTCGCCGCCGAGCGGCGTGCGCAGTATCAGACGCTGCGGCTGCTCCTGGATGCGGCCGATGATGGCGGCATCACGGCCGGACGGCAGTGCCCGCACGGCCGCAAGCGCCGCTACGGCCTCGTCGGCGGCAACGACGGCGACGACACGTCCCTCGCAGGCCAGGAAATACGGGTCGTAGCCCAGCATTTCGCAGACCGAGCGCACCGCATCGCGCACCGGCACCTGTGTTTCGTCCAGATACACGCCGAGCCCCGCCGCGTGCACGATCTCGTGCATCACGGTGGCGATCCCGCCGCGCGTCGGGTCGCGCATGAAGCGCAGGCCCTTGCAGCGTGCGAGTTCGAGCGTAATGGGCAGCACGCTGGCCGCGTCCGACTGCAGGTCGCCACGCAGGCCGAACTGCTCGCGGGCCAGCATGACCGCGATGCCGTGATCGCCGACCGGGCCGCTCACGATGATCGCGTCGCCCGCGCGGATCTCGCGCATGCCGAGCCGCAGGTTCGGGTTGCGCACACCGATACCGCTGGTATTGAGGTAGATGCCGCCGCCTTCGCCGCGGCGGACGACCTTGGTGTCGCCAGCCGCCACCACGACGCCGATCTCCTGCGCCGCCTGCGCGATCCCCGCGACGACGCGCTCGAGCACGGCGAACTCGAGGCCTTCCTCGAGCAGCACGCCGAGGCTCAGGTACTTCGGCACCGCGCCGGCGACAGCCAGGTCGTTCGTCGTGCCGTGCACGGCGAGCGAGCCGATGTTACCGCCCGGAAATTCGATCGGTTGGACGGTGAAGCTGTCGGTCGTGAACGCCAGTTCGCCATCCGCCGAGTTCCAGGGCAACACGGCCGCGTCGGATTCCGTGTCGAGTAACGGATTGGCGAGGTGGCGCGCAAAGATCTCGTGGATCAGCTCGCGCATGTAGCGGCCGCCATTGCCATGCGCCAGGGAAACGTGTGTGTCCTGCATCGTCATCGTCCAACCTCGCGCGCGGGCGTGCGGCCGATGGCCGACAGAGGCACCTTCGCTTCTTCGTTCCAGGCTTCGAGCTCGGCGCGAATGTGCTCGCGCATCTGTTCGCGCACCGAATTCACCGAGTTGAAGAACTCGGCCATCATCAGCACCCAGCAGTACATGCCGCGGTGCGTCAGGCGGATCGCGTCCGCATCGTGGCGCGTCGCGCCGATCGCCCGCATCGCGAGCAGTTCAGGCGCCATGAGCAACCAGAATGCCTTGCCGTAGCGCCGCTCGATGTAATCGCGGCGCAGTTCGCCGCCGAAGAGCCGCACCAGGTAGTCGTAGCGCATCTGTTCCTTGATACCCACCGGCCGACGCTGCGTGATGCCGCTCTGCCCGCCCTCTATGCGGCGGCAGTAGTGGTTCAGCGAGAACGTCGTCGAGTAGTACGCGCCGCCCACGTAGCTGAAGGCGCCGCTGCCGACGCCGACGTAGTCGTTCTGGTCGATGATGTATTCGTCGAACATGCCCTGGTTGCGCGAGAAGCACCACGCGGACGACGCCTGGTACTCCCCGAGCAGCCGCTGCAGGATCCGCGCGTACATCGGGTGACGCAGCGCCGGGTCGCTGAGACCCATGCTCCTTTCCATCTTGTGACGCGCGGTGGGCGCGGTCATCAGCGGATAGAAGGAGACCTGGTCGGCTCCCAGCGCCTGCAGCACGTCGAGGTCGTACTCGAGCATCGCCAGCGTCTGCCCGGGCAGGTTGAAAATCATGTCGACGTTGAGCGTCGGGAAGATGCCCTGCACCGCTGCGATGCGTTCGCGTATCACCTCGCCGCTGCCGTACTTCTCGAGCCGGTCCATCCCGGCGAGCAGGCCGTCGTCAAAGCTCTGCACCCCAACCGAAAGGCGCGTGACGCCTGCGTCGCGATACCGCCGCAGGTCGTCCGGCAGCAGGTGATTCGGGTTCGTCTCGATCGAGACCGCGCGCACGGGCGACAGCGAACGCACCAGTTCCAGCGTCGCGATCAACTCGTCCGCGTTCACTGTCGGCGTGCCGCCACCGACGTAGACGTCGCTGAAGCGGAAGCCCCGCTCGTGGTAGAGGCGGATCTCGCGGCGCAGGGCCTCGAAGTAACGGCCCGTTTTCGATTCGTTGTAGCGGACGCGGTGGAACGAGCAGAACGGGCACAGCACTTCGCAGAACGGCACGTGCACATAGAGCTGGCACGGCGCTGCCGGTGCGCCAGGCATCACCTCGGCAGCCTCGTCTTCCGTGAAGCGCATCGCCTGCGAATACTCGTGACGCAGGATGGCGAGGAACGGTCGTTCGAACCAGGGCATGGACACAGTCTATTCGTTTCCGCCGATGAAGTCGGCGACCTGGCCGTAGCTGAGCCCGCCATCGTTGCAAGGCAGTTGCACGGGCAGCAGGACTTCGAAGCCTCTCGCAGACAAGCCGGCAAGCGCGATCTCCGTCAGTCGTCGATTCTGGAACACGCCACCCGTCAGGCCGACGAGCGACGAGCCGGACTGCGCGCGCAGCCGTTCGGCAAGCTGCGCGATGCCGTCTGCAAGTGACGAATGCACCGCGCCGGCGCGGTCGGCCTGGCCAGCCCCGCCAGTCGCGGAGTCCTGCAGCAGCCAGTCGACGAGCGGTGCCCAATCGAGCTGCAGTCGTCCATCGTCAACTGATCGGAGCTTGAGCCGCGGAAACGCGACCGGATCGCGCGCGATGGCCTCGAGCCACATCGGCCCCTGCCCCTCGAAGCTCGTCTCACCCACGCCGAGGATGATGGCCGCAGCCGCATCGAACAGGCGGCCGGCGGCGTTCGATTGCGGCGAATTCACGCGCCGTTCCCATGCATTGCGGACAATGGGGTCTGGAAGGTCGAGAGGACACTCACGACCAAGCTCCCAGCATACGGCGGCCGCACTGCGCCACGGAGCGCGGCCGGCGCTGTCGCCGCCGGGAAGACGGAAGGGCCGCAGGTGCGCGGCACGCTGCCAATGTCCCGGCGTGCCGCAGAAGGTTTCGCCGCCCCAGAGCGTGCCGTCGTCACCGAGCCCGACGCCGTCCCAGGCAAAGACGATCGCCGGCGCGTCGGCCCTGCCGTGTTCCGTAACCAGTGCGGAAGCGTGAGCGCGGTGGTGCTGCACCAGCCGGTGCAGCAGGCCACTCGTACGTGCCCAGCGCGTCGTCGCGTAGTCGGGGTGAGCGTCGCTCAGGACGACCTCGGCGCGCACGTCGTAGAGTCGCTGCAGGTCGGACGCCACCTGCGCGAACACCTGCTCGCTGCGCAACGTGCCCATGTCCCCGATGTGCGGCGACACGACGATGCGCCTGTCCCAGGCCAGCGCGACCGTCGTCTTCAGGTGACCGCCGACGGCCAGCACGGGCCGCGGCACGGGCCGCGGCAGTTCGAGTTCCAGCGGCGCAATGCCTCGCCCCAGGCGGATGGGACGCGCACGACCCGCAATGACGCGCACGACGGAGTCGTCGGCGGGCCGGGCGATCAGGCGGTCATGGTGCAGGAAGGCGTCCGCAACTCCGGCGAGACGCTCCTGCGCTTCCGTCGCAGAGGTCAGGACGGGTTCGCCACTCACGTTGCCGGATGTCGCGACCAGCGGGCCGCCGAACCCGTCCAGCAGCAACTGATGCAGCGGGCTGTACGGCAGGAAGACGCCGACCTCGTCGAGGCCCGGTGCGATGTTCGATGCCAGTCCGGTGCGCGCACGTGAGCGCAGGAGCACGATCGACCGCGCCGGGTCGAGCAAGGCCTCACGCGCGGCGGGTTCCAGGTCGAACCCGTCGCGGACGGCGTCCAGCCCGTCGTGGCCACGCCATGGATACATCACCGCGAGCGGCTTGTCCGGGCGGTGCTTGCGCTCGCGCAACCGAGCCACGGCTGCCTCGCTGCGTGCGTCGCACATCAGGTGATAGCCACCGATGCCCTTGACGGCGAGCACGTGGCCATCGCGCAGGACCGCCATGGCGGCGGCGAGCGCACGCTCGTCACCCTCCGCAGGTCGCCCGCCCGTCGCGGCAATGAACTGCAGGTGCGGCCCGCACGCCGGGCAGGCCACGGGCTCGGCATGAAAGCGGCGATCGAGCGGGTCTTCGTATTCCCTGCGGCACGCGTCGCACAGCGGGAACGCACGCATCGTCGTGTTGGGACGGTCGTACGGCAGCGCCTCGATCAGCGTGTACCGCGGTCCGCACTGCGTGCAGTTGATGAAGGGGTACCGGTGACGGCGATCCCCCGGACGCGCCAGCTCCGCGAGGCAATCCGGGCAGCAGAAGAAATCCGGCGGCACCGAAATCTGCGGCTGCAGCGCCGCACTGCTGGAGGCAATGCGAAAGCCAGGTTCAGCGGGCGCATCGACGGCCGTCTGTCCAGCCAGCACTGGACGCGCAAGTGGCGGCGCCCGCTCGATCACGTCGCGCGCAAAGCACTCGATCGATGCGGCTGGACCGTGCAGCACGACTTCGACGTCGCCGCGCAGGTTGCGCACGAAGCCGTCGAGCCCGAGGTCATGCGCGAGCCGGTAAACGAACGGGCGAAAACCCACGCCCTGCACGCGGCCCGTCAGCAGCAGCCGTCGCGTGATCACGGCCGGTGCCGGTTGCGCCATCCTGGCCTGCTGCCGTACGCCGTCAGGCTTCTTTAGCCTTGCGGCCAGCCCAGACGTTTTCGCGGATGCCGTCGGCCCACCAGATGCGGCACGCACCTTCGTCGGACACCATGCACGGCCCGATCGGGTGTCGCGGCGTGCAGGCGGCGCCGTAGAGCCGGCATTCATTCGGATAGATGCGGCCGAGCACCACCCTGGCACAGTCGCAGCCCGGCGGCATTTCGCCGGCGCGCTTGCGCGACATCTCGGTGTACGAAGGCAACTGCACGCGCGAATCGTTGACGGCGTGCTGCGGCTTGAGCACGTAGCCCGACGCCGGGATCGGCCCGATGCCGCGCCAGTTGCCGTCGTTGATGTCCATCGTCTCGTCGATGTAACGCTTCGCGGTGGCGTTGCCGCCCGGCCGCACCACCTGCGGATAGCAGTTGTCGAGGAAGCACTTGCCTTCGAGCTTCTGCCGCAACACCGAGTACAGGGCGGCGAGCAGCGAATCCGGCGCGAAGCCCGCGACTGCAGTCGGAATGCCATGCTGCTGCGGGACGAACTCCCATTCCTCGGGGCCCATCACCGTCGCGACGTGACCGGGGGCGATCAGCGCCTCGAAACCCGGTTCTCCGGACCCGAGCAGCATCTCGACGGCAGGCCACGTGCGGCGTCCGGACATCAGGAACAGCAGGTTCGCGGGCGCGCCCTGCGCCAGCAGTGCCGCTGCCGGAGCCGTCGTCGTTTCGAAACCCGCCGCCAGGAACACGACCTTGCGCGCCGGATTCTCGCGCGCAATCTTCGCCGCCTCGAGCGGGCTCGCGATCGGACGCACGTCGGCGCCGGCCGCCTTGGCCTGCTCCAGCGATCGCGGCTCGCTCTTGGGTGCGTTGACCGGCACGCGCAGCATGTCGCCGTAGGCCACGAGGATCACACCCTCGTGCAGCGCGAGCTGGATCGCCTCGTAGATGTCTTCTTCAGGGCAGATGCAGACCGGGCAACCCGGACCCGGCACCAGTTCGATGTTCGACGGGATCGCCTTGCGCAGGCCCGCGGTCGTGATCGACCGTTCGTGACCGCCGCACACGTTCATCACCTTGATTTTCGGCGGCAGCGGCAACGCGCGGATGCGCTCGAGCCATTCGGCGGCAGTGGTCATCTCCCCCCCTTGCAGCTCAGGCTGCGGCTGCGCGGCGCGCAGCGATCTCACTGCGCAGCCAGCCGAGCCAGGCTTCGAAGCCCGGCCCGCCACGGCGCGTGAGTTCGATGATGTCGCCCCGGAAACCCACCTGGCGCAGCGAGTCGCGCGCGCGCTCGACGCTGAACTCCTCGATGTGGGGCAGCAGGTCGACCTTGGTGATCAGCGCGAGGTCGGCGCCGCGGAACATCACCGGGTATTTCGCCGGCTTGTCGTCGCCTTCGGGCACCGACAGCAGCGTGAGGTTGCGGTGCACGCCGAGGTCGAAGCTCGCCGGGCACACCAGGTTGCCGACGTTCTCGACGAACAGCACGTCGACGCCGTCGAGCGGCAGCGAATGCAGCGCGTCGTGCACCATCTGCGCGTCGAGGTGGCACGCGTTGCCCGTCGTGATCTGGATCGCCGGCACGCCGCAGGCGCGGATGCGAGCCGCATCGTTCTCGGTGGCCAGGTCGCCCTCGATCACGGCGATGTGGATCTCGCCCTGCAGGGCCTTGATGGTCGCCTCGAGCAGCGAGGTCTTGCCGGAGCCCGGCGAGGACATCAGGTTGACCGCGAGCACGCCGTGCCCGTCGAAATGGGTCCGGTTGTGCGCGGCGACGCGATCATTCTCGTCGAGGATCGCGGTGATCACTTCGATCGATTCGACATGACCCTTGCCAGCCGGCTGCGCCGCGAACGGCGCGCGCGTTGCCGCGGGACCCAGTGAACAACCGCAATCACGGCACATCAGCGTGACCTCATCTTCGTGGTTCTGCCCGTCTTCAATGGACGGGGGCTTCGGCCGTTTCGATCTCGACCCGTTGCAGCAGCATTTCTTCGCCGGCGATCACGTCGACGTGCCAGTCGTTGCAGCTGCCGCACAGCAGGCGGTTCGACGCGGCCTCGGTCTCGGCCTTGCAGGTGCGGCAGCGCACCCTGACCGGAACCGTCTCGACCACGAGTTGCGCGTGCTCCGCCACCGTGCCGGCCGCGGCGAGCGGATAGGCATGTTCGAGCAGCTTGGGCTCCACGCCGGACAACGGCCCGACGGACACGGTGATCGAAATGATCCTGCGCGCGGCATTGTCGCGGGCCACGCGCTGCACCTGCTCGATCAGCGCCTGGCAGATCGCGAGCTCATGCATGCTCGAGCACTTCCTCGAAGAGGTCCCACGTGATGCGGGCCTCCTCCTCGCTGATCTTCTGGATGGCGTAGCCGACGTGGATCAGCACGTGGTCGCCGACCTCGATGGGCTCGCCCTGCAACATGAACAGGCTCACCTCGCGCTCGATGCCCTTGGCTTCGCAGGTCGCGGTGAAACCGTCGATGCTGGTGATCTTCATTGGAACAGCAAGGCACATGTCGTCTCACCCCGTGGCTCTGAACCCGCAACCTGTGCGAGAGGCTCGCAAACGCCGCACGCCTATAAAAATAGGTAATTGCACTGACTGCGGCTTCGCCGCATCAGGATAGCCCATGGATGGCGTGCCGGGCCGAGCATAGACCACCCTGCCGGGGCGGTCGATTCCGGGTGGCGCCCGAGCGCAGCGGTGCGTCGATCAACGGGGGTATCCGGCCCTGGTCTGGGAAATCCGTGATCGCATTTCGCCCTCCTTGTGACATCCTTCGCCAGCCCCAAACCGGGGTTACAGCGTGAGCGTGCGTAGCGATGACGAACCGGACAACCTTGTTGGGATTGGTGATGCTTGGCTTGCTGGTCGCGGCGTGTTCCAAGCAGGCGCCTGCACCTGCTCCCGACGACGACGAAGAGGTCGCAGCGCCGGCCGCCGCAGCCCAGCCCGAGCCTCATGCCCCGAACTATGACCGGGCCGCGATGGCGACCGGCATGCTGTCGCTGATCGACACTGCGCCGCAGTGCCAGACCTTCCGCGATCAACTCGAGACGATCGCCAAGTCGCCTGCGGACCAGCCGATGGCGCTCGAGCCCAGCGCGATCGTCGCCAAGGCCAACGAGGCGGGTTGCGCAAAAAAGAATTAGCGGGCCACGAGCCCTGACCGTTGCGGTCCCGTCCCTCGCGGAGAGGCCGCGCGGCTGCCCGCAAAGTCGCCTGCGCTCAGCCGGCGGCGTTGGTGCTGGCGGCAGGCCCGACGTGCGTGCTGCGCAGCGAACCCAGCAGCAGGGTACCGAACGCGAGCAGGATCTCGTCGACGAACGGGATCATGTCGGGCACGAAGAAATCGATCACGAACAGCGCGCCGACGATCTTGAACAACGTCGGGTAACGCAGCCCGGCTGCGAAACGCGTGACGAGGGGTCCGATCATTTCAACGCCCTCCTGGCGTGGCGACGTCCACCGAGAGCGTGAACGTCCGGGCTTCCGTGCTGCGCAGTGCGCCAACGCCTACCACCTGACGCGAGATCTCCTCGCCGCGTTCGTTGCGGATCGAGAGCACCACCGAATATTCCCAGTCACCGCCACGGGCCGAATGCCGGAGCGTGCCCTCGACGTTGAGCGCGGAGAACTTCGGCGTCGCATCGGACGCGGCTTTGGACGCCGCGCCGAACTGCAGGTGATGGCGGCACTGCGGGCAGATCAGCGCGCTTTCCAGGATCGTCGCCTTGCAGTGCGGACAAGAGCGCGTCTTGCCCACACTGCCCGACGATCCTGAGCGTCCCGTGATCATCCGCTGGCCGCGCGGCGCGCGGCTACTTAGCCGATTCCGGCCAGCCGAAGTCGGCGTTGCCGCGCATGCGCGAGCCCGCTGCAACCGTCAGCACGGCCGCCTTCACGTCGCCATTGATGACACCCGTCTCGAGCAGCTCGACGCGCGAGCTGGCCTGGATGTTGCCATGCACTTCGCCGCTCACCATCACGGTGGCCGCGGCGATCTGGCCAGTGACGTGCGCGCCCTGCTCGATCGTCACGTTGCCCTGCACGTTGACGTCGCCCTTGAAGCGGCCAGCGATGCGGACGTGGCCGGCGCCTTCGATCTTGCCTTCGATGGTGACGTCGGCCGCGATCAGCGATTCTTTGGCGCTGCCCACGGCAGGAGAAGTCGCACGCTCGGCGCGTCGCGCCGGCTCGGCCGTGGCAGCAGCAGCAGGGACCGGCGTCACCACGGAACGCATGGCTGGCTCGGCGGCCAGCGCGGCTGTTCCATCGGAACCGGGCATCGACGGATCTTTAGTCGGGTCTTTCCAGAGCGCCATGGCCTTTCCTCGTGTGAATCTGCTCGATGTGGTGCCGGCTGAGGGATTCGAACCCCCGACCCCCTGATTACAAATCAGGTGCACTACCAGCTGTGCTAAGCCGGCCCGGCCCGCAAGGGGACCGGATTCTACCTTAACCGGCCGCGCCTGCTCCGGCGGTCGCGGCTGCCGGGTTTGCGGCAGGCGTCACGTCGCCGGCCGGACGGGTGGCCGGGCAAGCCCGCATGTCGTACGGAAGGCCGCCCTCCGGGGGCGCACCGAGCGACTCCAGCGCAGGCAGGCTGCCGTTGGCCTGGCGGTCGATGTCGAGCCAGAGCACCTCCAGCGTCCGCAGGCGATCGCTGGTTTCGGGAGTGAAGCCGGCCTTCGCCACGGTGGCGGAGACCTCGGCCGCCCGGCGCGGGTCGGAATACACGCCCACCGAGACCGTATTGTCCGGCTCGCCTTCTCCCAGGACGTAGGCGTCGCCGAGGCCGGCCGCCTGCAGCGTGGCCAGCGCGTTGGTGGCGTCCGCGGGTGTGGCCAGGTTCGGCACGCGCACCCAGTATCCGACACGCACTTCGTCCTGCGAGACGCGCTTGCGGCTCGTGAAACCGAGCCGCTCGAGATGCGAGTTGGCTGCGTCCGCATGAGCTGGATCGATGAAAGGCCCGATACTCACGCACGAAGCGGCCGCCAGGCCAGGATCGGAAGACTCGCCGGCGGCGGTGGCCGACGCATTCGGCGACTCGGTGCGCAACCGGATGGGCTGCAACTCGCGTCCGCCAGGTGCCGGCGACTCGATCGTTGCGGGCGTCACCGGCGCGACCCAGCGGGTCCAGGCCAGGAACAGCACGTTGGCAAGCAGCAGCAGGAGGAACAGGACGCGCAATGGACCGCCGGGTGAGTTCGTTGCGGCGGATGTTAGCAAATCAAAAACAGAAGGCCCGGCCGCATGGCGACCGGGCCCTCATGCAGTGACCGCGTGTTACTTGCCGGCGGCCATGTAGGCAGCGAGAGAGGCGATTTCGGCGTCGGTCAGCTTCAGCGCTTCCTTATGCTTCTGCGTGCCCGCCACGATCTTCTTGATCGAGTCGGTCAACGCAGCCGCGCTCTCGCCTTCAAAATCCGCCACTTCGTGGCATTCGGCACATGCGGCCGTGAACTTCGCCTTGCCTGCAGCAGCGTCGGCACTCGCGGTCGTGCTGAAGCCAGCGATGGCGAACGTGGCAACGGACAAGGCAAGAATACGCAGGACTTTCATCGGATCCTCCTCTAGACACACCGGGAATCGGGGCCTGGATGTCGACCAAAATGATAACGATGCGGGGGCGAAATTCAGACCGTGAATACCGCAATGCAACAAAAGAAAAAGCCCGGACTCAGTCCAAGTTCAGGCCTTGCGTCAGCGAGCGAGCCTGCCCCCCCTACTTGCCGCTGGTCATGTAGCCAGCGACGTCAGCGATCTGCGCGTCGGTCAGCTTCAGCGCCTTCTTGTGCTTCTGCGTGCCAGCGACGATCTTCTTGAGCGTGGCCTGAATTTCGGCCGCGTCCTCGCCCTCGAAGTCGGCGACTTCGTGGCATTCGGCGCAGACGGCCGTGAACGTGGCCTTGCCCGCCGCGGCATCCGCGTGCGCCGCGGAACCGCAGCCCACCAGACCGGCAAAAGCACCTGCGATGACTACCAAACGGCTGAATTTACTCAATTTTTCTCCTGGAGACCCGCAGACTACGATACCCCGCGCAGGCCCTGACTGTGACGACAGGACACCCTGTCACCTCGATTGGACAACAGCGGCCGGTCACCGTTCAAGCGTCGCGTCAGCGATGCGTGCCAGTCCGCGCAAGACGAGGTCCGGGACCCGCTCGTAGGTGGCAAGTACGTATGGGAGCACTTCGTGCACCGCGCCGCCGGTGCAGTACAGGCGTGGAGCGGATTGCGTCCAGCGCGCCAGTTCCGCGTACGTGCGGTCGATGAGGGCTGCGAGGGCCACGCGGCAGCCGCGCTCGATGGCGTCGCGCGTGTTATCGGCAAACAGCCGGGCACCGCCAGCGGGGCTGGCGGCGGTGTGCGCAGCCAGGTTGCTCGTTCCCGTGTGCAGCGATCGAACCATCATCTGCGGCCCGGGAACGATGAAGCCGCCGAGGTGCTGACCCGACGCGTCGACCGTATCGAGCGTCGCCGCCGTCCCGACATCGACCACGCAGCATGCCCCGTGCGCGAGATGATAGGCGCCGATCACCGCGACCCAGCGATCGACGCCGAGCAGCCCCGGTTCGGGATACGCATTGCGAACGCCCGCCATCGCCGCCGTCGACGTCACGAAATCCATGCGCGTCGTGCCGGCCAGGCGGGCCGCCGCTTCGAGTGCAAGCCGGCTGTCGACACCCGCGACCGTTGCAGCAAGCACGCGCTCGACGGGCGGCCCGTCGAACAATTCGCGCTGCCAGTCATCCGCGGACCACCCGGCATGCTCAGCCGCGCGCTGCGGCGACAACTGTCCGTTGCTCAGCGTCGCCCACTTCACTCGCGTGTTGCCGATGTCGACGAGCAGCATCACCTGGCCATTGCCCCGGCTTGCAGTGACCGTCGCAGGCTGACGTCACCCGCGTGCACTCGCTCGATGACACCGCCTGGAATTTCGACTCGCAACGCGCCTTCGGTATCTGCCCCGCGTGCGATGCCTTCCAGCGGGCCGTCGTGGCGCAGCACGGTGACCGGCGAATCTCGCAGCGAATCGAAGGCCGCCCAGTCGCCGGCAAACGACGCCAAGCCGGAGCGCGAAAATTCGGCGAGGCCCGCCAGCATGCGGCCGGCGACGCGCGCCGCCGTGTCGAGGCGTGGTGGTGGCTTGCCGCCACCGGCCGTTGCAAGGTCAGTGACTGGCGTGGCGAGCGGACTCTCGATCGCAGCGCGAGCGGCTGCAGGCAGCGCCAGGTTCAATCCCAGGCCAGCGACCACATACGCCGGCCCGCCCGCTTCGGAGCGCATCTGCAGCAGCAGGCCGCCGAGCTTGGCGTGGTGATGCACGATGTCGTTGGGCCATTTCAGCTGCACATCCGCCGCGCCGAGTTCGCGCAGCGCGCGCACGACGCAGACGCCCAGCGCGAGACCGAGCGCCGACAGGTCCGCGGGCATTTCGGCGAACGTCCACCCGATCGAGAACGTGAGCCCTGACCCGAACGGCGCGAGCCATTCCCGGCCACGGCGCCCGCGTCCCGCCGTCTGCAGCTCGGCGAACACGAGGCGCGGCGCCGCAGGCAGCGGCGCGACAGCCCCATGCAGGTATTCGTTGGTCGAACCGAGTTCGAAGAACACTTCCGTGGCCGCCGGCAGCTCGATGCACGCTGCTGCTGCGCTCCGCCGCAGCGACTGCAGGTCGAGCAATTCGACGGGCTGCTCGAGTTGATAGCCGCGACGTTCGTGGCTCGCGACGGCGATGCCGCGTTCGCGCAGTTCGGCAACGATCTTCCAGACTGCGGCGCGGGTGACGCCGAGATCGGTCGCGAGTCGCTCGCCCGAGTGCATCTCGCCATCCGCGAGCAGGCGCACCAGGCGCTCCGCGCTTGCGTTCATCGCGGCCGCAGCAGCCAGAGACGGCGCGCGCGGTTCTCGATCCCGTCGCGCATGCGCTGCACGTTCGAGCGATGGGTGAAGACGATGAACGCCGCCATCACCAGGCCGAAGGCAACCAGCGGCGCGTTGCGCGGCTCGACCAAGGCAAAAAACAACGGCAACGTTGCCGTGCCGAGCATCGTGCCCAGGCCCACGTAGCCCGTGAGCATCACGGTCGCGAGCCACACGAGCAGTACCGGCACGAGTGCGATCGGCGCCAGCACGGCGACGGCGCCGATCAGCGTTGCCGCGCCCTTGCCGCCGCGAAATTCGTACCAGACGGGATACACGTGGCCGAACACCACGGCCGCCGCGCACACGACAGCCAGCCAGTCGCGGTCCACGCCCTGATCGATGCCGATACCGGGAAGCTCGAGTCCGGGCAGCCAGCCGACGGCGAGCAGCGCCTTGCCCACGTCGACGACTACAACGCCGAGTGCAAACGCCCAACCCTGGGTGCGCAGCGCATTGGTGCCGCCGGCATTGCCGCTGCCCTGCGTGCGGATGTCGACGCCACGCAGGGTGCCGAGCAGCAGGCTGCCGATCACCGACCCGAGCAGGTAAGCGATGAGGGCCTTGAAACCGAGTTCGAGCACGTTGCGTCCTCTCCGCGCGACGCGGCGATTCTAGCATCCGGTCCCGCGCGGTCGCGGGATCAGTGCGGGAGGAACACTTCAGCGAGCATGCAGCGGACGGACCCGCCGCCGAGCGTCTCGATCGTGGGGATCGGTGCGGCCACGATTCGATCGACGTGCGCCGCGAGGCACTCGAGCGCCGCCGGTCCGAACGCGGCCTGCGCGGTCGCGGACATCGCCAGCACACTGCCCGCATCCGCCGTGCGCAGTTCGAGCACGTTGCCCGCGAAGCCGGCCATCTGCGTGGCATCGATGATTTCGACGTGTCGGCCCGAAGCGGCGAGGCTCGACAGCACGCGCTCGCGGTCACGCAGGTCGACGGCGCCTATGGCGACCACGCTGCAGCGCGAGCCAACGGCCAGCATCACGTTCGTGTGATAGATCGGCACGCCTGCGGCGTCGGTGGCCGTGAACGTGCACGGCTGGTAGCCGAGTTCGTCGCAGAGTTCAGACAAGGGCTCCTGATGGGTGCGCGGCGACAGGCAGGCATACGCGATCCGTTGCGCGTGATCGAAGACGATGCTGCCCGTGCCTTCGAGGTACCGCCCGTGCGACTCGTGCTGCGTGAGGTCGAGCAGGCGCACCACGGTGCGTCGGGTCTCGGCAGCCAGCGACGCGATGAACTCCAGGCGACGCTCCAGCCGTCGGTTGCGCGCGAGCATCGGGTACAGCACTACGGTGCCGTCGGCATGCAGGCTTACCCAGTTGTTGGGAAAAATGGCATCCGGGCACACTGGCGTTGCCGTGTCGGCGGCGACCGTCACTGCGACGCCAGCCCCGCGCAACTGCAGCACGAGGGCATCGAATTCTGCGCGAGCGCGCTCGTTCGCGTCGCTGGCCAGGCCCGGTTCGTCACGCTGGAAGCGATTGCTCGCCTGCGTCTGCGGATTCCAGCCGAAGCTTGCGGGTCGCACCATCAGCACGGCGTCGGCTGTCTGTGCGTCCGCAGCCGGATGGGCTGCGGTTGCGTGCAGTGGCAAGTCTGCTGGCACCGTGCCGCTCCGGGTCAGTGGCCGCCCGCGCGAGCGAGCGCCATGAGGTGACTGCGGTCGGAGACGACGACACCACCCACTGGCTCGAGCGTGACGGCGAACGCAACCGGTTGCGACACGCGCAGCGCAGGGCGGATTGGCACGGTCACCGACTGGATGTGAACCGGCACGTCGAATACTCCGCCGTCCACGGGGTAGCGATCGTCGCGCGCCGCATCGAAGATCCACAACTGGTATTGGCGCCCCGCTGGAGCATTGGGCTCGAGGCCCGAGAGCGTCAGGTAGCCTTCCTGCCTCTCGCCGTCCCAGACCACTTCGCCACGAACGTCGGCGGCCAGGCCCGATTCGTGCGTCCACGCCCAGCGTCCCAAGCGCTCGCCGCCCGTCTTCAGCAGGTGCTCTCGAGCGCGCTCGGCGTCGGCCTGCAGTGGCGAGATGCCGTAAGCCGCATCGATCGCAAAATGCGACAGCCGCGGCCACCAGCCCGCGATCGCCAGCACGAGGCAGGCTGCCGCTGCATACCAGCCGCGACGCTGCGCGCGGACGTCGACGACGACTCGCTCACTCACGAAGGGATTGTCGGACGATTCACCCTGCGCCGACCTGCACCAGGCTTCGGCGCTGGCATCGAGACGGCGGCGCAGATGGCGCGGCAGTGGTTGCGACGGCGCCTCGTCGGAGTCGCGCGCAGGCGACGCCGTCGGCGGCTCCCTCAGGGAGTCGCCTGCTCCAGCTTCACCGGGTTTTCGATCTTCATCCACTGCCGTACCTGAATCAGGCCACGCCGCATCTGCGTCTTCACCGTGCCGAGCGGCATGCCGGTCGCGGTGGCGATCTCGGAATGCGTCATGCCCTCGAGCAATCCCATGCTCAACACCTTGCGCTGCTCAGGCCGGAGCCGTGCAACGACCGCCGCCGCCCGCTCGGCTTCCGCACGGATTTCGCCGTGGTTGCCGTGCTCGGCGAAGCGCACGTCCTCGAGCGCTTCCTCGCCGTCCATCATCGCATTCATGCGGCCGCGACGGATGCGGTCGATGAGGCGGCGGCGCGCGATCGTCGTGACGAACACCTTCTCCGAACCCTGCGCCGAGTCGAAACGCGCGGCACTGCGCCACACGTCGACGAAAATCTCCTGCACCGCGTCTTCCGCGTCGGCACGCGAGCGCGTCATGCGCCGCGCAATGGCCCACACCAGGCCGCCGAACTCGTCGATGCATTGACGGACGGCCTGCTGGTCGCCGCGGGCCACGCGCTCGAGGATGGACTCCGACATCGCTTGCTTCCCTCTATTCGGTCAAGGCGAAACCCGGTTTCAAGACTGGATCCGGTTTGTACGGATCGGAGTATAGACACGTTCGTCTAGTCTTTGTCTATATTACTGTCTATGGCTTGTATAGGTTGTTTCGATCGAATGGCCTCGGGCGCGGCGCGGGCTGTCAGACGGGCGCAAGGCATATAGCGGGTTTCCCTTGTTGCGAACGAATCTCATTAAGGTGAGACTGCGCTCCTTCGATCCAGATACCTCCCATTTCGCAATGTCTCCCGTCAGTCTGGCCACGCTGCGCAAAGGCGCCCGGGGCGTGGTCATCGATGTGCGCGACGACGCGCAGAGCCTCGGGGACGAGGCGCAGTCCACGGTCAGCCGTCGCTTGCTCGAGCTCGGCTTCGTACCGGGGGAAGCATTCGAAGTGATCGGTGAAATCTGGCCCGGCGGCGACCCGATCGCCGTGCGACTCGGCAACACGACGTTTGCGCTGCGTCGGCGAGAAGCATCCGCCGTGATGGTCGAGCCCGAGGCGGTACGGAGCGCGTCGTGAACAGCCAGACGGCGACCCTCGATCCCATGCGTCTTGCACTCGTCGGCGTGCCGAACTGCGGCAAGACCGCGCTGTTCAACCGGCTGACCGGCAGTCGTCAACGGGTCGCGAATTACGCGGGCGTCACGGTCGAACGCAAGGAAGGCTCGTTCACGGGTCCCGTCCGGCAGCGCCTGTACAAGGTGCTCGACTTGCCGGGCGCGTACAGCCTCACGCCCACCACGCTCGATGAAGCGATCACGCGCGACTTCCTGCTGGGACGACTCGCCGACGAACCGCCGCCCGAATTCGTCGTGTGCGTCGTCGATGCGACCAACCTGCGGCTCAACCTGCGCCTCGTGCTCGAACTTCGCGACCTCGGCGTGCCGATGATCGTCGCGCTCAACATGAGCGACCTCGCGTCAAGCCGCGGCTACCAGCTCGATCGCGAGCGGCTCGAGCAGGAACTTGGCGTGCCGGTCGTCGCGACCGTGGCCGTGGACCACGACGGCGTGCGCCTGCTCGTCGACAAGCTCGAGACATTGCCGCACCCTGGCGCTCGCGGGCCTGTCGACTGGCGCGAATCGACCTTCGACGAGATCCAGCGCACGCAGCGCGACGTGCGCCGCATCCTGCAAGCGATCGGTTACATGGAACCCCTGCGCAAGCAGGCGCTCGCGCGCCTCGACGCGCTCGTGATGCACCCGATCGCCGGTCCCGCAATTCTCGCGGCCATCCTTTTCTTCGTGTTCCAGGCCGTCTTCAGCTGGGCCGCGGTCCCGATGGAATTCATCGACGGCGTCGTCGGTGCGCTGGGCACGTGGGTGCAGCAGTCACTGCCGGATGGGGCGCTGCGCAGCCTGCTCGTCGACGGCATCATCGCAGGCGTCGGCAGCGTGCTCGTATTCCTGCCGCAGATCCTGATCCTGTTCTTCTTCATCCTCGCGCTCGAAGACAGTGGCTACCTGCCACGCGCCGCGTACCTGCTCGACCGGCTGATGGGATCCGTCGGGCTGTCCGGTCGCGCGTTCATTCCTCTGCTGTCGAGCTTTGCCTGCGCCGTGCCGGGCATCATGGCAACGCGGACCATCCCGAACCTGCGCGACCGCATGGCGACGATCATGATCGCGCCGCTGATGACGTGCTCGGCGCGGCTGCCGGTCTACGCGCTCGTGATCGCGGCGTTCATTCCCTCGCAACCCGTGGGACCGTTCAACCTGCAGGGCCTGGTGCTGTTCACGCTGTACTTCGCAGGGATCCTCGCCGCGATGGCGGTGGCGTTCCTGCTCAAGCGCACGGCGCTCAAGACGGCGTATCACCCGCTCCTGCTCGAGCTGCCCGAATACCACTGGCCGCACCTCAACAACCTCGCGATCGGGTTGTGGGAGCGCACCAAGGTGTTCCTGCAGCGCGTCGGCACGATCATCCTCGCGCTGATGATCGTGCTCTGGTTCCTGAGCACCTACCCTGCTCCGCCGCCCGGCGCCGAAGGGCCCGCGATCGCGCACAGTTTCGCCGGCATGATCGGTCGCGCACTCGAAGTCGTATTCGCGCCGATCGGCTTCAACTGGCAGATTTCACTCGCGCTCGTGCCCGGCCTCGCCGCACGCGAGGTCGCCGTGGGCGCGCTCGGCACCGTGTACTCGCTGTCGAACGATGGCGACGTCTCCGGCACGCTCGTGCCGATGATCGCGCAGACCTGGAGCCTGGCGACGGCACTGTCGCTGCTCGCGTGGTACGTCTTCGCGCCGCAGTGCCTGTCGACCCTGGTCGTGGTCAAGCGCGAAACGAACTCGTGGCGGTACCCGATCGCGATGGCCGCGTACCTGTTCGCACTGGCCTATCTGGCGTCGTTCGTGACGTACCGCGTCGCGGGCGCCTTGCTGGGTTGAACGGGAGGACGTCCCGATGCTCGAATCGATTCTCGTGGGACTGATCGTAGTGGCAGCCACCGCGTACGCGGCCTGGGCATTGACGCCGGCCGTTTCACGCAACCGCTTCGCATTGCGCCTCGCACACGGCCTGGGCGGTCCAGGGACCTCCGGCCTGCGTGGTCGGGTGGCAACGTGGCTGCAGCGGTTGGCCAAGGCGCCCGTGGGCGGCTGCGGCGACTGCCCTGCCAATACGCTGACGCCCGCCGAGCGGGCGCAACAGAAAGAGCACGGGAAATAGGCGCCTGCCGAACCGTCATTGCAACTTCGGTAAATGCGTGCAGCCCCTTCGTGCCCTTATAAGGTGAAATTCGCGCGTGTCCGCGTTTCGCGGTGCACGACGCACGGGCAAGCGTAAAACGCCCCATGCGCCGTTCCTGAATGGGAGCTTCAGCATGTCAGGGATCCGCCACCTCCTCTCCACGCTCGCGTTTTCCACGTTGTTGGTCGCACTGGCAGGCCCACTGGCCGCCGGCGCGCAGGAAGCCGCGGCAACACCGCCGACCACCGTAGCCGACGCGGCGGCGAGCGAGCCGGCCATCCCGAACTCGAGGTGTCTCGGCTGCCACGACGACGCCGAAATGAAGGACGAGGCCGGCAAGTCAGTGGCGGTGCTCGAGGCCCAGTTCGCGGTCTCGGCTCACAAGAGGCTCGATTGCGTCGGGTGCCACACGGCCGCCCTGGGCGTCAAGCACAAGGGCAAGCGTCAGCCGCTCGGCCCAGTGGCCTTCGACGTGTGCATGGAATGCCACGAAGACGAGATCACGCCGTTCGAGGGCAGCGTTCACGCCAGGGTCAAGGGCGGCAAGCCCGCGTCTTGCCAGGGCTGCCACGGCAGCGTCCACACCACGGTGCGCAGCAACAACCCGAATGCCGCGATGGCGCCGCTCAACCAGGTTCGCAATTGCGGCGTCTGTCACGAAGACATGATGGAGGGTTACCTCTCCAGCGTGCACGCCAAGTCGTTGTTCGTGTCGGGCCTCACCGAGGCGGCGCCTTCCTGCGCCGACTGCCACGGCAGCCACGACATCCAGCGACACGACGCGCCCGGCGCGCGCACCTCGCATGCGAAGAGCCCCGAGACCTGCGGCGGATGTCACAAGGGAATCCTCAAGGAGTGGGACGAGAGCGCGCACGGAGCGTTGTGGCGGAACGGCAAGAACGGCCCGGTCTGCAGCACCTGCCACCAGGCGCACGCCATCCAGGACCCGACGACGGTCGCGATGCGGGCGCAGATGCCGAGCGACTGCGGCAACTGCCACGCCGACCTCTACAAGACGTTCCATGACAGTTTCCATGGCAAGTCGACCGAGGTCGGCCGGCGCCAGGCGGCAATGTGCTCGGACTGCCACACGCCGCACCACAACCTGCCAGCCAGCGACCCGCGCTCGTCGGTCAACCCGAACAACCTGGCCAAGACCTGCGGCGCCAGCAATTGCCACGTCGGCCACGAGGTCAACGCCTCGTTCCTGACCTTCATGCCGCACAGCGACCCGATGGACGCTGAGCAGAACCCGTGGGTGCATTACATCTACCTGTTCATGACGTTGCTGCTGCTCGGCGTGTTCGGCTTCTTCGGCCTGCACGCGCTGCTGTGGCTGCAGCGCACGCTGGTCGGCCGCCTGCGCGGCGAGTTCAAGGTGGAGCACTTCGGGCCGGGGCCCTACGTGCGCCGGTTCACGACCACGCAGATGTGGCTGCACGTGTCGATTATCCTGAGCTTCCTGCTGCTCTCGGTGACCGGCCTGCCGCTCAAGTTCGCGGCCGCCCCGTGGGCGCCGGGCCTGATGAAGGCGCTCGGCGGGCCTGAAATCGCGAGCTTCCTGCACCGCTTCGCGGCGATCGTCACGTTCGGCTACTTCGCCGTGCACCTGTCGATGCTGTTCCGCGACATCGTGCTCAAGCGGCAGAAGGGCTTCTTCTGGGGCTGGCGTTCGATGACGCCGCAACTGAAAGACGTCCAGGACCTGTGGGCGAACCTGAAGTACTTCCTGTACCTCGGCCCGCGCCCCGAACTCGATCGCTGGGCCTATTGGGAGAAGTTCGACTACCTGGCGGTGTTCTGGGGCGTCGGCATGATCGGCGTCTCCGGCCTGATGCTGTGGTTCCCGGACTTCTTCACCCGGTTCCTGCCGGGCTGGGCGTTGAACGCGGCCTACATCATCCACAGCGACGAGGCCCTGCTCGCCACGGGCTTCATCTTCCTGTTCCACTTCTTCCACACGCACCTGCGGCCGGAGAGCTTCCCGATGGATCCGGTGATCTTCACGGGCAGCATGCCGCTGCACCGCTTCAAGGAAGACCGACCGATCGAGTATCAGCGCATGGTCGACAGCAACACGCTGGAGCAGCACTTCGTGCCGCCGCCCTCGCAGGCGCAGATACAGATCGCGCACGTGTTCGGCTTCGCCGCCGTCGCAGTCGGCGTATGGCTGGCGATCCTGATCTTCAGGGCGCTGGCGAGCGGTGCGATGCACCTGTTCTAGGTGCGAGAGTCGGCGGGAGCGGCCGGTCCGGGGCATTTGGCCTGGGCCGGCCGCGACCGTTTCGGATGGAGCGTGAGGGCCGTCAGCGGTATCCTGTCACGCGCCGGGGGCCTGGGCTGCGGGCCGCGCCGGCGAATCACTACAACAGCAGGCGCAGCATTGGGGTCATTCGATGATTAAACACTTTTTCGCCGCGATCACCGGCAACGTCATAAGCCTGATCGGCACGCTCATGATCGTCCTGAGCCTGCTGTTCATCGGCGCGCTGCTGGTCATGCAGGCGATGGGATTCGAGGGCGGCGCTTACCTTGGCATCATCACGTTCGTCTTGCTGCCGATGGGATTCCTCGCGGGAATCATCGTTGTCCCGCTCGGCATCTGGTTGCACAAGCGGAAGGATGCGAAAGCGGCCGCCGAGGGCCGGCCGGCCGGTCACCTGCCGGTCGTGGACCTGAACAAGGAAAGCACCCGCGGCGTACTGCTCGGATTCGTGGCCCTGTCGGTTCCGATCATCGCGCTCGCCGCTGGCCTGACCTTCAAGGCCGTCCACTACATGGACTCGACCGAGTTCTGCGGCATGGCCTGCCACAAGGTCATGCAGCCCGAGTACACCGCTTTCCAGCGCTCGCCGCACGTGCGCGTCGGCTGCGCGGGCTGCCACATCGGCCCGGGCGCCGAGTGGTTCGTCAAGGCCAAGATCTCGGGTTCGTGGCAGCTGATCGCCGTGGCGTTCGACCTGTACCCGCGGCCGATCCCGACGCCGGTGCACTCGCTGCGCCCGTCCAACGGCACCTGCGAGCAGTGCCACTGGCCGACCAAGTTCGTCGGCGAGCGCCTGAAAGTGCGCACGCATTACACGGACGACGAGGCCAACACCGAGGTCAAGACCGCGCTGATGGTCAAGGTCGGCGGCGCGGCGGGTGGCGAATCGCACGGCATCCACTGGCACGTCGATCCGAACCACACGATCCGCTACCTCTCGGACGAAAGCCGCGAGCAGATTTACGACATCGAGCTGACCGACAAGAAGGCGGGCAACACGAAGGTCTACAAGCCCGAGCAGCCCGCACCCGCCGGATCGGTGTGGCGCACGATGGACTGCGTGGACTGCCACAATCGTCCGGCCCACAACTATCGCAGCCCGCAGTACGAGGTCGACCTGGCGCTGTCCGAGGGGCGCATCGACAAGACGCTGCCGTATATCAAGCGCGAAGGTATGCGCGTCCTCACGGAGAAGGAATATCCGTCGCACGAGGAGGCGCGCGCAGGCATCGCGGCCGCGATCAAGGCGTTCTACGCGCAGAACTATCCCGACCGCGCCGGTTCACCTGAAGTCGAGGCGGCTGGCAAGGCGCTCGGCGACGCGTACTGCTGGAACAACTTCCCGCACATGAAGGTTACGTGGAACCTCTACCCGAACCATATCGGCCACAAGGATTCGCCGGGCTGCTTCCGCTGCCACGACAACAAGCACAAAACGACCGACGGCGACAAGGTCGGCAAGAAGTGCGGCACCTGTCACAACATCGTGGCTGACGAAGAGAGCGATTCCAAGCTGCTGCAGGAGCTTGGCCTGCAGGAGGTGCCGCCAGAGCCGGCGGCAGCCGAAGCTGCGACTACCCCCGCTACCTGAGCGGCCGCGACACAATCGCAAAGGAGCAGACCCCGGCCTCGCCGGGGTCTGTTCTTTTCATGCGGTCGCAGACCGGGACCGGACGCGGGTCCTACTTTAGCTTGGCGTAATAGGCCGCCAAGTCGGCGATCTGCGCGGCACTGATCTTCTTCGCCTCCTTGGTCATCTTGGGATTCTTGGTGCGGATCCCGTTCTGGTATTCCTGAATCGCCTTCGTGAACTTTTCCACCGACATTCCGGCGATGGCTGGATAGTCATCGTCACCGGCGCCGTCGTCTCCATGACAATCGGCGCAACTCGCCTCTGCCAGCGCCTTCCCCGCGGCAACGTCCGCGGCCTGGATGGGCGCGGCGAGCAGGGTCAAGGCAGCGAGCAGGGCCGGCAGCATCGTCGTGTGCATCGCGTAAATCCTCCAGTGGGCCAGTCTTCCCGATCGGTCAACAGTTGGGACGTGCGTCAACTCCCCGCGGCCGGCGCGTGACTTTCCATCCACCGTGGCGGCAACAGCCGGAACAGCACGGTGAGGATGATGAAGGGCAGCGCGAGCAGCGCCAGCGCCGTCAGCAGGCTTTCGATGCCCGTGATTTCCATCTTGTAGGCCATCAGGCCGCGCAGGCTCTTCGAGTACAGCTGTCCGCCGATCACCACGTTCCAGCGCATGCTGAAGATTCCGAGCAGGATCAGCAACGACGTCGTGAAGTAGAGCAGCTTGCGCAGTTCCTCGTTCAAGCGAACGCTTCGCACCAGCACCAGGATCAGCAGGGGCAGCAGCATGCCGAGCAGCAACTGCACGACGACCAGGCTCAGGAACAGCTTGGACGACACCAGTTGCGTCAGGATTCCGATCGACTCCTCGCTCTGGTACAGGCGGTGGATGTAGTCGAGCGCCTCCAGCGCGATATCGACGATGATCGCTACGAGCAGGAACAGCCCGATCTTGTCCAGGCAGCGCATGTCCAGCTTCTCGTCACGCACGAGACTCAACAGGATGTACAGGAACATCACCATGGCAATGCCCGACACGATTGCGGACATCAGGAACACGATCGGCATGAGCACGCTCCCCCACCAGGGGTTGGCCTTGACCGAGCCGAAGATGAAGCCGACGTAGCCATGCAGCAGGAATGCCGAGGGAATGCCGATGATCGTGATCAGCTTGCTCGCCTTGTGATCGAACGCCAGCGCCTCGGGGCTCACGTCCTTCGAGTACAGTGACAAGGCACCATAGATTCCCTTCAGCATGCCGCGGGACTTCTGCGCCATCAGGACCAGTTGGTGCCGGTATTCGAACCAGATCTCGATCAGCAGGATGCCCAGCAGGTACCAGAGGTACACGAAGCCGAACATGGCCATCGCCGACGTCGGCTGCGGCGTGAAGAAGATCTCGTAGGCGCGCTCGGGATGCCCCAGGTGCAGTTGCAGCGGCATCCCGGCGACCAGCATGAATGACAGGGCCGTGAGCAGGGCCAGCCGGTAGATTGGCTGCACCTCGACGACGTTGAACACCTTGACCAGCGAGGCAAGGATGAAAGCGCCGGCGACGATGCCCGTCAGGTACGGATACACGACGATCAGGATCGCCCACTGGGTCTCGACCTCGTTCGGGTAGATGAAGCCAACCACCTGGCTCAGCTGGTGGCTCAATTGCTCATTGAGGCTGTCGGGAATCGCGCCGTTCATCGCACTTCTCCGTCGAGCTGGGCGTAGAGCACCTTTGGCTCGGTGTTCAGGTCCGGCTTCAGCACGCTGATCTGGTTCACGCGGTGGAAACGCACCAGGCGATCGGCCTTGCCTTTCAAGTCACCGAAGATCCTCGCCTCGGTCGGGCACACCTCGACGCAGGCCGGCAGCAGGCCCTCGGTGATGCGGTGATAGCAGAACGTGCACTTGTCCGCCGTCTTCGTCCGCGGATTCAGGTAGCGCGCACCGTATGGGCACGCCTGGATGCAGTAGCGGCAGCCGATGCAGCGCTCCGCGTCGACCAGGACAACACCGTCCTGCGTCTGGAAGGTCGCACCCACGGGGCAGACCTGCACGCAGGGCGGGTGCGCGCACTGGTTGCAGAGCTTGGGCACGAAGAACGTGCGCACGACGGTTGGATCCTCCGGCGCTGCCTGCTCCGGTGGTCCCGAGCGCGTGCTGATGCACTCGACCCTGGTCTCGCCGTTCTCGTAGATCTGGTAACGCTCGATCCAGGTGCGGAAGAAGAACGGCTCTTCGGGCACGTCGTTCTCGGCTTTGCAGGCCTCGACGCAGCGATTGCAACCGATGCACTTGTCGACGTCGATGCCCATGCCGTACCAGTGCTTCGTCGCATCGTAGTCCACCGGGGCCTGCGCGGGCGCTGCCTTCCCTTCGGCCGCGGGCGCAAGCGCCTGCAGCGTTGCCGCCGCCGGGAAGAAGAGGATCGCGTCCTTGAGGAACTCGCGCTTGTTCATTTTCGTCCCTCGGGCAGGTGGGCGTAATGGCACTCCCAGCAGACGTACGTGCCGCCGTGTGTGTTCATGTCGACGGTAACCTTCGATGCCGCTGGATCGGCCGAGCCCGGCACGTGGCACCGCCCGCAAACCTCACGGCTGTCCGGCTTGGTCGGCCGGGCCAGGCGCGGTTCGGTCAGGTGCCGTTCATCGACCGAGTGACAGCTCGCGCAAGGCACCAGCGCATGGGTGGAGAGGGCCTTGGTGTGCTCGATGCGTCCGTGACACCCCGTGCATTCCGTCGGCGACTTCGGCGGCACCGGATCGTGCGGGTCGTGGCAGGAGACGCACTTCTTGCGTGGCCTGTGCTCGAGTGGATCGACCTGCGGGAAACCGTTGGGTCGCGAAGAGTCGTATCCATGGCAGGCCAGGCAGAATTCCCGCTCGCGCGGCAGACGCGGCTTTGCGGCGTTCTCGTCGGCCGCGTGGCTCGCAGCGGGACCATGGCAGTTCTCGCAACCGATGTTGCGGTGCTTGCCGCCGTACTTGAGCTCGAACTGCTCCTCGTGGCACTCGCGGCACACCGCGACGCCGGCATGGCGCAGCGGCTTCGCCATCTCGCGCTCGACCGCGGCCGCCTGGTGCGGTCGCGCGGAGAACAACGACTCCGGCAGGATAAGGAAGCGCAGCAACAGGACGACCGCCAAGATGACGGCGATCACGATGCCGAGACGCGTCACCTGCTCAGGTAATTTCACGGATCATCCCCCGATTGCTTGAGGAGCGCCCGCGGTCGCGCGGGCGTTTTCTCCACCCCTGCGGAGACGCGGCGCAACGATGAGCGCAGCACCGTAGAGGGCCAGCGCGATGAACAGCGTCGCAGGCCGTGAGAACTTGAAGTCCTGCGCAACCATCTTCAGGCCAATCACGACCAGAAGCGGATAGACAAGCCATGTCCACTCGCGGAACCGCGCCTGACGACTGGCCCACGCGACCAGCAGCGCAGCCACGGCGAGCACTCCAGTGCGCAATGTGGCGAGCGCGCCGAGATCCACGCTGCGATCGGCCAGCCCAGCCGCGGCCGGAGCGAGTACGCCGATCACCGCGCCACAGGCAACCCAGACAAGGACCACGACGATGGTGAGCCTCAGCGCGCCAGCCGGTACGCCCCCGTCTGGATTCGGTCGCGCCGCTGCAAACCATGCCGACAGCGCGCCCGCGACGAGCATGACGAGCGTTACGGCACTGGGTGGCAGCCAGGGCCCGACCGGACCGGCTGCCAGCGCCCATGCGCCGTATCGCAGCGCCTGGGACGCGAAGCTGGCCGCGACGACGTAGGCCGCGCCGTGGAAAAGCAGGTACAACCGCCCGGTACGCGACCACATGCCGACGGCAATCACCCCCAACACCGCAAACGCCATGGCGACCCAGTGCTCGCGCGCCACGAGCGCAAAGCCGGCGAGGACCAGCATGAGCGCGAGCGTCGAATAGAAATACAGGTTCCGCTCGAGATCCTGGCGTCCTGCGACGAACACGAAGGCGACGAAGTAGCACGCTGCCCCGAAGGCCAGGCTGATCACGCCGATCGCCGCAGGCAATACTCCGGTGGCCTGCGTCAGGATGCCGGTCCCGACGAGTGCAATGATCAGTGCGGCAACCATTTGCACGACCTCGAACAAGGCAACGGCGCGGCCGCGGATGAGCGTGCGAACCGCGACACTGACGAAGTAGGCGAGGAGCAGTGACCATTGCAGCAGCAAGGCGATGCGGTACGCGTCGAGGTGTTCTGGCGACAGTGCACGCAACGTCAGTCCGATGACGACCGCGTCTGCCGTCAGCGCCGCCGGCCAGCAGATCCCCGTCCAGCCACGCGAGTAGCCCAGCCACAAGGTCGTTACCCCGAGGGCGATCAGGTAGAACGCGATCGGCACGATGACGCCGGTCTTGGCCAGCAGCACGAGGCTGGTCGACAGCGCTGCCAGGATCGTGACCCACGCCACGGCGCGTAGGCGCTGGCGCCACGCGACGAGCAGCATGGCGACGGTCAGGATCACCAGGCCCAGGGCGCTGCCGGCACCCGTCAGCACCTTGAATCGGGTCGTCGCCTCGACCAGCAGCGGGAATACAACCATGGCCGCCGCAAGCGCATGGACGACAGCATTCGGTGCCAGGCCAAGGCGACCGGCGCGGTCGGCGAGGAAGAGCCAGACAAGTCCGTACGTGAAAGCCAGGGCGATGCCGACCTGCGGCGTCAGCAGGCCCGCTTCAGTCATCGCACGCAGGAAAAATCCGCCGGCGAGAACGAGGAATAGGCGGCCGACCAGGGAGAGGACGGCGATCGGATCGTACGGATCCCGCTTCGCCAGGCCAGGCGACCCGTCCAGCGGCAGTGGTTGCGCTGGCACTCCGGCACAAGCATCAGCTGCGCGGGTCGCAACAGCGGGGGGTACCGCTTCCAGCACGTCGATCCGTTGTTTGAGCGAATCGACGGCGGACTGCAGTTGCTCGACGTTAGATTCGAGACGGGCGAGACGATCGCCCATGACGCCACCCCACTGCTCACTAGCTGAAAACTTGAACGCTGTTCCGGTTTCGGCCCGCGGCTGTCCTCGATACTCCCGCTGTCGCCGCATCACAACAGCGTGCAGCGCAAAAATTCATGAGGGCTTGCGCGTAGCCAGCGCTGCGATCGCGCATGCGCAGGGACGAACGGACAGCAAACGGAGTAGCCAGCGCCCGGCCTGTCGGGACGCGCTGCACTGTGCGATGCTCGCGCCCCTCATGCCCCTGCTGACCCTCATCGACGCCGAACTCGCCTTCGGCGCCCATCCCCTCCTCGACCGCGCCGGCTTCAGCCTCGAACCCGGCGAGCGTGTCGGCCTGATCGGCCGAAACGGCACCGGCAAGTCATCGCTGCTGGAAGTCATCATTGGCCGCGTCCCCCTCGACGACGGCGAGTATCAGAAGCCCGCGGGACTGCGGATCGTGTCCATCCGCCAGGAACCCGAACTGCCGGCCGCGCCGACCTTGCGGGAATCCCTCGCGCTCTGGGCCGAACTGGACTCGATCGAAGACGACCGCGTGCGCTGGCGTGCCGACGCGAGAATCGTCGAGTACCTGCATCGCTTCGGGCTGGAAGGCACGGCGACCACCGCGGGCCTCTCCGGGGGCGAACGCAAGCGTGCCGCGCTGGCGGGCGCGTTCGCCCTCGAACCCGACGTGATGCTGCTGGACGAACCCACCAACCACCTCGACATCGACGGCATCGAACGGCTCGAAGAACTGCTCATCGCGGGCGGCCCGGCCGCCATCGTCGTCACGCATGACCGCTCCTTCCTCGACCGGGTCGCGACGCGCATCGTCGAACTCGATCGCGGGATGCTGCGTTCGTACCCGGGGAACTACGCCGATTACGAGCGGCGCAAGGCGGAGCAACTGGCCGAGGAAGCCGTGCTCAACCGCAAGTTCGACAAGTTCTGGGCGCAGGAAGAAGTCTGGATCCGCAAGGGCGTCGAGGCACGACGCACGCGCAACGAAGGCCGTGTCAAACGGCTGGAGCAGTTGCGGCGCGATCGCGATGCGCGGCGCGAGCGGCTGGGCAACGTGAAGCTCAACGTGGATTCCGGCGAGCGCTCGGGCAAGCTGGTTGCGGAGTTGCGCAACGTCAGCAAGGCATTCGACGGGCGTGCCGTGGTGCGTGACCTGGATCTGCGCGTGATGCGCGGCGACCGTCTCGGACTCATCGGCCCGAACGGCGCGGGCAAGTCGACGCTGCTCAAGCTCATTCTGGGCACGCTGGAGCCCGACGCAGGCGAGGTCCGGTCCGGCTCGCAGACCAGCGTCGCGTACTTCGACCAGCTGCGCGCGCAGCTCGACCTGGACGCCACGGTGGCAGGCACCGTCAGCCCGAACTCCGACTGGGTCGGCGAAGGCGACCAGCGCCGGCACGTGATCAGTTATCTCGGCGACTTCCTGTTTCCAGCGCAGCGCGCGGAATCTCCCGTGCGCATGCTCTCCGGTGGCGAGCGCAACCGGCTGCTGCTGGCGCGGCTCTTCGCACGGCCGGCGAACGTGCTGGTCATGGACGAACCCACCAACGACCTCGACATCGAATCGCTCGAGCTGCTGGAGCAGACGCTGCAGGACTACTCCGGCACGCTGCTGCTGGTCAGCCACGACCGCACCTTCCTCGACAACGTGGTGACGCAGGTGCTCGCGCCGCTGGGCGACGGCCGCTGGCGCGAATACGTGGGCGGCTACAGCGACTGGCTGCGGCAACGGCCCGAGGCGAAGCCCCCAGCACAGCCCGCTACCGCCAGGACGGTCGAGGCGGCGAAGAAGTCGCCGGTGAAGATGAGCTACAAGGAAACGCGGGAGCTGGAGCAGCTGCCGTTGCAGATCGAGGCGCTGGAAGCGGAGCAGCGCGCGCTGACGGAGGCGATGAGCGGACCTGAGTACCACAAGCGCGGTGGCGAGCAGATGCGCAAGGACGCGGCTCGCGCCGCGGAAATCGAGCAGGCGCTCGAGGCGGCGTTCGAGCGTTGGGCCGAACTCGACGCCAGGAAGAACGCCCTCGGCCGCGGATGAGCCAGTCGTCGACTGCGGACGCAGGTCGCTGTCAGTGCGGCGTAGTCAGTGCTGCAGCCACTGCAGCTGCCACAGATCCTTGCCCGTCGCCATGAGAATGGGGCGCAGCGCGAGCTGCCCTGATTTGCCGAGGCTGCGCTCCAGATAGCGCAGCTCTTCGATCTGCGCCTGCAACTCGTCGTCGGGCGGCGGCTCGTCGAAGCCGCTCTCGCGCAGCATCAGCACGCCCTTGGCGCGCAAGGCGAGTTCGCAGTGCACACGCAGGTAGCACAGCATGTCGGCGAGAACCGGGCCGTCGAACTTGTCCCGCAGGGAGTGCACGTAGCGCCCGGCATGGGAATCGAGGAATTCACCGGCCTGGATCGTCTCGATCAGGTGCACGTCGGAATCGAGGTCCGACTCGAGCCAGTCCCGCAGCGTCTTTTCGCTGTGCTCGAATGCAAAATAGATGAGCGGCGGCAGCAGCATCAGCACGCCCATGGTCGCGAACACCGGACGCACCAGCAGCGTGTTGTAGACGCCGTGCAGGATCACGGCGGCGACCAGCCCGGGCAGGAAGACGCGCAGCCACTTGTCCGGGAAGCGTTCGGCCTGCGACGCCGCGACGATCGCGAAAACCGCCGTGGCGCCACCGTGCATGATCGCCGTGCCGAAGCCGCGGATGACCTGCACGGCGGGATGCGTTTCGGGCCGCATCATCAGGTAGTACATGTTTTCGAACAGGGCGAAACCCGTGCCGACGGCGAAGCCGTAGATCGCCGCGTCGACCAGCATGCCGACGCGCCGGGTGCGGATCAGGTAGACGATCAACGCTGCCTTCAGCGATTCCTCGAGCCAGGGCGAGATCCAGCGCGAGTACGACACGTAGCCGATGTCGATGTGGTCGAGCACGAAGCCGTTGATCCAGTAGCCGGCGAATGCGGCGAGCATGCCCGCCGCCGCGGCGATGATGATCGCTTTCGCGCGCACGACCTTGAAGCTGTCGAAGTAGACCAGCGCCCCGAGGAAGACCAGCACGGGCAACAGCGCCATCGTGCCGCGGAGGATCCACTGCAGGATCATGCGCCACGGCCCCGCGCGGCGACTTGCGCCTCAGAGCACCTTGAGCGACAGCATGACCTCGTCCTCACCCTTGCCATCACCCTCGAATCCCCTGGCATAGCCCAGGGACAGCATCATCGGCAGTCGGTTGAGGACGTGCAACTGCAGGTCGAACTGCAGGCCGACATTGAACGCTTCGACCTTGTCGCGAGGGGAGTCCGGGTTGGTCACGAGGGCCGTGGTGAAAACAGCCGGCCGGATCCAGCTGCCGTAGAAGCCGGGGCTGCCCAGGGCATCGAACCGGATCGGGGGCAGGTTGAGTTCGAGCATGCCCTTGACGAAGGAGCGGCCGTTCAGCGCATCGATCTCGAACCCCGGCATGCTGAGCAATTCGCGGTAGCGCTTAGCCTCGCCGTTGTCGACGTAGTTGTTGCGGAACCCGCCGAAATACGCGTTCGCAAGCGGATCCTCGACCTGTCCCGAGGCCACGCCCGCGCCGGTGCGGATCCAGAGCGACGTGTGGTCGAAGGGCAGCGGCCAGCCGATGTCGAACTTGCCGTACAGGCTCGGCGTGATGTCGCTCTGGGCATGGTAGGCGTGGGCCAAGAGCGACCACAGGATCCCGGTCTCGTCGTCGACACTGCCGACCGAGGACCGGGGGAATTTATAGACGACCCCGATCTCGGCCTCGCCGAGCTTGTCGGTCGGCGACTCGATGTTCTGGAAGCCCGGCAGCGTGTCGAGGTCGCCGAAATAGGCAACCTTGGCGACGAGACTCAGCGTTTCCGGCGGCTCGTAGAGCAGGGGATGCTCGTAGGAAACGAAGCCGTTGTACCCCTTGTGGCTGCGCTTGGTCGGACCGAACAGGTCGAAGAAATCGGCCGGATTCCAGCGCAGGCCCACGGTCCAGAGGTAGTGCTTGTAGATCAGCGACGCGTGCAGCCGCTCATCGGACTGCAACTCGTCGTCCGGGCTGTAGCTGGCCGTCAGGTTCACGTTGTCGAAGCCGATCGGATCACTGAAACGAGCGAAGGCGCCAAAAGCCACCGAGTCCTTGTAGCCCTCGACGATCGGGACCAGCGATTCGAGCGAAATCTCGCGCTGTGGATGGTAGGGCGCATCGCGACGGACGTTCGCCTGGTAATCCACCTGGCTCGGCGGACCGGCGCCCCACTCCTGCACGACGGGGTGCGTCGTGGCGATCGCCTCACCGAGGAAACGGATCGCGCTCAGGTCCTCGGTGGGCTGGGGCTCGATCGTGGCCGGCACGAACCCTTCGGCCGCGTAGTGGAAGACGATCAGTCGCTTGTCGTCGAGCGGCATCGGCCGGAAGAAACCGACCTCGGCGTTGCTCAGCGCCTCGAGCTTTTCCGCGGCGAGTTCGTAGCGATAGATGTTGGACACGCCCGTGTAATACGAGCTGCCGTACAGGTAGCGACCGTCGGGTGAAAACGTGAAGCCTTCGGGCAGTGCGGTACCGAGTTCGAATTTGTGCAGCGGCGTCGGGTCGCCAGCCATCAGCTTTTCGGCGCTCATCACGCGCAGCTGCATGACCTGAACACCCGAGCGTTCGCCGTCGGGCCCTGCCATCGACAGGGACACGAGCTGGCCATCCGGGGAGACGTCGAGGTCGAACGGCACTTCACCGAACGGATAGACGTGGAGCGTCTGCCATTCCTTGTAGGGATACGGAATGCGCACGACCATCACGAAGCCGTTGTTGGTGCGCAGGCCCCAGAGCGAGCGGTCCGACGGGTTGTAGGCGAGATCGCCGATGCGCGCGGCGGCGAACAGTTCGCGCGTCGTGCCGGTCTTGATGTCGTACTCGTTGAGGTTGCGGTACGTGAGGTTGTCGGTCGTGTAGAAGAGCTTCTCGCCCTGCGGGTCGTAGGCGAGCGACGACACACGATACGAGACGGCGCCTTCGATCTCCGCGAGTTCGGTGACCGCGCCCGTCGCCACGTCGATGCTGACCAGGTGCGGCACACGTCCCGCGTAGCGAACCGCCGCATACAGCCTGGTCTTGTCCTTGCTCAGGTACGAACGCGAGATCGCGCCGAGCCCGCGCCGCGCGATTTCCTTGTACGGCGTGATGGGGTGCTCGCGCACCGCCTTGAGGTTGGCCTCCTGGAACTCGTGCTCCCAGCGGATCCAGTCCTGCCAGGCCTCCGGCAGTGGCTTGCCGTAGACGCGCTCGAAATCGCGCGCGTAGTAGCGATCGGTGCCGTCCGCGCGCCGCAGCCAGTCGATCAGTTTCCCGGGCGTGAACTGCAGCGCGAGGTAGCTCATGAAGCGCGTGCCGTAGAGGTACGCATTCGCGCCGGACTGAAAGTCCACCTCGGTGCCCTTGGACACCAGGCCCAGCGGGTCATAGAAAGTAGCCTTGTCGCGCACCATGGCGCGGAAGACCATTTCGTCGTAGCCGCCCTGCGCGCGCCCGAGACCGCCGCCGTACCAGGTCTCCATGAAGACGGCACTGCCTTCCTGGTACCAGCGCGGCGTCGAGGCGCGCGGGTTGGTGAGGTAGTTGTAGAAAATCGTTTCGGGGTGCTCGGCGGCCGGCGCGACCTTGCCACCGAGCCAGCGGCGCGCTGTCTCGTCGGCATGACTCGCCTGGTCGCCGACGACGGTGTGCACCAGTTCGTGGTTCGACAGCGTGTAGACGCGTTCACCCGGGCTGAACGTTTCGAACGACAGCACGGGTGGCGCAACGTCGATGAAGATGCGGTTGCGAGGCGCGCCGAGGATCGCGGTCGCGTTGCCGCGGTCGCCGAAGTCCTGCAGCAGGATCGATACCTTGCCGTCAGGCTGGTAAGCGAACAGCTTCTTCTGTGCGTTGAGGCTGTTCAGAAAACTCTGGGTGACGTAGGGCGCAAGATAAGTGCCAGACGGATCGAAGTAGACGACCTGGAGATCATCGGTCTCGATAATCTTGAGGTCCTGCGCCAGCGCCTGCCCGCCGGCGAGAGCCACGATGACAACCGCGGCAGCTCGCGCGAGATGCCCCCGCATCCGGCGCGTTACTGTTCTCATGACCGCCGCCCCCACTGCGGGCCCGCCTCGCGCGCCCGACCCGGAAATGAAAAAAGCGGACCCTTCCCGAGGAGGGGCCCGCTCTCGATCACATCAGCCCTGCTGAACGCAGGGCACCAGGCTCAGCGATTTGACGCACCGGCCGCGCCAGCAGCACCGGCCGCGCCAGCAGCACCGGCCGCGCCAGCAGCACCGGCCGCGCCAGCAGCACCGGCTGCGCCAGCAGCACCGGCCGCGCCAGCAGCACCGGCCGCGCCAGCAGCACCGGCCGCGCCAGCAGCACCGGCCGCGCCAGCAGCACCGGCCGCGCCAGCAGCACCGGCAGCGCCGGCAGCACCGGCAGCACCGGCAGCACCGGCAGCACCAGCCGCGCCAGCAGCACCGGCAGCACCGGCAGCACCGGCAGCACCGGCAGCACCGGCAGCACCGGCAGCACCAGCCGCGCCAGCAGCACCAGCAGCACCAGCCGCACCCTTAGAGGCGCCCGCGGCGCCGGCAGAGCCGGCGGCACCAGCAGCGACGGCGGAGGCGCCAGCCGCACCAGCAGCACCGGCAGCACCAGCCGCACCAGCCGCACCAGCCGCACCGGCAGCACCGGCAGCACCAGCAGCACCAGCCGCACCCTTAGAGGCGCCCGCGGCGCCGGCAGAGCCGGCGGCACCGGCAGCGCCAGCAGCACCAGCAGCACCAGCAGCACCGGCGGCGCCAGCGGCACCGGCGGCGCCGTTAATTCCGTTCGCGATGTTCACGCCCGACTGCGTCGCGGTCGAGTCACCCAGGATCGTCGCGCCGCCGCCATCCGCGCGGAAACGCTTGGCGGGGACGATCGTGCCCGACGCGTCTTCGGCGGCGGGCGGGTAGTCGAGGGCAATCATGCCCACCACGCCGATGACGGCGAGCGCGCCGCCAGCAACCCAGAACTTCCGCGAATTCCCTTGATTGGCCATGAGTCTCTTCCCCTGCAGAAGCCCGGAAGCCCGGGCGTGGATTATTGAGCTACAACTTCAAATACCGCGCACGCCGATTAAAGTTGGCGGCGTCCAAAAAAACAGCGTCCCGATTCAGCGTGCAGATCCGATACGCAGATTGCCGCGCTGCAGCACTTTTTCAGTCGCGTCGTCGATAACCTGCACTGCCACGAACCCATCGTCATGCAGGCGCGTGACGATCGACACCGGACGAGTGGACTCGAGCGACGTCACGATCTGCGGCGCCTCGGCCGAACCCGTGAGTGTGATCGAGCCGCGAACCTGGTCGAGATTCACGATCATCCGCGCCTCGGCATGCGTGGCTGCGGCAATCGTGCCGGCCAGCTGACCCGCGCCAAGCTCCGTCGAATCGAGATTGCCGAACTGGAATGCCAGCGCGCTGACCAGCAGGCCACCGCCGAAGGCAGCGGCATAGCGCAGCAGCGGGCGGCTGGCGAACGACGTATGGCGGAGTCCGTGCGACCTCGGCACGGCGACGGGCAAGCGCGCCACGATGGCTTCGTGCAGGCCCGCCGGAAGCTCTTCACTCGGCACGTCGTCGAGAGCACCGCAGGTTCGCGTCAGCTCGTCGCGCAACGCGCGCACGGACGGGTCGGCGAGCAGCAGGCGATTGAGTTCGGCCCGCTGCGGGCCGGTGATCACGCCATCGATTTCGGCGTTGATCAGTTCGAGCGTGGTGTCCTGGCCGGTCATTCCGACGTCCATCCCCTGGTTTCCAGCGCAGTCCTGAGCAGCTGGCGGGCGCTGAACAGGCGCGATTTGACTGTTTTTTCCGGCAGTTCGAGGATGGCGGCCATGTCCTCGTAGCTGCAGTCCATGAAGTGCCTCAGCACGATCACGGCGCGGTATTCGGTGCGGAGGCCCATGATCGCGGCCGCCATGCCGTCGCTGAGCTGGCGCCGGTCGAATACGCCCTCGGGGCCTGGCGTGCCATCGGGCGTCTCGAAATCGAGAGCCGCGGTGGGCTTCCGGCGCTGCAGGGACTTGATCGATTCATTGAGCGCAATCCGGTAGATCCAGCTGTAGAACTTGTACGACGGGTCGTATTCGCCAAGGTGCTCGTACACCTTGAGGAAGACCGTCTGGGTCACGTCCCGGGCTTCTTCGCGATCGTGCAGCATGCGCAGCGCCGCGTTGTAGACCGTTTTTTCGTGCCGCCGGACCAGCGCCTCGAAGGCTCGGGGCTCCCCGCTGCACGTGCGTCTGACCAGTGCTCCGTCGCTCTCGTCGTTCATAAATACCGGCGGACGCCCAGAAAGTTGGTCAGGTGACCCATCCATCGGCCGCTAGCTGCCGGCCGGGGCGATTTCGAAGATCCGGTCGAATCCTGCGTACTTGAAGATGTCGCGGATGTGCTTGTTGGCGTTGATCAGCCGCAGGCCCTGGCCCGACGCCATGACGCGCTTCTGCGTCTTGAGCAGCACGCCCAGGCCGGCGCTGGACACGTAATCGAGCCCTGCCAGGTCAACGACGCGCGGCGCCGGGATGCCATCCATGAACTGGAGCGCCTTGTCGCACTGGGCCGCATCCAGACGCCCGGTCATGATGATTTCGCCCTGCTCGCCCAATCGAATCTCGAACATGCGGTCTCACCCTGCCTCTAGCGCCTTGGTAAACGTGATCGTGCTGCGGCGCTCCGAATACTCGTACTGGAGCGTGGTCGCCATCTGCTGCACGAGATGCAGACCCAACCCGCCCGGCTGGCGCTCGGCGAGCGGCTTATCGATGTCGACAGCCGGCGCGTGCGTGACGTCGAAGGAATCCACGTCGAAATCCGTGATCCGCACGGTGAGCTGCTCGGGCGTGTGGCCGAGGCTCAGTGAAATGTCGTGCGGGCTCTTCGCGTTGTACTTGATGAAATTCGTGAACAGCTCTTCGACGATGAAGCACACCGGCATGTGCAGTTCGGGGTCGAGCGAGCGGGCCGCGATGAAGTCGCCGACGAACCGGAAAATGCCGTCGAGCGAATCGAGCGCGCGCGGAAAATAGCGCTGGATCGTGGTGCGGCCGGCGGTCTCGCCGCGGCGCGCGAGCAGCACGACCGTGATGTCGTCAGCCTGCGGATGGCCGTCCGCGAACACGTGCACGGACTGCAATAGCCGCGCCAGCAGGTCGGACATCGAGCCTTCATGGCGCGCGCGCAGCACCTGCTCGACGCCATCGGTGCCGAACATCGTGCCAGCGGGGTTCTCGCATTCGAACACGCCGTCGGTGATCAGGCCGAGGATGTCGCCGGGCGCGAGCTCGATGCGGTGCGGCGGATCGATCTCCGGAAACTTCATGAATCCAAGGGGAAACGTCGTCGGTGACAGCCAGCGACATGCGCCGGTCGCTGCCTGGAAATGCAGCAAGGGCCCCTGGCCCGCCGCGTGGTAATCGACCTTGTGCGTAACGGTGTCGAGCACACCGAAAAATGCCGTGACGAAGTGCTCCTCCGGCAGGTCCTCGACCAGCTGGTTGTTGACCTGGGCGAAGATCGCGTCGAGATCGGCGCCGAGCCGCAGCGCGACGCGCAGCATGCCGGTCATCTGCGTGGCGCTCAGCGCCGGCCCGATGCCGTGGCCGCTCGCGTCACCAAGCAACAGGAAGAGGCGCTGCTCATCGAGCGGAACGAGGTCGAAGGTGTCGCCGCCAGTCTGGTCGGCCGGGCAGAACTGGCCGGCCATGTCGTACTCCGCGAGCCGCGGCATTTCCGACGGCAGCGTGCTCATCTGGATCTCACGCGCCAGCTTGATCTCGCGATCCAGCTTTTCGGCCGCTGCCAGCGAGCGCGACATGCGTTCACGCTGGATGAAGACGACACATTGGGCCGCCAGCGTCTCGGCGACGCGTTCGTCTTCGGTCGAAAAGGCGCCTTTCTCGCTGTCGACGACCTGCAGCACCCCCACCAACTGGGAGCGCTCTACGAGCGGCACCGACAACATGCAGCGGACGTCGTTGTCGATGTCCAGGTCGACGGCTGGATCGAAGAGTGGTTCGAGCTTGCAGTTGGGGACGTTGATGACCTGGCGCGACCGCGCCGTCAGGCCAAGGACACCCTGCGAGAGATTGGCGCGCAGAGCCGGGACGCCCGGCGGGCCTCCAGTTAGTACAAGTACTCCCTGCTCAGGCTCGAAAAGCCACACCGTTGCGCGTTCGCCACGCAGCACGTTGCGCGCGGCTTCGCCGATTTCGGCCAGCACCTCTGCCAACTCGAACGGAGCAGCAAGCTTGCGCGTGACCTCGAGGATCTGCAGCAGCGCTTCGGCACGTAGTCCAACGGAAGGCGTCGTCTCTGGGTGCACCGGCTCCCCTCATTTTCCCCCAAGGCGGTTACCCGAGGCCGGAGTGTGCCTGCGATGCTTTCAATCTGCACGTTTTGCGCGCTGCAACACGAGTGGCACCGGCGACAGAACCAGTCGCGCAAAAGAAAAACCCCCGACAGGATTCCCTGTCGGGGGTTTTGTTTGAGAGCCTGGCAGTGACCTACTCTTGCATGGACGAAGTCCAAACTACCATCGGCGCTGAGCGTTTTCACTTCCGAGTTCGGAAAGGGATCGGGTGGTTCCCGCTCGCTATGGCCGCCAGGCAAACCGGCTCATGCACCTCGCTCGCGCGAGGGCACAGAATTCGAATCGGGGTATGACATGCGTGTCGCGTTGTAAGCGATACAAGCTGTGAATTATCAGTCACACGCCAAAGGTTCGGAACCAGGTTCCAGACCGATTGGGTGTTATATGGTCAAGCCGCACGGGCAATTAGTACTGGTTAGCTAAATGCATTACTGCACGTACACACCCAGCCTATCAACGTCGTAGTCTTCGACGGCCCTTTAGAGACTTCGAGAGTCTAGGGAGAACTAATCTTGGGGGGGGCTTCCCGCTTAGATGCTTTCAGCGGTTATCCCGTCCGTATATAGCTACCCGGCAGTGCCACTGGCGTGACAACCGGAACACCAGAGATACGTCCACTCCGGTCCTCTCGTACTAGGAGCAGCTCACCCTCAATTCTCCAACGCCCACGGCAGATAGGGACCGAACTGTCTCACGACGTTCTGAACCCAGCTCGCGTACCACTTTAAATGGCGAACAGCCATACCCTTGGGACCTGCTACAGCCCCAGGATGTGATGAGCCGACATCGAGGTGCCAAACTCCTCCGTCGATGTGGACTCTTGGGAGGAATAAGCCTGTTATCCCCGGAGTACCTTTTATCCGTTAAGCGATGGCCCTTCCATACAGAACCACCGGATCACTAAGACCTACTTTCGTATCTGCTCGACCTGTCCGTCTCGCAGTTAAGCACGCTTATGCCTTTGCACTCTAGAGCGCGATGACCGACCGCGCTGAGCGTACCTTTGCACTCCTCCGTTACTCTTTGGGAGGAGACCGCCCCAGTCAAACTACCCACCATACACGGTCCCCGACCCGGATTACGGGCCTAGGTTAGAAGTCCGAACATTTCAGGGTGGTATTTCAAGGTTGGCTCCATGCGAACTAGCGTCCACACTTCGTAGCCTCCCACCTATCCTACACAGAAAGGTTCAAAATTCAGTGTAAAGCTATAGTAAAGGTTCACGGGGTCTTTCCGTCTTGCCGCGGGTACGCCGCATCTTCACAGCGATTTCAACTTCACTGAGTCTCGGGTCGAGACAGTGTGGCTATCATTACTCCATTCGTGCAGGTCGGAACTTACCCGACAAGGAATTTCGCTACCTTAGGACCGTTATAGTTACGGCCGCCGTTTACCGGGGCTTCGATCAAGAGCTTCGCCTTGCGGCTGACCCCATCACTTAACCTTCCGGCACCGGGCAGGAGTCACACCCTATACATCCACTTTCGTGTTAGCAGAGTGCTGTGTTTTTGATAAACAGTTGCAGCCACCGATTACCTGCGACCTTCATTCGCTCCAGGAGCAAGTCCTTTCACGATCGAAGGCATACCTTCTTCCGAAGTTACGGTATCAATTTGCAGAGTTCCTTAACCCGAGTTCTCTCAAGCGCCTTAGCAGATTATCTGCCCACCCACCAGTGTCGGTTTGCGGTACGGTCTATTGTTACCTGAAGCTTAGAGGCTTTTCCTGGAAGCGTGGCATCGAGCACTTCAGTCCACGTGGGACCTCGTCATCACATCTCGGAATTGAACCACCGGATTTGCCTGGCGGTCCTTCCTACTTGCTTAAACCGGACTTCTCCGGCTGCTGTAGCCTTCTCCGTCACCCCATCGCAGTAACATTAGGTACGGGAATATTGACCCGTTTTCCATCGACTACGCCTTTCGGCCTCGCCTTAGGTACCGACTCACCCTGCTCCGATTAACGTTGAGCAGGAAACCTTGGGTTTACGGCGTGCGAGTTTTTCACTCGCATTAACGTTACTCATGTCAGCATTCGCACTTCTGATACCTCCAGCACACCTCGCAGTGCACCTTCGCAGGCTTACAGAACGCTCCCCTACCACCCACCCTTACGGATGGATCCGCAGCTTCGGCTCATGGCTTGAGCCCCGTTATATCTTCCGCGCAGGCCGACTAGACCAGTGAGCTATTACGCTTTCTTTAAAGGATGGCTGCTTCTAAGCCAACCTCCTGGCTGTCTATGCCTTCCCACATCGTTCACCACTTAGCCATGAATTGGGGGCCTTAGCTGGCGGTCTGGGTTATTTCCCTCTTCACGACGGACGTTAGCACCCGCCGTGTGTCTCCCGTGCGTTGACTTCCTGGTATTCGGAGTTTGCATAGGTTTGCTAAGCCGGGATGGCCCGCTAGCCTAAACAGTGCTCTACCCCCAGGAGTCCTACACGAGGCACTACCTAAATAGCTTTCGGGGAGAACCAGCTATCGCCGGCCTTGATTAGCCTTTCACTCCTATCCACACCTCATCGCCTACTTTTGCAACAGTAGAGCGTTCGGGCCTCCAGTAGGTATTACCCTGCCTTCACCCTGGACATGGATAGATCGACCGGCTTCGGGTCTATTCCCAGCGACTAAACGCCCTATTCGGACTCGGTTTCCCTACGCCTCCCCTATTCGGTTAGGCTCGCCACTGAAAATAACTCGCTGACCCATTATACAAAAGGTACGCCGTCACCCCTTGCGGGGCTCCGACTGCTTGTACGTACGCGGTTTCAGGTTCTATTTCACTCCCCTCTCCGGGGTTCTTTTCGCCTTTCCCTCACGGTACTGGTTCACTATCGGTCGGTAGGTAGTATTTAGCCTTAGAGGATGGTCCCCCTATCTTCAAGCAGGATTACACGTGTCCCGCCCTACTCTTTGTTGACCCACGAACGCATTTTTCGCTTACGGGGCTATCACCCGCTATGGCCTGACTTTCCAGACAGTTCAGCTAAATTTGCTCGCTTGATGTCAACTGGGCTGCTCCGCGTTCGCTCGCCACTACTTGCGGAATCTCGGTTGATTTCTATTCCTCCGGGTACTGAGATGTTTCAATTCCCCGGGTTCGCCCTGCATGCCTATGTATTCAGCATGCAGTACGGCCTAAGCCGTGGGTTTCCCCATTCGGACACCTCCGGATCAGAGCTTGTTTGCCAGCTCCCCGAAGATTTCGCGGGCTACCGCGTCCTTCATCGCCTCCTACCGCCAAGGCATCCACCACGTACGCTTATTCGCTTGACCATATAACCCCAATCGTTCTGGAGTCATGGACCAAATAAAATCAATCAGCTGGTATCTCTTACGAATGCGACACGCTATCGAATCACAAGTTGAAATCAACTCGTTCCTCGGCGTCATACCCAAATTCAAATTTTTAAAGAGCGCTCGCAGCAAAGCTGCGATACATGAGACCACGCATGCATCGACTCTTTCGACGCGGTGCAGGCGTGGTATCACGCGGACTGTGAAGCGGGACCTGGTGGAGCCAGTCGGGATCGAACCGACGACCCCCTGCTTGCAAAGCAGGTGCTCTCCCAGCTGAGCTATGGCCCCTAGGTCAGATCCCCAGAATGGTGGGTCTGGGAAGATTCGAACTTCCGGCCTCACCCTTATCAGGGGTGCGCTCTGACCAACTGAGCTACAGACCCGGCTTTCGAGACGTCTCCGGGCATGGCCTGGAGAGCCGGCGATCAGTCCAGCTTCACTTTAATCGAATACAGGTAACTTGAATGGGAACTCGCACCGAGCATGAGCTCGTGCTGTCTTTTAAAGGAGGTGATCCAGCCGCACGTTCCCGTACGGCTACCTTGTTACGACTTCACCCCAGTCATTGAGCACACCGTGGTAAGCGCCCTCCTTGCGGTTAGGCTACCTACTTCTGGTGCAGTCAACTCCCATGGTGTGACGGGCGGTGTGTACAAGACCCGGGAACGTATTCACCGCGACATGGCTGATTCGCGATTACTAGCGATTCCGACTTCACGCAGTCGAGTTGCAGACTGCGATCCGGACTACGATCGGCTTTAAGGGATTGGCTCCCCCTCGCGGGTTGGCGACCCTCTGTACCGACCATTGTAGCACGTGTGTAGCCCTGGTCATAAGGGCCATGATGACTTGACGTCATCCCCACCTTCCTCCGGTTTGTCACCGGCGGTCCCCTTAGAGTTCCCAACTTAATGATGGCAACTAAGGGCAAGGGTTGCGCTCGTTGCGGGACTTAACCCAACATCTCACGACACGAGCTGACGACAGCCATGCAGCACCTGTCTCCAGGTTCCCGAAGGCACTCCCGCATCTCTGCAGGATTCCTAGGATGTCAAGACCAGGTAAGGTTCTTCGCGTTGCATCGAATTAAACCACATGCTCCACCGCTTGTGCGGGTCCCCGTCAATTCCTTTGAGTTTCAACCTTGCGGCCGTACTTCCCAGGCGGACAACTTAACGCGTTAGCTACGACACCGGAAGGCAAACCCTCCCGACATCCAGTTGTCATCGTTTAGGGCGTGGACTACCAGGGTATCTAATCCTGTTTGCTCCCCACGCTTTCGCACCTGATCGTCAGTATTGGTCCAGGAGGCCGCCTTCGCCACTGATGTTCCTTCTGATATCTACGCATTTCACTGCTACACCAGAAATTCCGCCTCCCTCTCCCATACTCTAGCAAGTCAGTTTCGGATGCAGTTCCCAGGTTGAGCCCGGGGATTTCACACCCGACTTGACAAGCCGACTACGTGCGCTTTACGCCCAGTAATTCCGATTAACGCTCGCACCCTCTGTATTACCGCGGCTGCTGGCACAGAGTTAGCCGGTGCTTCTTATGTAGGTTAAGTCAACCTCCTGCTTTGTTAGAGCAAGAGCTTTCGTCCCTACCGAAAGGGCTTTACAACCCGCAGGCCTTCTTCACCCACGCGGCGTCGCTGGATCAGGGTTTCCCCCATTGTCCAATATTCCCCACTGCTGCCTCCCGTAGGAGTCCGGACCGTGTCTCAGTTCCGGTGTGGCTGATCGTCCTCTCAGACCAGCTACGGATCGTCGCCTTGGTGGGCCGTTACCCCGCCAACTAGCTAATCCGATTTGGGCTCATCCATCAGTGCCAGGCCTTGCGGTCCCCGGCTTTCCTCCGTAGAGCGTATGCGGTATTAGCCCGGGTTTCCCCGGGTTGTCCCCCGCTGATGGGCAGATTCCCAAATATTCCTCACCCGTCCGCCTCTCGTCAGCATGTATTGCTACACCTGTTACCGATCGACTTGCATGTGTTAAGCACGCCGCCAGCGTTCAATCTGAGCCAGGATCAAACTCTTCACTTGAAGTCTTGCGACTTTAGTTCGGAGAAAGTCCCAACTAACTTTCAGTAATTAACTGGCTATCAATTGGTACTCGTTCCGATGTTTGCACTCACAAACGATCGACGCGAGTCCCCACACAAATTACCTGATTCGATTTTTAAAGAGCGACCTCAGAACTAGCCGAGGTGAGCCGCCTATTATGCGGCAGTTTCCGTTGCTGTCAACACCTTCGAAAAGTTTTTTCGTCGGGGTTTTTCGGCTGGCCACCGTCGCCAGAAGGCGGGGTGACTGCGGAAGGGCGCGCAGTATAGCTCCGAACGAAGGGTCGTCAACACTTGCGGGAAATATTTTTTCCCCGCGTGCGCCAACCCTGCGTGCGCCCCGTCCCCGGGACCTCAGGAACTGGACTCAGTTGCCAGCGTGACGCGCGCAATGCGGCGCTTGCCGACCTGGAAAACATGCGTATTTCCAGCGGTAAACGTGCGCGTTGCGTCTTCCACGCGCTCGCCGTCCACGCGCACGGCACCCTGCTTGACTTGCCGCATCGCTTCGCTCGTGCTCGGCACCAGCTGCGCGCCTTTCAGCACGTGCGCGAGGCCGATGCCCTCGGCGCCGACGGCCAGCGTCATCTCCGGCGACGTCCTCGGGCAGCGCGCCCTGCTGGAAGCGCGCGATGAATTCGTCGCGGGCCCGGTTGCCTGCCCCTGCCCCGTGGAACCGATCGACGATCTCCACGCCCAGCTCGAACTTGACGTCCCGCGGATTGCGGCCGGCCGCGCACGCCTGTTTCAGCTGCTCGATTTCGGCGTTGGAGCGGAACGACAGCAGGTCGAACCAGCGCCACATGAGGTCATCGGACACGGACATCAGCTTGCCGAACATCTGGTCGGCGGGCTCCGCGATGCCGATGTAGTTGCCGAGGGATTTCGACATCTTGTTGACGCCGTCGAGCCCCTCGAGCAACGGCATCGTCAGCACGACCTGCGGCTCCTGCCCGTAGGCCTCCTGCAACTGCCGGCCGACGAGCAGGTTGAATTTCTGGTCGGTGCCGCCGAGCTCGACGTCGGCCTGCAGGGCCACCGAGTCGTAGCCCTGCACGAGCGGATACAGGAATTCGTGGATGGCGATCGGCTGCCCGGATTTGTAGCGTTTCGAGAAGTCGTCGCGCTCGAGCATGCGGGCCACGGTGTGCTTCGCGGCGAGCTGGATCATGCCCGCCGCGCCCATCGCGCTCATCCAGGTCGAATTGAACTCCACGCGGGTGAGCGCCGGATCCAGGATCTTGAAGATCTGGGCCTGGTACGTCTCCGCGTTCGCCTTGATCTCGTCGGGCGTCAGGGGCGGCCGCGTCGCGTTGCGCCCGGTCGGGTCACCGATGAGCCCGGTGAAGTCGCCGATCAGGAAGATGACGTCGTGGCCCAGCCGCTGGAACATGGCCATGCGGTTGATCAGCACCGTGTGGCCCAGGTGCAGGTCGGGCGCCGTCGGGTCGAAACCCGCCTTGACCCGCAGCGGCTTGCCTCGCGCCAGCTTCTTCAGCAGGTCGGCTTCCAGGAGCACCTCGGAGGCGCCGCGGCGCAGTTCGGCCAGTTGTTGGTCGGCAGGCAGCATCGATGGCACGCTCCGGGCTGTATTGCAGTGCAAGGCGCGGGACTGTAGGGGTTGCCGGCGGTGCAGGCAACGCCGCGGACTTGGTGAAGGCGGTCACAGTCCGTACATATTTTCCGCAAGACCCTGAAGAAACTAAGGAAATTGCCGATTTAACAGTTGACTCGTGGCGTTCACGCAACTACTTTACGCGCCATTGCTCAATGGGGGTGTCCATTGCAACCGACCGATTTTCTGGCGTCTGCCACTACCGGGCAGGCGTCCGCGCCGACCGTTCCGACCCTGCGTCGCCGCTGGCTGACCGGGACCAGCCTCCCGCTGGTCGCCGCCGTGGCCGGCATCCTTGCGCTCGCCGCGTGGCCGCGACAGGAAGCTCCGACGTCGGTGGACCTGACGGCACTGGTCGCGTCGCAGCCGGCTGAAGCCGCCACGCCAACCGGCACGGACGAGGAATTTCCCGAGAACGTCGAATACACGGTCCAGCGCAACGACACGCTCGACCGGATTTTCCGCTCCGTGGGCATCGACATGGCTGCGCTCGCCGAGCTGCGCCAGCGCCCCGAAGTCCGCCGTGCGCTCGACATCGTGCGCCCCGGCGACGTCATCACCTTCACGCACATCGACGGCGCGCTGCAGTCGCTCAACCGCCAGATCAGCAACACGCTGACGCTGTCGGTGGCGCGCTCCGACGACGGCTTCGCGGTCAATTACGTCGAGAACCCGCTCGAAACCGAGATCGTCGGTCGCCGCGCGCAGATCAATTCGTCGCTGTTCGTCGCCGGACAGAACGCCGGCATGTCGGCCGAGACGATCATGACTCTGGCCAACCAGATCTTCGGCTGGGACATCGACTTCGCGCTCGACATCCGCCAGGGCGACGAATTCAGCGTGCTCTACGAGCAGAAGTTCCAGGACGGCGAATACGTTAACGACGGGCGCGTGCTCGCCGCCGAGTTCGTGAACCAGGGCAAGACGCATCGCGCCGTGTGGTTCCAGTCGCAGGACGGCGAAGTGCAGGGTTACTTCACGCCGGACGGCAAGGGCATGCGCAAGGCTTTCCTGCGCGCGCCGCTCGACTTCACGCGCATGAGCTCGGGCTTCAACCCGCGCCGCAAGCACCCGATCAGCGGCGTCGTGCGCGCGCACAAGGGCGTCGATTACGCGGCGCCCACTGGCACGCCGATCTGGTCCGCGGGCGACGGGCGCATCAAGTTCGCCGGCCGCAAGGGTGGCTACGGCAACGTCGTCATCGTGGATCACGGCAAGGGCATCAACACGCTGTACGGTCACATGTCGCGCTTCGGCAAGGCGGCACGGTCGGGCCGCAGCGTCAAACAGGGCGACATCATCGGTTACGTGGGCGCCACCGGCGCGGCGACTGGCCCGCACCTGCACTACGAATACCAGGTCAAGGGCGTGCACAAGAATCCGGCGACGATTCCACTGCCGCGCACGGAAATTCCGTCGGGTTACCTGGCGGAGTTCCGCGGCCAGAGCGAATCCGCGCTCGCGAAACTGCAGCTCACCAGCGGCCAGGGCAGCGTCACCCGGGTCGCCAGCCGCTGAGACTGTCGAGCCGCTGTTACCCGCAATCGTGAAACCGCTCCCGCTGCACTGGAGCGGCGAGGCCAATCACGCCAGGCGTAACCTGAAGCCGATCGCTTCGAGGTAGCCGGCTTCCTGTTCGAGATCGATGGCCGTGAGCGGATGCTCGTCGAGCCATCCGCGCGGAAACGCGAGCTCCGCGCTTTTTCCCTTGGCGGCCAGCCGGATGTCGGGCAGCGAACGCGGTCCGCGCCCGCGGTGCAGCAGCACGGCGAGTCGCAACAGCACGATCAGGTAGAGCGCTTTCAGGTGCCACGGCGGCATCAGCTCGTCGAGAGCCGCCAGTTGCAGCTTGCGGCGGTGGCCGCCCACGATGGCCGCAAGCAGTTGCTGCTCGTGGCTCGGAAATCCCGGCAGGTCTGCATTCTGCAGCAGGTAAGCGCCATGCCGCTGATACTGCGAATGCGCGATGTCGAGCCCGACTTCGTGCAGGCGCGCAGCCCAGCCGAGCACGGGCTCGGCCAGCGGATCGTCGAGCCCCCAGTCGTCACGCACCTGCCGCAGGAAATCGAGTGCGGTCGCCTCGACGCGATCTGCCTGCGCGGTCTCCACGTGAAAACGCCCTTCCATCGCACGCACGCTGCGCACGCGCGCGTCTTCGTCGGTGAGGCGTCCCAGCAAGTCGTACAGCAGGCCTTCACGCAGCGCGCCGTCCGCAATCCGCATCGTCTCGATGCCGAGCCGATCGAACACTTCGAGCAGGATGGCGAGACCGCCCGGCAGCACCTCCTGCCGTTCGGGTGACAGGCCCGGCAGCTTGAGACGCGAGGCCTGGCCGGCGCGCAGCGTCTCCTGCAACAGCCACTCGAGACCCGCGCGATCGACATGCGTTGCGGCCGGCTCGCGCGCCTGCAGCGTGTCGGCGACGGCGCGCAGCGTGCCGGAGGCGCCGTACGCGATATCCCACTCGGATCGCTTGAAGCGGTTGATGACCGGCTCGAGTTCAAGGTGCGCCGCCGTGCGCGCGCGCTTCATGCGCTTCTCGGTGATCTCGCCATCGGCGAAGAAGCGCGCGCTCAGGCTGACGCAACCCATGTACAGGCTTTCGAGCCGCTTCGCCGCGAGCCCCTCGCCGATGATGAGTTCGGTGCTGCCGCCGCCGATGTCGACGACGAGGCGGTGCCCGCCTTCGTTCGGCGTCGTGTGCGCGACGCCGAGGTGGATCAGGCGCGCTTCCTCGACACCCGAGATGATTTCGATGGGATGGCCGAGCGCGTCGCGGGCCCGCTCGAGAAACACCCCGCGGCGCTTGGCCTTGCGCAGCGTGTTGGTGCCGACGACACGCACGCTCTCCGCGCGCATGTCGCGCAGGCGCTGGCCGAAGCGTTCGAGGCATTGCAGCGCGCGCTGCGTGGATTCTCGGCTGAGACGGCCGAACTCGTCGAGACCGGCCGCGAGGCGAACCATCTCACGCAGGCGGTCGAGCACGATGAGCTGCCCGTGGTTGTAACGGGCGACGATCATGTGAAAGCTGTTGGAGCCGAGGTCTACCGCCGCGAGGACGTCCGGCACTCGTTGCGGCACGGCGGCGCTTCAACCCATCAGGTGGAGAACGACGAACCGCACCCGCAGGTGGTCTGGGCGTTCGGATTGCGGATCACGAACTGCGCGCCTTCGAGGTCTTCGCGATAGTCGATTTCGGCGCCCGTCAGGTACTGGAAACTCATCGGGTCGACGAGCAGGCGCACACCCTGGTTCTCGACGCAAGTGTCACCGTCTTCCTCGTTCTCGTCGAACGTGAATCCGTACTGGAAACCGGAGCAGCCGCCGCCGGAGACGAAAACCCGCAGCTTGAGGTTGGGGTTGCCTTCCTCGCGGATCAGCTCGCTCACTTTGGCGGCGGCCGAGTCCGTGAAGACCAGCAGGGCGGCGTCGGCCGTCTCAATCAGCGCAGTGGCTTCTGTCATGGATGCTCCGGGCGTCGTCGCAGGCGGTCGAATCTGGGGGCGGATTTTAGCTTACCAACCCCCCGCCTCATAGCGCGGCGACCGGCTGGCCTGCGACTTTCCACGCGAATGCCTGCTGCACCGGCGAGCGCAGCTTGCTCGAATGCACCCGTACATCGGCCTCGAAGGGCTCGAAACCCTCCGGCAGGACGACAGTCTGCTCGATCGTCTGGAAATATCGAAACGAGAACGGCAGCTCTGCGCGCGGCTTGCCGAGCAGGTCGCCGACGGAAAAGCGCGCCGGCACATCGTCCTTGATGCCGATCAACGTGATCTGCGCGAGGCCAGCGACGATGCTTTCGTGCCGCATCGCCTGCACGAGCGTCAGTTTGAGCCGCACCTGGCGCGGTTCGTCGCCCGGCAGGACCTCGAAGCGCTGGATGCGCAGGCCCTGGATGCCGTCGACCGGGGAGACGATGCTGCGATAGAACGCCAGGTCGTCGCTCTGACGCGCGAGCTGCGATTGCAGGTCGCCGAGCGTGGCCTCCACCTGCCCATACGCATCGCGGTCGAGTCGCCGCGCCATCTCGAGCTCGCCCACCTTCGCATTCAGCCGCTTGTTGTCGAATTCGAGCTTTTCGACCTGGTCCTGGACCACCGCGCGCCTTTCGGCTTCTGCCGCCGCGTCGTGACCCGCGGAACGCTGGCCGAGTCCGTAACCGACCCACCCGGCCAGTACCGCAAGCAACGCGGAGGCGAGCGCGGCGACTGCCCAAGGGCGCCGAGGGTTGGGTACGCTGGCCCCGGTCACCGGTCCGAGCCTTCGGGCGCGCGTGCAATGGCCGGAGCCTCCGTCACGGTCGCGTCGCCCGCAGCCGCTTGAATGACGCCCGTCCGCCGGCGACGGCGGGGCGACCGCGGGTGCGGCGCGCGCAGCATTTCGTCAGTCAGCCACTCAGGACGCGGCGGTGGCCCGGCGGTAAAGGCCTGCTCGCCCAGTTCCTGCAGCGCGCGCACGTAAACCGCACGCTTGAAATAGATGACTTCGCGCACGGGCGCCCAGTAATCGACCCAGCGTCCCTGGTCGAATTCGGGTTCGGCCGTTGCCTGGAAGTTGAACCGGGAGTCGTCGCTCAGCATTCGCAGCAGGAACCAGCGTTGCTTCTGGCCAATGCAGACCGGGTTGCCGCGATGGCGCACGTACTGCTGCGGCAACCGGTAACGGAGCCAGCGGTTGGTGCTGGCGACGAGCTCGACGTCGCTGTGTTCGAGGCCGATTTCTTCGTGCAGCTCGCGAAAAAGAGCATCTTCCGGCTGCTCGTTGCGCTGCACGCCGCCCTGTGGGAACTGCCAGCCACGGCCGTCCCGTCGCCCACCGAGGAACAGTTCCCCGCCATCCCGCATCAGGACGATGCCGACGTTGGCGCGAAATCCCTGGCTGTCGATGTAGTCGCTCATGGCCTGCGTAAAGTCCGGTTGCGCTTGATTTTTTCACATTGGCGGCGGCCGCACAAAAACATCACTCGGCCACAGCCCGGCTTGTGGCCCCGCCCCCGCTTCCCTAACCTTGCCCCAATTCGCGGGGGCCGCTTGCACAGACTTCCTCTCATTCCGGTGTTCGTCGCGCTCGGCGCCACGACTGCCCTGCTCCTGCTGCTGTCGCTGATGCTCGGCAGCGTGCACATTGAGCCGGCGGCCGTGTGGCACGCCGTCTGGGGCTCGGAGTCCTCGCTGGCGCGGGACGTCGTCATGGACCTGCGCCTGCCGCGCGCCCTCACCGCTTTCGCCGTGGGTGGACTGCTGGGACTCGCGGGCGCCCTCCTGCAGGTGCTGCTGCGCAATCCGCTGGCGGATCCCTACGTACTGGGCGTTTCTGGCGGCGCATCCGTCACGGCATTGCTGGCCCTGATGGCCGGCATGTCCGCTGTCATGGTCGATGCGGCGGCGGGGGCCGGGGCGCTGGCTGCATGCGCGCTGGTATTTGCGCTCGCGCAGGGCCGCGGCGGCTGGACACCGACTCGCCTGCTGCTGACGGGCGTGGTCGTCGCCGCCGGCGCAGGCTCCATCGTCAGCCTGCTGCTCGCGATGAGTGACGACACGCGCCTGCGCGGCATGGTGTTCTGGCTGCTCGGCGACCTGACGCGTGGCGACCGCTGGGGCTGGCTGCTGACGTTGCTCGTCATCGCGACTGTTTTCTGCGTCGCGCTCGGCCGCCCGCTGAACGTGCTCGCGCGCGGGGAAACGATCGCCGCGACGGTCGGGCTCGACGTGCGGCGCGTGCGCAGCATCGTGTTCGTGCTGAGTTCGCTGCTCACCGGATGTGCCGTGAGCACGGCGGGCAGCATCGGCTTCGTCGGCCTGGTCACGCCGCACCTGGTGCGTCTAGCACTGGGCAATGACCAGCGCATCGTGCTGGCCGGCTCGGCGCTGCTCGGGGGCCTGGTGCTGATGACCGCCGACCTGGCCTCGCGCCTGCTGCTCGCGCCGAGGCAGTTGCCGGTGGGCGCACTCACCGCGCTCGTCGGCGTGCCGATCTTCCTGCTGCTGATGCTGCGCCAGCGCAACTAGCTCGCAGCGTAGCGATCGCCGCCGGCGCGCTTCGCCTGGTGCAACGCCGAATGAGCGCGCGACAACCACTCATCGGCGGTCGCCTTGCGATCCGTCGCAGCCACGAGCCCCGCCGGATCGAGCCCGGCGATGCCGATCGAGACCGTCATCACTTCCCGCACCCCGGGCGCGGCGGCCATCGGCGCTGTCCGCACGGCGGCCAGGATGCGTTCGGCCAGCCGCGTCGCGGACTGCGGTGACGTCGCAGGCAGCAAGGCGGCGAATTCATCTTCGCCGATGTGCGCGAAGGAGTCGCTCGCCCGCACCTGCGCCTCGATGACGCTGCCGACTTCCAGCAGCGCCGCGTCGCCCGCCGCGACGCCGCGCTTTTCGTTCAGGCTGCCGAGGCCATCGATATCGATCACGATGCAGGTGGCCGGCTCCGTGTAACGAACACAGGCAGCGACCTGCTCCCGCACACGCGAAAGAAAGTAATGCCGGCTGTTCCAGCCCGTCAGCGGATCCATGACGCCGGCACGCAGCAACCGTGCGCGCTGCAACTGCCTTTCGGCGCTGGCCAATGCCTGCGCCCCGATGTGAGCAAGCCACATGGAGTCGAGCGTACCGAGCGCAACCGGGCCGGTCTGGCCGCCAATGTTGTAGACGCCCGTGAGTCCGCCACTGCTGCGCGGCAGCGGCAACAAGACAAGGTGCGTGCAGCCAGCCTCTGCCGCGAACAGCAGCCCGTGATCGGCAGGATGGTACGACCCCGACCAGGGCGCGTGCAGCGTGCCATATCCTGGCGCGACTCCCGCCAGGCTGTCGACGAATCTCAGCCCGGGCCAGGTATCGGGCCGCTTGCCGTCACCCGCGGCCAGCCGCCGGAGTTCGTGCCTGGGATCGAGCAGGAGCAACACGCCGGCAAGCGATTCACCGTCGGCAGCAGGCGGCTGCGCGAGCCCGACCGCGAGCTGGTCGAGCGTGCGCACGGCCATCAGGCCGTTCGACCAGGCCAGCACCTGCTGCTGCAACACGCTGGCGCGGTCGCTCATCGCTCAGCGACTCGCCTCGTCGCGCGCGGCCTGCCGCACGCGGAGGTATTCGTTGCCCTGCTTCATCATGGCGACGAAGGAGTCCGCGTCGCCCTCGTGGACCGCGCGGCACAGGCGATTTACTGCGGCCTGCAAGGCGTTCAGCGACTCGACGCCGTAGTCATTCAGGCTCTGGATCTCGTAATACAGGTCGGGGTTTTCGGCAGCGACGCGCGTCGCGACGTCGAGCTGCGCGTCGAACGTCGTGCTCGACATGCGCGCCAGCCGCGGCGCGGCTTCACCGCTCTCTGCGAGCGCCGTGAAGAAAGCGATGTTGAGCGCGTGCGAGAGGCCGAGCACGAAGGCGATCAGGCGATCGTGTTCGTCGAGCCCCATCACGACGAGATCAGCCATCGTCGAACCGAACAGGGCGCGCGCCTCCGCGAGCGCTGCCGCATCGCCGAGGTCGATGAAGATCACGTGGCGACCCGACAGCAGCTCGGTGTCCGGGCCGAACATCGGGTGCACCGACGTCACGTGACAACCGGCGGCGCGGAGCTTCTCGAGGCCCGAGCGCAGCGGCGTCTTGAGCGAACCGATGTCGAACACGATGCCGCGCGGACGCCGCTCGGCCAGTCCGGCCAGCACGTCGTTCGCGATGCGGATCGGCGTCGCCACGACGATGAGATCATGATGCAGGTCGGACGACTTCCAGTCGGCGACGTACTCGTACCCGGCCACTTCGCCTGAAGGGTCGGCGACGGTCACGGCAAAGCCCTGTGCCGCCAGGAAATCGGCCACCCAGTGACCCATCTTGCCGCGCCCGCCGATCACCAGCGCGCTGCGCCCGGAGCCCCGGCCCTGTGACGCCACCCGCGCCTGTTCCTGCGTGGTGAGCGACCCGCGGATCAGCGACTGCAGCAGCGATTCCGCCAGCGCTGGCGACACGCCGAGCGCCTCGGCATCCCGACGCGCCTTCAGCAGCACCTCGCGTTCGCGACGGAAATCGCGGGTCGGCTGGCCGGACGAGCGCTTGACCTCGGCAATCTGCCTGCCGAGCGTCTGCCGCTCGGCGACCAGCTGCAGCAGTTCATGGTCGATGACGTCGAGCCGGGCGCGGAGTTCTTCGAGGGATTTCATGCTTCACGGCCTTGTGGACGATTCCCTTTTACCGGTCTGGCGCCTGGCGCTGCAAGAGATCGCACAGGCACTGGGGCATAATCCCGATTCCACGCTCGCTGGACGATGCCGACGATGTCTCATTCCGGAACGCTGCCTTCCACCCTGCCCCAGGATCCGCTGCCCATCTTCGAGGGCTGGTACCGCGAGGCCCGCGCAAAGAAGGTGCAACCGAACCCGGACTCGATGGTGCTCGCGTCCGCCACGCCGGACGGCATGCCTTCGGCGCGCGTCGTGTTGTGCAAGAAGGTCGTCGCGGACCCGGGTTACGTCGTCTTTTTCACCAACTACGACAGCCGCAAGGGCCGCGAACTCGCGGCGAATCCACGCGTGGCCGGCGTGCTGCACTGGGACTCACTGAGCCGGCAGGTCCGGATCGAGGGCCGCGTCGTGTTCTGTCCACCCGCGGAAAGCGACGAGTATTTCTCCTCGCGTGCGATCGACAGCCGCATCGGCGCGTGGGCCAGCCTGCAGAGCCAGCCGCTGGATTCGCGCGGAACGTTGTTGAAGCGCGTCGCGATCGAAGCCGCTCGTCATGGCACGGCGCCGGCGCGTCCGCCGCACTGGGGCGGATATCACTTCTGGCTCGAGGCCGTCGAACTGTGGTGCGAAGGCGCTTTTCGCGTGCATGACCGTGCACGCTGGACCCGCTCGCTGGAGCCCGTCGGCGACAATGCCTTCACGCCCGGGCCGTGGCAGGCCACGCGTCTCTATCCCTGATCCCGGCCACGCCAGGACCCATTCACCTTGGCGACGCGCACCTTCCTTGGCACGTTGCGGCTCGCGATCCTGGTCGCGATCCTGCTGTTCGTCGCGCTCGGCGCATGGCTCGACCGTTCGCGCAGCCGTGACTGGAACGACACGCTGCGCGTCACGGTGTACCCGCTCGACGCATCGACGGACGCGGGTGTCCGCGCTTACATCGCCGCGTTGCAGGCCGAGGATTTCGCCGACGTGGAATCATTCTTCATCGACGAAGCGTCAGGTTACGACGTCGCGCTCGAGCAGCCCGTCCGGGTCCGCGTCTCGCACGCCGCGAAGGCGCTGCCACCGGCATTGCCGGAGCGGCCCGGGCCGCTCACGATTGCGCTATGGAGCCTGCGCCTGCGCTATTTCGCTGCCCATACCGCGTGGAACGACCCCTTGCCGACCCCCGACATCCAGGTTTTCGCGCTGTACTCCCCGCTTGCGTCCGGATCGACGGCGATGCCGGATTCGGTCGGACTCAGCAAGGGGCTCATCGCGGTGACGCACCTCTATGGCGACGCCAAAGCGGTTGGCAGCAACCAGGTGGTGCTGGTACACGAGGTGCTGCATACCCTCGGCGCCACCGATAAGTACGATTTAGCGACCGGACAGCCGCTCGTTCCCGCCGGACTCGGCGAGCCGGATCGTCAGCCGCTGTACCCGCAGCCCTTCGGCGAAATCATGGCCGGCCGCATCGCGACCAGTGCGCGGGACGCGGTCATTGCCGACGGCCTCGAGCAGATGCTGGTCGGACCGGCGACGGCGCTCGAGATCGGGTGGACGCGGTGACCTCTCAATCCGCCCTGGCTTGCGTCGCAGTCACCGTCGAAGTGCCAGGCCGCACACTCGTGCGCGACCTTACGCTCGACGTGCCGGCCGGCAAGTTGCTGGTCGTGCTGGGACGCAACGGCTCGGGCAAGAGCTCCACGCTGCACACGCTCGCGGGACTGCGCCCACCCGCTCGCGGCGAAGTCCTGATCGCCGGACGTCCGATCCACTCCTGGCCGCGGCGCGAACTTGCACGCACGCTGGGATTGTTGCCGCAGCTCGTCGACGACCCGTTTCCGGCAACGGCGCTCGAGGCCGTGCTCGTCGGTCGTCACCCGCACCTCGATTTCTGGGCCTGGGAAAGCACGGAAGACCGCGCGGCCGCACAGCGTGCGCTGGCGTCGGTCGATCTCGCCGGCCTCGAGGATCGCGACATCGCGACACTGTCGGGCGGTGAGCGGCGGCGACTGTCGATTGCGACGATCCTCGCGCAGGACCCGGCCGTCTTTCTGCTCGACGAACCGATTCACCAATTGGATCCACAACACCAGCTCGACGTGCTGCGGACCTTCCGCCGGCTCGCGGACGCAGGCCGGACGGTCGTCGTCAGCCTGCACGACATCGGGCTTGCCGCACGCTTTGCCGATTCGGCGCTGCTGTTGTTCGGCGATGGCCGCTGGCACTGCGGCCCTTGCGACGAGGCGCTCAACGAGCACTCGATCGGCGAGCTCTACGGCGTCGCCGTGCGCGAATTGCGCTGGGAACACGGCCGGACGTTCGTCGCCGCCTAGCCTCGCGTCGTCAATGGGCGACCGACTTCGAGAAGACGTTGAGCACGGCGACACCGGCGATGATCAGGCCAAGGCCCAGGATCGCCGCGGCGTCGAGTGCCTGCCCGTACCACAACCATGCGACCAGGGTGATGAGCACGATGCCAACGCCGGACCAGATTGCGTACGTGACGCCGACTGGTATCGACTGCAGCGTGAGCGACAGGAAATAGAACGCGATGCCGTAGCCGATCACGACCACGGCCGACGGGCCCGGGCGGGAAAACCCAGCCGAGGCTTTCAACGCCGAGGTTGCGATCACCTCGGCGACGATCGCAAGGCCCAGGTAAGTCCACGCCCGCATCAGGAGGCCCGCCTGCGTCTTCAGATTCGGTCAGGTGAGCGGAATTTCGCGGCCGTGCGCCACGAGCCAGTCCGCAAAACCCTGCAGCTGCGGGTTGATCGAGCGCGTGAATTCGACGCTGCGCGCGCGGCAGAATTCGGCGCTGAAGTCGTGATTGAACTGGAACATGTTGCCGAGGTCCTCCGCGCCCGGGAAACCCAGGCCGCGATAGACGTCGAACGGCACGTCCTGGTGCAGGACCTCGCGGCCGAGCGCGCGAGTGAGCCCGGCGGCCATCTGTGCGCCGGTGAGGTGTCCACCCGCGATACCCACCGTGCGGCCCACGAACTCGCTGCCGCGCTTGAAGATTGCATGCGCACAACGGCCGATGTCCTCGGCCGCGATTCCGGGCAACGGCCTGTCGCCCATCGGCAGTGCGAAGTGCAGCTTGCCGTCGGGACCGGTCCTGGGGCCCATGCCGAAGTGGATCAGGTTGTCCCAGTAGAACGAGGTCAGCAGGCAGGTCGTCGGCACGCCTGTCGCACGGAAGTAGTCGTCCGCTTCGCCCTTCACGTCGAAGTGCGGCACCTTGTACTTGCCCATGAGCGTGGGCATGCGCGGGTCATCGAGTTTGACCCAGCGTCGCGTGTCCTCGAGCGTGGACCAGATCACGTGCTGCAGGCCCGCCTGTTTCGCGGCATCGGCCATCGCATGCGCTTCCGCCCGCTCCTGGTCCGGCGAAAAGTGATTCCAGAAGAACGTCACGCAATACGCGCCATGGGCGCCTGCGAACGCCCGCGCCACGGCCGCCTTGTCGGCGATGTCAGCTGCGACGACTTCAGCGCCGGCCGCCGCCAATGCACGCGCCTTCGGCGAACCTGGATCGCGCGTGATGGCGCGCACGGCGAATTCGCCGTTCGGATCCGCCAGGATCGACCGCACGAGCCCGCCGCCCTGCGCGCCCGTCGCGCCCGCCACCGCGATGATTTTTTTCGTCATCTTGAATTCCTCCGTGTGCTGCGTGACCTGGATGGCATGGATGCCGCTGCAGGGCGCCATGGTACCGCGCCTTTCTTGACATCACCCCCCGCCTTGCCTACCGTGCGACCTCCGACAGGTGATCCCGCGAGCGCAGGCTCAGGGAGAACGGGAAGCCGGTCAAATTCCGGCACTGCCCCCGCAACGGTAGTCGAGTAAAGCCACATCACCCGGTCCGCAAGGTCCGGCACCCACTGCGTCACAAGCGCGGGAAGGGGATGCAGGCAGGGCCCACAAGCCCGCTCGAGAGTCCGGAGACCGGCCCGTCGATCGAGACCAGCGTCGCGGTGGGCGAGCGGCCGGAACTCGGGCGTCAATCCGCTCAGCGGCGACCGCCCCCGATCCGCCACACCCCCATTCCGTTGCTGGATTTTTATTTTGCGTCCTCGAGGACGCATGCACGGGGTGTGGCAAGACAATGTCCAGTTCGAATTCCGCGTTTTTTGCGCGGCAGAGTCTCCTGCGTATTTCCATCCACGGCCTGCTGAGCGCCGCGACCCTCGTCACGACGACGACCCGCGCTGACGACGCCTTCCAGCCCGAATTGAACGTGATCGTCACGGCGACCCGCGTGCCGACGCCCGCCGACGAGGTGCTGGCGCCGGTCGTCGTGATCGACCGCGCGACGATCGAACGCAGCAACGCCGGCGATGCCGCCGAACTGCTGCGATTCCACGCCGGTCTCGACATCGCGCGCAACGGCGGCCCGGGCCAGCCGACGGCGATGTTCATCCGCGGCACCGAAAGCAACCACACCCTGGTGCTGGTCGACGGCATCCGCATCAATCCAGGCACCATCGGCCTGCCCGGGCTGCAGAACATCTCGCCCGACATGATCGAGCGCATCGAAGTCGTGAAGGGCCCGCGTTCCGCGCTCTGGGGCAGCGACGCCATCGGCGGCGTGGTCAACGTCGTGACCCGTCGCGGCTCGGAGGACGGTTGGATCATGGAGGCCGGCTACGGCGACTACGACACGCGGCGCGCAAGCCTCAACGGCGGTGTCGACCTCGGAAAGGCCGCGGCGCTCGACGTCGGCGTTTCCTGGACGGACAGCGACGGCTTCCCGACCCGTACCACGGACGACCTCAATCGCGGCTACGAGAACCTGAGTGCGAACGTCGCCCTGCGCGCTGACGTCGGCGCGGCCGAAGTCACGGTCCGGCATTGGCGCACCGCCGGCACGTCGGAATATTCGGACTATTTCCTGACGCCCGTCGACCAGGACTTCGTCACGTCGACGACGGCCGCGGAAGTGCGGTTGCCGGTCGGTGAAGCCGGCGAGGCCCGCATGTCGGTCAACCACCTCGAGGACGAGATCCAGCAGAACCAGTCACCGGACTTCCTCGAGACGGACCGCGATACGTTCGACGCGCAGTACGACTGGAAGCTGTCGGACGCGCACGGACTCGGTGTCGGCGCGATGTATTCGCGCGAGCGTGCGAGCAGCGAATCGTTCGGCGCGGGCTTCAAATCCGACACCGACGCGGTCAACGTCTACGTGCAGGACCGCATCACGAGCGGTCCACACTTAGGGTTGCTCGCGCTCGGGTACACCGATCACGAGACGGCGGGATCTGAATTCACGTGGAACGCCGAGTACGGCTATGCGTTCAACGAACAGCGCACGCGCGTCTATGCGCTGGCAGGCAGCGGCTTCCGTGCCCCCGACGCGACGGACCGCTACGGGTACGGCGGCAATCCCGACCTGAAGCCCGAGCGCTCGCGCAATTACGAGGTCGGCGTGAAGCACGCGCTGTCGCCGCAGCAGTCGCTCACGCTCTCGGCCTTCCACACGGACATCGAGGACCTGATCGACTTCACGGTGCTGTCCTACGATCCGTTCGACGGCATCAACCAGAACGTCGCCGAGGCGCGCATCAAGGGGATCGAGGCGGCGTGGGTGTTCACCGGCTCGCTCTGGCAGGCCCGCGTGGAAGCGATCTACCAGGACCCGCGGGACCTGTCCGACGATTCGCGATTGTTGCGCCGCGCGCAGGAGAGCCTTACCGTCGGCCTGACGCGTGCGTTCGGCCCGGTGCTGCTCGGTCTCGACGTGCTGGCGACGGGCGACCGCAAGGACTTTGGCTTTCCGCGGGACACGACGCTCGACGGGTACGTGCTCGCGAACCTGACCGCCGAGTGGCGCGCCACGCCGAGCCTGTCGCTGGTAGCCCGGGTCGAGAACCTGCTGGACGAGGACTACGAACTCGCCAGCACCTACAACACCCCGGACCGCGGCCTGTACGTGGCGATGCGGTACGCTCCGGGCGCAGGCAACAGAGGCAAGTAGCAGTCATGGGCCACCGACTCAGCAGGATCTACACACGGACCGGCGACGACGGCAGCACGGGCCTCGGCGACGGCATGCGGGTGCCGAAGGAACACCTCCGGGTCGAGGCCTATGGCACGGTCGACGAAGCAAACAGCGCGGTCGGCGTGGTGCTCGCGGTGCCGGGCCTGCCCGCTGCGGTGCAGGCGACGCTGACCGAAATCCAGCACGACATGTTCGACCTCGGTGGCGAACTCTGCATCCCCGGTCACCGCGCGATCACGGCGGCCTACGTGGAGCGACTCGAGCAGGCGCTCGATTCCTTCAACGAAGGCCTGCCGCCGCTCAAGGATTTCATCCTTCCGGGAGGTGGCCAGGCGGCCGCGGCATGTCACCTGGCTCGCACGGTCGCCCGTCGCGCCGAGCGGCGCGTGTGGGCCCTGGCTCGCGCGGAGTTCGTCGCGCCTGAGGTGCCTCAGTACCTCAACCGCCTGTCGGACCTGCTGTTCGTGATTGCCCGGGTGCTGGCGCGGCACGAGCATGGGAGCGAGGTGCTGTGGCGGCGGCGGTAGTCGGCGTCGAATCTGCAGCACCGCGCGATCAACCGCCTCTCGTATCGTTTGTTCCAGGTCAGGTCGCGGCTGTGATTGTCCGGATGCGAACGGAAGACACGCCGTGAACCCATCCATGGGGGCTCGCACGCGCCGTCCATGGCGCGCGACGGTCTTCCGCTCGCAACCCGGCAAGCGCATCCGCTGATGCAGTTTCGACTGTACGATCGAATGCGCCGACAAATCGCAGTCAGCAGCGCCCAATTCGGCGCGATCACGACCTCGTGACACCGCGATTTCCAATCCACCAACGTCAGCGCTCAACGCTTTTGTCGGCGTCGAGCGGCACGCGAACGCAAACTGCGTCGCGCCAGCGCAATCAGATGCATTGAGCGCAAACGCGCGAAGCCACTGCGCTACCGCTTCCGGGCCGAGATGGCTTTCTTGGGAGACCGTCGCGCGCCATGGACGGCGCGCGCGAGCCTGCAGGGACGTATTTACGGCGTGTCTCCCAAGGAAGCCATCTCGGCCCGGGAGTGCGTAGCGCAAAAAAGCTACCGATTCGCGCTTTGCGACTGCGATTGCGCCGTCGCAAGGCGTGAGCGAGCCCGCTCGAGCGCCGAGCAGGTCACCTCGACGCCTTGCGCCAACCGCGGCGATGCACGAGTCACCAGGTCCGACGACAGCTTGAACACGTTGCCCGACCGCACCGCCTTCATGCGTGGCCACTGCTGCCAGAGCTCGAGCGGATTCGCGATCGTGTCGTCCGTGCTCAGGATCACCTGCGGGTCGGCAGCCAGTACCGCCTCCGCCGAAATCGGTGGTGCCAGTTGTGGCAAGTCGGCAAACACGTTGCGGCCGCCGCAAAGCGCAACGATTTCGCTGATCACGTGCCGGCCGTTGACCGTGTAGATCGGCTCGTCGTCGATCTGGATGAACACACTGAGGGGCGGTCGCCGCGCATACTGCGCGCGCTGCTGCGCCACCCTGGTTTCGAAGTCTTTCGCGGTTCGTTCGGCCGCCGGCAGCGTACCCGCGAGCCGGCCCACCTGGCGCAACGCGCGCGGCACGTCCGCCAGGCTCTGCGTCGGCACTTCGACGATGTTGAGTCCCAGCGAACGCAGTCGCGAGATCGTCGTTGCGGGCGTGCCCGTAGGCCAGACCAGCACGACGTCTGGCCGCAGTTCGAGCACGCGCTCGGGGTCCACGCGCCACGCGTCGCCTACCCGCGGCACCGCCTTCGCAGCCTCGGGATAATCACTGAATTCGACCGTCCCGACGAGCAGCGATCCGGCACCGGCCGCATACGCGATCTCGGTGAGATTCGGAGCGAGGCTGATGATGCGTGGGTTGCGCGGCGCAGCCGTCGTCGCCGAGTCCGCAGCGAAAGCGGTCGACGCGACGCCGCCAGCCATGGCGGCCGCGACGAGCAACAACAGCGCACCGAGGAGACAGGAGTCGCGGCGCGACGTCCGCAGGGTGGCGGCCTCGTCTCGGGAACGTGTCATCCGCGTTCTACCCGTGCGGCTCAGACGGCGCCGCCCGTGATGACGAGTAGCGCGATGACGGCGACCCAGATCCAGAGCGAGCGCTGCACGATCCGCCACGCACCGCGCGCCGTCGCGACGTCGAGCGTATCCGGGCTCGCGCTGGCCAGGCTGGGTTGCAGCGAGCCCTTGCCCACGCGTGCCAGCAGGTCTTCGGCGCGATCGAGCACGCCCGTCGCCGGACCCAGCCGGTCGACAGCCGAGCGCCAGTTTCCCACCGCATCCTCGAAACTCCCCGCGAACGCATACGCCAGCGCCGCCAGGCGCGCTGGCAACCACGACAGCACGCCATGGAGGGCGGCAAGGACGCTGCCGAGGTCACCGCGCATGCGCGGAACACCCTGGCGTGCCGCTTCGAAAGCCGCGCGCCGACGCAGCATGTCGCTGACGCGGTAGAGCCACGCGCCACCGGCCCCGAGCACGATGAACCAGAAGATGACGCCGAAAATGCGGTTGTTGGCCTGGATGAAGATCGCCTCTTCCACCGCTTCGCGGACACCGAGACCGAGTGGAGCCGGGCTCGATTCGAGCAGTTCCTTGCCGCGGCGCAGGGCTTCGTCGTGATCGTGGCGCTCGAGGGCCGACGCGTAGTCGTCGACCTCGTCCTTCAGGTCGCGCGGCCCGAAGGCAAACAGCAGCACGAACACGGCGAACGCAAACTGCAGCAGGCCGAGCAGGTGCGGACCGAGCCAGTGCGCGACCAGCAGCACGGGCAACACGGGCAACGCGATCAGGCCGATGGCTGCGACCAAGACCTGCAAACCGGTCTGTCCGGCCATGGCGCGATCGGCCCAGTCGAAATACGGATCGAGCCAGCGCCATTCGCGCAGGTGCAGCAAGTGCGTGAGCCCCCGCTCGCATGCCAGCGCGAACAGCAGGGCGAGCAGGCTCATGCCGGGACGACCTCGAGTTCGAACTGCACGAGCGACCTCAGGCGCGGCCAGTCGAAGGCCGGCCCCGGATCCGTCTTGCGGCCGGGCGCGACATCGCTGTGCCCGACGACGCGATCGGGCGTGAGGCGCGGGTAACTGCGGCATAGCACGACGATCACGCGTGCGAGCATCGCATACTGCGTTGATTCGTAGGGTGAATGATCGGCGCCTTCGAGTTCGATTCCGATCGAATAATCGTTGCAGCGCTCGCGGCCGGCCCATGATGAGACGCCCGCATGCCACGCCCGGCGCTGGAAGGGGACGTATTGCACGACCTCGCCGCTGCGCCGGATCAACAGGTGCGAGGACACGCGCAGATCGGCCACCTCGGCAAAGTACGGGTGGCCATCGGGCGGCAGGGCATTGGTGAACAGCTGGTCGATCCAGGGCCCGCCGAACTCGCCGGGCGGCAGGCTGATGCCGTGGACGACGATGAGATCGGGCTCGACGCCGTGCGGCCGATCGTCGCAATTCGGCGAAGGCTCCTGGCGGGCCAGCTCGAGCAGGCCGCGATCCGTGTCGATCGCGAAGCGTGCGGCCGGCAGATTCGCGGGGCGTTGTCGTCGCATCACCCGCATGATGCCCTAAAATCCCTCCATGACGTCCAGCCCGCCCGCTCTCGCCCTGCATCCGCTCGCCGAACGCGACCTGCGCGTCGTCTGGCACCCATGCACGCAGATGAAGGACCACGAGTGGCTGCCGCTGACCCCAATCGAGCGGGGTGAAGGGGTCTGGCTGTACGGGTACGATGGCCGGCGCTACCTCGATGCGATCAGCTCCTGGTGGGTCAACCTGTTCGGCCACGCCAACCCGCGCATCAACGCCGCCATAACCGCCCAGCTTGGCAAGCTCGAGCACGTGATCCTGGCGGGCTTTACGCACGAACCCGCGGTGCGGCTGGCCGAACGGCTCACCCGCCTCGCACCGCCCGGCCTGACGCGCTGCTTTTATGCGGACAATGGCTCGAGCGCGGTCGAAGTGGCGCTCAAGATGAGCTTTCACTACTGGCGCAACCAGGGCCACCCGGGCAAGAAGCGCTTCATCACGCTGGCGAACAGCTATCACGGCGAGACGCTCGGCGCGCTCGCGGTCGGGCACGTCGAGCTGTACCGTGAAATCTACCAGCCGCTGCTGATGGACGTGATGATCGCGCCCTCACCCGACGCGTACGCGCGCGAGGCGGGCGAAACCGCCGACGACTGCGCGCGCCGTGCCATCGCGGCGATGGACGAGCTGCTGGCGCAACACGCGGACGAAACGTGCGCGGTGATCGTCGAGCCGCTGGTGCAATGCGCGGCTGGCATGCGGATGCATGCGCCGCTGTACCTGAAATTGCTGCGCGAAGCATGCGACCGGCACGGCGTGCACCTGATCGCCGACGAGATCGCGGTCGGCTTCGGCCGCACCGGCACGCTGTTCGCGTGCGAGCAGGGCGGCCTCACGCCGGACTTCATCTGCCTGTCGAAGGGGCTCACCGGCGGCTACCTGCCGCTCTCGGCGGTGCTCACGAACGACGACGTCTACGGCGCCTTCTACGACGAGTACGCGCAACAGCGGGCTTTCCTGCATTCGCACAGCTACACCGGCAACGCGCTCGCGTGCACGGCGGCGCTCGCCACGCTCGACATCTTCGAGACCGACGGCGTGATCGAACGCAATCGCGCCCTCGCCGCCCATCTCGGCCGCCGCGCCTGCGAACTCCTGGGCGAACTCGAGCACGTGGCTGAAGTGCGCCAGTGCGGCATGATCGTCGCGGCCGAACTCGCCCGTGGCGCCGACCGCGCGCAGCCGTTCGACTGGCGTGAACGCCGGGGCTTGCGGGTCTACCGCCACGGACTGGAGCACGAGGCGCTGCTGCGCCCGATCGGCAACGTCGTTTATTTCATGCCTCCCTACGTGATCACGCCCGCAGAGATCGACACCCTGATGATCACGGCACGCGACGGCATCGTGGCGGCCACATGCGATTGACCCGGGTCTTCGTCGATTCGCCGCTGGTTCCCGATGCGGATGTGCGCCTGCCGGACGCAGCAGCCAACCACGTCGGCCGCGTGCTGCGACTGCGTGAAGGAGCGGTGCTCGTGGCGTTCGACGGCAGTGGCAACGACTACCGCTGTGACATCCTGTCGGTCAAGGGCGACGAGGTGCGCGTGCGGGTCGGGCCGCGGTCATCGGGCCTGCCGGAGTCACCCTTGCGCATCACGCTCGTGCAGGCCGTATCGCGCGGCGAACGCATGGACTGGACGCTGCAGAAGGCGACCGAACTCGGCGTGCGCACCATCGTGCCGGTGCTCTCCTCCCGCAGCGTCGTGCGCCTCGACGACAAGCAGGCGGGGAGGAAGCTGCGTCACTGGCAGGCCATCGTCGCGGGAGCCTGTGAGCAGTGCGGCCGCAGCGTCGTGCCGGAAATCAGGCCGCCGCAGGAGCTGGCACGGTACCTCGCCGCGTCGGTCCGCGAAGGACAGCGCTTCGTGCTGAGCCCCACCGGTCCCGCCTCGCTGGCGGGGCTGACCAGCGTCGGGTCTCGCGTTGAACTGCTGATCGGGCCTGAAGGCGGGCTCGACGACGCTGAAGTCGAACGCTCCGCCGCTGCGGGCTTTGCGCCCGTGAAGCTTGGACCACGTGTACTGCGCACGGAAACGGCGGGTATCGTCGCGCTGACTGTGCTGCAGGCGATGTGGGGCGACCTGGTCTAGCAGGACGACCGTCGACCTGCGAGTCCGTACACCATGCGGCTTGGCGCGACCCCGCGCCGCCAGCGCGACTAGGCGCGGGTCTCTTCGGCGATCATGGCTTCCAGCCGCTCGAAGTCCGGGATGAGCGGCGTCTCGTTGACCATCTTCACCTGCCCGATCACCGGCATGGTTTCGCCGAAGCTGCGCGAGTCGTCTGCGTGCAGGACGTCCGGCGTCAGCCGCACGAGTTGCGGGAAACCCTGCGCCAGCATGGCGAAGTTGCCGCCGGTCTGGCCCGTGATGCCCTGCATGACGACGATGCGGGTGCGGCCACTCGTGCGCGGCAATGCCTTGCCGCACGTAGCCTCGAATGAAACCAGCGGGACGCGGCGGCCACCCCACGCGATCGTGCCGAGGTACCACGGCGGCGCGCCTTCCATCGGGGTGGGCGCCTGGTAGTTGATGACTTCGGCGACGCACGAGCGCGGCAACAGCAGGCGGTCATCCGCCAGCGGCAGCAGCAGGCAATAGACCTCGTTGCCCGCGCCGCCAATGTTGGTCATCGTTGCCGTGCCGAATCCGCTGCTCACGTTGCTGCCCTCGCCTGCGGCTGCGTCATGACAGTCGCCGCCGCGCGAGCACGATCGGCTCGATCGCATCCAGCAACTGGCTTTCCTGGTACGGCTTGCCGAGGTAATCGTCCACGCCGAGTTCGATCGCCCGGGCGCGGTGCTTGTCGCCCACTCGCGAGGTGATCATGATGATCGGCACGTCGGCGAGCCGCGCGTCGTCGCGCACGTGCGACGCGACCTCGTAGCCGTCCATGCGTGGCATCTCGATGTCGAGCAGGATCACGTCGGGCACGTGCTCCTGCAGCAGGGACATGGCCTCCACGCCGTCCTTCGCCGTGAGCACGCGCATGCCATTGCGCTCGAGCAGTCGCTGCGTGACGCGCCGCACCGTGATCGAATCGTCGACCACCATCACGAAGATGCGGTCGTCGCGCACCGAGCGCGTGGATTCTGCCGAGCGGGCCCGCCACTCGGAGCGGACCAGCGTGCCCATGTCGAGAATGACGACGATGCGGCCGTCGCCGAGGATGGTTGCGCCGGAGATGCCACGGATGCCCGCGATCTGCGGCCCGACGGGTTTCACGACGATCTCGCGGCTGCCGATCAGTTCATCCGTGACCAGTGCCGTGGAATGTTCGCCTGCGCGCACCAGGATGACAGGCAATGCGACGTCGGTCTCGGGCAGGACCGTGGGCCCGCTGCCGACGAACGCGCCGAGGTGCTGGAACCGGTAGCGGGTGCCGCCGTACTCGAACGAGGAAGGATCCTCGTCCAGGTGGCGCTGGATCTCGGTGCGGGTCAGGCGCGCGACGCCTTCGACGGTTGCCATCGGCAGCGCGAACAGTTCGTCGTGCACGCGCACGATCAATGCCTGCGTGATCGCGAGCGTGAACGGCAGGCGGATCGTGAAGCGGGCGCCAGCGCCACGCTTAGACTCGATGAACAGCGCGCCGCCAAGCTTCTTGACCTCGGTTGCGACGACGTCCATGCCGACGCCACGGCCGGCCTGCTGCGTCAGGCGATCAGCCGTACTGAAACCAGGCTCGAGGATCAGTTGCAGCGACTCTTCGTCGGTCAGCTCCATGCCGGGCTGCAGCAGGCCCATCTGCCGCGCCTTGGCGTGGATAGCCGCCACGTTGAGGCCGGCGCCGTCGTCCTCCACGGTGATCACCACCTCGGCGCCCTCGCGCTGCAGCTTCATCGTGATTTGCCCCGTCTCGGGCTTGCCGGCCGCGATGCGCTCCGCCGGCGTCTCGAGACCGTGGACGACGGCGTTGCGCAGCATGTGCTCGAACGGCGGCAGCATGCGCTCGAGCACCTGCCGGTCGAGTTCGCCGGACGCGCCTTCCACGCTCAGCTCGGCCTTCTTGCCGGCTTCGGTCGCGGCCTGCCGCAGCAGGCGGGTGAGCCGCTGCACGTGCCGCTGGAACGGCACCATGCGCGTGCGCATCAGGCCGTTCTGCACTTCGGTGACGACGCGGCCCTGCTGCTGCAGCAGGTTCTGCGTGTCGCGATTGAGCTGGGCGAGCAGACCCTCGATGCTCGCCACGTCACTGACCGACTCGGCGAGCGCGCGCGAGAGCTGCTGGATGTTCGAATACCGGTCGAGTTCGAGCGGGTCGAAATCAGTGCGGCGCGCCTGGTCGTCGGTCTGGTGCTTGTTGAGGATCTGCGCCTCGGTTTCCATCTCGAGCTTGCGCAGCTGCTCGCGCAGCCGGATGACGGTCCGATCGAGCTCGGCGAGATTGAACTCGAAGGAAGTCATCTGCTGCTCGATGCGCGCGCGGAAGATGCTTACTTCGCCCGCGTTGTTCAGCAGGTTGTCGAGCAGGTCCGCATCGACACGCGCGAGCTCGCCACGCTCCGTCGGCGCGACGGGTTCGCGCCCCGGCAGGACCGTCGCGTGCGCCGTCGCCGCGATCTCGTAGGTGGCGGGCACCTGCGCGGGGGTCGGCACCACGAATCGTTCGGGTTGCGGAGCGACCACCTCGACCGGGCCCGCGGGTTCGGCGTAGGGGGGCTCGACTTCGGCTGGCAACGACTCCTCGGCGAAGATCGCCGCAAAGTCTTCCTCAGCGGCCGTGGCGGCGACTTCGTCCGCCAGTTCCACCGCGGGTTCGACGGCTGCGGGTTCGACGGCTGCGGGCGGCACGACTTCGGCCTCGATGACCTCGGCAGGGGGCACGACGGGGGCCGGTGCAACCACCGGCTCGGCGGACGTTACGGTTGCCGGCACGGCGGCAAGCGCCCGGATGCGCAGGATCAGGTCGCGCGCCGACGGCAGGCGCTGGCCCGAGTTGGCCATCTCGCGCATCCGATGCAACTCGTCGAACGAGCTCTGCAGCACGTCGAATGCAGCGGGATCGCCGGTCGACGTGCCGGATTCGATCGCGGCGAGGAACGATTCGACTTCGTGGCTCAAGTCACCCATGGCGCGAATGCCCGCCATGCGGGCGCCGCCCTTGAGCGTGTGCAGCAACCGCTTGAGTTCCGTGACCTGCGCGACGTCGGCGCGATCGGCACGCCAGCGTCCGAATGCGGCGTCCGCCTGTTCGAGCAGTTCGGTCGCCTCTTCGCCGAAGATGGCCGCGATGTCCGCATCGAAGTCTTCGCCGAGCCCCGGCTCTTCTTCGTCCGGCAACGGCAGGCTGAACGGCGGGGCGGCCGGCTCGAGCGGTGTGCTACCGGGCCGTTCGGTCAGCGCTGCGTGCGGAGCCGTGTGGTCGATGTCCGGCTCGAGGGAGCGCAGTGCTTCTTCCGTGAGGTGCGGCAACGACGGCTCGGTGAGCTCCTCGGCCGACAGCGCCGCGGCATCGTCGATGATCACCGACAGGTCCGGGGCGGCGGGCATGCCCGGCTTCCAGGACTGGGCGAGCGTGCGCTCCGCTGCCTCAGCGAGCTTCGCCAGTTCCGCGTCGAGCTGGTGATCCAGCGCCACCCAGCCCGCTGTCAGGCGGGTCTGCTCAGGGAAAAAGCCGGTGTTCTCGTCGACGTGTTCCGAGACCGTCTCGAGCAGTCGCACGGTATCGTGCAGCAACTCGAGCGCCTCGCTGCTCATGCCGTGGCCATTGTCGAAGAGCTTGCGGACGTAGTGCTCCATCGGCTCGGCGACCTTGATGCCCTGGCGTGCGCCGGCCGTCTTGGCGATGCCGCTCAGCGTGTGGCATGCGCGGTAAAGCGCTTCCGAAACCAGATGCGGCGCGACGCCGCGGGCGCAGCGCTCGAGGAACTGGCGCACGACCAGGATGTGACCCGCGGTTTCCTTGCGGAAGATCTCGCGCAGCACCGGATCCATGGCCGGTTCTTGCAGCGGAGCCGCCGCAGCTTCCGCCGCTCGCAGTTCCGCGGCGGTCGGTGCGGGCGGAGGCGCCGGCATGGCAACGGCGGGCAATGCCGGCCCTTCGCGCCCCGACAGCGGGTCGGCACGCGCCATGATCGCGGCGATGTCGATGCCGGTCAGCGCACCGCCGTCGATCTCGTCAATGAGTTGCGGCATGGCCGCCACGGCGTCGCGAACGATCGACACGATGTCCGGCGAGCGCAGCAGCGTCTGGCTGATCACGCGATTCAGCAGCGACTCGACGCTCCACGAGAACTCGCCGATGCGTTGCGCGCCAACCATGCGGCCGCTGCCCTTGAGCGTATGGAACGCACGACGCAGGTCGCGCAACGCCTCGGCGTCCTGCGGGTTCTGCTCCCACTGCGGGAACAGCACGGCGAGGCGCGCCGCGTTCTCGCGCGCTTCCTCCACGAACAACTGCAGGAATTCGGGATCGGCGCTCGTGATCGCAGCCGGCGACGACAATGCCGGCTTGGCCACCGGGGCGGGCGCTTCGACCGCCGCGGGCAGTGCAGCAACCTGCTCGTCCGCGGGCTTCGCCTCGCGCAGCGGAATCACGTGCGCAACCGATGGCTCCATCTCCGCCAGACGCGCTTCGGCGGCGTCGAGCATCTGCCACTGGTCGGCACGGCCAGCCTGCAGCGTCTCCATGTAGTACTCGACCGCGACCACCGCATCGGCGAGCCGCTCGAGGCGGGGCGGACTCAGCGACTGCTCGTCGGGACGCACGATCGTGCCCAGCGCGCGGCCGACGCCCTCCATCACTTCGACGGCACGCTGCTTGCCCAGCATCAGCAGCCCGGCCGTGATACCGCGCACGAGCTGCGGCACCTGGTCGAGCCCCTGTGCTTCGGCCGGCGCAGACAGGGAATGCGTCACCGCTTCCTTGATGCGCGCCATGTTGACGATGCACTCGCGCAGCACGGCTTCCTGCACGAGGCGGAATTCCTCGTCGGTCGGCTCCCCCGGCGCTGCGCCCGGACTCGCTTCGGGCAGGATCAGCCGCACTAGCTGCCCATCGAGACTGTCTTCGACGGCGATGAGGGCGGCCGCAATGCTGAGCAGCGCCGTGTCGTCCGGCGGGATGCGCCGCTCGACGATCGCCTTCAGCGAATCGAGCTCGCCGTCGACGCGAGCGCGCAGCGCCCCCAGCCCGAGCACGCCGAGCGTATCGCTGATCTTGCGCAGCATTTCGAGCTGAGGCCGCAGGTCGTCCACGTGCGTGGCGCCCTTGCGCACGAAGATGTCCAGGACATCCTTGACGCGTGTCAGGTCTTCGCGGATGGCCGCGGCGACGGTGCGCATCAACCGCACGCTCGGTGCGGACAACGCCTCGGCGGCGTCGGTCGCAGTCGAATCGGCGGTCGCCACCATGTCGTGCAGGCCGAACGACTGCCGCACCGCGGCAACCCGCTCGCCGGCCTCGGTGCTCTGCGCCACGTAATACAGCAGGTTATTGAGCACTTCGGCTGGCGGCGACGCCGAATAGCGCTGCTCGCCTTCCTGCAGACGCTTCAGCTCGCGGTCGACATGGCCGAGCACGCGCTTGACCGACACGTTGGGCTCGATGCCGCCGGACTGCAGCGCCTCGAGCAGCGCACCGACGACCCACCACAGCTGGAACAGCGGCTGCGTCGAAGCCGCCCGTTCGAACTGCACGGCGATCTCGGCGAGGTGGTTGAGGTTTTCCTCGGCCTGTTCGCCGCGGATCCAGCCGAGCAAGGCAATCTGGAAGCGCGGACGCAGGCGCTTGGCGAGTTCCGCCACCTCACGGTCGCCGACGAACGGCGACGACGGCTGCGCCTGCTCGTCCGAACGCAGGTTGAGCAGCAACAGCGTGCCTTCGGACAGCAGTGCGCCGCCACGGACGGCGCGCAAGTCGTTCAGCAGCGGCAGCAGCACGAGCGGCAGGTCGCGGGCGCCCGTGGCTACGCGTTCGACGTACGACGGCAACTGCTCCATCGCGCGCATGAGCGCATCGAGCCCGTCCGAATCCGCGCGACCCTCACCGGAATGCGCATCGACGTAGCGTGCGACGAATTCCATTTCCTCGGCCAGCAACGCGCCACCGTAGACCTCGGCGAGGCGCAGCGCGCCGCGGGCGAGGTGGATGTGCGCTGCAAAGCGATGCAGCGCGCCCCGGTCGTCGGGACGCTCGGAAAAGGCCTCGAGGGCCACGCGCGCTTCATTGAGTTCGAAAGCGATCTCGCGCGAGATTACCTGCAACGAAGCATGGGCCTCGTCGACCGTCGCGAGCGGCATGGATTCTTGGTTCACGCTGGGCGGTCCGGTTGGTCAGCCAGCGAGGCTGCCGATGCGACGGATGCGATCCGTGCCCGGTTCCGCCGCCGCGGGCGGCTCGTCAGGCCTGAGCGCGGGAAACTCGCCCGACAGGCTGGTCATCATCGAGCCGGGTAACCGGAACCCGGTCACCGACTTGCGCAACTGGGCCGCGAGCTCGGCGAGCTTGCCGATCGATGCGGACGTGGCGGTGGTGCTCTCGGCCGTCTGCGAGCTGATTTCGCGCAGCACCTGCATGTTGCGCGAGATGCTCTGCGAGACGCCGGCCTGCTGGCGCGAACTGGCAGAGATGTTCTGCACCAGGCTCGCGATCTGCTTCGACACCTGCTCGATCTCCTCGAGCGCGGCGCCCGCGTTCTCGGCGAGCAGCGCGCCGCCGACCACGTCGGTCGTGGTGCGCTCCATCGATACGACGGCTTCGTTCGTGTCCGCCTGGATCGTGCGCACGAGCACTTCGATCTGCTTGGTCGCGGTGGCTGCGCGCTCGGCGAGCCGCTGGACCTCGTCGGCCACGACCGCAAAGCCACGACCCGCCTCACCGGCCATCGACGCCTGAATCGACGCGTTGAGCGCGAGGATGTTCGTCTGCTCGGCGATGTCGTTGATCAGCTCGACGATGTTGCCGATCTCCTGCGAGCTTTCGCCGAGGCGCTTGATCCGCTTGGACGTCTCCTGGATGTTCTCGCGGATCGCGTTCATGCCGTCGATCGTGCGGCGCACCGCGTCACCGCCCTTGTGCGCGATGTCCACCGAGTGCCGCGCGACATCGGCCGAACGCTCGGCGTTGCCGGACACTTCTTCCGTCGAGGAAGCCATGGCCGCGATCGACTCCGAGGCGGCGCCGATCTGCTTGGACTGCGCTGCCGAGGCCTTGGCGAGATGCGTCGAGAGCGCCTGCGTCTGGCGCGTGGCACCGTCGAGCTTGACGGCCGAATCGTTGATCGTGACGACGAGTTCGCGCAGCGCTTCGATCGCGTAGTTGATCGAGTCTGCGATCGCGCCGGTGATGTCCTCGGTGACCGTGGCCTGCACCGTGAGGTCGCCGTCGGCAAGGCTCGACAGTTCGTCCAGGAGGCGCAGGATCGCCTGCTGGTTGCGCTCGTTCTGTTTCGCCTGGAAGTCGGCGGCATGGCGCAGGGCTGCGAGCTCGCGCTGCAGCCAGAAGGCCGCGCCAAGCGCCAGCAGCGTGATCGCGATGAACAGCAACGGCAGCCACGGGCTGGCGAAGAGTCCGCCCCGCCCGATCGCGCCCCCGTTCTCGAGCCTGGCGAGACCAGCGCTCAAACCGGCGCCGGTTTCCGTCAGCGCATTGCGCGCGGCCTGCATCTGTTCGAGCTGGTCGGACAGCTTGATCACTGCACGGACCTGCTCGGCTTCGGTGCCGAAGGCAACGGCAAGCGCCTTGGCAGCGCCGGCCGCATCGCCGACCGCCGGACCGATCCCGAGCGTGTTTGCCTCGCCGTTCACGCCGGCCGTGACCAGCGCCATGAATTCGAGGCTGTCAGTGAGACGGCGTGACGCCGCTTCGACCGAGGCCGTCCCGTCGGCAAGCGCCGTCAGGTCCTGGTCGATCGCCTGCGCGCGCAGTTCGAAGCGCTCGAAATTGCGATTCACCGCATCGGGACGGCCAGTGCCCATCGCCTTGAGGACGCCGGCCGCGGTGGACAGCAACCGGGGGGTGGATTCGCGCACGCTCGCTGCGGCCTTCTGCGCCTGCAATGCGGCATCGCGTCCGTCGAGCACGGCCTGCGACTGTTCGAGCAGCGCCGGCCAGCCACGCTCGCTGCCGAGCACGCGGGCGCTCGGCGACGACAACAGGCCGACCGCGGACTTGCCGGCGTCGATCTCGTCGATCACGCGCTCGAGCCGGGTGCGCGAGCTCGCCAGCGCATCGAACGCGGGGGCGGAACCCCGCACGGCGGCACCCGCCTGCAACGGAATGTTCTGCGCGAGTGCCGTGAGGGACGACATGTGCTCCTGCAACTGCGCCTGCTGCTGCATCGCGCGGCCGGAAAGCAGCAGGGCCACAGCAGCCAGCAGCGCCGCGACGAGCGCCACGCCGAGCAGCGCGGGCTGCAGCCGGGCGGCGTCGATTCGATTGGTCATGTCGTCACCATCTCTTGTCGGATCGGGCCAGCGGCTCAGGACGCCGCGGCCTGCATGAACTGTGGGCTCTCGAGCAGCGCCCGCACGCTGAACACGGGCCAGACCTCGGCTCCGCGCCGGAACGCGCCTGCAAGGTAGCGTTCGCAGCGCAGCAGGGTCGGCGGCAGGTCGGCCGAGAATTCGCTTTCGTAGAATCGGCGGAATCCCATCACCTCGTCGACGACGAGGCCGGCGGGAATCTCGCGGTGGTTGGCGAGCAGCACGCGGCTCGAGCGCGTAATCGTCGTGGCCCCCGCGCCGAGGAACGCGCGCAGGTCGATGACCGGCAGCAATTGCCCGCGCACGTTGGACAGTCCTCGAATCCACGGCCTGGCGCCCGGTACCCGGGTAACCGACGCCGGGTAAGCAAGCACCTCGCGCGTTTCTTCGCGCGCGAGCAGGAACGCTTCGCCACCGAGACGAAACGCGACACCGACCCACTCGGCGCCGGCGGCGGTCGACTCGGGCTGGCCTTGCGCGGCCGCACGGGCGCGGCGGTCGATCTCCCGCAGCAGTTCGAAGGGACGCTCGCGGAGCGAACGCAGGGGCGTGACGCCAGGCTGCATGTCAGGGGGCAAGGGCCGCCTGCGCCTTGCGCACCAGCTGGTCCGTGGCGACGGGCTTCACGAGATAGTCGACGGCACCCTGGCGCAGTCCCCAGACGCGGTCGGATTCCTGCGCCTTGGAGGTGACCATGATGACCGGGATGGTACGCGTGGACGGGTCGTTGGCCAGCTCGCGCGTCGCCTGGAAGCCGTTCACGCCGGGCATGACGATGTCCATCAGGATCAGGTCGGGGTGCAGTTCACGGGCGAGGCGCAGGCCTTCGCCCCCGTCGGCCGCGGCGGCCGTCGTGAAGCCGTGCTGCTCGAGCGCCTGCTGCATGACGTGAACGTCCGTCGGTGAATCGTCCACGATCAGTACGAGTGCCACAGTCAGTTTCCTCCGCGGGCCGCGCTCAGGCGCGATGGACGTGAGTCTCGATCGCGCTCAACAGTTCTTCGCGCGTGAAGGGTTTGGTCAGGTAATGCTCGGAACCGACGATGCGGCCGCGGGCCCGGTCGAAGAGTCCGTCCTTGCTCGACAGCATGATCACCGGGATGCTCTTGAAGACCTTGTTGTGCTTGATCAGCGAACAGGTCTGGTAGCCATCGAGGCGCGGCATCATGATGTCCACGAACACGATGTCCGGCTGGTGGTCGGCCACCTTGGACAGGGCATCGAAGCCGTCCACGGCGGTAAAGACCTCGCAACCCTCGCGGGCCAGCAGCGTTTCGGCCGTGCGCCGGATGGTCTTGCTGTCGTCGATGACCAGCACCTTGAGGCCGGCCAACCTTGGCCGACTGTTGCTGGCAGCCGTGTTTTCCATGCGGTCGAACCCTCGGAGGCGAGTGGGCGTGCGTGCGAGTGCGACGCTATGCGCGAGGCCACCGCTCGCGAGGGCGTTTTAACATATTGGCCACCCCCCTGCCATTGGCGGCTTTCGATACCATGACACCCATCACAGTCGCCTTTTTCGAGGCAGCCGCCCGCGTGGAGTCCGCATGTCCCTGAAGCCCCTGCGCATTGCCGTCGTCATGGATCCGATCGAGGACATCAAGCCCCGCAAGGACACCACGCTGGCGATGCTCCTCGCTGCCCAGCGTCGCGGCTGGGAGCTGCACTACCTCGAGCTGTCCGGCATCTGGTTGCGCGACGGCGTCGCCCTGGGTCGCGCGCACCCGATCGGCGTGCGCGAGCACGACACGGACTGGTTCACGCGCGGCGCGGCGGTGGTGACCCGTCTCGGCGATTTCGACGCGATCCTGATGCGCAAGGATCCGCCCTTCGACACCGAGTACATCTACTCGACGTACATCCTCGAGCGCGCCGAAGTACAGGGGGCGCTGGTCGTCAACCGGCCGGACGGGCTGCGCGACATGAACGAGAAGGTCTACACGGCCTGGTTCCCGCAGTGCTGCGCCCCCACCCTGATCACGCGCGACATGGCGGACATGCACGCGTTCCTCAAGGAACACGGCCGTGCCGTCTGCAAACCGCTCTACGGGATGGGCGGCCGGTCGATCTTCGTGGTCGACGCCGGCGACAAGAATGCGAACGTGATCTTCGAAACGCTCACCGAGTACGGCACGCGCTACGCAATCGTGCAACGCTACATCCCCGACATCGTGACGACCGGCGACTCGAGGGTGATCCTGGTGGACGGCGAACCCGTGCCCTACGCGCTTGCACGCATCCCGACCGACGCCGACAACCGCGGCAACCTGGCGGCCGGCGCCAAGGGCGTCGGCCGCCCGCTCAACGACCGCGACCGCTGGCTCGCCGCCGAGATCGGGCCGGCGCTGCGCGATCGCGGCATGCTGTTCGTCGGCCTCGACGTGATCGGCGGCTTCGTCACCGAGATCAACGTGACCAGCCCGACCGGAGTGCGCGAAATCGACCAGCAGTTCGGCACCGACATTGCGGGTTCCCTGATGGATGTGATCGCGCGCCGTGTCGAGGCCCGCGGAGGGCCGCATTGACGGCCTCCTCCATCCTCCGCAGGCGCGGTGACCCCACCGGAGATCGGCTGGCGACGGCGATCTTCGTGGCGGCCCTGATCCATGGGCTGGTGATCCTCGGCGTGCGTTTCAGCGCCCCGCCGGTCGCCGACAACGCGCTGCCCACGCTCGAGGTCCTGCTGGTTCCGCCCGGCCCGGACGACCCGCAGGAAAACCGCGACGCCGCCTACATCGCGCAGCGCACGCAGCGGGGCAAGGGCACCAGCCTGGAGGCCAGGCGCGCTTCCCTGCCCGAAGCACGCGAGGAACGACTGGCACCCCCCGATGCTGCGTCTCCCGAGGCTGAAACGCGCACCCGCCTCGCCGAGCCCGCGGGGGCCGTGTCGGTGCTGGCCCGCCGCGCACTCGAAGCCGAGCGCCTCGCGACGGGTGCCGAACCGCGCGAGGAGGCGCCGGTGTTCTTCGCCGTCCCCACGCCGGCCGTGCCGACGGTGGGCCTCAACGCCGCTGTCGCCGATCGCGACCTGCACCTGCGCGGCCAGCGCTCGGCCGACGGCAAACTGCTGGCCGACACGCGCGAGTCCGCCATCGCGACGTACCTGGACGGCTGGAAGCGCCGGATCGAGCGCGTCGGCACGATCAATTTTCCGAACGAGGCCCGCCGACGGCAGCTGTCCGGCAACCCGGTCGTCGAGGTCGCGATCCGTGCCAACGGCACGCTCGAAACCGTGATCGTGCGCCGGACCAGTGGGCACCCTGAGCTCGACAACGCTGCGGTCGGCATCGTGCGGCTGGCAGCCCCGTTCGAACCGTTCCCGAGCGCCTTGCGCGAACGTTTCCCGGTGCTCCGTTTTGCCTACGAATGGCAGTTCATCAACGGCCAGCTCGGTGGCGACGGCGCGGTCTTCTCCTCCGGCCCGTAGCGCGATACTGTCGCGCCGTGGCCTCCTACCTCACCAACCAGTTCCTGATCGCCATGCCCGCCATGGACGATCCGAACTTCGCGCAGACCGTCACGCTGGTGTGCGAACACAGCGAGCGTGGTGCGCTGGGCATCGTCATCAATCGGACGTTGCCCATGACGCTGGGAGAAGTGTTCGACCAGCTCGGCCTCGACTCCTCGCGTTCGCGCGTGGCAGAGCAGCCCGTACTGCGGGGCGGCCCGGTCCAGACGGAACGCGGGTTCGTGCTGCACTCGCCGGCCGGCCGCTATGAATCGTCGCTGCCGTTTTCCGAGCGCATGCACCTCACCACGTCCCGGGACATCCTCGACGCCCTCGCGGCGGGTGAAGGACCCGACAGTGCCGTGATCGCACTGGGTTATGCCGGCTGGGACGCCGGCCAGCTCGAGGACGAGATGGCCCGCAATGCCTGGCTCACCGTGGACGCCGACGCGCGCGTGCTGTTCTCGACCCCGGTCGAGGAACGCTGGAGCGCGGCGGCGCGCCTGCTCGGCGTCGATCTCATTTCCCTCAGCAGCGACGCGGGCCACGCCTGAACTCCCCGGACGACGACGACCCCACCCTTGCGCCAGTCACCGGCGGCCGTCCGGCTGCGGGTGAGGTCATCCTCGCGTTCGATTTCGGCCGCCGCCGCATCGGGGTGGCCGTGGGCCAGACCCTGACCGGGTCCGCGAACGCGGTCGGCGTGCTGCCCGCCCACGACGGAGCGCCTGACTGGGCCGCCGTCGATACGTGCATTGCCCAATGGGGACCGGGCCGACTGCTCGTCGGGCTCCCCTATAATATGGACGGCTCGGACACCACCACGACGGCAGCCTGCCGCGCTTTCGGCGAGAAGCTCGCGCGGCGCTCGGGCCTGCCGGTCGACTACGTGGACGAGCGCCTGACGTCCAATGCCGCTTACGACGAGTTGCGCACCGAGCGCCGCTCGGGTGCGCGCGCACGGCGCATCCGTCCCGCGGACATCGATGCGAACGCTGCGCGGCTGATCCTGCTGACCTGGATGGGCACGCCTTGAAAACTGACACCGGCCGAGACCTGCAGCGCGACCCCGCCGGACGCCTGCGCCACCTGCTCACGCTCGAAGGGCTGTCGCGCGACGAGATCGTGCACCTGCTCGACCTCGCGCAGTTCTACGTGCGCGAGCCGGGCGACCTGCCCGCGCGCGACGGCGCCCTGCTCGGGCGCACCGTGGCCAACCTCTTCTTCGAGCCCAGCACGCGCACCCGCGTCTCGTTCGAACTCGCGGCGACGAGGCTCGGCGCGGACGTGGTCAACCTCGACCTGCACTCATCGTCGCGGGTGAAGGGCGAGACGGTGCTCGACACGATCTACACGCTGCAGGCGATGATGGTCGACGTCTTCGTGATGCGCGATTCGGAGCCCGGCCTGCCGGCCTTCGTCGCCGCCCACGTGCAGCCGCACGTCAGCGTGCTGAACGCCGGCGAGGCGCACGTCTCGCACCCCACGCAGGGCCTGCTCGACGTGCTGACGATCCGGCAGCGCAAGGGCGACGTGAAGAACCTGAGCGTGGCGATCGTCGGCGACATCAGTCATTCACGCGTCGCGCGCTCGACGGGCACCGCCCTGCAGACGCTCGGCGTCGGCGAACTGCGCTTCGTCTCACCCGCGAGCCTCGCGCCCGACCCCGACGAATTTCCCGGCGCAAGGCGCTTCGATTCGCTCGAAGACGGCATCCGCGGCGCGGACGTCATCATGGCGCTGCGCATCCAGAAGGAGCGCATGGACCGATCGCAGATTCCGGACGTCGATGCGTTCCTCAAGGAGTGGGGCATCACCGAACGCAGCATCCTGCACGCGAACAAGGGGGCCATCGTCCTGCACCCCGGCCCGATGAACCGCGGCGTCGAGATCACCAACGTAATCGCCGACGGCCCGCACTCGGCCGTGCAGCAGCAGGTCCGCAACGGCGTCGCCGTGCGCATGGCCGTGCTCGCGACGATCGTGCGCAACGTGCAGATCCGCAACGTGCAGGCCGGCCGGCGCGAGGTCTGACCCGCATGAGTTCCTGCACCATCGACGCACCGGGCCGCAGCCGCGGCGTGCCGCCGGAGCAGCGCGCGCACCGCGACTCGATCTTCGTCGAGGACGGCAAGCTGCTGTCGCAGCAGGAATACGCGGGCAAGCAGTTCGTGATCCGCATCCAGGCGCCGAAGTGCGCGGCGGCGGCGGTACCCGGCAGCTTCGCGCACCTGACATGCGACCCGGGGCGTCCGATGCGCCGGCCACTGTCGCTGATGCGCGTCGACGCCAAGGCGGGCTGGATCGAAATCCTCTACAAGGTCGTGGGCCCCGGACTCGAGGCGCTCTCGCAGCAATCCCTGGGTGCGACGATCAGCGTGCTCGGCCCGATCGGCCACGGTTTCGTCGCGCATCCCGAGCGGCCGCGGACGCTGCTCGTCGGCGGCGGCGTGGGCATCCCGCCGATGGTGTTCCTGGCGGAATCGCTGAAGGCCCGTCGTGACGAGGCTCACTGGCAACCGCTCGTGCTGATGGGGTCCGAGATCGAATTTCCGTTTCGCGCACGGCCGTCGCAGATCCTGGTGCCTGGCGTGCCGAACGAGGCGATCGCATGCATGCCCCTGCTCGACGACTGGGGCATGGCGAGTCGGCTCGCCAGCTTCGGCGACTTCCCGGGCTGCTTCCACGGCTACGTGACCGACCTCGCAGCACAGTGGCTGTCGTCGCTGGATGCCGCGGCGCTCGGCGAAGTCGAAATGTTCGCGTGCGGCCCGACCCCGATGCTGCAGGCCACGGCGCGCGTGGCACGCAAGTTCGGCGTGCCGTGCCAGGTCTCGCTCGAAGAGTTCATGGCTTGCGCGGTCGGCGGGTGCGCGGGTTGCGCCGTGCCGGTCGTGCAGCCGAATGGCTCGCTGGCGATGAAGCGTGTCTGCGTCGACGGACCTGTGTTCGACGCGAATGCGGTGTTTCCGCCGGTGGCTGCCTAGCGCTGTAGCGCTGCTTGCGGAGTTCCCGAGAGACTCGATCGAGGCGGTTGTTGGCAACCGATCCGGGGCGTGTCCTGCCGGGAGCGGAAAGGCAGACACGCTCCCGGCAGGACACACCGGATCGGTCGCTCGACACGCAGCGCCTGAGCGGGTTCTCGGGCTCGCCCGAGAACCTCGCACGGCGCAAGCAACCTGCCTGGAAGCTGACCATCGCGCGTCGGCCCCCTCCCAGCCGGGGGAGGTGCGCGATCCAAACTCCAATTCGACTGTCTAGCTGAGCACCGCGGTGTTTGCGGAATGTGCATCAGCAATCAGGTTCTGTCACCGATTCGTGTTGGTGACCGCGCCGACGCCGACCTGCAGGCAGGCGCTCACCGGGCGAGCTTTCTACTGGAACTTGCGGCAGGAGCCAACACGTTTCGGTAACAGAGCCAACAACGACTGCAGTGAGCAAGCCGCAGTCGTCGCGGAGTATCGCGGTGAGCTCACGGTCGACTTGAGGGCATGGATCTTCAAGCCAGGCAGCATCACGCTGGGGTGGCATTTGTCGACGCTGCATGCGCCGTGCGAGCGGAATCGACGGCAGGATGCCGAATCTCCAGCGATGGTTGACGTCGATTGCGGTCGCTCAGGCGCTGACTTGCAAGCGGCCGGTCCGGTGCCTTTCGCCGAGCGCGTATCTGCCTTTCCAAGCTCGGGGAAAGGCACCGGACCGGCCGCCTGCAACACCGTCGACATGCCAATGCGTGTCGTTCGCAGGCGCGAAAGGCGCGGTTGATCTGCCTCCCCGCTGACGTCCAACTGGCACAAACAACAGATCGACGACAGCGGGGCGACATGCCGAGCCATACATTGTTCAAGAGTGCAGCGATTTGTGCCGCTGCGATGTTGGTGCTGGCCGGCTGCGGTGGCGGTGGCGGTGGCGGCTCTTCTGGCGACTCTGACGGCGGAAGTTCGGGAGGTGGCGGCACTGGCGGCACTGGCGGAGGTGGCGGCGGCGGCACTGGACAAACGCCTGTATACAAGATCCTCGCCACCAATGATCTCGGCATGCACTGCGTGGACGCGGATTTCTCGGTCTTCTCAATCCTCCCACCCTACAACGTCGTCAATGCGCAGGTGATCCGCACCGACTCGACCGGCAAGCCAGCGCTCGTGAGCGACGGCGCCGTGACGCTGAACTACTCGGCAATCGCCGACGCCAACGGATCGATCAACAGCCGCAGCGTCGGCAAGACCAATTTCTGGCAGTACGCGGCGCGGGCCTACGGCGCGAATCTCGCTCCCGGCCAGGGCCTGAAAGGCCTGTACATGCCAGCCGATGCGACGACGGCGCAACAGACCGCATTCGCATGGAAGGCCACGAATGGTCTCTTCAAGGCCGAGGGAATTCCGATCATTCCGACCGACGACGCAGGCCACAGCAACCGGTATCCGTTGATGCGACTGACGGCAGCCGACAAGACGAGCAGCCAGAACGTGGCGACGCTCGACGTCGTGCTGCCCGTGTCCGAGGAAACGACCTGTCGCGACTGCCACGCCACCGGCGGGCCCGCTGCGAAAGCGGGCAGCATCGCGTGGTCGACCGACGGCGACGTCGAAGTCCAGTCGCGGGAAAACGTCCTGCTGCTGCATGACAGTCGCATGGGCACGCAACTGATGGCTGCGAAACCGGTCCTGTGCGCGGGCTGTCACTACTCCGCCGCGCTCGACCTGGCTGGCACCGGACCCGCGGGTGCGCAGCTGGGCCGTCCGACGATGTCGGCAGCGATGCACGCCTATCACAGCGGCAAGATGGTGACGGCAGCCGGTGTGCCGCTGGCGGATCACTTCGTAGCCCAAGGCGGTTCGCCCCCGTCGCCGGAAACACAGGCCTGCTATCTCTGCCATCCGGGCAAGACCACGCAATGCCTGCGCGGCGCGATGACCGATGCCGTGACCTGCCAGAACTGCCACGGCGACATGCGCGCGGTCGGCGGCGCGACGGCACTCGCAGCGGGCGGCAGCATCGACGGACAGAATGACGGCAAGGCGCGACGGCCCTGGATGGACCTCCCACGCTGCCAGTCCTGCCATACCGGCGACGCGTCGAGTCACCTGACGCTGGCCGACGCCTCGCTGATGGCAAGCGACGGGCTGCGCACCCTCGTTGCATTCCAGGTGGCGGACGCCGCGGCCTCGCCGCGACTGGCTGCGAGCAGTCGCTTTGCCGAGAATGCGAATACGCTGTTCCGCTACAGCAAGGGCCACGGCGGCGTGGCGTGCGAGGGCTGCCACAACAGCACGCACGCCATCTGGCCCAACCCGGTGGACCTGCACAACGACAACGTCGCGGCCAAGCAGCTGCAAGGCCACTCCGGCACGATCACGGAATGCACGACGTGCCATGGTGCCGGCACGCTCGCGCTGACACTCGGAGGCCCGCACGGCATGCATGTCGTCGCCGACTCGCGCTGGACCCGCGGCGGACACGAATCGCTGGCCAAGCAGAACCGGCAGGCGTGTGCCGCGTGCCACGGCACGACGTTCCGCGGTACCGCGCTGTCACGCACGGCGGCGCCGAGGGACTGGGGTTCGCGCACCGTGGCCAAGGGCACGCAGGTCGGTTGCTACGACTGTCACAACGGGCCGAACGGCGGGGACTGAGGGTAGGAGCGGTCACCGGCCGTCCGGAGCCTTGCCCCGAGCGCGTGTCTGCCTTTCCAAGCTCGGGGCAGAGGCTCCGGAACCGCCGTGCGCTGAATGGCCGGACGCGCCGACGACTCAACCGAAGTTGATCTTGGCCTCGAGGTTGGTGCGCGAATCGGCGTTCGAGATCGCCTCCTCGAGCGTGACCTTGCCCTGCTTGTACAGGTCGAACAGCGCCGTATCGAAGCTCATCACGCCCTTCTCGCTGCTGCGGATCAGCGATTCCTTGACGCCGATGACGTCGCCTTTCTTGATCAGTTCCTGGACGTGCGGCGTGTTGAGCAGCACCTCGAGCGCGGCAACGCGCTTGCCATCCTTGCCCATCACCAGGCGCTGGGAAAGGATCGCCTTCAGGTACTGCGACAGGTCGAGGAAGATCTGCGAGTGCTGGTCGCGCGGGAACATGTTGATGATGCGGTCGAGCGTCTCGGCCGCATTGTTCGCGTGCAATGTCGCAAGGCACAGGTGCCCGGTGCCGGCGAACGTCAGCGCGTACTCCATCGACTCACGGTCGCGGATTTCACCGATCAGGATGACGTCGGGCGCCGCGCGCATCGCGCTGCGCAGCGCGCGATGGAACGACTTGGTGTCGAGCCCCACCTCGCGCTGGTTGACGATGGATTTCTTGTTCCGGTGCAGGAACTCGATCGGGTCCTCGACCGTCAGGATGTGGTCGGACGACGTCTCGTTGCGGTAGTTGAGCATCGCCGCGAGCGAAGTCGACTTGCCCGAGCCCGTGGCGCCGACCATCAGGATCAGGCCGCGCTTGATCATGACCAGTTCTTTCATGATCATCGGCAGGCCGAGTTCCTCGAGCGAGGGCATGTCGGCCGTGATGTAGCGCAGCACCATCGCGGGATTGCCGCGCTGATGGAAGACCGCGATACGGAAGCGGCCGAGGCCCGGTTCCGAGATCGCGAAGTCGATCTCGAGTTCCTGCTGGAAGTAATCGATCTGTTCCTGGTTCATCAGGCCATAGGCGGCCTGCCGCACCTGGTCGGCCGTGAGGACCTGCCTGTTGACCGGGATGATCTTGCCTTCGATCTTGATCTTGATCGGCGAGTTCGAGCTGAAGAACAGGTCGGACGCCTTCTTCTCGACCATCAGCTTGAACAGCGGCTTGGTGTTCAGCACGAAGCTGCGGGCGGTGTCGGCCCCCGACCATGCCGGTGTCGTTCAGCAGCCGCTCCTGCGGCGGCGACGTCGAGTCGAGGTCGGGCGTTTCGGTCGCCATCATTCCTCTTCCTCGAGAATCTTGAGCGCGCCGGACTCATCGATGTAAGCCGCCTTTTCGCGCTTGCTCTCGAGCTTGATGCGGAGGCGGATCTCGTTCTTCGAGTCGGCGTTGCGCAGCGCTTCTTCGTACGAAATTGTGCCCGACTCGAACAGTTCGAACAGCGCCTGGTCGAAGGTCTTCATGCCGAGCCGGTTCGACTTGGCCATGATCTCCTTGATGGCCGAGACCTCGCCGCGGAAGATCAGGTCCGCGATCAGCGGCGTGTTCAGCATCACTTCCATCGCCGCGATGCGGCCCTTGCCGGCCTCGCGCGGGATCAGCCGCTGCGCGATCATCGCGCGGATGTTGAGCGAAAGGTCCATCAGCAACTGCTCGCGGCGGTCCTCCGGGAAGAAGTTGATGATGCGGTCCATCGCCTGGTTGGCGCTGTTGGCATGCAGCGTCGCGAGCACGAGGTGGCCCGTCTCGGCGAACTGGATGCCGTATTCCATCGTCTCACGGTCGCGGATTTCGCCGATCAGGATCACGTCCGGCGCCTGGCGCAGCGTGTTCTTGAGCGCCATGTGCCAGCTTTCGGTATCGACCCCGACCTCGCGCTGCGTCACCACGCAGTTCTTGTGCGTGTGGACGTACTCGATCGGGTCCTCGATCGTGATGATGTGGCCGCGGGTCTTGTCGTTGCGGTAGTCGAGCATCGCGGCGAGCGACGTCGACTTGCCCGAGCCGGTGGCGCCCACCAGGATGCACAGCCCGCGCTTGGACAGCACGATTTCCTTGAGGATCGGCGGCAGTTCCAGCTCGTCGACCGTCGGCACCTTGATGTTGATGGTGCGCAGCACCGCGCCGGTGAGTCCCATCTGCACGAAGGCGCTGACGCGGAAGCGGCCGATGCCCGGCGGGGCGATCGCGAAGTTGCACTCGCGCGTCGAGTCGAATTCCTTGGTCTGGCGATCGTTCATGATCGCGCGCACCAGCAGCTGCGCCTGCTCGGGCGACAGGGGCTGGTTGGTCTGCGGCTTGATCTCGCCGTCGATCTTGATTGCGGGCGGGAAGCCCGCGGTGATGAAGAGGTCCGAACCGTTGCGCTCGACCATGCGGCGCAGCAGGTCCTGCATGAGCTTGATGCCGGTATCACGATCCATGGTTCTTTACTTCCAGGCGACGGCCGTCGTCTAGAAGTCCTCCTTGTTCTGGGCGCGGAACCGCGCCTCTTCCTTGGTGATCAGCCCCTTCTGCAGGAGCTCCTTCAGGCACTGGTCGAGCGTCTGCATGCCGTTCTGCTGGCCGGTCTGGATCGCCGAGTACATCTGCGCGATCTTGCCTTCACGGATCAGGTTGCGGATGGCCGGCGTGCCGATCATGATCTCGTGCGCCGCGATGCGGCCGCCGCCGATGCGCTTCAGCAGGGTCTGCGAAATGACCGCGCGCAGCGATTCGGACAGCATCGCCCGGACCATTTCCTTTTCCGCCGCCGGGAACACGTCCACGACGCGGTCGATGGTCTTGGCGGCCGAACTCGTGTGCAGCGTGCCGAACACGAGGTGGCCCGTCTCGGCGCCGGTCAGCGCGAGGCGGATGGTTTCGAGGTCGCGCATTTCGCCGACCAGGATCACGTCGGGGTCTTCGCGCAGTGCCGAGCGCAGGGCCTCGCTGAACCCGAGCGTGTCGCGGTGGACTTCGCGCTGGTTCATGAGGCAGCGCTTCGACTCGTGCACGAACTCGATCGGGTCCTCGATCGTGATGATGTGGTCCGGGCGGTTGTCGTTGACGTAATTGATCATCGCGGCGAGCGTCGTCGACTTGCCGGAGCCGGTGGGACCGGTGACGAGCACCAGGCCGCGCGGCTGCATCGCGATGTCCTTGAAGATCTTCGGCGCGTTCAGGTCGTCGAGCGACAGCACCACCGAAGGGATGTTGCGGAACACGGCGGCGGCGCCGCGGTTCTGGTTGAACGCGTTGACGCGGAAGCGCGCAAGCTTCGGAATCTCGAACGAAAAGTCCGTCTCGTAGAACTCTTCGTACGCCTTCCGTTGCTTGTCATTCATGATGTCGTACACCATGCTGTGCACTTCCTTGTGCGTCAGCGGCGGCATGTTGATCCGCTTCATGTCGCCATCGACACGGATCATGGGCGGCACGCCTGACGACAAGTGCAGGTCGGAGGCTTTGTTCTTGACGGCAAATGCCAGCAGCTGGGCAATGTCCACGGCCATCGTGTCGGCTCCCTTGGGCCTGCGAGCCGAATCCGGAAACGGACGGGTCTTGCAGGCCGGCAAAGTATAGATCAGCCCCTCGGACCCCAATATGTTAACCGCTCCGCAGTTCTCACCCGCGGCACTGCAATCAGTGCGTGCGCGCATCGTTCGGGCCGCCGAACGCGCGGGGCGGGACCCGGGTTCGGTGCGCCTGCTGGCGGTCAGCAAGCTGCAGCCCGCGGCGCTGGTCCGGGCCGCGGCGGCGGCCGGACAAGCCGAATTCGGCGAGAACTACGTCCAGGAAGGAGTCGACAAGGTGGCGGCGCTCGCCGACGTGCCGGGCCTCGCCTGGCACTTCATCGGCCAGTTGCAGGGCAACAAGACACGCGACGTCGCCGCGAGCTTCGATTGGGTGCACACCGTCGATCGCGAGCGGATCGCCTCGCGCTTGAGCGCCCAGCGCCCGCCGCAGGCGCCGCCGCTGCAGGTGCTGCTGCAGGTCAGGCTGGCCGACGAACCTGGCAAGGGGGGAGTCACTCCGGCGGAGGCCCCGGCATTGGCCGCCGTTGTCGCCGCCCTGCCCCACCTGCGATTGCGCGGCCTGATGTGCATCCCTGCGCCGGCGGAGGACATCGAGGAGCAACGGCGCCCGTTCCGGCAGCTGCGTGAGCTGATGGATGCACTCAACGCCACCGGCCACCGCCTCGACACTTTATCCATGGGCATGAGCGACGACCTCGAGGCCGCCGTGCTCGAAGGCGCGACGATCGTCCGCGTCGGCACGGCAATTTTCGGACGCCGCCCGGGCTGACAGCGGCAGCAGGAGCAGGAGCAAGCACAGCATGACGAACCGGATCGCTTTCGTGGGTGGCGGCAACATGGCGACGGGCCTGATCGGGGGTCTCATCGCGCGCGGCACGCCGCCTGCCGAGATCGTCGTTGCCGATCCGGAGGCCGCGCAGCGCTCGCGCCTCGAGCGCGATTACGGCGTGACGACGGTGACCGATGCGCCGTTGGCCGTTGCCGGTGCACGCACCGTGGTGCTAGCGGTGAAGCCGCAGCAGATGGCGCAGGTCGCCCGCTCGATCGCGGGCCAGGTGGCAGCCTCACGCGCGCTCGTCATTTCAGTGGCCGCGGGAATCCGGCTGCAGGACATCGCGCGCTGGCTGGGCCCGGGCGTGCCGCTGGTCCGCACGATGCCTAATCGACCCGCGCTGATCGGCGCAGGGATCACTGCGCTGTATGCCGCGCCCGAAGTCGATGCGCTGTCGCGCCAGACAGCCGAGACGATCCTGGCCGCCTGCGGCCCGACGGTCTGGGTGCCCGACGAATCGCAGCTCGACGTCGTCACCGCGGTGTCCGGCAGTGGCCCGGCCTATTTCTTCCTGTTGATCGAGTGCCTCGAAGCAGCCGGCATCCAGCTTGGACTCAATCCAGCGACGGCACGCAAACTCGCCATCGAGACGGCACGTGGTGCGGGACGCATGGCAGCCGAAGCACCCGAGCCGCCGGCCGAATTGCGCGCCCAGGTGACCTCGAAGGGCGGCACGACGGCCGCCGCGCTCGAGGTTCTGGAAGCCGCCGGCGTGCGTGGTATTTTTGCCGCGGCGGTCGCTGCCGGCGCGCGCCGCTCTACCGAACTCGCGCAGGAATTCGGCACGCTCTGACATCAACCCGAACCGGAACCTTAAATGCAGGCCCTCATCTTCATTCTCAACGCGGTGTTCTCGCTGGTCGTGATCGCGTTCCTGCTGCGCGTGCTGATGCCGCTCGTGCGCGCCGACTTCCGCAACCCGTTCGGCGAAGCGGTCCTGAAAGTGACGAACCCGCTGGTGCTGCCATTGCGCAAGTTCATGCCGCCCGGCAAGCGGCTGGATCCAGCTTCGGTCGTGGCGCTGCTGATCGTCCAGTTTGCGGGCACTGCTCTGCTCCGCGCCGTGGCAGGCGGTGGTTTCGGGCTGGAATCGCTCCTGCTGGGCGGCGTCTACGGCCTGCTGCACACCGTGCTGCAGTTCTACTTCTTCGCGGTGCTGATCTATGCCTTGCTCAGCTGGTTCGCGGGCGCGGCCTACAATCCGGCGGCGCAGATCCTGGGCAAGCTGGTTGAGCCGCTGCTCACCCCGATTCGGCGCGTCGTTCCGCCGTTGGGCGGACTCGACTTGTCGGCGGTCATCCTGCTGATCGCGCTGCAGGCGCTGCAGATCCTGCTGCGATGAGCCAGGCGGCGGCTCACGCCCGCCTGCACGCATGACCGAACCACTGCGCCGCGACGGGTCGGACTGGGTGCTCGACGTTCGCGTCCAGCCGCGCGCGTCGCGCACGGAATTTGCTGGCCTCTTCGGCGATCGGCTCAAGGTCCGGCTGAACGCACCGCCCGTCGATGGCCGCGCCAATGCGGCGCTGCTCGCCTTCATCGCCGCAGCCTGCGACCTGCCGAAGTCCCGTGTTTCGCTGGATGCCGGCCAGACCGGTCGCGACAAGCGCGTCCGGTTGCACGACGTGGAGCGGATTCCTGCCGCACTGCAAAGCGCCCTGTCGGGCGCACGCGCAGGCTGACACCGCGATCGCGGGCGGGATTACGCTGACACGCACGTTACGTTCGCGGTAGATCCGGAGCTATAGTGAGTCGTGCTCGACTGCATCGAGCAACGGCCCTGCGCAACCCATGCGCCAAGTTCGGGAGGAACCTGCAATGACTACTCCAGACGCCGGGAACCACGGTTCTTTTTCCGCGCGCTGCCGGCAAGCCGCAACCGCGATGGTCGCCGCCGTTGGCTTGCTGCTCGCGGCGGGTTGCGGACCAGACATCGACAAGCAACCGCAGACGGCCCGTCCCACGGAGGACACGCAGAAGGATTTCGGCGACCTCGAAATCCACTACAACGCGATCCGCTCGGACCAGCTCACGCCGGAAGTGGCTCGCGCCTATGGCATCGAGCGCAGTCCGAACCGCGTGCTGCTGAACGTCGCGATGCTCACGAAAACGCCTGGCGGCGCGGCAAAACCCGTCGATGGCACGGTGTCGGCCTCCGCGCACAACCTGAACGGACAGCTGAAGAGCCTGGCGATGCGACGCGTGCAGGAAGGACCGGCCGTGTATTTCATCGGCGAGGTCGGCATCAGCGGCGAAGAGATCCTCGTGTTCAACATCGACGTCGAGCCGGTCACCGGCGGCGGACGGCGCACGGTGCAGTTCAAGCGCGAATTCTTCGGCGACTGATTCGCCGCGGTACTAAAAAAAACGGTAAAAAACGGTTTCGACGTATTAACAACCCTAGTTTTCATGGTATTTTTCGCGTGCTGACAGACTAACCAGGGGCCAGCGGCCCGCAGCACAACTAGGAGATACATCAAGATGGCAGCCAAGAAGAGCTCTGCTCCGACCAAGTCCGACATCCTCGCGCACATCTCGAAGGACACGGGCCTGTCGAAGAAGCAGGTGAGCTCGGTTTTCGAATCGCTCAACACCGTGATCAAGAAGAGCCTGAAGGGCCACGGCCTCTTCACGCTCCCGGGTCTCGCCAAGATGAAGGTCGTCAAGAAGCCCGCCACCAAGGCGCGTGAAGGCGTGAACCCCTTCACCGGCGAAAAGATGGTTTTCAAGGCCAAGCCGGCCAGCAAGAAGGTCCGCGTGATGCCGCTCAAGAACCTCAAGGGGTTCGTGAACTGAGCTCGAGCTGACCAAAGCGACTTTTAGCTGATGACGCCGGGGTGCTCACGCACCCCGGCGTTTTTCTTTTTGGCCGTTTCGCGGCCGCTGCAGCGGTGTTTTCAGTCCTTCCGCAGGAAGGCAAGGATCGCCGCCCGCAGTTCGCCGAGCTTGCCGTGGAAGAAGTGCTCGGCGCCCGCGATCACCGTCAGCTCGGGTTCGGGCACGAACCCGCGCGCCCATGAGCGCACCGCTGCGATGTCGACGAGCTCGTCCTCGTCGCCCTGCACGATCAGCCAGGGACAGTCCGGGCGCGGCACGGGTTCGGTGATGATGCGGCCGACCGGCGGCGCGATCGTCACCAGCTTCACGGGCCGCGCGCCGCGTGCAGCCTGCAGAGCTGTCGCCGCTCCGAACGAAAACCCGCCGAGCCACAGCACATCGCAGTCGAAGTGCCGGCGCGTCCAGTCGATCACGGCGAGCGCGTCCGCAAGTTCCCCGACGCCCTGGTCGTGCCTGCCTTCGCTGGCGCCCACGCCGCGGAAATTGAAGCGCACCGTCGCCGCTCCCGCCTCCTGCATGGCGCGGGCCGCGGTGTGCACGACCTTGTTCTGCATCGTGCCGCCGTACAGCGGATGCGGGTGGCAGACGACGCCGACCACGCGGCGGGTCGCGCCCGGCTCGAGTGGATCCTCGACGCGCGCTTCGATCGCGCCGGCTGGACCGGCAATCTGGACGGCCTGCGGCACGGGGGGCCGAAACGGGTCAGCGGTGTCGGTCGTACCTGCAGGCAACGGCGGCTTCCGGGTGGCAAATGCAGGGCTGCAGTTTGCCAGAACGCTGCCGGTCCGCCGCCGGGCCATGGCAGAATCAGGCGCAGGAGAACCAAGGAGTGACCCGCAGTGCACCTGTTGTCATCGAGCTTCGTTCACGGCCAGCGGATCCCCGAAGAGTTCGCATTCTGTGCGCCCGACCCGGCGCAGCACGTCCGCATGAGCGGTAACCGCAACCCGCACCTGCGCTGGACGGGAGTGCCCTCGACGGCAAAATCGCTGGTCCTGCTGTGCGTCGACGTGGACGTGCCGACCCGTCCCGACGACGTCAACAAGGAAGGCCGTATCGTGCCGGCCGACCTGCCGCGAACCAATTTCTGGCACTGGACGATGGTCGACATTCCGCCGTCGGTCAGCGAGATTCCGGCGGGTTTCAGCTCCGACGGAGCGACTGCGCGCGGCAAGCGCGACCTGCGCGGCCCCATGGGATCACGCCAGGGACTGAACGACTACACGCTCTGGTTCGCCGGCGACAAGGACATGGAAGGCCAGTATTTTGGCTACGACGGGCCCTGTCCGCCGTGGAACGACACGCTGCTGCATCACTATCACTTCACGCTGTACGCGACCGACCTCGTGCGCTGCCCGGTCGACGGCGCGTTCACGGGCCAGCAGGTGAAGGACGCCATCGCCCAGCACGTGCTGGCCGAAGCCCGGCTCACCGGCACGTATTCGCTGAACCCTGCGGTGAAGTGACGCGGCCGCGGCGTCAGCGCTGCGGCTGGACTCCGAGCAGCTCGACGTCGAACACGAGCGTCGCGCCGGGTGGAATCACGCCACCCGCGCCCGCGTCACCGTAGGCAAGCGCCGACGGGATCACGAGCCGGCGCTGGCCACCCACTTTCATTCCGGTCACGCCCTGGTCCCAGCCTGCGATGACCTGCTTCTGGCCGAGCACGAAACTGAAGGGCTGCCCGTTCTTGCGCGAACTGTCGAACGCGGCGCCCTTCTTTTCCGGGCGCGCGTGGTCGTACATCCAGCCCGTGTAATGCACCGTGACCTTGGAACCCGGCGACGCTTCGGCGCCCTCGCCGACGACCAGGTCCGTCACCTCGAGTGCAGGCACCTGGTTGGCCGGCGCAACCGCCGGCAGCGACGGACGCGCGCAACCCGCGAGCATCGCGCAGGCCAGGATGACGGCGGCCGCAGGCAGTCTCAGCGTGGAAATCCGGCGCATGGGTCAGTCCCTTTTCTTGAATTCGAGTGAAGCTGAGTTGACGCAATAGCGCAGCCCCGTGGGTTGCGGGCCGTCCTCGAACACGTGCCCGAGGTGGGCGCCGCAGTTCGCGCAGGTGACCTCGGTGCGCACCATGCCGTGGGTGACGTCCCGGTGCGTGGCAACGCGGTCACCCGCCAGCGGCAGCCAGAACGACGGCCAGCCCGAGCCGGAATCGTACTTCGTGTCCGAGGCGAACAGCTCGGCGTCGCACACGACGCACGTGTACACGCCCGTGTCCTTGTTGTGCAGGAAGCGGCCGGTGAAGGCCCGTTCGGTGCCCTTGTGCTGGGTGACCTGGAACTGCTCGTCGCTCAGTCGTGCGCGCAGTTCTTCCTCGCCGGGTGGGCGCTTGGCGTCGTCATTCATCGAAGGGGTCCTCGCGTCAGTGGGCTGCGAGCAGATCCGGCGGCCCGAGCAGCAGCAGCGCGCCGAGGCCGGCGACGAACGCCACGACGAGCAGCGCGGTAATGATCACCGACGGCGCCTGCACGCGGAAAACGACTGTGAGGTCGTCCAGATCGTCGAGCCACTTGAGCAGTCGTTCCATGGGATCGGGCCGGGAGGCAGACTTTAATCGAAAATGCCGCGCCGCAGCGATGCCATGAGTCCGGCAGCACTGCGCGACCGGTGTTGCACGGTCGAGCCCGCGGTTACTTGGGCTTGTCGAAGGCGCCGCGCGCCTTGTCAGCCCAGGTCTTGTAGCTCGCGATGCTGTAGAGGGACTTGCTGATCACGGCCTGCCGCGAAGGCGGCGCGGGTTGCCGGACACGGTCCAGCCAATCGTTGTAGGCATCCCACCCGTCAGTGGCGGCACCTATTTTGTTGACGCCACGACGTGGCCCGACCTCGCGCGCCGTCAACGGACGCTCGGGCGGACGCGGCACGTCGCGGGCCGGCATGCGCGCGCCGACGGGGAGTTCCGGCTTGCGCTCAGACATTGCGGTATTTCACTGGTGCCACGATGGGTGCACGGTACCGAAGCGCCCGTCCAGCGTCCGGTACTGCGTCACAGTTGCGGCCTGGTCAGGCGACGATGCGATAGCAGGGTTTGTATTCGCCGGACAGCTTCATGCGGCGCTGCCGCACGAACGACGCCAGCAGCGCATCGAGCGGCTTCAGCAGTCCGGCATCGCCATGCAGCTCGAACGGGCCGTGCTCGTCGATCAGCCGCAGCCCGGATTCCTTGACGTTGCCGGCGACGATCCCGGAGAACGCACGGCGCAGGTCCGCCGCGAGTTGGTGCGGCGGCGCATCCCGGCGCAGGTTGAGCGCCGACATCCCAGGATGCGTCGGCTCGAATGGCAGCTGCAGCTCATGCGGGATGCGCAGCAGCCAGTTGAAGTTGTAGGCATCGCTCGTGCGTCGGCGGTATTCGCGCACGGCGCCCATGCCGCGCAGCATTTCGCGCGCCACTTCCGCCTGGTCGCCCACGATGACGCGGTAGCACTGGCGCACGCGCTCGCCGAGCGTGCCGACCAGGAACGCGTCGACCTGGTGCCAGTATTCCTCGCTGCCGCGCGGGCCCGTGAACACCACCGGGTACGGCTGCTGCTCGTTCTGCGGGTCGAGCAGGATGCCAACGAGATAAAGGATTTCCTCGGCCGTGCCGGCACCGCCCGGGAACACGACGATGCCGTGGCCGATGCGGACGAACGCCTCGAGACGTTTCTCGATGTCCGGCAGGATGGCAAGCTGGTTCACGATCGCGTTCGGTGGCTCCGCCGCGACGATGCCCGGCTCGGTCAGGCCGATGTAGCGGCCCGACTGGATGCGTTGCTTGGCGTGCCCGATCGTCGCGCCTTTCATCGGGCCCTTCATGGCGCCGGGGCCGCAGCCCGTGCAGACGTTGAGCCCGCGCAGGCCGAGCTCATAGCCCACGAGCTTGGTGTAGTCGTACTCGTCGCGGCCGATCGAGTGTCCGCCCCAGCACACGACGATGTCGGGCCGCACGCGCGGCTGCAGCAACCCCGCATTGCGCAACACCCGGTACACGGCATTGGTGATCCCCGCGGACTCGCGCAGTTCGACGCTGCCGTGCTCGTAGACCTCACCGTGGATGTACAGGATGTCGCGCAGCACCGCGAACAGGTGCTCCTGGATACCGCGGATCATGCGGCCGTCGACGAACGCGGCGGCCGGGGCATTGTGCAGTTCGAGCTTGATGCCCCAGGCCTGGCGCACGATGTCGATGTCGAAATCGACATAACGGTCGAAGATCGCGCGCGCGTCGTCGGTCTCGCCGCCGCTGTTCAGCACCGCGAGCGAGCAGCGGCGATACAGTGGGTAGAGGCCGCCGCGCGAGCTGTCGAGCAGCCGATCGACCTCCATCTGCGAGAGATTCTCGAGGCTGCCCGTAGGCGTGACGCGCGCATCGACGAAATTGTCGTCTTCGGCGGGACCCGAGGGAATCGCGACCTCGGCCCGGCGCATCATCACGGGCGGATCTCGATGGGAATTCCCACCGTGGTGCGCATCCAGACGTTGACCATGTCGGCATTGCTCAGCGCGATGCAGCCGTCGGTCCAGTCACGCGTGGCGTAGTGCTCGGCCGGGCGCTTCGGCACGTTCGGCTGGCCGTGAATCATGATGAGACCGCCTGGCGAGTAGCCGTTCTCGCTCGCGACGGCGGCGTCTTCCCGGTTCGGGTACGAGATCTTGATCGAGAGGTAGAACTCGCTCTGCGGATTGCGGGCGACGAGTTCGTACTTGCCCTCGGGCGTACGGAAGTCGCCTTCGCGCTGCTTGTGACCATAGGGGTTCAGCCCGAGCTTGATCGGGTACTCAGCGACCACCCGGCCGCGGCGCAACAGGCGCAGCACCCGCTCGTGCTTGACCACGACGACCTTGTCAGCCATCTCGAAGGATGACGCAGAGCCCGCGCCGTAATTCGCATTGGCGGGCGGCGGCACCGGCAGCGACGGCGCGCCACCGCTGACGGAGCTGAACGAACCACTGCCCGAACTGAATGCGCTGCTGGCCGCACCGACCGGTGCAACGGCTGCAGGCACGGGCACGGCTGGCGCTGGAATGGCCGGCGATACGGCACCCGCATTGGCGGGCGGCGACGGCACGGCGGTCCGGTCAGTCGACACAGAGCCGCCAAAGGCGGGAGGCGGCGCGGCGCTTGCGAGAGTTGGCACAGGGCCCATCGGAGCTGGCGCAGCCATCGCGGGATTGCCGGACGGGGCATTGGCTGCGGGCGCGGCGACAGGGGCCGCCGGCGCGTTCGCATGTTCGGTGCCGGCCGCTGGCGGCGCAGCAACGACGACATTGGGCGTCCCGCTCGACACGGAGCCGAAGCCCTGCGCCTGCGTCGTGGCCAGCGGCGCCGCAACGGTCAACAGCACGAAGAAGAGGAGAGTTTTTTTCAAGCAGGTCTGCAACCGAGGTATCGGGGGCCGGATTTTATAGCTCTCCGCGCCATTTTGCTGTGCGACAGCTCACGCAGCCGTTGGTTCCACTCCGCCGTGGCGCGACGCCTGCGCCAAAGAAAAAGGGCGGGGACACACCAGTCCCCGCCCTCGAATGACTCGATCATTCACACCGTCCTTGGCCCTCTGTGCGCTCCTCGCTGCAGTCGAGTCGGGTTAGTTCGTGGTCTGCGACGGCTGGCGCAACCTGCTCAGCCGCACTTCGAATCGCCGCAGTTCAGGCACGTCATGCAGCCGTCCATCATGACGACGGCCGCCGTGCTGCACTTCAGACACAGCTGCGCGCCCTGCGGGTAGTCGGCCTTGGCGAAGGCGTCCTGCTGCTTCTGCTGGGCCTCGTACTCGCGGCGCTTGTCCTCGATGAGCTTGAGCCGGTGCTCGTCCATCTCGGGCTTGCGCAGCAGGCCGATCTTCTGCATGTGCTTTTCGATCACGTGGCCCAGCTCGGCGATGATCGACGGCATGAACTTGCCGCCGGCCTGCCAGTAGCCGCCGCGTGGATCGAACACCGCCTTCAGCTCCTCGACCATGAACGTGACGTCGCCACCCTTGCGGAACACCGCCGAGATGATGCGCGTCAGCGCGACGATCCACTGGTAGTGATCGAGGTTCTTGGAGTTGATGAAGATCTCGAACGGCCGGCGCTGCTCGTGCACCGTGCCCTCGTTCAGCAGGATGTCGTTGATGGTCACGTACATCGCGTGATCCGACACCGGCGTCTTGATCTTGTAGGTGGAGCCGATCAGCTCCTCCGGACGCTCGAGCTTCTCGTGCATCCAGATGACGTTCGGGCTCTTGGCATCGACGACCGGTTCCTTGGCCTTCGCCGCGGCCTCGGCCTCCGCCTTTTCCTTCTCGCCGGGCTTCACCACCCGGACCTTCGTGATCTTTTTCTCGATCTTGTGCGCGCTCATCGCTTGAACTCCTTGCGGGGCGCCCGCGCTTTGCAACGCGGGGCGACCCAAAGAACTAGAACTTGCCGTAGTAGCCTTCTTTCAGGGCGTCGTAGAGGTTGGCGGCGGTGTGCATCTCGCCGTCGTACTCCAGCTGCTCGTCGCCCTTGACCTCGACCTCGGTGCCGTCCTCGAGCGTGAACACGTAGGTCGTGTTCTTGAGGTCCTCTTCCTTGACCAGCACGCCCTGGAACGCCTCGGGGTTGAAGCGGAAGGTCGTGCAGCCCTTCAGGCCCTGCTCGTGCGCGTAGAGGTAGATGTCCTTGAAGTCTTCGTAGTTGTAGTCCGTCGGCACGTTCGCGGTCTTCGAGATCGACGAGTCGATCCACTTCTGCGAAGCCGCCTGGATGTCCACGTGCTCGCGCGGCGTGATGTCGTCGGCGGTCGTGAAGTATTCCGGCAGCTTGTCGGCGGGAGTGGTGCCGCCCGGGATCGCCTTCGGATTGATCAGTTCGCGGTAGGCCAGCAGTTCGAACGAGAAGACGTCGATCTTCTCCTTCGACTTCTTGCCTTCACGGATCACGTTGCGGAAGTAGTGATGCGCGAACGACGGCTCGATGCCGTTCGAGGCGTTGTTGGCCAGCGACAGCGAGATCGTGCCGGTGGGCGCGATCGAGCTGTGATGCGTGAAGCGCGCACCCTTCTTGGCCAGCTTGTCGACAAGTTCCGGCGCAACCTCGGCCACGCGCTGCATGTAGCGGCTGTAGCGCGCGTGCAGGACGCGGCCCGGCAGCTTGTCGCCGACCTTGATGCCGTCGCGGACCATCTCCGGGCGCTTGCGCAGCATCTCGGCCGTGATGACGAATTCTTCCGACATGATCGGCGCCGGGCCTTTCTCTTCCGCGAGGGCGAGGCCGGCCTCCCAGCCGGCGATTGCCAGCTCCTTCGAGACGCGCTCGGTGAAGCCGACCGCTTCGCGCGAGCCGTACTTCATGCGCAGCATGGTGATCGTCGAGCCCAACCCCAGGAAGCCCATGCCGTGACGGCGCTTGCGCGTGATCTCATTGCGCTGCTGCTCGAGCGGCAGGCCGTTGATCTCGACCACGTTGTCGAGCATGCGCGTGAAGACGCGCACGACCTGGCGGTATTCCTCCCAATCGAAGCGCGCTTCGTCCGTGAACGGGTCGCGCACGAAATTCGTGAGGTTGATCGAACCGAGCAGGCACGAGCCATACGGGGGCAGCGGCTGTTCGCCACACGGGTTGGTGGCGCGGATCGTCTCGCACCACCAGTTGTTGTTCATCTCGTTGACACGGTCGATCAGCACGAAACCGGGTTCGGCGAAGTCGTACGTGGAGGACATGATCACGTCCCACATGCGCTTCGCCGGCAGGGTCTTGTAGACCTTGCACAGCACCAGGCCCGCTTCATTGCGGACGTAGTTGGACGCGTCCGGCCACTCACGCCACAGGAACTTGCTGCTGTCCGACGTGTCCTCGCCGACGATTTCGGCTTCACGCACCGGGAAGGCCAGCCGCCATTCCTTGTCCTCGCGCACTGCCTGCATGAATTCGTCGGTGATCAGCAGCGACAGGTTGAACTGGCGCAACCGGCCCGCTTCGCGCTTGGAGCGGATGAACTCCATCGCATCGGGGTGGCCGATGTCGAACGTGCCCATCTGCGCGCCGCGGCGACCGCCGGCCGATGACACGGTGAAGCACATCTTGTCGTAGATATCCATGAAGGAGAGCGGGCCGGAGGTATAGGCGCCCGCACCCGACACGTAGGCGCCGCGCGGACGCAGCGTCGAGAATTCGTAGCCGATGCCGCAGCCGGCCTTCAGCGTGAGGCCCGCCTCGTGCACCTTGCCGAGGATGTCGTCCATCGAGTCGCGGATGGTGCCCGACACGGTGCAGTTGATCGTCGACGTGGCAGGCTTGTGCTCCTGCGCGCCGGCGTTCGAGGTAACGCGGCCGGCCGGGATCGCGCCGCGGCGCAATGCCCACAGGAACTGCTCGTTCCAGGTCTCCCGGACCTCGGGCGCTTCCACGTCGGCAAGGGCCCTGGCGACACGCTTGTACGTGTCGTCCATCGAGCGGTCGATTGGTGTCCCGTCCTTGGCGGACAGGCGGTATTTCTTGTCCCAGATGTCGAGTGACGCTTCCTGGAACGGGATGCTGCGCGCATCAGATGAATGCAATTTCACGGCGGTGCTCATTGCGGCAACACGGCTCCCGGGCTCTCGGTGGCTGCAGATTGAATGGAAATACTTCCCCCTTCAGGCCGCCGCCCCCGCCAGTTGCTGGCGAAAACAGCGAAAACCCGACCGACCCCGGGTGTGCGGTCTGCTCGGAGTGCCCAGGAACCCCCTGAAGGACACTCGTGCCGGACACAACATCTAGGGTCAGGGGGGCAAGACTATGCACCGTCCGAACGCCCGTCAACTGCTGTTTTCATCCCGTTCCGGCAGCCGTGCCTGAAGTTTTTTCACTTGTTCTTCATGTACTTACGAGTCAGCCGTCAAATCGAGCGGGGATGCCCGAATCAACTTCGCCGTCAAGAGGTATTTTGCGGCGGAAACACAACATCTTGTGTTTTGCGGGCTGCACCGGCAACGCACCGCCGCCGCACACGTTATCCACAGGCTTGCACACACGCCCGGTCGGCGCAGCGCGCGGAACTCGGCGCAAGGTTGGCAGTCCGAAGCGTGACCGGCCGGAGCCGAGGGCAAAAGTCGCGCCTGCTAAACTCCGCGCCGTTTTCGACGGCAACGTCAGCAAATACCCAGGAACCCATTGCCCATGAAGCTTCCCTTGAGTCTCGCCACTATCCTGCTCGCCGCCTGGACCTCGGTGGCAGGCGCGCAGCTCCCCGCCGTCGTCGGCGAGACGCCGGTCCCGTCGCTCGCGCCGATGCTGAAGCGCGTCACCCCGGCCGTCGTGAACATCGCGACCCGCGGCACCGTCCAGGAACAGAACCCGCTGATGAACGACCCGTTTTTCCGCCGGTTTTTCGACGTGCCGAACCAGCCGCGCCAGCGTGAGTTCCAGAGCGCAGGCTCGGGCGTGATCGTCGACGCCAAGAACGGCTACATCATCACCAACGCGCACGTCGTCGAGAACGCCACGGACATCACCGTGCAGTTGCTCGACAACCGCTCGCTCAAGGCGAAGGTCGTCGGCGCGGATCCAGGCTCGGACGTCGCGGTGCTCAAGGTGCAGGCCGGCAATCTCATCGACCTGCCGATCGCCGATTCCGATCGTGCGGAGGTCGGCGATTTCGTCGTCGCCATCGGCAACCCGTTCGGCCTCGGCCACACGGTGACGTCCGGCATCGTCAGCGCGCTCGGCCGCTCCGGCATCAACCCCGAAGGCTACGAAGACTTCATCCAGACCGACGCGTCGATCAACCCGGGCAATTCCGGCGGCGCGCTCGTGAACCTGGGCGGGCAGCTGGTCGGCATCAACTCCGCGATTCTCTCGCGCACCGGCGGCAACATCGGCATCGGCTTCGCGATCCCGTCGAACATGATGAAGATCGTGATGAACCAGCTGATCAAGTACGGCACGGTCAAGCGCGGCGTGCTGGGCGTGAACATCCAGACGCTCGCACCCGAGATCGCGCAGAGCATGGGCCTGCCGGATACCACGCAGGGCGCGCTGGTATCGCAGGTGGTCGAAGGCTCCGCGGCCGAGAAGGCCGGGGTGAAGGCCGGCGACGTCATCACGGCGGTCAACGGCCGTGCAGTGAAGGACGCAGGCAGCCTGCGCAATTCGATCGGCCTGCTCAGCATCGGCGAGAAGGTGGACCTTGCGCTGCTGCGCGACGGCAAGCCGCGCCGCGTGACGGCGACGGTCAGCGAGCGCGATGCGGCAGCCGAAGCCAAGGCGGCCGGCACGCATTCCGGGCTCGAAGGCGCCGACATCGCGGACAGTCCCAATGGCGTGCTGATCCGCACAGTGGCGGACGGCAGCCCCGCCGCCCAGCGTGGCCTGCGTGCCAATGACGTGATCCTGGCGGTGGGTCGCGTGCGCGTCGCGAGCGTGGCGGAATTCCGCAAAGCCACCGAGGGCCAGGAAGCATTCGTGCTGCAGATTCGCCGCGGCAATGCGATGCTCGTGATCCCGATCCGCTGAACCAGCGGTTCACACCCCCGAGGCGCAGGGCACATGTCATTGCAGGTCTGCGTCCTCGGCGGGACGGGTTTCATCGGGCAGGAGATCGTCGGGCGGCTCGCCGCCGCCGGCCACGACGTGAAGGTGCTGACGCGCAACCCCGCGCAGCACCGCGACCTGAAGGTCCTGCCGTCAGTGCGGCTGGTCCGCGCCGACGTGCACGACGAACAGCGGCTCGAGGACGAGTTCCAGGGCTGCGACGTCGTCATCAACCTCGTCGGCATCCTCAACGAGACGCAACCCGGGCGGGGCAACGGCGAGCAGTTCCGCCGCGTGCACACCGAGCTGCCGCAGAAATGCGTGCGCGCCTGCCGTGCCGCAGGCGTCCAGCGCTACCTGCACATGAGCGGCCTCAAGGCCGATTCGCAGCGCGGCCCGAGCCACTACCTGAAGTCGAAGGGTTTCGCCGAAGATTACGTCCGCGAGTATTGCGCCGCGGGCTCACCCGAGTTCGTGATCTTCCAGCCCTCCGTGGTTTTCGGGCCGGGTGATGCGTTCATCAACAACTTCGCGGGCATCCTGAAAATCACGCCGGGCTTGCTGCCCCTCGCCTGTGCGGACGCCCGGTTCGCGCCGGTCTACGTCGGTGACGTGGCCGCTGCGTTCTTCGAATGCCTCGAGCGCAAGGACGCTGCCGGTCGCACTTTCCAGCTGTGCGGACCGGACGTGATGACGCTCGGCGACATCGTGCGGCTGACAGCCCACTACCTCGGGCTCAAGCGCAGGGTGATTCCCCTGCCGCGCGCCGTCTCGCGCATGCAGGCCGCCGTCATGGACTTCTTGCCGGGCAAGCCTTTTTCGACCGACAACTTTTTGTCCGCCACGCTCGACTCCACCTGCGACTGCGACGGACTCGCGGAACTCGGCATCGAGCGCACGGCAATGCGCAGCGTGCTGCCGCGCTACCTGCAGCCGCGCTGAACGGCAACGACCGGCGGGGGCCCTAACGGACCAATGGCGGTGCGCGGCACAGCTCGGCGTGGCGCGCTTGCACCCCGAGCCGACGGGTAGATTCGACTTTGTCGTAGAACGCAGGCAGCGAACCGGCCTCCTGCAACGTGTGCCGCAGTCCCGGGACGCAATCCTCATACGTCGCGACGGCTGCCAGGTGCGCGTTGTTGAGCGAGCGAGCGAACCAGCCGTCGTACCCGGCATAGCCGCCCCACTGGACGCGCAACTGCTCGTAACGGAACTTCAGCGCGCCAATTTCACGCTGCTTCTCGATGCGCATCGTCGCGGGCGGCAGGCCCGAGGCATATAGCTGCGCGAGCCGGCTGCGCGCATCGCGCAGCAGCGCCGCGAACTCCTTCTGTCGCGCCATCGATGCCTCGTACGCCACGATCTCGCCCGCCCTGCCCTGCCGCTGCAGCCAGCGGCGGATGCCTTCGTCCTCGACGACGCTCGCGAACGCCTCGTTCATTTCGCTGTCGTCGGCGAAGTAGAGCCGCTCGTGCGCCAGCTCGTGAAAGATCGTGCCGACGAGACGCGTATCGCGCCAGCCGAGCATCGAACCGAACACCGGGTCCGGCAGGTGACCCAGCGTGGAGTACGTCGGGACCCCGCCCACGCTCACGTCGTCACCGCGAATCGACAGCTTCAGGCCGTAGGCGCGCGCACGATCTTCATCGAAATAGCCGCGGTACGCGATGCACCCCGTGATCGGAAAGCACCAGCGCCGCGGCTCGACAGAGAACTCCGGCGTGGCGACGACGTTGTGCACGACATAGGGCCGGCCCATGTCGGCGTATTTGCGATAGCTCTTGCCGTCGCGCATGGCGAGGTCGCTGATCGCGAAGACGCGTGCTGCCTCGACGAGCTGCAGTCGTTCCTTCGTCTTCGCGGATGTCGACGGGTCCGCGAGCACCTGGGCAATCGGTTCGCTGCGGCGGATCACCTCGGCCTGGCCGCTTGCCGCCTGCAGGACGTAGCAGCCGCTCAGCGCGAGTGTTGCGAGAGCGATGGCGGCGATTCGCAGGCGGTGAGCGAGCATGCGGCGAGCTTAGCGAAGCTGCCGTCGCGCGCGTAGCGCCTTTGCGGATTGATCGCATCGGCGCGGGGCGTCGTTCAGGACAGCTTCAGGGCGTCGATTCCGTACCCTTCCCCGGGCTTGGAAAGGCAGACACGCGCCCGGGGAAGGGTACGGAATCGCCACCTGAAATCACGCGCCTGAGCGAGTTCTCGCGCCGGACGCGAGAACTCGCACGGCGCACGCGGCGTTGAGAGCTTCGGAACTCAATTACGAGCCACGGTGCTTCGATCACCGGCTGCGAACGCCGTAAGTCGTGCCCCGCTATCACTCGCTGAGGCGGTATCGGTGTGGGGCGTTGCGCCCTCGCCCAAAGTCGCCGTGGCCATGGTTCGGCGGTGTGTCAGCCTGCATGCGCCGTGCGAGTCGTCGGGCATGGGATGAAGCCCCGCCTTGGTCATTGTGCGATCGCCCGACGAGTCGCTCAGGCGCGTAACGTCGGGTCGGGATTCGGTTTCGATTCCGACGCCCGTGTCTGCCTTTCCGGGCGTCGGAATCGAAGCCGGATTCCGACCCCGACACACACCCGCCTTAGCGAACTCGGCTACGATTCGCGAATGAAAACCTATTTGGTCGGCGGCGCGGTGCGCGACACCCTGCTCGGACGACCCTTCACCGAACGCGACTACGTGGTCGTCGGCGCACAGCCCGACGACCTGCTCGCGCTCGGCTACCGCCCCGTCGGCAAGGACTTTCCCGTCTTCCTGCATCCGCAGACAGGCGACCAGTACGCGCTTGCGCGCACGGAGCGCAAGACCGGTGCCGGCTACTACGGCTTCGCCACGCGCTTCTCCCCCGACGTGACGCTCGAGGAAGACCTGGCGCGGCGTGACCTCACGATCAACGCGATGGCGCAGTCCGTCGACGACAGCGATGGCGGCAGCGTCGTCGATCCGTACGGCGGCCGGCGCGACCTCGAGGCGCGCGTCCTGCGCCACGTCTCGCCCGCCTTCGTCGAAGACCCGCTGCGCGTGCTCCGTGTCGCGCGCTTTGCCGCACGCTTCGCGCCGCTCGGCTTCACGATCGCGCCCGAAACGATGCAACTGATGCGGGACATCGTGCGTTCCGGCGAGATGCAGGCGCTGGTGGCCGAACGCGTCTGGGTCGAAACCGAGCGCGCGCTGGGCGAGAAGAAGCCGACGGTCTACTTCGAGGTGCTGCGCCAGTGCGGAGCGCTCGCGGCCCTGTTTCCCGAGATCGACCGCTTGTTCGGCGTGCCACAGCCCGCGAAGTGGCATCCCGAGATCGACACCGGCATCCACACGCTGCAAGTGCTCGACGTCGCGTGCGGGCTGTCGAACGAGACCACGGTGCGATTCGCCGCGCTCGTGCACGACCTCGGCAAGGGCGTCACGCCGCCGGACCAGTGGCCCAGCCACATCCGTCACGAGCAGCTGGGCGTCGGCGTCATCGGCCAGATGTGCGAACGCCTGAAGGTTCCCACCGAGTTCCGCGAGCTGGGACAACTCGTCTCCCTCGAGCATCAGCGCATCCATCGCGCGACCGAGATGGGCGATTCGACGGTGCTCGGCGTCCTGGAAGCCGCCGATGCTTTCCGTCGCCCCGAGCGCTTCGACAAGGCGCTGCTCGCCTGCGAGGCGGATGCCCGGGGGCGCGGCCCGGAGCTGCGGGCGAGCCCCTACCCCCAGGCACAGTTTTTCCGTGACTGCTTGCGCGCTGCCGCCGCGATCAAGCTCGATGCCGGGGTGATGAAGCAGCTGGCGGGTCCCGCCATCGCCCAGGCGGTTCGTGCCGCGCGAGTCGAGGCGATTCGCGCAGTGCGCGTCAGAGCGCGTGGCGCAGGTCCCGCGTAGCGAATCCGCGCAGCGGCGAGTCGTAGTTCTTCGACAGCGCGATCACCTTGAAGCGCTCACCCATTTCGCCGGGGAGCGTGAGCACCATCGCCTGCCGCGACAGGTTGAGGCGCTGGACCAGTTCGAGCCCTTCGACGTTCGCGACGAAGTCGCCGAGCCCGCAACCGATCAGGAAATGCGCCTGCGTGGTGTAGCCGCCGACTTCGCAGCCCGCGTCCTGCGCTGCTTCGGCGACCGCCGTGAAATCCACCCAGGCGGTGATGTCCTGCAACCCGACGCGAGTCAGCGCGTCCTCGTGGAAACGGTGCCGGAAATGGCAGAGCAGCGTGCCGTGCGTGCGCTCGGCGGAGTAGTACTCGCGCCGCGGCAGGCCGTAGTCGATGAACAGGATGACGCCACGTTCGAGCGAATACGCGATCGACTCGAACCACCGCGCCAGGCCCGTGCACACCTCGGACTCGTAGCCGTCTGGAAGCGCGACGCCGGAGTCCTCTTCAATCTTGCGCACGGCGGCAACCAGTCGCGAGGCCGCCCGCACTTCGCCCAGTTGCAGTTGCCCGAACTCGGAGCTCACGCCGAGCGCATTGACGTCGCCATTGCGGATCGCGAAGCGCTCGAACGTCAACGCGTCGAGCACTTCGTTCGCCAGGATCATGCCGGTGAACGGCTCGTCGGGCAGCGCATCGAGCCACCGCACGCGCGGCAGCAGGTGCGGGACGCTTTGTGCGATGGTTTCGCGCTGGCGCTCGCGCAAGTCCGCGCTGAGGTCGAGAATCCAGTACTCGGCCGGCAACGCATCCTGCCGTTCGAGCTCCGCGAGCAGTTCCGCGGCCATCACGCCGGAACCCGCCCCGAGTTCGAGCAGGCGTGATTCCGGTCCCAGCTCGCGAATCACCTCGGCGCACTGCATTGCCAGGCAGCGACTGAACACCGGGGCGACCTCGGGTGCCGTGATGAAGTCGCCCTCCGCCCCGAACTTGCGTGCGCCGGCGCTGTAATAGCCCAGGCCCGGCTCGTAGAGCGCCAACTGCATGAAGCGGTCGAAACCGATCCAACCGCCCTCGGCCTCGATGACCGCACGGATGTGCTCCATGAGCGCTGCGCTGTGTGCCGCCTCGTCGGGAGTCAGGTCCGGCAGTTCCAGCGGAACGGTCATGGGCGTGGGAATCCTTTCTCGCGGACAGCCCGAAGAGGCTGGGGTATCGTGCTCGAGGGCCCGCGCGTCAAAGGGATCCGGCGCGCTCGCCCACCCATGACATTGCACCGAATCGCGAACACATGAGCAACGCTGCTGACTTTCCGCTGGCTGGACGCTGCGCGCTGGTAACGGGCGGGGCTCGGCGGCTGGGTGAGGCCATCGTACGCAGGCTGCACGCCGGTGGCGCGTCGGTCGCCGTGCATCACCGCACGTCGGGCAGCGAGGCAGACAGCCTCATTGGCGAACTCGATGCGATCCGTCCGGGTTCCGCGGCGGCGTTCGCCTGCGACCTGCTCGACGTAGCGGCGCTGCCCGCGCTCGTCGCCGCAGTGATCGCGCGCTTCGGCCGGCTCGACATCCTGGTCAACAACGCGTCGAGCTTCATGCCGACGCCGGTCGGCACGATCACGGCGGATCAGTTCGACGACCTGGTCGGCACGAACCTGCGCGCACCGCTGTTCCTGTCGCAGGCTGCCGCACCCGAACTGCGCAGGACGCGCGGCCTGATCCTGAACCTCGCGGACATCCACGGCATGCGGCCGCTGAAAGCGCATCCGGTCTATTCGGCCGCGAAGGCCGGCCTGATCATGCTGACGAAATCGCTCGCGCGCGAACTCGGTCCCGACGTGCGCGTGAATGCGATCGCGCCCGGTCCGGTGCTGTGGCCGGAAGGTGGGCTCGACCAGGCCCTGCAGGACGAAATCATCGCGAAGACCGCCTTGAAGCGCACCGGCTCGCCGGACGACATCGCGCGCGCCGCCTATTTCTTTGCGGCGGAAGCGCCTTACGTCACGGGCCAGGTCCTCGCGGTCGACGGCGGTCGCAGCGTCTGACACGCCTCGACGGGTGTCACCGCGCGAGACCTTCCCGCGGGTAGTCATGCTTCGTTGCCGCGCGCGGCCGGCCACGCCAGCTCCACCGGACGCATCGCGTGCGATTGCGCCGCCTGCATGTCCCGCCACAATGCACCGAGCGTGCGCTGCTCGATCGGGTGCACGGTCTCCGGCGCGATCTCCGCCGCCGGACCCAGCATGTAGGGCCGCTTGAGCAGGTCTGGCCGCGGCAGCGTGAGTCCAGGCTCGCTGCAGATCGTGTCGCCGAACAACAGGATATCGAGGTCCATCGAGCGCGGCGCCCACTTCGGCGCCAGGCGCTCCCGTCCGCACGCAGCCTCGGCCTCGTGCAATCGCTCGATCACCTCGTGGACCCCCAGACCGGTCCGGAAACCGACCACGAGGTTGACGAAGTCGTCGCCTTCGAAGCCGACGGCGGCATTGGCATACGCGCGGGACGGGGTGATCGGGGAGAAGTGCCGGTCGAGCACGTCGAGCGCGCGACGCAGGTTGTCGAGCGGCGCGACGTTGCTGCCCGCCGCGACGTAAACCTGGGTGGTGCTCACGGCGCCGGGTAGTCTGCGCGCCGACGCTCGATGACGATACCGACGTCGCGCGAGCCACGCAGCGCACCCTGCTTGTTCAGGCGAATCTTGACCGCGGGCACGTCGAATTCCGTGAGGATGATCTGCGCGATGCGGTCGATCAGCGTCTCGACGAGCTGGAATTCCGATTCGCTCACGAACTGCAGCAGACGCTTCGACACCTTCTTGTAGTCGAGGGTGTCGTCGATGTGATCGCTCGCGGCGGCCTTGCGGATGTCGGTCGACATCTCGAGGTCGATCACGACCTTCTGCTTGACCTTCCGCTCCCAGTCCCAGATGCCGATGATGCATTCGGCCGTGAGGCCGGTCAGAAAAATGGTGTCCATCGTTGCAGTCTGTTCGCTCGGGAGGGCCGGTCGGTTCGATTCTATTGTCCGGGCGTACGGTCCGTCTTTGCTTACGCGGCGGGCGACGGCGGAACCAGGTCCGTCATCGGCCACCGTGCGCGGGCACGGATCGAGAAGTCGTCGCGTTCGCCTGCAGCGAGCCGCAGTTGCCCCAGCAGCGCGATCATCGCCGCGTTGTCGGTGCAGAACTCGGCGCGAGGATAGACGACACGGACCCCCTGCCGCTCGCCCATCGCAAGCATGCGCGCGCGCAGCCGCCGATTTGCGCCCACGCCACCCGCCACCACCAGCGTCGAGGCACCAGTCGCGGCGATCGCCCGCTGGCACTTGATGACCAGCGTATCGACCACGGCTTCCTCGAAACCCCGGGCGGCGTCAGCCCGGGCCTGCGAGTCGAGTTCCCCGTGGTTGCGCAGCGCGACGACCACCGCGGTCTTCAGCCCGCTGAACGAGAAATCGAGGCCCGGGCGCTCGGTCAGCGGACGCGGGAAGCGGAATACGTCGGGCCGGCCCTGCTCGGCCAGTGCGGCGAGTTGCGGACCGCCGGGATAGCCCAGTCCGAGCAGTTTCGCCGTCTTGTCGAAGGCCTCGCCGGCCGCGTCATCGAGCGAACTGCCCATGAGTTCGTACCGGCCCACGCCTTCGACCCGGGCGAGCAGCGTATGGCCACCCGAGACCAGCAGCGCGACGAACGGGAACTGCGGCGGCTCCGGCTCGAGCAGTGGTGCCAGCAGGTGACCTTCCATGTGGTGGACCCCGATGCAGGGCAGGTTCCAGGCATAGGCGATGCTGCGGGCCACGGCGGCGCCGACCAGCAGGGCACCCACCAGGCCTGGACCACTGGTGTAGGCGATGCCGTCGATCGCCCTATGTCCGCCACTCTGATCGACCACTTTTTCCAGCAGGGGCAACAACTTACGGAGGTGGTCGCGCGAAGCGAGCTCGGGCACCACGCCGCCATAGGTCGCGTGCAGGGCCACCTGGCTGTACAGATCGTGCGCGAGCAAGCCGGCCTGGCCGTCGTAAACGGCGGCCGCGGTCTCGTCGCAGGAGGTCTCGATCCCCAGAACCCGCATGTCGTCGGCTCGCTGTGCCCGTGGAAGAAAAATGGACGAAGCCCGGTGTCCGGACGGCCAGGCAGGAGGCCGAACGGCGCTACTTTTGCAATTCCCCGCCGCGATCTCTAGAATTCGCGGTCCCTTACTGGCCGTGTGTCCCCCGGGACCCGGCTGGCTGTCCAACAACGATTCGATGACTGGCGCCCAGGCCACTGGCCGGCCGCGCAGCCGTTTTGACCGATTGACGAGGTTTCGATGCCCAGCGTCCGCATCCGTGAAAACGAATACTTCGATGCCGCCCTGCGCCGCTTCAAGCGTGCGTGTGAAAAGGCCGGCGTGCTGACGGAACTTCGTCGCCGCGAATTCTACGAGAAGCCGACGCAGGAGCGTAAGCGCAAGAAGGCCGCTGCCGTGAAGCGCCACCAGAAGCGCAGCACTCGCGACTTCTCGTCAGCGCCTCGCGTCCGCAACTTCTGATCCGACTGCTCGATCGACCGCAACACGGTTGATCGAGCGTCCGCTCCAGCCGCGACGCCCGCCACCACGATGACCACTTCCTCTCTCAAGGCGCGGATCACCGAGGACATGAAGTCCGCGATGCGCGCGGGCGAGAAAGAGCGTCTCGGCACCATCCGCATGCTGCAGGCTGCGATCAAGCAGCGCGAAGTGGATGAGCGCATCACGCTCGACGATGCGCAGGTGCTGTCAGTCATCGAGAAGATGCTGAAGCAGCGCAAGGAGTCGATCGCCCAGTTCGAACAGGGCGCGCGACCCGACCTCGCGGCCAAGGAACAGGCCGAAATCGAACTGCTGACGGTGTACCTGCCGGCGCAGCTCTCCGACGCCGAAGTCGACGCCCTGATCAAGGAAGCCGTCGCAGCCACCGGCGCCGCGTCCGTGAAGGACATGGGCAAGGTGATGGCGATCGTGAAGGCGAAGGCCGCTGGGCGGACCGACATGGGCGCGGCCAGCGCCCGCATCAAGGCGGCGCTCTCCGCCTGATCCGGCTGTGCCGGTGCGCCTCTCGGTTGGGCGCTTTTCACCTCGATTTTTCGTGCGCTGCGCGTTTTCGCGCGGCTGGATGCACATTGGCGCGGAATCGAGGTCGGAATTCGGGACTCTTGTCCGCGCCCGGAAAGGCAGACACGGGCGCGGACAAGAGTCCCGAACCCCGACCTGCGATGCGGCGCCTGAGCGCTCGCCGGGCGGGAAACGCAGACGCCAAGATCGAAGTGCAGATGACCCGCCCGACGAGCCGCACGGCGCATGCAGCCGGCTAGAAGCGTCAATGCCGATTGATGCGGGAACCGAGGGTTCAAGCACGCGACCAAGTCTGCCTTGAGCGACACTGGCGTCGTCAGCCTTGGGCGTCGCGCTGGTGCCGTTCGCAACGGCGGGGATCGGCAATGCGTGCGGGCACCGGCATCGGTCGGTAGCGATCTGTCGGGGTGCGGCCCTGGACGCCCCTTGCACCGTGCGAGTTTTCGGGCCCGGCCGAAAACTCGCTCAGGTGCGTCCGATCAGACGGTTGATTCGGTTCTTGTTCCGGCGGGCGTGTCTGCCTTTCCGCCCGCCGGAACAAGAACCGAATCGACCGACCGCTCCCACCTCCTGACCGCAGTTCGCCCGCCCGAAAAGCCGCTCTTGCGAGCGCCCATCCGCACCCCCACTATCGACACCCGACCCGACGCCGAACCCGCACCGTGGCCCGCATCCCCCAGCATTTCATCGACGAACTCGTCGCCCGCACCGACATCATCGAGGTGATCGGCAGCCGCGTTCAGTTGAAGAAGGCCGGTCGTGAGTACAAGGCCTGCTGCCCGTTCCACGACGAAAAGACGCCGTCCTTCTGGGTCAGCGTCGACAAGCAGTTCTATCACTGCTTCGGCTGCGGCGCGCACGGCACCGTGCTCGGCTTCGTCATGGACTACGACCACCTCGGCTTCATCGAAGCGGTCGAAGAACTCGCGGCCCGAGCCGGTCTCGAAGTGCCGCGCGAAGGCGGCGCAGCCGCCGGCCCGGTCAATCCGCACGACGAACTGTTCGTGGCGATGGAACGCGCCGCGCTCTACTTCCGCCAGTGCCTGAGCGGCGATGCGCGCGCACGCGATTACGTGAAACGACGCGGCCTGGACGCCGACGCCGTGCAGAAGTTCGGTATCGGTTATGCGGCAGCACGCTGGGACGGGTTGCTCGAACGGTACGGCGGCACCGACGACGAGCGGCACGTGCTGCTGCGCGCGGGCCTCATCATCGAGCGCCAACCGCAGCAGGAAACGTCCGGCGCAGCCGCCTCGAGTCCGGCCGGAGTGCACAGCACTTCGCCTGCCTCCGCCAACGCTGCAAACACCGGCGCCTACGCGCGCGAACGCGGCTTCTACGACCGCTTCCGCGACCGGCTCATGTTCCCCATCCGCGATACCCGTGGCCGCACGATCGGTTTCGGCGGACGCGTGCTCGATCAAGGCGAACCGAAGTACCTGAACTCGCCCGAAACCGAGCTCTTCCACAAGGGTCGCGAACTCTACGGCCTGTACGAGGCGCGGCAAGCGACGCGCAGCCTGCAGCGCCTGATGGTGGTCGAGGGCTACATGGACGTCGTCAGCCTGCACCAGGCCGGCATCACGTATGCCGTGGCGACGCTCGGCACGTCGACGACGCCCGAGCACCTGCAGCGGATCTTCCGCCTCGTCGGCGAAGTGGTGTTCTGCTTCGACGGTGACCGCGCCGGCCGCGCAGCGGCGTGGCGTGCGCTCGAGAACGCGGTCGCCGAAGTGAAGCAGGGCCGGCAGGTGCGGTTCCTGTTCCTGCCCGACGGTCACGACCCCGACACGCTGGTGCGCGAAGAAGGCAAGGAGGCGTTCGAGGCGCGCCTCGCCGGCGCGATGCCGCTCTCCGAATACCTGATCCGTGAATTATCGTCGCGGGTCGAGACGGGCAGCGTCGACGGCCGGGCCAAGCTGGTCGAGCTGGCGCGGCCGCTGGTGCGCAAGATTCCCTCCGACGTCTACCGCGAACTCCTGGTCAACCAGTTGGCCGAGGTCGTCGGCATGTCCCCTGCCCGCCTCAACGAGTTGCTGGGCGGTGATGCCCCGGACGCGCCAGGAGGCGGCGGCCAGCAAACGCGCGCTTCGGCCTCATCGAACAGCTTGTATTCTGAAAGGAATTCAAGTGGTTACGAACGTCCAAGCGGCCTCGGCGGCGCGCGGTTCGGGGCGTCGCATGCCGCGGCCCCGGGGCGCGGCAACCTGGTCCGGCAGGCGGTCACGCTGTTGGTGCACCACCCGGCGTCCGCAACGGCCATCAGCGGTCCGCAAATCGACGCCGTGGCAGCCATCGACCGGCCCGGCATCCCTCTGCTCGCCGAGTTGCTGACCCAGTTGCGGGAAGACCCGCCTGCGAACACCGCGGGAGTGCTGGAGCGCTGGCGCAACCGGCCTGAACAGGGCTCATTGGCCAAGCTGGCCTCGGCCGTCTGCCTGGCGCCGGACGCGGCGGGCGCCGCTGCGGAACTGAAATCGGCCCTGAACCGTCTGATCATTGAGGAATCCCCCGTCCGTAGACTGGACGAACTGATGGCCAAGGCCAGGGATTCGTCACTGGACGACGCTGAAAAGGTGGAATTGCAGGGGCTGCTCCGGGCCAGGAGCCCGGCGGCCCGCAAGCCCCCGGAAGCCCCTCGATAATCGGACGCCACCGGCCCCCGGCGTGGTAAGATTCCGCTCTTTTTTAGACCCCCCGTGAGGCGTCCCATCTTGAGCAAGACGACGGCACGCAAACCGGTCAAGAAGCTTCCCGCCAGCAAGTCCGCGCCGGCGGCCAAGGCCAAGACTACGCTGGTCCGCAAGGCAGCGGCGTCGGCCAAGGCCAAGCCCGCGGTCAAGAGCGCGGCGAAGCCTGTGGCCAAGCCCACCAAGTCCGTGAAGCCGGCGACCATCCAGCGCAAGGGCACTGCGGCTGCACACCCGGTGAAAGCGGGCCACAAGCCCGTGGCTCCGGCCAAGCACGCTCCGGCCAAGGTCGCTGCTGCGCCCGTTGTCGCCAAGCACGTCGCCCACGCCGCGCCGGCCAAGGCTGCCAAGCCTGCGGCGCCGGCTAAGCCTGCGGCGCTGGCTAAGCCTGCGGCGCCGGCCAAGACTGTCGCGCCTGCGACCAAGCCGGCCGTTGCCGCGCCGGTCGCCGCCACGGTGAGTGCAAAGCCCGAGAAGGCCGGTCGCAAGGCGGGCAAAGAGAAAGCCGAAAAAATCGAGATCAAGCTGCCAGCCAGCACGCCGGAAGACCGCCAGTCGCAGCTCAAGCTGCTGATCGCGCGCGGCAAGGAACAGAGCTTCCTCACGTACGCCGAAGTCAACGACCACCTGCCGTCCGAGATCGTCGATCCGGAGCAGATCGAAGACATCGTGCAGATGATCAACGACATGGGCATCCCGGTGTACGAGAAGGCACCGGACGCCGAAGCGCTGCTGATGCGCGAGACGGTCGTTGCCGACGAAGAGGCAGCCGAAGAAGCCGCGCAGGCGCTCGCCACCACCGTCGACGCCGAATTCGGGCGCACGACCGACCCGGTCCGCATGTACATGCGCGAAATGGGCACGGTCGAGCTGCTCACGCGCGAAGGCGAAATCGCGATCGCGAAGCGCATCGAGGAAGGCCTCGACTCCGTGCGTCGCGCGCTGTCGCACTATCCGCCGACCTTCGAATACATCCTGCGCGCCTACGAGCCGCTGAAGTCGGGCACGGGCCGCCTGGTCGACATCATCGTCGGCTTCGTCGACCCGAACGCACCCGACGTCATCGCCGAGCCGATCAATCCGAAGCTTGCCGCGAAGGAAGCGCCGGAAGCCGAAGCCGAGGAAGAAGTCGAGGGCGAAGCGACGGAAGAAGAGGAAGCCCTCGAGACCGGCCCGGATCCCGAAGAGGCCGCGCGCCGCTTTGCCTCGCTCGGCAAGGTCTACGCGCAGGTCATGAAGTCGCTCGAGGAAAAGGGCAGCAAGGATCCGAAGACGATCAAGCTGCGCAAGAAGCTCGCCGAAGAGTTCATGGAGCTCAAGCTCTCGCCCAAGATGTTCGAGCAGCTCATCACGCAGCTGCGCGAGCACCTGAACGAGATCCGCTCGATCGAGAAGGCGATCATGCAGCGCTGCGTCCGCGACGCCGGCATGCCGCGCTCGGACTTCATCGAGACCTTCCCGCGCAACGAGACCAACCTCACGTGGCTCGACAAGCACGTGCGGGCTAAGCGCAAGCACTCGGCCGCGCTGGCGAAGTTCCGCGAAGAGATCGAGCGCGAGCAGAACCGCCTGGCCCTGAGCGAGAAGCGCGCGCGCCTGTCGATCGCCGAGATCAAGGAGATCAACCGCGAGATCGCCGTCGGCGAGGCGCAGGCCCGCCGCGCGAAGAAGGAGATGGTCGAGGCCAACCTCCGCCTCGTGATCTCGATTGCGAAGAAGTACACGAACCGCGGCCTGCAGTTCCTGGACCTCATCCAGGAAGGCAACATCGGCCTGATGAAGGCCGTGGACAAGTTCGAGTACCGCCGCGGCTACAAGTTCTCGACTTACGCCACGTGGTGGATCCGCCAGGCGATCACCCGCTCGATCGCCGACCAGGCGCGGACCATCCGCATCCCGGTGCACATGATCGAGACGATCAACAAGCTGAACCGCATCTCGCGCCAGATGCTCCAGGAAATGGGCCGCGAGCCCACGCCCGAAGAGCTGGCGGTGCGCATGGAAATGCCGGAAGACAAGGTCCGCAAGGTCCTCAAGATCGCGAAGGAGCCCATCTCGATGGAGACTCCGATCGGCGACGACGAGGATTCGCACCTCGGCGACTTCATCGAGGACACCTCGGTGGAATCCCCGATCGACTCGGCCACGACGGAATCGCTGCGTGAGACCACGCATTCGGTGCTCGCCGGCCTCACGCCGCGCGAAGCCAAGGTGCTGCGCATGCGCTTCGGCATCGACATGACGACGGACCACACGCTCGAAGAAGTGGGCAAGCAGTTCGACGTCACGCGCGAGCGCATCCGCCAGATCGAGGCGAAGGCGTTGCGCAAATTGCGGCATCCGAGCCGCAGCGAGCAGCTGCGGAGCTTCCTCGAAGACTGACCTGCCTCACCTCTCCCGCGTCCGCGCGGGAGGGGGCGACTGCAAGGTCGCATGCAGCGTCGAAAGACCCCGTTCCACGCAGTGGCACGGGGTTTTTCTTTGGCGCCATGTCACGTCCCGGCACCCTCGATGTAAAACTTACTTTACATTCGTGTAATCACATGTTAAACATGTTTTACATGCGGTACTGGAGTCGTGCGATGTCAGAGCATGAAAAGTCGGCTTGGTGGTCACTCGCTGCGACGGCGCTGATCTGGCTGTTCCTCGCCATGCGGTTCACCGACGATGGCCGCATCGTCGAACTGCCGCCCGGCCTGGCGCTCGAAGCCTATATCGAGGTGATCGTGCTGTGGATTGTCGCCGCAGTCGTGCCGGCGGTGATGGCCGCGAAGGATCCGGCAGCCCAGGCCAAGGACGAGCGCGACCGCGTGATCGACGCGCTCGGCGACCGCTGGGAAGGCTATGTCGTCGTGATTGCGATCAACGTCCTGGTCGTCCATCTGCTTGCGCGCGCCTTGTACTCGGACCGCACTGCGAGCGTGACGATGCCGGACCTGAGCTCGACGACCGCATTGATCTTCGCGTTGCTGACGACGCTGTTCCTTGCCAACGCGGTCAAGCAGGCGGTCGTGCTCTGGCAGTACCGTCGGTGACGGTAGGGCGCGGACGGGTATCCAACGACGTGCGACGGCTGCGCGAGGCAGCAGCGATGACGCAAGCGGAGCTTGGGGAACGCGTCGGCGCGACGCGGCAGACCATCATTGCGATCGAGGCGGAGAAATACGCGCCATCGCTGGAACTGGCATTCAAGCTGGCTCGCGTATTCAAGCGGCCGGTCGACGACGTATTCCGGTTCGATGCCGGCGGCTGATCAACCCGCCCGTTCGTGCTCCTGGTGGATCAGGCTGTGCTCGCGCGTGTCGCGCAGCCGGAAGGTCGCGAGAATTCCGACGATCATCATTCCCGAGACCAGCCAGAAGAACGCCGCCTCGTGCCCGATCTGCTTCAGGTACAGCGCCGCGGTCTCCGCGTTGCCGCCGAAGATGGCCTGGGCGATCGCATAGGGCACCGCGACGCCGAGCGCGCGCACGTGCACGGGGTACAGCTCGGCCTTGAAGATCGCGCTGAGCCCGCAATACCCGGAGAGCAGCAGCAGCGGCACGAGCCCGAGGAAATAAGCTGCCACGGGATTCGTCGACGTCGAGATCGCGCTCAGGACCGGCACGCTGACGAGAGCGAGCCCGGCGTAGGACGCGAGCAGAGTACGGCGGTGCCCCACCCTGTCAGCGACCCAACCCGCAAGCGGCGGCAGGAACAGGAACGTCGCGAGCAGGAACGTCATCACCTGCGAAGCAACGGGCTTGCTGAAGCCCGCGCTGTTGATCAGCAGCTTCTGCATATACGTCGTGTACGTATAGAACCCGAGCCCTCCGGCCGCCGTCAACGCCATCACGGTGAGGGTTTCCTTCGGGTACTTCGCGAAGAGCGCCCACGCGCGGCCACGCTCCGCCTCGGGCACGGACGCGTGCGTGAACGAGTGCGTTTCGTGGATGCCCCGGCGGATCCACCACACGACGACCGCCAGCACCGCACCCACGACGAATGGAATGCGCCAGCCCCAGTCGTACAACTGCTGCTCGGACAGCACCTGCTGCAACAGCACCTGCAGCAACAGCGCAGCCAGTTGCCCGCCCGTCAGCGTGACGTAGAGAAAGCCTGACCAGAGGCCGCGCTGGGTCCGTTCCGCCATCTCGCTGATGTACGTCGCGGACGCGCCGTACTCACCGCCCACCGACAACCCCTGCAGCAGCCGGGCGACGAGCAGCAGCGCCGGGGACAACAGGCCGAGGCCCGTCGGAATCAGCGCAATCATCAGCGAGCCGCCGCACATCATCGCGACGGACAACGTCAGCGCCGTGCGGCGCCCTGCGCGGTCGGCATACATGCCGAATAGCAGCGCGCCAACGGGCCGGGCGATGAAACCCACGGCGAAGATGGCCGCGGTGCTCAGCAGCTGCGCGGTCTGGTCGCCGGCCGGAAAGAACGCGCGCGAAAAATAGATGGCGAACGCCGAGTACGCGAACCAGTCGAACCACTCGACGAAGTTGCCAGCCGAGCCGCCGAGGATGTTCTTGAGTCGCTGCGCCGGCGTCATCGTCGCCACCCCGTCCAGTGGCGCGACATTCCGCATCACGGCGTCGCTGCCGCGGGCGTTTCGGCGGTGGAAGCCCTGGTCGCAGCGAAATAGTCGGCCGCGCCGTCGTGCAGCGGAATCGTCACGCCGGCCAGCGCACGCTCACGCGACAGGCGCGAGGCGCTGACGCCACGGTCGGCGGCGAGCTCGTTCGTGAACAGGAAATCGAGCACCTGCTTCACCGACGCGTCCGGCACGGAATCGCTGGCAACGAGCAACGCCGTGGCAGCCAGCGTGCTCGACGGCCCCTTCCTGCCCGACGTAGGTGCGATCGGGAATGGCGAGCGGCATCAGCCCGGGCACCGACTCCGAGATACCGACCATGGCGTCCGCATCGAGCGGCACCAGAGTCATCGGCACCTGTGCCGCCGCCGTCGCAAGTTGACGCCAGGGCGCGGACACGACCTCGACGACCGCGTCGATCCGGCCGGCCGCCAGCAACTGCAGCGCTTCCTCCGGGTTGCGTGTGTCCACGATCACGTAATCGCCATGCTCGAGACCGTGCGCGCGCAGCACCTGCATCGCGGTCTGTCGCGTGCCGGAACCGCGGCTGCCGACGGCAATGCGCTTGCCGCGCAGTTCACCGATCGAGTGGATCGAATCATCCTTGCGGGCGACGACGTGCACCGGCTCCGCGAACAACGCCGCCACGGCGCGCAGATGCCGCAACGGGCCATAGGTCGCAAACGCCGCCTGGCCGGTGACGGCAGCGGCAGCAACGTCGCTCTGCACCAGCGCGTAGCGGGCCTCGCCGGAATCGATCATGAGCGCGTTCGCGACGCTGCCGCGCGTGTTGGCCTGCGAGACGGACCACGGCGCGCCCCGCGGCCGCAGCGATTCGGTGAAGCGTGCGTACTCGCCGCCCGTCGGGCCGGTGGCTACGACGAAGCCCTGCTCCCCGCGATTGAGCCGGAGCTTGATGTTCTGCAGCGCCTGGTCGAGTTCCTCGGCAATGATGGCGTCGTCCGCAGCGTGCAATCCCGGCGTCGTGTTGACGATGCCGGCGAGTCGCGCGATGAGGTCAGTCGATTTCACGGGGCCGCGGGCGTTGGCGGCCGGCTTTGCGTCCGCCGGAGGCAACAGCGACGCCTGCCACGCGTCGCCAGCGCGGCGATAGACCATCGAACCGTAGGCGCGCAGCTCCGCCCCCGCAGCCATGCGACCCGCGCCGAGCCCGATGACGCCCTCATCGGTGGCGCCAAGCGCGTTCGCGACGAGTTCAGGGCTGAGGCCACTCCAGTCGGAAGGATCGTAGGGCGCCGTGAACGCGAGCACCGCGTTGTAGTAGACGATCGCCTGCGATCCACCGGCCTTCGCGCCGGCGAGCGGCGCACTGCCCTGCCGCCGCAACGATCTGACCTCGAGCATCCGGCTGCCGAACAGGGTGTCGAGTTGCGCCTGCACGTCGCGCCGCACGCCGGTCTCGTCGGGTCCGCGCGCACACCCCGCCAGCGCGAGGGCGACTGCGAGCAGGCACAAGCCGCGCCACAGCGACCGCACGGTCAGAACCCCAGGCCCGGCAGCGCGAAGTACGCCTGCAGCACGAGCGCGTTGGCGATGTCCGCGAAGAAACGCGCCCACGATCGGAATCAGCAGGAACGCGAGGGGCGCCGGACCGTGTCGCTGCGTGAGGGTCTGCATCACCGACATCGCGACGGCAGTGGTCGCCAGGCCTGCCGCCACGTGACCGCCGGCGACGACCGCTGCGTCGTAGTCGTTGCCCAGCGCACGACCGGTGATGAAGTACGCGAAGAGCGCGGTCACGCCTGCGTTGACGACGATGATCAGCAGCATCGGCCCGGCGAGCGTCGCCAGGTCGAGGATGCGCATCGACATCAGCGCCATGATCAGGAACAGCGAGAGCGACACGCCACCCACCGCCTGGGCCGCGCGATCGTTGATGCCTTCGATGCGGAAGAGCGTCGCGAGATTGCGCACGACCATGCCGACCAGCAGCGCCCACAGGAAGTCCGGCAGCAGTATTCCCGTGCCTTTCATCAACGCGTGCACCTCGTGCGCCACGCCGATGCAGACGAGGCACACGAGCAACACGAACAGCAGCTGCTCGGTGGTAATCGGCATGGAAAACGGGTTTTCCTGCGGCGTCCCGACCACGGCCGGCTGGCCCGCGGCGGTTGCCGAACGCGCCCGGGCGCGTCGCATGAGGCGCTCGGCGACCGGACCCGACAACAGGCTGCCCAGGATGAGCCCCGCCGTCGCGGCAGCCATGCCGAGTTCCATCGCGCCCTGGAGATTGCGTGTCTCGCCGAAACTTGCGGCATACGCCGCAGCTGTGCCATGGCCGCCCGTGAGCGAGATCGATCCGCCGAGCAACCCGACCAGGGGGTGCAGGTCGAGCAGGCGTGCCATCACCAGGCCGATGGCGTTCTGCAGGGTCATGAGCGCCACGAACAGGGCCAGCAGGATCACGAGCTTCTTGCCGCCGCGGGCGAGCGAACGCACGTCGGCACCCAGACCCAGCGTCGCGAAGAACGCGAGCAGCAACGGGTCCTTCAGTGTCTCGTCCATCGTGAAGTCGACCGGAACGACGAGACCCACGAGGGCGAGGGCGACGGCAAACAGGAAGCCCCCGACGACCGGCACGGGAATGCTGTAACGCTGCAGCACGGCCGATTGCCGCACGATCAGCTGCCCGACGAAGAACAACGCCGTCGCAGCCGCGAGCGTCGCGAACAGGTTGAGGTTGAGGGTCACGCGGGCCGGGCTGCCTCTTGCTTATCGACCGATCGTACCGGCTCCGGCCGTGCGCTCAAAGTCGGCATCGGCGGTCGTGAGGTCGGTGGCACAGAAGCCCAGGTCGCGCAGCAAGCCGTCGTTGAGTCGGTAGACCCAGGCGTGCACGGTGAGCGACCGCCCTTTCTCCCAGGCCTGTTGCACGATCGTCGTGCGGCAGACGCGGCGAGCCTGGAACAGCACGTTCAGTTCGCACAGCCGGTCGGCGCGTTCCAGGTCCGTTGGCAATTCCGCGAGCTGGGGCGCGTACATCCGGGCGAGGTCGCGGATTGGCAGCAGCCAGTTGTCGACGAGACCCAGCGGCCGCTGCTCATACGAGGCGATCACGCCGCCGCAGCCGTAGTGCCCGCAGACGATGACGTGTTCGATGCCGAGCACGTCGATCGCGTACTGCAGCACGGAGAGACAGCTGAAATCGTTGTGGAACACGAGGTTCGCGACGTTGCGGTGCACGAACAGTTCGCCCGGCGCGAGCCCCACGATCTCGTTGGCGGGCACGCGACTGTCGGAGCAGCCGATCCAGAGATAGCGCGGCGACTGCTGTGACGACAGCTCGCCGAAGAAGCCCGGATGACGTTGCTCCGTGGCGGCGGCCCAGCGGCGGTTGTTGGCGAAGAGTTGCGGCAGTTTGTTCAAAGGCGCAGGTCCCCGGCGAACGATGGGGCGAGTCTAGCAAGCGTGCGGCACGGACGTTGACCTGTGCGCGCGTCACGGTTAGGTTGCGCACCGACTGACCCGACCGACTGACTCGAAAACGCAAGGATTGAAAACCATGGCAGCAAAGAAGAAGGCAGCGAAGAAGAAGACGACCCGTCGCACGACGCTGCGCAGCTCGAAGGGCACGAAGCTCTACGCGGTGCGCGCAGCCGACGGCACGTTCAAGGACATCCAGACTTTCAAGCGCGCGCATTCGGCGGACATCCGCAAGTCGTCGAAGGCCGAGGCGACGAAGAAGGCAGCCAAGAAGAAGGCGCCCGCAAAGAAGAAGGCACCGGCCAGGAAGAAGGCCGCTGCGAAGAAGAAGTGATCCCGAGGGGCGCCCGGCAACAGGCGCCCCTTCTTCCATCCGCAGGATCCAGGCGGTTGCTGACTGCGCCGCGGCGTCTGGTAACCTGCGCAACGTGCTTCTCCTTCGTAACGCCGACGTCTACGCACCGCGCCCACTGGGCCTGCAGTCCCTCCTGATCGGCGGCGGCACCGTGCTCTGGATGGGTCCCGGCAAGGACCTCCCTGCCCTGCCTGCTGCGCTCACCGCGAGCGTCACCGAAATCGACCTTGGGGGATTGCGACTGATCCCTGGCCTCATCGACGGCCACGTGCACGTCACGGGCGGCGGTGGCGAGGCCGGCTTCAGGACCCGGGTGCCTGCGGTGCCCCTGACTCGCTACACGCTGGCCGGCGTCACCACCGTCGTCGGACTGCTGGGCACGGACGACGTGACGCGCGGGCCCCGTGACCTGCTTGCACAGATTTACGCGCTGCGCGAAGAAGGCCTCAACGCATTCGGCTACGCCGGCGGCTATCACGTGCCGCTCGCGACCCTCACGGGCAGCGTGCGTGGCGATCTGGTCCTGCTCGAGCCGCTGCTCGGCATCGGCGAACTCGCGATCAGCGATCACCGTTCGAGCCAGCCGACGTTCGACGAAGTACTCCGGCTCGCCGCCGATGCCCACGTCTCCGGCCTCATGACCGGCAAGGCCGGCGTGCTGCATCTCCACCTGGGCGACGGTCCGCGCGGTCTCGAGTTCGTGCGCCGAGCATTGGGTGAAAGCGAAATCCCGGCACGCGTCTTCAACCCGACCCATGTCAATCGCCGCAAGGCGCTGTTCGACGAGGCCGTAGCACTGGCCAAAGAAGGGTGTTCCATCGACCTGACCGCCTTCCCGGTCGAGGACGGCGAAGACGCCTGGAGCGCAGCCGAGGGCCTGCAGCGGTACCTGGCGAGCGGTGCCCCGGCGGACCGGGTCACCGTCAGTTCCGACGCCGGCGGCTGCCTGCCCTGCTTCGACGCCGAGGGCCGCGTCAGCAGCATGGACGTCGGCCATTCCGGCGCCCTGCTCGCAACGCTGCGGGACCTGGTCGGCGGCGGGATGCCGCTCGAGACCGCCCTGCCCGCTTTCACGGCCAATCCAGCCCGCCTGTTGCGCCTCGCCGGGAAAGGCCGTGTCGAGGCCGGCGCCGACGCCGATCTCGTTGCATTGGACGCGACAGGCGGCGCACATACGGTCATCATTCGTGGGGAAATCCACGTCCGGGACGGCCACGCTGCCCGGCGGGGAACGTTCGAGAATCGCTAGGAGCAGCACGTTGCCGAGCATCGTCCCGGAAGGCGGAACCCGCGGCTGGATCATCCCGATCGGCGGCGCCGAGAACAAAGAGAACGACCGCCACATCCTCGAGCGGTTCGTGAACGTGTCCGGCGGCCGCAACGCCGACATCGTCGTCATACCGACGGCAAGCCGCCTTACCGAGACCGGGCCACGCTACGAGAAGCTGTTCCGCGACATCGGCGCCGCTCGCGTCACGTCGATGGATTTCGATACCCGCCGCGATTGCCAGGAACCCGGCCGCCTGCAGCGTCTCGAGGAAGCGACCGGCATCTTCTTCACGGGCGGCAACCAGCTGCGCATCTCGACGCTGCTCGGCGGCACTCCCGTCGCCAAGCTCATCCGCGTGCGCAACGCGAACGGCGTGACCGTCGGCGGCACCAGCGCGGGCGCCAGCATCCTGAGCGAGCACATGATCGCCTTCGGCGACGAAGGCTCCTCGGTGATCTCCGGCAGCGTGCGCCTCGCCCCGGGCCTCGGCCTCACCAATCGCTTCATCATCGACCAGCACTTCCGCCAGCGCGACCGGCTCGGCCGCCTGCTGACGGCGCTGGCCTACAACCCGTTCGCGATCGGCATCGGCCTCGACGAGGACACGGCCGCTTTCATCGGCCCCGACGAGACTGTCGAGGTGGAAGGCAGCGGCGGCGTCACGATCGTCGACGCGAGCGACGTCTCGTTCTCGTCGATGGACGCGGTGAATGAAGGACAGCCGGTGTGCCTGCTGGGCCTCAAGCTGCACATCCTCGTCGCCGGCGCGACCTTCAACCTGCACACGCGGCTGGCGCAGGCTGGGTCGCTCGTCGTGCGGAAAGAATAAGTCTTCAAACGACAGGGAGGAAGCCGGGAATGCGCATCCTGGATCGGTCCGTCTACGTCGGGCCTTCGCTTTACGCACATTTCCCGGTCATCCGGCTCGAACTCGACCTGGGCGAACTCGAGCACTGGCCCACGGGCCGGCTCGGCAATGCGTTCGTCGACGGGCTGGCGGCCGCACTCCCCGGCCTCGCCGAACACGGTTGCTCGTATCGCGAGCCGGGCGGCTTTTTCCGCCGCATGCGCGAAGACGAAGGCACCTGGCTCGGCCACGTGCTCGAGCACGTCGCGATCGAACTGCAGAACATCGCGGGCGAGAACGTCACCTTCGGCAAGACGCGCAGCGCCAGCGCGCCGGGCGTCTACACCGTCGTCTATGAATACGCGCAGCGTGACGAGGGCATCGCCGCCGGCGAACTCGCGCTCCGTCTGCTGTGTTCGCTGCTGCCCGACGCGATCCGCCCCGCAGACAGCGTGCCCGAAGGCTGGAACTGGCCCGAAGCGCGCGACGAGTTCATCCGCTTCGCGCAGCGACGTGCGCTGGGCCCGTCGACGGCGTCACTCGTGCGCGCGGCCGAAGCCCGCGGCATCCCCTGGCTGCGCCTCAATGACCAGTCACTGGTGCAACTCGGTCATGGCCGCTACCAGCAGCGCATCCAGGCCACCGTCACCGGCCGCACGTCGCACATCGCAGTCGAACTCGCGAGCGACAAGGAAGAGACCAACAAGATCCTCGCGACACTGGGCCTGCCCGTGCCGCAGCAGGAACTGGTGCAGACCGAAGGCCAGGCGGCCCGCGCCGCGCGGCGCATCGGCTACCCGGTGGTCACCAAGCCGTACAACGGCAATCACGGCCGCGGCATTTCGATCAAGCTAACGACCGAAGACGAAGTCGTGCAGGGTTTCCGGGTCGCCAAAGAACATTCGCGTTCGGTGATCGTGGAGACCTACCTCGAAGGCGACGACCACCGCCTGCTGGTCGTGAATGGCGAACTCGTCGCGGCCACGCGCCGCACGCCGGGTCACGTCGTCGGCGACGGCGTGAAGAACATCGTCGACCTGATCGAGGTCGTGAACCAGGATCCGCGTCGCGGCGTCGGCCACGAGAAGGTGCTGACGCGCCTCGAGCTCGATGGCCAGGCGCAAAAGATGCTGGAGAAAGCGGGCCTGACCGCGGAGTCGATCCCGGCACCGGGCGAAATCGTCTACCTGCGCTCCACCGCGAACCTGTCGACGGGCGGCACCGCGACCGACGTCACCGACGTCATCCATCCCGACAACCGCGAGATGGCCGTGCGCGCCGTGCAGGCCGTGGGCCTCGACGTCGGCGGCGTCGACTTCCTGTCGACCGACATCACCGAGAGCTACCGCAAGATCGGCGGCGGCATCTGCGAAGTGAACGCAGCCCCGGGCTTCCGCATGCACGTGGCGCCGAGCGAAGGCACGCCGCGCGACGTCGCGGGCCCGGTCATCGACATGCTGTTCCCCACCGGATCGCCCAACGCGGGTGCCGATCGCGGCGCTCACCGGCACCAACGGCAAGACGACGACGGCGCGCATGCTCTCGCACATCACCAAGATGGCGGGCTACACGCCGGGCCTCACCACGACCGACGGCGTCTACATCGACGGCCAGCGCACGGTGCAGGGCGACATGACCGGCCCGGTGTCCGCGCGCATGGTCCTCGCCGATCCGCAGATCGACATCGCGATTCTCGAGACTGCGCGTGGCGGCCTGCTGCGCGCCGGCATGGGCGTGCCCGAAGTGAACGTCGGCGCCGTGCTCAACGTGCAGTCGGACCACCTTGGCCTCAAGGGCATCGACACGCTCGACCAGCTCGCCGACGTGAAGCGCGTCGTGATCGAGGTGGCGAAGGATTGCGCGGTGCTGAACGCCGACGATCCGCTCGTGCTCAAGATGTCGGGCTACACCGAGGCCAAGAGCATCTGCTACGTCACGATGAACCCGCAGCACGGGCTGGTGCGCGAGCACATCCGCGCGGGTGGCCGCGCCTGCGCGCTCGAAGCCGGCGTCAACGGCCAGATGATCACGCTGTACGACCGCAGCAGCCACATTCCGCTGGTGTGGACCCACCTGATTCCCGCGACGCTCGAAGGCCGCGCGATGCACAACGTGCAGAACGCGATGTTCGCCGCGGCGATGGCGTTTTCGCTCGGCATCAAGCTCGACGCGATCCGTCACGGCCTGCGCACGTTCGACTCGACGTTCTTCCAGGCGCCGGGCCGCATGAACGTGTTCAACGAGCATCCGTTCAAGGTGCTGTTCGACTACGGCCACAACGCCCACGCGGTCGCTGCGATGGCAGACCTCGCGCAACGCCTGGACGTGACGGGACGGCGCATCGTCGTGCTTGCCGGCCCGGGCGACCGTCGCGACGAGGACCTGCGCGCGATCGCGGACGCGGTCGCTGGCCGCTTCGATCATTACATCTGCCGGCGCGACGACAGCCTGCGCGAGCGCGGTCCCGACGAGGTGCCGAAGCTGCAGGCTGCGCAACTGCAGTCGCGTGGCGTGCCGGCGTGCGGCGATCTCGATCATTCCGGACGAGCAGGAAGCGATCGATGCCGCGCTCCACATGGGGCAGCCGGGCGACCTGCTGCTGGTCTTCGCGGATGCGCTGATCCGGTCCTGGAAGCAGATCACCAAGTTCAAGTCCGCCACTTCTCACGCTTCCGGCACAGCTGCAACCGGCGAGGACGCACGCAGCGCCGGCGAGGGCTCCGCGGCACCTGTCTCGGGCATCGGCGGCTTCATGGCGAGCGGTGCTTCTCCCCTCGTCGCCGCTCCGGCGGCAGACGTCGCGCGCAGCGCGACTGAAGGCCGTGCGCGCAAGCCGTCGCCCCAGCCCTCGCCTGCTGCAGTGGGAGAGGGCGAACACGAAGCCGGCGAGCTGACCGAACAGCTCATGCCCGGGGTCATTCGTGACGAGCGCGGCGTCTGGATCGCGCCGGAGACGGAAGACTGAACGCCGAGCACACCCTGCCCCTCGACGACTCGCGTCGTCTGATGGGCGGCAACCTGTTCTTCGCTGGCACCGGCGCGGTGCTGGAAACGGTCGGCGTCGAAATCGACGATGCGCTGTTGTCCGGCTGGCGCGCGCGGGTAGAGCGCGCGCGTCGTCACCTGGGTTGGGACAAGGCTGCACCCGGCTCGCCGCTGGCCCCCGCGATCGTTGCGCGCCGGCACGCCGCGGGTGCCTCCCTCGCGCTGCAGGCACCCATCGACCAGCTCTTCACCGCGACCGAGCTCAACGAGTGGGCGCTCTGCGCGACCGTGTTCGAGCGTGATCCGGTCCGCTGGGCGAACGTCACCGAAGACCTGCTGGCGGACTACCTCGAGGATGCCAACGATCCGGCCGACGTGATTCCGCCGGTACTCGAGGAACACGCTGCACTGGCCAGGCTGGCAAAACGTGCAGCAACCGAGCGGCGTCCCGACGTCGTGACCCTGATCGAAGCAGCCAGGACGCGCGGCGTCGGTCACCTCCTCGACGAAACGATCCTGACGCTCGGCGCAGGCACGGGCAGCCGGAGCTGGGCACTCGACGCGCTACCCACGATAGACACGGTGCCGTGGGCGTCGCTGCACACCATCCCTATCGCGGGGATCACCGGATCGAACGGCAAGACCACGACCGTGCGACTCGTCGCTGCCTGCGCGCGTGCCAACGGCTGGCGCGACGGCTTCAACTGCACGGACGGCGTATTCATCGATCGCAAGCCGGTGGCCGACGGGCGATTACTCGGGTCCGGCAGGAACTCGCCTGGTACTTCGCAACGCGAGCGTGGAAGCGGCGGTCATCGAGACAGCCCGGGGCGGCATCCTGCGCCGTGGCCTTGCCGCCGATCGTGCCGACGTGGCCATCGTCACCAACATCAGTCCCGATCATTTCGGCGAATACGGCATCGACGACCTTGACGGCCTTGCGGACGTGAAACTCAGCATCACCCACCTGCTCGACGGCAATGGGCTGCTGGTGCTGAACGCCGATGACGCCCTGCTCTGCGCGAAGAGCGGCGTGCTCGAGCAGCGGCTGGGCTGGCAGCCGACACTCGCCTGGTTCGCGCGCGATTACGATCATCCGTCGCTCGCGCAGCACCGTCGTGCCGTGCAGGGTGCCACGTCTGGCGTACGCGCCGGCCGGCTATGGCTCTCCCTGGGCAACAGTGAACACGACCTCGGCGCCGTCAATGACATGCCGCTCACGGTCGAAGGCACCGCGACCTACAACGTCGAGAACCTGGCGGGCGCAGCGCTCGTTGCGACGAAGCTCGGCGTGCCGCCGGCGACCATCGCGCACGTGTTTGCGGATTTCGGTCGCGACCTCGCCGACAATAACGGACGACTCATGCGGTTCGACATCGGCGGCGTGCAGATCATCGTCGATTACGCCCACAACCCGGACGGGTTGCGCGGCGTGATGCGCGTGGCGCAGCAACTGCGCGCACCGGGCGGGCGCATCGGCATGCTGCTCGGCCATGCCGGCAACCGGCTCAACGCCGACATCGAGGAACTCGCCCTCGTGGCGACTGAATTCGATCCCGACCTGGTCGTGGTAAAGGAAGACGAAGGCCACCTGCGTGGCCGGCAGCCGGGCGAGGTGCCCGCGATCATCCAAAATGCGCTCCTGCAGGCGGGTCTGGCTGAAGCTGCTGTGCCGATCTGTCCGTCGGAAGTCGATGCGGCGCTGATGGCACTCGACTGGGCACGGCCTGGCGACGCGCTGGTGCTGCTCATCCACTCAGGCGGCGCGCGCACGCGCATGCTCGAGATCCTCAAGTCACGTCGCGCCGGCCAGCCGTAGCGCGGCCCGCCCGGCCGAACGACCGCGAACTCAGGACGCGGGGTGGCTCTCCTTCCAGTCCATTGCGCGACGTACCCGACGCTCGACCGAGGGGTGCGTATAGAACAGCATCTCCTCCAGCTGGCTCGGGCCGCGGATTTCGATACTCGGCAGTCTTCACCAGCGCGGTCGCCAGCGCGTCCGGCAGGTTCACCGTCTCGAGTGAATACTGATCGGCCTCGTTTTCGCCCTTGCGGATCTGGCCGTTGACGATCGGCTGCACCAGCAGCAGGAAGAACGAGACCATGAAGAACAGCACCGGCAGGCCCGTCGGATCGCTGATCGACGCCGAACTGCCGAAGGCGCGCGCGACCCGCGGGAACAGCCGGTCCGCGAGGAAGAAGAACACGATCGCGAGCACGGACATCAGGATCACGGTGCGCCAGACGTGGCCGAGCACGTAGTGACCCATCTCGTGGCCCGTCACCGCCTTCACTTCGTCGAGCGATGCGCCCTTGAACGCGATGTCGGAGATCGCGATGCGCGCCGAACCCGCGATGCCGGAAACGTTGGCCGTGAAATTGTTCGACTGGCGCGAACCGTCGTAGACGAAGATGCGGTCTTCGGGCACGCCGGCCTGCTTGCGCCATCACGACCAGCGCGTCGCGCACCTCGCCCGCAGGCACGGGCTTGTAGTCGTTGAACAGCGGCTCGATGAAGACCGGGCCCGCGAGCAGGACCAGCGACAGCGCAAACGCCGTCAGGGCACCCGACCATATCCACCAGAACTTGCCGGCCCGACGCATCAGCGCGTAGACGCCCACGAAGAACAGCGCAACGAAGACGGCCGCGATCATGAGCGACAGCTACGCCCTGCCCGAGGTAATCGACGAGCGGCTGGCTGGTGCGGCCGTACCCGCGCTCGCGCCACCAGTCGGTGTAGATCGTCCAGGGCAATGAGATCAGGCCGGACACGACGACGTAGACGGCGGCGACGACCCAGGCTTTCAGGTTGGGCCCGCGCCGGGCCAGTTTCGCATTGATGCGATCGAGCACGCCGGTGCGCACGATTACCCACGTGATGACGGCCGTCACGAGCAGGTTCCAGAGCAGCAGCCAGTGGCCGCCCGTGGTGTATGCGGCCGCTTTCGCCAGCGCGTCCGCGCCGAGCGAGTCGATGTACGCGGCTGTCGCGGCTTGCGGGTCGAAGGACATGGAACTCCGGATTGGGTGAGGAGGCCGCTGGCGGATCAGGGCGAGGGAGGCGGTCCGAAGGCCTTGAGCATCATCGCGGTCAGCTCGTGCATGCCGCCGATCGATGCGCGCGGCGGCTCCAGCCCGGCGGTGAAGCCCTGCGCGGTGAAGCGCTCCAGCAGTTGCGGATCGCGGGAGATGACGTGCACCGGAACGTCCCAGGACGCACCCTCGCCGCTGACGTTTGCGGTCGGCTGGTGATCGCCCAGCAGCACGTACACCGTGTCGCGCGCTGGCGGCAGGCGCAGGAAACCGCCGATCCAGCGGTAGGTGTACTCGACCAGTCGCACGTAGGCCGGCATCATGTCGAGCCAGTCGACGGGCACGGCCAGCGCGCGCGTCGCGTCGACCTCATCGAACGGCTGCTCGCCCAGCAGGCGTTGCCAGTCCGGCTGGTACGGAGGCACGCGGCCGAACGGCACGTGAGTGCTGATCGTCGCCGCGAACACGAAGCGCGGCGGCGCCGAAGGTGGACGCGGATACAGCTGCTCGAAGCGGGCAAGGCGAACTGGTCCGGGATCTTCCACCAGTTGCCGAACGTAGGCCCGCGGTAGTCGAGGGAGCGCCCCTCGACGTACACGTCGTAACCGTACCAGGCGCGTTCCGGCCAGTCCCAGGACACCGACGGGTACAGGCCGAACGTCTGGTAGCCGTGCGAGCGGAAGACGCTGATCAGCGACGGACGCGTCGTCGTGAGCAGCAGGTCGTGACGACGCGGGTCCGAGAGGTCGATGCCGGCGAGCAGCGACACGTGCGCGAGATCGGATCCGCCGCCGATCGTGGGCGAACGTACGAAGGCAGACACCACCTGCAGGCCGGCGGCCGCAATGTCCGCGGCCAGGCGCTCGCGCGCCGGCCTGAGCACGCTGACAGCATGCGCATCGTCGTAGACGACAGCGCCGACCGACTCGAGGAACACGAGGTACACATCACGCCCGTGCAGTCCCTCGAGCGCGCGGCTGTTCGCGCTCGCCAGCGCGCCGTCCACGACGGTGGTCGCCGGCAGCACAGGGCCATTCGCTGCGCCGAAGCGGCCGTAGCGAGCAGGTCGAGCTGTTCCCAATAGGTCGGGAGCACGGGCTTCGACACCAGCGGCCAGGTGGCGCGTACGCCGGCGTAGTTCGCCAGCACCAGCGCGAGCGCAGCGGCTGTCGCCAGCCAGGTCCAGCGCGCGCGCAGCGCGTAGGGCACGGCGTCGCGCGCGACAACCGCGATGGACAGGCGCAACAGGCGGTGCAGTCCCCAGCCGAGCAGCGCCAGCACGGTCAGCGCCACGCCAGTCTGCGGCCACGCGCCACCGGTGACCGCGACCCAGAAAAAGCGCGGGAGCTGCGGCACGTCCCAGTACAGACTGACGGCACGCCCGAACAGCGCCGGCACGGTCACGTCGGCGTAGCGCAGCAGGACGAGCAGCAGGTAGACGCCGGCCAGCAGTCCCGCCGCGCGGCGTGACAAAGCGCCGCGCCACGCGACCACGAGCAGCAGGAGCAACCACAGCCAGACGAAGCCGGGCGCCAGCCGCGCATCGGGCAGGATGCCGGCGTGGGCCACCAGTTGCGAAAGCTCAGGCTGCAATTGAGGAACACCAGCGCGAGCAGCGCCGCCGCGGTTCGGCGATAGACCGTCATGGGCCGGCGTCCGCATCGGCGCAGTCGCGCCGTGGTCAGCGACACGTCCGACGCCGATGTAACCCATGCCGAACTGCACCGGCGTGACCTGCCAATCCTGCAGCCGCGGCGCAATGCGGTCCCAGGGCGTGCGCAGCTCGCCCGGCGCCCCGTTGTAGCCGCGATTCTTGAGGTAGACCCAGGGATTCAGCGGCGCGAGCCACCACGGGAAGTACTTCATGCCGGCGATCGCCACCGCGGCACCCGGACGCGCGCAAGCGAGCACCGCGCTCACCGCGGACGCCGAGCGCAGGATGTCGTGCGTGTAGTGGAACAACAGCGCGTCGACCGGTTCCGGCAGGCGCAGCGCCTGCGCGGGTGTCTCGAACAGCAGCACGTTGCTCCACCCCGCCGCGGCGACCCGCGCACGCGCGCCCGCGTGCATCTCGGGACTCTGGTCGAAGCCGAAGACCAATCCGCTCTCGCCGACCGCATCGCGCAGCAGGGCCAGGCTGAGGCCGGTGCCGCAACCGACATCGAGTACGCGCTGCCCGGGCTGCAGCCGCAGGGCGGCCACCGTACGCTCGCGGATCGGCCAGGTCGGACCGCAGGTGGCGTCATAGCCCGCGGCCCGTTTCCGGTACTTCAGCACCGAGCGAGCGCGAACCTCCGCGTCGGGCAAGGTCGCAGGACCCTGCCGTGACGGCGCCCCGCTCATACCGCGGATGCCTCGGCCGACGACGCGCCGAGCGCGGAGAAGCATGGCGTCGCGGCGTGCACGCGCGCCGGCAGCGGACCGTGGTCAGGTAGGGCGCCGGCCAGCCGAGCAACGCGCTGGCGTCCTCGCAGCGCTGGCGCAGGTGCTCGCGGTCGCGCCCGCCCAGGTGCACGATCCCGTAGCGGTGGCTGCCGGTCCAGCGGAAGTCGCGGGCGAGCGAGCGCCCCCGCTTGGGAAAGCTGAACAGCAGAGCATCGGGAAATCCGCGGGCCAGGGCCTCGCGCTGCGGCGCGGCGGGTGCCGGCGGCACGTCACCACTCGCATCGAAGGCCCGGTACACGAGGCTGGCGGCCGCCCGGGCGGTGGGCCGACGGAGCGGCAGCGACTGCGGATCCGCGCCCAGCGCCAGCGCCAGCGCCATGGCGTGGGCGTCGACGCCGTGCACGCGCTCGTACAGGTCGGAAAACTGCGAGGCCAGCCGCGGATTGCACTCGATCACGCGGAGGCCGTCGTCGTGATCGTCGTAGAAGAATTCCAGGTTGAAGAACCCGTGCGCGTAGCCGATGGCGCCAAGAAAGCGCTGCGCCACCTCGAGTGCGCGCCGCTGCACCGCCGCGGCGAGCCGGCTCGGGTGTTCCCAGCGCATGAAGGCCTGCGTGCCGGGGTACATGACCGCGTCCACCACGCCCAGTGCATGCACGCGGCCGTCCTGCACCCAGCCGTCGAGGTTGAACTGCGCGGTCTGCGGTGCCACCGGCTCCTCGAGCAGCATCCGGTACGCGCTGCCCGCCTGCGGCAGCCGGGCACGGCACACGCGCTCGAAAGGCTCGACCAGCTGGCGGATGAGCCAGCGCTCGGGCCAGCCGAAACGCGTATGCGCGCGCAGTTGATCGGGCTCCTCGATGCGACGCGCGAGCACCGAGAACGCGCCCTTCACCGGCTTTACGAACACGGGGTAGTCGAGGACCCCGGGAACGGGCGCGTCATCGCCCGCATCCAGGCCGGTGAAGCGAAGGTTGGCATCGGGCGCAACCTGCGCCAGCACGCGCCGCGCATGCAGCTTGTGCTGCGCGGCGAGGATGCTTTCCGGCGTCGCGCCGGGCAGCCCGAGCCGCTCGGCCACCAGCGCCGCGGCGAGGGTGCCGAATTGCTCGTGATGGGAAAGCACAGCCCGCCAGCCACGCCGCCGCCCGCGCTCCGCCTGCCGCGCCGCGAAGCGTTCAAGGTCGAACGCCGGCAACCTGAGATTGCTCGGGAACGAGAACAGGTCGAAGCCGGCATGATCGCAGCGCACCGGACCACCGGGCGCGCCGAGGCGCCGCATCGCCGCTCGATCCCAGTCGTAGGCGAAAAGCCAACCGATGCGGGGCGAGGAACTCATCCGGGCTGCTCGCCGGCGTGTCGTCTCGGGCTGTGGCGCGACGCACCCAGGAGCAGGCCGCCCAGCCAGTGGGAGTGCGCAGCAATGGCTTGCGGAAGCGGACAGTCATCGCGTGCTGGTCCGGAGTCTCGCCGCTGCATTCAGCCTTCATTGCCGCGCGCAGCTTCACGGTGAAATCGTGGTGGGCCCGCTGGGATTCGAACCCAGGACCAAGGGATTATGAGTCCCCTGCACTAACCGCTGTGCTACAGGCCCGCCGCGGCGCGAATTCTACGCACTTCGGCGACCCGGCGGCAGGCGCAACTGAGCGCAAGCCTACTTCGCCGCCGTCACCCGGATCAGCTGCCCGTCGTCCTCGTCCGTGAGCAGGTACAGCGCGCCATCCGGCCCATTCACGACCGCGCGAATGCGCTTCTCGAGCGCCTCGACGAACAACCGCTCCTCGTTCACGACCTTGCCGTCGCGCAGTTCGAGCCGCGCCAGTTCGCCCACCTTCATCCCGCCCACGAACACGTTGCCCTTCCACTCGGGAATCGCAGACCCCGTGTAGAACGCGAGTCCGCTCGTCGCGATCGACGGCACCCAGTAATGCACGGGCGATTCCAGGCCCGGCGCCTCGGTGCGATCGCTGACCGGCTTGCCCGAATACTCCATGCCATACGTGACCAGCGGCCAGCCGTAATTGCGGCCGCCGAGCGTGCGGTTCAGTTCGTCGCCGCCTTTCGGCCCGTGCTCGTTGGTCCACAGGTCGCCCGTCGCCGGGTCGAGCGCCGCACCCTGGATGTTGCGATGGCCGAATGACCAGATCTCGGGCAGCGCGCCCGCCTGCTTGCGGTAAGGGTTGTCGGCCGGCGCCTTGCCGTCGCGGTCGATGCGCACGACCTTGCCGATGTGGTTGTCGAGCAGTTGCACCTTGTCGCGGCCCGAGTTGCGGTCGCCCAGTGTCACGAACAGGTTGCCGTCGCGACCGAACACCAGGCGCGAGCCGAAGTGATGCCGGCTGGCCATCGCCGGCTGCTGCTGGAAGATGACGGTGACGTCCTCGAGCCCCTTGGGCGCCGAGCTTCGCGCGCGCGACGCTGGTGCCGTTCATCGCCGTCGCCGCGTGGTTCCGCGTACGAGAGATAGATGCGCTGGTTGCGCGCGAACTCAGGATCGAGCGTGACGTCGAGCAGGCCGCCCTGCCCGACCGCGTCCACCGCTGGCACGCCGGCGAGCGGCTCACCCAGCCTTGCCGTTGCGATCGACGATCCGCAGCCGGCCCGGTCGCTCGGTGACGAGGGCACGGCCATCCGGCAGGAATGCGATACCCCATGGATGCTCGAGCCCGCTCGTGACGACCGTCAGCTGCACCCGGGCTTTCTCGGTAGCGACGACCTTGGAACCGTCGAGGGCCTGCGACGCAGCCGGCGCGAACACCAGCAGCGGGGTCGAGCCAAGCGTGAAAATGACCGAAGCAGCAGCGGACTGCGCTCGGGTGAGGGATAGAACGGGCCGCACGTGGAAGTCTCCGGGTAGCCGGAGAAGGATGCAGACATTTTCGCACCCTTGCGGCCCGCGGAGTCAGGGCAGGCGTCGCCTCCGCCTGCAATCAGGCGAAACGCAGCCCGTCGCGAAACGGGCTGCGTCACGGCGTACTCCCGCTCAGGCTTTGGAGGCTGCCGCGTCGCGGGCGGCTTCCTTCGCCCTGAAGGCCGCGACCTCGTGCTTGCCTTCGATGAAGTAGTAGATCAGGAACGCCAGGCCGACCCCGGCCGGAATCAGGCCGAAGAACCGCACGTCCTCGCCCGCGACGGCGCCGAGCGCCAGGAACAGCGCGATGCCGATGAACAGCCAGATCATGCCGGTCAGCAGGTGACGCGGCCGCTTGTTGCGGTCCAGCGGGCTGTAAAACGCCTCGGGCAACGCGGGCAGGTCCATGCCGCGCTCGATGGCAGCCAGGCGTTCCTTGTGGTGCGCCTCGACGATGTCGCGACGGCGGCGGTAATCGAGGATCTGGTAAATGATGGGAATCCCGAGCGACATGACGATCGCGACGATCGGGATGAATACGGCGACGACATCTTCATTCATGGACGGGCCTCCTGGGCTGTTGATCTTTGTATGCGCCGCCCGGGGAAAAGGTTGCATCGGCCCGGCTTGCAACCTTCCGCCGCCGCAGGGGCATATAAAGGCCCATGGATTCGGCAATCGAAGGTCACCTGGCGGCAGGCCGCCACGCCCGCGCGTTCGACCTGATCGTGCCCGAGTTCCGTGACCGGGTGTTCCGGCTCGCCTTTTCCATGCTCAAGGACCGCGCCGCGGCCGAGGACGCCGCCCAGGAGACCCTGGTCCGCGTCTGGAAAGCCTTGCCGGGTTTTGACGGCCGGGCGGCGCTCGGCACCTGGATCTACGCGATCACGCGCAATACCTGCCTGATGGAGCTGCGCAAGCGGCGGCCCACCGTCTCGTTCGACGATCCGGATTCGCTCGAAGCCCAGCACGCCGCCGCCAGCATCGCCACGGGTCCGGCCGGCGACCCCGAGCGCGACAACCTGCTGCGGCTGCTGGAAACACTGCCTGCCAACCAGCAGCAGGCCGTGCGACTGTTTTATCTCGAAGACCGTTCCTACGACGCAGTCGCCGAGTCGCTCGGCATGCCGCTCGGTACGGTCAAGAACTTACTGTTCCGGGCCCGCAAGCGCTTGATGGAGCTTGCCCAGCCCGAGGAGGTCCAGGCCGCATGAACAGCAACGAAATCGCCCTTGCGCTCGGCCCCTGCGCCGACTACGAGTTCGACCTCGTCGAATTGCACGAGGGCTCGCTGGAACCCGGCCGGGCCGGCACCGTGCGACACCACATGGCGCAATGTGCCCGCTGTCGCGCCTACGCGGCGACGCTCGACGAACTCGATGCGGCGCTGGCCGGTGCCCTGCCGCGCCCCGCGTTGTCACCGGGTTTCGATGCGCGCCTGCGGGACGCAGATCGCGGAACTCTCGCACGTGCCGAATCGCACTGCAGCGCTCGCCACGGCGGAACGCGAGCACGAGTGGATGCTGCAGAACCTGGGTCGCGGACTCGGCTGGCGCACGGTACTGAATGCGGCGGCCCTGGCATCCGTCGTCGGCGGCGTGATCGTCGGTCTCGACTCGGTTGCGCCGGGATTGCTGCAATCGTTCGGACTCGTCGGCCCGGGCATGAGCGCGACGCTGACGTTCTCAATCGCCCTCGGCGCCGTGTTTGCCGTGTGTGGCGCGGTGTTCGCGCGCCGACCGGCCGGCGGTTCGCTCCTGCTCGCGGACTGAACGCCGCGAACGTCTACTTGCCCGCGGAATACCCGCGGTCGATCGCGAAATCCGCCCCCGTGATCGAAGCAGCGGCTGGCGAGCAGAGATAGAACACCAGCTCCGCCACTTCCTGCGGCTCGATGAACCGCGCCTGCGCGCCTTGCGGATACTTCTCCAGCAGCGCACGGTAATACGCAGTCCGGGTGGCCGCCGCCGTAGCGCCGGGCCTGGAATTCGAGCATCGGCGTGCGCACGTCCGCCGGCGACACGACGTTGGCACGCACGTCGTGCGGCGCGAGTTCCAGCGCCAGTGCCTTGGTGAACATCGTGACCGCACCTTTCGACGCGCTGTAGGCGGCGGCATTCAGGTTGCCCTGCCGTCCCGCGTCGCTCGAGATGTTCACGATCGCGCCATGCGCCATCCGCAAGGCCGGAATCGCCGCCTTGCACATGAAGAACGTGCCCTTCGCGTTCACGTCCATCACGATGTCGAAGTCGTCCTCGCTGCAGCCCTCGACCGGCCCTTCGCGCCAGACGCCGGCCGTGTTCACCAGTGCGTCGAGGCGACCGCCGGTTGCGGCCAGGCAGGCATCGACGATCGCACGGCACCCCGTCGCTGAGCGCACATCACCGGGCACGCGCGCGACGATGGCGTCGTTCGCCAGCGCGGCGAGGCCGCGCGCGGCGATGTCCGTACAGCAGACTCTCCAGCCAGCCAGTGCGAAGCGCTCGACGATCGCGCTGCCCATGCCGCCCGCCGCGCCAGTGACCAGCACGACAGGGGCATTGCTCACGCGTTGTGGTCCTCGATGATCGAGTTGCCGCCGTCGGCGACGATCAGCTGCCCGACGATGTAGGACGCCGCCGGCGATGCCAGGAATGCGATCAGTGCAGCAATCTCGTCAGGCGAACCCGAACGCCCGAGTGGCGTGCGCAGGCCGGCCGCCGCTTCCCGCCCGGTCTGCGAGCCGGTCGCGATCCAGCCCGGTGCGATCGCATTCACGGTCACGCCGTGAGGCGCCGCCTCGAGCGCGATCGCACGCGTGAATCCGACCATGCCCGCCTTCGCGGCCGCATAGGCCGTGTCCCCCGCCACCGCAGACACGGCTCCGGTCGTCGACGAAACGTTGACGATGCGGCCATAACCACGCGCCTTCATGCCGAGCAGGAAAGCACGTGTCACGAGGAATGCAGTCGTGAGGTTGCGTTCGAGCGAGCGCTGCCAGTCGCCGAGGTCGAGTCGCTCGAGGTGACCGGGCGCATCCATTTCGCCGAGCACGGCCATGCCCGCGTTGTTTACCAGCACGCTGGCGTCGCCGAGCGCCTCTGCATGCTCATGCAGTCGCTCGACGTCAGGTTCACTGGTCAGGTCGGCGACGATCGCATGGGCTTCGCAGCCTTCGGCGCGGAGTTCAGCCGCGCGATCCTTGATTCGATCGGTGGTAGAAACGACGAGGATGCAGTGCCCGGCGCGAGCGAGCGCCCGCGCCGTGGCAAAGCCGATGCCGGTCGGACTGCCAGCTCCCGTGACGACGGCGACGGTGCGCGCAGCCACGGAGTGAGCCTCAGACCTTGCGGGTCCAGCCGAACGTGTCGGGCGCGGTGCCGTTCTGGATGGCGACGAGCGCTGCACGCAGCTTCTGCGTCACCGGACCAACGTCGCCCGAGCCGACGCGCACGTCCGTGCCGTCGCTGCGCACCAGCGTGCCAACGCCTGCGAGCACGGCAGCGGTGCCGGACAGCGCGGCTTCACCGGTCTTGACCCACTCCATCATCTCGGCGACGTCGAACACGCGCTCTTCGACCCTGAATCCCATCTGCCGCGCCATCGTCAGCAGCGAGTCGCGCGTGACGCCGTGGAGGAAGGACGAATCGAGACTGCGCGTCAGGATGTGCCCTTCGCGGATGAGCAGGAAGTTCGCGGCGCCGGTTTCCTGCACGGAGCCTTCCGGACAGAACAGCACCTGGTCGATCTTGTACTTTTCCTTCGCGGCAAGTGTCGGCCCCATGGCCGCGGCGTAGTTGCCGCCGGTTTTCACCATGCCGAGGTGCTCCGCCGTGCGGTGCTTCTGGTCCTCGACATAGATACGCAACGGCTTCATGCCGCCCGAGAAGTAATCCCACACCGGGCTTGCCAGCACGATCAGCGTGGCTTCGTTCGAAGGCTGCGACGCAGCGCCGATGTTGGGCATCGTGCCGAACAGCACCGGCCGCATGTACAGCGCGCCCGGAGGCTCCGGCACCTGCGCACGGTTGCGATCGATCGTCTGCAGGATCATGCGCTCGAGCTGCGCCTCGTCCGGCACCGGCAGCATCAGCAGCTTCGCGCTCTGGCGCAGGCGCGCCATGTGCCGGTCCATGCGGAAGACGTGGATGCTGTCGTCCGCGTAGCGATAGGCCTTGAAGCCTTCGAAGCAGGTGCTGGCGTAGTGCAGCACGTGCGCGGACGGGTGCATCGGGATCGGCGCGACCGGCACGAGCTTGTCCTCACCCCACGCACCGTTGGCGAAGGTGGCGATGCTCATCTGGTCGGCGAGGACGGTGCCGAAGGCGGGACGCGCTGGGGGAGTCGTGGTCATTGCATTGTTCTCGGGACGGGGCGGCGCTGTGAGGGCGCCAGTTTAACCGGGGATGAAGATCGTCGCCGGGTGCTCGAGCAGGTCCTTGAGCGCCAGGATCATGGCCGCGGCGTCGTAGCCATCCACGAAGCGATGATCGAACGACGACGAAAGATTCATGATGCGACGGATGGCGATGGCGCCATCCAGGACGACCGGGCGGTCGATCGCCTTGTTGACGCCAATGATTCCCATCTCGGGCGCGTTGATGATCGGCGTCGAAACGATGCCGCCCATCCGGCCGAGGCTGGTGATCGTGATCGTCGAGCCGCTCAGTTCCTCGCGCGAGGCCTTGCCGCCCTTGGCCGCCTCGGAGACGCGGCGGATCTCGTCCGACAAGTCCCAGAGCGTGCGGGCCTCGGCATGGCGCACGACCGGCACCTTGAGGCCGTCCGGCGTCTGCGTCGCCACGCCCAGGTGCACCGGGTGGTGCCGGATCAGCACGTTGCGCTCGGCGTCGTAGTGCGCGTTGCACTGGGGGAACTCCTCGAGCACGCGCGCGAGCGCGGCTGCGAGGAACGGCAGGTACGTGAGGGCCGGCGTGCCCTTCGGCGCTTTCGAATTCAGGTGCGCGCGCAGCGACTCGAGCTCCGTGACGTCGACTTCCTCGACGTACGAGAAGTGCGGGATCATCCGCGCCGCATCCGTCATGCGCTGCGCGATGACGCGACGCACGCCGATGACCTTGACCTCGTCGGTGCCGGTGCGCTGCCGCAGCAGCGACGGCGCGGCCGCCGGGCCACCGTTCTTGTGGGCGGGAGCGGCGCCGCTCATCACGGCCACGAAGTCCTTCGGCATGATGCGGCCGCTCGGACCGGAGCCCGGGACCTGCCGCAGGTCGATGCCTGCCTCGCGCGCCTTGCGCCGCGTGGCCGGCGACGCCTTCACGCGACCACTCACCTCTCCCACTTCACTCTTCACCTCCACCGCATGAGCGGCAGGAGTCGCACGCAGGGCGGGCAAAGGTGCTCGCGCGGGCGCGGGTTCAATCCGCGGACTCTCAGCCCGGCTCCTCGCCCGCTGCAACGGGAGGCAGGGCGGCGACAGGGGCCGCAGGAGCGACGACATCGTCATCAACCGCTGCCGTCTCGAACACGACCAGCTCCGAGCCGACGCGAACCATGTCGCCCGGCTGGCCGTTGATCGTCACGACCTTGCCGCTGACCGGTGCCGGTACTTCCACCGCGGCCTTGTCGGTCATGACCTCGGCCATGACCTGGTCTTCCTGCACCATGTCGCCGACCTTGATGTGCCAGGCGACGACTTCGGCTTCGACGGTGCCTTCGCCCAGATCCGGCATCTTGAAGACGTAACGCGTCATGCGGCCTCCATCACGGCCTTGAGGGCCGCAGCCACGCGCAATGGACCCGGGAAATACTCCCATTCGAACGCGTGCGGATACGGCGTGTCCCAGCCCGCGACGCGGCCGATCGGCGCCTCGAGGTCCCAGAAACATTCTTCCTGGATCGTCGCCGACAGTTCCGCGCCGAAGCCCGAGAAACGCGTCGCTTCGTGCGCGATCAGGCAGCGGCCGGTCTTCTTGACCGAGGTGCAGATCGTGTCGGTGTCGAGCGGCACCATCGAACGCACGTCGATGATCTCGGCGTCGATGCCGAGCGCTTTCGCCGCGGCTTCGCACACGTAGATCATCGTGCCGTACGCAACCATCGTGACAGCGGTGCCCTTGCGCACGATCTCCGCCTTGCCGATCGGCACCGTGTAGTAACCGTCCGGCACCTCGCCCTTCGGATGCGTGCTCCACGGCACGGCCGGCTTGTTCGCGTCACCGTCGAAAGGACCGTTATAGAGCCGCTTCGGTTCGAAGAACACGACCGGGTCGTCGTCCTCGATCGACGCGATCAGCAGGCCCTTCGCGTCGTACGGAGTCGACGGCATGACCACCTTGATGCCGCAGACGTGCGTAAAGATGCCTTCCGGGCTCTGCGAGTGCGTCTGGCCCCCGCGAATACCGCCGCCGCAGGGTGTGCGGATCGTGACGGGCGCCCAGAAGTCGCCGGCGCTGCGGTAGCGCAGGCGGGCGAGCTCCGAGAAGATCTGGTCGCAGGCCGGATAGATGTAGTCGGCGAACTGCACTTCCGCGATCGGTCGCAATCCGTTCACGCCCATGCCGATGGCGGCACCGACGATCGCGCCTTCGGCGATCGGCGTGTCGAGCACGCGGTGCTCGCCGTACTTGCGCTGCAGCCCGTCGGTGACGCGGAACACGCCGCCGAAGTACCCCACGTCCTCGCCGAGCACGACCACGTTCGGATCGCGCGCCAGCATGATGTCCATGGCGGAGTTGAGCGCCTGGATCATGTTCATCTGTGCCATGTCAGACCCCCTGCTCGGTGCGCAGCTGCTCGCGCTGCTTGCGCAGGTGCTCGGGCATTTCCTTGAACACGTCCTGGAACATGAGGTCGCGATTGAGGCGCGGCCCGTCCGTGAGCGTTCCGTACTGCACGGCTTCCTTCCAGCTTTCGGTCACGTGTTCTTCCAGTTCCTGTGCCAGCGCCTTGTGGCGCTCTTCGGACCATTCGCCGAGCGCGATCAGGTGATTCTTGAGCCGCAGCACCGGGTCGCCGAGCGGCCATTTCTCAAAGTCGTCCTTCGGACGGTAACGCGCAGGATCGTCGCTCGTGGAATGCGCGGCGCCGCGATAGGTGACGTGCTCGATCAACGTCGGGCCCGCACCGGTACGCGCACGCTCGGCGGCCCACTGCGTCACGGCGTAGACCGCGAGGTAGTCGTTGCCGTCGACGCGGATGCCGGCCATGCCGTAGCCCGGGCCACGCGCCGCGAACGAACGCTGCTCGCCGCCCGCGAATCCCTGGAACGTCGAGATCGCCCACTGGTTGTTGACGATGTTGAGGATCACCGGCGCCATGTAAACGGAGGCGAACAGCATCGCGTGGTGGAAGTCGGCCTCGGCACTCGAACCTTCGCCGATCCACGACACGGCGATGTCGTCCTCGCCCTTGATCGCAGCGGCCATGGCCCAGCCGACGGCCTGCGGGAACTGCGTCGTCAGGTTGCCGGAGATCGAGAAGATGCGGCCTTCCGCCCAGTGATACATCACCGGCAGCTGCCGGCCTTTGCACATGTCGCGCGTGTTGGAGAGCAACTGGCACATCAGGTCGACGAGCGGACGCCCGCGGACCATGTAGAGACCCTGGTTGCGGTACGCCGGGAACAGCATGTCCTTGGGCCGCAACGCCATGCCCTGCGCGACGGACACCGCCTCCTCGCCAAGGCAGCGCATGTAGAACGACGTCTTGCCCTGCCGCTGCGCGCGCTGCATGCGGTCGTCGAAGATGCGCGTGAGCAGCATGTGGCGCAGGCCGATCTGCAGGTCCTGCACCTCGAGGTGCGGATTCCACGGCCCGACCGCGACGTGGTTGTCGTCGAGCACGCGCACGAGGTCGATGGACAAGTGACCGATGTCGCGAACGCGGGCGTTCACGTCGGGGCGCGGCACGGCGCCAGCCGGGGATGTCTCCAGGTAGCTGAAATCGGGCTCTTCACCCGGACGCGAATGGTGCTTTGGAATGTGCAGACGGGAGCGGCGGGGCATCGGGTCCTCGCTGATTACAGATGCGGTGGAACGGCTGTCGCGGTAGATTACTGTTGGTTGAGCGGGGGTGCGGAAATTGTTGCATTGCATTGCAGCAATGAGAAATATTCATTTCATGGAGCGCGCTTTCATGGAAGGGGCATCACCCTCTCGTTTGGACAAGGTCGATCGACGGATCCTGGACCTCCTGCAGCGGGAAGGCGCACTGTCGGTCGCCGAGGTCGCGTCGCGTACGGGGCTGTCCACCACCACCTGCTGGCGCCGCATCCAGGGACTGGAGCAGTCGGGTGTCATCAAGGGCCGTGTCGCTCTGCTGGACCGCGCAGCGCTCGGTCTCGACGTCACCATTTTTGCCCACGTCAAACTGTCGAGCCAGGGTCGCGATTCCATAGCGGCGTTCGCCGAGGCGATCCGCGAGCGACCCGAAGTGCTCGACTGCTACACGACGATGGGCGAATGGGACTTCATGCTTCGCGTGGTGACCCGCGACATCAAGGCCTACGAAGCGTTCTACCTCGATCACCTGTCGAAGCTGCCGAACGTGCAGTCGATCAATTCGTCGGTCACGGTCACCGTGATCAAGGAAACGACGATCCTGCCGATCGCGCTGTAGGCGGCGCATGCACGCCACCTCGTCATGGATCGGTGCGATCGCGGCGCTCGTCCTCGCCATGGCGAGCGGCACGGTCGGGGCAAGTGCCAAGTGCACGCTGCAACTGGTTGACGAGTGGCCCGTCCGGCAGGTGCACGGGCATTTGATCGTGGATGGCACGATCAATGGCCAGCCGGTCGACGTGATGCTGGGCACCGGGTCGCAACGGACCGTCCTGTTGCGATCGGCAGCAGAGCGATTGCACCTGTACCGCCAATGGGCCGGCTATCCCATGCTCGGTATCGGCGGCGAGTCCCGCCTCGAGGCGAGCACCGTCAGCGACATGGCAGTCGGGCGGTTCGAGAGCCGAGGCTGGCGGTTCCTGATTCCTATCGACCAGGACCTGGGCGACGGCTTCGACGTCGTCCTCGGTGACGATTTCTTTCGCGCATTCGACGTCGAGTTCGACCTTGCGCACAACGTCGTGCGGCTGTTCCAGCCGCAGGACTGCGACGGGGTCTCGCTGGCGTACTGGTCGCCTGCCGGCGCCACCGAGGCTGCAATCGAGCCGGTATTCCACCTCCGCCCGCAGATCATCTTTGCCGGCCTGCTCAACGGGCAGCCGCTGCGCGCGCTGCTCGATTCAGGAACCACGGTCTCGGTTCTCACCACGCGCGATGCGCTCGCGGCGGGCGTAACCACGCAGTCGCCGGGGGTCGTTACCTCGGGCGCCATAACCGGGTTCGGTGAAAACGGCGTCGACTCCTGGACCAGCACGTTCGCGAGCTTCGCCGTCGGCGACGAGACGATCACGAAGCCAAGGATTCGCTTTGCCGACATCTACGCGAATGCGACGTACAAGCTGACGGGAAGCCGCGTGCCACACAAGTTCGATTCGCAACAACCGATGCTGCTCGGCGTCGACTTCCTCCGTGCGCATCGGGTACTGGTGTCGCACAGCCAGCGCAAGGTCTATCTCACTTACATCGGCGGCCCGGTGTTCGACGCGACCGGCCTGACGCCCGCCTCCTCGATCTGGCTCGCGCCCATCAGTTAGCGCCAGTAGCTCCCCGCGTGGCGAGCGCGATCAGCCGCTCAGCCGCCGCCACAGCGCGCGTCCGATGAGTCGCGTCTTGGTGCCGAAGTCGAAGCGCTCGAGGTTCGTCTTGACGATGCCCTCGGTGAACCGGGTCCGCTTCGAGTAGTCCACGATCACGTCCACGAGCACGGGCCTGCGATCGCGGGCAGCAGACCCGAGCGCGTCGCGGATCACGCCATCGATGTCACTGTCACTGGCGATGCGCAGGAATTTCGCGCCTGTCGCCTGGGCAACGCCGGCGATGTCGAGCGGACCGAGCACGGTGCAGGTCTTGCGGTTGTAGGGAATTTCCTGCGCCTGCGCGATCTGCGCGAGTTCGCCATCGTTGAACACGAACACGACGAGCCCGAGTTCCTGTGCCGTCGCGGTCGCCAGTTCCATCGCGGTCATGCGGAAGGCGCCGTCACCGACGATACCGACGACGGGCAGGTCCGGTCGCGCGAGCTTGGCGCCGATGGTCGCCGGCACGCAGTAACCCATGCAGTTGAAGTCGGTCGGCGAGATCAACCCGCGCGAACGGTGGATCGGCATCAGCTCGGCCGCCAGGAACGTGTGGTTGCCGTCGTCGAGCACGACGGTGGCATCGTCCGGCAGCTGCCGGCGCAGGCTGGCGAAGAATCGTGCCGGGCTCACGCGGCCCTTCGTATCGTGGCGCAGCCACTCCTCGCGGTACGCCGACTTCTGCTCCCGGATCGTGCCCTCGACCTGTGTTCGGCGCGCCGCGGCAACGGGCACCTCACCGAGGGCCTGCAGCAACGACTGCAGCACTGCCTTCGCATCGCCTTCGAGCGCGACCGCCGCGGGGTAGTTGGCACTGAAGACAGCGGGATTGATGTCGACGTGGACCAGGCCGGCCGGCGGCGTCCAGCCATAGCTGCCCGTTGCGATTTCACCGAAGCGCGTGCCGACGGCCAGCATGCAGTCGGTCCCGGCAAATGATATTTCGACCGCAGGCACGGCCGCGCGACCGAGGCAGAAACCTGCGTGCAGCGGGTGGTTCGCGGCAAACGCACTCACCCCCTGCAGCGTGGTTGCAACCGGCGCACCCAGTCGCTCCGCGATCGCCGTGATTTCAGCCGTGGCGTCGACGGCGCCCCAGCCGACGAATAGCGTGGGCGACCTGGCGTTGCGCAACAATTCGGCGGCCGCGGCCACCTGCCCGGTCGTGCAGCGGACAGGAGCCGCCTCCTGCACCGGTGCGGCAATGGCAGGACCTTCGTCGCCCGTGAGCAACTGCAGGTGCACGGGAATCTCGACGAACACCGGCCCGGGTTCGCCGCTGGTGGCCACTCGCACCGCCTCGTATATCGTGGGAATGACGTCCGCATGCTTTTCGACCAGCCAGGTGCCCTTGGTGATGGGCTTGAGCAGGGCGTGCTGGTCCATGTCGTGCAGCTGGTACTTGCGTCCCGTGTCGCGACGTACGCCACCCGCAATCACCAGCAGCGGAATGCCATCGAGAAATGCTTCACCGATCCCGCTCGCAGCGTGCGTGACTCCCGCCGCCGGCACGATGACCAGCGTGCCGAGGCTCGTGCCACTGCGGCTCACCGCGTCGGCCATGAACGCGCCCGCGCCCTCGTGCGTCACCAGCACCGGTGTGATCGAGTCGGACCTGGCGAGTTCATCGTAGATTTCGGTGTTGTGGACGCCGGGGATGCCGAACGTGTACTTCACGCCGACGTTCTCGAGGGCTTCGCGAAGCATCGAAGCTGCTGTGCGGCTCATGGCAGGCCTGCCTTGTGTGTGCTGTGCGGCCGGAAGTTCTGCGCGAATTGTAGGCCTGCCTCACCGAAGCGACCATCGGCCTTGACCCTGCCCCCCGCGGACACCATTCTCGATTGCCTGGGAGGCGCTGCAACGGCGCAGCTCACTGGACGCAGCGCTCGAGGAGACCCGGACAATGGATGACGTGCGGTTTGCGGTGATCGGCGCCGGCATGGCGGGGTTGGCCTGCGCCCACGAGCTCGCGCGGGCCGATGCCAAGGTCACGGTGTTCGAGCGATCGCGCGGCCTGGGCGGCCGACTGGCGACGCGTCGAATCGGACAACTCGCTTTCGATCACGGCGCGCAATTCGTCACTGCACGCAGCCGCCCCTTCGGTCATTACGCGGGAACCGCGTTGCGAGCCGGCGTGCTCGATGCCTGGCGTCCGCGCATCATGGAGGACAGCCGCGCGTGGCCCGAGCCGATCGAAGACTGGTGGATCGGCCAGCCAGGCATGAGCGCACTCGTACGACCGCTCGCGCGCAACATCGACATCCAGGGCGGCATCGCCGTCCACGAACTCATTCCGAGCCAGCGCGGCTGGGAGCTGCAGACCGACTCCGGCCGGCAGAACGTGACTTTTCGCGCCGTGGCGGTCGCCGTGCCGGCGCCGCAGGCGCATTCGCTGCTGGGTCCGCATGGCCGCTCGTTCCAGCACATCGCCGACGTGCGGATGGCGCCGTGCTGGACCGGCATGTTCGCTTTCGATCCGCCGATCGATGTCGGCGCGGATGCGCGGCGCTGGACCAAAGGCCCGATCGTCTGGGCGGCCAGCAATTCGAGCAAGTCGGAACGACCGCGCGCACCGCAATGCTGGGTGGTGCACGCCTCGTCCGGATGGTCGCGCGAGCACATCGATCTCGACGCGACGGAGGCCGCGCGCCTGTTGCTGCAGGCGTTTCAGGACAGCATCGGCCACAAGCTGCCCGCGCCCATGCATCAGGACGCGCATCGCTGGCGTCACGCACTGGTGGAGCAGCCGCTCGGCCTGTCGTGCATCGTCGATGAAGAAATGAATGCGGGCGCCTGCGGCGACTGGTGCATCGCGCCGCGCGTCGAGGCCGCCTTCGAGAGCGGCCGCAGCCTCGCTCACTCGCTCCTGTCGATGGTCGGGCTGGCGGCACGCATGGTGGCCCGTCCCTGACGGCCGAACAGGCGCAGCAGCACGCCGTCGCGCGAGAACCCCTCGAACATTCCCCACAGCGCCAGCGCGAACAGCACCGGAATGAATTCGTAAATCGCGCGGTACATGAGCACGGCTGCGAGGAGTTGCTCCGGCGGCACGTCGGGCAGCAGCAGCAGCAGCATCGACTCGAGCACGCCGAGTCCGGCCGGCACGTGGCTCAGCACACCCGCCAGCACGCTGGCGAGGTACGCGCCGAGGAAGGCCATGTACGTAAGCCCCACCGATTCCGGCAGCAGCAGGTACAGGACCGACGACACGAGGAAGATGTCCGCCAGCCCGACTACCAGTTGCAGCGCCGACATCGCGGGGGTCGGCAGGTTCACCGACCAGCCGCCGAGCTTGATCGGCTTTTTGCGCAGGACGATCACCAGGACGTACCCCGCGTCCTTGCACAGGCCGATGAGGCCAAGCAGGTGCAACCATTCGCTCGACACGCGGAACATCGGTTCCAGCATGTCGGACGCGAACACGAGCGAAACGTCGAGCAACAGGCCGAACCCCAACGCATAGGGCATGTTGGCGAGCAGGACGGTCGCGCCGACTTCCGTCGCCGAGAAACCGGCAGGCGTATACATGCGATAACGCAGCGCGCCACCGCTCAGCATCGCCTGGCCCACCGCGTGCCCGAGCGGAAACGCGATGAACGCCGTGATCATGGGTTTGGCGCGCCCGATGCAATGCTTCACGTAGCGCACGACGGCCACTTCGTAGCAGGCGAGCACGGTGAAGGCTGCCGCAGAACAGAGGCCTGCGAGCGCCAGCTTCGACGCCGGCATCCCTCGCATCTGCGCGAGCACGTCAGCGAAACTGATCCGCTGGAACGTGCGCCACAGGACCCAACCCGCAAGCACTGCGAGCAGCACGCTCACGAGCACACCGGCGTAGGTCTTCAGGCGGTTGCGGCGAGGATCGGACATCAGGGCTCTCGAGGCTCGACGGCAGTGGCAGAGCCCATGAGACAGTCATTCAATTGCGAGTGATTCTCAATACTGTTTGCAACCATTGATCAGTGTAGGACGAAACCTCCGGCTTGATGCGCGGTCGAATGCACAGGCACGATTCAGGCTGCGTAGAATTCATCCGGTTGGTCGATTGTCCCCTCTCGAGGAGAAGTATCCAAATGTCCGAACAGAAGTTTCCGCGTCGCACGCTGCTGAAGGGTGCGCTCCTGGGCGTAGCGGCCGTGCCGGTGTCCGCGCTGCTGAGCCGCACCGCGACTGCAGCGGGCGCGAAGGTCGATCCGAACGAGCCGCAGGCGAAGTCGCTTGGCTACGTTGCAGATGCGACCAAGGTCGACGCCAAGGCCAACCCTAACTACAAGGCGGGCCAGATGTGCTCCAACTGCCTGCAGGCCCCGACGGCCAAGGCCGGCGACGCCGAAGTGGCATGCAACATCTTCGCCGGCCGCCCGGTCTCCGGTAAGGGCTGGTGCAAGGTGTACGTCAAGAAGCCGTAATCCGCGCTTCAAAAACTCGAACAGCGGCGCGACCGGGCAACCGGCCGCGCCGTTTCTTTTTCAGCGTCACGGTTTGCCGCAACGCCAACCTCCCCGCCCGCCCCTTGAAACGACGCGCGGGGCTCACATCTATGGCGGCACGTAGGGATTGCAGTGGGCGATCCCCGGGCAGGAGAAAGCCAACCATGCGTGTCATCAAGTGGGAACCGTTCCGTGACGTCGACGACATCTTCGACCGCTTCTTTGCCGAATCGATGCGGCGCTGGCCGCGCCAGGACGTGGCGACGCAGCCACCCCGCGAGTGGGCGCCCGCGGCCGACGTGAGCGAGACGGACGGCGAATACCTGATCAAGGCCGAATTGCCGGAAGTCCGCAAGGAAGACGTCAGCATCACCGTGCAGGACGGCGTGCTCACGCTTGCCGGTGAGCGCAAGCAGGAGAAAGTCGAGGAGCAGGAGAAGGTCCATCGCATCGAACGCTTCTACGGCTCGTTCGCGCGCCGCTTCGCGCTGCCGGAGAACGCCGACGAGCAGGGCATCCGCGCCGAGAGCCGCGACGGGGTGATCGTGATCCACATCCCGAAGCAGCGCATCGTCGAGCCGCAGCCACGGCAGATCCAGATCCAGTAAGCGGTCCCGGCCCGCGGAGCACGGGGAGGTCGTCGCAAGGCGCCCTCCCCTTTGCGGGCTCGCACCGTCGCGCGAACAGCCAGCCTCACGCCGTATAATCCGGCCGCTTCGACTTTTCAGTCCGACGACAAGGTGGCGCGACGATGACCACACCCTCCCTGACCAAGGGCACGGCGGACCTGTGCGACAACCATGGCGATCGCGTGCAGGTGTGCGAGCCGGTTTTCCAGATGTTCGGCGGACGCCGGGCGTTTCACGGGCCGATCAGCACCATCCGCTGCTTCGAGGACAACTCGCGCGTCAAGGAAGCCGTCGAAAGTCCAGGCGAAGGTCGCGTGCTGGTCGTCGATGGCGGCGGCTCGCGCCGTCGTGCATTGCTCGGCGACAACCTCGGGCGGGCGGCGGTCAACAACGGCTGGGCCGGCGTGATCATCCACGGCTGCATCCGCGATTCCGCCGAACTCGGCCGCATGGACCTGGGGCTCAGGGCGCTGGGCACGATGCCGCTGCGCAGCGACAAGCGCGGTGAAGGCGAGCGCGACGTTCCCGTGCGGTTTGCGGGCGTGACGTTCCGGCCCGGCGAATTCGTCTATGTCGATGAGGACGGCATCATCGTTTCGGCCACCAGCCTGACGTAATCCGGTTCCGACTCCAGGTGCGCTGCACCCTCCGACTATCCCCTAACCCCCAACCCCTATCCCCTACCCATGCCACGCACCGTCTACTGCCAGTACCTCAAGCGCGAAGCCGACGGCCTCGATCGGGTTCCTTACCCGGGCGACCTGGGCAAGCGGATCTACGAAAACATCTCGGCCGAAGCGTGGCGCGCGTGGGTCGGTCACCAGACCATGCTGATCAACGAGTACCGCCTCTCGACGATCGAGCCGAAGGCGCGCAAGTTCCTCGCCGAGGAAATGGAGAAGTTCCTGTTCGGCGGCGGCAGCGCGAAGCCGGCGGAATACAGGCCTGAATAGGGGATAGGGGTTGGGGGTTAGTCGGAGGCGCAGCGCAAGCCTGAAACCGTTAGGTCTGTAGACGCTGATTACGGTTTACGCCGAGACTGTCTGACGAACGCGATGCTTTCGCTACGCCTCCGACTAACCCCCAACCCCTATCCCCTACCCCCTTTCCTGGCGTGCAACGCGATCGCAAGCCACGCCAGCATGAAGCTGAATCCACCCACCGGCGCGACCATGCCGAACCAGCGCGGCGCGCCGAACGCCATCGCGTAGATCGAACCCGAGAAGAAGAAGATGCCGGCGCCGAATAACACCGCCGCGCGCGGCAGCCAGCGCGTGGCCGGCGTCACCAGCGCGATGACCCCCACGAGGATCAGCGCCAGCGCGTGCACCTGCTGATACAGGACTCCCGTCTGGTAGCTCGCCAGTTGCTTGAGCGTCAGCACCTGCTGCAGCGCATGCGCACCGAATGCGCCCAACACGACACCGAGCAGCATCAGCACTGCCCCCGCACGGATGCAACTCAACGCGAAGTCGCGAATCGGGTTCGTCACAGGCTCAGTCATGCACGGCCTCGCTCAGTTGATCTCGCACGCGTTGGAGCAGCGCTGCGATGGGTTTCGGCAAGCCCACTCTGGCAGGCGCTGCAACGTCGTACCAGCGGTAACGGTCATCGTCGCGCAAGGCCGGCGCCTTGCCCGCGCAATGGACGACGAGCGGCTTGAGTTCGTAGTCGAAGTGACTGAATGCGTGGCGCAGCGCCTCGCCCGCCCGAGCCTTCGATGCGCCCGACAGGCACTCGCTGCACCACTGCGCCGCGTGTTCGCGTGTCGGAAACTCGGGCAGGCCCCACAGGCCGCCCCAGATCCCGCTCGGCGGCCGGCGTTCGAGCAATACCTTGCTGCCGCGCTGGGCGAGCAACACCCATGCCTCGCGCTGCGGCCGGACTTTGCGGGGACGCGGCGCGGGATACAGGTGCTGCCGGCTCTCGCGCCGGGCGACGCAGCGGGCATTCACGGGGCAGAGCAGGCAAACCGGGTTCGAGCGTGTGCAGACCATCGCACCGAGGTCCATGATCGCCTGCGTGTAGTCGGCCACGCGTAGCGACGGCGTGCACTCATCCGCCAGTTCCCAAAGCCTGCGTTCCACCGCGGTCGCGCCGGGAAAGCCCTCGATCGCGAAGTACCGCGTGAGCACGCGCTTCACGTTGCCGTCGAGAATCGGGTGCCGCTCCCCGCGCGACAGCGCAAGAATCGCGCCCGCCGTCGAACGACCGATCCCGGGCAACTCGACTACCTCATCGAGCGTTGCAGGAAACTCGCCGCGGTGCCGCTGCACCAGGATCTGCGCTGCACGCTGCAGATTGCGCGCACGCGCGTAGTAACCGAGCCCGGACCACAGGTGCAGCACTTCGTCGGGCTTGGCGTGGGCAAGATCGCGCACCGTGGGAAAACGCGCCATGAAACGCTCGTAGTAGCCGATAACCGTGCCGACCTGCGTCTGCTGCAGCATGATCTCGGAGACCCAGACACGATAAGGCGTGCGGTCCTGCTGCCACGGCAGGTCCTTGCGCCCGTCGCTCTCATGCCAGCGCAGGAGCGCAGGCGCAAAATCAGCTGCGCTCACGAACTGCAGACGAGCGCGCGATCGCCGCTGCCGGCACTGCAGTGGTCCGGATAGCCGTACTGCTTCCAGTAATCGACCAGGCCTATGCGCCGGACGACACTGTCGAACCTCGGATCCTGGCGCAAGGCACGGGCGTCGCTCGACCACAAGTGCATCAGGTCCCACTGGTGGACCCATGACATGCGGTCACCGTCGAGCGACTCGTCGATGATTTGGTAGACCAGGTCGATCTGGCCGAGTTCCAGGTACGGCTGGAGCAGGTCCAGCTGCGTCGCAACCCTGGGGTCGACGGCACGCAGGAACGCGACGACAGGCGGGCGCTTGGCCGGGTCCGCGACGGCATCGACGAACGGGCCGATCAACGGCCGGAACTCTGCCGGCAGGTCTTCCTGACTGACCAGCAGGCGCTTGGCGTCGTCCCACTGCTTGCGACGCATCGCAATCGTCGCCTCGACCCCGTCGTTGCTGCCCCCGCCGATCCCCAGTTCACGCGCGAGCCGGGAGTAACGCAATGCCTGGTCATCGTCGCCGCGCAGCAGGTAGGCGTTGCCCAGATTGGAAGCCAGCACGGGTGCGGTCGGGTCCAGTTCGTAGGCGCGACGGGCCTGTTCGAGCGCCGCGTCGAGGCGTCCGACCTTGCTCAGCAGGATGGAATACCAGTGATGCGGTGTCGGTTCGTTGGGCTCGAGGGAAATGGCGAAGAAGAAACCCGACTCCGCATCGAGCAGGTTGCCCTTGTCCGAATTGATCTGCGCCAGGACGGCGTGGGCTTCGCCGATGTTCGGGTCCAGGGCAAGCGCCTGGCGCGCCGACTGCTCGGCCAGTGTCATGTACTTCTGCTCGTCGTCGTCTTCCTTGGTGTAACCGGGCAGCACGACGTAAGCGGATGCGAGCGCAGCGTGCGCACGAGCGAACGCTGGATCACGCGCCAGTGCGGACTGGTACATGTCGATGGCGCGGTTGAGGTTGTCCTCGCCGCGGCGCTTCCAGATCGCGCGCCCCTGCAGGTAGAACTCGTACGCCTCGACATTCTGCGTGGGCGCCTTGTCGCGCTGCGCGAGCTGCTGCTCCTTCGGCGCCAGCTCGATCTTCAGCTTTTCGACGATGGCCTGCGCGATCTCGTCCTGCACCGCGAAGATGTCCTGCAGCCTGCGGTCGTATGTTTCCGACCACAGGTGGAACCCGGATTCGGTGTCGATCAGCTGCGCCGTGATGCGCACCTGGTCGCCCGACTGGCGCACGCTGCCCTCGAGCACGGTCTCGACGCCGAGTTCCTTGCCGACTTCGCGGATGTCCACGTTGCGGCCCTTGAATGCAAATGCTGACGTGCGTGCAGCGACCTGCAACCCGGGCACACGGGCCAGCAGGTTGAGCAGCTCTTCGGACATGCCGTCGCTGAAGTAGTCCTTGCTCGCGTCGCCGCTCAAGTTCGTGAAGGGCAGCACGGCGATCGAACCGTGCTTGCCGGCGGCCTCGGCGCGTCCCAGGCCGCGCTCGTACAACAGGTAGCCGAGCCCGGCCATGGAGAGGATCACGGCAACGCCGAACGCCGCGCGCGTGCGGAACTGCAACTGCGGCGGCTGAACGGCGTCGGGCAGCGGCTCCGTGCGCTGGATGCCCTCCGAACTGATGTCGAACACCCACGCAAGCACCATGGCGATCGGGAAGCCGGCCAGCAGGAACACGACGATAAAGGTCATTGCCCATTCGGGCACGCCGAGGGCCGGCAGCACGACCGACGCGGACTCGGTGACCGCCCATGCGACCGCACCGTAGGCAATGGCCACCCGGCCGACGCGGCGGCGCTTGATTTCAGCGAGGAAAGCCATTGTCTGCCCGAATCGTCATTCCCCACCCTGGGCCAGGCCCCGTCCGAACGCGAGCCTGCATCCTGAGACCGCAGCGGCGCGTGGACGTTCGCCCGGGCAGCATTGTCCACGAATCCGCGGTGCGCGCGTATCCCCGGATCGCTACTTCCGGCAGACGCCGACGTCGCCGCTCAGCGTCTTGATGCGCACGCGGGCGCTGCCGTTGCCTTCCTGGTGGCGCCACTCCTTGCCCGGAGCGTATTCGTCGGTGCGCACGGGCTTGGGCCCGAAGCAGGGTCGGATGTCGCCGCTGAAAGTCGACACGTCAAAGTCCGCGCCGGTATTTCCGACCAGGTCGAGCCGCACGTCGCCGCTGATGCTTTCGATGTCGACGCGCGCGTCCGGCGCCAGCGAGCCCTGCAGCGTCAGGTTGCCGCTGGTCGACCGCAGGCGCGACCTGCTGGTTGCGCCGACGCCCAGCGTGAAGTCGCCACTTACGGTGCTGCCATTCACTTCGCCGGCGAGCCTGGTCGCAGTGGCGTTGCCGCTCACGGTCGTGATCGACACCAGCCCCTTCTTGCCGGAGCCGGAGATGGTCACATCGCCACTCACAGTGCGGCACTCCAGGTCCTCGCCGCTCGTCTCAGTGCGCATGTCGCCACTCACCGACTGCAGGCGTTGCGTGCCGCTCACGGACTGCACACCGATATCCGCGCTCACGGTGTTGATCGACACCAGGGAACCGACGGGCACCTTCACGACCAGGTCGGTGTCGTCGACGTTGTAGGAGCGGTTCGGCAGCACCACCTTGATGCGCGTGACCTTGTCGCCCTTGGTAAAGTCGAGGCGCTCCGTGCCCTTGCCGAGTTCGCCCGTGACCTCGACCTCGTTGCGGTCCCAGCCCGTCACCACGACCGATCCCGCCGTGTTCGAGATCTCGACGGTCCCGGCCGGATCCGCCTCCGTGCGCTTGTTGATGGGTGTGCCCGCCAGCGCGACGAGCGGCAGGGCCGTCACCAGCAGCGCGATGACTCGCGCAATGGGCCGGCGACGAGGGGCGGCGACAATGACGGTCTTCATAACTGCATCCTCTCGCCAGTCGGCGACGCTGGCATATTCGCCGGCGTGTTCACTGGCGCGTTCTCGAGACTATTGGTCAACTGACTGACGTTCGACAGCACGGCCAGCTCGTCCTGGTATGTCTTGAGCAGCAACTCTTCGAGCAGCGGGTCGCCCGGCTGTTCGGCCAGCGCCGCATTGATCTCGTCGGCGGCTCGCCGCATTTCCCCGAGGTTGAACTCGAGCTTCGCACGCGCTGCCCGCGGCAGCGTGGCGATACGGCGGTCCAGCACCTGGGTCAGCTGCTGGCGGGCTGCGACGTATCCCGGATCGAGCTGGCCCGCCGGACCGAACGCCGCCGGCATGACGACTGCCTCCGGTGCCGACATCCGGTTCGCCGCGGCGGCCGGCACCGCAGATTGCTGAACCGGACGATTCCTGTCGAGCAGGCTCGCGGTGAGCAGAGAGGAGCCTGCGACGAGCACCACCGCAGCCGCTGCCTGCCACAGCCAGGCGCGTCGACTCGTCGCCGGTGCAACGGCTGCCGCGCGCTCGTCGATCCGTGCCGCGATGCTCGGCCACAGGTCGCGACCGGGCGCCACTTCCAATGGCAGCTCGCGGAGCCGCGCATCGAGTCGCGCTGCGGCGTCCTGCGGTGTTCGTTCATCCCGCGTCATGGTTCCCCTCCGTCTCCCCGAGCCTGGCGCCCAACAGCGCGCGCGCCCGGTGTAATTGTGCCTTGCAGGTGCCGACGGCAATGCCGAGCAGTTGCGAAGCTTCCTCATGCGAATGGCCGTACACACCGACCAGCAGCAGCACGTGCCGCGCTCCCGGGGGCAACCCGGCGATGGCGGCTTCCAGGTCGCGGCTGCGGCCCGGATCGACCGTCGAGTGGTCGGCGAGCACGTCGGCGACCTCGCGTTCGATCGAATCCCCGGCGCCCAGCGACTCACCCCGGCGCCGCACCTGCTGCAGCACCGCGTTCACGGCGATCCGGTGCAGCCACGTTCCGAACGCGCTGCGCGTTTCAAAGCGCGGCAGGTTGCGCCAGGCCTGCACGAAGGCGTCCTGCATGCAGTCCTCCGCCGTGGCAACGTTGCCGGTCATGCGCAGGCACAGCGCGTAGATGCGCGACGAATGCCGGCGGTAGAGGTGCTCGAAGGCTGCCGCTGAACCGTCGGCCGCGGACGTGACCAGCCGGCGCTCCTCGGCCGCCTCGCGTGCACGCTGCAGTTCATCGACAACCTCCCCGGCGTGTGCCAAGACCCACCTCGCTGTTACCCGTCGCACCGTGCGGCCGGGTACGGCATCCTACACAGGCCGCCTGGCGGCTCGTGTCGTGCCCCTGTGACAGGTCAGATGCGGCGCCAGCCCAAAAGGTTTACTCCGGAGGCCCCATGCCTGAAGCCGTCCGTGTCGCAAGGAATGGCCCGGTCGGCACGGTGATTCTGCACCGCCCAGCCGTCCGTAACGCCGTCGACCCGCCCACCGCTGCGGCACTGGCCCAGGCCTGCCTGACCCTCGATCGCGACCCGGAAATCCGGGCCCTCGTTCTATGGGGTGAGGGCGGCACGTTCTGCGCCGGCGCGGACCTCGGCGCCGTCAGCGGGGGCTGGGACCCCTCCAGGCTGCAACCGCCAACCGGAGCACCAGACGATGGCCTTGGACCCATGGGGGTATCGCGGCTGGAACTCGGCAAGCCGGTGATCGCCGCGATCGCCGGTCATGCGGTCGCGGGCGGCCTCGAGATCGCCCTCTGGTGCGACCTGCGGGTAGCGGAGGAAGACGCGACGCTTGGCGTGTTCTGCCGGCGCTGGGGCGTGCCGCTGATCGACGGCGGCACGTTCCGCCTGCCCCGCCTCGTTGGCGAGGGTCGCGCACTCGACCTGGTCCTGACCGGTCGCGCCGTGAGCGCGGGCGAGGCACTGGCCATGGGACTCGTCAATCGAGTGGTGCCGCGCGGTGAATCGCGGGCCGCGGCAGAAACGCTGGCGCTGGAGATCGCGTCGTTTCCGCAGGGTTGCCTGCGGGCCGACCGCGCGTCGTGCCGGGACCAGTGGGATCGCGATCGTGCCGACGCGTTGCGCAATGAATTCGCGCGCGGACTCGACGTATTGAACAGCGGCGAGTCTGCCCTCGGCGCCGCGCGCTTCGTGAGCGGCGCGGGCCGTGGCGGCAGACCGGCTGACTGAGGCCTGACTCAGCCTGGCGTGATTCAGTCCGGCTTGTTGCCCTGCTGCAGGTAATCGACGGTCGCGCCGACGAGCGTCTTGAGTGCGACCGGCAGCGCGCCTTCGTCGATGAAGAATTTCGGCGAATGATTGCTCGGCGCGGCGATGGCATCCTGGCCATTCGGCGTCACACCGACGAAATAGAAGAACGACGGGACCTTCTCGCCGTAGTACGCGTAATCCTCGGATCCGGTGACGAACGGAATCACCTTGACGTTGTCACGGCCGGAGATGCGCTGCAGCGACGCGACGGCGCGTGCAGTCAGCGCGGCATCGTTGACGACCACCGGGTTCGGGTCGCCGCCGAGCTCGAACTCCGCCGTCGCACCCTGCGATGCCGCCACGTCGCTCGAAATGCGCTTGATGCTCTCGATCACCTGCGCGCGCACCGACGGGTCGAACGTGCGGAACGTGCCGATGAGCTCGACCGAATCGGGGATGATGTTGTTGCGAATGCCGCCCTTGATCGCGCCGACCGAGACCACGGCCGGATAGCGGGTGATGTCGACCTGGCGGCTCACGATCGTCTGCAGCGACAGGATGACCTGCGCGGCCGTGACGATCGGATCCACGCCGCCCCAGGGACGCGAGCCGTGCGTCTGCCGGCCCTTGATGACGAGCCTGAAGCGGTCCGACGCAGCCATGAACGAACCTTCGCGATACCCGATCTCGCCGGTATTCATCGCCGACCACAGGTGCAGGCCGAACATGGCATCCGGCTTGGTCGTCGCGAACAGGCCTTCGTCGAGCATCAGGCTCGCACCGCCGCGCTCGCCGTCAGGCGCGCCTTCTTCCGCCGGCTGGAACGCGAACATGACCGTGCCAGGCAGCTCTGCCCGCATGCCGGCCAGCACCTTGGCCGCGCCGAGCAGGATCGCCGTGTGTCCATCGTGACCGCACGCATGCATCACGCCGACCTTCTCGCCGCGGTACTCGGCCGTGGCAGTCGACTTGAACGGCAGGTCGACCTGCTCCGTGACCGGCAACGCATCCATGTCCGCACGCAGCGCAACTGTCGGGCCCGGCTTGCCGCCCTTGAGGATGCCGACGACGCCCGTGTGCGCGATGCCCGTGCGCACCTCGATGCCCATCTTGCGCAACTCCTCGGCCACGATCTTCGACGTGCGCACTTCGCGGTTGCTGAGTTCGGGGTTCTGGTGAAAGTCGCGGCGCCAGGCGAGCACCTGCGGCATCGCTGCATTGGCGGCGGCCGCGAGGCTTGCGTCGCTGGCGGCGGCGGCGGCCGGACCTGCAGCAGCCGCGAACAACACCAGTGCCGACGAAAAAACAGTGCGCATATTCATGATGTTACGGCCGGGTAGCGGGGAAAGAAGTGGCGCAGCATACTGCAGCCACCGCATCGACAGTGAGACCGAGATGCTTCCAAGACGCCAGTCGATCGCGGCCCTCGCCGCACTGAGCCTGACCCTCATGAGCACCAACGCCATCCCGCCGGCCCAGGGCCAGGCGTATTCACCCGCGGTCGCCCGCTCGATTGCCAAGACCCAGAAGCCGCCATTGCACGGCCGGCACTGGATGGCAATCACCGGCAAGCCGCTCGGCGCCACGGCCGGCGCGAAGATCTTCGAACGCGGCGGCAATGCCGTCGACGCGGCCTGCGCCATGATCGCCGCGACCTCCACGATGTGGGACGTGCTGCACTGGGGCGGCGAAACGCAGGCCCTGATCTACGATCCGCGCACGAAGAAGGTGATTGCGATCAACGGACTGGGCATGGCGCCCACGGGCGCGACACCCGAATTCTTCAAGGGCAAGGGCTTCAAGTACCCGCCCGCCTACGGCCCGCTCGCCGCGGTCACGCCCGGCACGCCCGGCGGCATCATCCTGATGCTGCAGGAATACGGCACGCTCTCACTTGCCGAGGTGCTAGCGCCCGCGATCGAGCTCGCCGATGGCTATCCCATCGACGGCGAGACCGCCGACCTGATCGAGCGCTGGAAAGGCAAGCTCAAGGAGTGGCCGTACTCGAAGCAGGTCATGCTGCCGCACCTCGGCGCGGCGCGCGAAGCACCCCGTGCGGGTGAGATCTTCCGGCAGCCCGACCTCGCGGCGACGCTGCGCAAGATGGTCGACGCCGAAAAGCAGGCACTGGCAGCCGGCAAGTCGCGCAAGGAAGCACTGCAGGCGGCGTACGACCGCTTCTATCGCGGCGACATCGCGCAGGAATTCGTGCGTGGCGTGCAGGAACAGGGCGGCCTGATCACGCTCGACGACCTCGCGCAATGGAAGCCGCTGGTCGAACAACCGCTCAGCACCAGCTACCGCGGCGTCGAGGTCTACAAGCTCGACGTCTGGACGCAGGGCCCGGCGCTGCTGCAGTCGCTGAACATCCTCGAGAACTTCGACGTTCGCGCGATGGGCTACAACAGCGCCAATTACATCCACACCCTCTACCAGGCGATGAACCTCGCCTTTGCCGACCGCGACTTCTACTACGGCGACCCCCTCTTCCCGCCAGCAACGCCCACCAGGGGACTGCTTGCGAAGGAGTACGCCAAGCAGCGCGCCGCGACGATCCGCATGGATCGCAACGACGTCAACGCCGGGCCGGGCGATCCGTATCCGTTCCAGGGCGGCAAGAACCCGTATGCGGACCAGTTGCAGCAGCAGCGCAAATCGGCGCTCGATGCGCTGGACAAAGCGGAGCTGACGGCCCAGCAGCTCGCGGACTTCGAGGCAGGCTTCAAGAGCGGCACGACCACGGTCATGGCCGCCGATGCGAACGGCTGGCTCGTGTCGGTGACGCCGAGCGGCGGCTGGGTGCCGGCGACGATCGCCGGCCACACCGGCATCGGCCTGAGCCAGCGCATGCAGTCGTTCGTGCTCGACCCGGCGGAGAACCCTTTCAACGTCGTCACGCCGGGCAAGCGCCCGCGCGTCACGCTCACGCCGAGCCTCGCCCTCAAGAATGGCAAGCCGTGGCTCGCATTCGGCGTGCAGGGCGGCGACTCGCAGGACCAGAACCTGCTGCAGTTCTTCCTCAACGTGCAGGAATTCGGCATGACGGCGCAGGAAGCCGTCGAGGCCGCCAACTTCAACAGCTACCAGATGAAGGCGTCGTTCGACCAGCACGAATCGCAGCCCGGCCGCATCGTGCTCAACTCGGCCATGCCGCAATGGGTCACGAAGGAACTGATCGGTCGCGGCTACAAGCCCGAGTTCGAAGCACGCACGTCCGGCCCGATCAACGCGATCATGATCGACCCGGAGAACGGCACGTTCTGGGGCGGCTCGAGCAATCACGGCGAGGACTACGGCATCGGCTGGTAGGCCGGCGTCGGCGGACACTCACACGCCAGGGTCAGGACGTCCTGCATGCGAATGAGGCCGAGCGAACCGCCGGGGCGGGGCGTCACGCCTAAGGTCCGCGCCGGACGGACCGCTACTCTGGCGGGCACATGGACGCCAAGATACTGATGCCGATCGCCGTGCTGCAGGGCCTCTGGGTCCTGCAGCGCACTCCCAGGCTGCCCTCGCCCACGGGCCGTGCCGGTCGCATCGGCATTGGCCTGGGCGCGCCGTTGCGCATCATCGGAGTCGGCGACTCGATCATCGCCGGGACGGGCGTGCGCGATCAGTGCAATTCGCTGACGGCGACCTATGCACGGCTCCTGCAGGGTCGTTTGCAGCGTGACGTCGAGTGGCGCGTGCACGGGTTCAACGGCGCCACCTCCGCGTCGGTGCTGCACAAGCTCGCCCCGGCAGTGCCTTCGGCACACGTCTACCTGCTGTCGATGGGCGTGAACGACGTGACCCACGCTGTCGAACCACAGCGATTTGCGGCAAACCTCGAGGGCACTTTCGAGCTGCTCCGGCGCAAGTCACCGGAAGCGATGATCCTCTTCGGGGGCCTGCCGCCGCTCGAGACCTTCCCCGCGCTGCCGTGGCCGCTGCGATCGATTCTCGCGCAGCGCGCGAAGGACCTGCAGCGCACGGCCGTCGACGTCGCAGCGCGGCATCCGCGCACGGCGTGCTTCCACTTTCCGCCGGAAATGCCCAGGGACCAGTTCGCAAGCGACGGCTTCCATCCGGCGGAGGCCGCGTGCCAGCGCTGGGCCGAGGGCCTGCTCGAACTCTGGCCGCCCGGCCACTGAACGGCACTGCGCCGGGAAACTACGCCGAAGTCGCCAGCTGCTCGCGGTGGTAGAGACGCGCCGCGATCCACCACACGACAGCGACTACCGCGAACGACACGCCCAGGCTGACCGCCCAGTCGAGCGCGCCGATCCGCTCCGAGCGCAACACCCGCAGGATCATCTGGTTCTGGCCCAGGAAAGGCACCGCCAGCATCCAGAGCTGGGTCCTGACCGGCGCAACCATCAGCACCAGTGACGGAATCATCGGCAGGAACATCAGCAGCGGCAGGTATCCCTGCGCCTCACGGTAGCTGCGCGCAAATGCAGCAAGCGCCGTCAGCACGGTCGCGCCGAGCAGCACGATCGGCAGGATGATCAGGAACAATTGCGCCAGCCCGCCGGGCCCGAGATCGAAGGACGCATCCATGCCGCGCGACGGCACGATGGCGAACGCCAGGCGGTACGCGACCAGCGTCACTGCGATCGACATCAGCGAAAACACCGCCGTCGCGAGGATCTTGGCGCTGATGATCGACTCGCGCGCGACGGGCGTGGCAAGCAGCGGCTCGAGCGACTGCCGCTCGCGCTCGCCTGCGGTGGCGTCGATCGCGAGCTGCATGCCGCCGATGAACGCCAGCAGCAGCAGCAGGTACGGCAGGATCTGTTGCGACAGGTCGAAGCGCGCCTCGGGCGTCGCCACGTCGCGCGTGGCGACCTGCAGCGGGTTCGCGACCGCGGGATGGATCCCCCGGGCCACGAGGCGCAGCGTGCCGACGGTGCTGCCGTACCCTTCGAGCAGGCCGCTCAGTCGCGACACCGTCGCGCCGGAAGCCAGCGGACGCGAGCTGTCGAAAATCATCTCGACCCTCGCGGGCCGGCCGGCGCGCCAGTCCGCACCGTACCGTTCGTCGATGCGCAGGACGACATCGCGCTCCTGCGCGCGCACCACCGCGTCGGCATCCCCTGGCGCGGGCAGCACTTTCACGTTGTGCGATTGCAGCCACGCGACGAGGTTCGGCGCGTGCTCCGCGCCGATGACCGGCAACTCCAGCGGGCCTTCCAGCTGCTGCGTCTGCTTGCGCGCGCTCAGCGCGTTGGTGCCCGCCAGGATCAATGGAATCGCGAGCGGAATCACGACGAACGCGACCAGCATCATGCGACGATCGCGCAAAGCGTCGAGCAATTCCTTGCGCAGGACGACCCACAGCGCCCTCATGCGAACAGTCCCTCGTCCGAGCCGATCGCCTGGACGAAAGCGTCCTCCAGGTTGGCGCAACCCGTGGACTCGCGCAGTTCATCGGGCGTGCCGTCGGCAACGACGTGCCCGTGCGCAATCACGACGATCCGGTCACAGAGACGCGCGACCTCCTGCATGATGTGGCTCGAGAACAGCACGCAGCGGCCTTCGGCACGCTGCTCGAGCAGGAAGTTGCGCAGCGAGCGCGTGGTCATCACGTCGAGGCCGTTGGTCGGCTCGTCGAGCAGCACGTTGCGCGGAGCGTGCACCAGCGCCCGCGCGATCGCGGTCTTGGTACGCTGACCCTGCGAGAACCCCTCGGCGCGACGGTCGATGAAGTCGCGCATTTCGAGCGCGGACACGAGTCGCTCGGTGCGCTCGGCGATGAGGCGATCGTCGAGTCCCTGCAGCGCGCCGAAGTACGCGATGTTCTCTCGCGCCGTCAACCGCTTGTAGATGCCGCGCGCGTCGGGCAACACGCCGAGGCGTGCGCGCACGCGGGTGGGTTCGACGGCCGCGTCGATGCCGTCGACGAGCACGCGGCCCGCCTCGGGAGACATAAGGGTGTAGAGCATCCGCAGGATGGTGGTCTTGCCGGCGCCGTTCGGGCCCAGCAACCCCGTGATCTGGCCATCGGCGGCATCGAAACTCACGCCATCGACCGCCTGCACCCGGCCGGTGCGGGTTGCGAAACTCTTGCGGAGTCCCTCGACGCGAATCATGTGCGCACCGTGCGAGCCATCACGGATCCCAACCGTACGAACCACCGAATGGCGGAGAGTACTGCAACTGGTCCAGGCACTTGCCGTCGAGCGCTTTCGCATCGGCTGCGGCGATGAACTCGGCCACGAGCCGCGGGCCGCAACCCACACCCATCACGCTGTGGCCCTGCCCGCGGAAGACGAAGTGCCGCGAATTCGGCAGCGTTCGGCTCACCTCGTCGCCGTACCTCGGCGGCGTGACCGGATCGAGCTCGCCCGACAGCAGCAGTACCGGCTTGCTGGAATGCACTGCATCGTGGAAGTCCCCTGGCATCGTCCCATGCGGCCACTCCGCGCATTGCGCCAGCGTGTAGTCGACGAACTCCGTACCGAGGATGGTCCCGGTATCGGCCGGATCGACGCGCATCCCTGACGCGTCCTCGGCGCACATGACGGACAGCTGCAGCGGCACGTAGATCTGTTCGCCGATCAGTTGCTCCATCATGCGCGACTGGGCCACGAGGTTTTCGAACTGGCCGTTGGCGGCCTCCGCGAGCAGCATCGGCAGCATGCCGAACAATTGCGGCGCATAGGAATAGAAGCGCACGACCGATGCGAGCGAGGCATCGGTGAACTCGTCTGCGCGCTGCTCGTTCGTGAGCGGGTCGCGATACGTCACTTGCTGCGGATGCTCCTGCAGCCGCTGCAGCAGTTCATCGAGACGGGCCCGCGGCGAACCGAAACGCTTCGTGCAGTCGGCATCCGCAGTGCAGCGCGCGAATTGGGCGTCGACGGCTGCCTCGAGGTTCTTCGCATGCTCGTTGCCGAGGGCCAGGGTCGGCGGCACGACGGAGTCGAGCACGACCGTCCTCGTCGACGCGGGATGGCGGCGCAGGTATTCGAGCCCAACCCGCGTGCCGTACGAGGCGCCAACCAGGTTGAACTGCGCGACGCCGAGCGCACGCCGCACGTCCTCGAGGTCCGCGATGTACGCGCTCGTCGTATAGGCGCGAACGTCGACGTCCGGCCCGAGTTCCTGCAGGCAGGCGGCCGTCAGCCGGCGCGCCTCGTCGACGCCCGCCGTGTCGAGCCGCTTCAGCGCCTCGTCGTTCAGCGTCCTGGGACACCGCAGCGGGTTCGACCGGCCAGTGCCGCGTTGGTCCACGAGCAGCACGTGGCGCTGGCGCAGGATTTCGCGGAACGCGGGATAGACGGTCGGAAAGGCTTCGAGGGCAGCCTGGCCCGGGCCGCCCGCAAGCATGACGACGGGGTCCCTGACCGGGGACTTGGCGGTGCTCGGCACCCAGGCGATCGCGAGTTCGATCTTGCGGCCAGTCGTGCTGGATCGATCTTCCGGTACCTGCAGCGTTGCGCAGCGCGCCGGCACGGTCTGCGCCTGCCCGGCCTGCGACAGCGTGCAGGGCGTGAAGGCCAGGCTCCCGTACGCAACGGTGACTGGGGCCGGCGGCGCGGCCGCCTGTGCAGCCACAGCGCCTGTCGTGGCCATGGCCATGGCCGCGAGAACTCCGAGGACGGAACGTATGGGCAGCACTGACTGCATGTTGGACCTGTCTCTCCGTGACGCCGCGCAACCTACACGGCGTCGGGGGGTCTTCGCCACTCGATTGGGCTAGGATGCACCCATGCGTGATTCGATGCCGCCCGCCACGCGGGCTTTCCTGTTCATCAACATCGCCGTCTTCGCGGTCCAGTTCCTCACCGGCGACCTGCTGCTGCGGCCGTTCGCCCTCTGGCCGCCAGCCTCGGCCCAGTATCCGGGCGCGCCGTCGTTCCAGGTCTGGCAGCTGCTGACCTACGGCTTCCTGCACGGCGGCCTGACCCACCTGTTCTTCAACATGTTCGCCCTCTACATGTTCGGCGGCGAAGTCGAGCGCCTGCTCGGCACCCGGCACTATGTCACCTATTACCTGGTGTGCGTGGTGGGCGCGGCGCTGGCGCAGATGCTGGTGATCAGCAACATCGAAATGCAGCCTCTCCCTACGGTGGGCGCGTCCGGCGGCGTGTTCGGCCTGTTGCTGGCGTTCGGCATGGCCTTTCCGCAACGGCGCATCATGCTGCTGTTCCCGCCCATTCCGATGCCGGCGTGGCTGTTCGTCACGCTCTATGGCTTGCTCGAGTTGTACCTGGGCGTCACCGGATCGGGCCAGGGCGTGGCGCATTTCGCGCACCTGGGCGGCATGGTGGCGGGTTTTGCCCTGCTGATGCGCTGGCGCAGCCAATCCCGGCCGCGCTGAGAGGGAGAGTCACCATGGCCGTGCATCCGAAATCCAGGAACCGCCGAAAGCTATCCATCATGGATACCCTCGTAAAGGACGCGGCTCCGCTCATGGAGCGCAACAAGGTCAGCCGCGGCGACGCCGAGGATGCCATCCGTACGCTGCTGCGCTGGGCCGGGGAAGACCCTGCCCGCGAAGGCCTGCTCGATACGCCCAAGCGCGTGGTCGATGCCTACACCGACTGGTTCTCCGGGTACGCGATCGATCCCCGCGACTACCTGCACCGCACGTTCGAGGAAACCGCGGGCTATGACGAGATGGTCGTCCTGCGCGACATCGAGTTCGAATCGCACTGCGAGCACCACATGGCGCCGATCATCGGCCGGGCCCACGTGGGTTACCTGCCCACGGGCAAAGTGGTGGGCATCAGCAAGCTGGCCCGTGTCGTGGACGCCTTTGCCCGCCGTTTCCAGGTCCAGGAAAAGATGACGGCCGAAATCGCCAACTGCATCAACGACGTCCTGCAACCCCACGGCGTCGGCGTGGTCATCGAGGCCGCGCACGAATGCATGACGACGCGCGGTATTCACAAGCGCGGCGTATCGATGATCACCTCGAAGATGCTGGGCTCGTTCCGGTCCGACGCCCGGACCCGCAATGAGTTCCTGACCTTCATCGACATCCGCGACCGCCGCTGATACCCGGCTGGCCCAGCCGGGCCAGCGTCCGCCGCAGCCACTAAACCCGCGCCGGGCGCAAGACTGGCTCGAATGGAGCCAGTGCGGCATATTGTCGCGCCCGGCCCGGATTCGCTCCGGCAGTGACCGGGTCGGCGCCGGAACCCCTGCGCCAGGAACAGAGAGCGCCGGGAGCGTCTCGTGCCTGAACTTTCCACCGTTCACCATCCGCTGTACCAGCTGCGCCGGACGCCGTTCCACGCTCGCACGTCCGCGCTGTGCCTGCCGCACAACTGGCGACGCTGGGGCGGCTGCATCGCCGTCGGCTCCTACGATCTCGGCCTCGAACGCGAGTACTGGGCGATCCGCAACCATGCGGCGCTGATCGACATCTCGCCGCTGGTCAAATACGAAATCACGGGTCGCGATGCTGCCCGCCTGCTGCACCGCGTGACACCTCGCGACATCCACAAGATGCAGGTCGGGCAGGTGTACTACACGGGCTGGTGCGACGACGAAGGCAAACTGCTCGACGACGGCACCGTGACCCGCATCGGCGAGCAGGGCTTCCGCCTGACCGCCGCCGAGCCGCAGTACCGCTGGCTGTCGATGAACGCGGTCGGCATGCAGGTGCAGATCACCGAACTGACCGAGCAGATGGCGGCGCTCAGCCTGCAGGGGCCGAAGTCGCGCACGATCCTGAACCTCGCGTGCGAGCAGCCGGTCGACCCGCTCAGGTATTTCCGCATGGCGTTCAACCGCATCGCCGGCAAGGCGGTCTCGGTCTCACGCACGGGTTACACGGGCGATCTCGGTTACGAAATCTGGATGGACGCGGCAGACGCGTTGGGTGTCTGGGACGCACTGATGGCGGCTGGCCACGATTACGGCATCACGCCCACCGGCATCCTCGCGATGGACATGGCGCGCGTCGAGGCGGGCCTGTTCATGCTCGACGTCGATTACACGCCCGCGAGCCACGCCTGGATCCCCGGCCAGCGCTCTTCGCCCTATGAGATGGGCCTCGGCTGGACCGTGAACCTCGACAAGCGTGGTTACTTCGTCGGCCGTCGCGCGCTCGAACGCGAGCACCGCGAAGGCTCGTCGTGGAAGATGGTCGGCCTCGAGATCGACTGGGAAGGCCTCGAGCGCGAATACGCCGCGGTCGGCATGCCGCCGCAGATTCCGGCTGCGGCCGTGCGCGGCAGCATTCCCGTCTACACCGGCCCGCGGCAGGTTGGCTACGCCTCGACCAGCACCTGGTCGCCGGTGCTGAAGAAGTACATCGCGCTGGTGCACCTGCAGCGGCCATTCTACGAGCCGGGTACGCAGGTCGAGATCGAAGTCACCGTGGAACATCACCGCCGCAAGTCGCCCGCGAAGGTCGTCGCGCTGCCGTTCTACGACCCCGAGTGGAAGAAGAAGTAATCGTGGCCAGCAATACTTACGACGCTATCGTCATTGGCGCCGGCCACAACGGCATGATCGCGGCCGCGTACCTCGCGCGCGCCGGCAAGAAAGTCGTCGTGCTCGAGCGGCGCGAGATCGTCGGTGGCGCTGCCGTCACCGAAGAGATCTTCCCGGGCTACCGCTTCAGCGAGTTCTCCTACGTGGTGAGCCTGCTGCGGCCCGAAATCATCCGCGATCTCGAACTGCCGCGGCACGGGCTCAAGATCCTGCCGCTGCCGAGCACGGTCACGCCGCTCGACAACGGCGATTACCTCGCGGGCTGGGACGATCACGACCTGACCCGACGGGAGATTTACCGTCATTCGCCCAAGGACGCCGAAGCCTACGACGAATATTCGCGCGTGATGGCACGCGCCGCGAAGGCGATCAAGCCGATCATCGGCCTGGTGCCTCCGGATCCGTCGTCGCTCAGCTGGCGCGACATGAAGGGCCTGCTCAAGCTCGGCCAGTACGCCCGCAGCCTGAGCGAGCACGAGCTCTATCGCATCGCGAAGCTCGTGACCCAGTCGTCTGCCGACCTGCTCGAGGAATGGTTCGAACTCGACCCGCTCAAGGGCACCAAGGCGGCGAGCGGCATCATCGGCACCTACCTCGGCCCTCGTTCTCCAGGCACGGCCTACGTGCTGCTGCACCATTACATGGGTGAAATCGACGGCGCCTTCCGTGCGTGGGGTTTCGCCAAGAACGGCACCGGCGGCGTGACTGCGGCAATCGCGTCCTCCGCGCGCGCACTCGGCGTCGAGATCCGCACCAATGCGGCCGTGGACAAGGTAATCGTCCGTGGCGGCCGCGCTGCGGGCGTCGCGCTCGCGAACGGTGACGAGCTCACGGCCAGGATCGTGATGTCTGCCGCCGATCCGAAGCGCAGTTTCCTGCAATTCGTCGACCAGCAGCACTTCCCGGACGAGTTCGTGCAGGCGATCCGCAACTTCCGCGTCCGCGGCTCGTCCGGCAAGGTCAATATCGCGCTCTCCGGCCTGCCGGACTTCACCTGCCTGCCGGGCGAAGGCCCGCTGCACCGTGGCGCGATTTCGATCAGCCCGAGCATCGAATACGTCGAGCGCGCCTACGACGACGCCAAGTACGGCAACTTCTCGCGCCAGCCGTACATGGACATCATCATCCCGTCGATGATCGACCGCGACATGGCGCCGCCGGGACACCACGTGATGTCGTGCTTCGTCCAGTACGCCCCGTACGACGTCGAAGGTGGCTGGGACGACGCGAAAAAGCAGGCTTTCGGCGAGACGGTCATTGCGACGATCGAGAAGTACGCCCCGAACATTCGCAAGGTGATCGTCGGCAAGCAGGTGATCACGCCGCAGGACATCGAGCGCATCGCCGGCATCACCGGCGGCAACATCTTCCACGGCGAACTGCTGCTGCATCAGCTGTTCTTCATGCGCCCTGCCCCGCAATGGGCCGATTTCCGTACGCCGCTGGCGGGCTACTACTTTGGCGCCGCAGGCGCGCATCCGGGCGGTGGCGTGATGGGCGCGGCCGGCAAGATGGCCGCCACCGAGATCCTCAAGGACTGGCAGTAGCACGATGACGAATCCCGACATCCTGATCGTCGGCGCGGGCCACAACGGCCTGGTCGCGGCTGCCTACCTCGCCAAGGCCGGCAAGAAAGTTGTCGTGCTCGAACAACGCGCAACGGCGGGGGGCCAGCTCGCGGGCGCCACGCTCGCGTCGGGCGCCGTCGTGCCGGGCCTGCATCCGGGGGGCCAGCTGCGACCCGCGATCGTGAAAGAACTCGACCTCGCCCGGCACGGCCTGACGACGAGCACCGTCGATGCGGCCTACGTCTCGGCGCTGCCGGATGGCGGCTCGCTGCGACTGGTTTCAAATGGCACCGACACGGCGACCATCGAAGCCATCCGTCGTTTGTCGCAGCGCGATGCCGCACGCTGGCCGGAGTTCGTCGCGTTCATGAACCGGGCGTCCGCGTTCCTGGACGCAGCGTATTCGACGGCGATGCCGCGCCTGCCGAAGGTCGAACTGCGCTCGGACGGGCTGCCGCTCGCGTCGCTCGCACTGAAGCTGCGACGCATGGGCGGCAAGGACATGTTCCGCGTGATGCGCAGCCTGTCGATGTCGGCCGTCGAATTCACCGAGGAGTGGTTCGAGTCCGAATCGCTCAATGCGGCACTCGCCGCCGTCGCCATCCACGGCGTGACCCTGGGCTCGATGTCCGCTGGCACGGGTTTCACGCTGATCCACAACTGGCTGAACCGCGGCGGCCTGGCGCATCGCCCGGTGACGGGCGGACCGCAAGCGCTGACCGACGCGTTGCTCAAGGCCGTGCGCGCGAATGGCGGCGAAGTCCGCACGGGCGCCGACGTAGCGCAGATCCTCGTCGAGCACCAGCGCGTGCTCGGCGTGCGTCTCGCCTCGGGCGAGGAGATCAGGGCAGCGACCGTCGTATCGTCGGCCGATCCGCGCCGCACGCTGCTCGGCCTGGTTGGCGCCCCGGAACTGCCGCCTGAATTCGTGTGGCAGACGCAGTCGATCCGCATGCGCGGCTCGGTGGCGAAGCTGTTCGTGCAGACGGACGGACGCCACGGCCTGCCCGCAGGCACGGTCGCCATCGCGCCGACGCTCAAGTACCTGGAGCGCGCGTACGACTCGACGAAGTACGGCGAGATGTCGCAGCAGCCTTACCTGGAAGTGACGACGTCGGGCACCGACGTAGCGGTCCACTTCCAGTTCGCGCCCTACACGCTGCGCGACGGTGACTGGAATTCGATGCGGCCCGAACTCGAGCAGCGCGCGCTCGGCACACTCGCGCTGCACTTCCCGTCATTCACGGGCTCGGTGCAGGCGGTGCAGTCCGTCACGCCGGTCGATCTGGAACAGTCCTGGGGCCTGACGGAAGGCGACCTCAATCACGGCCAGCTGATCCTGGACCAGATCTTCTTCATGCGGCCGCTGCCGGGCTGGTCGAATCACCGCACGCCGATCGACGGCCTGCATCTCTGCGGGTCGGGCCTGCACGGCGGTGGCGGAATCAGCGGCACGCCGGGTCGCAACGCAGCGCGCGTGTTGTTGCGGGGCTAGCACCGGCGGCTCTCGCCGTTGGTCAGCGCGAGCGTACCGCCTGCGCTGACCATTTAGAGCCTGCCTCAGAGACGTCCGCCCGACGCCGCCAGCTGCATCATCTGGTTCATGAGCGACTGCATCTCCGCGACGGTCGTCACGCCGGACCGATTCAGGGTCATGTTGTTGATGAAAGTGGCCATCGACGTAGCCAGCTGACTGGTGCCGAGGGTCGACATCATGCTGCCGCCGCCCATCATCCCGCCCATGCCGTTCATGTTGATGGCGGTGCCAGCCATCCTGCCGTCCATGATTCCGTCCGAGGCATCGTCAAGTATCGCCGTGACCATCGCCGACGACGAAGTCGTCATCCCCAGGTCGTGGGCCGCCTGCGACATCGCTGCCAGCATCATGCCGTAGTTCTTGGCTTCGATGCTCGCGCCGTTGGCTGACCCGGCCACGGTGGGATCGATCGGGCGCATCATGACGATGTCGGCGCCCGGACCCACGTACGCTGCGCCGATGCGCGAATTGGCCATCGTGGCATTGGCCGTGGTCATGCCACCCGCCATGTGTTCCGTCCACGCCTGTGCCATCGAGGTCAACGGCGTGACCTGGACGCCAGCCGTCGTTGACCCAGCGGTGACTGTGACCGCTGGAACGACACACGTCAGCTCGTCGGCGTCGAGCATGTTCATGCGGACGCCGGTCGCCTCGTCCAGGTACGAGCCGCCGCGAACCTGCAACATGACGGGGCCGGTGTAAGCGCCCATCGTCATCGTGAAGTTGCCGCTCGCGTCGGTCATCGCGCTGCCGAGCTGGCTGCCCCTGGCGCCATTGCTGATGGCGAAGGCCTTGACCTCCGCACCGCTCACGGGACCTTTCGTTGCCGTGCCGCTCAGTGTTCCCGTGGTCACGGCAGTCGGGCCGCCGTCGCTGCTGGCGCTGCCACCACCGCCGCAGCCCACCAGCAATGACACCGCAACGGCCACGGCCGAAAGGCCGATCGTCAGGCGCGGTTGCCGCGCATTCATCGTGTTCATGTCAAATCTCCGTTACTTGACGGCCGCCGTGGCCATCGCGCGGTGTTCGGTCGCAAGCGCCCGGTACTCCTGCGCAGCTGCGCGGTACTGGGTCACCAGGCGATTGCAGTGCGAGACCATCGACTGCGTGCCTTTGGCTCCCGCAGCCTTATAGGCTTTTGCCATGGACTCATGGTTGGCCGCCATCTCGTCGGCCGCCTTCGCCTCAGCGTCGTACTTAGCTGCAATGGCTTCGTGATCGGCAGGCGTACGTGCCGCAGCGATCTGCGCCTCGGTGACGTCCGCCGCCTGCGCGACGGAGACCGGGGTGGCAACGGAGAAAACGAGGCCGGCCGCGACGATGCTCGCCGCGAACATTGAATTGAAACGCATGTGAGCAAACTCCAAAAAGAATGACTGACGAATCGGGCGATCACTGGATCGACCCATGCAGGAACGCGGGGGAACGCGGACTTACTTCGGCGGTCGCAGGAGTTTGAAAAGGGGCGTATCGAAGGCTGGCGTCACCAGCACGTACTCCACCGCGACGGGCGGAGTCGGTTCAAGCAGGAGGACCCGCACGGTTCCGAGTGCCGGCGTGTGTGCGCATGGGCAAGAACACGCTGCGTGACTGTGGCAAGTTTGTGAGTCCGGTTGGCAGCCACCGTCCCTATCGGCCGTCATGTGTGCGCAGTCGCCTGCGACCATGCTCGTCGCGCCATCCTGGCGCATGCCCGCACAATCCGCGTCACCGGAGGGATTCGCTTCCGCGTGCGCGAAAGGCGCCATCAGCAGCTGGAGAACCAGCAGCAGCGACGCAAAGTACGGCGACGATGACCGGCGAGTCATGATCGCAACCGTACTCGTTCTAATTGCGGAGACAAGTCGTTAGGTTCCCGTAGTTGCGTGGGACTGAAGCACTCTGTTCTGACTGCGCCATCGACCGTTGGTTCCGCTTTTATGCCCGCTTCGTCTGCTTCGGCCGCCGTTATTCGCGGCGAAGCGGAGCACCGCGCAACCGCAGCGCGTTGGCGACCACCGACACCGATGACAGGCTCATCGCGAGCGCCGCCAGCATCGGGCTGAGCAGGAGGCCGAACACGGGATACAGCACGCCCGCCGCCACCGGCACACCGAGCGCGTTGTAGAGGAACGCGAAACCGAGGTTCTGACGCATGTTGGCCACTGCGGCTTCGGAAACCTCGCGTGCACGCAAGATGCCTCGCAGGTCACCCTTCACGAGCGTGACCTGGGCGCTCGACATCGCGACGTCGGTGCCCGTGCCCATGGCGATGCCGACATCCGCCGCCGCAAGCGCCGGTGCGTCGTTGATGCCATCGCCGGCCATCGCGACGCGTCGTCCCGCCGCCTTGAGGCTACCAACCAGCCTGGCCTTGTCCTCCGGGCGGACATCGCCGTGCACTTCGTCGATGGCGAGTTCGCGGGCCACCGCCTGGGCGGTCGACAAGCCATCCCCGGTCGCCATCACCACGCGCACACCCATGGCCTGCAACGCCTGGATTGCCCGGCGACTCGTGTCCTTGATTGGATCAGCCACCGCGATCATGCCGATCGCGTGGCCGTCGAGCGCAACGAACATCGCCGTGGCGCCTTCATTGCGCAGGCGCTCTGCCGCGTCGGCCAACCGGCCAACGTCGGCACCCGCTGCCGTCATCAGCGACTTCGACCCGATCGCGACGGCGCGACCTTCGACGTGGCCACGCACCCCGAGTCCGGTTACCGAATCAAAGTCGGCTGCGGCCGATAGCTTCAGGCCGCGATGCCGAGCTTCCGTGACGATGGCGTCGGCAAGCGGGTGCTCGCTGCCCTGATCGAGGCTCGCGGCCAGTCGCAGCACCTCGTCGGGCGAGTGCCCGTCGTCGCCGATCGCTTCGCGAAAGGCGGGCTTGCCTTGCGTCAACGTGCCGGTCTTGTCGACGATCAACGTGTCGATCGTGCGCAGTCGTTCGATCGCTTCGGCGTTGCGGAACAGGACACCGGCCTGTGCGGCGCGGCCGCTCGCAACCATGATCGACATCGGGGTGGCGAGGCCGAGCGCACAGGGGCAGGCAATGATGAGCACGGCCACGGCGTTGACGACGGCAAACGTCCACGACGGTTCGGGACCGAACAGCCCCCAGACGAAGAACGTGACGACGGCGATCGCGAGCACCGTCAATACGAACCAGAAGCTCACTTTGTCGGCGAGACGCTGCATGGGTGCGCGCGAGCGCTGGGCCTGGGAGACGAGTTGCACGATCTGCGCAAGCACGGTTGCAGAGCCAACCTTCTCGGCTCGCATGATGAATGCGCCCGTGCCGTTCATCGTCGCGCCGACCACCTTGTCGCCAGCCTTCTTTTCGACGGGCATGGGCTCGCCCGTCAACATCGATTCGTCGACGCTGGATCGACCCTCGAGGACCTCGCCGTCCACCGGCACCTTCTCGCCGGGCCGCACGCGCAGGCGATCGCCCACGTGCACGTGTGTCAGCGGGATGTCGTCTTCTTTGCCCTCAGCGCCGATCCGGCGTGCCGTTTTCGGCGCAAGGCCAAGCAGTGCCTTGAGCGCCGCCGAAGTACTCGAACGTGCCGTCAGTTCCAGGATCTGGCCGAGCAGCGTCAGCGACACGATGATCGCAGCCGCCTCGAAATACACAGCCACGCGCCCGTGCTCACGGAACGAATCCGGGAAGAGGTCCGGCGCCAACGTTGCAACGACGCTGTAGCCGAATGCGGCGCCGACACCGGTGCCGATCAGGGTCCACATGTTCGGGCTGCGATTGGCGATGGACTGCGCCCACCGCTGGAAGAACGGCCAGGCGGCCCACAGGACGACGGGCGCGGTCAGCACCAGTTCGAGCCAGGTCCGGGCGGCGGCCGCAATCAGCGTCGTGCGATGGCCGAACATTGCCAGCCCGAACACGAGGAACGACAGCGGCAGCGTCCACCAGAAGCGGCGGCGGAAATCCGTAAGCTCTGGGTTCTCCTCATCCTCAAGGCTGGGCATCACGGGCTCTAGCGCCATGCCGCAGAGCGGACAGGTCCCCGGACCGTCTCGAAGAATCTCTGGGTGCATGGGGCACGTGTACTGCGTCCCCGCCGTCACGCTCACGGGCTCGGCAGCCGCCGCGGCCAGGTACATCGCAGGGTCAGCGACGAATTTCGTACGACAGCCTGCCGAACAGAATCGATACTCGGTGCCACCATGGCTCGCCCGGTGCGGCGAATCCGGCTTGACGGTCATGCCACAGACGGGATCGATCAACCTCGATGGCGCGGATGCCGAACCGTCCGGGACGGCGCCATGGGCAGCGTGGCAGCAGCGATGCCCGCCGTGGTCGTGCGATGCATTCATTATGCTTCCTCCGCATTCAACGCGTTGAGGATCGGGCAAGCCTCGGCGCGGCCGTGACCCGGGCAGGCCTTGACGAGTGTTCGCAGGCCGTCTCGAATGCGTTCGAGTTCTTCGATGCGGCGATCGACGTCGGCGAGCTTAGCTTCGGCAGCCTTCTTGATCCTGGCGACGCTGCGCTCGTCGCTGAGCGACAGGAGACCGCGAATGTCTTCGAGCGTGAACCCGAGCGCCTTGGCGCGGCGGATGAACCGCAGCCGCTTCAGTTCCGCCTCGCCGTAACGGCGGTAGCCCGAGGCCAGGCGACCTGCAGGACTCAGCAGGTCGTTGCGCTCGTAGTAGCGCACCGTGTCGATGGCGACGCCGGCTCGCTTCGCCAGCTGCCCGATTCCAAGGTTGGACATGACTTGCCTCCTGTTGCGGCAAGTCTAAAGTCTGGACCATGGTCCAGAGTCAAGTCCGGGAAACTCTGTGCAAGCCGTCGCCCGCTACTTGCTCTTCGTCCTGGCAATCCAGGCGTTGATCCGGGACTCCAGCACGTCGAGCGGCAACGCACCGGCGTTCAAGATCTCGTCGTGGAAGGCACGGATGTCGAACCTGGGGCCGAGTTCCGCCTGCGCACGCTTGCGCAGTTCCAGGATTTTCAGCTGCCCCAGCGTGTAACCCAGCGCCTGGCCGGGCCACGCAATGTAGCGGTCCATTTCAGCGTCGGACGCCGGCGGCAGGTGCTGGTTCCAGTAATCGACCATCTGCTGGCGCGACCAGCGCTTGCCGTGGACTCCCGTGTCGACGACCAGCCGCAACGCGCGATAGAGCTCGCTGCGCAGCCGTCCAAGGTCGCTCGCGGGATCCTGGTAGAAGCCGACCTCCTTGCCGAGCCGCTCGGAATAGAGGGCCCAGCCTTCGACGTAGGCGTTGTAGTCGCCCGCTATCGCGCGATGAAACGGGTGCAGCCCCGGCAGCTCCTGCGCGATCGAGATCTGCATGTGATGACCGGGCACGCCTTCGTGATACGCCGTCGCCTCGTCGTCGAGCATGTCGCGCGTGGCGTAGTCGTAGGTGACCACCCAGACCTGGCCGGGCCGTGAGCCGTCGGGCGTGCCGGGGATGTACTGCGTCGAGCTCTCCTTCTCCATGTATGCCGGGACGCTGGTCACGAGGAGCTCACTCCTGGGCAGCAGCCCGAACAGCTGCGGCAGCTTCGGCTCCATCTGCCCGATGAAGTGCGTGAAACGGTCCAGGACCTGCTGGCGTGAAGTGCCACGCATCTTCGGATCGGCGAACACGGCCTGCTCGAAGCTCTTGCGATCGGCGAAGCCCGCGGACTTTGCCAGCGCCGCGATCTGGTTCTCCAGGTCCGCCACCTGCGCGAGACCGATCTCGTGAATCTGGTCGCTGGTCAGGTTCGTCGTGGTCTGCGCATGGATCGCGTAGCGGTAACGCGCGTCGCCGTCCGGCAAGGACCACACCCCGAACTGCTCGCGTCCCTTGGGTGCGTACTCCTCGGCCAGGAACGTCTTCAGCCGCGCATACGCGGGACGGACCTTGCCATCGACGGCGGCAATCATGTCGTCGCGGATCTGCTCACGGTCGGCCGCGGAAAACGATGCCGGCAGGTTCGCCAACGGCGCGGCGAACGGACTGGATTCGCCCGCCGCGTCGGCCAGGGTTGCGCTCTGCACGACGGTCTTCTCGAGCAGGTACCGCGGCTGCATCAGCCCGTCATGCAGGCCCGCGCGCGAGCGCTCGATGACCTGGTCGATCGCAGCCGGAATGGCATTGAGACGGGCGATGTAGTCGCGATAGTGCTGGACGCTGTCGAAAGGCGCGTAGCTCGCGATCTGCGGCAACGCGAGGTGCACGCCGCTCATCTGCTCGATCGGCATCTCGTGGTTCTTGAGACGGATCGATTCGAGCCGGTCGGTCAGCGCTCGCACGAGCAGCAACTGATCGAGGCGGTCCGCGTCCGCCAGGCCCGTCGTGTCGATGCTCCTGGCACGCTGGAACAAGGCGGCGGTCTGCGCGCGCACATCCCCGACGTGCGCCAGTGAGTAATCGGTCAGCCGGTCGTTGTACTTGTACTCGCCGAGCATCGTCGCGTACTCGGGGTTCTCGTGCAGGAAGAATTCCCAGTAGTCGTCCGCGACTGCCCTGAGCTTCTCGTGGCGAACCTGGATGTCCGAGACCGGCGTTGGCTTGACCTTAGGCTTGTGCGTCGCAGCCCCCGCGCCCAGGACGGGCGCCAGCGCCAGCGCCAGCGCAACCAGGATCAGTCGCACGGCATTCAGGCGGAAGACCTTGCCCATCATTCGCCACCCCTCTCCGGCAGCAGGTGCTGCACGTTCCAGTCGAGCAGGCGCTCGAGCCGATCCTGCAGATAGCTCGGCACCTCCAGCGCGTGGTTCTCGCCCGGATACACGACCAGCTGCGTCGGGACGCCGAGCGAGCGCAGCGCCTGGTACATCTGCTCGCTGCCGTTGCACGGCACGTTGAAGTCTTTCTCGGCGCAATAGAACAGCGTCGGCGTCTTGATGCGCTCCGGGTGCAGGAACGGATAGCTGACGCGATCCCACACGTCGCGGTTCGCCCACGGCGTGCCTAGCTCCAGTTCGTACTCGCGTGTGTACATGTCATGACCGTAGAGCGCCGCCCAGTTCGAGGCGCCCGCGCCGCTGACCGCCGCCTTGAAGCGCGTGTCGCTCGCGATCACGTAGTTGGTGAGAATGCCACCGTAGCTGCGCCCGCCGACACCGAGCCGATCCGGGTCCGCGATGCCCGCCGCGACGACGTGATCGACCGCGGCCAGCACGTCCTGCACGTCCTTGTTGCCCCAGTCCGCATAGATCGCGCGCGAGAAATCGAAGCCGCGGCCCGAACTGCCGCGCGGATTGGCCGCGACGACGACGAAGCCGCGCGCGGCATACGCCTGCCAGTCGGGCATGAACTCGTGGGCGAACTGGTACACCGGTCCACCGTGGATGCGGAGTATCGTCGGGTAGCGCCGTCCGGGTACGTAGTCCGCCGGCTTCACGACGAAGCCGTCGATCGACGTGCCGTCCTTGCTCCTGAACGTGATGTCCTCGTAGCGCACCAGCTGCTTCTGCGCGAGCCACGAATTGTGCGAGCCGAGCGGACGCAGCTTGCCCTTCTCCAGCACGGCAAGCTCATTCGGCGTCACGTCGTCGCCTCCGAGCACGACCACGCGGCCTTGCGTGGAAACGGCGAACCCGGCGTCCGTGCGCGCGCCGGACGTCAGCGGGGTGACCTTGCCCGATGCGACATCGATCCGCGACAGGTGGGTCACCCGGCTTTGCTCGATCAGCGCCAGCACCGACTTGCCGTCGGGCGCCCAGCGCGGCGACGAAAACCAGCGATCGATGGCCGCGGGCACCGTCACCGCGCCGGTGTTCGCGTCGATGATTGCGAGCTGCATCGGAGCGTAATAGATCCACTTCGCTGCGCCGCCCTGCAGGAACGCGATGCGGCGTCCGTCCGGCGACCACTGCGGGCGCAGTCCGTAGAGCGCATCGCTGTCAGCACCATCGAGCTGCGTGAGCGGCTTCCCGGTCGCTCCGGCACGCGCCTCGATCAGGAACAGCGACACCTTCGAATGCCGATCCGGATCCTCGCCACGACGGGTGACGTAGACGATCTGGCGCCCGTCCGGCGACCACGAGGGATCCGCCTCGTCATGCGCTCCCGACGTGAGCTGCGTCGTCTGCCCGCTCGCTACGTCGTACAGGTACAGGTGCGAGCGGCGCGCACCGAGGTAGCCGTCGATATCCTGCTTGAAGTGAAAGCGGTCGGTCACGATCGGGGGCGGATTCTTTGGTTTCGGCGTGCCCGCCGGACGTTCGGGATCCGCCGCAGCCAGCGCGAGCCGCCGGCTGTCCGGTGACCATTGGAAGTCGTCGACGCCGCCCGGCAGGTTCGTCAGCACGCGGGCCTCGCCGCCCCCGGACGGCAGGGCCCAGACCTGCGTCGGCGCATCGTCGTCGCCACGGTCCGAAAGAAACGCGAGCCAGCGCCCGTCGGGTGACCACGCCGGCGCCCATTCGTCGCTTTTCGGGGTATTCGTGAGCTGCGTGCGCTCGCCGCCGTCGTAGCCGACACGCCAGAGGTCCGACTGCTGCTTGTCCTCAGCCGCGTTGGTGACGGTGACGGTGTAGACGATGGACCCGCCATCGGGTGCAAACGCGGGTTCGCCCACCTCCGCCAGTCGCGCCAGGTCGCCCGGCCCGAAACGCTCGGCGGGAAGCTCGCCCGCCACCAAGGCGACCGATGACACCAACAGCAGGGAGCCGACGAACCAGCAGGTCGAAGTGCGCATGGATATTGCCCGGATCGCGCCTCAGCGGGCGCCATCGCACGATCCTAGCGAATACGCGAAACTGCTGCCCCTACTTCGACTCTTGCAGGAGCTCGGCATGGCCAGGAAACGTCCGTCGCGGACCAGCGGCACCGTCGTGATGCTGGAACACCGCTCGAAGATCCTGGCGGACAACCCGCTCGGCGATTCCGCCGAGCGCACGCTCGGCGTGTGGCTGCCGCACGAATACGACAGCGGCGCCACGCACGGTCGCGGCCAGCGGTTCCCCGTGCTGTACGACCTCGTCGGCTTCACGGGCACCGGCATTGCGCACCTCAACTGGAAGCCGTTCAGCGAGAACGTGGCCGAGCGCGCGGCACGGCTCGTGCACGAGAAGCGGATGGGCCCCGCGATCATCGTGTTTCCGGATTGCTTCACGTCGCTTGGCGGCAACCAGTACGTGAACTCGTCGGCCATCGGCAACTATGCCGATTTCCTGCTCGACGAAGTCATCCCGCTCGTCGACAAGGAGTTTCGCACGCTGGCCTCGCGCGATCACCGCGGCTGCTTCGGCAAGTCGTCTGGCGGCTACGGCGCGATGATCCACGGCATGAAGTACGCGTCGCACTGGGGCGCCATCGCCAACCACTCGGGCGATGCCTATTTCGATTTCATCTACCGTGCCGACTGGCCCAACACGCTGAACGAGCTCGGCCGCTTCCGCCGCCCGCCGCGCAAGGAAGGTCGCTACGCGAACCGCGTCGGCTCGGCCGAGGATCGCATGATGGCGCAGGGCCTCGACGACGGCCGGGTGCGGCGGTTCCTCGACGCGATGTGGAAGAAGCACAAGCAGACGATGGGCGAAGGGCACGCCCTGATGAATGTGTGCATGGCGGCGACCTACGATCCGGACCCGGCGGCGCCCAACGGGTTCCGGCTGCCGTTTCACCTGGAAACCGGTGAACTGCTGCCGCAGCGCTGGCAGCGCTGGCTGCAGCATGACCCGGTCCGCCTCGTGACCCGGTACGCCGACAACCTGCGGCGACTGAAGGGAATCTACGTGGACTGCGGCTGGCGCGACCAGTACCAGATCCATTACGGCTCCAGGCAGTTGTCGCGGGCCCTTGAAAAGGCGCGCGTCGCGCACCACTACGAGGAATTCGACGACACCCACTCGGACATCGACTACCGCATGGACGTGAGCCTGCCCTTCCTTTACCGCGCCCTGCGGCCCTGACCACGGCTCGCCCCGGCCGTGAGCAGCCCGCCGCCGTCGATGTTGCTACCGGAGCTGCCGGTCGAGGTCTATCGCTCGCACTGGCGGCCGGCGTGCGAAGAGCGCGCGTTCATGTTGCACGCGGTCGGCATCGGTTCGCAGGTGGTGCCCAACGGCGAGCTCTGGAGTCTCGTCGTGCTCGCGCCCTCCGCGGCTGCGGCAATCAACCACCTGCGCGGTTACGAGCGCGAGAATCCACCGAAGCGGCGCGTGCTTGCGCGGCCGGAACAGATGCATCCACGCGCCTGGATCGGGCCGGTCGTGTACGTGCTCGTCATGGTGCTGGTCGCCTGGCTCGCCGGTCACCGGACCTTCGCCACGAATTGGCTCGCCGCCGGCGTGCTCGACACGGCCGTCGTGCGTGGTGGTGAATTCTGGCGGACGGTGACGGCGCTGACGCTGCACTTCGACGTCGCGCACCTCCTCAGCAACCTGGGATTCGGCGCTTTCTTCGGCTGGCTTGCTGCGCAACTGCTCGGCCCGGGCGTCGCCTTCGGCGGCGCTGTCGCTGCTGCCACCCTCGCCAATGCACTGAATGCCTCGGTGCAACCGGCCAGCCACGTGTCTGCCGGCGCCTCGACCATGGTCTTCGCCCTGCTCGGCCTGCTCGCGGCCTACGCGTGGCGACGCCGGGCGGATTCCGGCGAACGCTGGGCGTACCGCTGGGCGCCGTTGATCGCGGGCGTGTTCCTGCTCGGCTTCACCGGCGTGGGCGGCGAGAACACCGACGTGCTCGCGCACCTCACCGGCTTCATCACGGGCTCGGCTACCGGCTGGTGGCTCGGTCGCCTGCTGCAGATACCCCGGCCACGCACACAATGGTTGGCGGGGCTTGGCGCGCTGGCCGGCATTGCTGCCGCATGGTGGGCCGCCCTGACGCTGGGGGCCTGAATGCCGAGGTCAGGTATGCTCCGCGGCCCACCTGCGACCGTGGCAACCCGACGATGGCCGTGCAGCAACTGACCGCAGAACAGGTCCGCACCTGGACCCTCGAACAGAAAGACCGCTGGTGGTTCACCAACGTCTATCGCGGCGACACGGCACAGCTCACGCTGCGGTCGGCCAGCACCGGATTCCTGCTCGGCGGAGTCCTGAGCGCCACCAATCTGTACGTTGGCGCCAAGACGGGCTGGACGCTCGGTGTCGGCCTGACCTCGGTCATCCTCGCGTTTGCGCTCTACCGCGCGTTCGCGCAGTTCGGCGCGCGCGACATGACGATCCTCGAAAACAACTGCGTGCAGTCGATCGCGACGGCGGCCGGCTACATGACGATGCCGCTGACTTCGGGCCTGGCGGCCTATATGTGGGCGACCAACCAGGTCCTGCCGGTGTGGCAGATCCTGGTGTTCAACATCCTGCTGTCGTGCCTCGGCGTGCTGGTGGCGTTCCCGATGAAGCGCCGCTTCATCAACGACGAACAGCATCCCTTCCCTGAGGGACGAGCCTGCGGCGTCGTCCTGGATGCCCTGTATCACGGCGCCGAGGCCACACGGGGCATGCTCCGTGCCAAGGCACTGGCCGTCGCAGCAGCAATCGCCGGCTTCACGAGCTTCATCGCCGGCGAAAGCTACATGAAGCTGATCCAGGAGCGGTGGCTCGGCCTGGCCGCCTCCTGGCACCTGCCGGTCAAGCTCGATGGCTGGTACTACGCGCTGGTCGAGCGCGGCATCGCCCCGTTGCCGAAGCTGGCCGGCGTGGACATCCGCCAGCTTGCACTCACTCCCTCGCTCGATTTCGCGATGATCGGTGCCGGCGGCCTGATGGGTATCCGCGTGGCGGCGAGCCTGCTGCTCGGCGCGCTGCTCAATTTTGTCGTCGTTGCGCCGATCATGATCTCGGCGGGGCAAATCCAGCCGCGCGCAGGTTCGATCGAAGCAGGCACGGCGATCTTCGGGCGTGCGCATATCCTCAATAACTGGTCACTCTGGTACGGCATCACGATGATGGTGGTGGCGTCGCTCGTCGCGCTATTTGCGAAGCCGGAAATTTTCATCGAAGCATTCAGGAGCCTGCGGCGGAGCAAGGACACGGCCGCAAAGGAAGACGTGCTGCGCGACATCGAACTGCCGCTGGTCATCTCGTGGATCGGCGTGCCAGTGATCGGGGCGGTCGGCGTCTGGATGCTGCATGCCTGGTTCGGCGTGAACTGGGTGCTCGGCGCGCTCGCGCTGCCGATGATCCTCGTGCTCGCGCTGATCGCCGCGAGTAGCACGGCGCTGACCGGCATCACGCCGTCAGGGTCACTGTCCAAGATTCCGCAGTTCACCTTCGGTGCGCTCGACGCGAGGACACCCGCGCCGAACCTGATGACTGCCGTCATGTCGTCGGAAGTGGCCAGCAACGCCTCGAACCTGCTGATGGACATCAAGCCGGGCTACATGCTCGGCGCCAAGCCGAGGCAGCAGGCGATCGGTCATGTCATCGGCATCGTCGCGGGAGCACTCGCGGCCACGCCACTGTTCTTCGTGCTGTTCGGACTCGCCAGCTTTGACCCGGCCGCCGGCAAGTCCGTGGCCGAGACGATGGTCAGCGATAAATTCGCGTTTCCCGGCGCGGTGCAATGGAAGGGTGTGTCCGACCTGGTCGCAGCGGTCTTCGGCGGCCCCGAGGCCAGCGGCCTGCTCACTACATCGATCGTCTGGTCCATCGCGATCGCCGGCTTCGCGGCGCTCGTGATGGAGGTGCTGCGCATACGAACGAACAACCGGTTTCCGCTCTCCCCGCTCGCGATCGGCCTCGGCGTCGTGCTGCCGCCCGATTCGTCGTTCATGATGTTCTGCGGCGCGGCGCTGTTCTGGTACGCGGCCCGCAAGCTCAAATCCAGCCCGGGCACCCGCGCGCACGAGATCTGGGTCGAATCGCAGGAACCGATCTGCGCGGGCCTGATCGCCGGCGCCGCACTCGTCGGCATCGGCGACATCCTGGTCAAGGTGTTCGTGCTGTCCTGAGCGCGATCCGGTCTCGGCATTCCAGGTACGCAGCGAGAACAGCCGCCGGCGCGTGGCATTGATCCAGGCCTCGCGCTCCTGCGAATGGTCCGTCACTCCCCCGAGGACTCCCTGACATGTTCGAATCGTTCGCAGCCGGAGGCAACGTCTTGATCCAGGGTGCCAGCCGCGGCATCGGCCTCGAATTCGTGCGGCAGTGCCTGGCCGAATCCCGGGTCGGCCACGTCCTTGCCACCTGCCGATCGCCGGCCAATGCCGCCGACCTGGCGGGGTTGGCAGCCAGCGCCGCAGGCCGCGTCACCGTCCTTCCCCTCGATGTGACGGACGAGGCATCGATTGCCGCGGCCGCCGCGGCGACCGCACATACGGTCTCCCGTCTGCACCTCGTCGTCAACTGCACTGGGGTCCTGCACGACGCCACGCGCGGCATGCGGCCGGAGAAGCGGTTGGCCGACGTGCGCCCGGAGTCGCTGGCCCGCGCGTTCGCAGTCAACGCGATCGGCCCGCTGCTGCTGGCGCGGAATTTCGAGCACACGCTCGCGCATGCGGACCGGGCAGTATTTGCGAGCCTGTCGGCACGCGTGGGCAGTATCGAGGACAACCGTCTGGGGGGTTGGTACGCGTATCGCGCGTCCAAGGCCGCCCAGAACATGTGCACGCGCACGCTCGCGGTCGAGTGGGCGCGCAGTCGCCGCAACGTCATTTGCGTGGCATTGCATCCCGGCACGACGGACACCGACCTGTCGCGCCCCTTCCAGGGCAACGTGCCCGAGGGCAAGCTGTTCGGCGTGGAACGCGCCGTCTCGCAACTGCTGGAAGTGATCGATCGCCTGCAACCTGCCGACACGGGGCAGTTCTTTGCGTGGGACGGCGAACGCATCCCGTGGTGAACCAGGCCGCATCGACTGCCGCGGCTGAAACACTGCCGGTCCTGTACCGGGACGAACGGCTGGTCGTGGTCGACAAGCCATCGGGACTGCTGGTGCACCGCTCGCCGATCGACCGGCACGAAACCCGGTTTGCGCTGCAGATCCTGCGCGACCAGCTCGGTCAGCGTGTGTACACGATCCATCGCCTCGACAAGGGCACGTCCGGCGTCCTGGCGTTCGCGCTGGATCCGGACACGGCCCGGGAATACGGCGCGATCTTTGCGCAGCGCAGCGTCGTCAAGACCTACGTCGCGCTGGTGCGCGGCTGGCCAGTGGCAGCAGGCACCATCGATCGACCGCTCGCCGCGGTCGAAGACGAGCGCAGCGGACCGCAGTCCGCCGAACCCCGGGAATCGCAAACGGCATTCCGGCGCATCGCGACGTTCGAGTTGCCGGTGTGCGTGGACCGCTATCCCACATCGCGCTATGCGCTGGTCGAACTGACCCCGCACACCGGGCGCCGGCACCAGTTGCGGCGCCACCTCGCCAGCGAGTCGCATCCGATCGTCGGCGACTCCACCTATGGCAAGGGGAAGCACAACCGGCTGTTTCGCGAGATGTTCGGCAGCCAGCGCCTGCTGCTCGCGTGCACGCGGCTCGAATTCACGCCGCCCGCCAGCAAAACGGCACTTCGAATCGAAGCGCCGCTGGCGGCCGAGTTCGACGCGCTGCTCGCCCGGCTGGGCGCGCAGTACGCCGCCGATCCGCTCAGCTCGTCTTTGCCTTGACCTTCGCCGTCAGCGCGGCGATCTCGCCGCGACGGCCCTTGTCCGCCGCCTCGCGTCCCGGCCGCGGCGCGGCCTTGGCTGCCTTGTCGAGGTACTGCAGCGATTCAGGATAGCGGCCCTGCTCGAACAGGTACTCCGCATAGAAGTAATTCGCGTCGATGCCGTTCGGATTGAGCTTGAGCGCCTTCTGCAGCAACTTCTCGGCCTTCTCGTCGTCACCGAAGCCGACCGGAAACCCGGGTACCTTGTAGTACAGCGCACCGAGGCTCGTGTAGGCCGAACCGTCGAGCGCAGTCGGATCGAGCTTGAGCGCGGCTTCGAGGTTGCCCCGCGCTTCCTTGCACAGCGACAGCGCACCGAGCCCGCCCTTCGCACCGGCGTAGCTGCTCTCGATGATGCCTTCCCAGATCAGCGCCTCGGGACGCGCGGGGTTCTGGTGCGTGAAATTCTCGGCGCGCTTCTCCAATGCGTCGAAGGCCTTGGTGCGCTCGTCGCTCGCGGGCGTCTCGTAGTTCACCTTGGCCCAGGCCTGCTGGATCGACAGCAGCTCCGTGTCGAAGGCAGGATTGGCCGGCGCCGCGGCGAACAGCGGACCGGCGAGCAGGCTCGCACAGGCGAATGCGACGTAACGTACGTTCTTCATGGTTTCTCCTCAGGACTGCGTGGCACGCTCAGCGAGTGCGGCTGCAGCGTGTCGGCGGATGACAGGAAGCTGCTTGCGGAGCGAGCCATCGACGACTCCCGGCAGCAGCGCGTTGATGCGGACGAACAGCTTTTCGGGCCAGCCGAAGACGGCGCTGGTCTTGCCGGCCTCGAGCATGGAACAGGCGGCGGCCGCCACTTGTGCGGGCGGATCCATTGCAACCTTCAATTCGGCATTCATGCGGTCGACGGCCGAGGCATTCATGCCGGTCTTCGTCGCGCGCGGCGCGAAATAGTGCACACCGATCGTCGAATCGGCCAGCTCGCGCCGCAATGCTTCGGTAAAGCCGCGCAGTGCAAACTTGGTGGCGGAGTAAGCAGTGAACCCGGGATAGCCCAGGCTGCCGAACACGGAACCGATGTTGAGGATCGCTCCCGCCGCTTGTGCGCGCAGTTGCGGCAGCAGCGCCCGCGTAAGCTGGATGGGAGCGATGGCGTTGATCGCGAACAGCCGCTCGATCGCTGCGTCGTCCAGCTCGTCGAGCATGCCGAATTCGCCGAGACCCGCGTTGTTGACGAGCACGTTGATGCCACTGCCACCCCAACGGCTCGCGGCCTCGACCGCGAGTGCGCGCCCCGCGCCGGTCGCGAGATCAGCCGCACACCAGTCGACGCGCGGGGAGCGGCCGCCGAGTTCCTGCGCCGCGCTGGCAAGCGTCTGCGCATCCCGGCCCACGAGCATCACGCTCGCGCCGCGGCCATGCAGTTCCTGCGCCAGTGCACGGCCGATGCCGCCGCTGGCGCCAGTGATCAGTGCGCGCATGTCCGTGGCCTTCATGCGCTCAACCTCGCGGGCGCGACGCCGCTCCTGGCAGCGGCACCGGCCTCGAGGCCCCGGAACATGTTGCCGTAGAGCCAGAACACGCCCTTCGCGCAACCTATTACGGCTTCGCGATCGTCCGCGGCCGTCAGACGGCCGAGAATGCTCTCAAGATCCCCGACGTGCTGCTGGTCCAGCTCCCCGTGACTGCGCAGGTAGCTGAACGCCTTCGTCGGCAACTGCAGCGTCGACTTGATCCGGTCGGCTGCGTTGAGCGCCAACGCGACGCTGGTTCCCTCGAGCACGAACACCATGCCGAAGAAGCCGAGCGGATTGCGACGCTGTACCGTGTCATAGGCGTACGCGACCATGCACTCCGTCGCGACCGCAGGCCGCGATGCAGCCGCAGCCGCACGATCGCCGCCCGCGTGCTCGATGTCATTGAGGATCCACTGCTCGTGACCGCGCTCCTCGTCGAGGTAGTGCAGGATCGACTCCTGCAGCCATTCGTGACCTGCAGGAATGCGGGCGCCAACGGCCATCATCAGCGGCACCGTGTGACGCACGTGGTGGTAGGCCTGCGTCAGGAACTCGACGTACAGCTCGCGGGTGATGTCGCCGGCGAGCGCGCGCTGGATGGCGGGGGCCGCCAGCAGGTAGTTACGGTCGGCGACGGTGTCGCGCTGCAGTTGTTCGTAAAGGTGCATCGATGGGTTCCGGAAAAGGTCAGGACGCGAGTTCTGCGCGATACAGGTCGTCGAGCAGCGCACCGAGACGTGAATGGATTTCCTGGCGGCGCAGGCGGCCGTTGGCCGTCAGCGTGCCGTCGGCAAAAGTGAAAGGACCGGGGGCGCGCGCCCAGTGGCGCACCTGCGCGTAATTAGGGAGCGCTGCGTTTGCCGCGTCGATGGCTGCTTCGACGGCCGCGTCCGTTGCTTCGATTGCGGTCGCTCCGACGAGCGCGACGGCGTAGGGGCGTGACTCGCCATAGACCAGCACCGGCCGGCCGGCGAGGCGCTGCGATATCTCGCACTCGACCCATTCCGGCGACACGTTGCGGCCAAAGCTGGTGATGAACCGGTTGCCGCTGCGACCGTGCAGCTGGAGGTAACCGTCGGCATCGAACGCGCCGAGGTCGCCGGTCGCGATTTCATCGAGTGCCGCGCGCGGCGCATGGCCCAAGTACCCGAGCATCGTGTTGCCGGCAACATGCACCTGTCCGGCGGCGTCGACTCGCACGCGCACGTGCGGCAACGGCCGGCCCACGGTGCCGGCGCGACGAGCTGCCGGCGTGTTCAGGCACACGACCGACGCGCACTCGCTGAGACCGTAGCCTTCATAAACAGGGATGCCGACCGCGTCGGCCCGCGCGAGCAACTCGCGCGAGACCTTCGCGCCACCCACGGCGACGAATTGCAGCGAGGCCGGCGGTCGCCAGCCACGCTCCGCCGCGACGACCAGCACCTGCAGCAACTCGGGCACGAGGATCAGGCTGTTGGGCTGCTCACGCGACAGTGTCCCGAGCAGCCGGGCCGCATCGAGGCCGCCGTAGCTCATGCCCGTGACCGAACTCGGCGGCACGACGCACGTCGCGCCGCACAGCAGGGGCGCATACAGGCCAGCGACGTTCTCGAGCAGCGTTGCCAGCGGCAGGATGCAGAGGTGGCGATCGATCGCAAGTTCGCGCGTGGCGCCAGCCACGGATTCCGCGATGGCCTCGAGTGCAGGACCCGCCAGGCACACGCCCTTCGGGTTCGACGTGCTGCCCGACGTGTAGGTGATCTTGCGCGTGCCAGCGGGCGCGACCGGCCGGTTGGCGAAATCGAGCTGCCGACGGAACCGGTGCAGGCCGGACACGGGCGAGCTGCCGTCCGGCCGCCAACCCTGTAACAGGGCATGCGCCCGGGTCACGTCGTCTGTCAGGACCGCATCGACGCCCGCATCGTCGAGCGCATGCGTGATCTGTGCGGGCGTGAATGAACCCGGCAGCGGCACCGAGAGCATTTCGCCGACATGCAGCGCGATGTCGGCGAGTGCCCAGGAGACGCCATTGTCCGCCAGCACGGCGTGCCGTTCAGCGCCGCCCTCGTCGCAGCCACTCGATTTCGAGCTGGATCAACGCAGGCAGGACGCCATAGGTAATCGTGCGTCGCCCGTCGACGAGGGCAACTGCGCGTGGCGGCGCAGAGCGCAGCGCATCCAGCAGCATCAGTGGCCCGGCGACCGGTGCGCGAAGCCGGCGAGCCGGTCCGCATCGGGCAGGTACCCGGCGAACACGCGAGGATCGGTCTCGTAGTAGCGACCCCACGAGTCGGCCGCGGTGGCAACGCTCGACGGATCGGCACGGCCGAGCTCGATCAGCGGCGCGCCGAAGCCCTCGAGAATCTGGCGCAATGCGCCGGTGGCCGTAAAGACGATCCAGGAATAACGGCGGTTCATCAGGAAGACAGGCAACTGCGCAACCATGCGCACGGCCGCGCGGCAACTTGCGCCAGCGAGGTTGCCGACTTCGACGATCTCGTCGCGACGGACGGCACGCCCACCGCCGCGATCGACCGGCAGCGACGACAGGCTGGCCGTCAGTCGTTCCTCGATGGGACGGTCGAGGTAGTGCTCCAGGTAGAGTCGGCTCTCTTCGGCGCCGCGGATGCCGGCAACGCCGCGCAGTTCGCCCTGGCGGTCACGGAACGATATGAGCGTCGGCATGAACGTGCGGACCTCGGCGCCGTGCTTGGCGGCGAACCGGGTGCGGACATAAGCCTCGAGGTCCTCGCGGCCCGCTTCGCCGGCACGGACCGGCTGCAGGTGCAGGCTTTCGCCCAGCGTGCGGAGCTCGTCGGCCGCCCGTTGCTGCAGCGTCATCTTGCGCGGGGCTTCGATCATGAGGTTGGTGGCTTCCAAGTCCGCTCCCGGGGGTAGTTACGGCCCGCTTTGCTGCGCGGACTGCGGTAAGACGGCCGCTGGCGGGCAAATCAATCGCACACCATTAAAGCTATTGTTTTCAACGACCTGCGGCACGCCCGGGCGAGGCTGGCGGGACTGCGATTGATTTGCGGCGGCAGTCGCGTCTTACTCGCATGCAACGATGGACGAATCGATGACGGACGATCGCGAACTGGTCGCAGCGATGCTCGCTGGCGACGAGCGCGCGTTCACCACGTTCTTCGAGACGTACTTCCCGCGTGTCTACCGTTTTGCCCTGCCGCGCATGAACCGCAACGCCGACGCGACCAAGGACGTCGTGCAGGCCACGCTGATCAAGGCGATGCGGGCGGTCGGGGACTGGCGCGGCGAGGCTGCGCTCTTCACCTGGTTGTGCCAGATCTGCCGGCGGCAGATCGCCGATCACGTGCGCAGCGAGCGCCGCTATTCCTCCAAGGTCGTCCTGATCGACGACAGCGAAGAGGTCCGGGCCGCGCTGGAATCCATCGAAGCGCCGTCGACCGACGATCCGCTGCACGGCGCCGATCGCGCCGAGCTCGGCCGCCTGGTGCACGCGGTGCTCGACCGGCTGCCGAGCCGGTACGGCGAAGCACTGGAATGGAAATACGTCGAAGGCCGTTCGGTCGAGGAGATCGGCGCACGGCTGGGCATCGGCCAGACAGCGGCACAGTCGCTGCTGGCGCGAGCGAGGATCGCATTTCGGGAAGGGGTGGAGGCTGTGTTCGGAGCGTCGGCAGACGACGTGCTCGCCAGCCTCGAGGCATGAGAACACGACGATGAACGAACACGAACAGAACCACGAGCGCACGCGCGACGACGCCGATCTCGCTGCCTTGCTGCGCGCAGTCGGCCCGCGCCTGCAGCCGCCGGCAGACGTGGCCGCCGAAGTGCGCGCCGCCGTTGCAGCTGAATGGCGCTCGACCGTTGCGGCACGTCAGCAGGCTTCTGCACCCACCCGACGTCGCGGCATGCAACCCTGGATGGCGATGGCGGCGTCGGTCGCAGCGATCGCGATCGCAGTCGGCGTCGCGTTGCCGCGGTGGAATGGCGCAGGCGACCCGGTGGCCTCCGTTGCCCGCGTCTCCGGCGCAGCCACTGTCCGTCACTCCGCCGATGGCGCCTGGCAGGCCCTGGCGGCGGGTTCGAACGTCACCGCCAGCGACGAAATTCGCACCGATGCTTCGGGGCGGGTCGCATTGCGCCGGCCTGACGGACTCGAGGTGCGGCTCGACGCGGCCACCCAACTCGCCTTCAACGATGCCGATCGCGCGTCGCTGGCGTCGGGAAGCGTTTACGTCGACGCCGGCGCGCCGGGCTCCGGCAGCAACGCCTTCGTCATCGGCACGCCCTATGGCGACGTGCGTCACCTGGGCACGCAATACGTCGCCTCGATCAAGGACGGCCTGTTGCAGGTGGCCGTGCGCGAAGGCAGCGTCGCGGTCGACAAGGGCGAGATGCCCGCGGTGGCCCGTGCCGGTGAATCGTTGACGATCGCGCGCGATGGCGCCGTGAGCCGCGCGCAACTCGACGTCTACGGCGAATCCTGGCGCTGGGCCGAATCCGTCGCGCCCGAGTTTGTCATCGAAGGGCGCTCGCTCGACGAATTCCTCACCTGGGCCGGCCGCGAGACGGGCCGCAAGATTGTATACACCTCGGCCGACGCCGCGCGTGAGGCCGAAACGACCCAGTTGAAAGGCTCAGTCGCAGGCCTGGCACCCGAGGCTGCGATCATCGCCGTGTTCGCCTCGGAGCCGGGGTTGCGGCAACAGATCGCGGGCGGGCAGATTCGCGTGGAGCGCAGCAGCCGCTGACGGGCAAGCCGCGGTAGGCGGGTCGGCGGCGCTGGGCTACCATCACGGCGTCCGGCCGCTGCGGTGATCCGGGCAGATCTATGCCCACCTGCCAGCCACGCCCTTCCCTTCGTGCCCCGACTTCCCCACGCCGCGCGTTCCGCGCCGCGGTGGTCCTGGCTGCGTGCCTCGGCGCCAGCGCCGCGCAGGCAGCTGCACCTTATCGCGGGCGCTCCGTCGATTCCGTACTCGACGAGCTTGCCGCTGCCGCCAACGTCCAGCTCGTCTACACCTCGGCCGTGGTTCCCGCGACGGCGACCGTGAACACCGAACTCTCGGCCGGACCCGCACTCGAAGCCATCGCGCAGGTGCTGGCCCCGCTCGGACTGAAGCTGCAACGCATCGAGGGGCGGACCTACTCGGTCGTTCCCGAAAAAGTAGCCCCGCACTCGTCCGCGGCCGCGCCATCGGCGGCCGGCGCACATCCGCGCGACGAGCCGATCGCCGACGTCGTCGTGACGGCCAGCCGCTACTCGCTGGCTGCCGACGTGCCCGAGGTGCATGCGTTTCTTTCGCAGGACGAGCTCGAGGCGCTGCCGCGCCTGGCGGAGGACGCATTGAAGGCCGTCCATCGCCTGCCGGGCGCTGCCAGCAACGGCCTCGCGGGGCTCGCTCACATCCGCGGCGGCGACGCCAACGAGACCCAGGTCCTGCTCGACGGGCTGCCGCTCTACGAGCCGTTCCACCTGCGCCTGCTGCAGAGCCCATCGAGCGTGCTCGACGAACGGGTCGTCGACGGACTCGACGTGTATGCAGGCGGCTTCACGGCGGACTACGGCGACCGCATGAGCGCGATCATCGACGCGCGCTCGCTGCGGCCCGAAGCCGACGCTTACTACGAACTGGGGCTGAGCCTGATGCACGCCAATGCGCTGGCCTCGCACAAGTTCGCGGACGGGCGAGGGCAGTGGCTGGCGTCGGTCCGACGCAGCAACCTCGGCGAGGTTGCGGACATACTGAACTCGGACCTCGGCGAGCCGAAGTACATCGACGGCCTCGCCCGCGTCGACTACGAGTGGTCACCGTCCACGCGCGGCAGCCTGCACGCGTTGCTCGCGAGCGACCATGCCGAGATCACGAATTCGGCTGACACCGAACGCGCGGTCGCGGAATATTCGAACGCCTACGTCTGGGGCACGCTCACGCACGACTGGTCAGGCCAGCTGAGCACGACGGCGATCGTCTCGTTCACGGACGTCGCGGCCGAACGCAAGGCGGTCGTCTTCGAACCCGGCAAGCGCATCGGCAACGTCGACGACGAGCGCGACTACGACGTGCTGGGACTGAAGTTCGACGCCAGTTACGCGACTGACCGCTGGCTGCAGCGCGCAGGCATCGACGCGCGCACGCTCAGCGCAACCTACGACTACGCCGGCAGCGTCGACTTCGCGCCGGACTACCCTTACCCCGGCGCTCCGGCGCAGGACATCGAGCGCGCGCTCGCGCCCCAGCCTTCGGGCGAGCACTTCGCCGTGTATTACACGGTGCGCGGCAGGCTGACGGATGCGCTCACGGCGGAACTCGGACTGCGCTGGGACGAAGAAACCTACGGCGTCGACTCCGACGACCAGCTCGCACCGCGCGCGAACATCGCGTGGCGTGTCAGCGACCGTACGCGACTGCTGGCGAGCTGGGGCCGTTACGTGCAGTTCCAGGGCATCGAGGAACTGCCGGTCGAGGACGGCGTCACGGAGTTCACGCCGGCACAGCGTTCGGATCATCTCATCATCGGGCTCGAGCACGACCTCGCACCGGCCTACACGCTGCGCGCCGAGGCGTACCGCAAGCATTACAGCGACCTGCGCACGCGCTACGAAAGCCTGTACGACCCGCTCTCGCTCGCGCCGGAACTGCGCTGGGACCGCACGGCGATCTCACCGTCCTCGGCGCTGGCCGAAGGCGCCGAGGTTCTGCTGACCCGCAAGCCGGTCGACGCCTGGAGCGGCTGGTTCAGCTACGCCTGGTCGCGCGTCGAGGATCGCATCGACGGCAGCGACGTGAGGCGCAGCTGGGACCAGACCCACACCGTCAACCTCGGCGTGCTCTGGTCGTCGGGACCGTGGCAGGCCACGCTCGCCGCACAGTTCCACACGGGCTGGCCCGTCACACCGATCGCGCTCGATGCCGGGGGCAACGTGGTGCAGGGCAGTCGCAACGCGACGCGCTATGCCAACTTCGGCTCGATCGACGCGCGGGTGAGCTATGAGTGGACGCTGCCGCGCGGCACGATGACCCTGCATGGCGAGGTGACCAACGCCTTCGACCGGCGCAACCCTTGCTGCACCGACATCGAATACGGCGTCGTCGACGGCACGCCGACGCTCGAGCGCGAACTGCGGCACTGGCTGCCGCTCGTGCCCTCGGTCGGCGTGCTCTGGAAGTTCTAGGGCCTCAGCCGACGCCGTGCTTGTGAAACCAGGCGAGGCACGCAGCCCAGCCCGCCGCCGCGTCTTCCGCACGGTAGCTCGGCCGGTAATCCGCCAGGAAAGCGTGGCCCGCCTCCGGGTACACGACAATCTCCGACGGCTTGCCCGCCGCCTGCAGTGCTGCACGCATCGCGTCGACGTCGGCCAGAGGAATGCCCTGGTCCTTGCCGCCGTACAGGCCGAGCACCGGTGCGTCGATGTCCGCCACGACGTCGAACGGATACTTCGGCTGCAGTTCCGTCGCCTGGCCCTTGAGTCGGCCGTACCAGGCGACGCCCGCCTTGAGGTCCTTGTTGTGTGCGGCATAGAGCCACGTGATGCGGCCGCCCCAGCAGAAACCCGTGATGGCCAGCTTGCGCTTGTCGCCCCTGCTCGATTTCACCGCCCACGCAGCGGTCGCGTCGAGATCGGACATGACCTGCGCGTCGGGCACCTTGCTCACGACCTCCGCGAAAATCTGCTTCCAGTCGCTGATCTTCGAGACGTCACCCTGGCGCGCATAGAGTTCGGGGGCGATGGCGCAGTAGCCCTGCCGGGCAAAGCGCCGGCAGACGTCCTTGATGTGCTCGTGGACGCCAAAGATTTCCTGCACGACCAGCACGACCGGGAAGTGCTTGCCGTTGGCGGGCATGGCGCGATACGCGGGGATCTCGCCGTCCGCGACCGGAATCCGCACCTCGCCGGCGTCGAGGCCGTCGGTACTGGTCGTGATCGTCTGCGCGGAGACCGGCTGCACGGCGAGCGCAAAGCCCGGTTGCGAGCGAGGTCACCAGCACCTGCCGTCGCGTCAGCGAGCGCTTGCCGAGCAGTGAATCGAGCTCGGCATGGTCCATTGATCGTGCATCTGCGTGCTCCTCTTCGTCGTTTGTTCAGCGTGGCTCGACGCCAGGCTGGTAGGGCTCGGTTTCGGCGGCGACGGCCTGCGCCACTTCGGGCAGCACGACGTAGCGGGTGAAGTCTTCAGGCATCCGCTTCGCGCGCCCGGTCTGCAGGTCGATGCAGACGTAGTGGAGCAACGCGCGCAGCAGCGTTTCGCCGTCGGACTTCCTGCGGACCTGGAAGCGGCGTTCGATGCGCAGCTTGCAGTCGTTGTGGACCGGCCAGGTCGCCACTTCGATCTGGTCGCCCTCGAGCGCGGCGCGGAGGTAATTGATCTGCGTGCGCCACACGGCCATGCCGCGGTTGAGCGAGCGGCACAGCTCCGGGCTGATGCCACGCGAAATCGAGTGCGCCCAGGCACAGTCGTCGAGCCATGCGACGTAGACGGCGTTGTTGACGTGGCCGTAACCGTCGATCTCGTTGTGGACGGCGATGCGCTCGTGGATGAACGGCGACGGCAGGTCCCACGTCATTGCGGGGCGTCTCCTGCGGCTGGATCGTGCCCGCGCCCGGGCAGCATCGTGTCGAGCCTTGCGTCCTTCTCGGTCCAGAGCACGCCCAGCCATTCCTTGAAGCGGGCGCGCAGCCTGGAGTCCTCCCCGTAGTCGCCCTGTGCAACCCACGGCTCGATCGGGCGCCGCAGCACGTGCATGCGCACCGGGCCGACCCGGCCGCAGCAGAGATCCCACAAGGTCGGGCTGGACTCGCTGTACGCGATGGTGACGTCGAGCACCGAGTGCAGCATGCCGCCCATGGCCGACAGCACGAAGGCAACGCCACCCGGCCGCGGTCGCAGCAGGTGGCGATACGGCGACTTGCTCGCCTTGTGCTTCGCCGCCGTGTAGCGCGTGCCCTCGACGAAATTCATCACGGACGTCGGCAGCAGCGCGAAACGCTCGCAGGCCTTGCGCGTAGCATCGAGGTCCTCACCGCGGGCCTCCGGGTGCTGCTGCAGGTAGGTGGCCGAGTGGCGCTTCATGAACGGGAAGTCGAGCGCCCACCACGCCAGCCCGAGGAACGGCACCCAGATCAATTCCTGCTTGAGGAAGAATTTCAGGAACGGGATGCGCCGGTTGAAGGCTTTCTGCAGCACCAGGATGTCGACCCAGGAACGATGGTTCGACAGCACGAGGTACCAGCTGCGTGGATCCAGGCCTTCGACGCCCTCGACCTCGAGCCGCAACACACCCATCAGGCTGAAGATCGCGCCGTTGCAGCTGATCCACGCCTGGGCAATCCAGGTCATGAGGGCGCTCGTCCAGCGGCGCCATGCGGCGAGCGGGACGAGCAGCTTCGCGAGCGCAACGACCATCAGGATCGGCACCCAGAACACCACGTTCACCGCCATCAGTGAAATGGTGATGACGCCTTTCAGCGTCGAGCCACGCCGTGTCTGCACGTTCTGCCGATCCTCACCGCCCGGGGTGTACGATTATGCCCCGGTCAACGCCCCTGGAGCATGCCATGCCGCTCGAGTTGTCGGCCCTCGAAGCGAGGGTCGTCGGTTGCCTGATCGAAAAGCAGATCGCGACGCCCGACCAGTACCCCCTGTCGCTGAACGCGCTGGTCAACGCCTGCAACCAGAAGAGCAATCGCGACCCGGTCACGAGCCTCGAGGAACGCGAAGTGCAGGCCGTCGTGGACGCGCTGATCCGCAAGCAGATCGTGCTGGAAAAATCCGGGTTTGGCAGCCGGGTGCCGAAGTACCACCAGCTGTTCTGCAATACGCAGTTCGGCAGCCTGAAGTTCTCCCCGGCGCAGACGGCCATCGTCTGCGAACTGCTGCTGCGCGGCCCGCAGACACCTGGCGAGCTGCGCACCCACGCCGGGCGGCTGGCAACCGTCAGCGGCCTCGACGAGGTGGAAAACGCCCTCGAGGACCTCGAGACGCGCCCTGAAGGCCCGTTTGTCGTGAAGCTGCCGCGGGAACCGGGTCGGCGTGAATCGCGTTATGCACAGCTGTTCACCGGGCCGATCGACGTCGCCGCGATGGCGGCCGCGCAGGCGGCGATGCCGTCCATGCCTGCGGCACGAGCGGGCGACCCATCGCTCTCCGCGCGCGTCGAAGCGCTGGAAGCGGAGGTGGCGCACCTGCGCGCAGAGCTCGACGCGCTCAAGGCACGGCTGCCCTGAGCCGCGTCGATCGCCGCGGGGCCACGCGTCCTATTTCGCAGCCGTCTTCTGGTCCACTTGCGGGACGAACACGAAGTACGGCGTGTTGACCTTGCCGCCCGGCGCGACATACGCAGGCGCGGCGACGCCGGGCTCGCCGAGGCTCTTCACGTAGGCGTAGACCGCCTTCAGGTCGTCGGCCTTCATCTGCTGCAGCACGTAAGCGGGCATCGGCGGCATCCGGTCCTTGCGCGCGTGCTCGAGCCACTGCGACTCGGTCATCGAGTTCATTACCAGGCGCAGGTTGGCGGCATACGTGGTGCCCCACGGCCCCTGGAATCCAACCGCGCTGCCCTTCAGCCAGTCCTTCTCGGGGATCTTCAGGCTCTGCTCCATGAAGCCCGCCGTGTGGCAGTCGTTGCAGCCGCCGATCGTGACGATGTACTTGCCGCGAGCGACCTGCGACGGGTCGGCCGCATTGGCTGGCGTGACGGTCATTGCGAGGGCAAACACGGCGGCGAGGCCGGGCCCAAAATCCTTATGCATGTCTTTTCTCCCGTGCGTGCGAACGCAACCCTTTGCGTCCTCCTGCTCGATCCGGCATGCGGCCCGGCTCGATTGCACGAAAGTGTGGGGGAACGGATTTACCGCCGTAAGTCAGACAATGCCGCGTATACGACAGCCGGTTGGGCGGGTGCGACGAGCTGAGGCCGCTGGTCAGTCGTCATGCCCTGGAAGACCCGGACAGGGATGGCCTCGGACGAGCACGCGGCTAGATCCGCCTCCACGTGAGTCGATTGAACGTGTCGCCGTCCGGGCTCTTGTCGAGATCGAGGGTTCGCAGCGTAAGCACGTCATTTTCGAGGCGCACTGACCGGACGTAAGTCTTGCCGGTTTCGAAAGCCAGCAACGACCCTTCGATGAAGTGCCGCACTTGCGATTGCGCCTCGTCGACCTCGAAGCGACCGTGGTACGCGTACCAAGTGGCGGCGTAACTCTGCAGGTCTTCGCTCGACATCGTTCCGAAGCCGACGTCCGCGCGCGGCGCCGGCCGCGCCGCGCCGATCTGCACGCTCATGATTCCGTTCGGAAGATAGACGATGATCCCTGAATACGGTCGTGGCCGACCTGCCCACGGGGCAACGGCGCCGGTCGTGACGTTCACCGTTTCCGCATCAACGATGCGCCACGCACCCAGGACGCGTTCCCGCAAAGTCGGCGCCGGCGTTCGAGCATCCGTATCGGCCGTGGCGCCAGCCGGGATCAGTGCTGCCGTCGCTGCAATGAACGTGCGTCTGTCCATCAGGATTCCTCCGGGCCGGGATTGATTGAAGGGATGCAGCGCTGGCGTGCGGCGGCTTACGCCTGCTCGACGGCTTCCGCGACGATGCCCAGGACGCGCGGCGACAACACCAGCCCCACATGTGTCTCGCTCACTTCGACATGATGCACGCTGGGGGACCACCGATCGATGCACGCGGGCCACGCGACGATGCCGTCGCGCTTGGAATAAATCGCCGTCACCGGCACCGCCAAAGGCGTCTTGTAGCGATCCTTGACCGAGCGTTCGATCGCTTCAAGGTCGTGACCTTGTGAGCGATAACGGCTGGCCGTCGCCGTATACCGCGGTCCGCCAATTACCGGACTGCCGAGCGTGATGATCCTGCGTACGCCGCCCGGGCGTTCGCGCGCGTACTCACGCGCAAGGTAGCCGCCAAGACTCCAACCGACCAGCACGACCGGCTCGCCATGCCTTGCCACGGCTGCGTCAACGACGCCGTTCAGTTGCATGCGCAGCCGCTTGGCGTCGCCGTTGTTCACACCCAGCCCCCAGTCGCCGGCACGATGACCGCGACGACGCAGGAACGCTTCCATCACCCGCATCGAGCGCGGACCGGTGCCGAAGCCAGGCAGGAGCAGGATGGTGCTCGGCCGTGCAGCGCAGGCATTCGGCCGTGCCAACCACGACGGCACCCACCGCAGCGCATCCAGGGGCAGACGCAACTCGCGCAGTGCGTCGAGCCGGCGCGGTGGCGTGATCGAATCGTATTCGATGGTCAAGGCTCCAGTTGCCTCGGCGTGCGCAGCGTTTCACCTGAAGCGTGGAGCGTAACTTACTGTCTCTGCTACCGATACGGAACCTGCCGTCCAGTGACCGGTGCGACGCGCGACCGCCGGGCAGCAGGATCTACATCCCGGCCTTGACCATTTTCCGCCGCAGGAACGCGATCTGCGTCTGCAGCGGCAGCTGCTTCGGACACACGTCGTGGCAGCCCAGCAGCGTCATGCAGCCGAACACGCCATCGTCGTTGCCGACGAGTTCGTAGAAGTCTTCGTCGGTGCGGCCATCGCGCGGATCGAGCGCGAAGCGCGCGATCTTGTTGAGACCCACGGCGCCGACGAAATCCTCACGCATCCGTGCCGTGCCGCAGGCCGCCACGCAGCAGCCGCACTCGACGCAGCGGTCGAGTTCGTAAATCTTGTCGGCCAGGTCCGGGTCCATGCGCTCTTCCAGCCGCGTAAGATCCGCTTGCTTGCCCAGCGTATGCACCCAGGTCTCGAGCCGCTCGCTCATGCCGCGCATCCACTTGCCCGTGTTCACGGACAGGTCTGCAATCAGCTCGAACGCAGGCAGCGGCGCGAGCGAGATATCGGCCGGCAGGTCCTTGGTCAGCGTGCGGCATGCGAGCCCCGGGCGCCCGTTGACCACCATGCCGCAACTGCCGCAAATGCCGGCGCGGCACACGAAATCGAACGACACCGACGGATCGAGCTTCTCGCGAATCTCGTTCAGCGCGATGAACAGCGTCATCCCCGCCGCTTCCTCGAGCTCGAACACGTCGAAATGCGGGATGCTGGCCGGATCCTGGGGATCGTGGCGCATGATGTGGAAATGCAGCATGCGCTTGGGCCCGTCGACGGGCGGAATCGCAGCTTTCGGCGGGGCCGAATCGGTGACTGAGCTCATGTCGGCAGTTTCTCGTCGATGCGTTCGTTGCGTCCACGCAGCCCTGCGGGCAGCAGGTGGTCGTAAGGCATGAGCGCGGCCTGCACGGCGTGCCGGCCCTCGGCGCTCGCGGCTTCGCGCAGCCTGGCCACTTCGGCGGCACGCTGCGCAGTGTCGGGGTGATCCACGTAGTCCTTGTTGCCGTAACCACGCCAGCCCGGGGGCAGCTCCATGCGGCCCACGTCGAGGGGTTCGTAGTTGAGCATCGGCAGCGTGGCGAGCGGATCGCGCCACGTCGCGAGCGTGCGCTTCAGCCATTCGGCATCGTTGCGGCGCGGGTAATCCTCACGGAAATGCGCGCCGCGGCTCTCCGTGCGCGTGAGCGCGCCTTGCGCGACGCAGAGCGCGATCTTGATCATTTTCTGGACGCGGTAGGCCGTGACCAGCTCGGGATTCGGCCCGTCGCGGCGCGAGCGCATGCCGATGTCGCGGCTGCGCACGAGCAGTTCCTGCAACTTGTCGACTGCAAACTGCAGGTCGGCGCCCGTGCGGAAGATGCCGACCTTGTCGGTCATGACCTGCTGCATCTCGGCCTTGAGCACATCGGCCTGCTCGCGACCGCCGCGGCCCAGCAGCGTATCGAGCTTGCCGCGCTCGGCCTCGAGCGCTTCACGCAGCACCGTGGTCGGGATGTCGAGCTCGCCCTCGGGACTTTCGATGAAATCCGCGATGAACTCGCCGACGATCATGCCCGCGACGACTGTCTCGGCCACCGAGTTGCCGCCGAGGCGATTGAAGCCGTGCATGTCCCAGCATGCGGCCTCACCGGCCGCGAACAGGCCGCGCAGCGTCGGTGCCTGGCCCGTGTGGTTGGTGCGCACGCCACCCATCGTGTAGTGCTGCGCCGGACGCACCGGAATCCACTGCTCCGCCGGGTCGACGCCCAGGAAATACTGGCAGATTTCCTTCACTTCACGCAGGTTGTGCTCGATGTGCTTGCGCCCGAGCAGCGTGATGTCGAGCCACAGGTGCTCGCCGAAGCGCGACCTGGCGGCATGGCCAGCGCGAATGTGCTCCTCCATGCGCCGTGACACGACGTCGCGCGAGGCCAGTTCCTTCTTCTCCGGTTCGTAGTCCGGCATGAAGCGGTGGCCGCTCGCGTCGCGCAGCAGGCCGCCGTCGCCGCGGCAGCCCTCGGTCACGAGAATGCCCGCGGGGAAGATGCCCGTCGGATGGAACTGCACGGCTTCCATGTTGCCGAGCGGCACGACGCCGGTCTCGAGCGCCAGTGCCGCGCCGATGCCTTCGCAAATGACGGCGTTGGTCGTGACGCGGTACACGCGCCCTGCCCCGCCGGTCGCGATGGCCGTGGCCTTCGCCACGTACGCCGTGAGCTCGCCCGTGATCAGGTCGCGCACGACCGCGCCGTAGCAGCGCTCGCCGTCGTGGATCAGCGCCAGTGCCTCGGTGCGCTCGTGCACCGGAATGCCTTCGGCGATCGCACGGTCGCCCACCGCGAACAGCATCGCGTGACCAGTGCCGTCGGAGACGTAGCAGGTGCGCCACTTCTTGGTGCCGCCGAAATCGCGCTGCGCCACCAGCCCGTGCGCTTCCTCGCGCTCGGTGATCGTGACTTTCTCGCCGTTGATGATGACCTGCCGGTCGCCCTGCTTCACGCGGCTCCACGGCACGCCCCACGCGGCGAGCTCGCGCACGGCCTTGGGCGCGGTATTCACGAACATGCGCACGACCTGCTGGTCGGCACCCCAGTCGCTGCCCTTGACCGTGTCCTCGAAGTGAACGTCTTCGTTGTCGCCCTGGCCCTTGGTGACGTTGCCGAGGCTCGCCTGCATGCCGCCTTGCGCCGCCGCCGAATGCGAGCGCTTGGGCGGAACCAGCGAGAGCACGATGGCGTCGTGGCCACGGCGACGCGCGCCGATGGCCACGCGCAGGCCGGCGAGGCCGCCGCCGATCACCAGCACGTCGGTGTAGACGACTTTCATGGCGTCACCCCCGTGGCGCTGACCGCGGATGGTACGTAGTGCTGGCCATAGAACGCTGCGTGCTCCATGCCGATCTTCATGTAGGCAGCGAGGGTCAGGAGACCCAGCACCAGGAAGAAGCCGGTCAGCGCCCACTTGAAGAATCGCAGCTTGCGCCGGGTCCCGGCCGGATCGCTGCCGTCACCCTCGAACCAGCCCCACTTGAGCGCGAGCCGGTAAAGTCCGACACCGCCGTGGAATTCCACGGCAAAGAGCAGCACGAGATAAAGCGGCCACATCAGGTCGGTCCAGACACGGTCCGACGACTCGAACGGCCCGATCCGGTCCGGGTGCGTCAGCATGATGTAGAGATGCACCGAGGCCAGGAAGAAAAGGGCAAATCCGGTCACCACCTGCCAGTACCACAGGGTGGTGTCTTCGTGCCTCATGTCCTTCAAATGGTCGCGATAAGTACGGTATTGACGGTAGTTCGCCGGAAACTTCCGAAGCGCCAACGCGGCGTGCACGACGAACAAAGTCGCGACCGTCGCCACCAGGGCGGAGACCAGCCAGTAGACCGGCCGGCCGAAGATGAAGTAACCCTCGAACATCCGGGCCACCGTCCACATCGCGTCCTTGCCGAGCAGGATCGTCGCGACGAAGAACATGTGCACCCACATGAACAGGCCGAGTGCGAGCCCGGTCGCGCTCTGGAGGAAATCCAGTCTTGCAGGCCAGCGGCGCAGACGACGTTGGGACGTGAGCGGCGCGGTCGCAGTCATTGCTTTAGTGACATCCACGGAATTCTCGCGGTGGGCTGTTGCGTGGTGGGATTGAGAGCGATGCAACCCGTTGCAGCCATAAGTGTTTTCCGCGGGGCGAGGGCAATGCCGGTAGTCGATATAGTCCGCCCTACAAATTACGCGCGCACCGAGATGACCGCTTACCTCTCCTTCCTCGTTTATCTGCTGGCAATCCTCGGCTTCGTGGCCCTGACCCTGTGGATGAACCGGGTACTGGGACCCAAGCCGGCAGCGACGCCCCTGAAACTCGAGCCCTTCGAGTGCGGCGCGACGGCGATCGAGACCGACAACATGCGGGCGGTCCCGGTCAAGTACTACGCCATCGCGGTCGTGTTCATCCTGTTCGACCTGGAAACCGTCTTTCTCTACCTGTGGGCCCTGGCGGCAACTCCGCTCACGGGGTTCATGCTCGGGACGTTCGCACTGTTCACGCTGCTGCTGGTGCTGATCATGCTTTACGTCTGGCGGTCCGGGCTGCTGGAAGAGGTGACGACTTGAGCGCGACGACGCCGGTACCGCGCCAGGAGAAGAGCGCCGCCTTTGAATACCTGACCACCCGCAAGGACGAATTCGTCGGCTGGGCAAGGAAGTTCTCGCTTTTCCCCTACCCTTTCGTGACCGCCTGCTGCGCGATGGAATTCATGTCGGTGAGTTCGACGCTCTACGACACGGACCGTTTCGGCGCCGCACTGCCGCGCTTCACGCCGCGCCAGTCAGACCTGCTGATGGTCGTGGGCACCGTTTCCCACAAGCAGGCGCCGATCCTGCGCAAGGTCTACGAGCAGATGTGCGAACCGAAGTGGGTCATCGCCTTCGGCGTTTGCGCGACGAGCGGCGGCTTCTACCAGAACTATGCAGCCCTGCCCGGCATCGACAAGATCATTCCCGTGGACCTGTACATCCCGGGCTGCCCGCCGCGGCCGGAGATGGTGATCGACGGCATCATGAAGCTCCAGGACAAGATCGCGGGCGAACGCCACCCGATCATCAACCAGGATTTCTGAGCGTGAGCACGGGGGAAAATCTGCTCGACCGCGTACAGGCCAGCCTCGGCGCGCAGGCGCTCGAGACTGGCATGGCTCACGGCATCCTCGTGCTGCAGCTCGAGCCGCAGAGTCTCGCCCCGGTGGTCGGCCGGCTCAAGCAGGAATTCGGCTTCGACCTGTTCCTGGATGTCACGGCAACGGACTGGCCGCAGCGCCGGCCGCGCTTCGACGTCGTGTACCACTTCTATTCCACCCGCGATTTCGTCCGGGTGCGGCTCAAGACACGGGTCGAGGAAGCGGACCCGACGGTCGACACGCTCGTGCCGCTGTACGGCTCGGCGCGCTACATGGAGCGCGAATGCCACGAAATGTATGGCATCCGCTTCCGCGGCAACGACGACCTGCGACCGCTGCTGCTGTACGAGGGATTCGTCGGCCATCCGCTGCGCAAGGACTATCCGAAGCAGCGCGAACAGCCGCTGGTGCCTTACCGGGACGTGAAGCCATGAGCCTGCCGCCGCTCACCACGCTGCCGAACCCGATCCGCCCGGCGTTCACCAAGGGTCTCACGCCCGGGTCGGTGATCGTCAACATCGGCCCGTCGCACCCCGCGACGCACGGCACGATCCAGATCGTCGCTGAGATCTCGGGCGAACGCGTGGTGCGCACCGATGTGCACTGCGGCTACCTGCATCGCGGCTTCGAGAAGGAGTGCGAGTCGCACACCTGGCACACGCTGATCCCGTACGTCGACCGCCTCAACTACTGCTCGGCCCTGATCAACGACTTCGCCTACTGCGAGGCGGTCGAAAAGCTGATGGGCATCGAGCTCACGCCGCGCTGCCGCCACCTGCGGACGCTGCTGTCCGAGTATTCCCGCATCGCCGACCACCTGACCTGCGTGGCCGCGGCGCTGATGGAAATGGGCGCGATGACCGCGTTCCTGTACCTCGTCACGATCCGCGACTACGTTTACGAGCACATCGCCGACCTGACGGGCGCACGCGTTACGCACAGCTATGGTCGCATCGGCGGCCTCGCCCGCGACCTCCCGGACGGCTGGCTGAAGCGGCTCGAAGAAATCCTCGACCAGATGGACACGTTCGTCGACCGCGTGCACGGGCTCGTGGACCGCAACAGGATCTTCATCGACCGCATGCGCGACGTCGGCGTCATCGCGACGGCGGAAGCGGTCAACTGGGGCTTCACCGGGCCGATCCTGCGTTCGACCGGCGCGCCGCGCGACCTGCGCAAGGACACGCCGTACCTCTCCTACGGTGAGCTCGACTTCGAGGTCCCCGTGGGCATCAAGGGCGACAACTACGATCGTTACTACGTGCGCATGCGCGAGATCGACGAGTCGAAGCACATGATCCGCCAGCTGATCGACCTGCTGCAGCCGGGTCCGATCTGCGTGGACGATCGCCGCTGCACGCTGCCCGACAAGGAGGCCGTGTACACGGAGATCGAGGCGCTGATCAACCACTTCAAGCTGATCATGGAAGGGCCGCAAGTGCCGGCCGGCGAAACGTATTCGGCGCACGAAGGCGCCAACGGCGAGCTCGGCTTCTACCTCGTCAGCGTCGGCGGCGGCGTGCCCTGGAAAGTCCATTGCCGCAGCCCGAGCTTCGTCCACATGGGTGGCGTACACAGGATGCTCGACGGCTACCAGCTCGCGGACCTCGTGCCCACGTTCGGTTCCATCAACATGATCGGCGGCGAGTGCGATCGATGAAGCACCTGATCCCCGAGTTCGAGAAACTCCGCGAGCGGTTTCCGGCAGGCTTCGAGTCCTCGCTCGTGCTGCCGTGCCTGCGCCGCATCCAGGAGGATCGCGGTTACGTCGCCAATTCCGACATCGAGGAACTGGCCGCCTTTCTCGGCGTGCCGCAGATCCAGATCGAGGAAGTGCTGTCCTTCTACACGCAGTTCCGCCGCAAGCCGATCGGCCGCTGGCACCTGCAGTTCTGCCACAACGTGAGCTGTTCGATGAACGGCGCCGAGAACGTCCTCGCCCACGTGGAGCGCAAGCTCGGCATCAAGCCCGGCCAGACCACGCCGGACGGCCGCTACACGCTTTCCGTCGTCGAGTGCCTGGGTTCCTGCGGCACGGCGCCGATGATGATGGTGAACGACGGGTACCACGAGAACCTGACGTTCACGAAGCTCGACGAGCTGCTCGAGGGGCTGAAATAGCATGCCCGGCCGCCAGCTGATCATGTCCTTCCCCGTTACGGCGACGTCGCACGCGCTGCCCGAGTACCGTGCGCGCGGCGGCTACGGCGCGCTCGCGAAGACGCTCGGGCAGATGAAGCCGCAGGACGTCGTCAAGGAAGTGACGGCCTCGGGCCTGCAGGGTCGCGGCGGCGCGGCCTTCGCCGTCGGCCGCAAGTGGCAGGTCGTGCAGTACGACGACGGCCAGCCCCACTACCTGATCGCCAATGCCGACGAAGGCGAGCCGGGAACGTTCAAGGATCGCTGGATCCTGGAGAACAACCCGCACGTACTGCTCGAGTCGATGCTGATCGCGAGCTACGCGCTGAACGTCCGCAACTGCTTCGTCTACATCCGCGGCGAGTTCGACCTTCCCTACCGCCGCCTCGCAGACGCGGTGGAGGAAGCGTACGCAGCGGGCCTGTTCGGCAGGAACATCCTCGGTTCCGACTTCTCCTGCGACATCGTGGTCTACCGCGGCGCCGGCGCCTACGTGGCCGGCGAGGCGTCAGGACTGATTTCGTCGCTCGAAGGCAAGAAAGGTTACCCGCGCAACCGGCCGCCGCGGCTGACGGTCAAGGGGCTGTACCAGCGCCCGACGGTCGTCAACAACGTCGAGTCGCTGTCGAACATCGCCTGGATCATCAGCAACGGCGCCGATGCATTCAAGGCAGTCGGCACGCCCAAGAGCCCGGGCACGCGCCTCTTCTCGGTGTCGGGCCACATCAACCGCCCGGGCGTCTACGAAGTCGAACTCGGCTACCCGTGGATGAAGTTCCTGGACGAGGACTGCGGTGGCGTCCCGCACGGCCGCGCCATCAAGTGCGTCGTGCCCGGCGGGGTTTCCTCGAAGGTGCTCACGGGCGCCGACATCGCGAACCTGAAGCTGTCGCACGAGGACCTGTGGGACGCGGGCTCGACGCTCGGCTCCGGGGGCATGATCGTGATCGCCGAGGGCACCTGCATGGTGGCGCTGCTGCAGGTGCTCATGCGCTTCTACCACCACGAGTCCTGCGGGCAGTGCACTCCGTGCCGGCACGGCACCGGCTGGCTGCACCGGATTCTCGACCGCATCGTCGCCGGCGACGGCCGCGCCGACGACATCGAGCGCCTGTACTACATCTCGAAATTCAACGACGGCACGACGATCTGCGGCCTCGGTGACGCGGCGGGCTACGCCTGCAGCGGCATCCTCGACAAATTCCGCGACGAGTTCGAGTACTTCATCGAACACAAGCGCTCAAAGTTCGACGGGAACCTGGAATGCCTGAGATCTTCATAAACGGGCAGGCCATCGAGGCTCGCGACGACCAGACGGTCATGGAGGTCGCGCGCGAGCACGGCCACTTCATCCCGTATTTCTGCTGGCACCCGCAGTTGTCGGTCGTGGGCAATTGCCGCATGTGCCTGGTCGAGGTCGAAGGCCGCGGGCTGGACATCGCCTGCAACATGCCGGTGGCCAAGGGCATGAAGGTGTTCACGAACTCGGAGGAAGTGCAGGCGCACCGCAAGGCGATCCTGCAGTTCATCACGCTCAACCACCCGGTCGACTGCGGCATCTGCGACAAGGCCGGCGAGTGCACGCTGCAGGACTACCACTACGAGTACAGCGGCCAGCGGTCGCTCTCCCACGACGAAAAGGTGCGTTCGACCAAGTTCTACAACCTCTCGAACCGCATCCTGCTCGACAACGAGCGCTGCATCCTGTGCCTGCGCTGCACGCGGTTCACGCACGAAGTCTCGAAGTCCATGGCGCTCGGCGTCGAGCGGCGCGGCGACACCTCGAACATACGCCCGGTCGAGGACCGACCGCTGAGCGAAGACCCGTATTCCGACAACATCATCGACATCTGCCCGGTCGGCGCCCTGCTGTCGCGGCAGTTCCTGCACAAGTCGCGCGTGTGGTTCCTGCAGCCGACGCCGTCGGTCTGCCCGGGCTGCGCCCGCGGCTGCACGGTGCAGGTCTGGCACCGCAAGCCGGAATGGAAACTCAAGGCGCTCGACCAGCGGCAGAACGAGAACATCGCGCGCGTCACTCCGCTGGACAACCCGGCCGTCAACGGTCCGTGGATCTGCAACAAGGGTCGCGACCTGGCGCAGTTGTTCGAGCGCGTCCGCGCCGATGAACCGATGCTCAAGGGGCGCCCGGTCACCGTGCCGGCGGCACTGGACGAGGCGCGCCGGCTGATCGGCGCAGCCCGCCACCCCGTCGCGCTCGTGTCGAACTGGGGCTCGAACGAAGAACTCGAGACCTTCAAGGACAAGCTCGGCGAAGTGTTCCACTGTTTCGTCAAGGAAGACTGGCAGCCCCAGCCTGGCGAGCGGCTCGAGGACGACCTGCTGATCCGCGCGGACAAGAACCCGAACACGACCCGGGCGCGCGAATTGTTCGGCCACGCGGAACCCGACTTCAAGGACGGCACCGACCTCGTGCTGGTCTGGGGTGAAGGTTTCGACTTCGCACGGCTGCCGCCGCGCGCCAGGATCATCTTCCTGAACTCATACCTGCAGCCGGAGAACGGCCATGCGGACGTGTTCCTCCCGGTCAGCATCCAGACCGAGCGGCACGGGCACTACACCAACTTCCAGGGAACGGTGAGTGGGTTCGAGCCCTGTTTCGAGAAGAGGCCCGGCGTGCTGCACGCCGAGGACCTGATCAAGGCGCTGGCCGCGCCGGCACGAGGTCATCCGTGAACGCCCCGGACTTCGCCATCAGCCTGGTCTACATCGCCTACGCGCTGGCGGTCCTGCTGACGTTCGGCGCGATCCTGACCTGGGTCGAGCGCAAGCAGGCCGCGATCATGTCGGACCGCATCGGCGCCAATCGCGCCTACGTCCGCATCCCCTTCACGCAGGTGAAGCTGATCTGGCTCGGGCTGTTCCACGGCATGGCCGACGGCCTGAAGCTGCTGCTCAAGGAAGACTTCAAGCCGCTCGCCTACGACAAGCTCGCCTACGCGCTCGGCCCGTGGCTCGCCATCGTGCCGGTGCTGCTGGTCTTCGCGGTCGTGCCGTTCGGCGGAACGCTGGATCCAGGCCGGTTGTTCCCGAACCTGGCCGGCTGGTTCGGCGGCCGCACGTACCCGATGCAGATCGCGCCGATCGACGCCGGCATCCTCATCGTGTTCGCCTTCAGCGGCATCTCGATCATCGGTGCCATGCTCGCCGGCTGGTCGTCGGCCAACAAGTTCTCGCTGCTCGGCGCGTTGCGCGCCGGCTCGCAGCTGATCTCCTACGAGCTGGTCATGGGCCTGACCGTGCTCGGCATCGTGCTGATCTTCGGCACCGTCAACCTCGCCTCGATCGTCGAGCGGCAGTCGGGCACCGTACTCGGTTTCCTGCCGGCCTGGGGCATCGTCTACCAGCCGTTCGCCGCGATCCTGTTCCTGATCGCCGGCATCGCCGAGAACAAGCGCATCCCGTTCGACCTGCCCGAGGCCGAGTCGGAGCTCATCTCGGGCTACTTCACCGAATACAGCGCGATGAAGCAGGGCATCTTCATGCTCTCCGAATTCATCGAGATCGCGATCATCGGCGCGCTGTTCGTCACGCTTTTCTTCGGCGGCTACAACCTGCCATGGATGAACGACGCAGGCTTCGTCTTCCCGGGCGGGCACGCCGTGCCGCTCAGTCACGGCTGGGTCGTCGTGCTGCAGTTGCTGACGTTCCTCGGCAAGATCTTCCTGCTCTGCAGCTTCCAGATCCTCGTGCGGTGGACGCTGCCGCGCTTCCGCTGGGACCAGCTGCTGCGCTTCGCCTGGAAGTTCCTGCTGCCGCTCGCGATTGCCAACCTGGTCGTGACGGCCGTCGTGCTGTGGGCGCAGCAGGCATGAGGCACGCAAAATCATGACGACGCCCCGCAAACCCTACGTGCGCAGGCAGTACTGGAACGAGCCCACCATGGGCTGGTGGGAGAACTTCTACCTGTTCGAAGTCGCCCGCGGCCTCGCGATCACCGGTGGCGTCTTCCTGCGCAACATGGGCAAGTGGATGACGGGGCGCAAGGGAGCGCTCACGTCCTATTACCCCGAGGAAACCCGCGCCGACTACGCGGCCGGCAATCGCGGCAAGCACATCCTGACGCAGCGCCCGGATGGGCGGCCGCAGTGCGTGGCCTGCAACATGTGCGCAACGGTCTGCCCCGCGCAGGTGATCGAGATCGACGCCGCTTTCGACCCGGACGACCCCGCCCACCCGAAGTACCCATCGCGCTTCGAGATCGATTACTCACGCTGCGTGTTCTGCGGGTTCTGCGTCGAGGCCTGCCCGGAGGACGCTATCCGCATGGTCAAGGAAACACCGGACCTGCCCGGATTCGACCGTGACCGCATGTGGCTCGGCAAGGAAGAGCTGCTCAACTGGCAGCCGCACGCCGACGTCGCCAAGCCCTACCCTGTCAGGCCGGCGGCCGAGCCCGGCAGGAGCCCCGACGCATGACCATCGACCAGCTGCTCGTGTATTTCTTCGGCGCGTGTGCGCTGCTCGGCGGCGTGCTGATGCTGGTCGCGCGGCATCCAATGCGCGTCGCGCTTGCCTTGATCAGCTGCATGCTGTCGCTGGCCGGCGTCTACGCGATGCTGGGCGTGCACGTCGTGGCGGTCTTCCAGGTGCTGATCTACGTCGGCGCGGTCATGGTCTTCATGGTCTATGTGATCATGCTGCTGGACGTGCGCGATCCCTCGTTCGTGCGCCGCTACGGCCACATGCTGGTGCCCGGCGTCGTGCTCGGGGCCCTGCTCGCCGGGGCGCTCGGCGTCTCTGCGATAAGACTCGGTGCCCCGGCCATCCAGCCCGTCGCAGGTGCAGCGCCGTCCTACCTCGTGCAGCCGTTCTCGGTCGAGTTCCTGCGCGAGTACTGGCTGCATTTCGAGCTGACCAGCGTGCTTCTGGTCGCGGCCGTAGTCGCGGCGATCGCGATCATCAGGAGCGGGAGGCGGTCGGATGGCTGATACCCAACTGCTGCTCGGACTCAGCTTCGTGCTCTTTGCGCTCGGCCTAGTGGGCGTGATGGTGCGGCGCAACGCGCTGGTCATGCTGATGTGCATGGAACTGATGCTCAATGCGGTCATCCTGGCGCTGGTCACGTTCTCGCTGGAGACCGCGACCCTGTCCGGGGCCGTGCTGGTGTTCCTGATCTTCGTCGTTGCGGCTGCGGAGATCGCGATCGCGATCCCAATCGTGCTGCAGCTGTCGCGACAAAGAAGCTCCCTCGATGTCGAGGGCTACGATCGACTCAAGGGATGACTAGCGCACGATGAACCTGCTCACTGTCATCGTCCTGTTGCCGCTCGCAGGCTTCCTGCTGAATGGCCTGCTCGGCGGCCGCCTGGGCCGGACGTTCGTCTCGGTTGTCGGTTGCGGCCTGCCGATCCTCGCGTTCCTCGCGACGGTCAAGGCGGTCATGTCCCTGCAGTCGGCCGGGCCGGACGCGGCCCTCGTCGAAGTGGCCTACCGCTGGGCGAGCTTCGGCGACCAGGGGTTCGACGTCGCGTTCTACTTCGACCGGCTGACTGCGGTCATGACGCTGATCATCACGGGCGTCGGCTCGCTGATCCACGTCTATTCGACCGGCTACATGAAGGACGACCCCAGCTACGCGCGCTACTTCGCGTACCTGAACCTGTTCCTGTTCTTCATGCTCACGCTGGTGCTCGGCCGCTCGCTGCTGGTCTGCTTCGTCGGCTGGGAAGGCGTCGGCCTCGCGTCCTACCTCCTGATCGGCTTCTGGTTCGAGGATCCGGCCAAGGCGGCGGCCGGCAAGAAGGCCTTCATCACGAACCGCGTCGGTGACGCCGGCTTCCTGCTCGGCCTGTTCCTGCTCTACTGGGCGCTCGGCACCGTGAACATGGACGAGATCAACGCCGCGTTCGCCGCGCCCATCGCCCCAGCCGTCTCGGCGAGCCTCGTCGGCGTGCTGCTCTTCATCGGCGCCACCGGCAAGTCGGCGCAGATTCCGCTGCACGTCTGGTTGCCGGACGCGATGGCCGGCCCCACGCCCGTCTCGGCCCTCATCCACGCGGCGACGATGGTCACCGCGGGCGTATACCTCGTCGCGCGCCTGCACGGCATCTATGAGCACGCGCCCGAGGCGTCACAGATCGTCGCGGTCATCGGCGTGCTGACGGCGTTCTTCGCCGCAACCATCGCGCTGGTCCAGACGGACATCAAGAAGGTCCTGGCCTATTCGACGGTGTCGCAGCTCGGCCTGATGTTCCTCGCGCTGGGCGTCGGCGCCTATGGCGCGGCGGTGTTCCACGTGTACACCCACGCGTTCTTCAAGGCCTGCCTCTTCCTCGGCGCCGGCAGCGTGATCCACGCGCTCGGCGGCGAGCAGGACATCCGCAAGATGGGCGGCCTGTGGCGCAAGATCCCGCTCACGTTCGGCACGTTCGCGGTCGCCACGGCGGCGATCGCCGGCATCCCGCCGCTGGCCGGCTTCTTCTCCAAGGACGAGATCCTCTGGTTCGCCCTTGCCAGCCAGCATGGCGGCTCGGCCATCCTGTGGGCGTTGGCATCGGCCGCCTCGCTGATGACCTCGTTCTACATGTTCCGGCTGCTCTGGCTGACGTTCCTGACGCCTTCACGCATGAGCCACGACACCGAGCACCACGTGCACGAATCACCGTTCTCGATGACGGGAGTGCTGATCGTCCTGGCCGTGCTGTCCGCGATCGGCGGGTTCTTCGAACTGCCGCACTTCCTCGAACCACTGCTGCCGATTCCGGCGGTCATCGAATCGCTCGAACACTACGAGCACACTTTCGTGATCGTGGCGATCGCGGTTGCGCTCCTGGGGCTCGCGGCGGCGACCTTCATGTATCGCCGCGGGCTCGCCCGAGGCGAGGCGCTGGCGGCACGCTTCCCGCGCCTGCACCGGATCCTGGGCGGCAAGTACTACATCGACGAGTTGTACGAGGCCGTCCTCGGCCGGCCGCTGCACTGGATATCCGATCGTGTTTTCCTGGGCCTCGGCGACCGGCTCCTGATCGACGGTTCGCTGCACGGCCTGGCGGCGCTCACGCGCCGTGCCTCCGGCCGGTTGAGCCGCGTCGAGACCGGTCAGTTGCAGTGGTACGTGGCAATGGCCGTCATCGGCATGGTCGGCTGCCTCGTGTGGGTGTGGCGTAATGGGTGAGTCCAGCTGGCTCAATTGGTTGCTCTGGCTGCCGGCGCTCGGCATGGTCGCTGTCACGTTGCTGCCCAAGGGGCGCGACTCCCTGGTGCGCAGCGTCACCTTCGGCTGCATGGTGCTGCAGTTCGTCATCGCTGCATTCCTGTACCAGCGCTTCGACGGGACGGTGGCCGGCCTGCAGTTCGCCACCGACGTGCCATGGATCCGCGACTGGGGCGTTGGCTATCGCATCGGCCTCGACGGCCTGAACGTGCTGCTGGTGGCGCTGACAGCCTTCCTGGGGCCGCTGATCGTCGCAGGCGCATGGAGCGCCGTGCACAAGGACGTGAAGCTGTTCCACGTGATGGTGCTCTTCATCCAGTTCGCGATGCTGGGCACGTTCCTGGCGCAGGATCTCTTCCTGTTCTACGTCTTCTGGGAGGCGATGCTGATCCCGATGTTCCTGATCATCGGGCTCTGGGGCGGCGAGCGCCGCATCTACGCCACCCTCAAGTTCGTCCTCTACACGGCATTCGGCAGCATCCTGATGCTGGCCGCCCTGATCTACCTCGTGCTCTACACGCACGGTTCGTACGGCTACATGACGTTCGACCTGCGCCACCTGAGTGGCTCGCAGCTGCCGCTGAACACGCAACTCTGGCTGCTGTCGGCGTTCGCGCTCTCGTTCGCGATCAAGGTGCCGATGTTCCCGCTGCACACCTGGCTGCCTGACGCGCACGTCGAGGCGCCCACGACCGGCTCCGTGATCCTGGCGGGCGTGCTGCTGAAAATGGGCACGTACGGCTTCATGAAGCTCGGCTTCCCGCTCTTCCCGGAGGCCGCGCGGGCGATGATGCCGGTGATCATGACGCTCGCCGTGATCAGCATCGTCTATGGCGCGTGCCTCGCGCTGGTGCAGACCGACATCAAGAAGATCATCGCCTACTCGTCGATCAGCCACCTCGGTTACGTGATGCTGGGTCTCGCGAGCCTCGACTTGATCGGCATCCAGGGTGCCATCCTGCAGATGGTGAGCCACGGCCTCGTCGCGGGCGGGCTGTTCCTCATGGTCGGCATGATCTACGAGCGCACGCACTCGCGCGCCGTGGCCGATTACGGCGGCCTGGCCAAGATGCTGCCGGTGTTCTCGGTGTTCTTCACGATCCTCACGCTGGCTTCGATCGGGCTGCCGACGACGAGCGGTTTCGCCGGCGAGTTCATGGCGCTGCTCGGCGCGTTCAATGCCGCCTGGCCGGCGCACCTCGCCGGTAACGACGCGCCGCTGGCGCTCGCCGTCATCGCGGTTTCCGGCGTCGTGCTCGGCGCGCTCTACATGCTCTGGCTCGCCGAACGCATCCTGTTCGGTGAAGCCCGCGCACCGCATGCGCCGCTCACGGACCTGAATGCGCGTGAGTCCGCCATCCTGGTCGCGATCGTCGTCGCGATCTTCGCCATCGGCCTGTTCCCCGGCGGGCCGCTCGCCAAGACCGAGCTGGCCGCACGCGAGTTCCAGCAGCGCGTCGCCGGCGAGACGGTCCAATACGGGAGCGCGCGATGAACTGGCACGAGGTCGTCAAGGCGATGCTGCCCGAGCACCTGCTGCTCCTGGGCATGGTCATCCTGCTCGCCTTGGAAATCCTGCGCGGCAGGCCGCGCGACGGGTTTGCGGTCGCTTTCCTGACGCTGGCCGCGGCGGCTGCCGCGGCACTGACGCTGCACGCGGAGAGTTACGTCGGAGCGCCCTTCCACGGCCATTTCTCCGTCGGTCCGGACGCGTCGCTCGCAAAGTTCGCGCTGATCGCGCTGGGGCTCCCCGTGGTGCTGATCTCGCGCGACGACTTCGCCGAGACGCGATACTACGTGCTGTTGCTGGCCTCGCTGTACGGCGCGTGCCTGCTGGTTTCCGCGGACAGCCTGCCCACGCTGTTCCTCGGTATAGAGCTGATGTCGCTGCCGGTGTACGCGCTCGTGCTGCTCGCCCAGCTGCGAGCCGAGAGTGCGGAGGCCGCGCTCAAGTACCTGGTCCTGGGCGGCACGGCCACGGCGACGTTCCTGATGGGCGTGGCACTGCTGTATGGCTGGAGCGGCTCGATGTCGAACACCGCGTTCGCAGCCGCCCTCGGGTCGCCGGATGCCATGGCTGTCGCCGGAGTCGTTCTGGTCGTGGCCTCCTTGTTCGTCAAGGCGGCCATCGTGCCGTTCCACGGCTGGGCGCCGGATGCCTACGAAGGTGCCAGCGTGCCGGTAACCGCGTTCATGGCCACGATCATCAAGGCGGGCGTGCTGTTCGCGGCGCTGCGACTGTTCGGGACCGCGCTGGTGATGCACCCCCTCGTCGACGTGCTGGCGGTCCTGCCGCTGGTCTCGATGGTCTGGGGCAACGTGGCGGCGATCCGGCAGACGAGCTTCCGCCGCATGATCGCCTACTCGTCGATCGCGCACGCGGGCTACCTGTTCTATGCGCTGCTCGGCGCCGGCCCGGGCCGCGCGCAGGCAGTCATCTTCTACGTCGTGGTGTACGGGATCATGAACGTGCTGGCGTTCGCCGTGCTGCCGCGCGGCAGCGACGATGAGCGCAGCGACCGGCTCGAGTCGCTGCAGGGCCTGTACCAGCGACGCCCATTCGCCGCGATCATGCTGGGCATATCGATGCTCTCCCTGGCCGGCCTGCCCCCGCTGCCCGGCTTCGTCGCGAAGTTCCTGGTGTTCCGGAACGTGCTCGCGGCCGGCTACACCGGCTACGCGGTGCTCGGCCTGCTGGCGAGCTACCTCGGCATCTACTTCTACCTGCGCGTCATCCAGTACATGTTCATGAACCCGGCGACGGCGGATTCGCCTGTCGGGCATCCCCGGCGGCTGGCGCTCGCGGCGAGCCTGCTGTGCCTTGTGCCGGCGATCGTCCTGGCTTTCTTCCCCGGCTGGCTGCTCGATCGGTTCTGAGCGGCGAAGCCGCGGTTCACGGCGGCCGCGGGGTCGGGAGCGGATTCGGGTAGGCTCGCGCAGGTGAACGACGTCCCGCCCCCGTCCGTCGAGACACATGCGATTGGCCCTGAGGGCCAGGAGCACGGGTCGCCCGTGGTGCGGGCGTTCTTTTTCGTCGTCGGCGCGGTCGCGTTCACGCTAGCCATCGCGGGCGTGTTCCTGCCGCTGCTGCCGGCGACCCCGCTGTTCATCCTCGCGGCCGCATGCTTCGCGCGTGCGTATCGACCCTTTCACGAATGGATGCTGGGTCACCGCTGGCTGGGTCCCATGCTGCGTGAGTGGTACCAGTACCGCAGCCTGCCGCACCGCACCAAGATTTTCGCGATCGTGACGATGCTGGTCTCGTTCGGCCTATCGATCCTGCTGGTAGCCGCGCAGCCCTGGCTGCAGGTGCTGCTGGCGATGACCGCGCTGGCGCTGGCCGTCTGGCTCTACCGCATCCCGTCGCGCGACGGGCCGGCAGCGCCGCGCTGAAGTCCGCTCGACACCGTGCCTCGTCGCGATATTGGTCCCGGCCCGCGTCGCGGCGTCAGGCTCCCGCCCGCTTTGCTATTGGCGAATGCGAATCGAGCACCTGCAGCCGGGCTGCCTGCAGACGTTCGGAAACCACCCCCAGCAGCCGGTGCATGATCTTGTAGCCGAAACCAGTGTCGGCGCGGCAGCGCTCGAGCAGCGCGTAACCGTCGAAAGCGAGCGCCTCCACGGGCTCGAGCGCGCGTGCCTGGAACAGCTTGCCGCGGCCAACGATGACCGAGGACCAGCCCAGCTCGTCGCCGCCCTCGAGCGTGTGCACACGCAGCGCCTTGCCCTGCGCCATCATTTCGAGCGCTACGCGCCCGTTGAGCAGCAGGAAGAATTCATGCCTCTCGTCGCCTTCGCGGAAAATCATGTCGCCCTGCGCAAAGCGGACAGGACGGGCCAGCGACGCGAGCGTCGCGCAATGTTCGGGCGTCAGGCCCTGCACGAACGGATGCTCTTGCACTGCAGCCAGGATCTGGTCGGTCATGACGTTCCCCTTCGGACGACGACGGTACACTGAGGTCTGGATTCTACGCCCACGATCGCGCTCGAATGTACCCGACACGGAGATTGCCGCATCGGGCCCGCCGCCGCGACAATCCGCAGCCATGCAACCCACGGAACTCCAGGCCTCCCTGCACGAGCGGATCCCGCTGTCGCGCGCCATGGGCGTGACCGTGCTGCAGGCCGAGCCAACGGGCGTCGTCCTGAGCGCGCCGCTGGCGCCGAACGTCAATCACAGCGGCACCGTGTTCGGTGGCAGCGCAGCGTCGGTCGCGGTGCTGGCGGCGTGGGTACTCGTCGAAGTGCGGCTGCAGTCGGTCGCGCAACAAGGACGTATCGTCATCCGTCGCAGTGCGATGGACTTCGCACGACCCATCGTGGCGGACTTCACTGCAATCGCCGGGTCACCTGCGGCGGCGGACTGGGAACGGCTGCTTTCCACATTGCGCCGCGGTCGAATGGGGCGCATCGTCGTCCGCAGCGTGCTCGAATGCGAAGGCACGCGCGTTGGTGAGCTCGAAGGCGAATTCGCGGTGGTCCCGACATGACGACGCCGATCGTGCAGAGGCTTGTGAGCGCGCTGCGGCTCATGACCGCCAGCGCCCTGCTCGCACTGCTGGCCGCTTGCGCGGCCACCTCATCACGCTATCCCGTACCCGCCCTGCCCGTCAGCAAGCTCGAACAGCTGCGGACCGATTCATTGCGCGCGACGCCGCCGGTCGAGGAAGGTGAATTCCGCGAGAGCGAACTGGTCGAGCTCGTCGCACTCGACCCGAGCCTGAGGCTCGACGTGCGCTACGCGGGCTCCGACAACTTCCTGCGTGCGCCCATCTATCCCGAAGCCCGCGTCTTCCTGCAGCGCCCGGCAGCCGAGGCCGTCGTGCGCGCGAACCGTGCGCTGCAAGCGCAGGGGTACGGACTGCTGCTGTTCGACGGCTACCGGCCCTGGTACGTCACCAAGCTGTTCTGGGAAGCGACGCCGGAAGAGAAGCGCAAATTCGTGGCCGATCCGGACGCCGGTTCACGCCACAACCGCGGCTGCGCGATCGACCTGGGCCTGTACGACCTGCAGACAGGCCTCGAGGTGCCGATGCCGAGCGGTTACGACGAGTTCTCGGAGCGCGCGCACCCCAGCTACACGGGCGGAACGCCGGAGCAGCGCGCGGCGCGCGACCTGCTGCGCAAGACGATGGAAGCCGAAGGCTTCACGGTCAACGACGACGAGTGGTGGCACTTCGACTACCGCGACTGGCAGTCGTATCGAATCGGCACGGCGCTGTTCAAGGACCTGCCGCGGGCCAATTGACGACGGCCCCCGGCCGTTAGCGGGTGACGGTGGCCGTCGAGAACAGCGACGAGGCCCCGCGGCTAGTCGCGAATTCGTGCGAGCTCGTCCGCGTCCAGCCAGATGCCGCCGCATTGGGGGCACTCGTCGATATCGACGGCGACCGAGGCGGAGAACCTGCGCCGCAGCATCACGACGTCGGGATGGTGCGGGCAACGCAGCCGGATCGAATGATCGATGAGCGCCGGCGGAAACTGGCTGAGGTGCGCCACGAGCGCGTCACCGAACGCATTCGCCGGATTTTCGAACCGCGCGAGTTCGAGCCGGTCGAGCCACAGGCCGCCACAGTCTTCACAGACGTCGGTGTTGATGCCACCGATCCGCAGCTTGCGCAGCGGGATCGACGGCGTACGCGGGCAATGCAATGGCTGGATGGTCATGAGTCCTGGCGCAGGCGTGGCGTGGGGGTGAATGACTTCGTCACTGGTGCGGTTCGGTATCGAGTTTTCGTGCGCAGGACAGACTGCTCAGATGGAGCGAGCGATGATTTCCTTCATGATCTCGTTCGCGCCGCCGTAGATTCGCTGCACGCGCGAATCGACGTACAGCCGCGAGATCGGATACTCGCGGGTGTAACCGTAGCCGCCGAACAGCTGCAGGCATTCGTCCATCACCTTGTTCTGCATGTCGGTGACCCAGTACTTGGCCATCGACGCGGTGACGGTGTCGAGCTTGCCTGCACGCAGCTTGACGATGCAGTCGTCGACGAAGACGCGCGCGACGTGCACGCTGGTCTTCACTTCGGCGAGCTTGAAGCGCGTGTTCTGCAGTTCGAGCAGCGGCTTGCCGAACACCTTTCGCTCGCGCGTGTAGTCCGCGGTGAGCTTGAGCGCGTATTCCATCGCGCCGAGCCCGCCGATGGCGAGCAGTACGCGCTCGTACGGCAGGTCGCGCATCATCTGCACGAAGCCCTGCCCTTCGGCCGGGCCCAGCAGGCACGACGCCGGCACACGGCAATCGTCGAAGAACAGCTCGGCGGTGTCCCAGCCGTTCTGCCCGATCTTGTCGAGCACGCGGCCGACGCGGTAGCCCTTCAGGTCCTTCGTTTCGACCATCAGGATCGAGATGCCGCGCGATCCCTGCGCCGGATCCGTCTTGACCACCACGCCGACGAGGCCCGCATGGAGGCCGTTCGAGATGAACGTCTTCGAGCCGTTGATGACGTATTCGTCACCCTCGCGCACGGCACGGGTCCGGATGGCCTGCAGGTCCGAGCCGGCGCCCGGTTCGGTCATCGCGATGGCGCCGACGAGTTCGCCCGTGGCCATGCGTGACAACCAGTCCTGCTTCTGCGCCTCGGTGCCGTAGTTGAGCACGTAGTGCGCGACGATGCTGTGCACCGCGTGCCCCAGGCTCGTGATGCCGTGGCGACCCATTTCCTCGGCCACGACCGCCTCGTGGCGCACGTCGCCACCGACACCGCCGTATTCGGCCGGGATGTCCGTGCACAGCAGGCCGACGTCGCCCGCCTTGCTCCAGAGCTCGCGATCGACATGGTGCTGCTCACGCCAGCGCGCGTCGTGCGGAACGATCTCCATCTGGACGAAGCGCCGGACGGCATCGCGGAAGAGGTCCAGCTCGTCGTCGAGCCAGGCGGAACGGTAGGCATCCATGGGGGTAAACCTCGAATAGAGAGGGGGATGACAAAGGAAACTGGTGTTCTTGTCCAGAGGCAGCTAGCTTTGCCGGCAGGCCCGGACGGGGCCGTGCCATCGGGGGAGACGAGGCATGCTGCTGAACGCCGGACAGGTCCTGACGGAACGGGCGAAAATCGCCCCGCATGTGGAGGCCGTGGTCGACACCGCGTCGGGCACGCGCATGAGCTTCCGCCAGCTCAACGAGCGCACGAACCAGACGGCGAACACGCTGCTGGGCCTCGACTTCAGTCCCGGCGAGCGCATCGCCTGCCTGATGTCGAACCAGACGCAGTACGTGGAGTCTTTCTACGCGTGCGCCAAGGCGGGTTTCGTCTTCGTCGCACTCAACTGGCGACTCACCGTGCCCGAGCTTTCGTACCAGCTCATGGACTGCGGCGCCACTGCCGTGATCTTCGGCGCTGACCAGAAGCCCCTGGTCGAACCGCTGCGGGAGCAGTTTCCCAGTGTCCGCTGGCTGCAAGCGGATGAAGGGGACTACGCCGCGGCCGTGGACAACGCCGCGACGGTCGAGCCGCCCATCGGCGCCACCGGCGAAGACCCGCTGTTCATGATGTACACCAGCGGCACGACGGGGCGGCCGAAAGGCGCGTTGATGTCGCACAGCGCGGACATCGCCTGGCTCGCGAGCATGCTGGCGACGTCCGACCTGCACCACGGCGAGCGCAACCTCATCGTTGCGCCGCTCTTCCACATCGCCGGCCTCGGACTCATGCTGACGGGTGTGTACCGCGGCATGACGACAGTGCTGCTCAAGCAGTTCGATCCCGCGGTGATGTGGGACCTGGTGGACGCAGAGAACATCACGGGGTTCTTCGCCGTGCCGGCGATGCTCGCGTTCATGTACCAGCATCCGAAGCGCGCGACGGCGGCACGACCGGCCCTGCGCTGGGTCATCTGCGGCGCGGCTCCCGTGCCAGTCACGCTGATCGAGGCGTACCTCACCATGGGCGTCGAGATCCTGCAGGTATACGGCCTGACCGAGACGCACGGCGGCATCTGCCTGATGTCGCCGGAGCATGCACGCACCAAGATCGGCTCCACCGGCATGCCGTACTTCGGCATCGACGTGCGCGTGGTCGACAAGGCCGGCAATCCCGTGCCACCGGGCATTCCCGGTGAAGTGGTCACGCGCGGCCCGCACCTGATCAGCGGTTACTGGAACCGCCCGGAAGCAACACAGGAAACGATCCGTGAAGGCTGGTTCCACACCGGCGACATCGCCGAGGTCGACGCCGAGGGCTTCATTTACATCAAGGACCGCTCGAAGGACATGGTGATCTCAGGCGGCGAGAACGTGTACCCCGCCGAGGTCGAGGACGTGCTGAGCGGACACCCGGGCGTGCGCGAGGTCGGCGTGATCGGCCAGCCGTCGGCCAAGTGGGGCGAGAGCGTCTGCGCCGTGATCGTGCGCGGCGACGGCTGGAAAGGCGACGACGACCTGCTCGTGCAGGAACTCAGGACGCTCGCGCAGTCGCGGCTCGCGCGCTTCAAGCAGCCGAAATCCTATGTCTTCATCAACGCGCTGCCGCGCAACCCGTCCGGCAAGATCCTGAAGCGCATGCTGCGCGAGCAGTTTCCGGGCCCTGCGCCGGAGTGACGTGCCACGGTTGTGGCCGGTGCCCCCGGCCCCTATCCTGCAGGGATGCCTGACCTGAACCGCGCCTCCCTCGCCGCCACGATCGCGGCGCTCTCTGGCTTTTTGCTCGCTCCTGGCCTCCAGGCCGCCGACGACGCTTGTGCCGCCCTTGCGACAGCGGTTGTGCCCGGTGCAAACATCACGTCTGCAGGGGCGATTGCAGCCACCGGCGATCTCCCGGCGCACTGCCGCGTGCAGGGCACCATTCCACAGGCGATCCGCTTCGAACTGCGACTGCCGCTTGCCGGTTGGAACGGCAAGTTCTACATGGCGGGCTGCGGTGGCTTCTGCGGCTCGCTCGACGCCGACCGTCCTGGTGTCGTCAATGCGCTCAATCACGGCCTGCGCCGGGGCTATGCGTCGGCCACGTCGGATTCCGGGCACTCGGGCACGAGCGTCACCGACGGCCGCTGGGCGCTCGACAACCCAGGGGCCGAAGCGGATTGGGGCTGGCGCTCCGTCGCCGAGACCACGCGCGTATCCCGCGACCTCGTGCGCGCCTTCTACCGCAAGCCGGCGACCCGCTCGTATTTCGCAGGTTGCTCGACCGGCGGTCGCATGGGCTTGATGGCGGCCCAGCGTTTTCCGCACGATTTCGACGGCATCATCGCCGGCGCCCCTGCCCTCGACTACACCGGGCTGGTCGCCACGCAAATGGCCTGGATCGTCCAGGCCAACACGGCCGCGGACGGCAGCGAAATCCTCGATCGCGCGAAGGTGCCGCTCGTCGCCAAGGCAGTGCTCGAAACCTGCGACGGCCTCGACGGCCAGCGCGACGGCCTCATCGATGATCCCCGCCGCTGCGACTGGAAGCCGGCACAACTGCAGTGCAAAGGTCCGGCGGCAGCCGATTGCCTGACGGCGAAGGAGATCGGCGTGCTCGACCACTGGTACATGCCGGCGACCAGCGGCGAGGGCCGTATCCAGTACCCGGGCGGCGTGCCGAAGGGCTCGGAGCCGTACTGGCCCGTCTGGCTCTCAGGCATACCCGGCAGCAACGCACCCGCGCTCGCCGAGCGCTTCGGCACCGACTTCCTGCGCTACATGGCCTTCGTGCCAGACGCGGGCGAGGCCTTCGATGTGCGCAAGTACGATTTCGACCGCGACCCGCCGCGCCTCGCAACGATGGCGCGCATTTACGACGCGACGAACCCGGACCTGACGGCCTTCCGCGAGCGCGGCGGCAAGCTGCTGCTGTTCCATGGCTGGGCCGACCCGCTCGTCACACCGCAGCGCACGGTCGATTATTACGGTGCAGTGCGCGCAACGATGGGGGGCGCGGAGTCGACTGCGCAGTTCGCGCGGCTCTTCATGCTGCCAGGGGTCGACCACTGTGGCATTCAGCCCGGTCCGGGGGCGAAGTCGGTCGACTTCGATCCGCTGCCCGCGCTCGAAGCGTGGGTCGAGCGCAACGAAGCGCCGACGACCCTCAACGTGCGCTGGCAGATGACGGACGGGAGCGTGCGCAGCCGCGACGTGACGCCGCAATGAGCAGCGTTCCCGAAGCAAGGCCGAAGGCGAAGACGATCGGCCCGTTGCGGGCACTGGTGCCTTACTTGAGCCCTTACCGCGGCGTGCTCGTGCTCGCACTGGTTGCGCTGCTCGTCGCCTCGGCCGCGATGCTGTCCTTGCCCATCGCCCTGCGTTTCCTGATCGACAACGGCCTGTCGTCGAAGAGCACCGACACGATCAACCTGTATTTCATCGCGTTCCTGGCGGCAGCGGGTGCGTTCGGCGTGTTTGCCGCGCTGCGCTTCTACCTGGTGACCTGGCTCGGCGAACGCGTGGTCGCGGACATGCGCTCTGCGGTGTACGCGCGCGTGATCCGCATGGACCCCGCGTTCTTCGAGATCACCCGCGTCGGCGAGGTGCTGTCGCGCCTCACCGCGGACACCACCCTGGTGCAGTCGATCGCGGGCGTGAACCTTTCGATCATGTTGCGCTCGACGATCACCGTGGTCGGCAGCCTCGTGATGCTGGCAGTCACCAGCCTGAAGCTCACTGCCGTCATGATCGTCCTGATCCCCCTGATCGTCGCACCGCTGATCCTGCTCGGCCGGCGCGTGCGCACGCTTTCCCGCACGTCGCAGGATCGCATCGCCGACACCAGCGGCATCGCGGACGAAACGCTGAACGCCATCCAGACGGTGCAGGCGTTCACGCTCGAGAAGATCAACACGGATCGCTTCGACGGCGCGGTCGAGGACTCGTTCGGCGCAGCCGTGCGGCGGACGAAGTCGCGCTCGATGCTGACTGCACTGGCCACGATGCTGGTGTTCGGCGCGATCACGCTCGTGCTCTGGATGGGCGCGCATGCCGTGGTGCGCGGCGAGATGACGGGCGGGCAACTGGGCCAGTTCCTGCTGTATGCCGGTTACGTCGGCGTTGCCGCGGCAAGCCTGAGCGAGATGTGGGGCGAAGTGCAGCGTGCGGCCGGCGCGATGGAGCGGCTGATCGAACTCGAGAACGCCCAGCCGACGATCGAGGCGCCGGCGCACCCCGTCGCGTTGCCCGTGCCGGGCCGTGGCGAGATCCGTTTCGAGCACGTCACGTTCCGCTACCCGTCGCGCCCGGAATCGAAAGCGCTCGATGCCTTCGATCTCGACGTGCGCGCGGGCGAGACCGTCGCGTTCGTCGGCCCCTCCGGGGCCGGCAAGAGCACCACCTTCCAGCTGCTGCTGCGATTCTACGATCCGGAAGCGGGCCGCATCCTGATGGACGGCGTGGATGTCTCGAGCGCAGACCCGCTGGCAGTTCGCAGCCGCATCGGACTGGTTCCCCAGGACACGGTCCTGTTCGCGACCAGCGCACGCGAGAACATCCGCTACGGCCGGCCGGGCGCCACGGATGCCGAGGTCGAGGCCGCTGCGCAGGCGGCCGCTGCCGACGAATTCCTGCGCAGGCTGCCCGAAGGCTACGACACGTTTCTCGGCGAGCGCGGCACGCGACTGTCGGGCGGACAGCGCCAGCGCATCGCCATCGCGCGCGCCATCCTGCGCGATCCGCCGATCCTGTTGCTCGACGAAGCGACGAGCGCCCTCGATGCGGAAAGCGAACGGCTGGTGCAGGCCGCGCTCGATCGCCTGATGCAGGGCCGCACGACGATCATCATCGCGCATCGCCTCGCCACGGTGCTGCAGGCCGATCGCATCGTCGTCATGGACCACGGCCGCATCGTTGCGCAGGGCACGCACGCCGAACTCGTGCGCGGCAACGAGCTTTACGCACGACTCGCCGCACTGCAGTTCGCGGACGGCACGGGTACCGCGACGGACGCGGTCACTTGACCGACGGGGCGCGCCGCAACGAGCTCGGCCAGCCGATCGGGCCGGCCCTGCCCGATTGGCAACCGCCGGCGCGGCCGTCGCAGCGGCCACTGCGGGGGCGCTTCTGCATCGTCGAGCCGCTGGACGTGGCGAAGCATGCGCGCGCACTGTTCGACGCGAACAGCCAGGACCGTGAAGGCCGCATGTGGACGTACCTGTTCTCGGGCCCGTTCGGGACGTTCGACGAGTACGAGCGTTGGCTGGCCGAACGCGCGCCGGGCGCCGACCCGCTGTTCCGGGCCTTCGTCAGCCGGGGCTCGGGCAAAGCGGTGGGGATCGGCGCGTTCATGCGTATCGACCCGGCGGCGGGGTCCATCGAGGTCGGCCACGTCGCGATGTCGCCGCTGTTGCAGCGTTCACCGGCAGCGACAGAGGCGATGTATCTCATGATGCGTCACGCCTTCGAGCTCGGGTACCGCCGCTACGAGTGGAAGTGCGACTCGCTGAATGAAAAATCCCGGCGTGCCGCTGAGCGACTCGGCTTCACGTTCGAGGGCATTTTCCGGCAGGCGATCGTCTGCAAGGGTCGCAGCCGCGATACCGCGTGGTATTCAGTCGTGGACTCGGAATGGCCCGTGCTGCGTGAGGCGTTCGAACGCTGGCTCGACCAAGACAATTTCGACGCGTCGGGACTGCAGCGCTCGAGCCTGGGCGAGATCCGCGCGGCCCTGCGACCGCTCCGGCCGGGCTAGGCGGCCGTCTCTTCCACGGCAGCCACCGCCTCGCGTGCGGCGCTCTGCGCCGTCCCGGCCTCGTCCGCCACCGGCGCATGGCCATGGTGCGAGAACGCGGTGAGCGCGGCCGTGGTGAGCACCAGCAGCATGATCGCGCCGAACGGGAATTCGCTGAGCCCGGGTGTGGTCGCAGCGGTCAGGAACAGCAGCACCGTGATCAATCCGCGCGGCGCAACCCAGACCAGGCGGGAGGAATCCGGCTGTCGCGCGAGCCGCAGGACCGCATAACGCACCGGGTAGATGAAACCGACGCCGGCGACCATCACGGCCCAGGCGCGCCAGTCCGTCATCGCCGACAGGTCCGTCCAGTAGCCGAGCATCAGGAAGAAGAAGCTCTTGACCGCGAAGGTCAGCTCGACGACCAGTCCCTTGAACTCACGCAGCGTGTCGCCGTACCCCGGGCGCAGGAGACCGCCCAGCCGGCGCATCCTCTGCAGCAGGTGCGTGTTGTTGAGCAGCAGGCCGCAGACGAGGATCAGCACCAGCGGCGACAAGTGCAGCTCCTTGCCGATCGCATACAAGAGTGTCAGGCCCGCCAGCAGCGGCAGGAACCGGACGTGCCCCTCGACGCGGTTGATCAGGAACAGGATGCCGACGCCGGCCACGACTGCCGCGATGAGCGACAGGAACATGCCCCCGAAAAGCGCGGGCAGGAAATGCCCGACCCGACCCGCGGACTCGAGCCACGCGTAGAACACGAGCACGCCGACGATGTCCGACAGTGAACTCTCGTACACGACGAATTCGCGGGTGTGCTCGGTGAGCCCCGTGACGCTGGGTATCGCCACGGCGCTCGAAATCACCGAGACAGAGACTGCGGCGAGCGCAGCCGGCGCGAAGGCGAGGCCCAGCGCGTGCTGGAAAAGGACGGTGAAGCCCGCGACGCAGGCGATGAACCCTGCCAGCATCACGAACGACGCACGGGCGATGAGCTGCAGCCGTTCGCGCCGCAGCGAGAGATCGAGCGCGCCCTCGAGCACGATCAGGATCAGGCCGATGGTGCCGATGATCGGCACCATCGGGTCGACCCAGCCGAGGTGCAGGTCGAAGCTGTCCATGACCTGCCGGCCCGCAATGCCGGTGAGGATGAGCAGGACGACGGAAGGCAGCCGCGTACGCCGCCCGAAGACATCGAGCAGGTAGGCGAAGACCAGGAGCGCCGAGACGGCCAGGATGGCGGTGTTGGTCACCCCGCTAGCCTACCGGACTCAGCCCCCAAGCAATTGTCGCCGCGAGACCGACGGTGGCGCCGGCGGCGGCTCGGCCTGGAACAACGCCTCTGCCACCGAGGCGGCCGCGAGCCGGGCGGCCTCGTGGTCCGTGAATTCCGTCATCGTCGAGAACAGCGAGCACGTGCCGATCAGGCCAACGTCGTGCAGGTTGGTCACGACGAAGTCGTATGCCCCGGACGGAAACGCCAGACGCGTGGACGAGCCGTCCATCCAGATCGTCAGGTCGGACGGGGTCGGCAGCACCGTCAGGTTCATGAACCACGGCGTCAGCATCACGCCGACCTGGCGCCCGTCGTGCTCGCGAAAGCCCACCGCTTCGATGGCCAGCGTCGGGTTGTAGATCGGCATGCCTTTTACCTTGAGTGCCGCGCGCCGGTACGCGTTCGCAAGGTTGTTGACGGCGTCGTCCTCCGACAGCGTCGCGCTGTCGATCACCATGAACTTGCTCTTGTTGGCCGCGCAGTTCGGACATTCCCAGGTATCGGGCAACAGCCGGAACGGCGTGCCCGGCGGCGTCTGCGTTTCTTCGTCGCCGAGTGCCGGATCGTAGACCCACCAGCAGATGCCGCATTCGAGCCGGGTGTCGTCTGCGATCTTCGAGCCATCGCCGCCATAGCTGCCTTCGAAAGGGCGGCTCATCAGTTGAACGCCTGCAGGATCTCGCCGAGACGCTCGGCCGAGTCCTCGAAATCCTCGCGTGCGGCGAGGACCGAAATCGGCACGCCGCCGATCTCGAGCGTGTCGAGGATCACGTTGCCCATGCCGTTGATGAACTGCACGGCCCAGACGTGCCGCAGGCCCGTCGCGAACACGCGCGAACTGCCGAAGCCACCGGAACGGATCACCAGCGGAACCTGCCCGAGCACGGTCGTAAGCACCTGCGCATCGACGTCCGTGAGCGGCAGCAACGTGAAGTTGATGACGTGGTTCTCGGCGCCGGGCCGGTATTCACTCGAGCGCTGCTGCAGCTCATACAGCAACGCCGGCGCGTTCATCGCGCCTTGCGGCATCTGCTCGGGCACCTGGATTTCGGCGCGCGGCAGCTCAGTGGCTGCGCGCAGGATCGGTGTCGGCACCGGGCCGATCTCGATCCATTCGCCCTGCGTGCCATCCGCCGTGCTGCTCTCGATGCGCCAGATGCCGGCCATCACCGACTCGACCACTCGCCAGTAGGCATTGTCGAGGCCGACTTTCGCCCAGACGTCGCCTTCGCCGAGGATGTCGGCGATCGTCGCCTTCTCGGATTCGTTGAGCCCGTTCAGGCTCACGCGTGTCGGCGGCGCATCTGGCACCTCGGTGCGACGCTTGAGGTCCGCGACCACCTCGTTCATGACGGCGCGCGAAGCGGCCGTGAGCTCTTCGTCCGCAGGGATCTGGCGCGCTGCACGGACGAGGCCCGTGGGCATGCCGATCAGGCGCAGCTGTTCGTCGGACTCCGCGGGAGCGTCTCCCGGAACCTTCGGGTGCCAGACGAGTACGTGTTCGGTCATGCGTTTCCTCCAGTGAGGGCATCCGGCGCGGCGTCATCGAGCAGACGGTCGGCGGCCTGTGAAAAGACCGGCCAGTCGCGCATGCGCGCCACGAGCTCGGCGGGTTGTCCGTCGCGCATGTAGACGACGGCGGGCATCACGACGACGCCGAAGCGCGTCATCAGTGCCGCCTCGTCGCGCTGGTCGATGAGGCCGACACGCAGCCGGCCCTGGTAGCTCGTCGCGAGCTCACGCACGACCACGGTGACGTCGAGACCCTCCGGCCGGTCGCCGATGAAGAACAGCAGCCCGCGCGGATTGCACGCGAGCCAGTCGTCGAGCTCGGACTTGCGCAGCACGTCGCACGACGGGTGCGAGACCAGTGCGTCGATCACGCCGCTCATGCGTTGGACCCCCCGGTTTCCTCATCCCCGCGTTCGCGGGCCGCCGCGCGGATCGCCAGGAAACGTTCATCGCCCAGGCGGCAGGCAACGTCCGGCGCCGGGCGACCGGATTCGTAGAGCCCCTGCCGCAGTGCGCCGATCACGACGTCGCGTTCCGGACGGCCGGCGCGCTCGCGCACCTCGACGCCCCAACGGCGCAGTTCGTCGATGCCGAGCTGCAGCGCGTCGGGAATCTGCGACTGGACCCTGGCCGTGAGGCTCCCGCCGTAATCGGCAAGCTCGACGGGCTTGATGCCGACCACGGTGAAATGCGCAGGCTTGTGGTTGAGCAATTCCAGGCTCGCCAGGATGTCGTTCATCCCGACCTGGTGCAGGCTCATCTTGTTGCCGCCCATCAGCGCGGGAATCTCGTCGTCGCGCGCCACGATCAGCGTGCCCGGCTCGCCACGATGCGCGACCGCGTCGAACAGGAGCACATGGGTGGTGTCGAGCAGCAGCGGCACGAGGGCCAGCCCGAGCGTGCCGCCGTCCATCAGGCCGACGTCCGGGGGCAGGTCCCAGCCTTCGCCGAGCGCTTCGACGCAGCGAACGCCAAAGCCCTCATCGGCCCACAGCAGGTTGCCGACCCCGAGCACCACGATGCGGCGTTCTGGCGCCGCAGATTCATCAGTCATCGTCTCTCCCGCGCGTCGTCGGCTGCCGTTGGGCGATGCCCTTGGGCAGTGCACTTGGATAGCGTCTAAAAGTATAACGGGACCGAAGGATGCCGGGCGACGATCGCCCTCGTCCCGCGGTCCCGTTGGTGAGCTGTCGAAGGGCTCGCGCCCTGGTTCAGCGGTAGAACCTCCAGCCACTGATCATCGAGCTGATCGTCGTCTGGCGGTGCGTCATGTCCTCGCGGATCGCCATGTACATGTGGACGATCGAGAAGATGATGACGACCCACATCGCGACGTGGTGCCAGGTGTGCACGGTCATCGAATCACCGAGCACGCTGAACACCCAGCCGAATACCGTGTACCAGCCCGTCTGGACGCCGGCGCCTTCCGCGTAGAGGGCAAAGCCGGTGAAGAGCAGCACGAACATCGGCAGCACGAACATGAAGAACATCGCGATGTGCGCGAGCGGGTTGTGGCCCACATACTCTTTCGGCTTGCCGATGAACAGGTACCAGCCGATTTCCGCGAAAATGTCCTTCCACCAGGCGATGCTCCAGAATGGGATCCAGAAGATCTGCCGGGCATGCTTGCCGCCGAACAACACACGGTACAACCTCAGCACGAACGCCACGCCGAGAATCATCCCCGCCGCGAAGTGCGTGAAGCGGATCCAGCCGAACAGGTATGCATCGAACGCCTCGCCGCCGATCGAAGGCGGCGGCGAGCCGATGAAGTACCCGGTCACGCACAGCACGATGATGGCCAGCATGGTCACCCAGTGCCAGATGCGGATGGCCGCGTCGTACACGTACACAGGACCCGGTTGCACCCCGGCCGGAGGCAGGATCGCCTCGCCGAAATGTCCTTCACGCACCCGGCTGGGTAGCGGGGTAGAAGGGTGATACATCTTGCTCATGACATCACTCCCTTACCGGACCTTGACGCTCGTGACCTCGTTGCCCTCCATGTCGAGCACGTGCGTAGCGCACGCCAGGCATGGATCGAAGCTGTGGATCGTGCGCAGGATCTCGAGCGGCTGCTCGGGATCGAACATCGGCGTATCGAGCAACGCAGCCTCGTACGCGCCGATCTTGCCTGCCGGGTCACGCGGGCTCGCGTTCCAGGTGGTCGGCACGACGCACTGGTAGTTCTTGATCTTCTTGTCTTCGATGTCGATCCAGTGGCACAGCGCGCCGCGCGGGGCTTCCACGAACCCGTGGCCCTTGGCCGACTTGGCCCAGGTGGACGGATCGAAGTTGTCCATGTTCGCGGTAGCCGTGTCGCCTGCCTTGATGTTGGCGATGAGCTTGTTGAACTCGTCTTTCAGCTTGTGCGCCGCCCAGCTGCATTCCAGGCCGCGGGCCGCCGTGCGGCCGAGCGTCGAGAACAGCGCCGTCACCGGCACGCCGCCGAGCTTGGCGAGCACCATGTCGGTGGGCTCCTTGAACTCGGGGAGACCCTTGACGTAGCCGATCACGTAGCGCGCGAGCGGGCCGACCTCCATCGCGTGGCCCTTCCAGCGCGGCGACTTGACCCATGAATACTTGGCTGATTCGTCGACTGCCTCGATCCGGGTCTTGGTCCCCTTGGCGCCGCCGATGTCGAAGTTCGGGTTGGTCTCGCCTTCGTACGGATGCAGGCCCTTCTGCTCGTCGCCGTACTTGTACCAGGAGTGCGTGACGAACTCCTGCACCTGGTCGAGCGCATCGAGGTCGATGTCCTGGATCTCGTTCAGGTTGCCGTCGATGATGGCGCCGCGCGGCATCATCAGGTTGCCCGGGCTGTAGTCGTTGGCCTTGATCGGCAGGTCGCCGTAGGACATCAGGTACTTCGACGACAGGCCGCCGCCGATCGCCGCCCAGTCCTTGTAGAAGCCGGCAATCGCGATCAGGTCGGGGATGTAGACCTGGTCGATGAACTCGATGGTGCGGTCGATGATCCGGCTGACCATGTTCAGCCGTTCCATGTTGATCGCGCCGACCGCGCCCGCCGCGTTCATGTTGATCGGTGACGGCACGCCACCCACCAGCCAGTTCGGATGCGGATTGCGGCCGCCGAAGATCGTCTGGATCTTCACGATTTCCTTCTGGAAATCGAGCGCTTCGAGGTAATGCGCGACTGCCATCAGGTTCGCTTCAGGCGGCAGCTTGTACGCCGGGTGGCCCCAGTAGCCATTGCGGAAGGGTCCCAGCTGTCCCGACTCGACGAACTTCTTGAGGCGGTTCTGCAGGTCGCGGAAGTAACCCGGCGACGACAGCGGCCAGCTCGAGATCGACTGCGCCAGCTCCGACGTCGCTTTCGGATCCGCGGATAGCGCGCTCACCACGTCCACCCAGTCGAGGGCGTGCAGGTGATAGAAGTGCACCAGGTGATCCTGTGAGTACAGGGTCAGGTGCATGATGTTGCGGATCGTGTTGGCGTTCTCGGGGATCTCGATCTTCAGCGCGTTTTCGACCGCGCGGACCGACGCCAGCGCGTGCACGCCCGTGCAGACGCCGCAGATGCGCTGCACGAACGCCCATGCGTCGCGCGGATCACGGCCGCGGAGGATGACCTCCAGGCCGCGCCACATCGTGCCCGTCGATACCGCGTTGCGGATGACGTTGTTCGCGTCGACGTTCACCTCGATGCGGAGGTGCCCTTCGATGCGCGTGATCGGATCGACTACGACGCGCTTGCCCGAGTTGTCGAGCTGAAAGCCGTTGGGGGTTGCGATGCTCATTTTTCAGTTCTCCACTCGGTCAAACGACGCGGTCGTCTGCGGCAACGGGGGCGTTCGGCTTCACCTTGGCCTGGCGCAATGCCGTGAGGCCTGCGTGAGCCGCGATGCCGACACCGACGATCGCAGCTGCCGCGAGTCCAACCTTGTCGGCATTCGCTTCGGCGCCAAACTGCGGGAAGGTCTCGAGCCGCTCGTAGAACGGTCCGTTGTCCCAGAAATCCGGCTCGGAGCAACCAAGGCAGCCATGGCCGGAACCGATCGGGAACGACACACCCTCGTTCCAACGGGTGGTGGAGCAGGCGTTGTAGGTCGTCGGTCCGCGGCAGCCGACCTTGTACAGGCAGTAGCCGGCCCGGGCGCCGAAGTCGTCGAACTTCTCGGAAAACTGGCCCGCGTCGAAGTGACCACGGCGATAGCACTTGTCGTGCACGCGCTGGCCGTAGAACATCAGCGGGCGGCCCTGGCGATCGAGCGCAGGCAGTTCGCCAAAGGTCACGTAGTAGGTGATGACGCCGGTCATGACTTCGGCGATCGGCGGACAGCCGGGCACCTTGATGATCGGCTTGTCCTTGATGACCTTGTGGATCGGCACCGCGGTCGTCGGGTTGGGCTTCGCGGCCTGCACGCAACCCCACGAGGCGCACGAGCCCCAGGCGATCACGGCCGCGGCATCGGCAGCCACTTCCTTGAGCTTTTCGACGAACGGGCGGCCGCCCGGGATGCAGAACGTGCCGTCGTTGCCGAGCGGCGGGTTGCCTTCGACTGCAAGGATGTACTGGCCCTTGTAGTCACGCATGATGTCTTCGATGCACTTCTCGGCCTGGTGTCCGGCCGCGGCCATGATCGTGTCGTCGTAGTCGAGCGACACCATCGAGAGGATGACGTCCTTGGCCAGCGGATGCGCCGAGCGAATGAAGCTCTCGGTGCAGCACGTGCACTCGAGGCCGTGCAGCCAGAGCACCGGCACGCGCGGCTTGGTTTCCATCGCGTGCGCGATCTTGCCGGCGAAGTGCGGTGCGAGCCCGAGCGAAGCCGCGCTCAGCGAGCAGAACTTCAGGAAGTTGCGCCGCGAAATACCTTGGCGGCGGATCAACTCGTAGAAAGTTTCTTGACGACCCATCTCGTGCTCCCAGTTGGTAGTGGCATTTCGCCAGGACGGCCGTTCAGGCTCCGGGTTTTCACCAAAGCGGTCGTCTGGCGCACCAGGCGGGAGATCGCGAAGCCGTGGGGCTTAGGCGGTCCCCCTCCTGATTTGACAGGCGGATGGTCCGACTCAGGCCGCCGAAGGCTCAATCGTAAATGTACTTAAAGGCTGAACTTGCTGCGCTGCAGCGTAAATGAAGGTGCTTCTTACAGCGTCCAAGGCGGGCCGGCGAAGCGCCGGCGGGCGGTTGCAAAGAAAGGTTTGCGTGCGGGCCGCGCCCGACGACGAATGGAGCTGTTTCTAGCGAGGATTTTCGAGCGGCACGCAGCCGTGGCACGCCGCGCGTGGCAGCTCTGGCGTGCTGCCCAGGCCGTCCGGTTCGCCACCAACGTCGATGCTGCGCAGAATCCCGAGCGTGGCGGCATCGAACTGGACGACACGGTCGCCCATCGTGGCCGCGACGTAGGCGCTGCGACCGTCGCCCGAAACCAGGAGGCCCACCGGCAGCACGCTGCCCGGGGCCAGGCGGGCGAAAGGTCTCTGGGAGGCTCCGGTCGCCAGGGGGACGGCCACCTTGGCGCGGGCCCGTTCGGTGCGTGTTTCGACGTCGAAAGCGACGAGTTCCGCTGCGCCTGCGCAGGTGACCAGGGCCGTGCGACCGTCGGGTGTCATTGCCACCCGGATTGGAATGCCGGGCAACGGCAGGCGCGCCCTGACTTCCAGCGCGACCGTGTCGACGACCGCGATGTGCCCGTCCGCGCGTGCAGCCACCCAGAGTTCGCGACCGTCCGGACTGAGTGCAAGAGCCTCTGAACCGGCTCCCGTGGGCAGGTCCTTGAGCTTGCGGCCGGTGACGAGATCGATTGCCGTCGCCGTGCCCGAACCGATGTTCGTGGCGTACGCGCGGCGCGCGTCGGCGCTCACGACGACCATGTGCGAGGTTTCCTGCGCCGTCTCGATCGTGTTCACGATCCGGCCGTCTGCGGGATCGATGACGAGCACGTGCTTCGAGCCTTCGGTCGTCACGGCAATGCGATCAGCGGCGAACCAGGCGACACCGTGCGGGCGCGTGTGCGGAGCGAGATCGATGCGCCTGAGCTCGCGTGGCTGCTCGAGATCGATGATGCTGAGCGTCGATCCGGGCTGCTCGCGGGTGCCGTAGTTCGACACGACGGCGCGCGTGCCGTCGGGCGACACGCTGATTTCGTGGGGTGCGTATCCGGTGGGCACCGAAGCCAGGCGCAGCCCCGAGCCGGGATCCATGAAATCCACTGCGTTGCCGGTCTTGCGCACGACGAGCAGCGTTTCGGCGCTCGCCGGCAGGATCCCGAGGCATGCGGTGGCCAGCAGCAGGCTGCGAAAGAGAGTGCGCATGTCCGTGTGCTTTTCCTAGAAGGAATACCCAAGCGACGTGGTCAGCCCATAGTCGGTTTGCTGGGAATCCGCGAGCGGCGGCTTGCTGTCGTAGCTGCCGTACACCTTGAGCTCGAAGTAGAGATCATCCACGAATTCGTACTTCGCCCGCAGGTCGCCCTCGGCGCGGTAGCGTCCCGACTGCGTCAGGCTGGGCAAGAGCGTAAGCGAACCGCCGATGTCGGTCTCCGGGAAGTCGTAGCGGAAGACCTTGAACGACGTCGTGAGCACTCCTTCGACGCTGTCGACCGTCTCGCCACCCGTGTAGTTTTCGTGTGAATACGCGAGCCCGAGCCCGCCGACCCACTCCGAATGATTGTTCTGCACGAAGTAACGGCCAAACCCGCCACCCGCCGTGGTTCGCAGATTGAGATCGAGCTCGGTATTGCGCTCGAGGCCGCCGAATCCCAGGTAGAAGTCGCGCGCCCTGAAGAACTGGCGATAGTTGCCCAGCAACTGATAGCGCTCGCTGGTGTCGCCCGCGCTGTCGTCCGTGAGGTTGACCGAGCCATCGACTGCCCATTCCCGCACGCGCGTGCGCGACGAGAGCCCACCCGCGAAATCGATGCTCGATCGGTTGTTCGCCTTGGCGACGTCGAGGCCGGCGCTGACGTAGCCATCGAGCCGGTCGAAGATGCCGCCGCCCAGGATCGGCTGGGCGCGGACGATCAGCCCCTTGTCGACGGGTTGCGCGGGCTTGTCGACTTCCCGCTTCACGAACAGCTTCGACTCGTCGTCGCCTGCCGCCAGCTGCCCGTAATAGCGCGTGCCGTCGGTGCGTTCGAGCAGCAGGTACTGGTCGGACTGCAGGCTCGCGATCTTGTCCCACTCGATGTAGATCGTGCCCATGTGGTAGGTGCTGAGCTTCAGCTGGTTGTACTCCAGCGACTTGATCTCACCGGTGATCCTGTCGCCGTTGGTCATGACCACGACGTCAGTCTTCGGCGCAGCGGACACCGTGCCGGGGCACGCAACGAGCGATGCCAACGTCAGCAAGGACGCCGTCCATGCGCTTGCCAACGCATGTCCCCGCCTCGCTTGCCCGCGCTGCGACGTAGAGACCATGATCGACGCTCCCTCGACTCGATTGCACTTATGTTACCGCGCGAGCAGCGGGGAAAATGCGTAACCTGCAGGTCGAGCGCGGCATTGACGCGAGCAGCAGCAAGACCAGCATGACCAACCAGCTCGAATCCCTGCGCCGGCACTCGGTGATCGTCGCAGACACCGGCGACCTCGACTCGATCGCGCGTTTCCGGCCGCAGGATGCGACCACGAATCCGAGCCTCATCCTCAAGGCCGCCCAGGACCCGCGTTACCAGCGCATCCTGCAGGCCGCAATCGCCGCCGCTGGCCCCCGCTCCGCGGCAGGCTGGAACGACACGGTGATGCAGCATCTCTTCGTCGGCTTCGGGCGCGAAATCCTCGCGCTCGTGCCCGGGCGGGTATCGACCGAGGTCGATGCGCGGCTCAGCTTCGACACTGCAGCGACGGAGCGCAAGGCGCGTCGGTTCATCGAGTTGTACGAGGCGGACGGCATCGGGCGCGAGCGTATCCTGGTGAAGATCGCCAGCACGTGGGAGGGGATCCGCGCGGCCGAGCGGCTCGAGCGCGATGGCGTCCACTGCAATCTCACCCTGCTGTTCAGCTTCGCCCAGGCCGTGGCCTGCGCCGATGCCGGCGTGACGCTGATCTCGCCTTTCGTCGGCCGCATCTACGACTGGTACCGGAAGTCCCGCGGTGTCGACGAAATCGCCCCCGCCGACGACCCGGGGGTCGCCTCCGTCTCCCGCATTTACGAGTACTACAAGAAGTTCGGGTATCGCACCCAGGTCATGGGCGCGAGCTTCCGCAAGACGACGCAGATCACCGGCCTCGCAGGCTGCGACCTGCTCACCATCAGCCCGGACTTGCTGCAGCAGCTCGCGGCGACGGCCGGCCCAGTCGAGGCGAAGCTGACCTTGGCAGCTGCTCGTGCGAGCAGCATTGAGCGCATGCCACTCGACGAGCCGGCATTCCGCTGGCACCACAATGAAGACGCGATGGCCACGGAGAAGCTGGCGGAAGGAATCCGCGCGTTCGACTCGGACGCGAGGAAGCTGGCTGCGTTGATTGCCGCGCTGCCCGCCTGAGGCAGTCCCGATGACGGGCCAGCGCGTTGACCCTACAATGGCTGCCAGGCCACGCAAACCAGAATAAGGACGCGTGGCAAAGCCAGTCGACGAGGCATTTGGGGGCAGCTAACGATGTTTGCATTCGGCCGATGGCTGATCTCTTCCGGGCGTGTCCTCGCACCGGCACTGCTGATTGCGTTGCTGGCGATGGCAGGACCGTTCTCGTCGGCACAGGCCGACGACAGCACAGCCACACCGGGCGACGCCGATCCGAACCAACCGACCGAACTTGTCGTTGCCAACAGGCCGGTCACGACACTGCGGGCGATGGCCTTTGGCGCGAATCCGGCCGAACGGGTCGCGGCGATCACCGACGCACTCGAGGCCATGCTGCAGCGGGGCGGCCCGCTCGTCGTGTCCACTCGACCGATCCCGGAAGGCGTCGCGGTCCAGGTCGACGGCAAGTTCCTGTTCCGGATCCTGGAAGGAGACGCGAACCAGGAGGCCGGTGAGACGACGGCCATGGCGGCAGACGTCGCGGTGCGCAACCTGCAGCAAGCGCTGAACGAGGTGCGCGAGGGCCGCGATTCCCAGGCGATGCTCAAGGCGGTCGGCTACACGTTGCTCGCGACGACGATCCTGGCCGTCCTGCTGTGGGCCGTCATGCGCGGGTATGCCTACGCTTCCCGGCGCATACACGCCTTCGTCGAACTGCGGTCCGAAAAGCTGGCACCCAGCTGGAGTAGCCAGGTCGTCGGTCGCTCAGGCATCGCCGACCTGGCCGTGGTGCCAGCCAGGCTCGCCGCCTGGGCGGCAGCCCTGCTCCTCGTTTACCAGTGGGCGGCACTGGTGCTCGAATTCTTCCCTTACACGCGACCGTGGGGCGAAGGTCTCTTCCACAACCTGCTGGGCGGGCTGGGCCGCTTCGGTCGCAACATACTCAATGCAATTCCAGGCCTGTTGTTCGTCGCGCTGATTTTTTTCGTCACGCGCTTCATCGTGCGCGTCGTCCGCGCATTCTTCGACGGCGTGCAGGCAGGCCGCATCAACCTCCACTGGATCGACGAGACGACCGCACGCCCGACGGGCCGCCTGCTGATCGCGATCATCTGGCTGTTCTCGCTCGTCGCGGCCTATCCGTACATCCCCGGCAGCGACAGCGAGGCCTTCAAGGGCATTGGCGTGTTCGTCGGCCTGATGCTGTCGATCGGCGCGTCCGGCGTCGTCAACCAGGCCGTGAGCGGCCTGATGCTGATGTACACCAAGGCGCTGCGACCGGGTGAGTTCGTGCAGGTCGGCGAGACCGAGGGCACCGTAACTGCGGTCGGGTTCCTGACGACGCGCATCGAGACGCTGCGCAACGTCGAAGTCACGCTGCCCAACGCGTTCCTCGTCAGCAACGTGACGCGCAACCTGTCGCGACTGGCAGCCAACGGCGGCATGCGGCTCACGACGTCGGTGACGATCGGCTACGACACGCCGTGGCGCCAGGTGCATGCCATGCTGCAGATCGCCGCCGACCGCACGGCCGGCATCTTCAGGGCGACACCCACGCGCGTGCTGCAGACCGCACTGCAGGATTTCTACGTCGAGTACACGCTCGTCGTCTGCATCGCCGACCCGAAGCTGAAAGTCAGCGTGCTCAACGAACTGCACGCGCACATCCAGGACGTCTTCAACGAATACGGAGTGCAGATCATGTCGCCCAACTACGAGGCCGATCCGGCCGACAAGAAGTTCGTGCCGAAGGAGCAGTGGTTCCAGGCGCCCGCGCAACCGACTGGCGAGCAGTCGGCCGCGACGCAGGCAGACGAGTCCGGCAACTCGACGCGGCTGCCTGGCAGCTGACAGGACGTAGAGACCATCCCGCAGAACTCACGACGAAGAGGCTCGCCAACCATGCACCCGAACCTGTCGCGGCTTTCAGCCGGAATTCCGAAGATAGCCGTCTACTGCCTGTGCGCCACCATCGCTGCGACGATTTTCCTCGCAACGACGGTCCGGGCTGAAACTGAAGCAGGCCAGCCCGACAAGGCTGCGCTGCAGAAGGCGTTTCCCGCCAGGGCCGGATACTCGCCGTATGCGGGACGCAATTTCCCGACGCGCCCTTACTTCGGCGACACGCACCTGCACACGTCGTTCTCGATGGATGCGGGAGCTTTCGGCGCGAGGCTTACGCCGCGCGACGCTTACGTGTTCGCGAAGGGCAACGAGGTGACCTCGTCGAGCGGACAACCCGTGAAGTTGTCCCGCCCGCTCGACTTCCTCGTCGTTGCCGATCACTCGGATGGCATGGGATTTTTCCCACTGATTATGGCGGGCGGGCCAGAAATGATGGCCGACCCGCAGGGCAAGAAATGGCACGACATGATCTACGCCGGGCAGGGAGCCGCCGCCGCGATGGACATCATCCAGAGCTTCGGCAAGGGCACGATATCGAAGGCGATCATGCCGTTGCCCGGCACGCAGGCCTACCAGGGCGCCTGGCAGGACACGATCAGGGCGGCTGAAGAGGCCAACGACCCGGGTCGTTTCACGGCGTTCATCGGCTACGAATGGACGTCCAACACGGGCGGCAACAACCTGCACCGCAACGTGATCTTCCGTGACGACGCGGCCAGGGCCAGCACCGTTGAGCCGTTTACGACGATGAAGCCGCTGGGCAGCGACAACCCCGTCGACCTCTGGAAGTGGATGGCCTCGTACGAACAGAAGTCCGGCGGCAAGGTGCTCGCGATCGCGCACAACGGCAACCTCTCCAACGGGCTCATGTTCCCCACCGTGGAGGCGTTCGGCAAGCCGGTGGATCGCGCCTATGCCGAAACGCGCGCCCGCTGGGAGCGCCTGTACGAGACGACGCAGACCAAGGGCGACGGCGAGTCGCATCCGGTCCTCTCGCCCAACGACGAGTTCGCCAACTTCGAGAAGTGGGACAAGGGCAACCTCGACGGCAGCGCCGCCAAGACCAGGGACATGCTGCAGTTCGAATACGCGCGGTCCGCGCTGAAGAATGGCCTCGCGCTCGAGCAGAAACTCGGAGTGAACCCCTTCAAGTTCGGCCTGATCGGCAGCACCGATGCGCATACCGGGCTCGCCGCCGTCGAGGAAGACAATTTCTTCGGCAAGACAGCGCCGCAGGAGCCGAGTCCGGAGCGGATGACGAAGACCTTCTTCGACAACCCGGCGACGGGCGTGAAGGTGATGGACTGGGAAGTCTCGGCGTCCGGCTTCGCCGCCGTGTGGGCAACGGAAAACACGCGCGTTGCATTGTTCGACGCGATGCAGCGCCGCGAAACCTATGCGACGACCGGCCCGCGCATGATCGTCCGGTTCTTCGGCGGCTGGGATTTCGAGGCCAGGGACGCCACGAATCGATTGCCCGCGGCGATCGGCTATTCGAAAGGCGTGCCGATGGGCGGTGATCTGGGCAAGGCACCGGCAGACAAGGCTCCAACGTTCCTCGTCGCGGCAATGAAAGACCCGATGGGCGCGAACCTCGACCGCATCCAGGTCGTGAAGGGCTGGATGGACGCCAAGGGCATGCTGCACGAGCAGGTCTACGACGTCGCCTGGGGCGATGCCGACAAACGCAAGCCAGGCGCGGATGGCAAGGTTCCGTCGGTTGGCAGCACCGTCGACGTGGCGAACGCATCCTGGACGAACACGATCGGCGATCCGGAACTGATCACCGTCTGGAAGGACCCGGCGTTCGACGCCAGGCAGCGCGCGTTCTATTACGCGCGCGTGCTCGAGATCCCAACGCCACGCTGGACCGCGTATGACGCCAATCGCTTTGGCATCCAGCCGCTGCCGGGCACCACGATGACGCTGCAGGAACGGGCGTACACGTCGCCGATCTGGTACACGCCGTAGCACCGGCCGCAGATCGACATGGCACGGCCGTCAGTCAGTGACGGCCGCTGCCGGCGCAAGGCTAGCCGACGGCCCGGGCGATATCGCGCGATTCGATGATCGTGACGCCGCGCGGCTCGCGCTGCGCGGTGGCAATCATCGCCGCCGCAATCCTGCCGGCTTCGACCGGCCGGTAGGTTGCCGGCCCGAACCTGAGGAAAGCCTCGCTCAGGCGCTCCAGCAGCCGCGACTCCTGGCGGTCGCCGGCGATGACGGACGGCCGCAACAGGGCCAGGCTGGGCCAGCCCATCGCGCGCAGGGCGTCTTCCAGTTCTCCCTTCACGCGGGAATAGAACACCCCGGACTTCGAACTGGCACCGAGCGCACTCACGAGCGAGAAATGTCGCGCGCCGTTCGCGAGCGCCAGCTCCGCCAGGTGTCGCGGATATTCGAAATCCACCTGGCGGAATTTCGCCTGTGACCCCGCCTTGCGGATCGTCGTGCCGAGTGCGCAGAACACGTGGTCGGCACGGAGTTCGCCACGGACGCTGTCCAACTGCTCGAAATCGACGACTATCTCTTGCAGCTTCGGGTGCTTCGCCCGGGATCCGAGCGTGCGACGCGTGACCACCGTGACCGTGGAATACGAATCAGACCCCAGCAGACGCTGCAGGCACTCGCCGCCGACGAGGCCCGATGCGCCCGCAACCAGCGCGGTAAGTTTCCTCACTTCGTCGCCGGGGTAAAGCGCGGATCGGTGATCTTCATCTCCGTCACCGGCCCGTACTTCGTCACCGCATCGCGAATCTTCGCCGCGTCGCCGATCAGCACCAGGGCCACGTTATCCGGCTGCGGGAACGACTGCTCGATGGTGCTGCGAACGGCGACGGCGTCGACCTTCATCACGCGTTGCGCGTACTCGTTGACGTCCTCGGGACCGAGGCCGTAGAACAACATGTCGGCCAGGCGCGCCGCGATCTGCCCGTTGGTCTCGATCGTCGGCGGAAACTGGCCGAGGATGTAGCTCTGCGAGGACTTCAGCTGGTCGGGGTTGAGCCCGTCCTGGTGCAGGCGCGCAAGCGTGTCGAGCGCCATGTCGATCGCCAGCGTCGTCTTGCCCGTTTCGGTGTAGGACGCGATGCGGAACGAACCTGGCTGCGAAGGGCGGCTGAATGACGAGCTGGCGCCGTAGGTCAGTCCGCTCTTGATGCGCAGTTCGGTATTGAGCATCGACGTGAAGCGTCCGCCAAAGACCGTATTGACCACCGATTGCGCGGTGCGCGCCGGATCGGTGCGCGAGGCGCCGACGTTGCCCAGCCAGAAATACGTCTGCGTCGCGCCGGGCTTGTCGACCAGCAGCACTGGCCGACCGATCAATTTTACGGGAACAGTAACGGTCGGCACGGATGCGCCGGCCTTGCGCCACTGGCCAAACGAACGCTCGAGCTTCGGCAGCATCGTCGCGGAATCAAAATCGCCGACCACGGTGATGATCAGCCGGTCGCCGCCCACCTGCTCGGCGTAATAGCGCTTGATGTCGTCGAGCTTGACCGCTGCCAGCGAGGCCTCGCTGCCGCCCACGGAGCGCCCGTACGGATGGCCTCGGAACAGCCACGCGTCGCCGTAACTGCTCATCAGGGCACGCGGGTCCGAGTCCTTCGCTGCCACGATCGACTGCACGGCCAGCGTGCGCGCTTTTTCGAACTCCGCGGCGTCGAGTCGTGGACGCTGCAGGGCGTCGGCGACCAGTTCGAGCATCAGGTCCGCGTCGCGGGCCATGAAGCTGGCATTGACGCCTAGACTCTCGGCGCCCGCACCCGCCGTCAGCGAGCCCCCGGCGTTCTCGATGGCCTCGGCGAACTGCGCGGCGTTGCGCTTGCCCGCGCCTTTCTGGATCAGGTCGGTGAACAACGACGCCGTGCCTTCCCTGCCCGTCGGGTCTCCCAGCCCGCCGCCGCGGACCGTGACATTCATCGCGACCAGCGGCGTGTCGCGCTTCTCGACGAGTGCGACGACGACCCCGTTTGGCAGCGTCGCGGACTTGTATGCCGGGAACTTCACGCCTTCGGCGCCCGCGGTCATCGCCATCGGCAACAGTGCGAGAGACAGCGCGAGCGAGCGCATGACGGATCGCGCGTTCACTTCGCGCCTCCCTTGGCCGGCGCCTTCGGTTCGGCTTTGGGCTCGAGCACGCCGACCGTGCGGTTTTCCGGGCGCAGCACCCTCGCAGCCGCAGCCTTCACTTCGTCGGCGGTGATGCTCTCGTACGCGGACGGCGCGTCGAAAAGCTTGTGGTAATCGCCATGGAATACTTCGTACTGGCCGAGCGCCTGCGCCTTGCCGCTGATGGTTTCGAGCCCGCGCCAGAAGCCGGCCAGCGCCTGGTTGCGGGCCTTGTTGATCTCGATGGCCGTCGGACCGTCCTGCGCCAGGCGCGCGATCTCTGCGTCGATCAGCTTCTCGGTACGCGTCACGTCGCCGCCCGGCGGCACGACGGCATAGACCCAGGCGAGACCCGGATCGAAGCCCGCGTCGAACTGCGTGCCGACGTCGACCGCGGCCTGCTCCTTCTCGACGAGCCGCTGATAGAGACGGGACGAATCGCCGTCCCCGAGGATCGACAGCAGCACCTCCATCACCCTTGCCTCGCGGTCAGCCGCCGCGACTGTGTGCCACGCCATTGCGATCAACGGTGCCTGGGCGTCACGCTCAATACGGAGGCGGCGCTCCCCGAGCTGCGGTGGCTCCTTCGTCGTGACGGCGGGTGGCGCGGGCTGCGCCGGAATGCTGGCGAGATACCGTTCGGCCAGCTTGAATGCCGCCTCGGGCTCGATGTCGCCCACGACGAACATCACCGCGTTGTTGGGCGCGTAGTACTGGCGGTAGTAGTCCTGCAGGTCCGCGACCGTCCAGCCTTCGATGTCCGAGGGCCAGCCGATGGTTGGTATCTGGTAGGGATGCGCGACGAAAGCGGTTGCCTGCATCTGCTCGATGAGCGTGCCGAAGTTGTCGTTGTCGATCGACGAGCGGCGCTCGGAATACACCACGCCGCGTTCGCTTTCGACCTTCCCGGCATCGAAGTCGAGATTGCGCATGCGGTCCGACTCGAGATCGAAGATCAGGCCGGTGACGGAGCTGGGAAACCAGTTCTGGTACACGGTGACGTCGGAGCTGGTGTAGGCGTTGTTGGAGCCGCCATTGCCTTCCATGACGCGGTCGAACTCGCCGGGCGCCCGGGTCTTCGTGCCGTTGAACATCATGTGTTCGAAGAAATGCGAAATGCCCGTGATGCCCGGCCGCTCGTTGCGGCTGCCCACGCGGTACCACGTGTACATCGCGACGTTCGGGATGTCCTTGTCCGGCCACACCACGAGCTTCATGCCGTTCGGCAGCGTGCGCGTCACGATCTGGCTGGCGCCGGGGACCTCTGGCGACGCCGCTTGGGCGGCTGCACCCGGCGCCAGCCCCAGGGCCATTGCCAGCGTCATTGCAAGAGCAAGGCCAGCGGCACTCCACGCGTCGGCCATCATCGAAGTCCTGCGTCTCGTCGCGGCATCGTTTTGCACGAAGCGGTCTCCTGTCTCAACGCTGGCTGGCGATCCAGCGATCGACCTTGGCCTCGAGCACGTCGAGCGGCAGTGCGCCGTCGATGAGCACGGCCGAGTGGAACTTGCGGATGTCGAACTTCGGCCCAAGCTCCTTCTCGGCGCGTGCACGCAACTCGCTGATCTTGAGCTGGCCGATCTTGTACGCGAGCGCCTGGCCCGGGATCGCCATGTAGCGCTCTGTCTCGGACACCCGGCGCGCTTCGGCCGCGGAGCTGTTCGCGTCCATGTACTCGAGCACCTGCTCACGGGTCCAGCCCTTCGAGTGCAGTCCCGTGTCGACGACGAGGCGGATGGCGCGCCACAGTTCGCCTTCGAGACGGCCGAAGTACTGGTACGGATCGGTGTACATGCCGAGGTCGTTGCCCAGCGATTCGGCGTACAGGGCCCAGCCCTCGCTGTAGGCGGTGTAGCCGCCGAACCGGCGGAACTTCGGCAGGCCCTGCTGTTCGCGCTGGATCGAAATCTGGAAGTGGTGGCCCGGGTTCGCTTCGTGCAGCGACAGTGCCTCCATCGCCCACTTCGGACGAGCGCGCAGGTCGTACGCGTTGGCGTAGAAAATACCGGGGCGCGTGCCGTCTTCGTTCGCCGCCTGGTACTGCCCGCCCGCTGCGCTCTTCTCGCGGAACGGCTCGACGGCGCGCACTTCGTAATCGGCCCTGGGCAGGATCTCGAACAGCTTCGGCAGCTGCGGGTTCACGCGCTTGCGGATCGCGTCGTAGCCGGCGATCAGGTCCTCACGCTGGTCGAAGAAGAACTGTGGATCGGTGTTGAGGTGCCTGAAAAACTCGTCGCGCGTGCCCTTGAAGCCGACCTGCTTCATCACGCCTTCCATCTCACCGTGGATGCGCTTCACTTCGTCGAGGCCGATCTGGTGGATCTGCTCCGGCGTGTAGTCCGTCGTGGTGATGCGCTTCACGTTGTAGGCGTACCAGGCCTGGCCGTTCGGCAGGCCTTCCATTCCGTCGCTGAGCCGCGTCTTCGGCAGGTATTCGTCGCGCATGTAGTCGCGCAGCTTGCGGTACGTGGGGACGACCTTGGTCTCGATCGCCTCGCGATACGCCTTGGTCAGGCGCTCGCGGTCGGCGGCGGAGAAATCGGCCGGCATCTTCGCGATGGGACCCCAGTACAGCGAATCCTCGGGCTTGGCGACGATGTGCGCTTCGAGCTGCGGCAGCGTGCGCTCGGCGAGCACCTTCGGCAGCGTGTAGCCGCGCTTCACGCCTTCCTTCATATTGACGATCGCCTGGTCGGCCCAGGCGACGAAGCCATCGAGGCGCTTGAGGAAGTTGTCGTAGTCCTGCACCGTCTTGAACGGCTGCATGCCATTGCCGGACCCGAGTTGCGCAAAGCTGTTGGGCGTCGAATAGAACTGGTTGAGCGGGATCAGCTCGTCCGGGAACTTGAAGCCCTCGATCTCGCGCTCGCGACCGGTCTTGAAGATGTCGTACGACAATTGGTCGGCGGCCGGCAGTGCGGCGCGATCGACGGCCAGCACGCGAGCGAGGTAGTCACGCTGCAGCTTCTGCTCGGCGGCGATGGCGGCCGGGCTGATGCCGACGACGAAGCGGTCGTTGTAGCGCGGGTCGCCGATCGAAGTGGCCAGGATCGGGTTCTGCTGCAGGTATTCCTCGAAGTACTCGTCGAAGATCGCGTTGAGCTTCTTCGACTCGGACTGCGCGCGGTCGACGGCAGCCGCGGGCGCAGCGGCCAGCGCGGCCGCGGGCACGACGACGCAGCCAGCCATGAGCAGGGATGAGGCAAGCAGGGCGAACCGGGACGGTCGGGTCATGGGATCTTCCGCAAGTGGGTCAGGGAATGGGCGGATCGGAAACGGCCGGTTCGCCCGGGAAGGAGGCGCAGTTTCGCAAGTTCGCGTGGTGGCGACCACCCCATCCGTGACATACACGATGCCCAATCCCGCCGTTCCAAGGCATGGTCGCTCCCCGGGCCCGGGAAGGGCGGGGAGGAACATGTTCCAGATCAGGATTCACGGCCGGGGCGGCCAGGGCGTGGTGACGGCGGCCGAGCTGCTCTCGGTGGCAGCGTTCCGCGAGGACCGGCACTCACAGGCCTTCCCGAGCTTCGGCTCGGAGCGGACCGGCGCGCCGGTGGTCGCCTACTGTCGCATCGACGACCGCCCGATCAGGCTGCGCGAGCCCATCCTCGCCCCCGACGCGCTGATCATCCAGGACCCCACCCTGCTGCACCAGGTGGACGTCTTCGGCGGTCTCCAACCCGGCGGCTACATATTGATCAACACCGCCCGGACGTTCGCGGATCTCGGTCTTGCCGAATTCGCGCAAAAATTCAGCCCTGCACATCTCTGCACGGTGCCCGCCACCGAGATCGCCATGCGCCACGTCGGCCGCCCGCTCCCGAACGCTTCGCTGCTCGGCGGCTTTGCTGCGCTGACCGGTCGCGTTTCGCTCGAGTCGGTCGCCGCCGCCATCGGCGAGAAATTTCCGCCGAAAGTCGCGGCCGGCAACGTCGCCGCGGCCACCGAAGCCTACGAGTTCGTGCAGCGCGAGATGAAAAAGGAGGCCGCCGGTGCTGAAGCAGGTTGAAGGTTCGGCCGCGGTCGCGGAAGCCATCGCGCTCTGCCGCCCGCAGGTCATCTGCGCGTACCCGATTTCGCCGCAGACCCACATCGTCGAGGCGCTCGGCCGGCGCGTGGATGCCGGCCAGCTGACGCCGTGCGCGTTCGTCAACGTCGAGTCGGAGTTCGCGGCGATGTCCGTCGCGATCGGCGCGTCTGCGACCGGGGCCCGCGCATATACGGCGACGGCGAGCCAGGGCCTGCTGTTCATGGCCGAAGCGGTCTACAACGCGGCAGGCCTCGGCCTGCCGATCGTGATGACGGTCGCGAACCGCGCGATCGGCGCCCCGATCAACATCTGGAACGACCACACCGACGCGCTCAGCCAGCGCGACTGCGGCTGGCTGCAGTTGTTCGCCGAGGACAACCAGGAAGCGCTCGACCTGCACATCCAGGCCTTCCGGCTCGCGGAAGAGCTCTCGCTGCCGGTCATGGTGTGCATGGACGGCTTCATCCTGACGCACGCCTACGAGCGCGTGGACATGCCGACACAGGCCCAGGTGGACTCGTACCTGCCGCCGTACGAGCCGCGACAGGTGCTCGATCCCGCCGATCCCGTCTCGATCGGCGCCATGGTCGGTCCCGAAGCATTCATGGAAGTGCGGTACCTCGCGCACGCCAAGCAGCAGCAGGCACTCGAACTGATCCCCGCGTGGGCGGATGAATTCCGTCGCGTGTTCGGCCGCCCCAGTGGCGGTCTCGTGCACGAATACCGCACCAGCGACGCCGACGTGATCGTCGTCGCCCTCGGGTCCGTGCTCGGCACCATCAAGGACACCGTCGACGAGATGCGCGAGCAGGGGCACAAGATCGGCGTACTCGGCATCACGTGCTTCCGGCCGTGGCCGGCCGTCGCGGTGCGTGCTGCACTCAAGGGGGCGAAGCGGGTAGTCGTGCTCGAGAAGAGCCTGGCGGTGGGCATGGGTGGCATCGTCGGCAACAACGTCTCGGCGTCGTTCTCTGGTTCACCGGATCGCGTGCACACGGTGATCGCCGGCCTCGGCGGCCGGTCGATCACGCGCGGCTCACTGCAGCGCGTCTTCGAGCAGGCACTGGCCGACTCGCTCGAGCCGCTCACGTTCCTCGATCTCGACCGGGCGCTGGTCGACCGCGTCCTTGAACGCGAGCGCGTGCAGCGCCGTTCGGGGCCGATCGCAGAAGGCATCCTCAAGGACCTCGGCGTCGTCGCCGCGAAGATCGGATGAGGCGCAACGCATGAGCTATCAACCCATTCGCTTCTACCAGACCGGCACCTTCACCGTCGGCAACCGGTTGCTGCCGGAAGAGCAACGGTCAGTGCAAGCGGGACGCGAGCGCACCAACTCGCTCAATTCCGGCCACCGCGCGTGCCAGGGGTGCGGCGAGGCGCTCGGTGCGCGCTATGCGATCGACGCAGCCATGGCGGCGACCAACCGCCAGCTCGTCGCAGCGAACGCCACGGGCTGCCTCGAGGTGTTCTCGACACCGTACCCCGAGACCTCGTGGCAGATTCCCTGGATCCACTCGCTGTTTGGCAATGCGGCCGCCGTGGGCACGGGCATCGCTGCGGCGCTGCGCGTGCAGGGCAAGCACGACGTGCGGGTCGTCGCGCAGGGCGGCGACGGCGGCACCACCGACATCGGCTTCGGCTGCCTGTCCGGCATGTTCGAACGCAACGACGACGTGCTCTACATCTGCTACGACAACGAGGCGTACATGAACACGGGCGTGCAGCGTTCGTCGGCAACGCCGCCAGCCGCGCGGACCAACACGACGATGCCGGTCGGCGAATCGACCGGCGCGCGCTTCGGCCAGGGCAAGAACCTGCCGCTCATCGCCATGGCGCACGAGATCCCCTACGTCGCGACGGCGACGGTGGCCGAGCTCCGCGACCTCGAAGCCAAGGTGCGGCGTGCGATGGAATTCCGCGGCGCACGGTACATCCACGTGCTGGTGCCCTGCCCGCTCGGCTGGGGTCACGGGTCGGCCGACACGATCAAGATGGCGCGGCTCGCGAAGGAGACGGCGTTGTTCCCGGTCTTCGAGGCCGAACACGGCGAGGTGAAAACCGTATCGAAGATCCGGCGGCAGTTGCCGGTCGAGGATTACCTGAAACCGCAGACCCGGTTTGCGCACTTGTTCAAGCCACCGGGGCATGCGGATCTCGTCGCACGGATCCAGGTGCTGGCCGATCGCAACGTGAAGCGTTTTGGGCTGGTGGACGACGCGGAGGACGCGCAGTGAAAAAGCCGTTTGCGATCACGCTCGACCCCGGCTCGAGCCTTGCCAACCACACGGGCTCGTGGCGCACGGTGCGCCCCGTCTACGTCGACCGCCTGCCGCCGTGCAACGACGCGTGCCCGTCGGGCGAGAACATCCAGGGCTGGCTGTTCCACGCTGAATCCGGCGACTATGAAAAAGCGTGGCGGCTGCTTACGGAAGCGAACCCCTTGCCTGCCTGCATGGGCCGCGTCTGCTATCACCCCTGTGAAACGGCGTGCAACCGCGCGCAACTGGACGAATGCGTCGGGGTCAACGCGATCGAGCGCTTCATCGGCGACGAGGCGCTCAGGCACGGCTGGAAGTTCAGGTCGGCCGCGAAGTCCACGGGCATGCGTGTGCTGGTGGTGGGTGCGGGCCCGTCAGGGCTATCCGCCGCGTACCAACTCGCGCGCGCCGGGCACACCGTGACGATCCGCGAGGCTGGTCCGCTCGCCGGCGGCATGATGCGCTTCGGCATCCCGAAGTACCGGCTGCCACGCGCAGTGCTCGACGCCGAGATCGCACGCATCGTCGCGCTCGGCATCACGATCGAGCTGAATTCGAAAGTGGACGACGTCCTGGCGGCCAAGCGTGACGGCCACTTCGATGCCGTGTTCCTGGCCGTCGGGGCACACATCGCCAAGCGCGCTTACCTGCCTGCCGGCAGCGCGGGCAAGATGCTCGACGCGGTCGCGGTCCTGCGCAGCATGGAAGGCGAGGAGCGACCGTTGCTCGGGCGCCGAGTGGTGGTTTATGGCGGCGGCAACACCGCACTCGACGTCGCGCGAACCGCGAAGCGACTCGGCGCTGAGGAGTCTGTGATCGTCTACCGCCGCACGCGCGAAAAGATGCCCGCGCACGACGCCGAACTCGAGGAAGCACTGCAGGAAGGCGTGCTGGTGAAATGGCTCTCGACGATCCGCGAAGCCGGCGAGTCGTCGATCACAGTCGAGAAGATGACGCTCGACGAGAAAGGCATGGCGCAACCGACCGGCGAGTTCGAGACGCTGGAAGCCGACTCCGTCGTGCTCGCGCTCGGCCAGGACGTGGATCTTTCGCTGCTCGACGGCGTGCCGGGTCTCGAGATCGATGGTGGCGTGGTCAAGGTCGACGCGAACATGATGACGGGCCATCCCGGCATTTTCGCCGGTGGCGACATGGTGCCGGGCGAACGCACCGTTACGGTCGGCATTGGCCACGGCAAGCTCGCCGCCCGCAACATCGACGCCTGGCTGCGCGGCGAAGCGTGGACGCATCCGCCGCGCCACGAGATCGCGTCGTTCGACAAGCTCAACACGTGGTACTACTCGGACGCGCCGAAGGCGCAGCGCCCGGTGCTGGACATGGTGCGCCGGCAGTCGACGTTCGAGGAAGTGGTCGGCGGGTTCGATCCCGCGACGGCGCAGTTCGAAGCGCGGCGCTGCCTGAGCTGCGGCAACTGCTTCGAGTGCGACAACTGCTACGGGGTCTGCCCCGACAACGCGGTGATCAAACTCGGCGCGGGTAACCGCTACGCGTTCAACTACGACTACTGCAAAGGCTGTGGGCTGTGCGTCTCGGAGTGCCCTTGCGGGGCGATCCGGACGCAGCCGGAGGAGATTTAGGAAGGGGTTAGGGGTTAGGGGTTAGTCGGAGGTGTGGCTAAACCGGATGCCGCGGCCGCACCTCCGACTAACCCCTATCCCCTAACCCCTAACCCCTTCCATTCACTTCTTCACAAACTTGAGCGTCATGCGATCCGATTCCCCGATCGCGATGTACTTGCTCTTGTCGAAGGCTGGATCTTCGTCCTTGCCCGAGCCGTATGGGGTCGAGCGCAGGTTCGGCGGCAGCGTCCACACGCCGAACGGGTGATCCGTCGTGTCCTTCGGGTTCGCATTGATCTCGGACTTGCCGGCCAGGGTGAAGCCAGCCTTCTTCGCCTGCTCGATCACGTACGCCTCGGTGACGTAGCCCGTGTCGGGCTTCTCAGGCTTGGTGCCCGGCCTGGCGCGATGCTGCTCGACGGCCAGGATGCCGCCTTTCTTTAGGGCCTTGTGGAACTCGACGAACGTGTCGTGCACGGTGCCCGGTTCGTCCTGCATCCAGCCGTGGATCGAGCGCGCGGTCAGGATGAAATCGAACATGTTCGCCGGCAGTGACTTCGACACGGCGCCCCAGTTGAGGATGCGCACATCGCCGTACAACTCAGGCTTCGTCAGGTAGCGGGCCTCGAAACTGCTGCGCGATTTGCGCGCGCCTTCCGAGAGCTTGGGGTTCGCGAGATCGGCGCCCGTCACATAAAACGCGCCGCCGGTCATCTTGACGTAAGGCGCAAGAATGTCCGTCCACCACGATTGCGAGCCTGGCTGGATCTCGAGCACCGTCATGCCGGGCTCCAGGCCCCAGAAGGTCAGCGATTCGATCGGGTGGCGGTACTTGTCGCGCGCCTTGGCATCGTCCGTGCGCCAGTCGCTGTGGACGGCCGCATACAGCGCCTTGTCATCCGTCATCGGACGGCCCTGGTCACCGTGGCCCGTGGCGGGCGCCGGCGTTGCAGCGAGCGCCGCAGTGCCGTGCAGGGCCACGATGCCGATCCAGAGTGCTTTGGTAATCGCCAGCTTCATGTCCGTTCCTTTGGATGCGAGAACGGTTAATTAGGCGGGAGGCGCCCCGCAGATTCAACCAGGCCCGGAAAAACGAAGGCCCCGACGCTTGCGCGACGGGGCCTCGTTTGCAACCCGCGGGCGGTTGCAGCGTCGATTACATGCCCGAATCCGTGCGGATCAGCATGACGCGACGGTTTTCCTGACGGCCTTCCGCGGTCGCATTGTCCGCGATCGGCGCAGTCTCGCCCTTGCCGACCGAGCTCAGGCGAGCCGGGTCAACGCCGCGCGACGACAGGTAGTCGAACACGGCCTTGGCGCGACGGTCCGACAGGGCCAGGTTGTAGGCGTCGGAGCCCACGCTGTCCGTGTGACCTTCGACCATCGCCTTGGCGAACGGCACGTCACCCATGAACTTCACGACGCGCTCGAGTTCCGTGATCGACTCGGGGCGCAGCTCGGCGCTGTCGAAGTCGAACAGGAGCTTGAGGGTCTGCTCGAGCGGGCAGCCGACCGAGTCGACCTTCGTGCCAGCCGGGGTGCCCGGGCACTTGTCAGCTTCGTCGCAGACGCCGTCGTTGTCCGAGTCCGCGCACTTGGCGGGCGGGGGCGGCGGCGGCGGCGGCGGAGCAGCGACCGGTGCCGGCGCCGGAGCCGGAATCACATGGCCGAAGCGGTAGCCGACGTGAATGCCGTACACCCACGGGTTGATGTCGGCCGTGCCGACATCGGCGCCGTTCAACTCGACGTCCGACGACATGTCGATGTAACGCACGTTCGCGTTGAAGAACCAGTTGCGCTGGCCGATGTCGACGCCCACCTGGCCGGCGGCGCCGATCGAGTCGTCGAGCTTCAGGTCTGCGCCAGAAAGCGCGCCCGAGGTTTCTTCACCCGAGAACAGCGTGTAGTTGACGCCCGCGCCGATGTACGGGCGGAACATGCCGTTCGGATTGAAGTGCCAGTTGAGGCTCAGCACCGGCGGCAGCACGTCGACGTGCGCGACGCGGTCGAGCGGACGGCTGCCGGTATCGAGGTCGAGACCGTGCGTCGCCGGCCAAGCCAACAGCAGCTCGGTGCCGATGTGCGGGGTGATCATGTACTCGATCGTGCCAGTCGGCGTGATGTCGCTGTCGACAACGACTGCCGTGGTGTCGTTCAACTTGAGGTTGTACGAGTCAGGGTTGATCTGCGAGAGACCAACGCGCACCAGCCACTTGCCCGGATCGTACGTGCCTTCCTGGGCATTGGCGGCGACCGGGGCCGCGAGTGCTGCGGCAACAGCCAAAGGGATGAGATAACGAGATGACATTGAGGAGTTCTCCTTGTGGCTTTTATGCCATGCATTATAAATTCAACGGCGGCCGCTGACCGCCAGCCCGTCACCACACCCAAGACGGACACTAATAAGTTCAGCCCGGCAATTTTCCGCGTAAACGTGGTCCAAAGTCCAGTGCGGTAAATCAGGTCTTACCGAAGCGGGCCGGACTGGCCCCTTTCGCGCCGGTCCGAGGACCGGTTTCGATGGAGTATATGATGTTTTTTGGCAACAGTCAGTCGCAATTTGGACAACGCCCCCCCCGCCTGGGGCAGTTCAGGGCAATCCTCTGGGCCTGCGTCGGGCTTTTGGGACTGGGCAGCAGCACGACCCTTGCGACGCCGGCGTCCGGGGCAATGCCGGCCAGCCCGGCAGGCGCGGATCTCATCCCGTACGAGAAATTCACGCTCGCCAATGGCCTGACGGTCGTGGTCCACACGGACCGCAAGGCGCCGATCGTGGCGGTCAACGTCTGGTACCACGTGGGTTCGAAGAACGAATTGCCCGGCAAGACGGGGTTTGCCCACCTGTTCGAACACCTGATGTTCCAGGGTTCCGAGCATTACGACGACGAGTACTTCAAGCCGTTTGAACAGGTCGGCGCGACCAGCATGAACGGCACGACCAGCTTCGACCGCACCAACTACTTCCAGAACGTGCCGACGACGGCGCTCGACCTGGCGCTCTGGATGGAGTCGGACCGCATGGGACACCTACTGGGCGTCGTGACGCAGCCGCGGCTCGACGAGCAGCGTGGCGTGGTCAAGAACGAGAAGCGCCAGGGGGAAAATCGTCCGTACGGCCGGGTGGCCGAGACCGTGTATCGCGCGAGCTTCCCGCCGGGCCACCCCTACCGCACGCTGCCGATCGGCTCGATGGCCGACCTCGACGCCGCAACGCTCGACGACGTGCGCGAGTGGTTCCGCACGTACTACGGCGCCGCCAACGCCGTCCTGGTACTGGCGGGCGACATCGACGTGCCCACGGCTCGCGCCAAGGCCGAGCAGTATTTTGGACACATCGCCCCGGGACCCGCCGTCACGCGGCCCGGCCTGTGGATCGCCGCCCGTACCGACAGTCGTCGCGAGACGATGTACGACCAGGTGGCGCAACCCCGCTGGCAGCGCTACTGGAACACCCCGCCCGACAATACCCTTGACTCCGAATACCTCGGACTCGTCGGCGAAATCCTGGGCGGCGGCAAGACGTCGCGTCTCTACGAGCGTCTCGTGTATCGAGAGCGGCTGGCCGACAGCGTGGGCGCGGGCCAGTCCCCGCTGGAGATCGCCGGGCTCTTCACGCTCTCAGCCGACGTCAAGCAGGGCGTTCCGGTCGCGCGCGTCGAAGCCGCGATGATGGAAGAACTGCAGCGCTTCATCGAGCACGGGCCGACGAAGGCTGAACTCGAGCGAGCGAAGATCGCGATTCGCTCGGGCTTCGTCCGCGGGCTGGAACGCATTGGCGGCTTCGGCGGCAAGGCCGACGTGCTCGCCTCGTGCGAAGTCTTTGCAGGCGATCCCGGGTGCTACCGCCAGTCGCTAGCGTGGATCGACGCCGCGAAGCCCGCGGACCTGCAGCGCGTCGCGCGCCAGTGGCTCGCGCAGGGCGAGTACACGCTCGAAGTCCTGCCGCAGCCGCCGTACGCCGCGACTCCGACCGACGTCGCCGACCGCAAGCAAGGCCCGCCGGTCACGTCCGAGTTTCCCGACACCGTCTTCCCCGAATTGCAGCGCAGGAAGCTCAGCAATGGCATCCCGGTGATCATTGCGACACGCCCCGGCGTTCCCGTCGCTCGTGTCTCGTTGCTGTTCGATGGCGGCTTCGTCGGCGACCAGGGTCGCAAGCCTGGCACCGCGAGTTTCGCGATGTCGTTGCTCGACGAAGGGGCCGGCAAGCTTGATGCCCTGGCGATCGCCGACCGCGCCGAGCGGCTGGGCGCGCAACTGGTCAGCGGGGCGAGCCTCGACACGGCGTTCGCGGCCGTGTCGCTGATGACCGAGCAGGCGGATCCGTCGCTCGCACTGCTGGCCGACGTCGTGCGGCGCCCGGCCTTTCCCACGGCAGAAATCGAGCGCGTGCGCACGGAGTGGATCGCCGGCATCGCGCGCGAGAAGTTGAGTCCCGACGCGCTGGCCATGCGCGTGCTGCCGCCATTGTTGTACGGCGCCGGCCACCCCTATGCGATTCCGTTCTCGGGCTCGGGCACGGAAGCGTCGGTGTCCGCGCTGACACGGGACGATCTCGTTGCCTTTCAGCGGGACTTCCTGCGGCCGGACAACGCGACGATCATCGTGACGGGCGCCGTGACGCCGGCGACGATCCTGCCGCTGCTCGAGCGTCATTTCGGTGACTGGCAGCCACCGGCCAGCAGTCGGCCGACCCGCGCCGATATCGCGGCGGCGTGGCCGACGACAGGGACGCGCGTCTACCTGCTGGACCGGCCAGGCGCACTGCAGACTTCGATCCTTGCGGGTCAATTGATGCCGTCGAGCCTCGCGCCGGACCGCATCGAACTCAACACGGCCAACGACGTCCTTGGCGGCTCGTTCACGTCGCGCATCAACATGAACCTGCGCGAAGACAAGCACTGGTCCTACGGCGCGCGCTCGGGCCTGCCGGAGACTCGCGGTCAGCGTCCGTGGTTGCTGTCGGCGCCGGTGCAGACCGACAAGACCGTGGAATCGATCCAGGAGATTCGCCGCGAACTAGCCGACTTCGTCGGCGCGCGGCTGATCACCAGCGACGAAGTCGCCAAGGTCCGCAGCCGCGACGTGCGTGCGCTGTCCGGACAATTCGAGAGCAACGCGTCCGTGAGCGGCGCCATCGGCGACATGGTGAGGTTCGGCCGGCCCGACGATTACGTGCGCACCTTGCGCAGCCGGCTCGAAGCGCAGACCGATGCCGGCGTCCGCCAGGCGGCGGCGCAGGCATTCCGGCCAGACTCACTCACGTGGGTGATCGTGGGAGACCTGGCGAAAATCGAGGCGCCCATCCGCCAGCTCGGGCTCGGGACCGTGCAGGTGCTGGACGCGGACGGTAACGTGCTGCGCTGACGGCGGGGCTATGATCCACGCCTGATCGTTCGTCGACGGAGAGTGGCAGCATGGCCTCGCAACGTGCACTCCTGGCCCGCATCGCGCTTGCAGCGCGGCCGCTCGGCTTGATCGGCCTGCTCGCGGCGCCTGGCCTATGCGTTGCCGTGCCGTCGCTGGATGAAGCCGCCGCGGCAAGATTTGCGGATCTCGCGCTGCACTGCGCGCACCTCGAGTACCCCAACAAGATTTCACACACGCTCGGCAGCGATGCCGACGTGCGTCCGCCGCGCGAGCTCGCACCGGCGTTTTTCGGTTGCTACGACTGGCACTCGTCCGTGCACGGACACTGGCTGCTCGCACGGCTCGCGCGGCAATTTCCACAGGCGCCGTTTGCCGCGGATGCGCGAGCGGCATTGGCGCAGAGCCTGACGCCCGCTCACATCGCGGGCGAGGTCGCCTACTTCCAGACACCGGGGCGTGCTTCGTACGAACGACCTTACGGACTGGCATGGCTGCTGATGCTGTCCGCGGAATTGCGCATCTGGGACGACCCGCAGGCGAGAGAGTGGGCGCAGACGCTGGCTCCGCTCGAGGCGGAGGCCGCGCAACGCCTGCGCAGCTGGCTGCCCAAGCTGCGCTATCCAATCCGCGTCGGCGAGCACAGCCAGACCGCGTTTGCATTCGGGCTGGTGCATGACTGGGCACGCGTCACCAACGACGCTGCGATGCAGGCGCTGATCGAATCGAAGGCGCGCGCATTTTATGCGGGGGACACCAACTGTCCGCTGAGCTATGAGCCGTCGGGCGAAGACTTTCTTTCGCCCTGCCTCGCCGAGGCCGACCTCATGCGGCGCATCCTGCTGCCGGGCGAATACGCGGAGTGGCTGCGCCATTTCCTGCCGGCCATCCCGGCGAACGCGAAGAAGGCATGGCTCGCACCCGGCGAAGTGACCGACCGCAGCGATCCGAAGCTCGCGCACCTCGACGGCCTCAACCTCAGTCGCAGCTGGATGCTGCGCGGGATCGCGTCGGGCCTGCCCAAAGGCGACCGGCGCATCGACGCATTGAACGCGGCCGCCGAGGCGCACGCTGCGGCGGCGCTGCCGGCCGTGACCGGCGAACACTACGAAGGCGGCCACTGGCTCGGCACGTTCGCCGTCTACCTGACGACGCGCGCCGGACTGCGGGCGCCCTGATCCCCTGGCGACGGCGGTGACTGATGGAACGGACCGAACGCTTCTACAAGATCCAGAACCTGCTGCGGAGCCGCCACTTCGTCAGCACGCAGGATTTCCTGGAAGAACTCGGCATCTCGCGCGCGACCTTCAAGCGGGACCTCGAGTACCTGCGGGATCGCATGCACGCGCCGATCGTGTTCGACCGCAACCAGGAAGCCTACGGCTTCGATCCCGCCATCGCCGACAGCAAGCTGTGGCAATTGCCGGGCCTCTGGTTCTCGGCGGACGAGCTGCAGGCGCTGCTGACGATGGACCGCCTGCTCGGCGACCTGCAGCCGGGCGTGCTCAGTGAACTGATCGCGCCGTTGCGCAAGCGGCTGAAGGGCCTGCTCGATTCTGGCGGGCATTCGGCAGAGGACATCGCGCGGCGCATCAAGATCCTGTCGATGGGATCGCGGCGCGTGGCTCCGGCCCACTTCCGCACGATCGCCACGGCGGTGCTCACGCGCAAGCGCCTCAAATTGCGTCACCAGCGTCGGCAGGACGGCGAGGTGCTCGACCGTGAGGTGTCGCCGCAACGGCTCGTGCACTACCGGGACAACTGGTATCTGGACGCCTGGTGCCACAAGCGGCAGGCGCTGCGGACATTCGGGCTCGACGCCATCGAGACGGCAGTGGTGGTGCCGGACAAGGCAGTGAAGGAGATCGGCGACGACACGCTCGAACGTCACTACGCCAGCGGCTACGGCATCTTCGCCGGAACGGCCACGCAAGACGCTGTGCTGCAGTTCGGGGCCAACAGCGCGCGCTGGGTGTCGCGTGAAACCTGGCATCCGGAACAGATCGGCACGCCGCAACTCGACGGCACGTACCTGCTGCAGTTTCCGTATTCGCAGGAGCCCGAGCTGGTGATGGACATCCTGAAGTACGGCGCGGACGTGCAGGTGCTCGCGCCGGAATCACTGCGCAACGCAGTCGCTTGAGAAGTTGCGCGCCGCTGCGAAGCTCTACGACTGAGAACCTGCCTGCGGTGCTGCGTTCGGGCCTGCCCTTCCGACTAACCCCTATCCCCTAACCCCTATCCCCTTTCAACTACTGCAGCGTGAAACGCTGCGGCTGCACGCCTTCCACCGGCGGCAGGCTCACGCCCGGCGCGACGTACAGGTCGACTTCGCGCTCGAAGTGCAGCGGCCCCTCGACCGTCACGCCCTGCTCGACCGTGATGCGCGGATTGCGGGAATCCGCGCCCTTCCACCACGATGGTTTGCGCTCGTTCACGTGGATACCGCCCTTGAGGACCGTGCCCGTGGCGAGTCGAATGTCGCCGTTGACGGTCTCGAGACCGCCCTCGACCTGCGCGCCGTCGAGCAGCATGGCGCCATTCACGTTTTCGAGGCCGCCCGCGACCCTGGCGCCTTTACGCAGCGTGAGGCTGCCGTTGACGGCCTCGATGCCATTGGTCACCTCGGCATCGACGCCCACCGTGACTGAACCGTTGACGGTCTCGGCGGAGCCGACGACGGCCTTGTCCTCGATCTTCAGGGAACCGTTGACCGTCTCGATCTTGCCCACATGGGCGCCGGCACCGATCGTCACTGAGCCGTTCACCGTATCGACATCTCCGGCCTGCTGGCCTGGCTCGACCTTCACGCTGCCGTTGACCTTGCTGATGTCCCCTGCCGCATGGGCAGCGTCGCCAAGGACGACGGCCGCGAAGGCAAATGCGATGGTCAGGATGCAGCGAGTGACGAAATTCATGGCGTGGCCTCCGGCCGGGACGTTTCCTGTTGCCATTTCGATGCACGAGGGAGGCCAAAGGTTGCAATGGCCCCGGCCTGTCGCTGCAACCGGACGTTCGATGCGCTAGGCTCCCCGGTCATCCCGCCGACCGACCGGAGCATCGAGCATGAAGACCCGCGCCGCCGTCTGCCATCAGGCTGGCAAACCCCTCGTCATCGAAACGGTGGATCTCGACGGACCCAGGGCCGGCGAAGTGCTGATCGAGATCAAGGCCACCGGCGTCTGCCACACGGACGAGTTCACCCGGTCCGGCGGTGACCCGGAAGGCCTGTTCCCGGTCATCTTCGGGCACGAAGGCGCCGGAATCGTCGTGGACGTGGGACCGGGCGTGAGGTCGCTGAAGAAGGGCGACCACGTGATCCCGCTCTACACCCCGGAATGCCGGGAGTGCAAAAGCTGCACGTCGCACAAGACGAACCTGTGCACGGCGATCCGCTCGACCCAGGGCCAGGGGGTGATGCCGGATGGCACCAGCCGGTTTTCGCTCGGCGGCGAGAAGATCCATCACTACATGGGTTGCTCGACGTTCTCCAACTTCACGGTGCTGCCGGAGATCGCGGTCGCCAAGGTGCGCGAGGATGCGCCCTTCGACAAGATCTGCTACATCGGTTGCGGCGTGACCACCGGCATCGGCGCGGTGATCAACACGGCCAAGGTCGAGCCGGGCGCCAACGTCGTGGTCTTCGGGCTCGGCGGCATCGGCCTCAACGTGATCCAGGGCGCGCGACTGGCCGGCGCGAACAGGATCGTCGGTGTCGACATCAATCCGGCCCGCAAGCGGCTCGCCGAGAAATTCGGCATGACGCACTTCGTCAACCCGAAGGAAGTCCAGGGCGACCTCATTCCCTACCTCGTCGCGCTGACGGACGGCGGCGCCGATTACAGCTTCGAGTGTGTCGGCAACGTCGACCTGATGCGGCAGGCACTCGAGTGCTGCCATCGCGGCTGGGGCGTGTCGGTCATCATCGGCGTCGCGGGATCGGGCCAGGAAATCAAGACACGGCCCTTCCAGCTCGTCACGGGCCGCACGTGGAAAGGCACGGCGTTCGGTGGCGCTCGCGGCCGCACCGACGTGCCGAAGATCGTCGACTGGTACATGGACGGCAAGATCGCGATCGATCCGCTGATCACGCACACGCTGCCGCTCGACCGCATCAACGACGCCTTCGACCTGATGCACTCCGGCGAGTCAATCCGCTCCGTCGTCACTTTTTGAGGGGTTAGGGGTTAGGGGATAGGGGTTAGTCGGAGGTTAAGCTGCGGCATCCAGTTCAGCCGCACCTCCGACTCCGACTAACCCCTATCCCCTAACCCCTATCCCCTTTTCCTCTACGGAGAGCTGCCGCGTGAAGCTTCTTTCAGAGCACGCGTGTTGGGGCGGTACCCAACGCTTCCTCCAGCACGACTCACTCGAGTGCGCCGGACCGATGCGTTTTGCGGTGTACGAACCGCCGCAGGCCAAAGCCGGTCCCGTGCCCGTGCTCTATTACCTCGCGGGCCTGACCTGCACGGAGGAGACGTTCGCGATCAAGGCGGGTGCGCAGCGGCTCGCGGCCGAGCATGGCCTGATGCTCGTGGCTCCCGACACGAGCCCGCGCGGTCCACGCCTTCCCGGCGACGATGCCAGCTGGGATTTCGGGCTCGCGGCCGGCTTCTACCTCGATGCGACGCAGGCACCGTGGTCGGCGCACTACCGCATGTACAGCTACGTGACGCGCGAGCTGCCGGCGCTGCTCAAGGCCGAATTCGCAGCGGCAGACACGAGCCGGCAATCGGTCATGGGGCATTCGATGGGCGGCCACGGCGCGCTAGTCTGCGCGTTGCGCAATCCAGGGCATTACCGCTCTGTCTCCGCGTTCGCCCCGATCGTTGCGCCGTCGCAGGTGCCCTGGGGTCAGAAGGCGTTCGGCAACTACCTCGGCGCGAATCGCGACCAATGGCTGGCCTACGACGCGACGCACCTCGTGCAGCAGGCGCCGCGTGCCGACACGATCCTGATCGACCAGGGTCTCGGCGACAAATTCCTGGCTGAACAGCTGCGGCCGGATCGCTTCGAGGATGCTTGCGCACGGTCCGGACAGAAGCTGCAGCTGCGGCGCCATGCGGACTATGACCACGGCTACTATTTCATCCAGTCATTCATGCCGGATCACATCGCGTTCCATGCGGCCGCACTGCGCTAGGCCTGGGCCGGCGCCCGGGCCACGACCGTGCCCTCGCGCGCCGTGAGCGCGCGGAACAGCGCAGACAGGCGTTGCGTCACGGGACCCGGCTGGCCGTCACCGACCTGCCGTCCATCCACCTTGGTGACGGCTGCAAGCTCACCCATCGTGCCGGTGCAGAACATCTCGTCGGCGCAGTACGCCTGGGTGAGCGTGAGGTCCGCTTCCTCGTACGCGATGGCGTGAGTGCGACAGAGTTCGAGCACGGTCGAGCGCGTGATTCCTTCCGGACAGGCGACCAGCCGCGGCGTGCGCAGCAGGCCCCGCTCGACGATGAACACGTGGGTCGCGTTGGTCTCGGCGATGAAGCCGCGCTGATCGAGCATCAGCGCGTCGTCGGCACCCGCCACGTTCGCCTCTATCTTGGCGAGGATCGACTGGATCAGGTTGTTGTGGTGGATCTTCGGGTCCAGGCAGTCGGGCGGGAAGCGCCGCACGCTGCTGGTCACCAGGCTCAAGCCGCCTGTCGAATACACGGGCGCCTTGTGCTCGGCGAGCACGATGAGGGTCGGTCCCTGGGTGTTGAGCCGGGGATCCATTCCTGACGTGATCTTCACGCCACGCGTGAGCGTCAGGCGGATGTGCACGCCGTCGAACATCCCGTTGGCTTCGAGCGTGCGACGAATTTCATGGGTGATCGCCTCGCGGGTCGGAATCTGCGCAAAAGCGAGCGCCTTCGCCGAATTCACCAGGCGATCGAGGTGCTGCTCGAGCCGGAAGATGCGGCCGCTGTACAGCCGCAGGCCTTCCCAGACCGCGTCGCCGCCCTGCACCGACGAATCGAACGGGCTGATGCGTGCCTGGTCACGATGCACCAGTTCACCGCTGACGTTGACGATCAGGTCGCGATTGCGTTCGTCGAATTTCTGCAGCAAGGGATCACCTCAGGCGCGCAGGCGGTGCGCGCGCAGCCTCTCGTACAAGGGACGGCACCGCGCCTCGATCTCCGCGACGGCGGGTGGCAGCGGCTTTGCCGCCGCAACCTCTGCTGGTTGCGGCGGCGACGTTTCAAAACCGGTCGATTGCTCGACCCGGTCGTACCAGTGTTTAGCCCAGACACCGTCGGACTCGCGCCGCCCGGCGGGCCACCACAGCATGCGATCCGTGAACGGCACGCCGAGCGCAGCGCACAGTGCGCGCAGCATCGGCTCGGGCCGCTCGAGCAGGTCGGCGGAGTCGAGCACGGCAGGCACCTGGCCCGTGCGCAGGATCACGTGCTCGAAGATCTCGACCTGCTGCGGCAGGCCCGTGGCCAGCAAGTCGAAGCTCGTGAGCTTCTCGCCAAGCGATGCCAGCATCGCGGACGGGTCGCGGATCAGGAAGGCGTGCGTGACCGAGTCGAGCCACTCACGACCCATGTGCGGCAGCAGGTGGTGCGACATCTGCTTCTGGTAGAAGACGCGAATGTCCGGCGGCATCGGGGCGAGGAGCGCGCCGGCCACGCGACGCCAGTCGGATTCCTGGTGCGCAATGATCTCGTCGCGGCCGGGATGGTCGCGGCCGGTGACTTTCAGGTAGTGGGCGTAGAACGGCTCGTCGATGACGATCGTGTCGCCGCGGTTCTCCCACGAGCGCATGAACGCCGTCGAAATGTTGCGCGGCCCCGACCACATCGCGAGCCGCAGCACGCCATCACCCGCTGCGGAAACCGTCCGTTCCATTCTGTCCAGCCTGACGCGCGGCCGCTGCCGCGCGCAGGCATCTTAGGTGATCGGCTTGCGGAAGCGGTAGACGAACTGGTCCGTCTTGCCACGAATGGCCTCGTCGAAAACGAGCCGGGTGTGGTCGTCCTCCGGGTGCGCAAGCACCACGCTCGCCCGGTCGAACACGAACCCCGCCCGCTCGAACTCGGCACGGACGACCGCCGGATCGATGCGGTGCAGTTCGTCCACGACCTTGGCGGTGTCGCCGCCCGCCTTTGCCACGTGATCCTGCACCACCACTACGCCGCCCGGCTTGAGCGCCGCCTTCAGCCGCTTGAGCAACTCGGCCGGATCGGTACGGTTCCAGGTGCCATCGGCTGGCCGCCAGTACGCGTCGTGGAAGCTCATGACGAACAGTGCCGCATCGATGGAACCGGGAGGCAGCTGCAGCTCGTCGACCTCGGCCGTCACCTGGCGCACATTGCCGAGCCGCCCATCCGCATACCGCGTCGCGATGCCTTTCTCCGCGAACTTCGCGTACGGCGGATTGTTGTAGGCGATCACCTGGCCCTTGACGCCCACCGTGCGGGCCAGCAATTCCGTGTAGTAGCCACCGGCCGAGAACATGTCGGCAACGCGCATCCCCGGCATCACGCCGAGAAACGCGAGTACCTCGCGCGGCTTGGCCGCCGCGTCCCGCTCCACATCGGTCCCGGGCCGATCCGGACTGGCGATCGCCGCGTCGATCGCTGCGGTGTCACGGAGCTGCTCCGCGGGAGCTTGCGTCGCAGCCGGCACGGACGCGGACCCGATCATGGCGATAGCGGCAGACAGCAGCAGGCCAACGGTCTTGTTCATGCGGTACTCCTCGGTGAAGCGGCGATGGTACTGCACGGGGCGTAAGGCAGGTCAGCCGAACGCGCGGTAACCCATTCGCACCGCCACGAGGAAGAGGAAGCCGCCGAAGGCCGCCGTGAGCTTCCGCCGGTCGAGTGAATGCGCGAGCCTCGCGCCGAGCGGCGCAACCGCCCATGAAATCGGGGCAATCAGCGCGAGGCCGGGCAGGCTCACGTAGCCGATCGTGAGCGGCGGCAGCAGTTCCGGCGGCGGGCGCGCCAGCAGGTAACCGATTGTTGCCGGCACGGCGATCCAGAGTCCCAGCCGAGCCGCAGTGCCGACGGCCTTGTGGACCGGCTCGCCGAGCAGCGTCATCGTCGGCACGCTGAGCGTGCCGCCGCCGATCCCCATCATCGAAGAGACAGCGCCGATACCTGCGGGAATCAGCGCGCCGGGCAAACCGCCCGGCAGTCCCTGGTGCAGCACGACATGATCGATCGGCAGCAGCATCTTGAGCGCCGCCGCGAGTGCCACGACACCGAACACCAGCGCCAGCACGTGTGCGTCGAGATGCGACGCCACCATGGCGCCGGCCAGCGAACCGGTCACGATGGGAACGGACCAGCGGCGCACGACGACCTCGTCGACGGAGCCGCGCTTCGCGTGCGAACGCGACGACGAAATCGCCGTCGGGACGATGGTGGCCATCGAGGTGGCCACGGCGACGTGCAGCGCGACGTCGTGCGAGACGCCGGCAGCCTGCAGCGCAAAGTCGAGCGCGGGGACGATCACGATGCCGCCACCGACGCCGAGCAGTCCGGCGATCAGACCGCCCACCGCGCCTGCCGCGACGAGTGCCGCGATCACGGGCAACCAGTTTGCGTACGCTTCCATCAATTCCAGTTCATCGTGGAAAACCGCAGCGATCCCCAAGAGGGTCGGGGCCGGGACCATTGCCCGGCCGGGCGCGCTATAGTGCCGGAAAATATCGGACCGGCAACGATGGCCGGCCTTTTGCGGGGACAAGGACACGACCATGAGTGAAATCAGCGGCGGTGAAGTGCTTGCGCGCATGCTGCAGGCCGAGGGTGTCGAAAAGGTTTTCGGCATCATCGACGGCACGTACTTCGGCTTTTACTCGAGCCTGCACAAGCTCGGCATCGAGATCGTCACGCCACGGCACGAGACCTGCGCGGCGCACATGGCCGGGGCCTACGCGCGCCTGACAGGGAAGCTCGGCGTCTGCATGGCGAGCAATGGCCCCGGCGTCGCAAACCTGCTGCCGGGCCTCGTCGTCGAGAACGCGGAAGGCAATCGCGTGCTGGCGATCACCAGCTGTCGCCGGCCGCAGATCGTCTATCCCGACCGCGGCGGCGCCTACCAGGCCTTCGACCAGGTCGGCGCGATCCAGAAGTTCTCCAAGTGGAGCCACGCGGTCGTCGCGTTCGATCGCGTCGCCGAACTCGGCCGCACCGCAATTCGCAACTGCTGGGAAGGCCGGCCGGGCGTCGTGCACCTCGACGTGCCCGAGACGATCATGAACGGCAAGGTGAAGGCCGAAGTCGCGATCTGGCAGCCGCAACAGTTCCGCAACACGCGCGCCATCACGCCCGCGCCCGAACAGGTGACGCAGGCGGCCGACCTGCTGGCCGCCGCTGACCTGCCGATCATTCATGCCGGCAGCGGCGTCATTCACGCGGCGGCCTACGACGAACTGCGCCGCGTGGCCGAGGCGCTGCACGCACCGGTCACGACGAGCTGGGCCGGTCGCGGCGTGCTGCCCGAGACGAACGAACTCGCCATGCCGATGGCGCTGATCAAGCTCAACAACCAGGTCCGCAACGACGCCGACATCGTGCTGTGCGTGGGATCGCGTCTTGGCGAGACTGACTGGTGGGGCAAGGCCCCGAACTGGCGGCACCCCTCCGAACAGAAGATGATCCAGGTCGACATCGACGGCCACATCCTCGGCGCCAACAAGCCCGCGACGCTGGCCGTGCTCGCCGACGCGAAGCTGTTCCTCGCCGCGCTCGCCACCGAACTCGAGACGCGCAAGGCAAGCATGAATCTCGACGCGCGCCGCCGCCAGGTGGCGAAGTACCGGGACGTCATCCGCAGCGAGCGCGCGAAGCTCGACGAGAAACTCGCCGACATGGCCGTGCCGATGAACTCGGCCCACGTCGCGCACGTCTGCCAGCAGGTGTTCCCGGAAGGCACGACGCTCGTCGCCGATGGCGGCAACACCGCGGTCTGGGCGATGTTCTTCCACGAGATGCGCATACCGAACACGCTGCTCTCGACGTTCAAGTTTGGCATGCTCGGCGCAGGCGTCGCGCAGGCGCTCGGCGCGGCCGTGGCACGGCCCGACAAACCCGTGTGCTGCATCATCGGCGACGGCGCGATGGGCTTCCACCCGCAGGAAGTCGAGACGGCCGTGCGCAACGGCCTGCAGGTGGTCTTCCTCGTGCTCTGCGACAAGCAGTGGGGCATGGTGAAGATGAACCAGCAGTTCGCACTGAAGCCGATCAAGACACTGATCAAGAAGTCGCTCGGTCCCGACGAGACCATCAAGGCCGATCTCGGCGAGATCCGTTTCGACAAGCTGGCCGAAGCGATGGGCGCTCACGGCGAGCGCGTGGCCGATCCGCGTGATCTCAAGGCCGCGCTCGAACGGGCCCTCGCCACGGGCGGGCCGGCCGTGATCCACGTCGACGTCGACCCGGTCAAGCACATGTGGGCGCCGGGGCTCATGTACTTCAAGGACATGCATCTCGAGCCCAAGGGCAAATGAACGAACTCGACGCGGTCCGGCTGCACTTCAGCCCGGAATCGCTGATCGCGCTCGACGTCATCCTTGCCTTCGTGTTGTTCGGCGTCGCGCTCGACATGCGCGTCGCCGACTTCAAGGGCATCCTGACGTCGCCGCGAGGCACGCTGATCGGGCTGTTCGCACATTCCGTGCTGCTGCCGGCCGTCGCCTTCGCGCTCACGATGATCCTGCGACCCACGCCGAGCATTGCGCTCGGCATGATCCTCGTGGCTTCTTGCCCCAGCGGCAACATCTCCAACTTCCTCGTCAACTACGGCCACGGCAACACGGCGCTGTCGGTCACGATCGCGGCGTTCTCGATGCTGGGCTCGATCGTCTTCACGCCGTTCAACCTGTCGTTCTGGGGCGAACTCAATCCCTACACCCGGCCGATCCTGCATGCGATCAGCCTGAGCCCGCTCGAAGTGTTCGAGACGATCGTGGTGCTGCTCGCGATTCCGAGCGCCTTGGGCATGTACACGGCGCACCGCTGGCCGGCTCTCGCCAGGCGCATCCGCGGCCCGTTCCGCGCGCTGTCGCTCGCGTTCTTCGTGTTGTTCGTGATCGGCGCGCTGGTCGTGAACTGGGACTTTTTCCTCAAGTACGTCGAACGCGTGGTGCTATTCGTCTTCCTGCTGAACGCCTTCGCGCTGCTGACGGGCTACCTGACGGCCAAGGCGGCAAGCCTGCCGGAGGCCGACCGGCGCGCCGTCGCGCTCGAGGTCGGCATCCAGAACTCCGGGTTCGGCCTGGTGCTGGTGTTCAACTTCTTCGGCGGTCTCGGCGGGATGGCGATCGTCGCGGCCTGGTGGGGCATCTGGCACATCGTGGTCGGCACGACGCTCGCGACCTGGTGGCGCAGGCACCCGCCCGCAGGACAGCCCGCGGAGGTCGCGGCATGAGCGGCCGGCGCATTCTCGTCACGGGCGGGGCGGGGTACCTGGGCAGCGAACTGCTCAAGACGCTGGCATCTCGGCTGCAGGCCGGCGAGATCGACTGCGTCGTCGCGAGCGACGTGCGCGACATTCCAGCAGCGTCACGCCGGCCCGGTGTCGAGTACGTGCTGCACGACGTCCGCGCCCCAGGGCTCGGCTCGCTGCTGTCCGCCCGAGCGATCGATGTCGTGGTGCACCTCGCAGCCATCGTCACGCCCGGCGCGAAGTCGAACCGTGAACTCGAATACGCCGTGGACGTTCTCGGGACGCAGAATGTGCTCGATGCCTGCCTGGCGGCAGGCGTGCGGCAGATCATCGTCACGTCGAGCGGAGCAGCCTACGGCTATCACGCCGACAACCCCGAATGGCTGACCGAGGACGATCCCGTCCGCGGGAACGAAGCGTTTGCGTACTCCCACCACAAGCGGCTGGTCGAAGAGATGCTGGCGGCCTGCCGGCGCGAGCATCCGGGACTACGACAGGTCGTGCTGCGCGTCGGCACGATTCTCGGTGAGACGACGCGCAACCAGATCACCGCCCTGTTTGACCGGCCGCGCCTGATCGCGCTGCGCGGCTCCCGCAGTCCCTTCGTCTTCATCTGGGACCAGGACGTGGTGGGCGCCATCGCGCACGCGATTCGCACCGATGCCGCGGGCATCTACAACGTGGCCGGTGACGGCGCGCTCAGCATCCAGGAAATCGCACGGCGCCTCGGCAAGCCGTGCCTGACGCTGCCGCCTGCGCTGCTGCGGGCAGCGCTGGGGTTGCTGCATCCGCTTGGCCTGACTCGCTACGGGCCCGAACAGGTCGACTTCCTGCGGTATCGTCCGGTCCTCGACAATCGCCGGCTGAAGGAAGGTCTCGGGTACGTGCCGCGCAAGACCTCCGCCGAGGTTTTCGACTTCTACTGCCGAACCCACGGCCTGGGCGGGAATTCGCAGTGACGCGACGCTCGTTTGCCGGCGCGACGGTCGTGATCAGCGGCGCAGCCAGCGGGCTGGGTCGCGCGCTTGCGCTGCGTTTCGGCGGCGCGGGATCGCGGATCGTCGCGCTCGACCGTGACGCCGCAGCGCTCGAACTGCTGCGCCAGGAAATGGGCACAGCAGGATGCGAGGTGCTTGCCCTGCCCTGCGATGTCACGGACGAGCAGGCGTGCACGGCCGCCATCGCCGCGGCCACGGCTCGATTCGGCCGCATCGATGCTGTCGTCAACAACGCCGGCATCTCCCATCGCAGTCCCTTCGAGGCGACGGCGACGGCGGTGCTGCGCCGCGTGATGGAAGTGAACCTGTTCGGTGCGATTCACCTCACGCGCCCGGCGCTGCCGGCGCTGCGGCAGTCGCGCGGGCTGGTCGTCGCGATCTCGAGCGTCGCGGGGTACACGCCATTGATCGCGCGCACGGGTTATGCGGCGAGCAAGCACGCGGTGCACGGCTTCTTCGAGAGCCTGCGCACTGAGGTCGCGGCCGACGGCATCGACGTGATGCTGGTGTGCCCGTCCTTCATCGCGACCGGCATCGACCGCAACGCGCTCGGCCCCGATGGCCGCGCCGTGACCCACGCGCAGGTGGTGATCGGCCGGCAACTGCAGCCGGACGCCGTGGCTGACCGCATCTTCCGCGGCTGCGAGCGCAGCCAGCGACTGCTGCTGATCGGCCGCACCGCCCGGGCCGCCTGGTGGGTCAGCCGCCTGGCGCCATCCCTGTACGAGCGGATCATGGCGAGGAAATTGCGCGGCGAGATGGTCGCGTGAATTCGCCGCACCTGCCCCCGCCAGGGCCCTGGCGCCCTCGCCGTCTTTCGGAAATTCTCACGGACATCGCCAACGATCCTGCGCGCGAGCGGATCGCTATCGCCGACATCCGCGACGCCATGGGCGACCGCGCATTCGGTGCGATGATGTTCGTCTTCGCCGCGCCGAACACGCTGCCCGTCAATGCTCCCGGCGTGTCCGTCGTGCTCGGCATTCCCCTGCTGTTCCTGTCGCTGCAGCTGATGCTCGGATTCGCGGTGCCGTGGCTGCCGCGGGCCCTGGTGCAGACCACCGTCACGCGCCAGCGGTTCGCGAGAGTCATGAACGTCGTCGTGCCGTGGATGCGGCGGGCCGAGAAGCTGTCCCAGCCGCGCTGGCCACTGCTCACGATGGGATTGGCGGAGCGGGCGATCGGCCTGGCCTGCGTCGTGCTCAGCGTCGTGCTGATCCTGCCGGTGCCCTTTGGCAACATGGGGCCCGGAATTGCCGTGTGCATCCTCGCCTTCGCGCTGCTCGAACGGGATGGCAAGGCGACGCTGACGGGACTGGCCGTCTCCGCCGTCGCACTCGCGCTCGCCTGGGGGGTGATCCTGGCGATCGTGAAGACGGTATCCTTGGTCGTGCGCCACGGGCTCGGCATCTGATCCGCAAAACAGGCAACAGGGGAACGCCCATCATGAAGATCCAGGTCAAGCATCCACTGAAGACGGACGTCGGCTCGGCCTTCAAGCTCTGCACCGAGCAGAAGAGCCAGGAGGCGGTTTACGCGAAACTCCCCGGGTCGGACGTCCAGATCAAGCGCGAGGGGCGCGCACCGAACGTCAAGCTGCGGATCTCGCGCAAGATGCCGGCCAACCCTCCGGCGGCCCTGAAACGCATCGTCCCTGCGACGAACGATGTCTCGCACACCGAGGACTGGGCAGCGGACGGCGACGGGTTTTCGGCCGACATCGCCGTCGACATCAAGGGCGTGCCGGTCAAGATCGTGGGGACCAAGACGCTGCAGCCCGAAAAAGGCGGGAGCTCGGTCCAATGGACGTTCGACATCACCAGCAGCATCCCGCTGCTCGGCGGGATCATTGCGACGTTCGCCGGTGACGAGCTGAAGAAGAACCTCGAGGACGAGTACAAGGTGCTGAAAGCGTCGGTCTAGTCCGGCGCCGGTGAATTTGCTGCGGCGCAGCTAGCCATAAGCGAAATGCTGAGGTCCGCGGAGCGCGCTACGCTTGTCCAATGGCACGGATGTCACCGATGGACCGGGCGTTCTTCCTGCTCGAGACCGAGCAGCGGCCCATGAACGTGGGCGCGTTGGTCGTGCTGCGCGGGCGCAAGCCCCGGCGGGGGCGAGCGTCGGATGCACTGGTGCGACAGATGTTGCGCTGCCCGGTCGGCGCGCCGTTCAACCAGCGCCTGGCCGAGAACACGATTGCCGGCTGGCCCACCCTGGTCGACGACGACCGCATCGACCCTGCCGAGCAGCTGTTCCGGCACGAGCTTGCCGCTGGCAGCGAGCTCCCCGCACTGCTCGAGCGCGTGTGCGCATTGCACTCGCGCCGGCTCGACCGCTGCCGCCCGCTCTGGGAAATGCACGTCTTCGACGGGCTCGCGGGCGGAGGCATCGGACTCTACTTCAAGACGCATCACGGCCTGATCGACGGCATCGGTTTCATCCGGGTCGTGCTGAACGTCGTGTCGCGCTCGGCTGCGACGCGCCGGCCGCAGGCAATCTGGCAAGGGCTGCCGCAGCCGGGGGGCCAGCGCAGCACACACGCGACCAATGCGGGTGGACTGCTGCATGCCGGCCTCGAAGTGGGCCGCACGGCGGGCGACCTCGCTCGACTGGCCTGGCACCTCGGCCGTCGCGACCTTGGCCTCGGCAAGGGGATGGCCACGCCGTTCGTCGCGACGCCCGACGTGCTCAAGGCGCCGCCTTCGGCCAACCGCGTCATGGCTCACTGTTCCTTGCCACTGGCGCGGGTGCGTGCCGTTGCCCGTCGCGCCGATGCCAAGATCAACGACGTCCTGCTGGCAACGCTCGACGTCGCGATGCACCACTACCTGGCCGAGCACGGCTTGCATGCGCAGCGACCGCTGGTCGCGGACATGCCGGTCGCACTGCACGAAGGCGCCGGCGCCGGCAATCGCATCACGATCCTGCAGGTGCCGATGGGGCACCCGGGCGCGACGCCAGCGGAGCGACTCGCCGACATCGTGGCCGAGACGCGCCAGGTCAAGGACGAGGTCCGCTCGATCGGCGCCGACGCGCTGTTCATGTATTCGATCTTCGAGCATGCCGTCGCGAGTGCGATCGAATCGCTCAACCTCGGCGAATTGCCGATGCTCGCGAATGCGGTCATCTCCAATCCTGCCGGCCCGGACGAAAAGGTGTACTTCAACGGCCTGCCGGTCGAACTGGCGTTGCCGGTCTCGGTGGTCGCCCACCACCAGGTGCTCAACGTCACGATCAGCGACTACGCCGGGGAATTGCACGTCACGTTCATCGCGCTCAAGGAAGCCATCCCGGACGTGCAGCGCCTGGCTGACGGGACGATGCGGGCGCTGGTCGAATTGCAGCGTTCGGTGGCCAAGGGCTCGACAGCGATCGCCAGCAAGCCGCGCACCCTGATGAAGTCACCGGCTGCCAAGCGTCGGCAAGGCCCAGGTACAGCCGCGAAACGTGCAAAGCCGTCCGCTGCGGCGCGCGCATTGCATTAGTCTGGGCGTCGTCCCAGGCAGCGAGGCAACCCATTGAGCTTCGGATCGATTGCCCGCGACCTCAGCGTCGCGGTCCGACTGGGTGCGCGCTCGCTGGCGCGCAGGATTCGCTCACCCGCGGCCGATCGCAATGCGGCAGACATTCCCGCCTGGCGCGCAGAACTCGAAGACTGGGTCCGATCGTTGCCGGCCGGCCTGGTGGCGGAACACCGTTGGGTCGAACTGCCCGCCACCCGCCCGCCGTGGTCGGAGTCGGGACTGGCGCTTGCCGCGGGCGATTCGATCACCTGGTTTGCGGCCGGCCGGGTGCACTTGTCCCGTGCGCTCGACATCTGGGTGCCGCCGTCCTTCCAGCTCTGGGCCCGCGTCGGCCCCTCCGGCACCGTGCTGCGCGGCACGCGCGATTCCCATACGTTCCATGCGACGACCGGCGGCCCGCTGTACCTGGCGAGTTACTTCCCCGGCGAATGGTCCACGCCGCAAGGCGAGTTGGGCCATGGCGCCGACGACTACCGCAAGGTGTCCGGCGGACTTTCGATTCTCCTGCTCAAATGGCGTCACGGCGTCGACCCTGCCGCGGCCATGAATGCATCGGTTCAACAAGGGGCTGCACCCGCTCCGGTGACCGCAGAATGCGTACGCCTAGCTGCCCCGACAGATCCGCCGGACGGGTGGAACTACCTCTGGCACCTCGGGCCGGCGGAAATCTATCGGGCCGGTCGCGCGCCGGACGGCCAGGCATCCGTCTGCTGCGATACCCATGGCGACGTGGGCATCCTGCGCCACGCCGCGGCAATGCCCCTGCAGCCCGGCACGTTTCTCGACTGGCGCTGGCGCGTCGACAGCCTGCCCGTGGACCTGCGGGAGGACAGCCTGCCCTCGCACGACTACCTCAGCATCGCCGTCGAGTTCGACGACGGGCAGGACCTCACTTATTACTGGAGTTCTGCCCTGCCGATGGGCACGGTCTACCGCTGCCCGTTGCCGACGTGGAAGGACAAGGAAACACACGTCGTCGTGCGCAGTGGCACGGCCGAACTCGGGCGCTGGCTGGGCGAGCGCCGTGACGTCCACGAGGACTACCGTACCTGCATCGGCGGCCCGGCGCGTTCCATCGTGCGGGTCTGGCTGATTGCCAACAGCCTCTTCCAACGTGGCCACGGTCGGTGTGAATATTCGGCCATCGAATTCGAACAACCGGACGGGCACCGCCTCAAGGTGCTCTGACCCGCGTATACAGACAACGAATCAATCGCAGGGGAACGGACGATGCATGGACTGATGATGGATACGCCGCTGCTGATCACCGAAATCATGCGGTTCGCCGAACGCAACTTCGCCGATTGCGAAGTCGTGTCGGTCACGTTCGACGATCCGCGGCACCGCACCAACCTCGGCGAGGTGTTCCGGCGTGCGCGCAAGCTCGCGAACGCGCTGCAGGCGGCGGGCGTGAAGGAAGGCGACCGGGTCGCGACGCTGGCCTGGAACGACTACCGCCACCTCGAGCTGTATTACGCGGTCTCCTGCATGGGTGCCGTTCTGCACACGGTCAATCCGCGGCTCTTCCCGGAACAGCTCGAATTCATCATCAACCACGCCGAGGACAAGCTGCTGTTCGTCGACCCGACCCTGCTGCCGGCGCTTGCCCCGCTCGCCGGCAAGCTGCCGACGGTCGCAAGAACCATCGTGATGACGTCAGCTGAGGCGATGCCGGCCGCGGTCGCAGGCACGTTGCCCGATTACGAGTCCTTCATCGCCGGTCACGCGGATACGTTCGACTGGCCCGAACTCGACGAACGCGTCGCGAGCTCGCTTTGCTACACGTCGGGCACGACGGGCAATCCGAAGGGCGTGCTCTTCAGCCACCGCTCGACGGTTCTGCACGGCTACGGCGGTACGCAGGTGGACGCGATGGGTCTCTCCTGCCGCGACACCGTGCTCGCCGTGGTGCCGATGTTCCACGCCAATGCGTGGGGCCTGCCGTACAACGCGCCGATGGTGGGCGCCAAGCTGGTGTTCCCTGGCCCGAAGATGGGCGACGCCGCCACGCTGACGCAGCTGATGAACGAGGAAGGCGTGACGCTGGCGGCAGCAGTCCCGACGGTGTGGATGATGCTGCTCGCTTACCTGGACCAGACCGGCGGCAAGCTCCAGACGCTGAAGCGCACGGTGATCGGCGGCTCGGCCGTACCGATCCAGATGATCCGCGATTTCCGCGACAAGCATGCCGTCACGGTAATCCAGGGCTGGGGCATGACGGAGACGAGCCCGCTCGGCTCGGTCAGCACGTTGCGACCGGAGCAGGAAGTCCTGCCGCTGGAGGAGCAGACCCAGCTGCGCGCCAAAGCGGGTCACGGCATCTTCGGCATCACGATGAAGATCGTCGACGACGAGGGCAAGGAACTGCCGTGGGACGGTGTGAGTTCGGGCGAACTCAAAGTGCGCGGACCGTGGGTCTGCAGCAGCTATTTCCGGCTCGACGACTCGCCCTCGCACTCGGAACCGGGCTGGTTCGCGACGGGCGACGTCGCGGTCATCCACCCGAATGGCTTCCTGCAGATCACCGACCGCGCGAAGGACGTCATCAAGTCGGGCGGTGAATGGATCAGCTCGGTCGACCTCGAGAACTGCGCGTGCGGCCATGCCGACGTGCTGATGGCTGCGGCGATCGGCGTGCGTCACCCGAAGTGGGACGAGCGGCCGATCCTGCTCGTCGTGCCGCGACCGGGCAGCCAGCCGCAGGCCGAATCGATCCTCGCGCACCTCGCGCTGCATTTCGCCAAGTGGCAGTTGCCGGACGCGATCGTGTTCGTCGACGCGTTGCCAATGACGGCGACGGGCAAGATCAACAAGCGGTCGTTGCGCGACTCGTACGGCCAGACGCTGCTGAACGCGCCGGCGTAAGGCCGTCGGGCCGACCGTTCCGGCGCGATCTTTCAGGCGGTCGCTGCAGCTGATTGGCGCAGCAGATGCCGGGATCAGGCTCGATCCGGGAGACCGTCGCGAGCCATGGACGGCGAGCGCGAGCCCCCACGGATGGGTTCATGGCGTGTCTCCCGGATCGAGCCTGATCCCGGCGGCTGCGCGCCTGCGACAATGTGCGGGGCCTAATTCAATCGGACCGGAACGGGCAGCCCGACGGTTTTACGCCTGCATGCGTTGCAGCAGCGTCTCGGCCTCGCCGAGCGACATGCTCTTCGGCACCGGATAGTCGCGCGCGGCCTCGACCATTGCAGCGCGTGCAACCGTCGGCACGTCGGCCGGCTTGAGCGCCGCGACCTTCTCGGGAATACCCACTCCGCGATTGAGTTCACGCACGCGATCGATGAACCGCTGCGCAAGCACTTCCTGGGCATCGCTCGCATTGCCCGCGCCGATCACCACGGCGAGTTTCGCCAACCGCTCGCGCGCCAGGGGCGAATCCTTGATGAAGTCGAGCACGTAAGGCAGCGTGATCGCGTTGGCCAGCCCGTGGGGCACGCCATACATGCCGCCAAGCTTGTGCGAGAACGCGTGCACGTAACCGACGTATGCCTTGGTGAACGCGAGCCCCGCATAGAACGCCGCGAGCGCCATCGCCTCGCGTGCTTCCATGTCGTTGCCGTCGTCGTACGCGCGCTGCAGGTTGGCGAAGATCATGCGCACGGCAGCGACGCAGTGCTGCTCGGTGTCCGCGTGCGGCCAGCGATTGGTGTACGCCTCGACGGCGTGAGTCAGCGCGTCCATGCCCGTCGCCGCGGTGATCGGTTTCGGCATGCCCCTCATCAGCAGCGGATCGAGCGCGGCCGCGAGCGGCACCAGCTTCGGATCGATGACGGCAGATTTCGAGTGCTGGACGGGGTCGGTCACCACGGCGGCCACGGTCACTTCGGACCCGGTGCCCGCAGTGGTTGGAATTGCGAAGAGCGGCAGCATCGGCTTGCCGACCTTGAGCATGCCGACGAGCTTTGCGGGTGACTTGCCAGAGACCGCCATCGCGCCGATGACCTTGGCGGCATCGATCGCGGATCCACCACCAACGGCCAGGATCGCGTCGCTGCGATGCGCGCGCACGGCTTCGTAGCCTGCCTGCAGCACCGGATACGTCGGATCGGGGGTGATGCCATCGTGCACGGCGACGTCGATACCCTGCGCCAGCAACGCCTGCCGCAGCGGCTCGACCAGGCCCAGCTTTACGAGCACGGCATCGGTCACGACCATGACGCGCCGATAGCCGAACTGGCCGATGCTCGCGCACAGGCGCAGCGAGGCATCGGGTCCGACGAACACGGTGGGTCGCGGCATGGCAACGGCCCGTGATACGGGCCAGGTGAGCGGCTTGAGCAGTCGGTATCCGAACAGGCGCAATGCGAAGAGCGACGACATGGCAGCCTCAATCCCTTGTATTGATGCGCTGCATCATGAGGCGAAACCGAGCCGCCTGCCAAGTAGGAATGGTCCGGATGCAGCCCCGTCGGCTCAGCCCGGCAAGGCCCCGAGTGCCTGCAGCGCCTGCAGGTATTGTTCTGCGCGTCGCTCGGCAAAGAAGTCGATCGCCAGGCCCAGCGCCGCGAGCAGCAGCAGTCCCACCGCGAATCCGTGCTGCGACGGCTTGCCCATCACGAACACGAAGAACAGCGCGAGCAACACCGCCACGGCGTAGCCGATCCGGTACTGCGCGAAACTCCTGGCGACCTGCTGGATGCGTGGACCCTCTTCGGCGGCGAACTGCGATGGATTCGTGCGCTGCTGCTCAAGCAGTTGCTGCGATTGCGCATCGCTGCGGAAGTAGACGGTGCCGCCCACGCTCAGGCCGAGCCCGGCCATGATCAGCAGCGCCAGCGCGAGCCCGCGCGCGAATTGATCGCGCGCCACGAACCAGAGCACGATCGCCCCGAGCAAGCTCACGACCCCGGCAGTGAGGATCCAGAAGGCCTCGGCCTTCTCGCCCGCAAAATACCACCGTACGACCTGCTCGAAATCCATGGTTACCCTCTTGCTCAGGGGACCGCGTGCGGCGCGATGCGCTCGGCCCACGGCATCGCTCGCTCGACCTGGGCCGCGAGCCGGAACAGCGCCGCTTCGTCGCCGACTCGCGCGGTAAACAGCATGCCCATCGGCAGGCCGTCGTCGGTCCAATGCAGGGGCAGCGACATCGAGGGCTGGCCCGTGACGTTCGCGATCATCGTGTACGGCGACGATTCGAACAGCGGGTCGAAGGCCTCGATGATCTTGTCGCGCTGGCTCAGGAGCGCGGCGCCAGGCAGCGCCGTCAGCAACTTCATTCCCTGGCGCTGCATCGTGGTCAATTTGTGCGCGCCGATCGGCAACGGCGGGACGCCCACGGTGGGCGTGAGCAGCACGTCGAACCCCGCCGCCCAGGCCAGCCACTGGCGCGAGAAAGTCTGCATGGTCCAGAGCGCGGTCGCGACTTCGCCGCCCGACTGCGCTTCACCCATTTTCGCCAGCACCCAGGTGGCGAGTTCGACATCGTCGGCGCGAGCCTCCCGTCCCACGAGGACGGGAGCCAGTCGCATCGTGCCCGCCACATCCGCCGCGATCAGCGACGCATAGCTAGCCACGAACGTCTCCGGCGGCAGCGGCAGCTTGACCTCCACGAGGTCGTGCCCGAGCGCTGCAAGCGAACGCGTCGTGGCTTCGAGCGCCTTGCGATTTTCCGGATGCAGCGTCTTGCCGAGGCCAGGATCGAACGAAAACGCGATGCGCAGCCGGCCAGGTTCCTGCCGCGTCTCGTCCAGATAGGGCCGCACGGGTGCGGGCAGTTTCATGAGTTGCTGCGGGTAATCGCCGCACGTGGCATCCAGCAGCGCGGCGCTGTCGCGCACGCTGCGCGAGACGGCGTGCTCACCGATGAATCCCCACCATACGTCGGGCGCGTTGGGGCCCGTCGGGTTGCGGCCGCGGCTCGGCTTCAGGCCGACGAGTCCGCAATTGGAGGCCGGCGTGCGGATGGAGCCACCGCCGTCGTTCGCATTTGCGACCGGCACGATGCGCGCGGCGACCGCAGCCGCGGACCCTCCGCTCGAGCCGCTGGACGTACGCTCCAGGTTCCATGGATTGCGGGTAGGCCCGAACAACTCGGGCTCCGTGACGTTCGAGACGCCGAGTTCGGGTGTGTTGGTCTTGCCGAAGATCACCAGCCCGGCCGCTCGATAGCGGCGCGTCAGTTCCTCATCCATCGCGGGCACGTAATCCTGGAACAGCCGTGAGCCGAACCGCATGGGTTCGCCCGCATACGCGGTCATGAGGTCCTTGAGCAGGAAGGGCACGCCACGGAACGGGCCTTCCGGCAAGCCAGCGGCGATGGTTTCGCGCGCGCGTCCTTCCATCAGGTGAATGACCGCATTGATCTGCGGATTCACGGCCGCTGTGCGGGACAGCGCCTCGTCGAGCAGATCCGTCGGACTCACCTGCCCCGAGCGCACGAGCTCGGCCAGCCCCAGGGCGTCGTAGCGACCGTATTCAGCGAATGCCACGTTTGATCCCCCATGCGATCGCCGGATCATCGTCTTTTTGGCACGCTCTTGCCATCGGGCCGCGCCGCGCGGAGACTCTTTCCTTCCTGGAACTTTTGTTTCACCGCAGTCATGAAGTCCATGCACGGCATGCATAACCACACCCGTCTGCTCACCCTCCTCGCTGCGATCGCACTGCCTTTCGTGGCCGCGCAGGCGCGGCCCGTCACCGCCGAGCGCGTCATCGCGGCCGACAAGGAGCCCCAGAACTGGCTCGCGCACGGGCGCACGTACGGCGAGCAGCGCTACAGTCCGCTCAAGCAGATCGACGACGGCAACGTCGCGCAGCTCGGACTCGCGTGGTCGTACGCGACGGGCACGACGCGTGGCCTGCAGGCGACGCCGATCATCGTCGACGGGCGCATGTACGCCACCGGCGTGTGGAGCGTCGTGTACGCACTCGACGCCAAGACGGGCAAGGAACTGTGGACCTACGACCCGCTGGTGCCGCGCGAGTGGGGCCGGTATGCCTGCTGCGACGCGGTCAATCGCGGCGTGGCGCTGTGGGGCGATGCGCTCTACTTCGCGACGCTCGACGGCCGGCTGATTTCACTCGACGCGCGCACGGGCAAGAAGCGCTGGGAGATCAACACGATCGACCGCACCAAGCCGTACACGATCACCGGCGCGCCGCGCGTGATCAAGGGCAAGGTGCTGATCGGCAACGGCGGCGGCGAATACGGCGTGCGCGGCTATTTCTCCGCCTATGACGCGGACACCGGCAAGCTCGCGTGGCGCTTCTACACGGTGCCGGGCAATCCCAAGGACGGCTTCGAGAGTCCCGAGATGGCAGCGGCTGCGAAGACGTGGACCGGCGAGTGGTGGGCCGGCGGCGGCGGCGGCACGGTGTGGGACTCGATGGCGTACGACGCCGACCTCGACACGCTCTACGTCGGCACCGGCAACGGCTCGCCGTGGGCGCGTTCGATCCGCTCACCGGGCGGCGGCGACAACCTGTACCTGTCGTCGATCCTTGCGCTCGATCCGGACACCGGGCACCTCAGGTGGCATTACCAGGTCACGCCGGGCGACAACTGGGATTACACGGCGACGCAACACATCATCCTCGCGGACCTCGTCCTCGACGGCAAGCCGCGCAAGGTGCTGATGCAGGCGCCGAAGAACGGCTTCTTCTACGTCATCGACCGCGTCACGGGCGAGTTGCTGTCCGCGGACAAGTACATCCCGGCGACCTGGGCCAGCCACGTCGACATGAAGACGGGGCGCCCGGTCGAGACGCCGGAGGGCGACTGGAGCAAGGAAACCAAGATCATCGTGCCGGCGGCATTCGGCGGCCACAACTGGCACCCAATGGCGTTCAATCCGCAGACCGGACTCGTCTACATCCCCGCAATGCAGCCTGCGGGAATCTATCCGCCGTCGACCGAATTCCTGCAGACGGGCAAGTACACGCGCCACGAGATGTTCTGGAACCCCGGCGTGGACTGGAACAATTACGCCAACACCGTCTATGCCATCCTCGCGCAGACGGGTGGGAACCTGCCGCAGGACCACGGCTACCTGAAAGCATGGGATCCCATCGCGAAGAAGACCCGCTGGGAAATCGAATACCCGGCGTTCTGGAACGGCGGCCTGCTCACGACCGCGGGCAATCTGTTGTTCCAGGGTACGGGTGATGGGCGCTTCGTCGCCTACTCGGCCGACCTCGGCAAGACGCTGTGGTCCGTGACGACGATGGTCGGCATCATCGCGCCGCCGGTTACGTACTCGGTGGACGGCGAGCAGTACGTCGCGGTGCTGGCGGGTTATGGCGGCGCGGGCGCAGTGACCGGTGGCGACCCGCGCACGATGGCGTCGGGCAAGTACCTGAACGAAGGCCATATACTTGCCTTCAAGCTCGGCGGCAAGGCGGCGTTGCCGAAGATCACGGAGCGCAACCTCGACATCCCCGAACCACCGGCGAGCACGGCGACTGCCGCGCAGATCGAGAACGGCAAGTACAAGTACGCCGGCAACTGCATGGTGTGCCACGGCGCGCTGGTCGTGTCCGGGGGCGTGGTGCCGGACCTGCGCCGCCTAACGACTGAGAAGCACTCGATCTTCAAGGCGATCGTCTACGACGGCGCGATCCACTCAGCGGGCATGCCGCGGATGGGCGACCTCGTGAGCGAACAGGACGTCGCCGACATCCAGGCGTACGTCATCGAGCGCTCGAAGCAGGATCGGGCAGCGGCAGCGGCAGCCAAGAATTAGGCACTGTCACCAATTTGTGTGGGCGACTTTGTCGACGCTGTCCTGCAAGCGGACGGTCGGTGAGGGCGTTCGTCCCGGGCCTTCTCCGCGCGAGCGGAAAGGCAGACACGCTCGCGCGGAGAAGGCCCGGGACGAACGCCTGATCGACCGCGCCTGAACGAATTCTCGTCAGAGCCCGAGAATTCGCACGGCGCATGCAACTTTGGCGCGGGCACATCGCATGATCGTCTGCCGGTGATTCGTAACCGGCGATTTCCATGGCTCAGTCACCCAATCGAGCCGATGGGGCTCGTACTGATGCGTGCCGCAATCCGCAAGCAGACGGTCAACGGGGTATATCGACCCCGAGCAGACCTGCGATCGGCGTCCACCTGGCGAGGGGAAGCCCACAGCACTGGCCAGCAAATCCTGGTGACCAAGCCAAGAGGTCAGTTCGGGGTGGGCTCGTCGCTGCAGGCTCCGTGTGTCTTTCCGCGCTCCGTGTCGGACGCCGCAGCTCGAACGCAGGCGCGAGGCGGCGCCGCGTTTTCCGACCAGCCGCTGGCACCATCGCATCGCGCTCGTTCGAGCAAGGCTCGCCGTGAATCGTGCGGTTCCTCCGCGCGATTCACGATGCGCGGGAGACTCGGCGCGCGGAAAGACACACGGAGCCTGCGGCGGCAGGCCCACCAGCGCTGCGCGCGACCTCTCCCACGGACGCGGGAGAGGCGCGAACCGCTAGTAGGTGTAGCGGAACTCGAGGCCCCACATGCGCGGCTCGGAGATCGACGCGAACGGCGTGCCGAACGTGCCGGTCGTCAGGTTGTTCACGCCCGTCACGTAACGCTCGTCGAATGCGTTGGTCAGGTAGGCCGCGACGCCCCAACGGTCGCCGGCGCTCGACCAGGCGAGCCGCAGGTCCGTGCGGTTGGTTGCCTCGCCAACGTTGAAGTTCGGACTCACCTGGCACGTGCCCTGGAACTGCGAATCGGCATTGCAGCGCGACTCGCCGCGGTAGGCGTGCATCACGGACGCGTCGAGCAAGCCGTACTGGCTCAGGTTCCATATGTAGCTGGCGCCCAGTGCCGCCGAGAAGTACGGCTCACCCGTGGGCTCGCCCGCCAGGCTGGTCGCGTCTGCGCCTTCGCCGACGATCTTCTTCTTGTACGTCGCGTCGATCCACGCCATGTTCGCCGTGAACGTCAGCGCGTCGAGCGGCTGCCAGCGCAGGTCCGCCTCGAGGCCGTAGGCCTCTTCGTCGCTGCTGTCGACGACATACTGCGGGATGCCCGACCCGTTGACGCCGGTGACCAGCGAGATCGCCTGCTTGTCGAGGTACTCGTAATAGAACATCGAGGCATTGACGACCAGGCCAAGGTCGGCGAAGAGGCTCTTCACGCCGCCCTCGAGGTTCCAGACGTCCTCGTTATTGAACTGCGACCCGACCTCGACGCTGTTGTAACCACCGGCCTTGTAGCCCTTGGCCAGCGAACCGAACACCATCACGTTGTCCGCGACTTCATAGTCCACGACGAAGCGTGGACTCACGTCGTCCCACGAGTCGTCGAGCTTCACCTTCCGGCCCTCGAGGCCGAGCTGGCTCAAATCGAAGACGATGTCGAACTGATACGCCTCCGGCGGAATCGGGAATGCGCCGAAAAATCCGCCCGCCTGCAGCACGGCGATCGTAGCGTCGAGTTCCGGCGCCTCACGCGGACCGTTGAACCAGCTGAACTGCTTCTCGTCGTGGGTGTAACGCAGGCCGAACGTCACGTTGAGCCGGTCGGTCGCGTGCCAGATCACGTCGCCGAACACGGCCGTGGCCTTGAAGTTGCCTTCGTTGAACATCGCCTCACGCCAGCCGAGTCCGCGCATCGTCAGCGGGATCCCGTTCGCTGCGAGCACGTCGCTGGTGAATCCGAACAGCGTGCCGTCCGGCGTGCCGGCCAGTCCCAGGTTCAGCAGCACCGTGTCGATGCTGTCCGTGTAGGCGTGCGTGTCGCTGGTCTGCTTCGCGTCCTCGGAGTAGTAGCTGACGCCGCCAACCCAGTCGAAGTTACCCGTCTGGCCGGAGAACTTGAACTCCTGGTACCAGCTCTCGTTGTCCTCGACGTTGGCGGTGTCGAAATACAGCGCGACGCGGTTCGTGCCGTCCTCGTCCTCGCGGTTGACGGTTTCGAACGTTCGCCAGGCCGTAGTCGAGCGGAAGTCGCCCCAGCCGAAGTCGTGGTCGACAAAAAGCGTCACGCCGTCGAGCTTGCGCGACTCCTCGTTTCCCACGACGTCGTTGTAGACCTTCGCCTTGAGCGGGTCGAGGTACGTCGCCGGATCGGCCGGATACGGTGTTCTTTCCTGCCCGTCGGCCAGCGCGACCAGACCGATCGCGGGACGCGCGAACTGGTCGAGCGCGTCGTGATCCCAGGACAACGTCGCCGAGGTCGCATCCGTGATGTCCCACTTGAGCGTGGCCCGTGTCGCCCAGTTGTCTTCAGGCCAGAGGTCCTTGCCGGTCGCGGCATCCTTCACCCAGCCGTCGCTCTGGTTCCAGACACCGTTCACGCGCAGGGCGAGATTCTCGGCCAGCGGCACGTTGACCATGCCATCGACCCGCGTCTTGTCGTACTCGCCGACGCGCAGCCGCAGGAACGCATCGAACTCGTCGGCCGGCTTGCGCGTGACGATCGAAATCGCGCCCGCGGCGCTGTTGCGGCCGAAGAGGGTGCCCTGGGGTCCCTTGAGCACTTCGATGCGCTCGATGTCGTTGAACGCGAGCAGCGAGGAGCCGGTGCGCGCGCTGTAGACGCCGTCGACGTAGACACCCACCGCGGAGTCCGTGCCGACGCCGAAATCGCCGGTCTGTATGCCGCGGATCGCGTACCGCGGCTGCGTCGGACTGTCGCTGGAGATCACGAGGCCGGGTACGAAGCCGTTGAGGTCGCCCATGTCCTCGGCCGCGACGTCGTTCAGCAACTCGTTGCCCACGACCTGGATCGTGATCGGCACCTCCTGCAGCACCTGTTCGCGGCGCTGCGCCGTGACGACGACTTCCTCGAGTCCCGAGGCAATGGACGTCACCTGCTGCGCGGATGCCTCACCGGGCACCGCGGCCGACAGGCCCGTTCCGGCGAGTGCCGCGGCCACTGCGAATGCGAGTCTGCTACTGCGATCGTTCATCTTGCCCCCGTTTGCGTCATTCATGATCAGTTCGTGACCTGCAGCATGTACTTGGCCACCGCCAGGCGCGTCGCGGGATCGAGATAGTCCTGCGGCGGCATCTCCGGATAATCGTCACGCTTCTTCACGGGCTGCGCGATGTAGTCGGCGATGCCCTGTGGATTGTCCAGGTACAGCGCCTGGATGACCTGCACCGGCGGTCCGATCATGCGGCCGTTGTAGATGTGGCAGCCGCTGCAGATCCCGAGGAACACCACCTTGCCGCGTTCGTCCGGCTTGATCACCCGCGGCGGCACGGGCGGCAACAGGTAGGTCGAGGTCGCGGCCGTGTTGGTGAACGCGCACTCGGCAAAATCGCCGACGCCCGCGGTGACGTACTGGTGCCGGTTGACGATGCAGCTGCCGGGACTCGGGCCGACACGCACGATGTCGAGCGCACCGCCGCGCTTGCCCTCGGTGAGCATCAGCGCCTTGACCTCCTTGATGGTGTCATGGCCGTTCTTGAGCATCACGTTGTCCAGGATGCTGACCCTGTCGGAGTTCGGCTCGGATTCCGGGTCGACGGTGATGTTCGCCGCGTTGGCGTGGTCCGTGATGATGATGCCCGCCACCTTGTTGTCGGAGATGACGTTGCCTTCGATCACCACGTCGTCGGCGGCCATCACCAGGATGCCGGTGCCCGCGGGAATGCCTGCGACCGTGGAGCCCGGCGCGCCGAAGTTCACGTGGTTGTTGCCGACGACGAAATTGTTGCGCAGGATCACGTCGACCGTGTCCTTGATCGGCAGCCCCGGCGTCACGAACGCAAGCAGGCCGCCCGCGTTGTTGTGCACGTAGTTGTGCTCGACGATGCAGTGGCGGCTGTTCTCGATCTCGATGCCGGCGACGCTGTCGAACACGTCGTTGTGCGCGACGTGGATGTTGTCGCTCATGCCGATGTAGATGGCGGCGTCGGCGATGCCCGACACCACGTTGTGCTCGACGATGCCGTTCTGGCCGAGTTGCGGGAAGATGCCGTACACGCCGGCGTCCGCGATCACGTTGTTGCGGATTTCGAAGTTGTTGCCCGCCTGCCCCATGATCCCGTTGCCCTTGTAGTTGCGGATCTCGAGGTTCTCGACGACGAAGCTGTTGCCCGAGTAGAGGATGGCGTCGTTGAGCTTCTTCTGCCCATCGAGCACGGCGCGACGTCCCTCCTCGATGACGCCGATGATGCGGATGTCGTCCCTGTCGATATAGACGGTCTCGTGATACGTGCCGGGCATCACGCGGACGATGGTGCCGGCGGGCGCCGCCTTGACGGCGGCCTGGATCGACTCGCCGTCCTTGACCACCACGACGTTGGTCGGCGCCGGGCCGGCCACTGACCTGAGCACAGCGGGCGCGGCGGCCGTCTTCGATCCGTCCGTGGCATCGTCCGCAGCCTTGAAGCCACCGCCGTAGCTGGCGCCGGACGTGGACGAACTGATCACCATGTCCTGCTTGGTCGACCGACCGAAATACGCGCCGGCTCCGAACGCCACGACAGCGGCGAGCAGTCCGAGCAGCATGCCCTTCTTCATCATCATTCTCCTTGGATCACTTGCGCGCCGACGTGGCAGCGGTGCGATTCGAGTGGTCGACCGGCGTCAAACCGGAAGGCACGCGCGCCGGCGTGGCGGGGGTGAACGCCTCGTCGGTCAGCGCGCCGAGGAAGTCCACGACCCGGTCGATCTCGGCCGCGGTCAGTTGCGGGTCCGTGATGTGCCAGTGCAGGTACAGGCGCATGTCCTTCGGCACGGCATGCCCCCGTCCCTTGTTGTAGAACTCGACGGCATCGCGCAACTGCGCGAATGCGCCGGAATGCATGTACGGCGCAGTGCGCGTCACGTTGCGCAGCGTCGGCACCTTGAAGCCGCCTTTCAGCTTCGGGCTGCCGAACGTGGCCTCGGCGCCCACGTCGAAAGGCCGGCCCCGCGGTTCCGGCGCGCCGATCACTGCAATCTGTTCGTTGGTGAACAGCGGCGGCGTGTGGCACTCCGAGCAGCGCGCCACGAATGAACGGAACACGTTCAGGCCTTGGATTTCGCGGGGACTCAACGCTTCGGCGTAGCCGTGCACGTAGCGGTCGTAGCGGCTGTTGAGCGAGATGAGCGAGGTCTGGAACGCCGCGAGCGCCGTATAGACCTGCCGCTCCGTGACCGGGCCCGCCGCATCGCGCGGAAACGCCTCACGGAACAGCCGGCGGTAGGTAACGTTGCGATTGAGGCTCGCGACCAGGCGCGCCGGATCGTTACCCATCTCGCGCGGCGAGTACAGCGGCCCTGCGGCCTGCGCTTCGAGCGAATTGGCGCGGGCATCCCAGAAAAAGCGTTGCAGGAAGGCCACGTTCCACAGGGTCGGCGCGGCGCGACCGGCATCCTCGCCGTGGATGCCGATCGAACGCGGCCGTCCGTCGGCCAGGCCTTTGTCGGGGCGGTGGCAACTGGCACAAGACAGGGTGCCGTCGCCGGAGAGCAACGGATCGAAGAACAGGTAGCGACCGAGGTCGATCTGCTGCGGCGTGAAGCCGTCGCGGTGCGGCGGCAAAGCCGTGCGCGTGCCGCCCACGCCGCGGTTTTCGAGCGAGTCGTAGAACTGGTAGAGCGTCCGCAGTTCGCAAACTCCCGCCGCGGTCTTCTCGAAACCCGGCGGGCAACGCGGGTTGAGCGTGATGTCGGGCTCGGTGCTGGCACGTGCTCCGCTTGCACAAGCGAACGCCAGCAGCAGCACGACCAGGCGTCTCACTTCGGCCGGCCCTGCTGGTGGATGAAAGCGATGACGTCGTCGAGGTCACGCTCAGCTGGCAGGGTCCTGGCCATCATGGCCATCTGCCGGCCGGGAACGTCCTTGGGGTCCATGCCGCGCAGACCGTCGCGGAAGTGAAAGAACTGGCGTCTGATGTAAGCGGCATCGAGACCTGCGAGCCGTGGTGCGTTCAACGCGGGATTGCCCTCGGCCCGCCCGCCATGACAGGCGCCACACTTGCCGTGGTAGAGATTGTTGCCGTTGCGCAGGTCACCCTTGGCCGGTGCAACCGGTTGGGTCTGCGGCAACGCGGCGACGTAGGCGGCCACGGCGGCGACCGCTGCGTCGTCCTTGAGCGGCGACGCGCCGGCGGCACGCATCTGCGCGCCGAACGTGTCGGCCTTGTGTGTACCGCGACGGCCCGCGCGGAAATGTTGCAGCTGCCGCTGCAGGTACGCCGCGTCCTGGCCCGCGATCGCCGGGGCGCCGAGCGCCGCGTTGCCCTGGCCCTGGCTGCCATGGCAGGCGAGGCAAGGAGTGAACAGGGCCTTGCCGTCAGCCGCCCAGAGTGCGCCGCTGCTGAGCAGCAGTGCACTGCCGAGCAACGGCTGCAGCCAACGGAAACCGGTCATCAAGTCCCCCCAAGTCGAACGGCGCCCCATGGGCGCCGTTTCATTCTTTTGCCGGGAGTCTAGCAGCTGCCGCTGTGGCGAGGCACGCGCAAGGCTCCCCGCCGACCGGAGGGTCCTGGTGTCGAAGGCCCGACGGGCGAGCGAGCTCAGTTGTTCTTCGCGCCCTGCTCCACCCAGCGGCGGATGGTCAGGATCTCGTCCGCAGTCGGCTTGGCCGTATCACCATGCGGCATGCGCAGCGCCGGGTCGGTACGTCCTTCGATCAGCATCACCAGCACGCTGGTAAGCGCGTCGCCGGGCAGCACCACCGGGCCGTACCTTGTGCCCTTCATCAGGTTCTCGTAGCTACCCAGTTCGAAACCGCTCACGACGTAGCCGGGCTGTCCCGGCACGTGGCAGGCCATGCAGTACTTGTCGAGGATTGGAGCCACGTCGCCCTGGTAGCTGACCGCTGGCGGCGTGCGCTCGCAGGCCGCAGTCGCCAGCAGCCCGACGGTGGCGAGGGCCGGCAAAACCCATCGCTGCAGCTTCATGGTGTTCTCCCAATGTGGGTGAATATCGCGACGACGCTGTGCCGTCGCGTAGCAACCGGCAATCCGCGTATCTACCTAAGGACCACGAGCCGCAGGGTCAGGTTGATGCGCTCACCCACGGGCCGGCGTGTCTTCGGCAACGCATGTACCCAGTGGTGCTGCGTGGCACCGCCCATGCACAGCAGGCTGCCGTGCGGCAGCAGCAGGTCGAGCTTGAGGTCCTTGCGCCGACGGTGCCGGAGACAGAAGCGGCGGGTCGCGCCGAGCGACACCGACGCAATGACCGGATTGCGGCCAAGTTCCGGTTCGTCGTCGGCGTGCCAACCCATGCCATCGCGGCCGTCTCGATACAGGTTCAGCAGCACGCTGTTGTAGCGCTGCCCGGTGAGCGCTTCGACCCGGGCGCGGATCCGCAGCAGGTCGGCCGTCCACGGCACCGGCTCGTGCACGGTGCCCGAGTACACATAGGTCGTGCCGGGGTCGCCGTGCCAGGCCACCAGGCGCGGCACGCGCCTGCGCTCGCCGAAGATCAGGATGTCCTCCTGCTGCCAGTCGATCCGGGAGCGCAACGCCGAAAATCGCTGGTCGGCGTCGCGGGGCGGCAACGCCTGCGGCCACAGTCGCACGTCGGCGTCGGGCAGGTCGAGCCGCAGCGGTTCAGTCGGCAGGAGTGGCAGGTTGCCCGTTGGCATCCGCGCCGAGCGTAGCCTTCATGCGGTCCAGATGCACGCGCACGTGGCCTTTCGGCTGCGACTGGCAGGCCAGGACATAGCGTTGATCGAGTTGCTCGCGCGACAGCACGTAGGACGTGTCGGTGAGCGCACGCACGTCGCCCTCGATGAGCCGGCAGCGGCAGGTCGTGCAACTGCCGACGCGGCAGCGCGACGGCCACGGCAGGCCCTGGGCGAGCGCTGCCTGCAGGATCGTCTGGCCGGGGGCTACGTCGAACTCCCAGCCGAACGGATCCACGCTGACTCGCGCCGCTTCAGGCTCACGGCGCTTGAACAAGCCGCGCAGCAAGATCAGTGCCCCTGCGCGGCGAGCTGCAGTGCCGGCACGCCGCTCTCGCGGTTGGCGGCTTCGGCCAGGCGGCGTTCACCGGCGCTGGCGTAGTGACGGTCCCACTCGAGCAGCAGCGGCGACATGCGGTTGCGATACCAGCCCGGCACCAGGTAGACGAGCAGCATGCACGTGAGGTAACCGTACGGCAGCGTGGGTGCCTCACGGTACGAACGCAGTTGCCAGAACTGGGCATCGCCCTCGGCATGGTGGTGCGAATGCCGCGCCAGGTTGAACAGCACGACGTTGCTCAGGCGCTTGTTGGAGTTCCACGAGTGGCGCGGCTCGACGGGCTGGCCTGGTTCGCGAATGAGGCCGTAGTGCTCGAAGTAATTGACGGCCTCGAGCACGGACCGCCCGGCCAGCGCCGAAAGCACGAAGACGATGACCGCGGACGCACCGCCCGCGATGGCAAAGGCGCCGACGATCGTTGCCGACATCAGCCACCCGCGCAGGTACCGGTTATGCAGCGACCACGTGCCGTGCCCCAGGGTCTGCAGACGCTGCTGTTCCAGCGCGAAGGCACTCTTCGTCTGCCCGACCACCGAGCGCCGCAGGAACGAGTAGAAATGCTCGCCACGCCGCGCAGACGCCGGGTCCGCCGCCGTGGCCAGGCGGCGGTGATGGCCGTAGACGTGCTCGATGGAAAACTCGGCGTCGAACGTGACGGCGAGCAGCCAGCGCCCGGCGACCATCGCGCCGCGGTCGGTCGTCCGGTGGGTGAGTTCGTGCCCGACGTTCGTGCCAAGTGCCGCGAACGTGATGCCGGACGACAGGATGCCGCCCAGCCAATGCCATGCCGACGTCGCTTCGCGACGCGCGAACAGGTCGACGCCGAGATTCGCCTGCACCCACGCGCCGAGACCCAGCAGGTCGCCCGAGCCGGCCATCCACGCCATGGCGACGCAGAGCAGGAACAGCGTCGGCAGCGTGAAGTAGAGCAGCGCGTTCAACAGCCGCGTGTGGCGGTACTGCGGTTCCCCGAAATAGTCCCCGAAGAACTCGTCGCCGAAAATCATGATCGAGTAGATCACGGCGAATCCCAGCCACATCCACGCACCTCCCAGCAGGATGCCCGCCACGGTGGTGAGGGCAAGCAGGTAGACGCTCATGAACCGCAGGTACTTGGTCATCTTTTCGCTCCGGCGCGGGACGAATAATTAGAACAATTGTTCTAATCAGAATGCCGGAGACGACGGCGCATGTCAAACCTCGCCGCTCCCCGCGTATACTTTGCGCTGCAAAAAACCGCCGGTTCCGGCCCCCATGCCCCGCAAGAAGCGCTCGACCTCCGACACCCCCGACACGCGCGAACGCATCCTCGATGCGGCCCTCGCGCTGTTCAACGCGGACGGCTCGCACGCGGTCTCGACGCGGCACATCGCGGCGCGTCTCGAGATCAGCCCCGGCAACCTCTACTACCATTTCGCCAACAAGGAAGAGATCGTCCTCTGCCTATACGAGCGCATCGAGACGCAGCTCGAAGCGATCCTCGCCCCTCGCGCCGGCGAGACGCAGACGTTCGACAGCGTGCTGCGGTACCTCGACGACATCTTCGGCCACCTGTGGGAGTACCGGTTCTTCTACCGCGACGTCAACACGCTGCTGCGGGACGTACCGGGCCTGAAGGAGCGCTACCGTGACCTCGCCGAGCGGGTCCGCATCCGCTCGCGCGCAATCTTCGACTCGATGGTGGCGGCCGGCTGGATGGATGCCACGCCCGACCAGCTGGACCTGCTCACGACCAACGCATGGATCGTGCTGACGCAGTGGTTCACGCATCGGCAGGTCGTCGACCGTCGGCGCACCATCCAGTCCTCCGACATCCGCGAAGGCATCCGCCACCTCGTCGCGCTGTTCAGTCCCCTCTTGCGCAGTCCACAGCGCACGCTGGTCGAGCGCATGATCGCCAAGCCAGCCGTCGAATGAACTTTGACCCAGGACGAGCACCGCCATGCCGAGCTTCCGCGCGCGTGTCATCAATGCCCTCCTCCGCCTCACCGTCAAGCCGATGTGGCGGCCGGGGCTCGCCATCGAGGACATTCGCCGTCACACCGCGAAGACGGACAAGCGCCTGGCGAAGCGCGGCGACGACTGCCCCGCCGAACAAGTAACGATCGCGGGCGTGCGTGCCACCTGGTACGGCGCGCCCGAACTCGCCGCACGCAAGGGCACGATGCTCTACCTGCACGGCGGCGCGTGGTGCGTCCACCTGCCGGCCCTGTACGGCATGTTCGCAGCGCAACTGTCCGCCGCGACCGGACTGCGTGTGCTGCTGGTCGACTACCGCCTGGCGCCGGAACATCCGTACCCTGCGGCGGTGGACGATTGCCTCGCCGTGTATCAGTCGCTGGTGGAAGACCCCAGTGCCCGGCCGCATGTCATCGCGGGTGATTCCGCGGGCGGCAACCTCTCGCTGATCACGCTGATGCGGGCGCGTGACGCACAGTTGCCGCTGCCATCGTGCGCGATCCTGCTCTCGCCGGCGACGGACATCGCAATGACCGGGCCGTCGATCCGCTACAACGAGAAGGCCGATCCGATGTTCAGTGTTGGCGCCGGCGATCTGCTGCCGTCGATGTACTGCCCGGGCCTCGATCGGACGGACCCGCTGATCTCGCCGTTGTACGGCAACTGGACCGGCCTGCCGCCGCTCTACTTCCTGGCCGGCTCGACCGAGATGCTGCTCGACGATTCGGTGCGCGCACACGATCGCGCACAGCAGGCCCGCACGAACTCGCGCATCGACGTCTGGCCGGACATGCCACACGTGTTCCCGCTGTTCGCCATGTTGCCGGAAGCCAGGCAGGCGCTCGCCGACATCGTGGCCTTCATCGAGCAGCACCCGCCGCGCAGTGCGTCGCTTGGCCACGCGGGAAATGCATTGGCCGCCGGCGCTGCCGCTCCCGCGGAGGACGTCGCGCTGTCGGTGCCGGAGACCAGCGCAGCGCTTTAGCTCAGCCCGCGCTCGCGCAGGAACCGTGCCACCGCATCGAGCGCGCGGTTGGCATCGGCGAGCACGCCCGCATTCACCTGGAACACGTGCCAGCGGCGCGGGTACTCCTGCAGTTCGACCGGCACACCTGCGGCGGCAAGCGCCGAGTGCAGGCGCCGCGAGTCGGCAAGCAGCAGTTCGTCCTGCCCCACCTGCACCAGCGTTGGCGGCAGTCCGCGCAGGTCACCGTTGATGGGAGAAGCCAGTGGATCACCACTGTCGCGTCCGGCGAGGTACAGGCGTGCGCATTCCGCCGTCCACGCGCGAGACAACATGACCTCACCCGCGGATTCGACGCCACGGTCGGGATCACCGAGATCGACCCAGGGTGAGAACAGCACGAGTGCCGCAGGCAACGGATCACCGAGTTCGCGCAAGCGCAAAGCCGTCGCGAGCGCGAGCCCGCCGCCGGCGGAATCCCCTACGATCGCGATGCGTTGGGGCGAGCCGCCTTCAACCAGCAACGCGCGATAGGCTGCGACGGCATCGTCGAGAGCCGCCGGGAACGGATGTTCGGGCGCAAGCCGGTAGTCCGCGACGAAGACGCGGGCCGCGGTGCGGCGCGCGATGTGGCTGGTGATGGCGCGGTGCGTCGCCGGCGAGCCGACGCAATATGCGCCGCCATGCAGGTACAGGACGGTGCCTCGTGTGGTCGCGAGACCGCGGGTTTGCACGAACTCACCGGGCACTCCGCCGCTGGTCGTGGCGGTGAAATCGACGCCGCGCGCGGGCAGCGTCAGGCGCGTAACCAGCGCGAGCCGGCGACGCTGCTCGGGGACCGGTCGCCCGGGACGGAACGTCGGCAGGAGGGTTGCGCGCAGTGCAGCGCGCAGCACCGCAGCCACCAGCCTTTCAAAGCTGCTTTCGCTCGAGTTTGCTTGCGCCACGAAGACCTGCGCCTGGAAT
>CAVWGG010000025.1:0-43289 GCA_963754535.1 uncultured Gammaproteobacteria bacterium
CGCCGCTTGCGATCCATGAGCCGCAGGATCAGCGGCGTCAGGATCAGCTGCATCGCCAGGCCCATCTTGCCGCCCGGACAGACGATGTTGTTCGGCCGTGACATCCACGACTCGTCGAGCATCGACAGCAGGTAGGGGAAGTCGATGCCCTTCGGGTTCGCAAAGCGGATGATCACCATCGACTCGTCGGCGCTCGGGATGTCCTTCGCGATGAACGGGTTGCTGGTGTCCACTGTCGGCACGCGCTGGAAGTTCACGTGCGTGCGGCTGAACTGCGGGCAGATGTGGTTCACGTAGTCGGGCATGCGACGCAGGATCGTGTCGACCACCGCATCCTGGCTGTAGCCGCGCTGCGTCTTGTCGCGATGCAGCTTCTGGATCCACTCGAGGTTGATGATCGGCACCACGCCCACGAGCAGGTCGACGTGCTTCGCGACGTCCGCCTCGGGCCCGACGTAGCCACCGTGCAGGCCTTCGTAGAACAGCAGGTCGCTGCCCTCGGCCATCGGCTGCCACTCGGTGAAGGTGCCCGGCGCGCTGCCGAGTTCCTTTGCTTCGACTTCATCGTGCACGTAGCGACGCACCTTGCCACCACCCGTCGCGCCGTAGGTCTCGAACGCGGCAGCGAGGTCCGCGAGCAGGTTCGACTCCGGACCGAAGTGGCTGATCTGCGGGCCTTCACCCGAGTCGGCCGCCTTGACCTTCGCCCGCATCTCGACGCGGTTGTAGCGATGGAACGAGTCGCCTTCGATCACCTGGGCCTTGAATCCGTCGCGACGGAAGATGTGCGAAAAGCTCTTCATCACGGTGCTGGTGCCCGCGCCCGAGGAACCAGTGACGGCAATGACGGGATGCTTGGTGGACATGTGCGTGCTCGCAGGAAGGTTGTTCGTTCGTGTGGCTGTCGTCTATGTGGCGTCGATGTTCCGGATGTGCGCCGTCAGTTCGCGCTGGGGCGGAACAGCGAGCGCTCGTTGAACAGCGGCGACGAATAGCGCCGGTCGATGCCTTTGTCGTGCTCCCAGTGGTAACGCACGATGCGCTCCACTTCGTTCTTCGAGCCCAGGATGACCGGCACGCGCTGGTGCAGCTGGTGCGGCAATAGCTCCATGAGCCGCGCGCGTCCTGTCGACGCGGCGCCACCCGCCTGCTCCACCAGGAAGCTGATCGGGCTGGCTTCGTACATCAGGCGCAGGCGCCCGGGCTTCTCGGGATCGCGGGTGTCGCGCGGGTACATGAACACGCCGCCGCGCACGAGGATGCGATGCACCTCGGCCACCATCGAGGCGATCCAGCGCATGTTGAAGTCGCGGCCGCGCTCGCCCGACTTGCCGTCCTGGCATTCGGTGACGTAGCGGTGCACGGGAATCTCCCAGAACCGTGCGTTGCTGGTGTTGATCGCGAACTCGCTGGTGTCCTCGGGGATGCGCAGGTCGGGGTGCGTCAGGATGAAGTTGCCGACCTCGCGATCGAGCGTGAAGCCGTGCGTGCCCTTGCCCACCGTGAGCACCAGCATCGTCGACGGCCCGTAGATCGCGTAACCCGCAGCCACTTGCTCCATGCCCTTCTGCAGGAAGTCCTCGACCTTCGGCGCCTCCTTCTTGTCGTGGCGCAGGATCGAGAAGATCGTGCCGACCGAGACGTTCACGTCGGCATTCGAAGACCCGTCGAGAGGATCGAACACCAGCAGAAAGCGTCCGCGCGGAAACTCCGCGGGAATCGGGTACGGATCGTCCAGCTCTTCCGATGCCATGCCGGCGACGAGGCCACCCCATTCGCAGCTCTTCAGGATCACGTCGTTCGACGCCACGTCGAGCTTCACCTGCTGCTCGCCCTGCACGTTTTCCGTGCCGGCCTTGCCGAGGTAGCCGCCGAGCGCTCCTTTCGCGGCCATCGACGAGATCGTCTTGACTGCCGCGGCGACGTCGATGAGCAACGCGCCGAGGTCGCGCGAACCCTCGATGCCTTCGAGCTGCTGGATCAGGAACTTGGACAGTGTCGTGCGGCCGAGATGCATGGGTGTGCCCTTTCGCTGATCGTCAGTTCTTTGGGGTCGCTGCGGTGCCGAGGTCGAACACGCGGCTCGCGCGGATGTCAGGCGATTCGATGGTGCTGAGGTCGTCGACCGTCAGCTCCTTGTCGGGATTGGCGAACAGCCGGCTCGCCTGTCGCAGCCGTGCGCGGTCGAGCGCATTGCGCACACTGCGGGCGTTGGCGAATTGCGGCTGGCGGATGCGGTGCGCGATGTATTCCTGGAACACTTCGCGCGCGCCCGGGCCGAAACGGTAGTTCTGCTGCTCGAGCATCATTTCCGCGATGCGAAGCAGCTCGCCTTCGGCGAAGTCGGGGAACTCGAGGTGGTGTGCGATACGCGAGCGCATGCCGGGATTCGACTGGAAGAACGTCTCCATGCGGTCGCCGTAGCCCGCGAGGATCACGACGAGATCGTCGCGGTTGTTCTCCATCACCTGCATCAGGATCTCGATCGCTTCCTGGCCGTAGTCGCGCTCGTTGTCCGGGCGGTAGAGGTAGTACGCCTCGTCGATGAACAGCACGCCGCCCATCGCCTTCTTCAGCACCTCACGCGTCTTCGGCGCTGTGTGGCCAACGTACTGGCCGACGAGGTCATCGCGGGTCACCGCCACGAGGTGCCCTTTGCGGATGTACCCGAGCCGGTGAAGGATCTGCGCCATGCGCAGTGCGACGGTGGTCTTGCCCGTGCCCGGGTTGCCCGTGAAGGACATGTGCAGGCTCGGCGTCTGCGCCTGCAGGCCCTGGTTCATGCGCAGGCGGTCGATGACCAGCAGCGCCGCGATGTCGCGGATGCGGGCCTTCACGGGGGCGAGGCCGACGAGTTCGCGATCGAGTTCGTCGAGGACGTCGCCGGCCTGGGACTGCGCCATCACCTCGGCGACGGTGCGCGCCAACTTCACTCCCTCGCCCGCGGCGGCAGGAGAGGCGTCCGCAGCGGGCGCTGCGGCCGACGTGGGCGAGGTGGCAGACCCCGGAATGTTGTACATGGCCCCCGTCCGCTCCGTTACTTGCGGTACCGCTCGCCTTCCGCCCGATCGGCCTCGTAGCCGCGGATCGTGTAGCGAATCGTGCGCCCGTTCGTCTCCTGGCGCACCAGGCTGAAGCCTGGCTCCACCGCAGGACGGTTCACGATGAAGCTCATCACGATCGTTTCGACGCCGCGGGTCGAATCGAACGCGACCAGCCGGATGTAATGCTGCGGGAACGTGCTGCGACAGCTCTTCAGTTCCAGCATCACGCCGGCCGCGTCGGCCAGGTCGAACATCGGCATGCCGAACATTTCCCAGTACGTATTCCGGGGATGCGGGTCGTCGGTGTACTCGACGGCCCAGGCGTAGCCCTTCTTCAGGCCGTACTCGATCTGCAGCGTGATCTCCGCATCCGTCAGGTCCGGGAGGAAGCTGAACTGGCCCTGCGTGAGGCGCCCGGTCGGATTGGTCATCATGGTCGTGGTCTCCGTGCGCTATTGGGTCAGGTGGAGGCGGTCGGCGTAACGGCGTAGTCGGACGTGTCGGTCGACGTGTAGTTGAACGTGATGTCGCCCCACGTATCGAGCGCCTGCTTGAGCGGTGTGCAGAACTGCGCAGCCTTCTGCAGGATCTCCGGGCCTTCGTTGACGATGTCCTTGCCTTCGTTGCGCGCCTTCACCATGGACTCGAGCGCCACGCGGTTGGCCACGGCGCCGGCCTGGATGCCGGCCGGGTGACCGATCGTGCCGCCGCCGAACTGCAGCACCACGTCGTCGCCGAACAGGTCCAGCAACTGGTGCATCTGGCCCGCATGGATGCCGCCGCTCGCCACCGGCATGACCTTCTTGAGGTCGGCCCAGTCCTGGTCGAAGAACAGGCCGCGCGGCAGGTCCTGCTTGGTGTAGCTGTCGCGGCAGACGTTGTAGTAGCCCTGCACGGTGAGCGGGTCGCCTTCGAGCTTGCCGACCGCCGTGCCCGTGTGCAGGTGATCGCAACCGGCGAGGCGCAGCCACTTCGCGATCACGCGGAAGCTGACGCCGTGGTTCTTCTGCCGTGTGTACGTGCCGTGGCCCGCGCGGTGCATGTGCATGATCATGTCGTTCTTGCGGCACCAGTTGGCCATGCTCTGGATGGCCGTCCAGCCGATCACGAGGTCGACCATGACGACGATCGAGCCCAGGTCGCGGGCGAACTCGGCACGCTCGTACATCTCTTCCATCGTCGCGGCGGTGATGTTCAGGTACGAACCCTTCACTTCACCGGTCGCGGCGCTCGCCTTGTTCACTGCGTCCATCACGTAGAGGAAGCGATCGCGCCAGTGCATGAACGGCTGCGAGTTGATGTTCTCGTCGTCCTTCATGAAGTCGAGGCCGCCCTTCAGGCCCTCGTACACGACGCGGCCGTAGTTGCGGCCCGAGAGGCCGAGCTTCGGCTTGGTGGTGGCGCCGAGCAGCGGACGGCCGAACTTGTCGAGGCGCTCGCGCTCGACGACCAGGCCCGTCGGCGGGCCCTTGAATGTCTTCACGTACGCGACCGGGATGCGGATGTCCTCGAGGCGCGCGGCCTTGAGCGGCTTGAAGCTGAACACGTTGCCGATGAGGCTCGCGGTCATGTTCGCGATCGAGCCTTCTTCGAACAGGATGATGTCGTAGGCCACCCACGCGAAGTACTGGCCGGGGATGTTCGGCACCGGCTCGACCTTGAAGGCCTTGGCGCGATAGGAGTCGCAGGCCGTGAGGCGATCGGTCCACACCACGGTCCAGGTCGCGGTGCTCGATTCACCGGCCACGGCTGCCGCGGCCTCGACCGGGTCGACCCCTTCCTGCGGGGTGATCCGGAACAGGCAGATCGTGTCCGTTTCCTTGGGGACGTAGTCGCCGTCCCAGTACCCCATCTGGCGGTACTTGAGCACGCCGGCGCTGTAGCGCTTCTTCTTGTCGGTGATCTGGGTGCTGTTGCCGACGATCTCAGGTGCGGTGGCCATGCCGGGCCCTCTGTGTGGGGAGTGAACGTACTGCCAATGTAGGAGGCTCGATCATTTAGCTGAAGTCATATATTCTGACTTCAGCATTCAGCTTCACTGAATGGTCAATCGCGACTTCGGCGGCGGGGGAACGCCACTACTTCGAGACACAGTGAGTACCGCCCCATTTCCATGAAAAATGTGTCTCTACGGCAGTTGCGGGTCTTTGCCTCGGTCGCGAAGCACCTGAGCTTTGCCCGGGCGGCCGAGGAACTGAACCTCTCCCCGCCGGCTGTTTCCATGCAAATCAAGGAGCTGGAAGCGGAAGTCGGTTTGCCGCTCTTCGACCGGACCAGCCGCAAGGTCTCGCTGACCACGGTCGGCGAGTACCTCCTCGCCTACACCCGCCGCGTGCTGGTCGCGATGCGCGATGCCGAGGACGTGGTCGCGCGTTTCCGTGGCCTCAAGACCGGCATTCTCGATGTCGGCATGGTCAGCACGGCCAAGTACTTCGTGCCGCGGATGCTGGCGAACTTTCGCGACGACCACCCCGGCGTCGAGATCCGCCTGCAGGTCTGCAACAACCGCGACGAGGTCGTGACGCTGATGCAGCAAGGCGCGGTCGAGCTCGCGATCATGGGACGGCCGCCGCAGTCCTGGCCCACTCGCGCGGAGCCGTTCGCGATGCACCCGCACGTGCTGGTGACGTCGGTCGACCATCCGTTCACGCAGATGGAACGCGTCCCGGCGCGCGCGCTGCAGGAAGAAGGCTTCATCGTGCGCGAGCCGGGTTCGGGCACGCTCGCGGCGCTGGACGAATACATGATGGCGCACCACATGAAGGCGCGCGTCGCCATGCAGATGTCGAGCAACGAGGCGATCAAGCAGGCCGTCATGGCCGGCATGGGAATCGCGCTGCTGTCGCTGCACACGCTCGGGCTCGAACTCGATCATGGCCTGATCGCCGTACCCGAAGTGGAAGGCCTGCCGGTGATGCGGCGCTGGCACGTCGTCAACAACCAGGCGAAGACGCTCTCGCCGGCAGCCGAAGCGTTTCGCTACTTCATCCTCGAGCGTGGCGAAGCGTTCCTGGCCGCGCAGTTCGCGCGGCACGATGTCTCCCACGCCGGCGCCCCGATCGCGCAGGAAGCCTGACCGACTGCAGCTACGCCGATTGCACTGGTCATACCATGGTGATACCGTCATGGTATGAAGATCGCCATTTCCGTGCCGGACGAGGTATTCGAAGCCGGTGAGCACCTCGCGCGCCAGCTCGGCATTTCCCGCAGCCAGCTGTACAGCGACGCCTTGGCCACCTACCTCAGCGCGCGCGGCGCCGAAGAGGTAACCGCCCGCCTGAACGCGCTATACAGCGCGCAATCGTCAGAAATCGAACCTGCCCTGCAGCGCGCTCAACTCAAGAATCTTGCCGATGAAACGTGGTGAGGTCTGGTGGGCATCGCTGCCAGCGCCGGCTGGCTCCGGCCCCGGCTTTCGCAGGCCCGTGCTGGTGATCCAGTCGGACCCCTTCAACCAGAGCCGCATTGCCACGGTCGTGGCGGCTGTCATCACTTCGAACCTGGCATTGGCGGATGCGCCCGGAAACGTGCGCATGGGCCGCAGTGAATCTGGCCTGGCGAAGCCGTCCGTCGTGAACGTCTCACAGGTCGTTACGCTCGATCGACAATTGCTCACGCAGAGAGTCCGTGCCGTCCCGGGCACGACGATGCGACACGTGGACGAAGGATTGCGCCTCGTACTCGGCCTCTGACTCATTGCCTATGCAGGGCGAGCGTACTCACAGATTGAAGAACTGCAGCTCGCCGAATTCGAATTCCTTGCTGCAGGTTCCTGGCTGCGGGTCACCGAGCCTCGCGGCCAGCGCCCGCGCCTCCTGCAGGCATTCCGCGTAGAGACGCACGCGCTCCTGCGTGGGCAGCGCAGTCTGCTCGCAGCCCCTGGATTCGAGCGCGGCTTCGATCGAGAAATGCTCGTGCCGCTCCTGGAACTCGCGGTGCGTCCACATGCCCGTGGGCGGGTCGAACTCGTACAGCGGCAGGAAGCAATGCCCCTGCTGTGCAACGAAATCGACCGCGTCCGTGATGAACTGGGCATCAGCATCGTCCATCGCGTAATGGAACCCGACGCGGCACCAACCGGGCTTGATGCCCTGGAAGCCTTTGCGCACCCAGTCGCGGTACTGCTCCGAGGTCGTCTGGTCGATGCCCAGGAGACGGTGCCCGTACGGACCGGCGCACGAGCAACCGGCGCGTGACTGGATGCCGAACAGGTCGTTGAGCAGCACCGTCACGAACTTCGGGTGCAGGTAACGCCCGCGCGCGTCGCGCAGGTTGAACGACACGATGCCGATGCGCCGCTGCGGATCGAGGTTGCCGAGAATCTCGATGCTCGCGTTGGCCGACCACTGCTGCATCGCGCGACGCAGCAGCTCGTGCTCGCGCGCCTCGATGCGCTCGACGCCGACCTTCTGCTTGAGGTCCATCGCCAGCGCTGCTTTCATCGTCTGCAGCACGCCAGGGGTGCCGGCCTTTTCACGCTCTTCGATGTCCGCGATGAAGTCCTGGTCCTGCGGGCTGACGTAATCGACGGTGCCGCCGCCCGCGACGCTCGGCGGCAGGTCGCGTGAATACAGCCGTTCGTTGAAGACCAGCACGCCACTCGAACCCGGGCCACCGAGGAACTTGTGCGGCGACAGGAAGACGGCGTCGTACGAAGCGTCGCCACCCTCGGCATCCGGCGCGGGATTCATGTCGATTTCGACGTAGGGCGCGCTCGCCGCGTAGTCGAAGCACGCGTACGCATCGTGGGCATGCAGCAGCTTCGCGATCGCGCGCGTCGGGGAGCGCATGCCGGTGACGTTCGACGCCGCCGAAAACGAGCCGATGCGCAGGCGGCCCTGGTACTCCGGTACACACAGCAGGTGCTTGAGGTGCTCGACGTCCACGCCGCCATCGGCCGCGAGGTTCACCTCGACGACCGTCGCGAGGCCCTGCCGCCAGGTGACTTCGTTGCTGTGATGCTCGTAAGGCCCGACGAAGACCACGGGCTGCCGCGACTGCTGGAAACGGCGAAACTCTTCGAACTTCGCGTCGCCCATGAAGGCGCGCAGCTGGTCCCCCACCACCTTGCGCGTGGCCGGCGGCAACGCGACGCCGAGGATCTGCTGCAGCTTGTCGATGGCACCGGTCGCGCCCGTGCCGCAGGCCACGATGCGTCCGTGCGGGCCGGCGTTCACCGCGCGCTTGATGGTGCGCTCCGCTTCGTGCAGCAGGCGGCTCATGCTGCGACCCGTCAGGTCGTCTTCCGTGTGCGTGTTGGCGTAGATGCGCTGCAGGTGCTGCAGGTAGCGCTCGACGAACAGCAGGCAGCGGCCTGACGCCGTGTAATCGCAGTAGACCATCAGCCGCCGGCCGAACGGGGTCTCGAACGCCGAATCGATGCCGACGATCTGCGAACGCAGGAAATCGAAGGTCAATGGTTGCTGCATCCGCGGATTCTAACCCTGCGGCAGCGCCGCGCATCGCAGGCGACCGATCCGGGGCCTTCCCTCGAGCGCGTGTCTGCCTTTCCAAGCTCGGGGGAAGGCCCCGGATCGGACGCTGCAGTGCGAGCGGTAACGGAACGCTGTGCGCACATTCCCACTGTTCGCGGCCTCTGCGGCGGAGCTACCATGAAATGCCGGATGACGTCGGCGACGTGAAACGGGAGAACGGCCATGTTGCATGAGCACGTTTCGATCACCCAGGTCGGGTCGCCCGACCCTGAACTGCGCAACTCACCCATCGCCGTCGAAGAAGACATCGATACCGATGTCGTGCGCCAGCAGGTGCCCGGCGAGGCGGTGTGCTGGTTCAACGGCAGCGAATTCCGCAACGGCGATTTCGTCGCGAGCGGCTCGCAGGTCCTGCGGTGCAGCTACGGCGTCTGGGTGGAAGCGGGCTCGATCGACGATCGCAGCCCGTAGCCAGTCGTGGCCGGCGGCGGCGGCAGCCAGAACCGGATTACGGCCCCCTCCTCCCCGTCGGTCCGGTTGCCCGCTTCGAGCGTGCCGCCGTGCGCCTCCACGATCTCACGGCACAGCGTGAGGCCGAGTCCGCTGCCCGCCGGCTTGCTGGAATAGAACGGCAGCAAGGCGTTGGTCAGCACGTCCGGGCTCATCCCTGAGCCGCGGTCGCGCACCTCGACGGTCCAGCCGCCACGCGCGGGACGCACGGCAACGACGGTCGACGACGGCGGCGAGCCGGCTTCCGCAGCATTCTTGAGCAGGTTGATCATCACCTGCTCGAGCTGCGATTCATCGAACCAGCCCATCTCCCCGGGCACGATGCCATCCAGCGCGAACGGCGCGACGGCGTGCAGCGAATCGAGGAAGCGGCGCCATTCGACATGCGCAGCACGGGGCTGCGGCAGCTTCGCGAAGCGCGAGTAGCCGTCGACGAACTGCGCCAGGTGCGACATGCGCTCCTCGATCGCGCCGAACACGCGCGTGAGCTGCGCGGTGTCCGGTTGCAGCGCCAGCCGCTGACCCGACTGCGCGAGCGAAGCGATCGGCGCCACCGAATTATTGATTTCGTGTGCAATGACGCGGATCACGCGTTTCCAGATCGCTACTTCCTGGGCATTGACCTCGCGCGTGAGCTGCTTGAGCAGGCGCAGCCGGTGCGGCTGCCCGTTCAACAGGAACTGGCGATGCGAGACGTGGAAGACCTCGGCGTCGTCTTTTATTTTCGCCGTGAACAGCCGGTCACGATTGTCCTCGAGCGCCTCGCGCAGGGAGGGCGGCATCGGCGCGAGCAACGGCGAGAGCGCCAGCCCTTCGAGCTTGCGGCCACCGGAGAGCAACTGCCTGGCCGCAAGGTTCGCGTAGAGAATCGTGCCGGTGGCGTTGGTCAGGATCAGCGCCAGCGGCGAGGCCTGGATCACAGTGTCGAGCAGCAATTCGCGTTGGTAGAGATCGTGGCGCTGGCTGCGCAGTCTGCCGCCGAGCGCGTTGTAGGCAGCCACCAGCTTCCGCAGCTTGGCGTCGCGCGGCTCAGCGATGCTCATGCTGTAATCGGCATCGTGCAGGCTCGAAATGCCGTCGGCGAGCGCGTCCAGCACCGACTCCTGCTGGCGCAGCGAACGCCGCACGCCCCAGGCCAGAGCCGCGTAAGCGATGGTCGCGCACAGCATGGCTGCGGCGCGGTAAGGCCACTCGAGGTTCGTCGCGGCGAGCGCGACCAGCATCAACAGCCCGAGCGCTGCGAGTAGGAGGGTCACCCGCCGCTGCTGCATGAGTCAGCGCCCGTCCTGGCTGCCGGTCGCGATGCCGAGTTTTTCCATGCGTCGGTACAACGACTGTCGCGATAGGCCGAGTTCGCGCGCCGCCTTGGCGATGACCCCCTCATGGCGCGTGAGCGCGCTTTCGATTTCGTCGCGGTCGGGCTCGCGGGCAGGCAATGCCTCCCACGTTCCGGAGGTGCCCGATCCCGGCAGCATCAGGTCGGGCGCCGTGATCCGCGTCGAGTTCGCGAGCAGGCAGGCGCGGCGAATGCTGTTGCGCAATTCGCGCACGTTGCCGGGCCAGTCATGGCGGACCAGTGTGCGCTCGGCGTCCGGCAGCAGCTCGTACCCGGGCTCCAGGAAATGCCTGGCCAGCGGCAGAATGTCGTCGCGCCGATCGGCGAGCGGGGGCACCTGCAGTTCGATCACGTTGAGGCGGTAGTACAGGTCCTCGCGGAAGCGGCCCTGGCGGATTGCCTCGGCCAGGGGCGCGTTGGTCGCCGAGACGATCCGCACGCTCACCTTGCGGGTCTGGCTCGATCCGAGACGCTCGAACTCGCCGGTCTGCAGCACACGCAACAGCTTGGCCTGCCCGGTCAGCGGCAGGTTGCCGATCTCGTCGAGGAAGAGCGTCCCGCCGTTCGCCGCCTCGAAGCGGCCCTCGCGCGACCTGGATGCTCCGGTGTAGGCGCCGGCCTCCGCGCCGAACAATTCGCTCTCGAGCAGGTCCGCAGGCAGTGCGCCCGCGTTCACGCGCACGAACGGCCCGCTCCTCGCTGCAGAGTTGGCCTGGATGATCTCCGCCAGGATTTCCTTGCCGGCACCGTTGGGTCCCGTGATCAGCACCGGCACATCGGCCTTCGCCACCTGCGTCGCCATCTGCACGACGGCATGCATGGCAGCGCTGCGATAAACGATGCCGCGCAGGTCGAAGCGCGCCGCGAGTTCGGCATGTGATCGGTCTACGCGCGCCAGCCGCTCGCGCTCCGCGGTCAACGCTGCATGCAACTGCAGCAGGTTGCGCACCGTCGTCACCAACCGTGCGTTGTCCCAGGGCTTGGCGAGATAGTCCGCGGCGCCCGCCTTCACCAGTTCAACCGCGGTCTCGAGGTGCGTCCACGCCGTGAGCAGCACCACCGGCAGGTCCGGCTGCGCCGCGCGCAGGGCCCGGAACAGCGCGATCCCCTCGTCGCCCGAGGTCGCCTCGCGCTGGAAGTTCATGTCCTGGATGACCAGGTCGATGCCTCCGCGCGCGACGCGCCGCAGCCCCTCGTCCGGCGTGGCAACGCATTCCACCTTCGCGCCTTCGAGGGTCAGCAGCACGTCGAGCGCCGTGCGCACGGCGTCGTTGTCGTCGATGACGAGTAGCGTTCGTCCCTGCATTCGGCTGTCTGCAATCCGCCCCGTTGGAACCCTCACACCGTGCGGGTTGCGATGGCCGGCGAGACCATCGAGGCGCGCCGCGCCGGCCGGAAGGCCGCCGCCAGGCTGACCGTCCAGAGCGCCACCACCCCCGCCAACAGATAGTAAAGCTTCAGCCGCGGGAGTTCGAACGTGGTGCTGAGCCAGTAGCCGAGCAGCAGGGCCAGGACGCAGCCGACGACCACGCCGACGGACGTGATCAGCCAGTTCTCGACGAGGAAGTGCCGCAGGATGTCGCTGCGGCGGGCGCCGACGGCGCGGCGGGTGCCGATCTGCTTGGTGCGGGTGCTGACGTTGAAGGCCGCCAGCCCGAAGATGCCGAGCGCGGAAATGCCTAGCAACAGCGTGATCACGACGGTCAGGTAGACCGCCATCGCCCGGTCGTCGGCGTACGAGTTGGCAGCGACGTATTCCAGCGAGCGAACCTTCAGGATCACGCGTCCGTTGTCGATCTTGTTCAGCGCTTCCTCGGCGGCCTTCATCGTCGCATCGCGCTGCCCCGGCTGCGCGCGGACCATGTAGCGCGCGTACGTTTCGTCGGGGATCACCGGGAACAGGGCGACGTTGCCGACCTTGTCCCAGCTCGGCCACGAGCCGTGCATGTGGTCGATGATGCCGAGGACCGTCATCGGCTGGCTGGTGGCGGTGTAGATCGTCTTGCCCAGCGCCGACCCTTTCGGGAACAGTTCCCGGGCCGCGTCCTGGGTCATCAGGATGCCCGACGGCGAGAACGAACTGTTGCGAGGCGGCTTGGTGACGATCGTCGAGTCGAAGTTCCGGCCCTCGGTCAGCGTGACGCCGAACGTGTCGAGACCCTGCTCGTCGACCTCGAAGTAGTTGATGTCCGCGCGCGCGCCCTTTTCATTCGGCTCGGTATACACCGACGTGCTCGAACCGCCGCCCGACAGCGGCACGGCGTTGACGACGGTGGCCGCCTCGACGCCGGGCAGGTTGCGCAGGACGGCGAGGTCCTCGCGCATCGTCGCTTCGCCCTGGAACCTCTCGGTCGACGGCACCCAGCCGATCAGGAAAATGTTGGGCACGTCGACGCCGGGGTCGCGGTTCACCTTTTCGAACCGCTGCACGATGATGAAGAGCGAATTGACGACGATCGCCAGCGCCAGTGCGATCTGCAGTGCCACCAGGATGGCACCCGTCGGACTGCGGCGCAGCGAACTGAGGATGGGCTTGATGTCCATGTTCGTATGTCCTTCGAACTTACTGCGTCTTGAGGTAGACGGCGGGCGCGGTGCGCCCGATGCGCCATGAGGGATACAGGCCCGCGACCGCGCCGGCCAGCAATGCCAGCCCGAGCGTGACGAGCACGACGACGGGGTCGACCTGCGTCAGGCGCTCGGCCGAGCCGCCGTTCAGGTCCGAGCTGTAGAGCCCGCGGATCCCGGCCAGTCCGCCCACCGCGAGCACGAGACCCAGGAGCCCCCCCGCCAGGCCGAGCAGCAGGACCTCCATCATGTGCTGGCGCACGATGTCGCGGCGGCTCGCGCCGAGCGCACGGCGCAGTCCGGTCATCGGTGCTGCGTTCAGGAACTTGGCGAGCAGCAGGCCCACCACGTTGACCAGGCACACGCCGAGGAACAGCAGCGCGATGCCGATCAGCACCCGGTTGTCCTTCTGCACGACTTCGTTGCGGTCGAGCCACTGTTCGACGTCGTAGAGGCGGTTGTTGAGCTTGCGCGGCATGCGTCCCGCCGCCTTCTGGCTGCGCGCGTAGTTGTCGACGAAGGCCTGGTAGCGGTCGCGATCGGCGGCGGTCGGCAGCTCTGCCCAGTATTGCAGCCAGATGCATTCCGAGTTCAGGAAGTCCTGGTAGCGCTCGACGGTCTCCGGCTTCCAGCAATTGGTGTTGCCGTACACCGGCAGTTCCAGCGCCTTGCCCCAGCCGTAAGGCACGTAGGCATCCTCGGCCTCCTCGAACGCGCCGTTGTTGAGGTCGAAGAACTTGGGGCTCGGATTCCACGGCTTCAGCACGCCCACCACGCGGTACTCGACCTTGCCGAGCTTGAGCATCTCGCCGACGCTGTCGGCGCCGCCGAACACTTTCTCATTGGTCTCGTGGCTCAGCACGACGACCGGTTGCGGGCCTTCGTCGGCCGCGGCGTCCCAGCCCCGGCCGTAGGCGAAGGGGGCGTCGAACATCCCGAAAAACTCGTGCGACGTGACGCGAAGCTGGGAGTTGAACGGCTTGATGCCGGCGCGCTCGGGCACGAGCAGCGCGCCCGACTTGTACATGACCACGCTGCGCGGCGCGGCCTTGGCGCCGTGCAGGAACATCGCGTCGCGGTACGTGAGGAGCTGCGGCGTATTCTCCGGCTTCTCGTCGTCATAGGGCCGCTCGGCGCTCCACGTGTCGAGCGTCACCGCGTAGAGCTGGCTGCTCTTCTGCGGAATCGGATTGGTCGCCATCGCATGGTAGATCGTGAACGTCACCGTGCAGACGGCGATGCCGAGCGCGATCGCGAGCACCATCAGCGCCGAGAGTCCCGGGTGGCGCTTCATGCTGTCGAGCGCGAGACGCAAGTCGTAAGCGAACATCGTGGAGCCTCCTTGCCCGTTCAGCCGTAGGTCGCGTCTGCTGCCGGCGGGTGCAGCACCGTCACCGACGCCGAATGCGCCTCGTACGGCTTGTAGTCCGTGACCTGGCCGTCGATGACCTGCACGTTGCGGTGCGCGCGGCGCGCGAGTTCCGGGTCGTGCGTGACCATCACGATCGTGGCGCCCATGCCGTTGATCTGCTCGAGCAGGTCCATGACCTGGCGCGCCATCAGCGAATCGAGGTTGCCCGTCGGCTCGTCCGCAAGCAGCAACGCCGGATCGCCCGCGAGCGCGCGCGCAATGGCGACACGCTGCTGCTGGCCGCCCGAAAGCTGTGACGGCAAATGCTTCATGCGCGAGGAAAGCCCGACCAGGTCGAGCGCGGAGTTGATCCGCTCACGGCGCTCGGCAGCCGGCATGCGCCGGTAGCGCAGCGGCACGTCGACGTTGTCGAAGACGTTGAGGTCGGGGATCAGGTTGAAACTCTGGAAGATGAAGCCGATCTTGTGATTGCGCACCCTGGAGCGCGCGTCGTCGTCGAGCTTGCTCACGTCCTCGCCGTCGAGACGGTAGCTGCCGGAGTCGAAGGTCTCGAGCAGGCCCGCCACGTTGAGGAACGTGGTCTTGCCCGAGCCGGAAGGGCCCGTCACCGCGACGAATTCGCCCTTGTCGACCTTCAGGCTGAACTCGCGCAGCGCGTGCGTCTCGAGCAGGTCCGTCCGGTAGGCCTTCGTCACCTGGGTCATTTCGAACATGGTTCGTCCTCTTGCGTTCGTTCGTCAGTCCGCGAGCATCACGCGCGGCGCATTCTTGAAATCTTCGGTATCGGAAATCACGACCTGGTCGCCGACGTTCAGGCCATCGACGATCTCGATCTCGCGCACGCTCACGGCGCCGGTCTTGATCGGGCGCTGCTCGGCGACGCCGTCTTTCACGACGTAGGCCGTGGCGCCGCCGCCTGCTTCGTAGAACCCACCGCGCTCGACCTTGAGCACGTTGTCGCGCTTGTCCATCAGGATGCGCACCGAGACGCGCTGGTTCTGGCGCAGGCCGGCCGGGATTTCACGCAGGCGCACACGCCCCGTGACCTCGCCCTGGCGCACTTCCGGCGAGATCGCGCTCACTTCACCCGCGTACGTCTTGCCGCCGTACGACACGTCGGCCTGCATGCCGACGCCGATCGTCCCGGCGTAGGTCTCGGCCACGCGAAACTCGATTTCGAGCGCGGAGAGATCGACTACGGTGAGCAGTGCGGCGTCCTGCTGCACGGCGGCCTTCTGCGTCACGGCGAGGTTGCCGACCATGCCGTCGACCGGGGATCTCACCGCCAGCTCGCCGACGCGGCGCTCGAGGTCCTCGACCAGCAACTGCTGCCGGTCGCGCTGCAGGCGTCGCGTCTGCAGCTCGAACTCGAGGCTCTCCTTTTCGAGACCCGCAGTCTCGACGGCGTGATGGTGCGTCAGCTTCGCTTCGTCGAGTTCGTCCTGTGCCCGCTGGAAGTCGCGCTGGCTGATGATCTTCTGGTCCCAGGCCGCCTGGGCGCGTGCGAATTCGCGCTCGGCCGCCCGGATCGAGACACCCGCCATATCGGCCGTCTGCTGGCTCTGCAGGACCTTGCGGCGGACGTCGATCTCCTGACGACGCAGGTCGACGACGAGGCTCTCGAGCGTGGCGCGCTCGCGCTCGAACTCGTTCTTCAATCCGGGACTTTCGACGGTCGCCAGCAGATCGCCTTTCTTGACCGTATCGCCCGCATTGCGGTTCAGGGTCACCGTGCCGGCTGCTGGCGCGTACAACGTCGGACTGACCGCGGCCACGACGGTCGCCTGCGCCGCGACGTCGCTGAGAAACTCGCCGCGCTGCACGGTCGCGACGCGCACGCGATCGAGCGCAACGGTGGTATCCGTCGACGCCCAGCCCTTCAGGAACCACGCCAGGACCGCCGCACCGAGCACGAGCAGCGCGACAGCCGCGGCGATGCGGACGCGTCGATCGTGCTGCCATCCGCTGGCCTGCTCGACGACGCGATCCTGACCGTCCGTGCTGCGCATGCCCGGCGCGGCAATCTTGTCTGGCGTTCGCTTGAGGGTGGCGATGGACATGTCACTGGCTTGGATGCGGGAAAGTGGTTTTCAGTTTGCAGGGATCGTGCCAATTGCTGGAATTACTCCAACGCGCTGTTTTACAAATGATTATTGGGCGGGCGGGCCGCCCATTCGCCGTGTCCGGGTGTCCGTCCTCGGACGGCGGACACTTTTGCGGACACTTTCCCCGGGCCCGACGGAAATGACATAGTCCGAGTCCATCGCACGGAGAGATCGCATGGACATTCGCGGGCAGCGTCGCAGTTCGAACATCGAAGACCGCCGCGGCATGTCGCCCGTGCGCAAGGGCATGGGCCTCAGCATCGGCGGCATCCTGTTCCTGCTGGTGCTGAGCTTCTTCGGCATCAATCCGCTCCCTTTCCTGGGTGTGGCGACGAAGCAGGCGCCGGTCGAGATGCAACCATCGGCGCAGCCGTACCAGGAGTCGGCCAGCGAGGCGCAGCTCAGCGAGCTCGCGGGCGTGACGCTCGCGCAGACCGAGGAGACGTGGGGCAAGCTGTTCGACGGCCGATACTCGCCGCCGACCATGGTGATGTTCAGCGAGGCGACGACCACGGCGTGCGGCACCGGCCAGGCCGCGATGGGGCCGTTCTATTGCCCGCTCGACCAGAAGGTCTACCTCGACCTCTCGTTCTTCCAGGAGCTCGAGCAGAAGTTCGGCGCACCCGGCGATTTTGCGCAGGCCTACGTGATTGCGCACGAAGTCGGCCACCACGTGCAGAACCTGACGGGCATGGCAGAGAAGGTGCAGCGGGCGCAGCAGCAGGCGAACAGCAAGGCCGAGGCGAACCAGTACTCCGTGATGCTGGAGTTGCAGGCGGACTGCTATGCCGGCGTGTGGGCGCGCGACGCGGCACCGCGCCTCAACATCACCCAGCAGGACATCGACGAAGGCATGCGCGCTGCCACGGCCATCGGCGACGACACGCTGCAGCGCGCAACGCAGGGCCGCGTAGTGCCCGATGCGTTCACGCACGGAACGTCGGAGCAGCGCTCGCGCTGGCTGATGACGGGCATGAATTCGGGCGATCCGAACGCCTGCGATACCTTCAACGCGCGGCAGCTCTGAGCTGCTTCACCTCTCCCGCTTCGGCAGGTGAGGCCGGCAGCAGGCCGGGCGATGGTGCGGGCGTTCGATCCGGGGCCTTCCCCCGAGCTTGGCAAGGCAGACACGCGCTCGGGGGAAGGCCCCGGATCGAACGCCTGACATCACGCCAACCTGCTCCCGCCAGAGCGGGAGCGAAAGTTCAGAGGTCGAGCTTGCCGCCGTATCCCGTCAGTTCGAGATAGCCGCGGCCGGCTTCCTTGCCAGTCGCCTCATCGATGAGTCGGATCGGACCTTCCCAGTACAGAATGCCGGTCGTCGGACGTGAGTCGAGCTCCGCATCGAGCAACAGCGGTTCGACGCGATAGCGACGGTCGCCCACCTGCACGCGCCATTGGACCGGATAGATCACGCCGGTGCGCGGCGAGCGCCAGTTCTTGAGCGGCGCGAAATCGACGGCTTCGGGAGCGAACGCCTGCACCTCCCCGGCACGGGCCGGACTGTCAACCTCCGGCGCGGGCGTTGGTTGCCGAATCGTCGCACCGGCCCAGCGCTCACCGCCCTGCCGGTCGCGCATGCGAAAGGCCATGAGCGCTCCACCGTCGTCGAGATTGACGCCCAGCCAGTCCCAGCCGAGGGCATTCGCGTCGACATAGTCGCTCGACCACTCGTGGTCGAACCACGCCTTTCCACTCACGCTTTGCCGGCGGCCATCGAGCATGACGTTGCCGCTCACCTCGAGCTGCGGCAGGCTGTAGTAGTAGCTCGCTGCACGCGGGTCCGGCCCTTTGCGACTGAAGCCCCGCTCGCCCTGCAGCAACGGCGGCTGCGTCGACGCGAGCGTGAGCTCGAAGTCGAAGTCATCGCCATGAACTACGGTGACATAGCGCCCGGGCGCCACCTGGCGGATCGACCAGTCGTCGAGCTTCACGTCGAGCGTGCCCTCGCGTGCGAAGGCCAGATCGAAGCCTTCCCGGGCGCTGCGCTGCGCGTGATGCAGCTTGTTGCTAACGGGGTCGGCGATCGCGGCATGCGCGAACAACACCTGGCGCGGCGCGAAGCTGCTGGGGTTGTCCTCGGCCAGGCCCGTGCGTACGCGGAAGAACGTGACCTGGAAGCCGCGCGGCGCCTTGACCTTGCTCTCGGCGTCGTCGAGCTGGCCCGTGACGTACCACCATTCGATGCGGTAGTCGGGATGGCTGCCTTCGTCGCGCGGGAATGCGAGCTCGTAGCCCGGAACGACCGATGGATACGAAGTTTCAGCGCTTGCGCGCAGGGGGAGGAAGTGCGGCAGGACAAGCAGAAGCAGCAGGGACCGGAAGCTCAAATACCAGCCTGCTCGAGCTTGCGAGGGAGCAAGAGGATGCAAACTCACCAGTCCTCCTTGACCGCGCGAACGACGTCGTCGCCCATCGCACGACGTCCACTGAAGGCCGCAGTCGCCGCAGCGGCCACGATCAGGACGAGGCTGAGGATTGCCAGCAGGCCCCACGGCACGTGCACGTCCATCGTCCAGTGAAACGACTGCCGGTTGACGACGAAGATCAGGATCATGCTCACGATTGCGCCGATGACGAGACCGGCCGCGACGCCGATCGAGCCGAGCGCCGCGCCTTCGAAGGCGAGCATGCGTCCGATTTCGCGCCGCGTGACGCCAAGGTGCCGCAGCATGCCGAACTCGCCGCGCCGCGCGAGCACCTGCGAACTCATGCTGGCGCTGATGCCGAACAGTCCGATCAGGACGGCGACGGCTTCGAGCAGGTACGTGACGGCGAACGTGCGGTCGAACAGCGCGAGCGAGCGCTTGCGGATCTCGCCGGGAATGGCGACGTCGTAGTCACCGCTGCGCGCGACGGCGTCCCGCAATTGTCCGCTGAATTCGGCGGCATCCGTGCCCTCGCGCAGCCAGAGCGCGGCCGTCGTGGCGGTTCGCTCGCCGCTCAATGCGATGAAGGTCTCGCGGTCCACGACGATCGACCCACCCGGGCGCTCGTAATCGCGCCAGATGCCGCGCACCGCGGCGCGCACGACTTTGCCACCGATCGGCAGGTCGAACTCGGCACCGACGTCGAAGCCCCGCAAATCCAGCGCAGCTTCGGATGCCCAGACCGGAATGGCTCCCTGCGGGGCGGGCCCGGTCGCCGACCGCCGGATCGGAATCACCCGGTCCGCCGTCGGCTCGCGGATCGGGCGCGCAATGATGGTGAGCGGCAATCGCTCACCGGGCAACAGTACGTCCTGGAACTTCACGAAATCCACACGGGCCACCTCGGGCAGCGCCGTGATCGATCGTTGCGCGTCTACGTCGAGGTACGCGCCGGTCGCAGCGGAGCCCGCGCGCACATAGAGATCCGCGGGCAGGATGCGCTGCATCCATGCCTCGAGCGACATGCGGAACGAGAAGACCATGATCGCCATCGCCACCATCAGGCTGAAGCTGACGAGCACGGCGGCGATGCTGACGGTCGCACGACGCGCCGTGCCGCGGAGCTGGGCCACGGCCACCTGGCGCCAGGCCGGTCCATCGGTGCCGAGGCGAGCGAATACGGTGGACGCGATGCTGGGCGTCAGGAAGACAGCGCCCAGCAAGAGGCACGCGATCGAAACGTAGCCCGGCAGTGCAATGCCTTCGAGCGGCGGCAAGGCGAGCGCAAGAATGCCGGCCGCAAACAAGGCCAGCGCGATCCGGCCGTGCGTGCGCGCAGCCATCGGAGCTTCGTCACCAGCCTTCAGCGCTGCAGCTGCTGGCACGGATGCTGCCTCGCGTGCGGGCCCGAACGTGGCGACCAGGGCTGCGCCTGCACCGAGCAGGAAGAAGACGAGGTACTCGCCCACGCTGACGTTGAGCGCAGGCGCGACGCCACGGAAGTATCCTGCCCCGAGGTCGGCGCCGAAGGCCGCAAGCCCCGCACGCGCAACGAGCGCACCGAGCACGACGCCGACTGCGGCGCCGAGCGCACCCACGACGGTTCCCGCCAGCAGTGACGCGGCGAGTTGCTCGCGCACCGTCATGCCCATCGCGTGCAGCAGCGCGATCTCACGGCGGCGGCGCGCCACGGCGAGCGATTGGGTCGCGTAGACCAGGAACGCGCCGGTGAAAAGCGCCACGAGCGCGAGCGCCGTCAGGTTCGAACGGTAGGCGCGGGTCAGGCGCACGGCATCGTCCGTCGCCTCGCCCGGCGTCACGATCTGTGCTCCCGGTGGCAGCATCGCCGCAATGGCACTGCGCACGGACTCACGATCGGCCTGCGGCGCGAGCCGAAGGTCGACTCGATCGAGCCGACCCAGCCGTTGCAATCGCCACTGCGCCTCGCCGATGTCGAGCAACCCGACAGGCTGTCGATATGACCCGGGCGGCAGGATGCCAGCCACACGGAAACGCACCCGATCGAGCGCCACCTGCACGTCGAGATCGTCGCCGACTTCGAGTTCGAGCGACTGCGCGGCCGCGGGGCTCAGCCAGATCGAATTCGCCGCCAGCAACCCCTGCCCTTGCCGCTCGGTCGTCGCGCCGACGCCCGCCAGCGAGGGCTGCATCTGCGTCGCGCGGAACGGATCGATGCCGATCAGCTGCAGGGTCCGCTCGCGCCCTGGCAGGCGCACCTGCAGTTCGACGACAGGACTGGCGGCGGCCACGCCGGGGACACGCAGGAGTCGAGGGAACAGCGCCTCGTCGAATCCGGCGCCAGGCGACTGCACGGCGAAATCAGCGAGCCCGAACAGCGAACGCGACGCGCCCTGCACTTCATCCGCAGCGACCCGGTTGATCAGGTAGACGGAGAATCCGAGCGCCACACCCAGCGCAATCGCGAGGACGGCCAGCAGGGTGCGGCCTGGCGCCTGGCGCAGCGGACCGAATGCCGCGGCGTCGAGCAGGGACAACAGGGCCCGCAGCGCATTCCTGCCGCTGGGCAGGACCGGTACCACGGCGTTCATGATCGAAGCGTCAGCCCCGCGCGCGTCAATTCGTAGGTGCGGTCGGTCGAAGCAGCGGCCGCGGCGGAATGCGTGACGAGAATGCCGGCCGCGTTGTCGCGCTTGACCTGGGCGCGCAGCACTTCGAGGATCATCGCGGCGTTGTCGGGATCGAGGTTGCCCGTGGGCTCGTCGGCGAGCACCAGCGCCGGACGGTGCGCCAACGCGCGTGCGACGGCGACACGCTGCGATTCACCGCCGGACAGTTCGCGCGGAAAGCTGGACGCGCGGTCGGCGAGGCCCACGGCTTCGAGCAACTCCATGACGCGGTCATCGACCGCACGACCCGCTTGCCCGTTCAGGGCCAGCGGCAACGCGACGTTGCGAGCGATGCTGAGATGCGGCAACAGGTGAAACGCCTGGAACACGAAGCCCATGCGGGTGCGACGCACCTGCGTGCGGGCATCCTCGTTCAACGTTGCGAGGTCGCGGTCCTCCAGCAGCAGCGCGCCGCTGTCAGGCACGTCGAGCCCCGCGATCAGGTTCAGCAGAGTGGACTTGCCGACGCCGGACTCGCCGACGATGGCGACGTATTCACCGGGCACGACGGTGAGCGACACGCCGTCGAGAACGCGCCGGCCGGCCGGGCCGCCGAAGGACTTGGAGACATCGCGGAGTTCGAGCATGTGAGGTAATCGCAGGCGCCGTGCCGGATGGATTCATTGTCCTGCAATCCAGGCCTGCCCGTGGGACATTGCCCGGGCCAGGTGGCGGAGTTTCCGCGCGCGGATCAGCCGGGCCTCAGGCGAGGCGCCCTGCCAGGTAAGCGACGCACCGGTCGAGACTCGCGAGATGCGCGTAGTCGGTCTCGGGCACGTCAACCCCGAGTTCCTGGTGCAGGGCGATGGCGAAGTTCAGTGTGTCCATGGAGTCGAAGTCGAACTGGTCGCGGAACGCGATGCCAGGGATCACCGATTCCGCCTCGACGTCGGGCGCGATCGTCGTCAACAGTTCGAGGACGCGGCGCGCGAGTTGTTCACGGTCCATGCATGCACCTCACAGCTGCGCCGGTTCAGCCAGCAGGGCGGCGATCCGCGCCAGGAAGTGCGCGCCGAGCCGTCCGTCGGTGACGCGGTGATCTGCACCCAACGACAGCGTCAGCACGCGCCGCGGAACCACCCTGCCAGCGACGACCCAGGGCCGCTCGGCCACGGCGCCGGCGCCGACGATCGCGACCTGCGGGGGCTGGATGATGGGCAGCACCGTCTCGACCGACGCCTCGCCGAGGCTGGTGAGGATCACTGTGGGTGCGGCGAGTTCACTGGCACGCAGCCGTCCGGCGCGCGCGCGCGCGACGAGATCGCGGAAGTCGTTCATCAGCGCTGCCAGCGGCCTGCCCGCCGTGTCCATGATGGCCGGCGCCACCAGTCCGCCACCCCGCAACGCGACGGCGACACCGACGTGCACGACCGGACTCGGCTCGTAACGCCCGTCGCGATAGAAGCCGCTGAAGCCTGGGTGGTCGCGGCCAGCCAACGCGACGGCCCTCACCAGCAACACCGCCAGCAGCAGCCGCTCCGTCACCGGCACTGCCGCGTTGTGGGCCGCGAGCCAGTCGCTGGCGGAGGTGACGTCGACGGTCGTCGCGAGGTAGTAATGAGGAATCTCGCGCTTCGAGCGGGACATCGCCGCTGCGATCGCCGCGCGCATGCCAGCGCCCTCCTCGGCTGCCAAAGCGGGAGAGGGTCGGGGTGCGGCTGCGGCTCTTTCGACATCCGCCACCGTGATCGCACCTGCCGGTCCGGTGCCGTGCAGTGACGCGGCATCGACATGTACTTCCAGCGCACGCTTGCGCGCCGCGGGCGATATCCGCACTCGCTGCTCCGTGCCGGCTCCGACTGGCGGACCAGGAAGTGCGGGCACCGCTTTCGCGGCGGGAATGGCAGCCTCGGCGTGCACGTCCGGGGTTGGAACGGTCGCCTCGGTGTCGAGGAGCGCGAGCACCGTGCCGACCGGAACGCGGGTCCCCGGCTGCACCAGCAACTCACGCACGACCCCGTCGATGAAAATCTCGACGTCGATCGCGCCCTTGTCCGTTTCGACCACGGCCACGACGTCGCCGCGCCTGCAACGATCGCCGGGCGCCACGTGCCACTCGACGAGTGTGCCCGCCTCCATGTCAGCGCCGAGCGCGGGCAGGCGGAACTCAGCCTGCATGACCGACGAGCCTTCGCACTGCAGCGACGATGCGTTCGGGACCGGGCAGCGCAGCATCCTCGAGGTGCCGGGGATACGGCATCGGCACCTCTTCGCTGCAGACCCGCGCGATCGGCGCGTCGAGGTCGTAGAATCCCTGCTCGACGATGCGTTGCCCGACCTCCGCCGCCAGGCTGCACGTGCGCCAGCCTTCATCGACGATCACGACACGACGCGTCTTGCGCACCGACGCCAGCACCGTCGCGTCGTCGAGCGGCCGCAGGCAGCGCAGGTCCACGATCTCGGCATCGATTCCCTCCTGCGCCAGTGTCTCGGCCGCGGCAACGCAGCGCCACAGGCTCGCGCCATAGGTCACCAGCGTCACGCTGCTGCCGGCGCGATGAACGCGCGCACCTTCGAGCCGCACATGCGCTGCGGCATCGGTAAGCTCCCCTTCCATGTTGTAGAGCGAAATCGGCTCGAACACGATCACCGGATCGGGCGACGCCAGCGCAGCCCGCAACATGCCGCGCGCATCGTCGATCGTCGCAGGCTCCACGACTCGCAGTCCCGGCACGTGCGCGTACCACGCCTCCAGGCTGTGCGAATGCTGCGCCGCAAGCTGCCGCCCCACGCCGGTCGCCATGCGGATGACGACTGGCACGGGAAACTGCCCGCCCGACATGTGGCACAACGTCGCCGCGGTGTTCACGATCTGGTCGATTGCCAGCAGGCTGAAGTTGACGGTCATGACCTCGACGACCGGTCGCAGGCCGCCGAGCGCCGCGCCGATGCCAGCGCCTACGAACGCGGACTCCGAGAGTGGCGTATCGCGGATGCGCTCTTCACCGAATTCGTCGAGCAGGCCCTTGCTGACTGCGAAGCAGCCGCCATACCTGCCGACGTCCTCGCCCATCAGGAAGATGCGCGGGTCCGACTGCAGCGCCTCGCGGATGCCCTGCTTCGTTGCCTCGCGGTAAGTCATGCGCGCAGGCGCGGTCATGGCGTCACCTCCTCCGCGTAGACGTGACGCGCAAGGTCGCCGACCGGCTCCCATTCCGCCGCCGCCGCAAACTCGACCGCAGCAGTCACCTCGGCATCCGCCTCGCGCAGCAGGGACTGGAACTCGTCTTCCGCCAGCAATCCCTGCGCCTTGAGTCGCGTCGTGAGCGTGGTCAGCGGTCCGCGCGCGCGCCACTCTTCGACCTCGGCCTTGTCTCGGTAGAGCTGCGCATCGAACATCGAGTGCGCACGCAAGCGGTACGTGCGCATTTCGAGCAACGTCGGTCCTTGCCCACTGCGCGCGTGATCCACCGCCTCGCGCGCAGCCTGCGCGACGCCGAGCACGTCCATGCCGTCCACGGCAGCGGCACGCACACCGTACGCCGCCGCTTTGGCCTGGATGTCCGTCTGCGATTCCGAACGGGCGAGCGCCGTGCCCATCGCGTAGAGGTTGTTCTCGCAGATGAAGAGCACGGGCAATCGCCACAACGCGGCCAGGTTCATCGACTCGTGGAACTCACCCTCCGCCGCCGCGCCTTCGCCGAAGAAACATGCGGACACGTTGCGGGTTCCCCGCAGTTTCTCGGCCAGCCCCAGGCCGACTGCGAGCGGGAGACCACCGCCGACGATGGCGTTGCCACCGTAGAAGCGCGTGGCTGCGTCGAAGATGTGCATCGACCCGCCGCGACCGCCGCTGCAGCCCGTGCGCTTGCCGTACAGCTCTGCCATCAGCGGCCCCATGGCGATGCCGCGCGCGAGCGCGTGGCCGTGCTCGCGGTAGGTCGACACGATCGCGTCGCCGGGCTCCAGCACCTGCATCACGCCGACGGCAATTGCTTCCTCACCGTCGTACAGGTGCAGGAAGCCGCGAATGTGCCCCGCCCCGTAGAGTTCGGCGCAGCGGTCCTCGAATTGGCGGATGCGCAGCATCTCGCGCAACAGGTGCAGCCCGCGTTCGCGCGTGAATCCGCCCGGCAAGTCGCTCATGTTCCGCCCTCCAGCGTGGAGAGATCTCCTTCAGGGAGGCCGAGCTCGCGTGCGCGCAGGAGGCGGCGCATGATCTTGCCGCTGCGCGTGCGTGGCAGCTGCGCGGCAAAGGCGATCTCGCGCGGTGCGACCGCCACGCCCAGTAGTCGCCGCGCGTGCGCGAGCAAGGCTCGCTGCAGTTCCTCGCTCGCTGCGTGCCCCGCCTTGAGTTCGACGAACGCCTTGACGACCGATCCGGCGATCGGATCCGGCACGCCGATCACGCCCACCTGCGACACGGCAGGGTGGGACATCAGGGCACTCTCGACCTCGAACGGGCTGATCAGGTGGCCGGCGGCCTTGATCACGTCGTCGGTGCGCCCGACGAACCAGAAGTAGCCATCGGCGTCGCGCCGGGCGAGATCACCGGACAGGTACCAACCGCCGCGGAAGCACTTGCGGTAGCGTGCTTCTTCGTTGAGGTAGCCGCGGAACATGGACGGCCAGCCGGGCCGCAGTGCGAGTTCGCCGACCTCGCCCGCCGCTTCGACGACATCGGCGCCGCCATCGTCGCGCGGCCGGACGATACCCGCCTCGACGCCGGGCACCGGACGACCCATCGATCCAGGGCGAATCTCCATGCTCGGGTAGTTCGCGACCATGATCGCGCCTGTCTCCGTCTGCCACCAGTTGTCGTGGAACGGCAGGCCGAACGCCTGCACACCCCAGACGACTGCTTCAGGGTTGAGCGGCTCGCCGACCGAAGCGAGGTGACGCAGCGCCGGATACTGCCGGGCACGCGCAAGGTCGACCCCGGCCTTCATCAGCATCCGGATCGCCGTGGGCGCCGTGTACCAGACGCTGACCCGCTGCTCGTCGAGAATGCCGTACCAGCGTGGCGCGTCGAACTCCTCGCGATCGACCAGCTGGGTGACGCCGCACGCGAGCGGCGCGATCACGCCGTAGGAAATGCCTGTTACCCAGCCCGGGTCGGCCGTGCACCAGTAGACGTCTCCGTCCTGCAGGTCGAGCACCCAGCGGGCCGTGGCAACATGCGCCGTGACTGCCGCATGAACGTGCAGGACGCCCTTCGGCTGGCCGGTCGTTCCGCTGGTGAAATGCAGCAGCGCCGGGTCTTCTGCATCGGTGTGCACCGTCTCGAACGCAGCATCCGCCTGGCCCATCAACACGTCGAGGTCGAGCGTGTGTTCCGGCACGTCGCCCGCACCGGGCGTCCGCACGACCAGGACATATTGGAGTCCGGGCAGGTCGGCGCGGATCGGCGCGACCTTGCGCCCGTACAACAGATCGGTGGTGACCAGTACCCGCGCCGAACCGAGAGCCAGTCGAGTCTTGACCGGCTCGGGTCCGAATGCCGAGAACAGCGGGCAATAGACGGCGCCTGCCGCGAGCGAACCCAGTACCGCCGTGTACAGCGCCGGCACGCGGCCAAGGAGCGACGCGACGCGATCGCCACGCACGATGCCCAGGCGACGCAGGACACTGGCGAAGCGGCGCGCGTCTGTCGCCAGTTCGCGATACGTGCGCGTGACGTCGGGCTGCGACTGGGCAAGGAAACGGATCGCGACCTGGTCGGCGCGCGGTCCCGCCAGGTGGCGAAACACGGCCTCGTGCGCGATGTTGAGCCCGCCGTCGGGCAGGCCGGACACCCAGTGGTTGGCCTGCTCCCACGTGAAATCACGGCAGGCCTGCTCGTAGTCCATCAAGCAGGGCTCGCGGCGCAAGGCACCGCGGGGCTTGGCGATGGGCGACCAATCCATACGGTCACCTCGGGTAGCCGAGTCTCGACGCTTGCAGGGTCACTGTAGGCGACGCCGCGAGCCGATTCATGCGGGCTTTCCGCGAGTGGCAATAGGGGGTGCCTTTCTCTTCCGAACCCCAGACGCGGTTTGACAGCTGCAATCAGTCGTATCATAGTGATATCACTTTGCAATCTATAGCGCCCGGCGGCGCCCGCAGTCGGAGACCTCAGATGACCCAGCAGCCCATGTCGCGCGCAGGCGAGATCGAGCGTCGCACCCTCAGTGGCTATGTCGGACTCGGCGTCGGCCTTGCGCTGCTCGCCACTGCCGTCTTTTTCTTCCTCAACGTGGGCGTCGCGGGGCCGCAGGCGCTGTTGATTGCGGCTCCACTGTTCATCCTCGGCGCATTCGTGCTGTCCGGGCTGTACATGCTGCAGCCGAACGAGGCCGCGATCCTGCTGCTGTTCGGCGCGTACAAGGGCACGGACCGGACCGAGGGCCTGCACTGGGCCAACCCGTTCTACAAGAAGCAGAAGATCAGCCTGCGGGCACACAACCTCGCCAGCGACCGGCTGAAGGTCAACGACAAGCGGGGCAACCCGATCGAGATCGCAGCCGCGATCGTCTGGCGTGTGCAGGACACCGCACAGGCGAGCTTCGACGTCGAGGACTACCAGGAGTACGTACGCATCCAGGCCGAGGCCGCGGTGCGCCACCTCGCGTCCAGCTACGCCTATGACGACGGCGACGACCTGCACGAGGGCGAGATCACACTGCGCGCCGGCCAGGACCGCGTCGCGCAGTCGTTGATACGCGAACTCACGGACCGCTTCGACCAGGCCGGCATCCTGGTCGAGGACGCCAAGCTCACGCACCTCGCCTATGCGCCGGAGATCGCGCAGGTGATGCTGCGCCGGCAGCAGGCCGAGGCGATCATCGCCGCGCGCAGCAAGATCGTGCACGGCGCCGTCAGCATGGTGGAGATGGCGCTGAAGGGACTCAGCGAGCGCGACATCGTTCACCTCGACGATGAGCGCCGCGCCGCGATGGTCAGCAACCTGCTGGTGGTGCTGTGCTCCGAGGGCGAGGCGCAGCCGGTGATCAACACCGGAACACTGTACACGTGAGCCGGTCGCGATGAGCCGCCCGCTTTACGAACACACGCAGACCGGCTGGCCTATCCGGATCGCGTTCCTCACGCTGTCGCTCGGCCTGCTGGCAGTGGCCGCACTGCCAGACTTTGACCAGCTGCGTACGCCGCCGAGGGTGCTCGCGGCCGGTGTGGGCATCGCAGCGTTGTTCGGTTGGGCATGGGGCTCGATGACGGTTCGCATCCAGGACGGCGTGCTTTGCATCCGGTACGGACTGGGTTGGCCGCGCAAAGCGGTGCCGCTGCCGGACATCGCCGCCGTGGAGATAACGCGCACATCCTTCATCGACGGCTGGGGCGTACACCGGACCCGGCGTGGCTGGCTGTACAACGTGTCCGGCTACGACGCGGTGCTGCTCAAACTCTCCAGTGGTCGCAACCTGCTGGTCGGGTCCGACGAGCCGCGTCGCCTCAAGTCGGCTCTGCAGCGCGCGGCAGCGCGCGCCTGACGGCGACCGTGGCCAGCCGCGACAAGAAGACGTTCCTGCTGCGCATCGACCCGGACTTGTGGGCCGACATGGAGCGGCTCGCCGCGGCCGAGTTGCGCAGCGTGAACGCGCAGGTTGAATTCCTGTTGCGCGAGGCGCTGGCCTCGCGCGGCGTCCGCTCCAAGACGGCCCGGAAGACCAAGCCCGGTCAGGACTAGGTCGTCCGGCGGCCCTGCAGCCGGCGCGGCGCCGGCCTAGCGATGGCCTTTGCGTGCCGCCGACTTGGTTCTCGCTTTCGCCTTTTGGCAGGGCCTTGCCTTGGCCTTGGCCTTGGCCTTCACGGGCGCGGCCTTCGCTTTCTTCTTCACGACCACAGCCTTGACGGCCTTGGCCTTCGTGGCACGACCCTTGAGCCGCTTGAAGATCGCCGCGCCGAGTTCGGCCGGCGAACGCACCGTCGTCACCCGCGCCGCTTCTAACGCTGCGAACTTGTCAGCCGCCGTGCCCTTGCCGCCGGAGATGACCGCGCCGGCGTGACCCATGCGCTTGCCCGGGGGCGCCGTAACGCCCGCGATGTACGCGACCACCGGCTTGGTGACGTGCTTGCGGATGAATTCCGCGCCCGCCTCTTCGTCGCTGCCGCCGATCTCGCCGACCATGATGATGCCTTCGGTCTGCGGGTCGTTCTGGAAGAGTTCCAGCACGTCGATGAAGTTCATGCCGCGCACCGGGTCGCCGCCGATGCCGACGCACGTGCTCTGGCCGAGGCCGACGTTCGTCGTCTGGAACACGGCTTCGTACGTCAGCGTGCCCGAGCGCGAGACGATGCCGACCTTGCCTTTCTTGTGGATGAAGCCCGGCATGATGCCGATCTTGCATTCTCCCGGCGTGATGACGCCCGGGCAGTTCGGCCCGACGAGCCGCGACTTCGAATCCCTGAGCGCGGCCTTCACCTTGACCATGTCGTTCACCGGGATGCCCTCGGTGATGCACACGATCAGTTCGATGCCGGCATCGGCCGCTTCGATGATCGCATCCGCCGCGTACGGCGGCGGCACGTAGATCATCGTGGCATTGGCGTCGGTCCTTGCGACCGCGTCGCGCACGGTGTCGAACACCGGCAGGCCGAGGTGCTTCTCGCCGCCGCGGCCCGGCGTGACGCCGCCGACGACCTTGGTGCCGTAATCGAGGCAGCCCTGCGAATGGAACGTGCCCTGCTTGCCGGTGAAACCCTGGCAGATCACGCGCGTGTTCTTGTTGACGAGAATGGACATGGGTTACTTCCTCGCGGCGGCCGCGACGACCTTCTTGGCGGCGTCGGTCAGGTCGGTGGCAACGATCAGGTCGAGACCGCTTTCGGCGAGCAGCTTGCGGCCCTGCGGCGCGTTGGTGCCTTCGATGCGGACGACGACCGGCAGGTGCAGGCCGAGGTCGCGCGCGGCGCCGATGACGCCCTCGGCGATCATGTCGCAGCGGACGATGCCGCCGAAGATGTTGACGAGGATCGCCCTGACCTTCGGGTTGTTGAGGATGAGCTTGAACGCGATCGTGACGCGCTCACGCGTGGCGCCACCGCCGACGTCGAGGAAGTTGGCGGGCGAACCGCCGTAGACCTGGATGACGTCCATCGTGGCCATCGCCAGGCCCGCGCCGTTCACCATGCAGGCGATGTCGCCGTCGAGCGAGACGTAGTTGAGGTCCGCCTCGCCGGCGATCCGTTCCATCTCGTCTTCCTGCGAGATGTCGCGCATCTCGACCAGCGCCTTCTGGCGGAATAGCGAGTTGTCCTCGATGCCGATCTTGCCGTCGAGGGCGATGACGTCGCCGTCGCCGTTGACGATCAGCGGGTTCACCTCGACGAGGCTCGCGTCGCAATCCATGTAGAGCTTGTACAGGCCGCGCGCGACCTGCTCGAACTGCGCGATCTGCTTGCCTTCCAGCCCCAGGCCGAAGGCGAGCGTGCGGCAGTGCGAACCCTGGATACCCGTGGCCGGGTGGATCTCGACGCGGATGATCTTCTCCGGCGTCTTGGCGGCGACTTCCTCGATGTCCATGCCGCCGGCGGCCGAGGCGACGAACGCCACGCGCCCGGTATCACGGTTGAGGAGCAGGCTGAGGTACAGCTCGCGTTCGATCTTCGAGCCGGTCTCGACGTAGACCTGGTTGATCGGCAGGCCTTCCGCCGCCGTCTGCTTGGTCTTCAGACGCTGGCCGAGCATGCCGGCTGCAGCGGCTGCGACGTCGGCCGTCGACTTGACCACCTTGACGCCACCGGCCTTGCCGCGGCCACCCGCGTGCACCTGGGCCTTGACGACCCAGACCGCGCCCCCGAGGCGCTTGGCGGCGTCGACGGCTTCCTCCGGCGTGGAGGCGACGAAGCCCGACGGCACGGGGATGCCATAGCGGGCGAACAGCTGTTTCGACTGGTATTCGTGGAGGTTCATGGGGCTCGGCCGGGCGGTGGGACGAAGCTCGGCAGTTTACCTCAAGACGCCTCTGCTAAAGTCCGCGCCCATGGCGCGAGCGCTGAAAGCCGAACTGACGGAATCCGGGCGGGGGGTCACCGGCATCGAACTGCCATGGCGGGTCCTGTCGCTGCTGAACGTGTTCCGCCTGCTCCTGCCGATGCTCCTGCTGCTGGTCTTCTTCTTCAACGCCCCTAACAACAGCGTAGGCAGCCAGCAGCCCGGCCTGTTCCTCAGCGTCGCGGTGGGGTATTTCGCCTTTGGACTGGTCTGCATCCAGACCATCCAGAGCCGCATGCCGTCGGCCGAATGGCAGGCCCTGGTCCAGTTGCTCGTCGACGCGGTGGCGATCGGCATGCTGATCCACTCGAGCGGCGGCGTATCGAGCGGCCTGGCGACGCTGCTCATGCTGCCGACGGGCGCAACGGCGACCATCCTTTCGCGGCGCTATGCGTTGCTCGGCACGTCGCTCGTGACGATGGCGCTGATGACGGAAACCGTGGTCTCGTTCCTGCAGGGAGAGAGCCTCCGGTCAGACTTCCTGATCACCGGGCTGACCGGTGCGAGCCTGTTCGCGATCACCCTGCTCGCCATTCCGTTCGCCGCGCGACTGCGCGAGAGCGAAGCGCTTGCGAGGCAGCGCGAGATCGACCTCATGAACCTCAACGAGTTGAACGAGTTCATCGTGCGGCACCTGCGCGAGAGCATCCTCGTGGTCGACGAGAACGACCGGGTTCGACTCATCAATGAAACGGCCGCACAGCTGCTGCAAGGCGGCGCGGTGCCGGGCGGGACGTCGCTCGCGGCCGTGTCGCCGCGCCTGGCGTACGTGCTGGAAGCGTGGCGCAAGCAGTCGTCGGACCGGCGCGACAACGTCGGTGAAATCGTGGGCGCCGACGGCGGCACGGTGATCCGCCCGCACTTCGTTGCACTCGCCGAGAGCGGGTCCGGTCCCGTGCTGATCTTCCTGGAGGACACCAGCGTCATCGCCGATCGCGCGCAACAGTCGAAACTGGCGGCGCTGGGCCGGTTGAGCGCCAGCATTGCGCACGAGATCCGCAATCCGGTCGGGGCGATGAGCCATGCGGGCCAGTTGCTGCGCGAGTCCCCCGCGCTCACCGATGACGACCGTCACCTCACGGACATCATCGAGAAGAACGGCGTACGGGTCAGTCACATCATCGAGAACGTGCTGCAGCTGTCGCGGCGCGATTCGACCAAGCAGGAACGCCTGGACGTGACGGAATGGCTGTCCGGGTTCATCGCCGAGTACGAACAGACCCTGCAGCTCGACCTCACCTCCTGCCGCATCGACATGGATCGCAACGTCGGCCGGATCGACGTGCAGTTCGACCCCTCGCACCTGCACCAGGTGCTCTGGAACCTGTGCGACAACGCGTTGCGGCACGGCGCGGGCCCGGAGGCCGCCGGCCGCGTCGATATCCGGGCAGGCCGCATCGCAGCCACCGGACGGCCGTTCGTCGAAGTGGCCGACCGTGGCAAGGGCGTCGATCCCGCGCAGGCCGAACGCATTTTCGAGCCGTTCTTCACCACCGGTTCGGGTGGCACCGGTCTTGGCTTGTTCATCTCACGGGAGCTGTGCCAGACCAACGGCGCGCTGTTGCTCTACGAGCCGCGGCCCGGCGGTGGTAGCATTTTCCGCATCATTTTCGCCGACCCCCGCCGCTGGAAGGATTGATGCCGGAACGCAAGTCGAACCCCCGCGCGCTGGTCATCGACGACGAGCCGGACATCCGCGAGTTGTTGTCGATCACGCTCGGCCGCATGCAGATCGAGGTCGTGACGGCAGGCGACTACAAGAGCGCGATCAATGCGCTCGGCCCGGATCGATTCGACCTCGTGCTCACGGACATGCGACTTCCCGACGGCGACGGGCTCGACATCGTCGATTGGATCCAGCACCACCGCCCGGGCGTGCCGGTGGCGGTGATCACCGCGCACGGCAACGTCGACACGGCCGTGCGGGCACTCAAGCTGGGCGCCTTCGACTTCATTTCGAAGCCGCTGGACCTGGCGTCGCTGCGCAAGCTGATCAAGGCCACGCTGAAACTGCGAGCAGAGAACGGCGCGGACTTCGATGCCACGCAACCCATCGTCGTGCCGTCGGGTTTGCGGCTGCTGGGCCAGTCGAAGCCGATGCAGCAGCTGCGGCAGATGATTGCCAAGGTGGCGCGCAGCCAGGCGCCGGTGCACATCTGCGGCGATTCCGGCACGGGCAAGGAACTCGTGGCGCGGCTCATCCATGACACCGGCCCCCGGCACGACGGTCCGTTCGTGCCGGTGAACTGCGGTGCGATCCCGTCGGAGCTGATGGAGAGCGAGCTGTTCGGCCACAAGAAGGGCAGCTTTACGGGCGCCGTAGCCGACAAGGAAGGCCTGATCCGCTCGGCCGAGGGCGGCACGCTGTTCCTGGACGAGGTGGCCGACCTGCCGCTGCACATGCAGGTGAAGCTGCTGCGCGTGATCCAGGAGAAATCCATCCGACCGGTCGGCGAGACGCGCGAGATGCCGGTGGACGTGCGCGTGCTGTCGGCCACGCACCGCAAGCTCGACGAACTGGTGAAGGCCGGCAAGTTCCGCGAGGACCTGTATTACCGGATCAACGTCATCGAACTGCGGGTGCCCGCGCTGCGGGAACGGCTCGACGACGTGCCTCCGCTCGTCGACATGCTGCTCGACAGGATTGCCGGCCAGATCGGCGTGACCCGCCCGCAGATCAGCGACGAAGCGATGGACAAGCTGCTGTCGTACTCGTACCCGGGCAACGTGCGTGAACTCGAGAACATCCTCGAGCGTGCCGTGACGTTGTGCTCGGAGGATCGCATCGAGCCGGAAGACATCCAGCTGAAGCCGGGGCAGCTGCTGACGGACCTGCCCGAGATGGCGGGCCGGGACGTCACCCTGGCTGGCGAAGGCGGTGCGGATGGGCTGGAGGGCCAGCTGGAGCACATCCAGCGCGAGGCGATCGTCCGTGCGCTGGAGCAGACCCGGTACAACAAGACCAAGGCGGCAGAATTGCTCGGGATGACTTTCCGGCAGCTGCGGTATCGGGTCAAGAAGCTTGGGATCGAGTGACCGACGCGGGTGACCGGCCGACTGTCGTGCCTTTTCCTGTCATCAAGTGACGCAACGCGTCACCTCAAGGCGCTAGTCCAGCGTCCACCCAGCCCAGGCGATAGTCGTTTTTTCGTTGTGGATGCTGGTGAATTCCACTCAGACGCAGGTTGGCACGGCAATTGCTTTGTCTGGTTCGCAGATCGCTTTTGATCGCTGACCAAACATTTTCCCCTGGAGTCAAGACAATGATGAAGCAAGTGCAGAAGGGCTTTACCCTGATCGAATTGATGATCGTCGTGGCGATCATCGGCATCCTCGCGGCCATCGCGATCCCGGCGTACCAGGATTACACGATCCGTGCGCAGGCCTCGGAAGGCCTGGCCATGGCCTCCGCGACCAAGGCGGCGGTTGCCGAATACTACGCCGACAAGGGCACCTGGCCCACGGACGATGGCGCTGGCGCCGGCGACCTGGGCTGGGACCGCGCTCCCGTCGGGCAAGTACGTCGCAGAGCGTCGACAGTTGACGGCGGTGAGATCGTCGTTACCTACGGCGTGAATGCCAATACGAATCTGGATGCCACGGACGTCGTCTTGCACGCCGGTGCCACGACGAACGGCGACGTCGTCTGGGTCTGCCAGGACGGCGACGCGATCGCGGGTGCGACGATGGCGGCAGCGGCGACGCCGGCTGACCCCACGCCGGGCAAGTACCTCCCGTCGACTTGCCGTTAACGGCTGATCGACTGCGCGCCGGCCTGGCCGGGTAGCGCATGTGAGAACGAGAGCCCCCGCCTTGCGGGGGCTCTTTTTTGGGGGCTCACGAACGAGCGCTGCCGGCCCAGGAACAGTGCCCGCGGCCCGATTGACGCTGGGATGCGTTCAAAATCGCCTTGCGGACCCTGTGGAACGCCTCACACAATCCCGGGGCCCGTTGCGGGCACAATCACCTTCGTGACTTAACATTTGCTAGTCTTGCACTAGCGTCCGTCCGTCCGCAGGGTATCCCGCAAGGGCAAGGCTAAGCCCATGAACGATTTCGCGATTTCCACCCAGACCATCAGCCGGTCGGGCCTCCAGGGCCTGCCGCAGCGTCTGGTCATGGACGGCCTCGTGGCCGACACCATGATGGTCGACGCGATTGCCGCGGCCAAGGAACGCCGGGTGGGGATCGTCTCCTACCTGGTCGAGCACAACATGGCCGACGCGCGCGAGATCGCCATCGCGGCCTCGCAGGAATTCGGCGCCCCGCTGCTGGACCTCGACTCCATCCAGCCCGACCTCGACACCGTCCGCATCGTCAGCGAAAAGATCCTGCGCAAGCACCGCGTGCTGCCGCTGGTGAAGCGCGGCAAGAAGCTGTTCATCGCGATCTCCGATCCGACGAACCTGCACGCGCTCGACGAGGTCAAGTTCGCCACCGGCTTCTCGATCGAGGCCGTGGTCGTCGAGGAAGACAAGCTCAGCAAGCTGCTCGCGGTTTCGCTCGAGCAGGTCGACACGTCGATGCCGGAGCTCGCCGGCGACGACTTCGAGATGGACGGCCTCGAAGTCACCTCGGCGACGACGATGACGCTGCCAAGGACTCAGATCGCTCCGACGCCGTCGACGACGCGCCGATCGTCCGCTTCATCAACAAGGTGATGCTGGACGCGATCAAGAAAGGCGCGTCGGACATCCATTTCGAGCCGTACGAACGCAGCTACCGCATCCGCTTCCGCCTCGACGGCATCCTGAAGGAAGTGGCCAACGCCGCCGGTGCAGCTGGCCATCAAGATGGCGGCTCGCCTGAAGGTCATGTCCCGCATGGACATCGCCGAGCGCCGCGTGCCGCAGGACGGCCGCATCAAGATGAAGATCTCGAAGAACCGGGCCATCGACTTCCGCGTCAGCACGTGCCCGACGCTCTTCGGCGAAAAGATCGTGATGCGTATCCTCGATCCCTCGAGCGCGATGCTGGGCATCGACGCACTGGGATACGAAGCGCTTCCAGAAGAAGCTGTACATGGACTGCCTGGCGCGGCCGCACGGCATGATCCTGGTGACCGGTCCGACCGGCAGCGGCAAGACGGTGTCGCTCTACACGGGCCTCAACATCCTCAACACCGAGGACACCAACATTTCGACGGCCGAAGACCCCGTCGAAATCATGCTGCCCGGCATCAACCAGGTGAACATCAACCCGAAGGTCGGCCTGACGTTCCCGGGTGCCCTGCGCGCCTTCCTGCGCCAGGATCCGGACGTGATCATGGTCGGCGAAATCCGCGACCTCGAGACCGCCGAGATCGCGATCAAGGCCGCCCAGACGGGCCACCTGGTGCTCTCCACGCTGCACACCAACGACGCGCCCAAGACCCTGACGCGCCTGGTGGACATGGGCGTGAAGCCCTATGCCATCGCCACGTCGGTCAGCCTGATCATCGCCCAGCGCCTGGCGCGCCGGCTGTGCAACAACTGCAAGGCGCCGATGAAGATTCCGGCCGAAGCGCTGAAGAAAGAAGGCTTCGAGGACGAAGAAATCGCGAACGGGCTCCAGATTTTCCAACCCGTGGGTTGCAGCAACTGCACGGACGGGTATAAGGGGCGCACGGGCCTGTACGAGGTGATGCCGGTCTCCGAGGAGATCGGCCGCATCATCATGGCGGGCGGCAGTGTGCTGGACATCAAGCAGCAGGCGACGCGTGAAGGTGTCTGGGGCCTGCGCCAGGCAGGCATCAACAAGGTGCGCATGGGCCTCACGTCGCTGGCCGAGATCAACCGCGTCACCGTCGACTGAACCTGAAGGAACCGGGACTCCAACGACATGGCCGAACTTGCCGCAACCAAGCAGGCGACCTTCCTCTGGGAAGGCAAGGACAAGAAGGGCAACCGCGTCAAGGGACGCGGCCTTGCGCGTGACGAAATGGAGATCCGGTCTGACCTGCGCAAGCAGGGAATCGCCGCGACCAAGGTCCGCAAAGAATCCAAGCTGTTCAAGGGCGAGGGCAAGGTCACGGCCGAGGACATCGCCCTGTTCGCCCGCCAGCTCGCCACGATGCTCAACGCCGGCATCCCCATGGTCCAGTCGTTCGAGATCATCGGCGTCGGCAATGACAAGCCGGCCGTGCAGAAGCTCGTGCTTGTCGATCAAGAGCGACATCGAAACCGGCAATTCGCTGCACCAGGCGCTGGCCAAGCACCCGCTGTACTTCGACGACCTGTTCGTCAACCTGGTCGAGGCCGGCGAGCATGCCGGCGCGCTCGAGACGGTGCTGGAGAAGATCGCGACGTACAAGGAAAAGACCGAGGCGCTGAAGAAGAAGATCAAGAAGGCCTTGTTCTATCCGGCCGCGGTGCTCGCGGTCGCCGTGATCGTCACGGTCATCCTGCTGCTCTTCGTCATTCCGCAGTTCGAAAGCCTGTTCAAGGGATTCGGCGCCGACCTGCCGGCGTTCACGCAGTTCGTCGTCAACATGTCGCGCTGGATGCAGGCGAAAGGCTGGCTGCTGCTGGTCGTCGCGGTCGTGGCCGTTTTCACCTTTGGCTATTTCTACAAGCGCTCGCGGCCAATGCGGCAATTCATCGACAAGATGTCGCTGCAGGTTCCGGTGATCGGGCCCATCCTGCGCAAGTCCGCAATTGCGCGCTACGCCCGCACGCTCGCAACGATGTTCGGCGCGGGCGTGCCGCTCGTCGAGGCGATGAAGTCTGTTGCCGGCGCCACCGGCAACATCATCTACCAGGATGCGGTGCTGCGGATGCGCGACGAGATCGCCACCGGCATGCGCATGCAGCGGGCCATGGAAAACACCGGCCTGTTCCCGAACATGGTCGTGCAGATGATCGCGGTCGGTGAAGAGTCGGGCTCGCTGGACGAGATGTCGAGTAAAGTCGCCGACTTCTACGAAGCCGACGTCGACGCTGCCGTCGACGCGCTGAGCAGCCTGCTCGAACCGATGATCATGGTGATCCTGGGTGTACTCGTCGGCGGCATGGTCGTCGCGATGTACCTGCCGATCTTCAAGCTCGGCGCGGCCGTCTGACGCGACGCCTGCCTTGCCATGAGCCGTCGTACGGACGAAAACGCCGCGCCCTGCGCGGCGTTTTCACATAGGTAAACACAAGAATGACCGACCTCGCTGAAATCCTCGCCGCGACGCCCTGGCTGCTGACCGCCTGCGTATTTCTCCTCAGCCTGCTCGTCGGCAGTTTCCTCAACGTCGTCATCCACCGCCTGCCGATCATGCTGGAGCGCGAGTGGAAGGCGCAGGCGCGGGAGATGCTCGCGGAACCCGGACACGCCGGGGAGCACGGCACGCGCGGAGCCCAGGCGGGCAGCGCCGACGAGCGCTACAACCTCCTCGTCCCCCGCTCCCGCTGCCCGAAGTGCCATGCCGAGATCAGCGCCTTGCAGAACATCCCCGTGATCAGCTGGCTGATGCTCGGCGGCAAGTGCGCAGGCTGCGGCGCACCGATCTCCGCTCGTTATCCGATCGTCGAGGTCGCCACGGCCGTGCTTTCGGCCGGGGTCGCGCTGCACTTCGGCTGGCACTGGCAGACACTCGCGGCGCTGCTGTTCACGTGGGCCCTGGTCTGCCTCACGGTGATCGACCTCGATCACACGCTGCTGCCCGACGTCATCACGATCCCGCTGCTGTGGCTGGGCCTGCTGCTGAGCCTGTCCTGGCATGCGGGCGTCAAGGCCCCTGCGCCCACGGATCCTTCATCGGCGATCCTGGGCGCCGTCTTCGGCTACCTGATCCTCTGGACCGTCTACTGGGCTTTCAAGCTCGTCACGGGCAAGGAAGGCATGGGTTATGGCGACTTCAAGCTGCTCGGGGCGCTCGGCGCCTGGATGGGCTGGCAGATGCTGCCGCTGATCCTGCTGCTCTCCGCGCTGGCCGGCGCCGTCATAGGAATCGCGTTGATCCTGCTCCGCGGCCGGGATCGCAACGTGCCGATCCCCTTCGGCCCGTACCTTGCAGCGGCCGGCTGGATCGCGCTGCTGTGGGGGCCGCAGATCATGGGCGGCTACCTGTCGCTGGCCGGCCTGGCCCGCTGATATCCATCGACAACGGTCGTGACCTCACCAGATCCAGAGCCCACTTACCGTCCGTTTCGCGTCGCCCTCACCGGCGGCATCGCGAGCGGCAAGACCACCGTCGCCAACCTGTTCGCGGCGCGCGGCGTGCCGCTGATCGACACGGACCTCATCGCGCGCGAGGTCGTGGAGCCAGGCCAGCCCGCGCTCGCCGCCGTGGCATCGACTTTCGGCAACGACGTGCTTGGCCCCGACGGCAGGCTCGACCGGCGCCGGCTGCGCGAGGTCATCTTCAGCGACGCAACCGCCCGCGCGCGACTCGAGGCGATCCTGCACCCGGCCATTCGCGCCGAAATGGAACGGCAGTCGGCGGCCGCGGCACACGCGGGCCCCTACCAGATCCTGGTGATTCCACTGCTGGCCGAGGGCGGCCGGCGCGACCACGTCGACCGTGTCCTCGTGGTGGATGCCCCGGAGGCGGTGCAGGTCGAACGGCTCGTGGCACGGGACTCGGTCACGCGTGAACAGGCACAGGCATCCCTGCGCGCCCAGGCGAAGCGTGAGACGCGACTGGGCATCGCAGACGACGTCGTGACGAACACCGGCCGGATCGAGGACCTGCGCGAACAGGTCGCCGCGCTGCACGAGCGTTATGTGCAGTTGGCGGCGCAGAAGGTTGTGCCGCCAAACGGCCATGCCGCACAATAGACGACCATGAACTCAACCGAAGCCGCACTGCCGTCGACGGATGCGGCGACCCGTGTCGTTGCCTACGAGCAGCCGCTCAACGAGCGGATGCGCAACTTCCTGCGCCTCGACTTCCTGTACCAGCAGGCCGTGCACCATCACACCCTGCCCGACCCGTGGTCCACGCGGGCGGCGGTCTCCTCCCTGCTCGAGATCCTCGCGATCACGCAGCGCGGCGACATCCGCAGCGAGGTGCTGAAGGAACTCGAGCGGCAGATGAACCAGTTGTCGGCGTTCAGCACACGGCCGGGCGTCGACGCGGGGCGTCTCAAGGTACTGCTCACCAAGCTGCACCGCATGCGCGAGGAACTGAGCACGGTCGGCGCGTTGTTCATGCAGAAGCTGCGCGACTCCGAATTCCTGAATGCCATCAAGCATCGCAGCACGATTCCGGGCGGCACCTGCGAGTTCGACCTGCCCGACTACACCCACTGGCTCAACCAGCCGGACGAGATCCGCGGCGCGGACTTCGCGAACTGGCTGGCCGTGATCCGTCCGCTGGGCGACGCAATTTCCGAGCTGCTCTGGATGACGCGCGAACAGGGCAAGACGCGCCGTGAGGTCGCCTCCAACGGCGTGTACCACCTGACGCTCGAGCGCGACGTGCCCGTGCAGTTGATCCGCATCGTGTTGCCCCAGGGCACCGACATCTATCCGGAGATCAGCGGCAGCCACTACCGTGTGAGCATCCGCTTCCTCTCCTGGCAGGACGCAGGCACGCACCCCGTGCAGATGACGGGCGACGTCCCGTTCCTGCTCGCGCTCTGCACCTGACCGGCAGGCCTGCAGCCGCGAACTGGTCGCCATGCCGACGTTTCCGTGTCCCACGTGCCAGCGCCCGGTGGAATGGTCCGCCGCAGCGACGTGGCGACCGTTCTGCAGCGAGCGCTGCCGGCTGATCGACCTCGGCGCGTGGATGACCGAAAAGCACACGATCCCCGGCGAGGAGATTTCGCCGGACGGCGCGCAGCCGTCGAGCAGCGAGCCGGAACCCGACGATCCGCCGCGACATTGACGCAGGCCTGAAATCCCGTGGATCCCGACTTCTGGCATCAGCGCTGGCAAGCCCGTCAGATCGGATTTCACCAGTCCGCTCCGCACCCGTTCCTCGAGCGCTGGTGGCCCTCGCTGAACGTGGCGCCGGGCGCGCGAGTCTACGTGCCGCTCTGTGGCAAGAGCCTCGACATGGTCTGGCTGTCGGTCCGCGGCTACCGCGTCGTCGGCTCCGAACTGAGCGCGCTGGCCGTCGAGGAATTTTTCGGCGAGCAGCAACGGACCGACGTCGAAATTGAACGGTGCGGCGCATTCCGCCGGCATCGAACTGCCGCGTTCGAGATGCTGGAAGGCGATGCGCTGCAGCTCACGCCGGAACTGCTGGGCCCGGTGCAGGCCGCCTATGATCGGGCCGCCCTGGTCGCGCTGCCTCCATCGATGCGCGAGCGCTACGCGCAGAACTTCGCTGCGCTGATGCCGGCGGGCAGCCGCACGCTGCTCGTCGCGTTCGAATACGAGCAGACGATCAAGGACGGCCCGCCGTTCTCGGTGACGCCCGACGAAGTCGTGTCGCTCTACGGCGAGATGTTCCGGGTCGCAGGTACTGGAGCGCGTCGACATCATCGGTGAGAGCCCGAAGTTCGCCGCGGCAGGACTCGACGCGCTGCACGAGGTGGCTTATTCGCTGACGCGGCTCTGACGGTATCGCGTTGGCGCTCGAGGCGACAGCGGTTGCAGGCGGTCGATCCGTGACCTTTCCCAGGGCTTGGAAAGGCAGACACGCGCCCTGGGAAAGGTCACGGATCGACCGCTTGCGATACGGCGCAACGTGAAGTGCACCAGAAGGCAGTCTCGATCCGCAGCGCGCAGCACACCGGTCATGCACGCCATCATCGACGTCGCACGCTGAGTCGACACCGGTCCTGTCCTGTCAGGCTACAGGCGCGGTCGAGAGAGCGATTGATTCGGGGCCTTCCCCCGAGCGCGTGTCTGCCTTTCCAAGCTCGGGGAAAGGTCCCGGATCGGTCGCCTGCAACCAGTGCGAGAGGCCTAGCGGCGCGACAACGCCGCAACGATCGGCGCATCCGCCTCGAGAATGTCGTGCTCGCTGCAGTCGCGCTGGCTCGACCCACTCGAGAGCCTGCGCATCGAGGCCTTGCGGCTCACCTGACCAGTCCTTGATCACCCACACGTCCAGCCAGATCGTCCGGCCTGGATAGACCGCGGCGTAGTACATCAGGCGCTCGGCATCGCCAACTTCGATGCCGGTCTCTTCCCTCAGCTCCCTGACGATCGCCGAGTGCGCGGTTTCATCGGCGGCGACCTTGCCGCCGGGAAACTCCCAGCGCCCGGCGAGTGCCTTGCCAGCCGGTCGCTGCGCGATGAGCACGCGGCCACTGGCGTCGAACACCAGCCCTGCGACGACCCAGAGTTCCTGCATCGGTTGCCCGGCCTTCTTCATGACGAAGAGGGCTCCGGACGCTGCAATCAGATCTGGCCGTGGCAGTGCTTGAATTTCTTGCCGGAGCCGCACGGACAGGGCTCGTTGCGCCCCACCTTGCGGCCGTCGCGCACGACGGTCTCGCCGCCCGGCGACACCGGACCGGCCGTCGGACCCTGGCCGGCGCCAAAGCCACCTGCAAATCCGGAGCTGGCCGCAAACCCGCCACCCGCACTGCTTCCGGCAGGCGTCGCGCCTTCCGCAACACCATCGCTGGCGATGACCGACTGCGGCGACACGTGCTGCGTCTGCAGCTGGCGCGCCATCTGCCGCTCACGTTCACGCTCCTGCTCCTCGATCTCGGCTTCCGTGCGCACCTGCAGGCGCGACAGCAGCGACACGGTGTCGTGCTTGATGCGGTCGAGCAGCGCGCCGAAGAGTTCGAATGCCTCGCGCTTGTACTCCTGCTTCGGGTTCTTCTGCGCGTACGCGCGCAGGTGGATGCCCTGCCGCAGGTAATCCATCGCCGCGAGGTGGTCGCGCCAGTGGCGGTCGAGCTCCTGCAGCATGACCGCCTTTTCCAGATGCCGCATGACCGGCGCGCCCACGGCGGCGACCTTGGCCTCGTAGGATTCCTCGACCGCCTTCACCACGCGTTCGCGCAGGCCGACCTCGGCGATCTCGTGATCGGCCGCGAGCCAGGCCTGCGGGTCGATGTGCGTGACGAAGTCCCGCTCGATCGCTTCCTTGAGC
>CAVWGG010000026.1:0-34710 GCA_963754535.1 uncultured Gammaproteobacteria bacterium
GAGACCCAGTTCGCCGAAGCACACCGTGTCGGTGACGACGGGGCGGTCGCGCAGGCTCGAGAGCACGGCAAGCACCGCCGGCAAGTCGGCGGACGTCTCGCCGATGCGCACGCCACCGACCACGTTGATGAACACGTCGCGCCCCGCAGTCGACACGCCGCCATGGCGGTGCAGCACCGCGAGCAGCAGCGCCAGGCGACTCGACTCGAAGCCGACTGCGACGCGGCGCGGATTCATGCCCTGCGCCTCGTCCACCAGCGCCTGCACTTCGACCAGCAGCGGCCGGCTGCCTTCGCGGACTACGGTCACGACACTGCCGGACACGGGTTGCGGGTGCCGCGACAGGAAGATCGCGGAAGGGTTGCGCACTTCGCGCAGTCCCTGCTCCACCATCGCGAACACGCCGAGTTCGTTCGCGGCGCCGAAGCGGTTCTTCACCGCGCGCACCACGCGGAAGCGGCTCGCGGGATCGCTTTCGAAATACAGCACCGTGTCGACCATGTGCTCGAGGATGCGGGGCCCCGCGATCAGGCCCTCCTTCGTCACGTGCCCGATCAGCAGCACGGCCGTGCCCGTTTCCTTCGCGTAACGCACGAGCCGCGCGGCCGACTCGCGCACCTGCACGGCCGAACCGGCCGACGACTCGCTGAGTTCGGTCTGCATCGTCTGGATCGAGTCGATCACGAGCACCTGCGCCCGGGAAGCCACCGCCTCCTGGATGATCGTTTCGACGCGCGTCTCGGCCCCGAGCCGCAGCGTGGTGGCTTCGAGCCCGAGACGCTGGGCGCGTGAGGCCACCTGCCGCACCGATTCTTCGCCCGACACGTACAACACCGGCCGCTCGCGACTGAGGGCATCCGCCGCCTGCAACAGCAGTGTCGACTTGCCGATGCCGGGATCGCCGCCCAGCAACACCACGGAGCCGGCCACGAGGCCACCGCCGAGGACGCGATCAAGCTCGCCGATGCCAGTCACCGCCCGGACGTCGCTTTCCTGCGCGATGTCCGTCACCGTCCGGCTGGTGGACGGGCCGGCCGCCACCGCGCGGGCGTTGCGGCTCGCGCCCGAGGGAGCAATCGAGGACACCGCGATTTCGAGGGTGTTCCAGGCCTCGCAGGCCGGGCACTGGCCGGCCCATTGGGCGGTGTGTGCGCCACAATTACCGCAGACGTAACTGGTTTTTGGACGTGCCATTGCGCGCTGCCGTGGACGCTGTCATGAGGGACCGGGGAAGGCCCGGGATGCTAGCACGGGCAGGCGACGCTGCCGGAGTGTGACGCCGGCGGCAATTCCGCCCCGGGGGCGCGCCCTATACTTGCGCCCACGCATGCGCAGTCAAGCCGAACCCACGCTGATTCTCGACCCCACGGGCGGCCGCGGCCACAAGGCGCCCGCGCAGACACCTGCACCCGCGCGCCTGGGCCGGTACGAACTGACCCACGAGATCGGCAAGGGCGCGATGGGCGTCGTCTACCGGGGCCGGGACCCGCGCATCAACCGCGAGGTGGCGATCAAGGCGATCCCGCTCGCCGACGAGTTCGACCCGGACGAACTGGAGCAGGCGCGCGTGCGCTTCTTCCGGGAAGCCGAAATGGCGGGCCGCCTTTCGCACCCGCACATCGTGACGATCTACGATGCGGGCGAGGACCGCGGCACCGCGTACATCGCCATGGAACTGCTGCGCGGCCAGCACCTCGTTGAATACACGACCGCGGCCCGACTGCTGCCGACGGCCGTTGGCATCGAAATTGTGGCGCGGCTCGCCGACGCGCTGCACTATGCGCACCAGAATCAGGTCGTTCACCGGGACATCAAGCCCGCCAACATCATGTTCGACGCGCCGAGCGGGGAGCTCAAGATCACGGACTTCGGCATCGCCCGGCTCACCGATTCGGGCCGCACGCGCACGGGCGTCGTGCTCGGCACGCCGTCGTTCATGTCACCCGAACAACTGCAGGGCCGCCCCGTCACGGGCCGCTCGGACCTCTTTTCGCTGGCGGTGTCGCTGTACCAGTTACTGACCGGCCAGTTGCCTTTCCGCGGCGACACGATGCCGGGCCTGATGATGAAAATCGCGCAGGAGCCTCACCCGCGCATCTGCGCCATCAACCCTGCCCTGCCGCCGGCACTCGACCCGTTCTTCGATCGCGCGCTCGCCAAGAACCCGGCGGAGCGTTACGACAGCGGCGCCAGTTTCGCGCAGGCGCTGCGCGACCTGAACGTGCCGGACAAGCGCTGACCGGCCATGCGCCTGAAAGGAAAATTCCGCTGCGTCGGCGCGTCCGACACCGGCCGGGTGCGCGAGCACAACGAGGACACGATCGGCACCGACGGCGACATCGGCCTGGTCGTGCTGGCCGACGGCATGGGTGGTTACAAGGCCGGTGAAGTCGCGAGCGGCATCGCCGTGCGCACCGTCCTGACGCTGATCAAGGACGCCGTCGACCGCGAGGACCTTTCGCTGCACGACGAAGCCAATGGGCTCAGCCGCCCCGGGATCCTGCTGCGCGACGCGATCACGCGCGCGAACAAGGTCATCTACCAGACGGCGAAGACGCAGTCGAACTGCGAAGGCATGGGCACGACCGTCGTTGCCGGCCTGCTGTTCGACGACAAGCTCACCATCGCGCACGTCGGCGATTCCCGGTTGTATCGTTGCCGCGACGGCAAGCTCGAGCAGGTCACGCAGGACCACTCCCTGCTGCGGGAACTCGTGAGCCGGGGCTTCTATACGCCCGAAGAGGCCCAGCGCGCCGCCGCCAAGAATTACGTGACTCGCGCCCTCGGCGTGGAGCCGACCGTCGACGTCGAAATCACCGAGGTGCCGGCGCTGAAGGACGACGTCTACCTGCTCTGCTCGGACGGCCTGTCCGACATGGTGGAGGACGACGACATTCAGTTAACGATCAACACCTTTGGTGCTAATCTTGAGACCGTTGCCAAACAGCTGGTACTGCTGGGCAACGACAACGGGGGCCGGGACAACATCTCGGTGGTGCTCGTTCGGGTACTCGATTCATTCCCGGCGCAACGCGGGGTCATCGACCGGATACGCAAGATGTTCGGTTAAGGGAGCGCAGGTTCACGTATGGCCAGGCTGGTATTGCATCTCGATGGGCAAGTGCTCGCCGAGTACAACATGAGCAAGGAGCGCTACACTGTAGGGCGCCTTCCTGACAATGACATCCGCATCGATAACCCGGCGGTGTCGGGTCATCATGCGCTCGTCATCAACATCCTCAACGACTCGTTCCTCGAAGACCTCAACAGCACGAACGGAACGTACGTCAACGGCAAGATCATCAAGAAGCACGCGCTGCAGCACGGCGACGTGATCACGGTCGGGCACCACGCGCTGCGCTTCGTCGACAGCGAAGTGGAAGAGCCCGAGGACGAATTCGAGAAGACGATGGTGATCAGTCCGCGCGATGCCGCGGCGCTGATGGCCGGCTCGCCCAAGGCCGCCGCCGCCATGCAGCCCCTGCCATCGAATGGTCATGCCGCCGCTTCCAGTGGCGCCGCTTCGCCCTCGTTCCCGAACGGCGTGCTGCCGCGCGCGAAACTGCAGGTGCTGTCGGGCCAGTTCGCGGGCCGTGAACTTGAACTCGTGAAGACGCTCACCACCCTCGGCCGTCCGGGCGTGCAGGTGGCCGCCATCACGCGGCGTTCCGACGGCTTCTACATCGTGCACGTCGAGAGCGGCAAGGAAGGCGACTACCCGCTCGTCAACGGCGCCATCATCGGGCCGCAGGCGCGCAGGCTCCACGACAACGACGTCGTGCAGCTCGCGGGCGTCAAGATGGGATTCTTCGAAAGCTGACCTGCCCGCCTCTCCCACGTCGGTGGGAGAGGTCGTGCCAAGCGCGGTGGACGGCTGTTCCTCAGCCGATCTCCAGCGGCACGCGCTGGCTCACGCCGCAGAGCAAGTCCCACGCGATCGCTCCCGCGTGCGCGGCCACCTCCTCCACCGGAATCTCGCTGCCCCACAACACCACGGGATCGCCAACGGTCACCGGCGGCAGGTCCGTCACGTCGACCGTGATCATGTCCATCGACACACGGCCGATGAGTGGCGCGCGACGGCCACCGATCTGCACCGGCGTGCCTGAGCTGCTGCCGCGCGGGTAACCATCGCCGTAACCCGCTGCGACCACTGCCATGCGCGTGTCCCGGGTTGCGGTCCACGAACCGCCGTAACCCACGGTCTCGCCCGCCTTCACGTCCTTGACTGCAATCACTTCCGTGCGCAGCGTCATCGCCGGTCGCAGGCCGAGTTCCGCGCCCGTCCCGCTCGGGAACGGCGAGACGCCATACAGCATCAGGCCGGGACGGACCCAGTCGGCACGCGCAGTCGGCCAGGCGAGTACGCCGGCGCTGTTCGCAATGCTGCGCGCGCCTGCAAGGCCAGCGGTGACCGCAGCAAAGGCATCGAGCTGCTGCCGCGTCGTGGTATCGCGGCGATCGTCCGCGGATGCAAGGTGCGTGACCAGCGTGGGATCGGCATGCACGCGCGCGTTGCGGCGCAGGCGTTCGTACGCCGCGCCGAATTCATCGAGCCGGAAGCCCAGGCGATTCATGCCGGAATCGACCTTGATCCAGGCTGTCACCTGCGCGTCGCCGGCCAGGGCCTCGAGCAACTCGAGCTGTTCGAAGCTGTGGACCATGAGCTCGAACCGGGCCTGCGCGGCGGCGGCGAGTTGCTCGGCGCTGAACACGCCTTCGAGCAGGAGGATGCGGTTGGCGAGGCCAGCCGCGCGCAGCGCCAGCCCTTCGCCGAGCCGCGCGACGGCAAAGCCATCGGCCTCCGCGAGCGCCTTCGCCGCCGGCACGAGGCCGTGACCGTAGGCGTTGGCCTTGATCACCGCCATGACGCGGCTGTCGGGCGCCACGCGCCGGGCCTGGCGGAGATTGTGGCGCAATGCGGCCGCATCGACGACCGCGCGAATCAGGCTCTGGCTCTGCACGGCGAGTCCCGGCCTCAGCCGCCGTAATCGCCGTAGTCGCCGTGCGCGAGGTTCTCGAAGCGGGTGTACTTGCCGAGGAACGTCAGGTGCACTTCGCCCGTGGGGCCGTTGCGCTGCTTGGTGATGATGATGTCGGCGATACCCTTGCGCGGCGTGTCGGGTTCGTACACTTCCTCGCGGTAGATCATCATGATCAGGTCCGCGTCCTGCTCGATCGCGCCCGATTCGCGCAGGTCCGACATCACCGGCTTCTTGTCCTGGCGCTGTTCGACGCTGCGGTTGAGCTGCGACAGCGCAATCACGGGCACGCGCAATTCCTTTGCCAGCGCCTTGATCGAACGCGAGATCTCGGAGATTTCGGTCGCGCGGTTTTCCTTGTTGCCCGCCACCTGCATCAGCTGCAGGTAGTCGATGACGATCAGGCCGAGGCCGCCCTGCTTTTCGCAGTCGCGGGCAAGGCGGCGCGCGCGGGCACGCACTTCCGTCGGCGTGAGCGAGCCGCTGTCGTCGATGTAGATCGGCGCCGACTTCATCTGCGCGATCGCGCTGTTGATGCGGGCCCAGTCTTCGTCGCCGAAGTTGCCCGTGCGCATGTGGCCCTGGTCGACGCGGCCGAGCGACGAGATCATGCGGAAGGCCAGCTGTTCGCGCGACATTTCCATCGAGAAGATCGCGACCGGCTTGTTGTGCGCGATCGCCGCGTTCTCGGCGATGTTGAGCGCGAACGTCGTCTTGCCCATCGACGGGCGGCCCGCGACGATGACGAGATCGCCCGGCTGCAGGCCCGCGGTCATCTTGTCGAGTTCGGCATAGCCCGAGCTCAGGCCCGTGAGCTGTCCCTGCGACGCGTGCAGCAGGTCGAGGCGATCGATCGTGGCCCCGAGCACCTCGCGCACCGGCACGAAGCCGGAGCCCAGTTTCCGGCCTTTCTCCGCGATCTGGAAAATGCGGCGCTCGGCCTCGTCGACCAGTTCGGCGGCCGGCTTGCCTTCGTTCTCGTAGGCGCTGCCGGCGATTTCGCCGCTGACGCGGATCAGCTGCCGCAGCAGCGAACGCTCGCGCACGATGTCCGCATAGGCGCGGATGTTCTCGGCGGTGGGCGTGTCGCGCGCGAGGCCCGCGAGGTACGCGAGGCCGCCGGTCTCGTCGGCCAGCCCCGTGCTCGCGAGGCGTTCCGCCAGCGTGACGGCGTCGCTCGGCTCGCCTTTCTGCGACAGGTCGAGGATCGCGGCGAAGATCAGCTGGTGGTCGCGCCGGTAGAAGTCCTCGGCACGCAGCCGGTCGGCGATGGAATCCCAGGTGCTGTTGTCGAGCAGCAGGCCGCCGAGCACCGCCTGCTCGGCTTCGAGCGAATTCGGCGGCACGCGCAATGCCGCCGCCTCGTCGCTGACGTACGGCCGTGGCTTCCGGCGGAACCTGCCGCCGGAGCCTGAACCGCTGCCGCTGTCTTCCTGGTCCATCGTTGACGGATACTCCCCGCGGACGCGAGGAGGATCAGTCTTCGGCGGTGATCACGACCGGAAGGTCGATCTCGACGTCGGAGTGCAGGTGCAGCTTCACGTGGTGCTCGCCGATCAGGCGGATCGGGCCGCCCGGCAGGCGCACTTCAGCGCGCTCGATGGCGATGCCGCCCTTCGTCAGCGCTTCGGCGATGTCGGACGTGCCGACCGAGCCGAACAGCTTGCCTTCCGTGCCGGCCTTCGCCTGCAGGTTGAGCTTGAAGCCTTCGAGCTGCTTCGCGCGCGACTGGGCGCTCGACAGCGAGTCGGCGGCGAGCTTTTCGAACTCGGCGCGACGCTCCTCGAACTTCTTCAGGTTGGCGGGAGTGGCCACCGCAGCCTTGCCCGAAGGCAGCAGGAAATTGCGGCCATAGCCCGGCTTCACTTTGACCTTGTCGCCGATGTTGCCGAGGTTGGCAACCTTCTGCATCAGGATGACTTCCATCGTAGTGTCCTCGATCGATCGATCTTCAAATGTTTGACTGTGCGTCCGAAAACAATCGGCTCAACCCATACACCGGCCCGCTCACGTCGCCGCGCTTGGCGCAGGCGGCTGCGAGCGCAGCCAGTTGTCCACGAATCCCAACGCTGCGAGCCCGACCACCGCGAACGGTGCGACGAGCACCAGCAGCGCGTACGTAACCCACAACCACGCCACCGCCAGCTTGCCCTGCGACACCGCCCGGTGCGCGGCCGCGAGGCCGACGAGCACCAGCGCGCCCAGGAACAGCCGGCCGATGTCGTCCACCAGCGCCTGCTGCGTGAACAGCGAAGCGCCGATGACCAGCCCGGCCGCGACTCCCAGCACCCGGCCGAGCCGGACCTGCTGGAACTCGGCGCCGAAGCTCCCCGCGTGCTCAGGCAACGACTGCCACCAGCGAGCGAGGAACAACGCGCACATCGCGAGCGTCATCGTCAGCACCGCAACCCAGCCCCAGAGCGTGCGGGCCAGCGTGTCGGCGAGCCCGTCCTTCTCCAGGTCCATCGGCAGTCCGCGGGTCTTCATTTCCTGCGCGAGGTCGCGCACGAACGGAGCCCAGAACTGGTGCGGGTCGCCGAACGACACGTGCAACGCAATCAGCAAAGCCGCGCCGACCAGGGCCGCGACCTGCAGGCACAGCGACAAAGAGTCGGTGCGCCGCAACAGGATCGCGAGCAGCAGCGGCGGACCCAGTACCCACGCTGAGTAGATGAAGCCCACCGGCAGCGGCCGCCCGAACATCAGCATCGCCGCCGCCAGCAGCAAACTTGCGCCGACCGCGACGATCACTCCCTGCCGTTCGCCGCGCACCAGCACGATCAGTGCGGGCACGGCACCCGGCAGGAAGAACGCGACGCCGACGCCGAGCAGCGGCAGCAAACCCAGCAGGCCGGTCAGGAGGACGGCCCCGACCAGATTACCGGCAAGCCACTGTGCCAGCGATCGGTTCATCGTTGTGCGCTCTCCGGAGACGGCCCGACAGGGCCGCCCGGATCAACCACGAAACGCTGGCTCAGTGCTGGTCCGTATACGGGAGCAGCGCGAGGAAACGCGCACGCTTCACCGCGAGCGACAGCTGGCGCTGGTAGTTCGACCGCGTGCCGGTAATGCGGCTCGGGACGATCTTGCCCGTCTCGGTGATGTAGCCCTTCAGCGTGGCGAGATCCTTGTAATCGATCCGCTCGACGCCTTCGGCCGTGAATTTGCAGAACTTACGGCGACGGAAAAAACGTGCCATGTGGTGTCACCCGGTAAATGTGTTGATCAGTGCAGCAGCAGTGCGCGACGAAGCGTTGGCGGGGGCTCAACCCGCGCCGACGGCCTCTTCGCTGTCCCCGGTGCCGATGGGGCCTTCATCGCTGCGCGGCGCGCCTTCTTCTTCGGCGCGGGCCATCGGCGACGGCTCCGTCACGGCAGCCGGCATGGCGATGACCATGTTGCGGATGACGGCGTCGCTGAAGCGGAAGCTGCCCGTCAGTTCGTCGAGCGTGGCTTTGTCACACTCGATGTTCATCAGGACGTAGTGCGCCTTGTGCACCTTGGCGATCGGGAACGCGAGCTGGCGGCGGCCCCAGTCCTCGAAACGGTGGATCGAACCGCCGGCCGCGGTGATGATCCCGCGATAGCGCTCGACCATGGCCGGGACCTGCTCGCTCTGATCCGGGTGGACCAGGAATACGATTTCGTAATGACGCATCGACTCATTCTCCTTACGGAATGATGTCGCCCTGGACCAAAAAGGCAGGTGCGACAAGGAGTTGGAACAACCGCGCGATCCCGGAGGGCTGCACGGAGCCGCGCATTGTAGCCGAGGAAGGGGTTAGGGGATAGGGGTGCGGGAGGGGTTAGGGGTTAGGGGTTAGGGGTTAGTCGGAGTAGCAGCTGCGGCATCCGGCTCACCTGCTCCTCCGACTAACCCCTAACCCCTAACCCCTCCCTAACCCCTGCGGCGTTGCCGGACCGCCTCGAACAGCGCGACGCCGGTGGCCACCGACACGTTGAGGCTTTCGACCGCGCCGGCCATCGGGATTGCCACCAGCTCGTCGCAGGCCTCGCGGGTGAGGCGACGCATGCCCTCCCCCTCCGACCCCAGGACCAGCGCGGTGGGACCGCTGAGGTCGACGTCGTAGAGCGTGCGGGCAGCGTCGTCCGACGTGCCGACGAGCCACACGCCCCGCTCCTTGAGTTCACGCAGCGTGCGGGCCAGGTTCACGACCTGCACGAGCGGGACGGTCTCGGCGGCACCCGCGGCCACCTTGCGCACGACGGGCGTCAATCCGGCGGCCCGATCCCGCGGCACGATCACCGCCGCCACGCCGGCGGCGTCCGCGCTGCGCAGGCACGCGCCGAGGTTGTGCGGGTCGGTCACCCCGTCGAGCACGAGCAGCAACGGCGGCGCGTCGCCGATCGCTTCGAGCGCCTCTTCGAGCTGCGTTTCCGGGTCGCCCGCGCGCGGCGCCAGTTCGACGATCACGCCCTGGTGTCGCTCGCCGTCGGCAAGCTTGTCGAGCTGGGAGTCGTCGGCATCGACGACGGCAATCGCCGCCTGCCCGGCCAGCGCGCGCAGTTCCTGCAGGCGCGACGCAGAATCACGCGACGACGAGAGCCAGAGCTGGCGCACGCGTTGCGGAGCACGCTGCAGCAGCACTCTCACCGAGTGAATGCCGTACGCGACGTTGGCCGCGGACTGCGCACCCGACGATGCACCGCGCGCATCGCGTGCACGACCACCCGCGCCAGGTGATCGACGGTCTTGCCCGCCACCGCGGCGCGCATCACGCGGATCGTGCCGGCGCGGCATCAGCGACGCCTCCGGCCGCCGCCCTGGCGCTGGAAGCGGCCGGCCGTCGGCCTGCGCGGTGTTTCCATCTCACCGGCGAGTTCGAAATCCACGCGCCGGTCGTCGAGCGAGACGTTCGTCACGCGCACCCGCAGCCGGTCGCCGAGCCTGAAGATCTTGCCCGAGCTGCGGCCGATCATGCGAAAGCCCGAACTGTCGCGACCGAAGTAATCCGCACCGAGCGCGGAGACGTGCAGCAACCCGTCCACCTGCAGGCCGTCGAGCTGCACGAAGAGGCCAAAATCGACGACGCCCGAGACGATGCCGTCGAACTCTTCGCCGATGCGATCCTGCATGTAGAAGCACTTGAGCCACGCCACGGCGCTGCGGGTGGCCTCGTCCGCGCGGCGCTCGCGGAACGAGCAATCCTGCCCCAGCACCGGGAACTGGCCGTGCCACTCGATGAGTTCCTGCGGATCGCCTTCGCGCAGGACCTGCCGGATGCCGCGATGGACCACGAGGTCGGGATAGCGACGGATCGGCGAGGTGAAGTGCGCGTAATGCTCGAGCGCGAGCCCGAAGTGCCCGATGTTGCCGGGCTGGTACACCGCCTGCGGCATCGTGCGAATCACGGCCGTCGAGATGAGTCCTGCGTCGGGCCGGTCGCCGATCTTCTGCAGCAGGTCGCGCAGGTGATCCGGCGTCACCTCGTCGGGCGGCGGCAGCCAGAGCCCGAACTCGCGCAGGAACGTGCGCAGGGTTTCCAGCCGGTCGAGTTCCGGCAGGCCATGCACGCGATAGAGCGTGGGCACCTTGTAGCGATCGAGGAACCGCGCCGCCGCGACGTTCGCCGCGATCATGCATTCCTCGATCAGGCGGTGCGCATCGTTGCGCGGGTATTCGACCAGCGCCGCGACCTTGCCCTGCTCGTCGAACTTGAGCTTGAGCTCGGGCGTGTCGAGTTCGAGCGCGCCGCGTCCCGACCGCGCACGGATGAACGACTTGTACACGCCGTGCAATGCCAGCAGCCGCTCGCGCAGGTGCTCGAGTTTCGGCGGATGCTTCGCGGCAGGCTTCTCGAGGAACTCGCCCACGTCACGGTAGGTGAGCCGCGCGACGGAGCGCATCACGCCCTCGAAGAAGCGCGAGCGCGTGATGCGGCCATCCTCGCCGACGCGCAGCTCGCAGCAGAGGCACAGGCGGTCTTCGTCCGGCTTGAGCGAGCACAGGCCGTTCGACAGCGCTTCGGGCAGCATCGGCAACACGCGGTTCGGAAAATACACGGACGTGCCGCGCTCGCGCGCTTCGACGTCGAGCGGGTTGCCCGGCCGCACGTAATGCGCGACGTCCGCGATCGCGACGACCACGCGCCAGCCGCCGTTCTTGCGTTCGCACCAGACCGCATCGTCGAAATCCCGCGCGTCTTCGCCGTCGATCGTGACGAGTTCCATGTGGCGCAGGTCTTCACGACCGGCGATGGCGTCCTGCGGAATGAGGGTGCCGAAGGCTTCGGCCTCAGCCACGACGGCTGCGGGGAATTCGCACGGCAGGCTGTGCGAGTGAATGGCGATCTCGGTTTCCATGCCGGGCGCGCCGTGGTCGCCGAGAATCCGGGAAACGCGACCGACCGGGCCCGACGTCCGCGAAGGCTGATGGGTGAGTTCGACCATCACGATCTGGCCGTCCACGGCCGCGCCGAGTTGCTGGCTCGGGACCAGCACGCGATGCGGGATGCGCGCGTTGTCAGGAGTCAGGTACGCCACGCCCGATTCGATGTGCAGGCGGCCCACCACTTCCTTCGTGCGGCGCTCGAGCACTTCGATGATCGTGCCCTGGGCCTTGCCACGGAAGCGCGTCGCCTCGATGCGCACGGCGAGCCGGTCACCGTGCATGACCTCGCGCATCTGCGCCGCGGGCAGGTAGATGGCCGCGGAGCCGTCGTCGGGCAGCAGCTGGCCATCGCCATTGCGCGCACCCTGCACGGTGCCCACCACCATGCCTGCAATCTGTTCGCGCAGGCAATACTGGCCGCGGCGATTCAGCATCACCTCGCCGCGCTTCACCAGTTGCGCAAGGTCCTGCTCGGCCTGCACCGCGCCGGCCGGACCGAATTCCGCCGCAACTTCGTCGAGACGCAGCGGCCGGGCCGCCTTGCGCAAGACGTTAATGACTGCGGATTCAGGGGATTGGGGCGCGCGCGCGGCAGCACGGCTGCGCGGTTGCGTCGTGTTATCGCGCGGGGCCTTGGCTGAACCGCGCCTGTTTCTTTCTCTACGCATCGTTCCTTACATTGACAGTCCGGGGGGCCGCCAGTAAATTGCGCCACCTTCCAGCACGGCCCCCGGGGCCCTGCCGCGACCTAAGCCCAGGTGGCGGAATTGGTAGACGCACTAGTTTCAGGTACTAGCGGGTAACACCGTGGAGGTTCGAGTCCTCTCCTGGGCACCACTTCCGAAACAGGGGACAGTCCCCTGTTTCGCGCCGAAAGCGGGAGCACGGCTCCTGTTTTCCGCCTTACTTTAGCATTCCCCCGCCTCAACTACCTGTTCCCGTTGGTATTTCGGCGGCGCGAAGCGGCGTTGGCACCGACTACAATGGCGTGCCTGCCCCGGGCTGAAACGCGCACCGCCATGACCTACACGACCATCGATTACACGGTGACCGACCGTGTCCTCACGCTCACGCTCAACCGGCCGGAGCGCCTGAACGCCTTCACGGTCACGATGGCCGACGAACTCGAGCACGCGTTCCGTCGCGCCAGCGCGGACGACCAGGTCGGGGCGATCGTCGTGACGGGAGCCGGACGCGCGTTCTGCGCGGGAATGGATCTCGCCGCGACCGGCAACGTGTTCGGTCTCGACGAAACGCTGCACCCCACCCTCGCGGACATGCACGACAAGCTCGACGACCCCGCGATCCTGCGCGGCGTTCGCGACACCGGCGGGCGCGTCGTACTCGCCATCTACGAGTGCATGAAGCCGGTGATCGGCGCCATCAACGGTGCTGCGGTGGGCATCGGCGCCACCATGACCTTGCCCATGGACATCAGGCTCGCCGCCGAGGGCGCGAAGATCGGCTTCGTGTTCGGCCGTCTCGGCATCGTGCCGGAGGCTTGCTCGAGCTGGTTCCTGCCGCGGCTGGTCGGCATCCCGCAGGCACTGGAATGGGTCTACTCGGCTGAACCTTTCGACGCCGCTGAAGGCGTTCGTGCCGGGTTGCTCAAGGCCGCGGTGCCGGCCGATCAGCTGCTCGATGAAGCGCGCAAGCTCGCGCACAAGTTCATCGACAATCGCTCGCCGGTGGCGGCCGCGCTCGCGCGACAGATGATCTACCGCAACGGCGCGCAGTCGCATCCCCTCGAGGCGCACCGCGTCGATTCGCTGGCGATGTGGCACCTGAGCCAGCACGACGGCGCGGAAGGCGTGCGTGCGTTCCTCGAGAAGCGCGCGCCGAAATTCGAGTCGAAGGTGTCCACCGACCTGCCGGACTTCGTGGCGGAGTGGCTGCAGCGCTGATCGACGTGCGCGTTGCAGGTCGCCGCTGCTCCTGCGGCGGATCCGGGGCCTCTTCCAGAGCTTGGAAAGGCAGACACGCGCTCTGGAAAAGGCCCCGGATCCGCCGCTGGCGAGGCGGCGCCTGAGCGTCTCGCCGGGCGTGAACGAGTGCATGCAGATGCGGCCATCAGCCCACGCCCGCCGATCCGCACGGCGCAAGTAACCGGATAGGGTCCAGAACTGGAAAGGTCGCGCGCTGAGGCTGCGTACGCCGTGCGCCTTGTCGCAGCGCGGCAAGGTTACTCAGGCGCGGTGGTGCAGGTGGTGGATTCGGTACGTCTCCGCGCCGCGTGTCTGCCTTTCCAAGGCGCGGGAGACGTACCGAATACGCCGCATAGCTCCATCGCGCGCGTATCTGCCTTGCCTAGCGCGTCGCGTGGCGCTTCACGACCAGCCGATGCGCGTGCAGCAGCGGCTCGGTGTACCCGGACGGCTGCTTCGTGCCGAGGAATACGAGGTCACACGCCGCCTTGAACGCCTCGCCGTCGTAGCCCGGCGCCATCGGCTTGTACAGCGGATCGCCGGCGTTCTGCTGGTCGACCACCGCCGCCATGCGCTTCATCACGTCCAGCACCTGCTCGCGCGAAACGATGCCGTGATGCAGCCAGTTGGCGATGTGCTGCGAGGAGATGCGGCACGTCGCGCGGTCTTCCATCAGGCCGACGTCGTTGATGTCCGGCACCTTCGAGCAGCCGACGCCCTGGTCGATCCAGCGCACGACGTAGCCGAGGATGCCCTGCGCGTTGTTCTCGATCTCGGCGTTGATCTCGGCCGCTGACCAGTTCGTGTCGGACGCGAGCGGGATCGTGAGGATTCCCGTCAGTCGATCTGCACGCCCCGCCTTGGCCAACTCCGCCTGCCGCGCCTTCACGTCGTACGCGTGGTAGTGCGTGGCATGCAACGTCGCCGCCGTCGGGCTCGGCACCCAGGCACACGTCGCGCCCGCCTGCAGGTGACCGATCTTCTGCTCGAGCATGCCGTGCATCAGGTCCGGCATGGCCCACATGCCCTTGCCGACCTGCGCCTTGCCCGGCAAGCCGCACGCGAGACCGATTTCGACGTTCGACAATTCGTACGACGTGATCCAGGCCTGCGTCTTCATGTCGGCTTTGCGCACCATCGGGCCGGCTTCCATCGACGTGTGGATCTCGTCGCCCGTGCGATCGAGGAAGCCGGTGTTGATGAACGCGACCCGCGACCTGGCCGCACGAATGCATTCCTTCAGGTTGACCGTCGTGCGGCGCTCCTCGTCCATGATGCCGAGCTTCACCGTATAGCGCGGCAGGCCGAGCACCTGCTCGACATGCGTAAAGATCGCATCGGCGAACGCGACCTCGTCAGGCCCGTGCATCTTCGGCTTCACGACGTAGACCGAGCCGTGCGTCGAGTTGCGCACACCATGAGTCTTGCGCAGGTCGACCATGGCGATCAGCGTCGTGCACATCGCGTCGAGCAGGCCTTCGTAGGCTTCATTGCCGTCACGGTCGAGCACGGCCGGGTTCGTCATCAGGTGGCCGACGTTGCGGACCAGCATCAGCGAGCGGCCCTTCAGCGCGAGCGGCTTGCCGTCCGGGGTGAGGTACCGGCGATCCGCGTTCATGGCGCGATCGAAGGTCTTGCCGCCCTTTTCCACCTTTTCGACGAGGTCGCCACGCATCAGGCCGAGCCAGTTGCGGTAGGCGTGCGCCTTGTCCTCGGCATCGACGGCCGCGACGGAATCCTCGCAGTCCATGATCGTCGTGATCGCCGCTTCGAGGTACACGTCGGCCACTCCCGCGGCATCGGCCTTGCCGATGCGGTTCGCGCGGTCGACGTGGATTTCGACGTGCAGGCTGTGCTGCTGCAGCAGGATGGCGCTGGGCGCGGCTGCGTCGCCCGCATAGCCCGCGAACAGCGATGGATTCGCCAGGGACGTCGTGCCCCTGGTCGTCTCGATCTGCAACTTGCCGTCCACGACGCGATAGAACGTCGCGTCGGCGTGGCTGCCGGCAGCGAGCGGCGCCACGGAATCGAGGAACTTCTTCGCCCACGCGATCACGCGAGCGCCACGCTCCGCGCTGTAGCCGCCGGCCGCCGGCAGGTCGCCCATCGCGTCCGTGCCGTACAGCGCGTCGTAGAGGCTGCCCCAGCGCGCATTCGCAGCGTTCAGCGCGTAGCGCGCGTTCATGACGGGCACCACGAGTTGCGGCCCCGGCATGCTGGCGATCTCGGGGTCGACGTTGGTCGTGTCGATCTGGAAATCGGGGCCTTCCGGGACGAGGTAACCGATCTCGGTAAGGAAGTCCCTGTAGGCCACCGCATCGATGGGCTGGCCCCGATGAACACGGTGCCAGGCATCGATCTGCGCCTGCAGGTCGTCGCGGCGGGCGAGCAGGGCCCGGTTCTTCGGGCCGAAGCCATGCACCAGGTCCGCAAGACCCTTCCAGAACGTGTCCGAGGCGACGCCGGCGAACGGCAGCGCTTCGTTCTCGATCATGTCGTGGAGCGGACGCGCGACCTGAAGGCCGAATTTGTCGATGCGGTCGGTCATGGGCGTTGTTCCCCGGTCATGAGCCATGCGTTTTGCAGTGCACCATTATGGCTCGACTGAGACTATCCCCCAACCCCCATCCGCCAGTCCCTAAAGCGAGCGCGAGATCAGTTCCTTCATCACCTCGTTGGTGCCGCCGTAGATGCGCTGCACGCGCGAATCCGCGAACATGCGGCAGACCATGTACTCGTTCATGTAGCCGTAGCCGCCGAACAGCTGCTGGCACTCGTCGATGACTTTCTGCTGCATGTCGGTGACCCACCACTTGGCCATCGCCGCGGTTTCGGTGTCGAGCTCGCCCTTGACCAGCTGCTCGATGCAACGGTCGATGAACACCCGCGCCACGCGGGTATGCGTTGCCGCTTCGGCGAGCTTGAACTTCGTGTTCTGGAAAGCCGCGACCGGCTGGCCGAAGACCTGCCGCTCGTTGACGTACTTGATCGTCTCCTCGAGCGCGCCCTCCATCGCCGCCACGCCGGCGACGGCAATCAGCAACCGCTCGTAAGGCAGGTCGCCCATCAGCTGGTGCATGCCCTTGCCTTCCTGCTGCAGCAGGCAGTCGACGGGCACGCGGACGTCCTCGAAGAACAGCTCGGCCGTGTCCTGCGCGTGGAAACCCATCTTGTCGAGCACGCGGCCGACGCGGTAACCCGGCAGGCCAGGGGTCTCGACCATCAGGATCGACAGGCCGCGGCTGCGATCGTTCGGGTCGGTGCGCACGACCAGCATCAGCAGGTCGGCACTGCCGCCGTTGGTGATGAAGATCTTGGAACCGTTGATCACGTAGTGATCGCCGTCGCGCACCGCGCGCGTGCGGATGCCCTTCAGGTCCGAGCCTGCGCCGGGCTCGGTCATCGCGATCGCACCGATCAGCTCGCCGCGGGCCATGCGGGGCAGCCAGCGCTGCTTCTGCTCCTCGGTGCCGTAATTGAGCACGTAGTGCGCCGTGATGCTGTGCACGCCCTGGCCGAAGCCGGAAATGCCGCGCCGGTTGAGTTCCTCGTACAGCAGCGTTTCGTGACGGAAGTCGCCACCGCCGCCGCCGTATTCCGCGGGCACGTCCATCAGCAGGAATCCGGCCGCGCCGATCTTGCGCCACGACTCCTTGTCCACGCGATGATCCGCCCGCCACTTCGCGTCCAGCGGCAGCATCTCGGCCTCAACGTAGCGGGAAATCGCCTCGCGCAGCATGCGGAGGTCGTCGTCCATCCAGGGGGATTCGTAGGGCTTCATAAGAAAGGGGATAGGGGTTGGGGGATAGGGGTTAGTCGGAAGTGTCAGGGGAAAAAGCGGTTGCCGACCCGTAAGCCGGATGCCTTGAGAATCATAGGTCCCGACACTGAATTCGGGCATAGGGGATAGTTGGATGTGCGGTGGCCATCCATGATTGACGCCCACGCCTCCGACCAACCCCCAACCCCTATCCCCTAACCCCTTCTCAGTCGTAGGGATGCCGCAGCACGATCGTCTGCGCGCGATCCGGGCCGGTCGACACGATGTCGATCGGCACGCCGGCGAGTTCTTCCATGCGTGCGAGGTAGCTGCGCGCGTTGGACGGCAGCTTCGAGAAATCGGTGACGCCGTGCGTCGGCTCGCTCCAGCCCTTGTGCTCTTCGTACACGGGCACGCATTCCGAGAAACGGTGCGGCAACAGCGGCGGCTCGTCGCGGATCTCGCCGTCGATCCTGTAGCCGGTGCAGATGCGCAGCGTGTCGAGGCCGTCGAGGACGTCGAGCTTCGTCACGCCCAGGCTCGACAGGCTGTTGTGCATGACAGCACGCTGCATCGCGACCGCGTCGAACCAGCCGCAACGGCGCGCGCGGCCCGTGACGGCGCCGAATTCGTGGCCGACGCGCGAGAGGTGCTCGCCCGTTTCGTCGAAGAGTTCGGTCGGGAACGGACCCGCGCCGACGCGCGTGGTGTACGCCTTGACGATGCCGAGCACGGCATTGATGTCGCGCGGGCCGATGCCCGTGCCGACGGCGGCCTCACCGGCGATGGTGTTCGACGAGGTGACGAACGGATACGTGCCGACGTCGACGTCGAGCAGCGCGCCCTGCGCGCCTTCGAACATCAGGTTGGTGCCGCGCTTCATCTCGTTGCGCAGCAGCACGCTCACGTCGGTCAGCAGCGGTTCGATGCGTTCCGCCTGCGCCACGAGCTCGTCCAGCGTGCGCTGGAAATCGACCGTCTCCGCGCTGAAGTAGCGGCTCAGCACGAAGTTATGGAAGTCGAGGATCTCGCCGAGCCGCGACGCGAGGCGATCGCGCTGCATCAGGTCGGCCAGGCGCACGGCGCGGCGCGCGACCTTGTCTTCGTAGGCAGGACCGATGCCGCGGCCGGTGGTGCCGATCGCATTGACGCCCTGCGCGCGCTCCCGCGCACGGTCGAGCGCGATGTGCGAAGGCAGGATCACCGCGCAATTCGGGCTGACCTTGAGGCGGTCGTACACCGGGATGCCGCGCTGCACGAGCATGTCCGCTTCGCGGAACAGGGCTTCGAGCGAGACCACGACGCCGTTGCCGATTACGCACTGCACGCCCGGGTGCAGGATGCCGGATGGGATCAACGACAGGACCGTCTTGGCGCCCTCGATGACGAGCGTGTGGCCGGCATTGTGGCCGCCCTGGAAACGCGCGACCGTGCCGACCCGCTCGGTGAGCAGGTCCACGATCTTGCCCTTGCCTTCGTCACCCCATTGGGCGCCGATGACGACGAGATTCTTGGACATTTGGAGGTGACTAGTGACTGTGAATTAGTGACCAGTGCCCGGAAGGCGGTCAACCGCCCCCGCGCACCAGATAGAGCACGACGCAACCTGCGATCATGCTGCCCAGGCCGATCCGGCGCAATATGCGGTCGTCCAGCTGCGACATCGTGGACAGGGCCCGCTTGGCGGCCCCCGGATTCAGGAACGGCAGGACGCCTTCCAGCACCAGGTACAGGGCAAAGGCCGCCCACAGGTCGCTCCAGTTCATCGACGAGTGGGCTTGCCGGGCGCCGCGGTCAGCGCCCGGATTCCTTCAGGTAGTTGAAGAACTCACCGTCGGGCGAGATCACGAGCACGTCGCCCTGCTTGCCGAGCGACCGTCGATAGGCCTGCATGGAGCGGTGGAACGCGTAGAAATCGGGGTTCGCGCCGTACGCCTTGGAATAGATGTCGGCCGCCAATGCATCGCCCTGGCCCTTGATGATCTCGGCGTCGCGGTAGGCGTTGGCCAGGATCTCGGTGCGCTGGCGATCGGCCTCGGCTCGCGTCCTTTCGGACACGGCGGAGCCCTCGGCTCGCAACTGTGCCGCCTGGCGCGCGAAGTCCTGCCGCATGCGGTTGAACACCGATTCGCTGACCTCTTCCGGCAGCTCGATGTTCTTGACGCGCACATCGACCAGCGCGATGCCGAGGTTACTGACGTTGGTGCCGGCGATCTTGAGCACTTCGCCCAGGAACTCGCTGCGGTCGGCGGCTACCACCTGCTGGATGGTGCGACGCGCGATGACGGTCTTGATGCCGTCCTTGACGATTTCACCGAGGCGTCGGTTCGCGATTTCCTCGCTGCCACCGGAAGTCGAGGTGTAATACCGCGAGACGTCGCTGATGCGCCACTTCACGAAGAAGTTGATGCGCAGGATCTTGCCTTCGCTGGTCAGGAACTGCTCGGCCGGGTAATCCTCGGTGAGGATCCGCCTGTCGAACTTGACCACGTTGTTCACGAACGGCGTCATGAAATGCAGGCCGGGCTTGTAGTCGGCGCGCACGATTTCGCCGAAGCGGAACTTCAGCGCGAGCTCGGTTTCGCGGACGGTGAACGCCGCCATCGAGAACAGCAGCGCAGCAGCGGCAACGAGGATCAGCGGCAGGTAACCACGGTTTGGCATCAGCGTGTCCCCCGCTCGCGGCGCGCTTCGGGCGGGGCTTCGACCGGTGCGGCAGCAGCAGCGGCGGTATCCCGCGGCTGGACGGTAGCCGCCACCTGACGCTGCTCGTCGAGCGTCAGCGTGCGGGTACGGCCCTCGGTGAGCTTGTCGAGTGGCAGGTAGATCATGTTGCCCGTGCCTTTCGTGTCGACCAGCACCTTGTTGGTGTTGCCGAGCACCTCTTCCATGGTTTCGAAGTACAGGCGCTGGCGCGTGACGCCGGGCGCTCGCTGGTAGCTCGCCAGGAGCTGGGTGAAGCGCTGGGCCTCGCCTTCCGCGTCCGCAACGATGCGCGCCTTGTAGGCCGCTGCATCTTCCGACTGGCGCGCGGCCGAACCCTTGGCCTTCGGCAGGATGTCGTTGGCGTAGGCCTGCGCCTCGAGCGCGAGGCGCTCGCGGTCTTCGCGCGCCTTGATGGCGTCGCGCTGCGAACTCTGCACCTGCTCCGGCACGCTGACGCCCTGCAGGTTGACCGTCGTCACCTCGATCCCCGTCTTGTAGGCATCGAGCGTGCGCTGGGTCAGCTCCTTGGTCTTGGCCGTGATTTCCTGCCGGCCCTGCTCGAGCACGAAGTCGAGCTCGCTGCGGCCGACGATTTCGCGAATGGCGCTCTCGGCGACTTCCTTCAGCGTCTGTTCGGGATCGCGCACGTTGAAAGCGTAGGCCACCGGCTCCGCACGCCGGTACTGCACGGCAATGTTGATGTCGACGAGGTTTTCGTCCGCCGTGAGCATGCGCGTCTGGTCGCTCACGCCTTCGACGGTCTCGACGTTGACGATCTGTCGCGTCTCGATCGGCCACGGGATGTGCCAGCGCAGGCCCGGCTCCGTCGCCGAAACGTACTGGCCGAACCGCGTGACCACGCCGCGTTCGGCGGCGTCGACGACGTAGAAGCCGGTCAGCGCCCAGATGCCCACGAGCACGAGCGCGACCGTGCTGAAGCCAAAACCGCGCATGGCATTGCTGCTGCCGCCGCCGATTCCGCCGCCACGGCCTTCGCCACGGCCGCCGTCGTCGCCACCACCGTTGCCCCCGAATATCTGGGACAGTTTGCGTTGCAAGTTGCGCAGGGCCTCGTCAAGGTCGGCCGCTCCCTTGTCGGGGCGGTTGCCCCAGGGATTGCGATTCTTGCCCGGGTCGTTCCAGGCCATGGGTGGGAGTGCTCCGGATGCTTTGAGTTTCAGGGACTTAAGGGCGAATCCCAGGCGCTTTTCGCGAGCATCGGCCGTCAAGCCGCACCCCGGGTCGCCAAAGAGTCGTTGGATTGTAGAAACCGCCCCTCGTCGGCACAAGGCGCGTTTGCCGTTGGCAGTTCGATCCCGTCCTCGCGGCAGATTCGTTCGAGGTCCTGCCGGCGGAGGCTGATCTCGGCTTCGACGACACCGTCGTCGAGGGTCTTGTGCGAAATGACGGCGCCCGCGGCGAAGAGCCGGGCCCTGGCGCGCCCGGCCCGCGGCGGGATCCGCAGGGTGCCCCGGAAAAGGTCCGCGCCCAGCCTTTGATGCAGCGCCTGCAGCAGCAGCTCGAGCCCCTGGCCGCTGTGCGCAGAGAGCCAGACCCGGTCGATCAGGCCGCCTTCGCTCGTTTCCGAACGCGGCGGTTCGCCCGTGCGGTCGATCTTGTTGTAGACCGCGATCTGCGGCACGTCCTGCGCGCCGATGGACTCGAGCACTTCGTCGACCTGGGCGATCCGGTCGTTGCGCTCGGGATCGGAGGCGTCGATCACGTGCAGCAGCAAGTCGGCTTCGCGCGCTTCCTGCAACGTCGAACGGAACGCCGCGACGAGCTCGTGCGGCAGGTCGCGCACGAATCCGACCGTATCGGCGAGCGCCGTCTCGAGGCCCGGCGCCAGGTGCAGCCGGCGCACCGTGGGATCGAGGGTCGCGAACAGCTGGTCGGCCGCGTACGCGTCGGAGCGCGTCAGGCGATTGAACAGCGTCGACTTGCCCGCGTTGGTGTAACCGACGAGCGCGATCGTCGGCACTTCCTGCCGCTTGCGCTCCTGCCGCGTGGTCTCACGCTGCTGCAGCACTTTCTCGATGCGGTCGTTGAGGGTCTTGATGCGCTTGCCGATCAGGCGGCGGTCGGTTTCGAGCTGGGTTTCACCCGGTCCGCGCAGGCCGATGCCGCCGCCGCGCTGGCTGTCGAGGTGGGTCCATCCACGCACCAGGCGCGTGGACATGTGCTCGAGCTGCGCGAGTTCGACCTGCAGCTTGCCTTCGAACGTGCGCGCGCGTTGCGCGAAGATGTCGAGGATCAGTCCGCTGCGGTCGAGCACGCGGCACTTCAGTTCTTTTTCGAGGTTGCGTTCCTGGCTGGGGCTCAACGCGCCGTCAATCACGACGAGGTCGGCTGCCAGCGCCTCGACCCGCGCCCGGAGTTCCTCGACTTTGCCGGAGCCGATGAAATATCGCGGATCGGGCGACTTGCGGGTGGGCGCCAGCACTTCGAGCACCTGCGCGCCCGCCGAACGCGCAAGCGCGCCGAACTCTTCCACACGGTCGGGTTCAGGGGCTCGACCGAGCCCCACACAGACTAGGATCGCGCGTTCGCCGCTGGCCGGCCTTTCAAACAATGATCCTTGCCCTCGCCCGGACGGCTCAGCCCGCCGGGGCGTCCTCGAGCGGCGGCAGGTCGTCGTCGCCCGCAGGCAGGCGCACGTTACGGGCCGGCACCACCGTCGAGATGGCGTGCTTGTAGACCATCTGGCTCACGCTGTTGCGCAGCAGGACCACGAACTGGTCGAACGAGTCGATCTGGCCCTGCAGCTTGATGCCGTTGACCAGATAGATGGATACGGGAATGCGCTCCTTACGAAGTGCGTTCAGGAATGGATCCTGAAGGGACTGGCCCTTGGCCATTGTTATCGTCTCCTTTTTTTTCTCGGGTGCCGTTCGTTCCTGCACAGCTTCTTCCGTGAAACGGCCCGTCTGAGTGCTCCGGGGACCCAGCAAGAACGAGGCCAGTCTAGCACAGGGACTTCGCGCCGATTTTCCCGGCCGCGCTTGTCACAGCGTCGGATATCGGGACGAGATCGCATTCTGCAAGGGATGGCACCCACGCAATCGCCGGATCGCCACGCAGCCACGTCAGCTGCCGTTTAGCCAGGTTGCGCGTGGCCTGTCGCGCAGCCGCCACGGCGTCCTCCAGGCTGCACTCGCCGGCGAGATGCCGCCAGATCTGCCGGTACCCGACGGCCCGCAGGCTGGGCAGGTCCGGGTCGAGGTCACCCCGGGCCTGCAGCGCCCGGACTTCGTCCACCAACCCGGCCTCGACCATCTGGTCGAAACGCGAATTGATCCGGACATAGAGCTCCGGCCGCGAAACGGGCATCAGGGCGAACCGGGCGAGACGGACAGCTGGCGGCTCCGACTGCTGCTGCAGGTCCGACAGGCGTTCCCCGGTGATCTGCAGGACTTCGAGCGCCCGCTGGATCCGTTGGGCATCGGCGGGCTGGATCCTGCTCGCCGCAACGGGGTCGCGTTCCGCGAGTTCGGCATGCATGGCAGGCCAGCCGGTCGCCTGCGCCACCAGGTCGAGGGCGGCCCGCACCTGCGGATCGGCTTCAGGGAGCGGCGCAAGGCCGTGCGTGAGGGCGCGGTAGTAGAGCATGGTGCCGCCGACCAGCAGCGGCACCCTGCCCCGGGCGCGAATCTCGTCGATGCACTGGAGTGCGTCGCGCAGGAACCGTCCGGCGGAATACGGATCCGACGGGTCGCAGATGTCGATGAGGTGATGCGGCACGGCCGCGCGTTCGGCCGCGGACGGTTTCGACGTGCCGATGTCCATGCCGCGATAGACCAGCGCCGAATCGACGCTGACGATCTCGAGCGGAAAGCGCCGGGCCAGCTGCAGAGCGAGCGCGGTCTTGCCCGTGCAGGTCGGCCCCATCAGGCAGACGGCGTCCGGCGCTTCATCGATGTCGTTCAACGTGGTGTTCATCTTCCGCGCAGGAAAAGTCGATCGAGGTCGTCCATGCTGACGAACGACCAGGTGGGACGGCCGTGCACGCACTGGTCGCTGCGCACGGTCTGCTCCATTTCACGGAGCAGCGCATTCATCTCGGTGATGGTCAGCCGGCGGTTGGCGCGAACGGCCTGGTGGCACGCCATGGTGCCAAGGGCCCGGTCGAATGCCGCCGACGTCGAGGCCCGCCCCTGCTCGCGCAGGTCCGCAATCATGTCCTTGAGCAGCGTGGCCGGGTCGATGTTGGGCAACAGCGCCGGCGCCGACCGCACCAGCAGTTGCGCGGGCCCGCTGCGGTCGACGTCGAGTCCGAGGCTCGAGAACAGCTCGGCATGCGACTCCGCCGCGTCGGCGTCGGCGACCGCAACCTGCACCGCGATCGGCACGAGCAGCGGTTGCGCCGGCAAGCGGTCGGACTGCATGGACGCCTTCAGTCGTTCATACGTCGTGCGCTCGTGTGCGGCATGCATGTCGACGAGAACGAGGCCGCCCTGCGCCTGCGCCAGGATGTAGACGCCGTGCAGTTGCGCGATGGCGTAGCCGAGAGGATGTTCGGCGGCCGGCGCGGCGGCGGCGTCCGATGCTGCGAACTCGCGCACTCCGTCAAGGCGACCATACAGGTCCGTCGCGGAGACCTGCTGTCCGGCCGCCGACGAGGGGTTAGGGGTTAGGGGATAGGGGTTGGTCGGAAGGGGAAGTGACCAGTCTGCGCGAGCGGCTGGAATCGAGGAGGAGGCAGACTGAGTCGGCCGCGTTTCGGCGAGCGCTCGCTCGAGCGTACGGAACAGGAAGTCGTGGATCAGGCCGGGCTCGCGGAAACGCACTTCGAGTTTCTGCGGGTGCGCATTCACGTCAACGCGCGTGGGATCCATCTCGAGGAACAACACATACGCGGGATGGCGGCCATGAAAGAGCACGTCGCGATACGCGAGCCGCACTGCGCTCGCGATGAGCTTGTCGCGCAGCGGCCGGCCATTGAGGAAGAAATACTGCTGGTCGGCCTGGCTGCGCGCGTACGTCGGCAGGCAGAACCAGCCGTGCAGGCGCAGGCCTGACCCTTCGTGGTCGAGCTTCATCGCGTTGGCGATGAAGTCCTCGCCCAGCATTGCCGCGACACGGGCATCGCGCGAGCGCTCGTCGCGCGCCGGCGGATGATCGGCGAGCACCTTGCGCGCGGATGAGAGCCGGAAGCCGACGTCGAAGCGGCTGAGCGCGAGCCGTTCCACGAGCCGCTCGATCTGCGACAGCTCCGTGCGCTCGGAGCGCAGGAACTTGCGCCGCGCGGGCACGTTGAAGAACAGGTCACGGACTTCGACCGTGGTGCCGTGCGGATGCGGGTGCGGTGCGGGGCCCGTCAGGGCACCGTCGACGGCGGCAACCATGTGCGCCGTCCCGGCATCGCGCGGACGCGAGATCATGCGCATGCGCGACACGGACGCAATGCTCGGCAGCGCCTCGCCGCGGAAACCCAGCGTGCGCACTGCCTCGAGGTCATCGATGCTGCCGATCTTGCTGGTGGCGTGGCGGGCCAGGGCGAGCAGCAGTTCGTCCGCGGCAATCCCCGTGCCATCGTCCCGCACACGACAGAGCTCGGCGCCACCCTTCTCCACCTCGATGTCGATCGCCAGCGCGCCGGCATCGAGGCTGTTCTCGACCAGCTCCTTGATCACGGAGGCTGGTCGCTCGACGACCTCGCCGGCAGCGATCTGGTGAACGAGTTGCTCGGGCAGGACCCGGATCGTCATGGATGGCAGGAGAGTCATGGCGGCTCGCGCCGGGTGCGCGAGCATAGCAAAGCGACGGGAATCAGCGTCCTGCGACAGCCGTACCGCTGTCCGCCATGCCGCCTCGCTGTGCGGCCACGATGGCTGCGAGTTTCGAGCCGGGCGGCGGGTTGTCGTACCAGTAGTTGCGCACGCCCTTGCGCACGGCCGCGGCAATGCGTGACTGGTGACCGGGATCGCGCAGGCGCCGCTCGTCGGTCGCGTTCGAGATAAAGGCAGTCTCGACCAGCATCGAAGGAATGTCCGGCGACTTCAGCACGATGAAGCCCGCGTGCCGGACACGCGGCGTCCCATGGGTATTGCCCACGCCGCGCAGCGCGGTCAGGACGCTGTCGGCCGCTTCGACGCTGTCGCTGATCGATTCCTTCTGCGTCACGTCGAGCAGCACCGAAGCCAGCACGTCGCTGCTGTCTTCGAGCGAGACGCCGCCCTTCAGGTCGGCCGCGTTTTCAGAGTCCGCGAGCCACTTCGCCGCTTCGTCGCTGGCGCCGCGCAGCGACAGCACGTAGACCGACGAGCCGCTCACGTCGCGGTTACCCACCGAATCCGCGTGGATCGAGATGAACATGTCGGCGCCCAGTTGGCGCGCCTTGCGCGTGCGGCCACCGAGCGTGATGAAGTAATCGCCGTCACGGATCAGGACGGCCTTCATGCCTTCCTCGGCATCGATTTCCGCCGCGAGCTTGCGCGCGATCGCGAGCGTGACGTCTTTCTCACGCGTGCCGCCACGGCCGATCGCGCCGGGGTCCTGTCCGCCGTGGCCCGCATCGATTGCGATCACCAGGTCGCGACCCTTGAACGTCGAACTTGCCACCTTGACCGGCAACGGACTCGACTCGGTAATCTTCGGCACCGCGGGCGCGGCCACTGCGCGCGACGTGTCGGCGGCCATGGCGAGCACTTCGTTGCCCGTGGGCGCAGTGCGTGCGGCATTCATCGGCGCAGCGACGGTGGCAGGCTTGCCTGGCAGCTCGACCACGATGCGATTGCCGGCGCTGCCGTCGGGACCGACGACGAAACTGCGCGGCTTCAGCGGCTCGGTCACGTCGAGCACGAAGCGCAGTCCCTGCCCTTGCTGCGGACCCGAACGCAACGACTTGACCGGCCCCTGCCCCGGCGGCAGCGTTTCATCCGCCGGCAGCGTGGTGTTGGCGAGATCGACGACGATACGGTCCGGGTTGTCGAGCGCGAAGACGTCGTATTCGACCAGCGCCGACAATTCGATCACGAGGCGTGTGCCTTCGGGACCGGACCACAGCCTGACGTCGGTGACGCGCGCGGGCCCCGCCCACGCCGGCAACCAGGCCAGCGACAACGCCAACCAGGCGAGTCGCAAAGCGGTCGAGCGGAGTCCGGGCTTCAGCATGGCGCGTAATCTACCGCGTCGACGGCAGATAATTCAATAAAATTATATAGATACGGAAGGTTTATCACGTGCCGTCAGAGCCGCTGGGCTACGGCCTGACCCGCCGGTGTGTGCGCCGCCACAACCAGCTTGCGCGCATCCGGACCGGCATAGTCCAGCGTCAACGCCAGATCTGTGGCACCCAGGCGCCCATCCGCCTTCTCCGGCCACTCCACCAGCAGCACCGAGCCCGGGCCCTGCAGATCGCGCAGACCGAGGTCATCGAGTTCGTCGGAGTGACGCAGCCGGTACAGGTCGCAGTGCGTGATGTCGCGCCCCTGCAGGCGGTACGGTTCGAGCAACGTGTACGTGGGGCTGCGCACCGGCCCGACGTGCCCTAGCTCCGCCAACAAGCCGCCCACCAGCGTCGTCTTGCCGGCCCCGAGGTCGCCGGAGAGCGTTACCAGCAACGACCCGTTCGCAGGCGCTTCGAGCAGCGCCCGCGCGAGACGGGCACCGAACGCGCGCATCTCGTCGGCACCGTGGGCGACGTACTCGGTCGTCACCGCGGATTCACGCAAGCGCGCACCTCGTCGATGACGTCGGTCGCCAGCAGCCCTCGCTCACCTGCCGCCGCCGCGCGATCGCCGGCGCAGGCGTGGACGAACACACCGGCTTTCGCGGCAAGCGCGAGGTCGCCACACTGCGCGGCGATGCCCGCGATCACACCCGTAAGCACGTCGCCCATGCCGGCCACTGCCATGCCTGGGTTGCCACGATCGCAGAGCCAACCGTCGCCTGCGTGCACCTGGACGATCGAGCCCGCACCTTTGAGCACGACCACGCCGCCGTAACGTTCCTGCAAGGCGGCGGCGGCCGAGAGACGATCGCGCTGGATGTCATCCGTGTGGACGCCCAGCAGGCGCGCTGCCTCGCCGGGGTGCGGCGTGAGCACCCAGTGCTCGCACCTCTGCGGATTGAGCGCCAGGAGGTTCAGCGCATCGGCATCGACGACGACCGGCTTCTGAGCCGCGAGCGCCGCACCAAAGATCTCCATCGCCCACGGCGATTGGCCGAGTCCCGGTCCAAGGGCGAGCACCGTTGCGCGCTCGAGGGCGCGCTCGATGTCGCCAAAGCCGCCGATGGCGAGCGACATCAGTTCCGGTCGTGACACGAGCGCACCGAGGCTTTGCGGATGCGCTGCCACCGTGACGAGGCCCGCTCCCGCGCGCAGCGATGCCTCTCCGGCCAGTCGCACCGCGCCACCCATGCCGGCGGCTCCGCCAATGACGAGCACGTGTCCGTGACGTCCCTTGTGCGCCGTGCGTCCACGCACGGGCAGCGCAGCCTGCACGGCCTTTTCATCGAGCAGTTTCAAACCGGGCGTCGATGCTGCATAGGCACCCAACGGCACCTCGAGATCATCGAACACGATCGTTCCCGCATGGTCCGGCCCGGCGCCGAGGTAGCAGCCGAGCTTGCGCCCGATGAACGTGACCGTCAGATCGGCACGCACCGCAGACCCAAGCACGTGGCCGGTATCGGCATGCAGCCCCGAAGGAATGTCGACGGCGACGACCGGACGATTCGCCTCGTTGGTGGCCTGGATGCATTCCGCCGGCAGTCCGGTAACTTCACGCGCGAGTCCGGTGCCGAAGATCGCATCGACGATGACGTCGCCGGCGCGAACCAGCGGCGGGTGCCACGCCTCGAGTTGCCCGCCCGCTGCGATGAATTCGTCATGCGCGCGCCGGGCGTCTCCGCGCAGACCGGAGGGATCCGCAATGGCAACGACGTGAACCCTGAGCCCCTGTGCGCGGGCGATGCGCGCAACCACGTAACCGTCGCCGCCATTGTTGCCCGGCCCGCACAGCACCACGAGTGAGCGTGCATCCGGCCACCGCAGGCGCAGCGCATTGAGCGTCGCGTGACCCGCGCGAGTCATGAGTTCGTACCCCGGCAGGTCGAAGTGCTCGATGGCTCGACGGTCGAGCTCGCGTACTTCGGCGGCGGAGAAGAGCCCGGCAGGGAGCGGGTGCATCTCGCCATTATACTGCCAGCCTCCTCGCCCGGACCGGACCGTACCGTCCCATGCAGCCCGCCGCAGCGCTCGCGCACTCGATCAAGGCATGGGGCCGTGAACTCGGCTTCCAGAAGGTCGGCATCGCGGGCGTCGACCTGGCCGCGGACGAGCAACGGCTTGCCGCGTGGCTGGCGCAGGGGCGTCACGGCACGATGGAGTACATGGAGCGGCACGGCACCCGTCGCACCCGACCGGCGGAACTGATCCCCGGCACGATTCGCGTGGTGAGCGCGCGCATGGATTACCGGGTTGACGCCACGGACCCCGACACCGTGCTGAACGATCCACTGCTGGGTTACGTGTCCCGTTACGCGCTGGGTCGCGACTACCACAAGGTCCTGCGACACCGGCTCGCGCAGCTGGCCGGGCGCATCGCCGCCGCCGCGGGCACCGCGGGCTATCGAGCGTTCACCGACAGCGCGCCCGTGATGGAGAAAGCGCTTGCGCGCGACGCCGGGCTCGGCTGGATCGGCAAGCACACCAACCTGCTCGACCGTCACGATGGCTCGTGGTTTTTCCTCGGCGAGATCTACACCGACCTGCCGCTGCCGGTCGATGCGCCGGTGAGTTCGCACTGCGGCTCGTGCACGGCCTGCATCGACGTGTGCCCGACGCAGGCGATCGTCGCGCCGTACGAACTCGATGCGCGACGCTGCATCTCGTACCTGACGATCGAGCATGACGGGCCGATTCCGGAAGAGTTCCGCGCTGCGATGGGCAATCGCATCTACGGCTGCGACGATTGCCAGCTCGTGTGTCCGTGGAACCGGTACGCGAAGGTCACGGCCGAGCCCGATTTCCGCTCGCGGCACGGACTCGACGCGCCGAGCCTGGTCGAGTTGTTTCGCTGGAGCGAAGAGCAGTTCCTCGCACGCACCGCAGGCAGCGCGATTCGACGCATCGGTTACGAGCGGTGGTTGCGCAACGTCGCGGTGGCGCTCGGCAATGCGCCGGCTACGCCAGGGGTCGTCGCAGCGCTTGAGTCACGCGTTGACGACCCTAGTGAGTTGGTGCGGGAACACGTCGCCTGGGCGCTGCGCGCCCGGCCGAGGGGTTAGGGGTTAGGGGTTAGGGGTTAGTCGGAAATCCGTGACAACCCAACCCTACGTTTCGTGACCGAGCAAAGGCGATGAACGTGACGCTGTCGCTGCACCTCCGACTAACCCCTAACCCCTATCCCCTAGCCCCTTCTCGGCGCGCGTGCACTGGATATTGTCGATCAGGCGCGCCTTGCCGATGCGGCCCGCGGCGAGCACGACGATGTGCACGTCGTTTTCGGTCGGGACCGCCAGGCGATCCGCGGTACGCACCTCGAAATACTCGGGGCGGAAGCCGCCCTTGGCGAGCGCATCGAGGCCTGCGGCCTGAATGCCGGCGTAATCCGTGTCGCCCGCTTCGAGCCGACGCCGCGCCTGATCGAGCGCGCGATACACGGCAGGCGCTGCCGCGCGCTCGGCCGCGGACAGGTACCGATTGCGCGAACTGAGCGCGAGCCCGTCTTCCGCGCGCACCGTGGGGGCGCCAACGATCTTCACCGGCAGGTTGAGGTCTTCGACCACCCGCCGGATCACCGTGAGTTGCTGGAAGTCCTTCTCACCGAAGATCGCGACGTCCGGCTGCACCAGGCACAGCAGCTTCACGACCACGGTCGCGACACCCTGGAAATGCCCGGGGCGGAACACGCCGCAGAGAATGTCCGTGAGCCCCGGCACGTCGACGACCGTGCTGCCGACGCTGCCCGCGGGGTACATCTCTTCCACGCTCGGATTAAAGAGCGCATCGACGCCGTAGGCGCCGAGCAGGCTCGTATCGTCGTCCGGAGTGCGCGGATACGCGCTGAAATCCTCGGACGGACCGAACTGCATCGGGTTGACGAAGATGCTGGAGATGACGCGCCGTCCGTGCAGGTGCGCGGCCGACATCAGGCTCGCATGCCCCATGTGCAGGTTGCCCATGGTCGGCACGAACGCGATGCTCTCGCGCGCGAGCCTCCAGCGCGTGACGGTTTCGCGGAGGTCCGCGATCCGCGTGATCGTTTGCATCGGTCGAGCGGTCCCTGGTGGCGTCGGTGCGGGCGGACTTAGAAGCAGTGCTCGGGCGCGGGGTATGCCCGGCTCTTCACGGCTTCACCGTAGGCCTGGAGTGCCGCCAGCGGACTGTCGCGGCCCTGCTGGAAGTTCTGCACGAACCTGGGCTTGCGCCCTGGCGTGATGTCGAGCACGTCGTAGAGCACGAGGATCTGGCCGTCGGTGTCGGGACCGGCGCCGATGCCGATGACCGGCACGTGCAATTCAGCGGTGATTTCCTTGCCGAGGTGCGCAGGAACGCACTCGAGCAGCACGACGTCCGCACCGGAGTCCTGCAGCAACTTGGCGTCGCGGCGCATCTGTTCCGCCGCAGCGTCCTCGCGCCCCTGCACGCGGAACCCACCCGTCTTGTGCACCGACTGCGGCCGCAGGCCGAGATGCGCGCAGACGGCGATGTCGTGGCTGGCGAGGAACTCGACGATCTCCGCCTGCCCGGCTCCGCCCTCGAGCTTCACCATCTTGGCGCCGCCCTCCTGCATCAGCTTGACGGCATTGGCGAGCGCCGTTTCCTTCGACGTGTAGGTCATGAACGGCATGTCGGCCATCAGGAACGGCCGGAACAGGCCTTTCGCCACTGCACGGCAGTGATAAATGACGTGCTCCAGCGTGACCGGCACCGTGGTGTCGTGACCCTGGATCACCATGCCGAGCGAATCGCCGACGAGGACGACGTCGATGTCGGCGGCATCCACGAGGGCCGCGTAGCTGGCGTCGTAACAGGTGATGCAGGAGATCTTTTCGCCCTGCTCTTTCATGCGGCCCAGCGAGGCCACATTGACGGGCGGACGGGCCGAATCCCGCAGCTGCAATTGGGTGTACATAGGGCCGCCTCGTGCGAGGCCGCAAGGATGAATGACCGGCCCCGAAACATCAACGCCGGATGATGCAGGGGTCTACAGCAAGTTCTTGAGCGGATTGAAGTAATGGCGCCCCTTGCGGGGCCGGACGATCTCGGCGAGCAGGCTCTGGTAGTCCGCCTCGTCCCCGATCGGGTCGATCTCCGCGGCGTTCACGATCAGGACCGGCGACGCATCGTATTCGAGGAAGAACCGCGCATAGCCTTCCGTGAGCCGTTCGAGGTAGCGCCGCTCGATCTGCTGCTCGTAGTCGATGCCGCGGCGGCCGATGCGCTCGAGCAGCACGTCGACGGGCGCCTGCAGGTAGACGATCAGGTCGGGCAAAGGCGCGTCGATCGCGAGCCGCTCGTAGACCTGCTCGTACAGCGCGAATTCCTCGTCATCGAGCGTGAGCCGCGCGAACAGCCTGTCCTTCTCGAGCATGTAGTCGGCGACGCGCACCTTCTCGAACAGGTCCGACTGGCGCAGGTCCTGCAACTGCCGGGCGCGCTGGAACAGGAAGTACAGCTGTGTCTGGAACGCGACCGCGCGCGGGTTGCGGTAGAAACGCTCCAGGAACGGGTTCTCGGCGTCCTGTTCGAGCACCAGCTCGCTGCCGAAGGTCTTGCCGAGGCGACGCACGAGACTCGTCTTGCCGACGCCGATGGGGCCTTCGATCACGACGTAGCGGTGCGGCGTCGGCACGATGGGCTCGGCACCCCCGGCGTCGTCGTCGGTGCGGTCGGACGTCATGCGCAATGCGTTCCAGGTATGCGTTCCAGGGCAGACGGGGCGAGGCGCTGCAGCAGCGCGTCCACTCTGCCAACGCCCGGCACGTCGAGGGACGGGCAGATCTCGGCCAGTGGCACGAGCACGAAGTCGCGTTCGGCGATGCCCGGATGCGGCAAGGTCAGGATCTCCCCGTCGCAGCGGGTCTGGCCGTGCACGAGCAGGTCGAGGTCGATGAGGCGCGGGCCCCAGCGCACGACCGGGACTTCGCGTCCAAGGCGGGTTTCGAGCGACTGCAACTCCCGCAACAAGGTGGCCGGATCGAGCTGCGTGAGCAGCGCCGCCGCGGCATTGACGAAATCCGGTTGTGCGACCGGTCCCATGGGACGCGTGCGGTAGGCCGGGGAGCGCAGCATGAGCCGCGTGCCGGGCAACTCCGCGAGCGCTTCGAACGCACGCTCGACCTGGCGAATCGGGTCCGCGAGGTTGCTGCCCAGCGCGACATACGCCGGCACCCAGCGCGGCTTCGTCGACGCGGCGGGTGCAGGCGCGAGGCCGGTGGTCACGGCGTCGTTGCCGGACCGGCGGGCTTGCGGCGGCGGCGCGGTCGCCGGCGGCGGCGCGATGCCGCGCCCGTCGCGGCTTCGCCCTGCTCCGACACGGGACGGTTCTCGACCATCGCGAGACGATCGTCGTCCGAGGCTTCCTGCAAGTCGGTCCACCACTGGGCCAGCTCCGGATCGACTTCGCCCGACTCGGCGCGCAGCAGCAGGAAATCGTACGCGGCGCGAAAGCGCGGATGCTCCAGCAGCCGCAGGGCGCGACGACCGGAGCGGCGCTCGAACCGCGTCTGCAGCATGATCAGTTCGCGCATCGGCAGCGAAAAACGCTTCGGCAGCGCAATGCGCTGCAGTTGGCGCCCGATAACCTTGTCCGCCGCGTCCAGCAGTCGCTGCGGGTCTTCCGGCAACGGGCCGTCGGGCGTGCCCAGCGCGCGCAGGATCGCAGGCCACAGCAGCACGGCGAACAGGAAAGTCGGCGTAACCGACTTGTCGTCGTGGACGCGATCGTCCGTGCCTTCGAGGCCGAGTTGCACGAGGCGGGCACCGGCCGATTCCGGCGCGGCTTCGAGTGCCGCAGCGACGTCGGGCATCAGGTGCGGCAGCAATTCGAGGCGGATCAGCCATTCGAGCGATGCTTCGGCATGGCCCGACAGCATCAGCTTGAGCGTTTCGTCGAACAGGCGCGCCGAAGGCATCCGGTCGAGCATGTAAGCGAGCTCGCCGATCGGGGCTTCGGTGCCCGGGTGCAGCGTGAAGTTGAGCTTGGCGGCAAAACGCGCGGCACGCAGCATCCGCACCGGGTCTTCGCGATAGCGCGTCGCCGGATCGCCGATCAGGCGCAGGATGCGGTTGCGCGCGTCTTCGACGCCGCCCACGTAGTCCCAGATCGAGTAGTCCTCGATGTTGTAGTAGAGCGCGTTGGCGGTGAAGTCGCGGCGCCACACGTCCTCTTCGATCGTGCCGTAGAGGTTGTCGCGCAGGATGCGGCCGTGCTCGTCGATCGACCGGTGCTCGACCTCGTCGACACCGTGGTCTTCGTCGATCTCGGTGTGCGCGGCGCGGAACGTCGCGACCTCGATGATCTCGTTGCCGAAGCGCACGTGCGCCAGGTGAAAGCGCCGGCCGATCAGGCGGCAGTTGCGGAAGGTCCGGCGGACGTCTTCCGGGTGCGCATCGGTCGCGATGTCGAAGTCTTTGGGCTGCACGTTGAGCAGCAGGTCGCGCACGGCACCGCCGACCAGGAAGCCCTGGTAGCCGGAATCCTTGAGGCGATACAGGACCTTGAGCGCGGCCGGCGAGATATTGGAGCGCGAGACCGAGTGGTCTGCACGCGCATGGATCGTCGGCTGGGGCGGACCCGCGGGGGCCTCGGCAGCCGCTGCGGCTTTGGCGTCGCGCGATCGGAAGAGTTTAGTGAACGAAAACAAGGGCGGGGAGCTTCTGCTGGACCGGGGAAATCAGCCGCGTATAATACGCGGCTTCCTCAGGACCCGGTTAGTCCAAACCGGTCCGACACACGCTCCCATCGTCTAGAGGCCCAGGACACAGCCCTCTCAAGGCTGGTACGAGGGTTCGAATCCCTCTGGGAGCGCCAA
>CAVWGG010000027.1:0-153317 GCA_963754535.1 uncultured Gammaproteobacteria bacterium
CTCCTTATGGGTGTATTCCGATCTCATGGTTTACATCTCATTCCGGACACATGGTTAACACTGTGTCCGGGGCGAAGGGGTTCGGACCGGGCTCCACCCGATCCTCGTCTTGATCGAAGTACCCCAGATCGTACTCCAGGAAGCTGACCTGCCAGACCTGGTCGTCGACCTCGCGGATGCCCACGAGCTGCTCTGCCAGCGCGGTACTCAAGTTTATTTTCCGACTGCCCAGGCAGATGCGCCCGCAGCGTGTGACGCGGACGGTGCGATCGTAGAACGGGTAATCGGGATCCGGAGGCGGCTCGTAGCGGCGAGCGGAGGGTGTATAGATCTCCGCAGGGTATGACCCGCCGAGCGCCTGGTGAGGCCGCTCCTGGTTGTAAACCCGGATAAAGTCCTCGAAGCGCTCCTGCTGCTGCAGGAAGTTGAACGCAGCGGGCTTGGTCGTCTCGTTCTTGAGCGTGAGATGCATGCGCTCATGACGTCCGTTCTGCTGCGGGTTGCCGGGCTTGATGCGCTGCAGTCGGATGCCTAAGCGCAGCCACCAGACGGAGAGACGGGACAAGCCGAACAAGGCCCAGGCGGCGGCAAAGGGGATGCCGTTGTCGGTGCGGATCGCGGCCGGGAGGCCGAAGTCGCGGAACGTGCGCTCGAACACGGAGAAGGCGAACTTCGACTTGGTCGACTCGAGGCCTTCGCAGGTCAGCAGATACCGCGAGCGGTGATCGGTGACGGTGAGCGGATAGCAGTACTGCCGGTTGCCGAGTAGGAACTCGCCCTTGTAGTCGGCGCACCAGAGTTCGTTGGGGGCGAGAGCCGAGGTGAGGGGCGTGCCGCACGCCTTGTAGCGGCGGCGCTTGCGGCGCTTGATCAGGCCGTTGCGATCGAGCGCAGCGTGGATCGTGCTCACCGCGGGCGGCGGGATCATCGGGTACTCGCGGATCAGCTTGTCGCGGATCTTCGGTGCGCCCTAGGTTGGGTACTCCTTCTTGATCCCCAGGATCGCCCGCTCGACCTGGAACGGCAGCTTGTTGGCCTGCCGGTAGGGGGCCTTGCTGCGGTCATGGAGCCCGTCCAGCCCGCATTCCTTGTACCGGTCGAAGATCTTGTAGCCGGTGACCCGGGAGATGCCGAACTCCCGGCACAGCGGCGCCATCTTCTCGCCTTCGAGCAGGCGGGCCACGAATCGGAGGCGTTCATCCATCGGCTTACACTCGTTCCAGGGCATCTGGAGGCACTCCCCCAAATGCGGAAATGTGTAAACCATGTGCTCGGAATAAACTGCAAGCTATCTGTCGATAAGCTCAATGGACAAAGTCTTAGACACCGGCCGACTGATCCTCCGGCGATTCACGCTGGACGACCTGCAGGCGTTCTACCTGCTCTGTTCGAGGCCGGAGATCATCCGTTATGCGCAGAGCGCGCCACTCGCATCGCTCGAGGAGGCGCGAGTGATGATGCACGCCGCGCCGTTTCACGACTACGCGACGTACGGCTACGGGCGCTTCGCCTGCGTGTGGAAGGAATCCGGCGAAGTCATCGGCTTCAGCGGCGTGAAATACGTCCCAGAGATCGGCGATACCGAACTCGGCTACCGGTTCCTGCCCGAGTTCTGGGGACTGGGGCTCGCCACGGAGGCCGGACGGGCTTCCATCGAGTTCGCGCGTACAGACCTGCACCTCGGCCGACTGGTGGCGATGGTTCACCCCGAGAACGTCGCTTCCGCCAATGTGGTGACCAAGCTCGGGTTTGCCGTCGAGAAGCAGCTGCGCTATTCGGGCCTGCAGGACGTCGATGTGAACTTGTTCTCGCTGGACCTCCGTCCAGGAAATCAAGGGGCGTCCCTTTGAGCCCATCGATCGCGAGTGGCTCCACCGTCGACAGGAACCCGCCACCCGTGACTGCCTTCGCCTGGGCCCTGATCGGGCCTGGCAAGATCGCCCGACGTTTTGCAGGTGCCGTGTCAGGCATGCCCGGCTCAGAGCTGCGCGCGGTGCTCGGCCGTGACGCGACGCGCACCGCCGACTTCGCCGCGAACTGCACCAACATCGATGGCTCGCGTCCCGTCGTCGCCAGGAGCATCGACGAACTGCTGGCGGATCCACGGATCGACGGCATTTACATCGCAACACCCCACGCGCAACACGGCGAGTGGGTGCGTCGATGCCTGGACGCCGGCAAGCCGGTGCTCTGTGAAAAGCCCCTCGTACCGAACCTGGCGCAAGGTCGTGCGCTGGTCCACCTCGCGCGCGCGCGGCAGGTTTTCCTGATGGAGGCGGTGTGGACGCGATTCCTGCCGATCTATGCCGTCGTGGTCCGGTGGCTGCGGGACCAGGCCATCGGTGAATTGCGCGCAATCCAATCGAGCTTCTGCTTCCCCGCTCCTTTCGAACCGGCAGGCCGGCTCTACAACCCGGCGCTGGCCGGGGGCGCCCTGCTCGACATCGGCATCTACAACCTGACGGTGACCCGCTGGATTCTGCAGACGGCACTTGGCGCGTGCCCCGAGCCGGTCTCGATCCATGCCACCGGTGTTCTGGCGCCCACGGGCGTCGATCAGCGCGTGACGGCGACGCTGCAGTTTCCCGGCGGAATCGATTCGCAGTTCGTCTGCGGCCTGGATGGCTCCGCCGAGAATGCGTTGGCGATCTTTGGCGAGCGAGGCGTGATTAAGCTGCCGACGAAGTTCTGGCAGGCCACGGAAGCCCTGCTGCAGCGATTGGACGAGCCGGAGCAGCGCATGCAGGCTCCGTTTCGCGTCAATGGCTTCGAGTACGAGATCGAAGAAGCGCAGCGCTGCATCCGCGCCGGACTGATCGAAAGCCCGCGCATGACGCATGCCGACACGCTGGCCACGCTCGGCTGGATGGACGAAATACGGCGCCAGGTGGGCGTGCGCTACCCGTTCGAGTGAGCGACACGCACAACTGCCGTACGCAGGATTACGGCGCGTGTTTTACGCCACCGAGTTCCACTGCGAGCCGGTAGATGTGGTCGAGCCCCTCGTAGAAGGACCGCACCGGCAGCCGCTCGTTGAGTCCGTGCGCGTACATCTCGGAAGGCTTCGAGAACAGGCCAGAGCTGGCGAACGTCGGGATGCCGGCCGTGCGATAGACCTTGCCGTCGGTGCCGCCGGATTCGAGATAGGGTACGACCGGCACACCCGGGTATTTGTCGTGCACCGCGCGCGTGATGGCCTTCATCACGTCGGGTCTCATCTCCGACACCGGGCTCGCTTCCGGAGTACCCATTGTGGTGACTGCAACGCCCGTATCGGCAATCGCCGTCACGAGCGCGTCACGCACCGTCTCGACGGGAACGCCGGGGAAGATCCGGCAGTTGACGACGGCCTTCGCCTTCTGCGGCAAGGCGTTTTCGGCATGTCCGGCATCGAGCATCGTCGCCACGCAGGTCGTGCGCGTCGTGCCCACGAACTCCGGTGCCCTGGACAGTGTGTCCGCCGCGGCTGCGTCGGCGGGATCGGCGGCGAACCGCCGCAACGCGTCACCGACCTCGCCCGGCTGGGCCTGCCCCACGGCGCCGAGATACGCACGGGTCAGGTCGTTGGCCATCACCGGGAAGTGGTACGCCTCGACCTTGAGCATCGCGCGCGCCAGCTGGTAAATCGCATTGTCCGCGCGGGGACGCGAACTGTGGCCACCGGCATTGGTGACCGTCAGGTCGAAAGAGGCATACGTCTTCTCGGCGCCCTGCACGAGGTAGATCAGCGGCTTGCCGGTGGCATCGTCGAGGAGGCCGCCACCGGCGTCCGTGTTGATGGCGAACTCGGCGTCGGCTACCCAGGGGTGGGCCGCAATGAGCTTCGTCGTCAACATCCCGGTCTCTTCATCGCCGACGAACCCGAAGACGAGATCGCGCGCAGGCTTCGACTTCGCGTCGTGCAGCCGCAGGATCGTGGAGATCAGCGCGGCGACACCCGCCTTGTTGTCCGTGGTACCGCGGCCGTAGAAGACGCCGTTCTCTTCGATCAGCTTGAACGGACTGCGCTCCCAGTCCTCCGGGCGGGCATCGACGACGTCCATGTGAGCGGAAAACAGGATCGGCCGGCCGCGCTCCTGTCCCGGCACTCGCACGAGCATCGCCCTCGCCTCGCCAGAATCGAGCGTCGCGATATTGGATGCGGGAACGCCTGCCTTGGTCAGCACATCCGTCAGGTAGGCAACCATCGCCGGCGTCTGCTTCTGGCCCTCGGCGGTGCGGAATTCGATGATTCGTGCGTAGATTTCGCGGGCCTGTGCCTCGTGTGCTGGCGTGTCCGCCACGGCCGGCACGGACATCAACCCCATCGCTACCATCGTCAGGATCCGTCGCGTCATCGTTCACTCCCGGTTTTACGCCGACGGCGAGCATACCTGAGCAGGCGCGAAGCTTGGCGGAGGTGCTCTCCCCGTCCGTCGGATCGGTCGAACCGACCCGAGTGCCTAGGTATTGGGCACGTCCTGGATGTCCGTATTCTGCGACACCGCGATGTGCCACTTGCCCGCACCGTCCAGCTTCAGCACGTGCACGAGAATGCCGCGCCGCTGTTCACCGACCTTCCAGCCGGGCGCGCCCGGATCTCCGGTCAGCACCCACGTGTCGTGAACGACGGCCACCGACGGCGCCAGCACACGAACGTCCAGGTCTTCACTGGCCAGCGTGGTCTGCCGCATGCGCGACTCGTGCAACAGGACGTGCATCTGCGCAATCTGGCTCGCCCCCTTCCAGCGCATGCCGATGACGTTCACGAAGTCCGCGTCGTCGGCGTAAATCTCAGCGAGACGCGCCATGTCGTGGGCGTTCCAGATGGAGATGAACTGCTCAGCGATGCGTGTAACCGCCGATGTGACGCCTTCGTCGTGATTCATGACACCTACCCGGTCTGGAGTTGCCCGCAAACGGGCGGCGTCTCCGACGATGCCGGCAAACACGGCCCATGCACTTCTTATACGCGCATCCGCAGATGATGCGGCGCTGACGATCCCTACCCCATTTCTCCGACCTCGACCGGTGCGGTCGGCTTGCCGCGCGGCGGCTTCAGCAGCCACACCAGCGGCAGCACGATGATCGTCGCGATCGCCATCAGGTAGAAATCGTTGGCATAGGCGATTGCCGCCGCCTGCCGTTCGATCTCTCCCATCAACTGCGCCATGCCGGGGTTCGCGCCCGGGACGACACCGGTGGCCTGCCAGCGTTGCACGTCGTAGACGGAAAAGTGCTCCCCCAGGTAACTCATGTTGACCTGGGTCGAGCGCGCCAGGATGGCGACCGCCGCGGAGATTCCGATCGTGGAACCGATATTACGTACCAGGGTGAGGATCGCGCCCGCCTCGGCGCGTTGCGCCCCTAGCAGCGTCGAGTAGGCGATGACGGACAGCGGCACGAACACGAGCGGCGTGCCGAAGCCCTGCACGATCCCCGCCAGGATCACCTGCGAGCGCGGCGTGTCGAGCGAAAAGCCGCCGAACAACAGCAGCGACGTCGCGGAAAACAGCACACCCGCCCCCACGAGGTAGCGGGGATCGATGCGACCGACCAGCCGCCCGGCGATCATCACGGCCACGATCGACGAAGCGCCCCGGACTGCCTGCAGTGTGCCCGCCTGTGTCGGGGTGTAGCCCTGCAGGGATTGCAGGAACGAGGGCAGCAACACGGCCGGACTGAGGATCGACAGCCCGATGATGAACATCAACGCGACCGCGACGAGGAAGTTGCGATCCTTGAACAGGCTCGGGTCGACGAACGCGTGCCTGGTCGTGGCCGAGTGCACGATGAACATGAAGCACAGGACGGCCGCAAAGAATCCTTCGGCGACGATTTCCGTGGACTCGAACCAGTCGAGCGTCTGGCCACGGTCCATCATCAGCTGGAACAGTCCCAGCGAGAGCGACAGCAGCACGAAGCCGGTCCAGTCGAATGGACGGCTCTGGTCATCGTGCTCGGGAGCCAGGCCTTCGAGCAGCCCGAAATACGCGAGCACCCCGATCGGCACGTTGATGAAGAATGCCCAGCGCCAGCTGAGGGTGTCGGTCAGGTAACCGCCGAGCGTCGGCCCGACGATCGGACCCACGAGCACGCCCATCGTCCACAGCGCCATGACGCGCCCGTGCTGCTCGGGCGGGTATTCGTGCATCAGCGCGACCTGCGCCAGCGGCACGAGCGCCGCGCCGAACAGGCCCTGCACGATGCGAAACGCCACCATCTCGCCCAGGTCCGTCGCGAATCCGCAGGCCACCGAACCCGCCGTGAAGCCGATCACGCTGATCGCCAGCACGCGCCGCAGCCCAAACCGCGAGCCGAGCCAGCCCGCGAGCGGGGTCGCGATGGCGCTCACGACGATGTACGAGGTGATGACCCACGCGATCTGGTCTTGCGTCGCCTGCAGGCTGCCCCGCATGTGCGGCAGTGCGACGTTCACGATCGTGGAGTCGATCGTGTAGAGCAACGTGCACAGCACCGTCGCCAGCGAAAGCATCAAGCGACGGTCGGCCTGCGAACGGAATGTCACGACGCGCGGCCGTTAACGTCGCTGTCGCAGGTCAGTGCCGCGACCCGAACCAGCGGTCGAAGCGCGTGTGCGGTCCCGTATCGATCGAGACGCTGGCGCTCGCGCCGCTGCGCAGCGGCGGGTCGTCCGCGTGGCTCGCGATGCTGATTCGCACCGGTACGCGCTGGACGACCTTCACCCAGTTGCCCGAGGCATTCTGCGGCGGCAGCACCGAGAACTCGGAGCCTGTCGCCTGCGCGATGCTCGTGACTTTGCCGGTCCATTCGCGCCCCGGATAGGTGTCGATCTCGACCGTTGCGGTCTCGCCGGGCCGGACCCACTCGAGATCGGTCTCCTTGAAGTTCGCCTCGACGTAGACGCCGCCGTCCGTGACGATTGCGAACGCCGCGCGGCCCGTTTCGACACGGTCGCCGGTCTGCGGCAAGTGACTGACGATACCGGCACGGGGAGCCCGCACGATCGTGTGCTCGAAGTCGACCTTGGTCTTTTCCAGTACGGCCGCGGCCGTCCGCACCGTCGGGTGTTCGTCGACCGGGCGATCCGCGGTGCCGCCAAGCCTGGCCTTGGCCTGGTCCAGCTGCAGTTCCAGGACGGCAATCGAGCCGATGGCGAGATCACGCGAACGAGTTGCGCTTTCGAGCGTCGCAACCGGCACGAGCTTGCGGTTCGCCAGCTCCTGCTGGCGACCCAGCTCGCTGACCGCGTAATGGGATGCCTGCCGTGCAACCGCGACTTCACCGGCCTTCTCGCGATAAGCGGCACGCAGCGACTCGACTTCCATCCGCGCCGCGGCGAGTTCCGCCTCCGCATGCATCCTGGCGACCTGCAGCAATGTATCGTCGAGGACGAGTACCACGTCGCCCGGCTTGACCGCGGCATTCTCGAGTACACGCACTTCACGCACGTCGCCGGAAATCTGTGGCGCGACGTCGATGCGGTCCTGCTTGAGGTAGGCGTTGTCGGTGCTGGCGTAACGACCGCCACTGCCGTACCAGTAGACGCCGATCGCCACGACGACCAGCGGCAGCCCCCACAGCAGCAGGGGACGCACCCAGCGCGAGGCGCCGCCGACGCGGCTCCGTTCCAGTGCCTCGGACACCGTGTTGTCGTCAGCGGCCAAGGGATTTGCGCCTCGTCCTGGGGGTTGCAGCGGGCGAATCGCCCTGCAGGTTGTCGCGCAGCTGCGCCAGCGCCCCCAGCAGCTGGTCGCGCTGGGCCACGCTCATGCCACGGAACGCTCGTTCGCGGGTCTGCTGCGCCTTTTCGTTGAGCTGCGCGAGCAGCGAGCGTGCGCCCGCCGCTGTGAACACGCGGTACACGCGACGATCGCCCGGTTCGTTCTCGCGGCGCACGAGCTTCTGCTTCTCGAGACGGTCGATCATGCGGCCGACGGTCACGGGCGTGATGTCGAGCCACTCCGCGAGCTCGACCTGCCGGCAGCCGGGGTGGCGGTCGACGTTGATGAGCAACCGGTGCAGTGCCGGCGTCAGCGGCATGTCGCCGGTGCGCGAGACGAAATCGGCGCGCAGCAGTCGCAGCACGTCGGACGTCAGGAACCCGAGGTGCATCTGCGGCCGGCCGGACCCAGGCTTGCGCGCGGTCATGGAGATACTGTGCCTTGCATATACTAAGCATAGCATACGATCTGGCGCAGCCGGCTCACCGGCCGGACACAGGCGATCCAGCCGGTTTCCAGCCCGGCGGGCCGCGGCCTGGCTCTACGATTCGAGGCCCTGGGCCTCGAGGTATTCGTCGTAGGTGCCGGTGAAGTCGGTGATGCTGCCGTCGGGCTTCAGCTCGATCATGCGGTTGGCGAGGCCGCCCACGAACTCGCGATCGTGGGACACGAAGATCAGCGTGCCCGGGTACTTCTCGAGCCCGATCTGCAGGGACTCGATCGTTTCCATGTCCATGTGGTTGGTCGGCTCGTCCATCAACATGACGTTGGGCCGCGTCAGCATCATCTTGCCGTACATCATGCGGCCCTTCTCGCCGCCCGAGAGCACCTTGACCTGCTTCTTGGTCTCGTCGCCCGAGAACAGCAGGCGTCCGAGCGTGGCGCGCACGATCTGCTCGTCGTCGGCCTTGCCGGTCCAGGTGGACATCCAGGTGAGCAGGTCCGTCTTCTGTTCGAACTCCGCGCTCGGATCCTGCGGCATGTAGCCAACCTGCGCGTTCTCGACCCAGGTGATGGTGCCGGCCGTCGGCGTCAGGTCGCCGGCGAGGCAGCGCATCAGCGTGGTCTTGCCGATGCCGTTCGGGCCGATGATCGCGACGCGCTGCTCGGCCTCGATCGTGAACTTGAGCTTGGTGAAGATGTCCTGGTCGGCGCCCGGGTACCGGAAGGTCAGGCCGTCGACGGTCACCGCCGAACGATAGAGCTTCTTGGCCTGCTCGAAGCGGATGTACGGGTTCTGCCGCGACGACGGACGGATTTCCTCGATCTTGATCTTCTCTAGCTGGCGCTTGCGCGACGTCGCCTGCCGCGCCTTCGAGGCATTGGCCGAGAAGCGGCGCACGAACTCCTGCAGGTCCGAGATCTGTGCCTTGGCCTTCGCGTTCGACGCCTCGACGCGCTGGCGCGCCTGCACCGACGCGAGCATGAAATCGTCGTAGTTGCCCGGGTAGATCTTCAGCTGCTGGTAGTCGAGGTCGGCGATGTGCGTGCACACCTGGTTCAGGAAGTGCCGGTCGTGGCTGATGATGATCATGGTCGCGTCGTACGCGTTGATCGTGCGCTCGAGCCAGCCGATCGAATGGATGTCGAGGTTGTTGGTCGGTTCGTCGAGCAGCAGCACGTCCGGCCGTGAAAACAGCGCCTGCGCGAGCAGCACGCGCAGCTTCAGGCCCGGCGGGATCTCGCGCATCGGCAGGTTGTGCCTGGACTCGTCGATGCCCGCGTCGATCAGGATCGCGCCCGCCCGGGCTTCCGCCGTGTAGCCGTCGTATTCGGCGACCTTGCCTTCGAGCTCGGCCGCGCGCATGTAGTCGTCGTCGGTCGCTTCCGGGTTGGCGTAGATCAAGTCGCGCTCGCGCATGGCCTTCCACATCTCGGCGTGGCCCTGCATCACGACGTCGAGCACGCGCTCGTCTTCGTAGGCGAACTGGTTCTGGTTGAGCTTGCCCATGCGCATGCCGGTCTGCAGCACGACGTCGCCGGAGCTCGGCTCCAGTTCGCCGCCGAGGATCTTCATGAGCGTGGACTTGCCGCTGCCGTTGGCGCCGATGAGCCCGTAGCGATTGCCATCGCTGAACTTGACGGAGACGTGCTCGAACAGCGGTTTCGCTTCGAACTGGATCGAGAGATTGGTCGTGGAAAGCATCAGGGCGCCATGGCAGGAGGAATGACGGACGCAGCAACGCTGCCGGCTCGCTGGCGCTTGGCCTCGCGGACGGCGAGCTCGAGCGCCTCGAGAAAGCGGGAACGATCACGCGGGCCAAACGGCGGCGGACCACCGCCCACGCCGTACGCCCGCAGGTCGGACATCAACTCCCGGGTGGCCAGCGCATTGCCGATGTTGTCGGCGGTGAACGGCTTGCCAGCGGGGCCCAGCACCCATGCTCCTTTCTTGAGGCAGCGCGAGGCGAGCGGAATGTCGGCAGTGACGACCACGTCGGCGGCTGCGACCTGCTCGACGATCCAGTCGTCGGCGGCGTCGAACGCGCCGGTGACCACCTGCATGCGCACGCGCGGTGCGCGGGGCAGCTGCAGCCAGGCATTGGCGACGAAGGTGACGGGCAGCCCGTGACGCTCGGCGACCTTCACGGCCTCCGGCTTGACGGGACAGGCGTCGGCATCGACGTACACGTGGGGGTCGGTCTGCATGGGGTCGCGCAGTTTAGCCGCTCGCGACCCCGCCGGGGCGGCGATGCGCCGGGCGCGGACTCCAGGGTTGTAATCGATTGCAAATCAACCAGTTATGGACACCCTGCCGGACAGGACGCATGCTTCACCCATGCCACTCACGCTCATCGACACGGTCGGCTTCGCTGCCGGCGCCCTGACGACCGCCGCATTCGTGCCGCAGGTCCTGAAGTCCTGGCAGACGCGCGACCTGAGCGGCGTCTCGCTGCGCATGTACGGCCTGTTCACCATGGGGGTCGCGTTGTGGCTGGCCTACGGGCTCATGGTGGTGAGCTGGCCCGTCATCGTCTGCAATGCCATCACGCTGGTGCTGGCGGGCGGCGTGCTGACCCTGAAGATCAGGCATCGCTGACCGCGGCGACGACTAGACCGCGGCCGTCACCTGGATCTCGACCTTGTACTGCGGCGCCGCGAGCTTCGCCTCGACCGTGGCACGTGCAGGTGTGTGACCCTGCGGCACCCAGGCGTCCCACGCCGCATTCATCCGCGCGAACGTGCCGATGTCGGCAAGGTAAATCGTGGCCGACAGGATGCGGGTCTTGTCGCTCCCCGCCGCGGCCAGCAGCTTGTCGATGCTCGCCAGGACCTGGCGCGTCTGTCCGGTCACGTCCGCCGCGGGATCGTCGGCCACCTGGCCGGCGAGATAGACGGTATCGCCGTGCACGACGGCCTGCGACATGCGCGAGCCGGTCTCCAGTCGCTTGATCATTGAATCTGTCTCTCCGCCCACGGTGGCTTGCTCAGGGAGACGCAAGGATGCCACAGGACCGAGTTCGGGAATGGCGCCGGCGCACGACCCGACCGTCAAGCAGAGACGGTATGCTTGGCGCGATGTACAGACGACTGCTCAAGGCGCTGCACATGCTCGGCGCCATCGGCTTCATGGGCGGACTGGCGACGTGCCTCGTGCTCGTGGTGAACACGGCCGTGGAACCCACAGCTTCCTTCGCCTCGATTCGCCACGGCATCGCACTGATCAACAAGTGGCTGCTCACACCATCGCTGCTGGTGGTCCTGGTCAGCGGCCTGCTGGCGATTGCCGCCTCGGATGCCTACAAGAACGCCGGTTGGGCATGGATGAAGGCCCTGCTGGGCCTCGTCATCTTCGAGGGCACGTTACTCACGGTCGTCGGCAACGGGCGCAGGGCCGCCGAGCACGCAGCGGCCGCGGCCGCCGGCCAGGCGGATGCGATGACGCAGGTCACCGCGGCCCTGCGTACCGAGTGGGGAGCATCGTGGCTGATGCTGGGCCTGGGCCTCGTCAACATCGTGCTCGCGGTCTGGCGTCCGCGCTTCAGCCGGAGTCGCGCTACCAGCTGACCTCGAACACACACGCGGCCGCGCCATTTGCCTGGCACTCGGTTTCGGCAACGCGCGCGCTCGTCGCCACGACTTCCCGGAAGATCCGCTCGAACGTCGCTGCGTAATAGGCGCAGGCGGGCTCCGAAAAGGCTGCCCCGCGGCAGAGCGGGCAATTGGCGATCGACAGGCGCCAATACACCCTCGACCGACCTCCGCCGCCCGCACGCTCGACGTGCTGCCGCTCGAACGTGCCGCTGCCGGCGAACGTCCATGAATGCTTGTCGATCGCTGCCAGCAGCGTGCGCGCCGCCAGGGCCGCGGGCATCAGCTTCATCACGCGCTGCGCCGCCGCCGGAATCCGGTGTGCAAGCAGGTACTCACCGGTAAGCAGCCCTGCATGCGCCGAGACTTCCGCCGCATCCGCAAAGCCGAGCTGCGTCGGCAACGACGTGTAGAGCGCCGTGATCGATCGCTCATCCACCATCGCATCGGGCAGCGTGGAGAGGTGCTCGTACTGGCCGGCGGCCCGGAAAACGGCCTCGGTTCTCGGCCGGCCGAACCGCTCGTCGAGCGCCTCGATCAGCCGCAAGATCGCGTTGGGCCCGATACGCGCGACGTCGTCGGGCGCTGCAACTCCCTGGATGCCCGTCGGATTGGCCGCGGCAGGCAAATCCGAACTCATGACCTAGCGTTCAACTAGCGCCGCCTCGCCAGCCGCTTCGGCAAACTGCTGGTCGCCGCCGCCACAGGCCATCACCTTCACGGGCACCCTGACCGGCTTGCGGCCCTTGTAGTCGACGTCGGCCTCGAGGTCCGGATGCTCGACCTTCAACTGCGCGATCTGCGCGGCATTGAGCACCTTGGTTTCGTCGAAACCCATGTCCCACTGCGCGTTCATGCCGTTGAACTTGAGTCGCTCGAGGTCGTAGAACTTCTTGGTCCAGGTGGTCTTGGCAAACGCCTTGAGGCAACCCATCAGGTACTTGCGCTTGAAGCTGTCCCGCGTCCACGGGTACTCGAGGAAGCTCTTGCGCATGTAGAAGCGCGCGTAGTTCTTCATCACGCCCTTCAGCACCTCGTCGCGGGTCATGCCCTCGGGCTGGATGATCGGCGTCACGAAGTTGTACTTGGCGTAGTCGCGCACCTCGACCTTGTCGCCGAGTTCCTCGAAGAGTTCGGCGAACGGCCACGGCGTGTACATGTTCCAGTTGGCCATGTCCGGCTTCCAGTCCTGCGCCAGCCGGTAGGTTTCCTCGATCGTTTCCTTCGTCTCGTTCTCGAGTCCCATGATGAACTGGGCCTCGGCCACCATGCCGGCGTCCTTGATCAGCTTGATCGCCAGCTTGTTCTGCTCGATCGTCGTCTCCTTGCGGAAGCGGTCGAGCTTCAGTTGCGCGGCCGCCTCGGTGCCGAGCGAGATATGCACCAGCCCCGCCCTGCGGAACATCGGCAGCAGGTCACGGTCGCGCAGGATGTCGGTGACGCGGGTGTTGATGCCCCACCTCACGCCGAGGTCGCGCTTGATGAGTTCTTCGCACAGCGCGATGAACTTGCGGCGATTGATCGTGGGCTCCTCGTCCGCCAGGATGAAGAAGCCGACGTTGAACTGCTTCACCAGCACTTCGATTTCGTCGACGAACTTGACCGGGTTGCGCGTGCGGTACTTGCGCCAGAACTTCCACTGCGAGCAGAAGCGGCACGTGAACGGGCAGCCGCGCGCGAAGTTCGGCACCGCGACACGGCAGCCCAGCGGGATGTAGATGTACTTGTCCCACTCGAGCAGCGACCAGTCGGGCGTCAGCGCGTCGAGATCCTTGATCACCGGCCGCGCCGGCGTGGCGACGAGCTTGCCGTCCTCGAGGAAAGCGATGCCGCGGATCTCGCGGCGCTGTGCCTTGTCCGTGCCGTCGCGGATCGCCTGCATCAACTCGACGGCAATCTCTTCACCCTCACCGCGCACGATGTAGTCAATCCACGGCGCTTCGGCGAGCACCTGCGCGTACATGAACGTCGGATGGATTCCGCCGAGCACGGTGACGCAACCCGGCATTTCCCGCTTCGCGATCTCCAGCGTCTTCTGCGCCTGGTAGATCATCGGCGTGATCGCCGTCGCGAGCACGACGTCGGGTGCATTCGCGCGAATCAGCTCCGCGAGCTTCTCGTCGGAAATGTCGTTCGTCATCGCGTCGACGAAACGCACGTTGATGATGCCCGCGTGCTTCAGCGCGCCACCGATGTAGGCGACCCATCCCGGCGGCCAGTTGCCCGCGATCTCCGCTCCGCCGCAGTGATAGTTCGGCTGGATCATCAGTACGCGCATGAGTGACTCCCCTGCTTGGCTCGCGTGCGTCGAAATCTCTCGGCAGCGCACGCTGTACGATAAAATGGACGGATTATGTGTCGCGCTGGAGTTGACGTTAATGGTCCAGGCACTGCAGGACAAGACGCGAAACACGCTTCTTCGGCATCTACTTAATGTCGCTGTATTCGTGCTGATCGTTGCGTCCGCGGCACAGTCACGCACGCTGCCCATGACGCTCGACGGCCAGGAGACGCGCGTCGACGTCACGGCACCCACGGCCAATGGCGCGCTCTTCTCATTCCGGGGCGCAGTGATCCTCGCCCACGGTTTCACGCGCACCCGGGAGACGATGGCGGGCCATGCGGTCACGCTCGCGCGGGATGGTTACTGGGTCGTCGTGCCCGACCTGCCGTACGTCTTCGATTCGCGCGACAACGCCGTCGCCTTGCGCGATCTCATCCAGCAACTGCGGCACGGCGATGCCGGCGAACCGCTCGATCGTTTCGTGCTCGTGGGGTTTTCGGCCGGCGGCCTGTCGGCACTGCTTGCCGCAGATGCGCCGGGCGTCGTGGGGTATGTCGGCCTCGATCCGTTCGATCGGCCGGGTGGCGTCGGCCTCGAGGCTGCACGCAGGCTCGCGGTCCCGGCATTCCTGTTGCGCGGGCCATCCGCGGGCTGCAACGCGTATTCGATCGCCGAGCCCTGGGTGAAGGCGCTGCCGAACCTGGTCGAAGACCGCCAGTTCGCCGCGGCGAGTCACTGCGACTTCGAAGCGCCGACGGATCGCCTGTGCAGGTTCGCGTGCGGCGACACGAATCCAGGGAACCAGGCGGCGGTCAGTGAGTTTCTGCGCAGGTCGGTGCGGCGCGCGATGCCGCCCGATTCACGGGCGGGCAGTATTGCGCGGCCAGCGCAGGGCCAGGTCCGCGAGGTGCCCGACGAGTCCCAGCGCCAGCCATGAACCGATGGCAGGCGCGCCTGCCCCGGTGAGCGACGCCCTGAGCGCAAGCATCAGGAAAGCGCCTGCAAACAGGTTGGGCCACAGGCGCACCGGCGCGATGCCGCGGCCGGTCAGGTAATACAGCACTGCAAGCGCGATGGCTTCGACGACCATCAGCCCCAGGATCAGGTCGATGACCCGCCCACCGTCGAACAGTGCTTCCACGCCGTTGCAGCGTCCGCGCAGGCCGGGCCCTGCGAACGCTCTCCGTCAGAGGTCGAAGCGGCCGAACGCGGCGTCCAGCGTGCGATCGAAGAATGTCCGCACGCGCTCCACCAGCGAAGTCTTGCGTCGCGTCGTCGTCGCGCGCATCGGCGCGGCATTGGCGACCGGCGTCCGCGAATAGGCGGCGTGGCCGTTGGCTGGCGGAGATACGGCGGACCTGCGCATCGTTCCCATCATGTCTGTTCTCCCCTCTCTCTGCGTTGCGTAAGCGGTGTCGTTGTCGGATCGAGTCGTCGTCAGGTGCGGGCCATGCCCACGAGGTGGGCCAGGTCCTTGCAGAAAACGCGCACGTGCGCCAGCGGCCGGGACCGGACCAGTTCCTTGTGCATGTAGGACTGCCACGTGAGCTGCTGCACGTCGGGGTCCTTGCAGATCTTCACGAACTGCTCGCGCCGGCGGTCGCTCGTGTACCAGAAGCGCTGCAGCAAACCGAGCACCCAGAACACGCGCCCATGCGCCTGCATGAAGCGTTGGCGGGCCGTTCGCAGCTGCCGCGCATCGCCGGTCGCGAGGAAAGCCTCGACTGAATCCGCCGCGAGCCGGCCGCCCGTCATCGCGTAGAAGATCCCCTCGCCCGAGGCAGGCGCCACGACGCCCGCGGCATCGCCCGCCAGCAGGACGTCACGTCCGTTGTCCCAGCGCGGCAGGGGCTTGAGCGGAATCGGGGCCCCTTCGCGCCGCACGGTCTCCACTTCATCGAGGCCAGTGGACGCGCGGAGCGCGCCAACCGCCTTGCGCAGCGAGAATCCCTTGTTGGCACTGCCGACGCCGATGCTCACCGTGTCACCGTGCGGAAAGATCCACGCGTAGAAGTCCGGCGACAGCCTGCCCTGGTAATAGACGTCGCAACGAGTTGCGTCGTAGTCGGCGCGGCCGGCAGCCGGCGCACGCACGATCTCGTGGTACGCGGCGACGTAGCGGATCTTGTCGGCGCCCGGGATGCACTGGTCGGCGACAGCGGAGTTGGCGCCGTCGGCGCCGATGACGGCGCGCGCCTTTACCTGGCGCTCACCGTCCGGCGTCCGGTAATGCACGATCGCAATGCCTGCCGCATCGCGCGTGACCCGCAGGAAGGTCCCCGTGGCACGCGTCGCGCCGCTCAACGCCGCGCGCTCACGCAGCCACTCATCGAACGTGGCGCGATCGACCATGCCGACGTAGCCGCCGTCGATCGGCATGTCCACGCGCCGATCGGCCGGTGAAATCATTCGCGCCGAGCTGATGCGGGCCACGATCAGCGAATCCGGGATGTCAAAATCCTTCACCAGCCGGGGCGGAATGGCGCCGCCACACGGCTTGATGCGACCGGCGCGGTCGAGCAGCAGCACGCTGCGGCCCATCCGCGCGAGGTCGTTCGCCGCGGTCGAACCCGAGGGCCCGCCACCGACGACGACGGCATCGAACGTTTGCGTGGTGTCGGTCATTCGGCCATCTCGCGCGCGTAAGGAAGGTTGGCGGACACGGCCGGCGCCTGGCTGCGACGTGAGGCACGCGACTCGCGTGCCAGCTCGCCGGCGATCACCGCCGCCCACAGGAAGACGATCGCTTCCGCCGCGAAGACGATGCCGTAGGCATAGGCCGCCTCGGGGAAGAACTGGCGCGCGATGTCCACGGCAGCCGTGCCGAGCACGCCACCCGTTGCGAATGCAATCGCCTGGGCCGCGCCCCACAGACCCATGCGAACACCCTCGCGCCCGCCGCGGCCCGCAACCGCCAGTGCCATCATCGAGCTGATGGCGGCGACGGCGAATGCGCCATTGGCCAGACCCAGCGCGAAGACGTTGGCCCGCAACGGCCAGCCGTCGGGCTGGAGTCCACCGGACGCAAGCGCAAACAGCGCGATCGCCGAAGCAATGCAGCCACCGATGCACCACAACCGCAGCGCGGCCGGGGTCGAGCGACCGCGCCACGTTCCCAGTACGCCGACGAGGACCATGCCCAGCAGCACGCCACCGTTCTGCAGGCCGGCGAGTTTCGTCGTGGCGCCCGGCGACATGCCGAAGACGATCCCGGCAAAGGGCTCGAGGATGAGGTCCTGCGCGCTGTAGGCCAGCATCGACACGAACACGAAGATCGTGAAGCGTCGCGCCTGCGGCTCGGACCAGACTTCATTGATTGCGGCGCGGAATGAGCCACGCACCGCAGGTGATTCCGCGGTGGCTGCAGCGATCGTTCGGCCCTCGATGCCTGCTACGGCGAGCAGCGACACGCAGAACGCAACGACCGCAACGCAGCCGGTGACGAGCACCAGCCGCTCAGTGGTGAAGGGATCGAGGAAATGCCCGGCAATTGCAGCCGTGATGATGAAGCCGGCAATCATCATGACCCAGGCGACCGTCGCAGCGGCCGCGCGCTTCGCCGGATCGACGCGTTTCGCCATCAGCACGAGCAACGAGGTGCCTGCGGCGCCCGCGCCGACGCCAATTGCGACGAAGGCGGCAATGCCGAGCAGCGTGCCCGCAAAGCGGTCCGTGGCCATCCACGCCGTCGCGACCGCCGCCGCAACACCGCCAGCCGCGAGCGTTGCCATGCCGCCGATGATCCACGGCGTGCGCCGGCCTCCCACGTCGGATCCATGGCCGAGACGCGGCCTGAGCAACTGCACGACGTGGTGCAGCGCGACCAGCATGCCCGGCACCAGCGCGGGCAAGGCGAGTTCGACGACCATCACGCGATTCATCGTCGACGTCGTGAGGACGATGATCGAGCCGAGCGCCGTTTGCACCAGCGCAAGACGGAAAATGCCAGCCCAGCCGAGCGCTCGCCCGAGGTGACTCATGCGACGAGTCCCCGCAGCGCGAACGCGGTGACCATCATGCCGAGCACGTAGAGCGGCACGCCGAACCCGCTGTACCAGAGCGCCTGGTCGCGTGGCGCGGCGACGAAGCGCAGCATCATGCGCACCTGCACCACGACCAGCGTCGCTACGGCAGCCGCGTGCAGCGGCTGCGACCACGCCAGCAGCAGCGCGACCACGCAGAGTTGCGGCACCAGCATGAAGATGCACGCAGTGCGTGCGGCCGAGTCGGTGCCAAGCAGCACCGGCAGCGAATCGATGCCCGTGAGCCGGTCGCCTTCGATCGACTTGAAGTCGTTCAGCGTCATGATGCCGTGGGCGCCGATGCTGTAGAGCGCTGCAGCCACGATCGTGCGCGCATCCGGCAGCGTGCCGACCATCAGTGCAGCACCGGTGAACCAGGGCAATCCTTCGTAGCACGCGGCGCACGCCGCGTTGCCGTACCAGCCATTGCGCTTCAGGCGCAGCGGCGGCGCGCTGTAGGCCCACGCGAGCGCGAGACCGACCACGGCCGCAGCGAAGCCCCATGCGCCGAGCACGGTTGCGACCGCGAGCGACAGCACTGTCCAGAGGATCGCGACGTACAGGCCCGTGCGGCCCGGGAGGCGTCCGGACGGAATCGGCCGCTGCGGCTCATTGATGGCGTCGACATGACGATCGAACCAGTCGTTCGCGGCCTGGCTCGTCGCGCAGACCATGGGTCCCGCGAGCAGCACACCCGCAGCCAGCGTCGGCCATGAAGAAGAAAGAGGAACCCCGGTCGAAACCACGCCACAGGCCATGGCCCACATCGGTGGAAACCAGGTGATCGGCTTGAGGAGTTCGACCACGGCCGGGAGCGCAGACTGCGGCTCGAGGACCCCGGGCGTGGCGTAGCGGGACATGACTGAAACATATGCCTGACAGTCAAATGCGTCAAGCTAGATTTACAGTCTGTCGGCCCAACCCGGCCGACCCGGTGACGGCTAGAAGTCGCCCTCGGTGTCGACGAGGTCGCCGAGGCCGTACCGGCGCAGTTTCACGTAGAGGCTTTGCCGGCTCAGGCCGAGCATTTCGGCGGCTGAGGCGCGATTGTCCTGGGTCAGCTCGAGGGCGGCCTCGATGCACAGGCGCTCGATGATGTCGCTGGTCTCGCGGACGATGCCCTTCAGGGGCACCCGGCCGACCAGCTCGGTGAGCTGCTCGACGGACCGGGACAGCGGCGGCGCCGTCCGTTGCGCAGCTCCAAGCCGCGAACCGACGTCACGCACCGTAAAACCGAAACACGCGGGCTCGCTGTCGGGCAGCGCAGCACCCGACAGCTCGACTTCAGTCGTCGTGCCATTGGCACCGCGCAGTGTCGTGGCAAACAACCGCACCGACCCGTGTTCGCGCAACTGCCCGAGCAGCACATTGAGGTCGACACCCGGCCGGCCCAGCCACGTCTCGAGCGATTCACCCCGCGCCTGCTCTTCACCCGGCAATTGCGCGAGGTCGAGAAACGCGGGATTGGCCGCGAGCACCTTGCCTTCGGCGTCGGTGACGACGAAGCCATCCGGCGCCGCAGCGACGAAATCGACGTAGCGTGCGGTGGCGCCCGGCGCGACTTCGGCAAGCCGGTCGGCATCCATCGGCGTGGCACGCACGAGCAGGAGCGTCGAGCGCTCCTCACGGAATACCGACGCGGACACCAGCAATTCACGGCTGCCGTCGGCAAGGCGTGCACGCACCTCGCCGCTGCGTCCCGACGCGCGCACGTTGGCGAGCATGGTCGAGACGGTTTCCGTCGTTTCTTCGTCGAGGCCTTCGGGAAACTGGCGGCCCGCGAGCTTGCGGGCATTCAAGCCGAGCAGTTGCGTCGCGGCCGGATTGGCTTCGACGACACGCAAGGTGGACGCGTCGAGGATCAGCACGGCTTCGGACGCGAGCTGGAAGAGCAGGCGGTTGCGCGTCTCGGCGTTGCGCATCCGCGCGTATTCACGGTCCACGGACTGCTGCGCATCGACCAGGCGCTGCTGCAGCACCGAGATGGCGCGCAGGTCGCGACCGACGGCGACGATGCGGCCCTTCTTGCCGACCTTCACGGCCGAATAGACCACGGGCAGGTCGACGTTGCGATCGGTGACGTGATTGACCTGGCGCCAGCGCGTGGGATGCCCTTCGGCGGCGTCTTTCAGCAGGGATTCGATCTTGGGGCGGCTCTCGACGGTGACGGTCGACAGCCAGGACTGGCCGACCCATTTGCTGTCGATTTCGGCGGCGAGATCCGGCGAGCCTGCGGCTACGTCGCGGATGACGCCCTCGTGGTCGATGACGAGGGTGATGTCGGCGGTGGCTGCGAGCAGTTCGGCAGCGGCATCCGTGTCGATTTCACCAAGTGACTTTTTTGGAGCGCTAAAACGTTTCACGAGCCCTTCATTCCAACCCGGCGCGGGCCGGGCGACCGAACGTCACCCCCGAATCAGCATCGTCGCGCGAACATGCCAACCAGGTTCTCGGCCTGCATGACCGCCTGACGGGCGTCCTTACCCGTGGCATCGGCACCCACCTGGATCGCGAGTTCGGGATGCTTCGCGATCAATGAGCCACCGACCATCACCCCAAGCGACCGGTTGCGCGCAGCGCGGCGCAGCGCGTGGATCGTCGAGGCGACGCCTTCGAGGTGCGATTCGCATCCCACCGAAAGCCCGATCATTGTAAACCATTCGTGACGCACGAGACTGACCAGTTCACTGGAAGTGGGAACTGCGTCCGTCCAGACGTCCCAGCCGGCGCGACGGAAAAAGTCGGCAACCATGACCAGCCCGAACGTGTGCTGCTCGCCCGGCATCGGCACGAGCAGTGCGCGGCGGCCCTGTGGCAGCGTGTCCGTCGCAGGCGGTTGGCTCGCGCTGAGGTTGCGCATCACGTCGTGCAGGCGACACAGCGCGACCGTCACGTCCGCAAAGCTGACCCTGTCGTCTTCCCACAATTCTCCGAGCATTCGCGCCGCCGGAGCGAGCAACTCGAGGTAGACCGCCGACAGCGTCACGCCGCGGACGCGCACCGAATCGATGTAGGCGTAGGCGACTTCGAGGTCGTCCCGCAGCAGCAGGCTCACGAACTCGTCGATGCACTCTTCTCCCGCGTGCGAGAGCGGCGTGACATCGGTGTGGATTTCGTGGATGTGCGCGCGCTGGCTCAGGAGCAGGCGCGGAATGACTTCGTCTTCGATGGCGGCCGTCAGGTTGACGACGCGGCGTGCAGCCACGTGCGGAATCTGGATGCCGCGGGCATCGGGCTGGCCCGACCAGCGCGAGGACCATACCTTCGATGCACCACCGGAACGGGGCTCTTCGCCAACTTCCTGGATGCCCTTGCGCTTGAAATCGTCGGCCATTTCAGTGTTCTCCCCAGTTTCGACACCGTCAACCAGCACGAGGCAGGCGGGTGGCGCTTAGGCCTGAGACCGGACCAACCCTGTTCTAGGTGAGGGCCGTTTCCGGGGAGAGTCCCTGGCGCGTGTTGCCTGTGTAAATCTTCTGGCTCGCAGTCGTCAAGAAATATTTACGTCAATCTGAGTTGACACTCCGATGTGTGGGGCATAGGTTTACGCATCGGAGGATTCCACGCGATGCCCCATCGGCCCGACCGGCCCCTGCAGAACACCCCCCGGGCACGCGCTCCGCTGTACACCCCAGCCGAACGCGCCCGCCGCGACGCGTCCAGGTGGACGCTGGTGCAGGGCGTGCTCGCCCCGCTGCAGTTCCTCGTATTCGCGGTCAGCCTCGCCCTCGTCCTGCGTTTTCTCTCGACAGGAGAAGGCTTTTTCGCGGCGACGGTATCGATTCTCGTCAAGACCTTCGTGCTGTACACGATCATGGTGACGGGTGCGATCTGGGAGCACGACGTGTTCGGCCGCTACCTGTTCGCACCGGCATTTTTCTGGGAAGACGTGGTCAGCTTCGTCGTCATCACGCTGCACACCGTCTACCTCTATGGGCTCCTGACCGGAGCGCTCGACGCCCGGCAGCAGATGTACGTCGCGCTGGCGGCGTATGCCACGTACGTCGCGAACGCGGCCCAGTTCCTGCTCAAGCTGCGGGCCGCCCGGCGCGATGCCCCGCCCCGCCACACCGGCGCCATCGTCAGTTCGATGAAGTACGCCGAGTGACCGACGTGAACGCCGAACTCGCCCCCAGGGTCGACCCGTCCTGCGCCGAGGCGCCGGTCCTGCGCCAACGCGGACAGCGGGAAGTCTTCTGCGGCCTGACCGGCATCATCTGGCTGCACCGCAAGATCCAGGACGCCTTCTTCCTGGTAGTCGGCTCCCGTACCTGCGCGCACCTGATCCAGTCAGCGGCGGGCGTCATGATCTTCGCCGAGCCACGCTTTGCGACAGCCATCATCGAGGATCGCGACCTCGCTGGCCTGGCCGACGCCAATGCCGAGCTCGACCGGGTGGTCAACCGCCTGCTCGAACGCCGGCCCGACATCAAGCTGTTGTTTTTAGTGGGTTCCTGCCCGTCCGAGGTCATCAAGCTCGACCTGTCACGCGCGGCCCAGCGGCTGTCGCAGACGTTCTCACCGCGGGTGCGGGTCCTGAACTATTCCGGCAGCGGCATCGAGACGACCTTTACCCAGGGTGAGGACGCCTGCCTCGCCTCGCTGGTGCCGGAAATGCCGGCGCGCGACTCCACAGCTTCCAGACAGCTGCTGGTGGTGGGCGCGCTGGCGGACGTGGTCGAGGACCAGTGGCGCCGGACGTTCGCTGCGCTCGGCATCGGGCCGGTGGATTTCCTGCCGCCGCGCCTGGCGCGCGACCTGCCTGCGGTCGGGCCGAACACCCGATTCCTGCTGGCGCAGCCCTTCCTGGCCGACACGGCCGCCGCACTGGAACGGCGCGGTGCGCAATGGCTGAGCGCGCCCTTCCCGCTCGGCGTCGAAGGCACCACGCTGTGGCTGCAGGCGGCGGCACGCGAGTGGAACGTCCCCGATGAACGCTTCCGCGCAGCAACAGCAACCGGCATCGAGCGCGCACGCCAGGCCGTGTCGCGTCATCGCTTCCAGCTGGCCGGCAAGCGCATCTTCCTGTTCCCGGATTCGCAGCTCGAAGTGCCGCTCGCGCGCTTCCTCGCGCGCGAACTCGACATGGTGCCGGTGGAAGTCGGCACGCCGTACCTGCATCGCAAGCACCTCGCGGCCGAACTGGCATTACTGCCCGCCGACGCACAGCTGAGCGAAGGCCAGGATGTCGAACGCCAGCTCGACCGTTGCCGCGCTGCCAGGCCGGATCTAGTGGTCTGCGGCCTCGGCCTCGCCAACCCGCTCGAAGCCGAAGGCATGGCGACGAAGTGGTCGATCGAACTCGTCTTCACTCCCATCCAGGGCTACGAACAGGCCGGCGATCTCGCCGAACTCTTCGCGCGTCCCCTCGTGCGCCGTACGCGCCTGGCGGTCTGAACCATGCAGCTCACCCTGTGGACGTACGAAGGCCCCACGCACGTAGGCGCGATGCGGATCGCCACGGCGATGCGCGGCCTGCACTACGTGCTGCACGCGCCGCAGGGCGACACGTACGCCGACCTGCTGTTCACGATGATCGAACGGCTCGATCGCCGGCCGCCCGTGACGTACACGACGTTCCAGGCACGCGACCTCGGCAGCGACACGGCGGAATTGTTCCAGACGGCCGCCCGCGAGGCGTACGAGCGGTTCCAGCCCGAGGCGATGATCGTCGGCGCCTCGTGCACTGCCGAACTGATCCAGGACGATCCGGGTGGCCTCGCCCGCGCACTGGCGCTGCCCGTGCCCGTCATCCCGCTCGAGTTGCCCTCGTACCAGCGCAAGGAAAACTGGGGCGCCGCCGAGACGTTCTACCAGCTGGTGCGCAACCTGGCGGCACCGGACAAGAACGGAACCACGTCGCCGCGCACCGCCAGCATCCGTCCGCGCTGCAACGTCCTCGGCCCGACGGCACTGGGTTTCCGCCATCGCGACGACCTGCGCGAGATCACGCAACTGATCACGTCGATGGGCATCGACATCAACGTCACCGCGCCGCTCGATGCGTCGCCCAGCGACCTGCGCCGGCTGGCGGACGCGGATTTCAACGTAGTGCTGTACCCGGAGATCGCCGCCACGGCGGCACGCTGGCTCGAGCGCACGTTTGGACAGCGGTCGACGTCGGTCGTGCCGATCGGCATCAAGGGCACCCGCGCGTTCATCGACGAAGTCGCCGCGCTCGCCGGCATCGATGCAGCGGCACAGCAGGCCGCGCACCAATCGCGTGCCGCCTGGTACTCACGCTCGGTCGACTCCACCTACCTGACCGGCAAGCGAGTCTTCATCTTCGGCGACGCGACGCATGCCGTCGCGGCAGCACGGGTAGCCCGCGATGAACTGGGTTTCGTCGTCGTGGGCCTCGGCACGTACAGCCGCGAATTCGCCCGCGAGATTCGTGCAGCCGCCGCGGACCATGGCATCGAACCGCTGATCACCGACGATTACCTCGAAGTCGAAGCGGCGGTGACGGAACTGCAGCCCGACCTGGTGCTCGGCACGCAGATGGAACGCCACACGGCCAAGCGCCTCGGCATTCCCTGCGCCGTGATCTCTGCTCCGGTGCACGTGCAGGACTTCCCGGCGCGCTATTCGCCGCAGATGGGTTTCGAAGGCGCCAACGTGCTGTTCGACACGTGGGTGCACCCGCTGATGATGGGCCTCGAGGAGCACCTGATCGGCATGTTCCGCGAGGACTTCGAGTTCCACGCGGATGCCGCACCCTCGCACCTCGGTGGTTCGCGCAGCCAGACGACGGCCGCCCCGCTCGTCGCGGATGCAGTGGCGCCGGCCGCCATGCCTGCTGCGAACGCCGACTCCGCCGACCCCGTGTGGTCCGGCGATGCCGAGCGCGAACTCGGCAAGATCCCGTTCTTCGTGCGCGGCAAGGCTCGCCGCAACACGGAGAAATTTGCGACCGAGCGCGGCGTGGCCACCATCACCGTAGAGACGCTGTATGACGCGAAAGCGCACTTCGGCCGCTGAGGCGACGCCCATCCGGGTGGTCATCGTCACGATGGATACCCATCTGGCGGCAGCGGTCGATCGCGCCCGCGTGGCGCTGGTCCGCGACTTGCCCGGCCTCACGCTCAGCCTGCACGCGGCTTCCGAGTGGTCCGCCGACGCAAGCGCGCTCGAACGCTGCCGGGCCGACATCGCCCGCGGCGACATCGTCATCGCCACGATGCTGTTCATGGAAGAGCACTTCCTGCCGGTGCTCGACGCCCTGCAGGCGCGCCGCACTCAGTGCGATGCCATCGTCTGCGCAATGTCCGCCGCCGAAGTCGTGAAGCTCACGCGCGTCGGCCGGTTCGACATGGACAAGCCCGCCAACGGGCCGATCGCCCTGCTGAAGCGCCTGCGCGGCGGCAAGGGCAATGCCTCGACCGGCGGCGCACAACAGATGAAGATGCTGCGCCGCATTCCGCAGCTGCTGCGCTTCATCCCGGGCACGGCCCAGGACGTGCGCGCGTACTTCATGACGCTGCAGTACTGGCTCGCCGGTTCCGACGAGAACATCCAGCACATGATCCGCTTCCTCGTGGACCGCTACGCAGCCGGTCCGCGCGAAGCGCTGCGCGGCGCCGTCAAGGCTCACGCGCCGGTGCATTACCCGGAGACGGGCGTCTATCACCCGCAGATGCCGGGTCGCGTCGCGGATTCCGTCGCCAGGTTGCCGATGGTGGTGGCCGAGGCCGATGCCAGGGGCACCGTGGGGCTGCTGGTGCTGCGCTCGTACCTCCTGGCCGGCAATTCGAAGCATTACGACGGCGTGATCGCGGCCTTCGAGGCGAAGGGCCTGCGCGTGATCCCCGCTTTCGCATCAGGCCTCGATTCGCGCCCCGCGATCGAGAAGTTCTTCGTGCAGGACGGCCGTGCGGTGGTCGACTCGGTCGTGTCGCTGTCGGGCTTCTCGCTCGTCGGCGGCCCTGCCTACAACGACGCACGCGCCGCCGAGGAAGTCCTGGCGAACCTCGACGTGCCTTACCTCGCTGCGCACCCGGTCGAATTCCAGACCGTCGGCCAGTGGGGCTCGTCGGAGCGCGGACTGCTGCCGGTCGAGAGCACGATCATGGTCGCGATCCCCGAACTCGACGGCGCGACGAGCCCGATCGTCTTCGGCGGACGCGCGGGTGCCCAGGGCACCACCTGCAACGGCTGTCACCGTGGCTGCACCTTCGGCGCGCAGGACAGCGCGCAGGACATGTTCGCCTGCCCCGATCGCGCCGAAGCGCTCGCGGCCCGCGTCGGCAAGCTCGTCGCGCTCCGCCGCAGCGAACGGGCCCAGCGCAAGGTGGCGCTGGTGCTGTTCAACTTCCCGCCGAATGCGGGCAATACCGGCACGGCGGCCTTCCTCGCGGTCTTCGAAAGCCTCTTCGAAACGCTGCGGTCGCTGCGTCGCGAAGGCTATTCGGTCGACGTGCCGGCCAGCGTGGACGACCTGCGCAGCCGCATCCTGCAAGGCAACGCCGCGCAGTTCGGCGCCGACGCCAACGTGCACACGCGTATCGCGGTCGACGATCACGTGCGCCGGGAACGCTGGCTCAAGGAAATCGAAGCCGCCTGGGGCCCGGCGCCCGGACGGCAACTGAGCGATGGCCGCTCGATCTTCGTGCTGGGCGCGCAGTTCGGCAACGCGCTGGTCGCGGTGCAGCCCGGCATGGGCTACGAAGGCGACCCGATGAAGCTGCTGTTCGAGCGTGGTCACGCGCCGACGCATGCGTTCTCGGCCTTCTACCGTTACCTGCGCGAGGATTTCCGCGCTGACGCGGTGCTGCATTTCGGCACGCACGGCTCGCTCGAGTTCATGCCCGGCAAGCAGACCGGCCTCTCGGGCGCCTGCTGGCCAGAGCGCCTGATCGGCGACCTGCCCAATCTCTACCTGTACGCGTCGAACAACCCCTCGGAAGGCACGATCGCCAAGCGCCGTTCGGGCGCGACCCTGATCAGCTACCTGACTCCGCCCGTCGCGCGCGCCGGCCTGTACCGCGGCCTGATGGACCTCAAGTCGTCGCTCGATCGCTGGCGTGCCCTCGATCCGGACGCGTCGTCGGAGAAGCTCGACCTGGCCGCGCTGATCCAGTCGCAGGCTGCCGAGCTCGAACTCGCCACGACCGAACCGCTGTGGACTGGCGATCGCGAGGAGCAGGTCCAGCGCGTTGCCGCCGCGGTGCTGGAGCTCGAGTACACGTTGATTCCGCACGGCTTGCACGTCGTCGGTCGTGCGCCCTCCGCCGCGGAGCGTGCGGACCTGCTGCAGGCCATGGCCGAATCGACAGCGGCAGCGGTCCAGGATCGCGCTGCGATCGAGGCCCTCGTCCAGGGCACGGCACCCGAAGACGTGTTCGGCCGCCACGGCACCCAGGAACAAGTTGCCGCGCTGCGCGAACTGGCCAACACCGACCGCCTGCTGGTGCAGGACAGCGAACTCGACGGAGTCCTGCGCGCGCTCGACGGTCGCTACGTGCGCCCCGCCCCGGGCGGTGACCTGCTGCGCACGCCGCAGGTGCTGCCGACGGGCCGCAACGTGCACGGCTTCGACCCTTTCCGCATCCCGAGCGCGTATGCCGTCCGCGACGGCGCCCGGCTCGCCCAGTTGCTGCTCGACCGCCACCTCGACGACGGTCATCGGCTGCCCGAGTCGGTTGCGCTCGTGCTGTGGGGCACCGATAACCTGAAGACCGAAGGCAGCCCGATTGCCCAAGCCCTCGCCCTGCTGGGGGCCGTGCCGCGCTTCGACAGTTACGGCCGTCTCGCCGGCGCCACGCTGCTGTCGCTCGAGGAGCTCGGCCGGCCGCGCATCGACGTGGTCATCACGCTTTCGGGAATTTTCCGCGACCTGATGCCGCTGCAGATCAAGCTGCTCGCGGAGGCGGCCTTCCTCGCCGCGGCGGCCGCTGAGCCCGCAGAGATGAACTTCGTCCGCAAGCACGCGCTGGCCTACCAGGCGCAGCACGGCTGCGACCTGGAGTGCGCGTCGCTGCGGGTGTTCGGCAACGCCGAAGGCGCGTACGGCGCCAACGTGAACCACCTCGTCGATTGCGGGCGCTGGGAAGACGAGGACGAACTCGCCGAGACCTACACCAAGCGCAAAGGCTTTGCGTACGGGCGTGGCGGTCGCGCCGTGCAGCACGGAGCGCTGCTGCAGAGCGTGCTGGCGGACGTGCAGCTCGCCTACCAGAACCTCGATTCGGTGGAGCTTGGCGTCACCACCGTCGACACCTATTTCGACACGCTCGGTGGCATCACTCGCGCGGTGCGACGCGCCAAGGGCGGCGAATCGATGCCCGTCTACATCGGCGACCAGACGCGCGGCGAGGGCACCGTGCGCACGCTGTCCGAGCAGGTCGCGCTCGAGACGCGCACCCGCATGCTCAACCCGAAGTGGTACGAGGGCATGCTCAAGCACGGCTACGAAGGCGTGCGGCAGATCGAAGTGCACGTCACCAACACCATGGGCTGGTCGGCGACCACCGGCCAGGTGCAGCCCTGGGTCTACCAGAAGCTCACCGAAACGTTCGTGCTCGATCCCGCGATGCGCGAGCGCCTTGCCCAGCTGAACCCGACGGCGTCCGCCAAGGTTGCGAGCAGGCTGCTCGAGGCCAGCGAGCGCCAGTACTGGAAGCCCGACGCGCAGGTGCTCGCAGACCTGCGTCGTGCCGGAGAAGAACTCGAAGACCGCCTCGAAGGCGTTTACGAAGGAGCTGCTGCCTGATGGAAACCACGACCGTTCCGCTGACGTCACTGCGCAGGGGCGCCCTCCCCGTGCACCGCCCGGACGGCGAAGGCAGCGTGCAGGTCCAGCTCGACCCGAAGCTCAAGATCGGCTCGGCGAAAGTCTTCGCCGTGTACGGCAAGGGCGGCATCGGCAAGAGCACGACGTCGTCCAACCTCTCGGTGGCGTTCAGCAAGCTCGGCAAGCGCGTGCTGCAGATCGGTTGCGACCCGAAGCACGACTCGACGTTCACGCTCACCAAGAAGCTGATGCCGACGGTGATCGACGTGCTCGAGTCGGTGGACTTCCACCCCGAGGAGCTGCGTCCCGAGGACTTCGTCTGGGAAGGCTACAACGGCGTCATGTGCGTCGAAGCCGGCGGCCCGCCCGCAGGCACGGGCTGCGGCGGCTACGTGGTCGGCCAGACGGTGAAGCTGCTCAAGGAGCACCACCTGCTCGAGGAAACCGACGTCGTGATCTTCGACGTGCTCGGCGACGTCGTGTGCGGCGGGTTCGCCGCGCCGCTGCAGCACGCGGACCGCGCGCTGATCGTCACCGCCAACGACTTCGACTCGATCTTTGCGATGAACCGCATCGTGCAGGCGATCGGCGCCAAGGCGAAGAACTACAACGTGCGGCTCGGGGGCGTCATCGCCAATCGCAGCGCCGGCACCGACCAGATCGACAAGTTCAACGAGCGCACGGGTCTCAAGACCATGGCCCGCTTCCCTGACCTCGACGCGATTCGTCGCAGTCGCCTGAAGAAGCAGACGCTGTTCGAGATGGAAGACACGCCGGAGATCCGGGCCGTGCAGGACGAATACCTGCGCCTGGCGGCATCGCTCTACGCCGGCTCCGAACCCTTGAACGGCATTGCGCTCAAGGATCGTGAAATCTTCGACCTGCTGGGGTTCGACTGATGCCTACGCACACCTACATCGAACGCCGCGGGCAACTCGAAGACTATTTCGACCGCACCGCCGTCGAGGCCTGGAAGCGGCTGACGTCCGACGCACCCGTCGGGCGCATCCGCGCGACGGTCCGTGCCGGCCGCGACCAGATGCGCGCGACGCTGCTCGAGTACCTGCCGCGTGACCTGACGGGACGCCGCATCCTCGACGCGGGTTGCGGCACGGGCGCGCTGGCGATCGAAGCCGCTCGCCGCGGCGCGCACGTCGTCGCGATCGATCTTTCGCCGACGCTGGTGAATCTCGCACACGAGCGCAGCGAGATGGACTTCGGCCGTGGTCACGTCGAGTTTCGCGTCGGCGACATGCTCGACGCGTCCCTCGGCGACTTCGATCACGTCGTCGCGATGGACTCGCTGATCCACTACAAGGCCGAGGACGTGGTTCGCGTCCTCTCGGGCCTCGCCGCGCGCACGCGCGAGTCGGTGGTCTTCACGTTCGCCCCGCGTACCACGCCGCTTGCGCTCATGCATGCGGTTGGCCGCCTGTTGCCGCGGGGCAATCGTGCGCCGGCCATCGAACCGGTCGCGCCCGATGCGCTGATGGACCTGATCGAGAACGAGACGACGCTGTCGGCCTGGCTGACGGGCCGCACCGGCCGCGTCGGCGTCGGATTCTACACGTCGCAGGCGCTGGAGATGATGCGCCGATGAGGGCATTGGGGATCCGGACGGTGACGGCCTGGCAGCGCGTGGGAACGCGCTTCCTGCCGTTCGCGGATGCCGCGAGCGAGTCGTTGCCGCTCGGCCGGTTGCTGCGTCTCTCGCTGTTCCAGGTCACCGTCGCGATGGCGGGCGTCCTGCTCACCGGAACGCTGAACCGCGTGATGATCCTGGAACTGAACGTGCCGGCCTGGATCGTCGCCGTGATGGTGGCGTTGCCCCTGCTCCTTGCCCCGTTCCGCGCCTTGATCGGCTTCAAGTCCGACACGCACCGCTCGGTCCTCGGCTGGCGCCGCGTCCCTTACCTGTGGTTCGGCACGCTGCTGCAGTTCGGCGGCCTCGCGATCATGCCGTTCGCACTGCTGATCCTGTCGGGCGACACGCACGGCCCGGCGTGGATCGGGACGGCAGCGGCGGCACTCGCGTTCGTCACGGTCGGTGCGGGCATGCACATCACGCAGACGGCGGGCCTCGCGCTGGCGGCAGACTTGTCGCCGGCCGCAACCCGTCCTCGCGTCGTTTCCCTGCTCTACCTGATGCTGCTGGCCGGCACGGTCGTCTGTGCGCTGGTGTACGGCTTGCTGCTGGATGACTTCTCGCCGATCCGCCTGATCCAGGTCGTGCAGGGATCGGCGATGCTGACCCTGGGCCTCAACCTCGTGGCGCTCTGGAAGCAGGAAGCGCGCGATCCGAGCCGCACTACGGGTGCCGGCCGCGAGATCACCTTTGGCGAACGCTGGGCTGAGTTCAACGGCGATGGCCGCCGGCAGCGCTTTCTCGTGGCGGTCGGACTCGGCACCGCGGCATTCGCGATGCAGGACGTGCTGCTCGAGCCGTACGGCGGCGAGATCCTGCACTTGCCGGTGTCGGCGACCACCACGCTCACGGCATTCCAGGCCATCGGCGCCATCGCCGCCTTCGCGCTCGCCGCGCGGAGGCTCGGGCGCGGCGCGGATCCGCACCGCCTCGCTGCCTTCGGCCTGCTCACCGGCATCGTGGCCTTCGCCGCCGTCATCTTCGCCGCCGCACTGCTCTCGCCGATGCTGTTTCGCACCGGGACGCTGCTGATCGGCTTCGGCGCCGGACTGTATGCCGTCAGCACGCTCACGATCGCGATGGACGCGGAGCGCGGTGACAACAGCGGGCTTGCGCTGGGCGCATGGGGTGCGGTGCAGGCCACGGCCATGGGCACCGGCATCGCGCTCGGCGGATTCATTCGCGACATCGTCGGCGCGCTGGCCGCTCAGGGCGCGCTCGGCCCGGCATTGACCGGCGCCGTCACCGGTTACTCGTTCGTGTACCACCTCGAGATCGCATTGCTGTTCTCGGCACTGGTCGCGATCGGTCCGCTGGTGCGTTCGGCTGCCCTCGGCACCCGCGCGTCCCGGCCGTTCGGTCTGGCTGAATTACCAGGTTAATCGTTTCGTCAGGGGAGGTTCGTTGTCATGGGTACCGGCGCAATCACCAACCACATCGACGTGGCACAGCTCGTGCTTTACGCGTTCTGGATCTTCTTCGCGGGGCTGATCATCTACATCCGCAAGGAAGACAAGCGCGAGGGCTACCCGCTCGAGTCCGAGCGCTCGCCCTTCATCAAGGTGCAGGGCTTCCCGGCCATGCCGGAACCGAAGAGCTATCGCCTCGTTCATGGCGGGTCCGTGCTCAAGCCCAATCCGGACGAGCCCGCGCAGCGCGAGATTCTGGCGGTCCCGACTGAACTCTGGCCGGGCGCTCCGCTGACCCCGACGGGCAACCCGATGCGCGATGGCGTGGGCCCGGCCGCTTACGCGCAGCGTGCGGACTCGCCCGACCTCACGCTCGAAGGCGAGCCGAAAATCCTGCCGCTGCGCGTCGCCGCGGGCTTCGGCATCGCGAACGCGGGCCCGGATCCACGCGGCATGTCCGTGGTGGGTGGCGACGGCAAGGTCGGCGGCACCGTCACCGACGCGTGGGTCGACCGCTCGGAGCCGCAGGTCCGCTACCTCGAAGTCGAGGTTGCCGGCAGCAAGCGCCACGTGCTGGTGCCGATGGGCTTTTCGAAGGTCGACAGCTATCGCAACCGCGTCGTCGTGCGATCGATCATGTCGGACCAGTTCGAGCACGTGCCCGGACTGCGCAATCCCGACCTCGTCACGATGCTCGAGGAAGATCGCGTGAGCGCCTACTACGGCGGCGGCACGCTGTATGCCGAACCGGACCGCATGGGACCCTGGCTGTGAGCGAGCACGAACACGAGCCCGTTCCGGGCCTGCCGGAGGCACTCCCGGCAGGTGAACGCATGTTGTGGCAGGGCGCACCCTCGTGGCGCGCAATCGCCCGTCGTTCGCTGCACGTGCGCAAGGTCGGCGCGTACTTCGGCCTGCTTGCCGTCTGGCACGTCGCCGACGTCGTGCGCGCCGGCACCGGACTGGTCGAGGCGGTGCGCGGTGCGGCATGGCTGGTCGCGCTCGGGGCCGCAGCGGTCGGCGTCCTCGCGCTGCTCGCGTGGGCACTCGCGCGCAGCACGATGTACACGATCACGTCAGCGCGCGTGGTGATGCGTTTCGGCGTCGCACTGCCGATGTCGGTCAACCTGCCGCTGCGACTCGTGGAGTCCGCTGACATGCGACGGCATGCGGACGGCACGGCCGACCTGCCGCTGACGCTGGTCGCCGGCCAGCGCATGGGATACCTGCTGACGTGGCCGCACGTGCAGCCGTGGCACTACTTCCGCGTGCGGCCGATGCTGCGTGGCCTGCCGGACGGCGACGTCGCCGCACGGGCATTGATGACGGCCCTCGGCACCCCTGAATCCGTGCAGGTTCCGGCAGCTGCGCAGCGCCCTGCACGCGAAGCATCCGTCGCGCCGCGTCCCGCTACGGCAGCCACGGCCTGAGGCAAACCCCATGAGCGACCCATTCGAAGATCGGAGTCTCCCGCGCGGCGCGCTGGTCGGAGCCGCCGCATTGGTGACGCTCTCGCTCGCCGGCGCGCTGTTCGGACGGCTGGCGGGACATTCTTCCGCGGCACCCCCCGCCGCCGCCGTCGAAACGCATCAACTGCGCTTCGCGGACCGCAATGATGGCGCCGTCGTGGTCACCGCCGCGGACGGCCGCGTCGTGAGCGTGGTCGCACCGGGCACCAATGGCTTCCTGCGCGGCGTCGTGCGCGGGTTGGCGCAGGAACGCTTGCGCCGCGACACGGGCGGCGAAACCCCGTTCGAACTCACTCGCTGGAGCGACGGCCGCCTCTCGCTCACCGACCCGGTCACCGACCGGCACGTCTACCTCGAAGCGTTCGGCCCGTCGAACGTCGCACCGTTCGCGGCGCTGCTCGACGCCGCTCACACCACATCCTGACCCGGGGCACTCATTACATGTCGCACGAATACGCCATCCGGACCACTGAAGACGCAACGCGGCGCGCCGAAGCCGACACGCTGCTGACACCGCGGTTCTACCGCACGGACTACGGCGCGCTGGACCGGATCGACCTGTCCACGGTCCGCCGGGACTGGGACCAGCTGATGGCCGAATTCCGCCGCGACAACAACCGCCATCATTTCGAGCGCGATGACGAGTTTGCGGGCGAAGTGCGTGACCTGCCGCCCGGCCTGCGCGAGGAGTTCGTCGAGTTCCTGGTGAGCTCGTGCACCGCCGAGTTCTCGGGCTGCGTGCTGTACAGCGAAATCAAGAAGAACGTGCAGAACGAAGACATGCGCATGCTGATGGGCTACATGGCGCGCGACGAGAGCCGTCACGCCGGGTTCATCAACAAGTCGCTGAAGGACTTCGGCCTTGGAGTCGACCTCGGCCAGCTGACGAAGTCGAAGAAGTACACCTTCTTCAAGCCCAAATACATCTACTACGCGACGTACCTGTCCGAGAAGATCGGCTACGCCCGCTACATCACGATCTTTCGCCAGCTCGAGCGCCACCCGGAACGCCGCTTCCACCCGATCTTCCGGTGGTTCGAGGAGTGGTGCAACGACGAGTTCCGCCACGGCGAGGCGTTCGCGCTGCTGATGCGCGCCAACCCGCACCTGCTGCGCGGCCTGAACAAGTTCTGGATCCGCTTTTTCGTGCTGGCAGTGTTCGCGACGATGTACGTGCGCGACCACCAGCGGCCGTACATGCACCAGGCCTTCGGCATCGACCCGACCGAGTACGACTACAAGGTGTTCGAGATCACCTCCGCGATCTCGAAGCAGATCTTCCCGCTGACGCTCGACATCGACAACCCGAAGTTCCGCGACGGGCTCGAGCGCCTGCGCCTGCAGATGGAGTCGATCGAAGCTGCGAAAAAGCGTGGCGGCATCGTCGGCGCACTGCAGCAGGTCGCCGGCGCTGCGGCGGCGGCAACCACCTTCGTCCGGCTCTACTTCCTCCCGGTCCGGCCGAACGATCTGCCGGAGCAAGTGAGAATGGCTCCGGCCTGGTAGGCAACGCATGGCGGATTTCGCACTGCCGCTGCTGTTCGCGCTCGCCGTGTGGTGGTCGGCCACCGCCCTCGTGATGTTCCTGGACGGCTTGCCGCGCGTGACATTCCGCTGGACGCTGCTCGCCACGACGGCGCTGCAGCTCGTCGCGCTCTATGGCCTGTGGGAAACCCGCGACGACACCAGCGTCGTCGGTGCCTACGTCGCATTCACGTGCGCGGTTGCCACCTGGGGCTGGCAGGAGGTGTTCTTCCTGACCGGCGCGATCACCGGTCCGCGCCGGCACGCCTGTGCGGCCGACTGCTCCGGCTGGAAGCACTTCGGCCACGGCGTGCAGGCAATCCTGCACCACGAGTTTTCGCTGCTCGTCGCCGGCGCCGTGCTCGTCGCGATCTGCTGGAACGCGCCGAACTCCATCGGCATGTGGACGTATCTCGTGTTGTGGGGCATGCGCCAGAGCGCCAAGCTCAACCTGTTCCTCGGCGTGCGCAACCTCGGCATTGAATTCCTGCCGCAGCACCTGCGGTACCTGCAGAGCTTTTTCCGCCGGCGCGGCATGAACGCACTGTTTCCCTGGTCGATCCTCGCCTGCACGATCCTGGTCGTGGCGCTGGCACGCCAGACCATGCATCCCGCGTCGGGTCCGTTCGAAGTGGCGGGCTTCGCCCTGCTCACGGCGATCGCACTGCTGGGCCTGCTCGAACACTCGATGCTGATGCTGCCGGTACCGGCCGACGCGCTCTGGCGCCTGGGCCTGAAGTCTCACCGGCGTGCGGCGCAGGCCGCGGAAGGAGTGACGCCATGAACCTGCGAATCACCGGCCGGCTCGATTCCGTTGCCAATCCTGCCGACCTGCGGCGACTGCCTGCAGCGCAGCTCGAGCCATTCGCGGCCGAGCTGCGGGATTACCTGGTCGAGACCGTCGCCCGCGGAGGCGGTCACCTGGCAGCCGGGCTAGGCGCGCTCGAACTCACGGTCGCCCTGCACTACGTCTTCGACACGCCGCGCGACGCGCTCGTCTGGGACGTGGGCCACCAGGCCTACGCGCACAAGGCGCTCACCGGACGCCGCGAGCGCTTGCACACCCTGCGTCGACGCGATGGTCTTTCCGGCTTCCTGCGCCGCGACGAGAGTCCGTACGACGCATTCGGCGCCGGGCACTCGAGCACATCGATCAGTGCGGCGCTCGGCATCGCCGTAGCGGGCGCCCGGACCAACCGTCCGACGAAGACCGTTGCGATCATCGGCGATGGCGCACTGACGGCTGGAATGCCCTTCGAGGCCTTGCAGCAAGCCGGCGCGATGCCGGACCTCGACCTGCTGGTCATCGTCAACGACAACGGCATGTCGATTTCGGAAAACGTGGGTTCGCTCTCCCACGCATTGAATGCCGCCACCGCACAGGCGCGGGACGGGCAACCGGTCAGCGTGCGCGGCTGGTTCGAGGCACTGGGCTTCCAGTACACCGGTCCGTGCGATGGGCACGACCTTGCCACGCTGGTCCCGACGTTGCGGTCCTTGAGTGAGACCCGTGGCCCGCGCGTCCTGCACGTGCGCACGCAAAAGGGCCACGGCTACGCGCGCGCCGAGGCAGAACCGATCAAGTACCACGGTGTGACGGCCTTCGACCCGGTCGCGGGCATCGTCCCGGCCGCGACGAAGTCCTTGCCGACGTACACCGACGTGTTCGGTGACTGGCTGTGCCACACGGCCGCGGCCGATCCGCGCCTGCTGGCCGTGACTCCTGCGATGCGTGAAGGCTCGGGGCTCGTCAGGTTCGCCCGTGAGTACCCGGAGCGCTGCTTCGACGTCGGCATCGCGGAACAGCACAGCGTGACCTTCGCCGCCGGCCTTGCCTGCCGCGGTGCGCGCCCCGTGGTCGCGATCTACTCGACGTTCCTGCAACGGGCTTACGACCAGCTCGTGCACGACGTGGCACTGCAGGACCTGCCGGTCATGTTCGCGATCGACCGGGCGGGGCTGGTCGGTCCGGACGGCGCCACGCACAACGGGGCAATGGACCTGAGCTTCCTGCGGTGCGTTCCTGGCATGGTCGTCATGGCGCCGAGCGACGGCAACGAACTGCGCGACATGCTGCAGACCGGCCTGATGCATGACGGCCCGGCCGCCGTGCGCTATCCGCGCTGCCCGATCCCTGCCCCGCTCGCCGACCGTGCGCCGCAGGCCATCCCGATGGGGACCGCGGAACTGCGACGGATCGGCTCGGGCAAGGTCGCGATCCTGGCGTTCGGCACCCTGCTCGCAAGCGCGCTGGACGTCGCAGCCGACATCGACGCGACCGTCGTCAACATGCGGTTCGTGAAGCCGCTCGATGAGAGCATCCTGCTGGAAATCGCGCGCAGGCACGAACTCATCGTGACGCTCGAAGAGAACTCACTGGCAGGCGGCGCAGGCAGCGCCGTGCAGGAATGCCTTGCACGACGTCACGTGCAGGTGCCGCTGCTGCAGCTCGGGCTGCCGGACCGGTTCATCGAACACGGCACGCGCGACGAAGCATTGCGCGATGCGGGCCTGGATCGCGACAGCATTCGCCATGCCATCGCTGCACGGCAGCCGCAACTGGCAAGGGCGGCTGCATTCGCGGGGGTCCCACAGGCATCGGCGCGGCGGGCCGGCGGAGCAACCCGCGCAGTCGTGGTGCAGAAGGCGCTGAGCGACTAGATAAGGCCGGCGAATGCCGGCTGTCCAACGGGTTCGGCAGGCCGCGGTGTGTGCCGCCGCAGCACGGCGGCCGGGAGCCGGAACGTGACGTTCTCGACCAGGTTGCCCATCTCGATCTCCGACGACGCGCCGAGCTCACGCAACCGCCGGATCACCCCTTCGACGAGGTAATCGGGTGCCGAGGCGCCGGCGGTCACGCCGACGCGCTGCGCACCCGTCAGCCAGGCCGGGTCGATCGCACCAGCGTCGTCGACCAGGTGCGCGGCGCAGCCGCAGTGCGCCGCCACTTCCTGCAACCGGTGCGAATTCGAACTGTTCGAGGCACCGACGACCAGCATCAGGTCGACGTTGCCCGCGATCTGCTTCACCGCCTGCTGGCGATTGTGCGTCGCGTAGCAGATGTCCTCGAGTTCGGGACCCTGCAGGCCGGGATAGCGGCTGGCAAGCGCGGCAATGAGGTCACGCGTATCGTCGACGCTGAGCGTCGTCTGCGTGACGTAAGCGACGGCCGCACCGGGCGGCATCGGCAACCGCTCGATGTCGGCCACGCTGGCCACCACGTGCACAGGCTGCGGCACCTTGCCGATGGTGCCGACGACTTCGTCGTGGCCGGCATGGCCGATGAGCACGACCGACACGCCCTGGCGCACGAAGCGCTGCACCTGCAGGTGAACCTTGGCGACCAGCGGACAGGTCGCGTCGATGATTTCGAGACTGCGGCCGCGGGCCTCGCGTTCGACCGAGGCCGCCACGCCATGTGCGCTGAACACGGTCACGGCACCGCGCGGTATGGCGGCGACATCGTCCACGAAAATCGCCCCCTTCCGCTCGAGATCGCGCACGACGTAACCGTTGTGCACGATCTCGTGGAAGACATACACGGGCGCGCCGTGGATCGCGAGCGCGCGTTCGACGATCTCGATCGCGCGCGTCACACCCGCACAGAACCCACGGGGCCGTGCGAGTACGATCTGCATCAGGCCCCCGTCTTCCCCATGGCGGCCGCGGCAGCTGCATCGCGTGCGGCACCCGCCGCAGCGACGTCAGCTGCGGACGGCGCTGTCGCCGTGCCCGCCGGCGCCGCCGGATCGACCACTGCGGCCGGTGCGGGCGGCGGCTTGATGCGGGCCAGTTCCGGATGATTCGGCAGCATGCTGACGCCGTTGAGCGGCTTCGGCTGGCCCTGGTGACACGTCATGCAGTTGATCTTCGCGACGTCGCCCGTCGGTCCGCGCCGGCTTGCCGGAAACACGTCGGTGAGCGGCACCATGTAGTCCTGGTTCAGGCCCTGCGACATGCGGATGGCATACCAGGCGACGACACGCTGCGGGTTGGCCCTCGACCAATCCGTAAACGATTGGGTGTTGTGGCAATGGGTGCAGTTGACGCCAAGCGCCTGCGACGTGTGCATCATCATCGCGTACGTCTGCTCGGCCGTCTTGATGCCCGCCGTGTTGCCCGTAGGCAGCGCGGTCTGGCTGACGACGCGCGCGATGCCGTCGTTCAGCAGGTACGGCGTGAACGGGTCGTACGGGAGCGAAGTCAGCCCCACGACAGCGGCCGGCCTGTTCTGGCCGGCATTGCCGGCCATCAGGCCCCGCGGCGCGGGGCCGGCATTGACGAACCACTTGTACTGCGGGATGGGATTGCCGCGGTGGCACGTGTAGCACGTCACGCCCGTCTGCTGGACGTGCTTCTGCCAGTTGATGTTGATGTCGCGCGTCATCTGGATCATGCGCCGCGCCACGACCTTCTGGTATTTCTCGTCCGACGCGAAGTCGTTGACGTTGTGGCAATAGGCGCACTGCTCCGTCGGAGCGACCCAGTTGGCCTGCGCGGTCATCTGGTGGATGAACTCGTTGACCGTCAGGTCGGTGAGCACCTGCACGTTCTGGTAGACGTCCTTCGCGAGCGGCGCGTCACCGGGAATCGACGGGATTCCCGGCGGGGGCACGTTCCTGGCCGTCAGCTCCGCCTGCGTGCGCGGATTGCTGACCGTCACCATGCCCGTGCCGCGATACCCGTTCTGCCTGGAATCGACGGGTGGACGCTCGCAACCGGCCAGAAGCGCCACGGACAGTACCGCCAGTGCCGGGATCCTCATGATGCTGCAGTTCATTACGGCGCTCCCGGAAGCGTGGCGGGATCGATCACGGCGGGCACCGTCGGCGGATAGGCCGGGGCGACGCCATGCTGCACGGCCCACAGGTACCAGTTGTCGACGACGGTGCCGGTCAGCAGGATGCCGATGCCGCCGACCAGCGGGCACAGCACTGCAAACCACCAGGCCCAGCGATGGATGGATTCGATCGTCGCGTTGAAGCCCATCGTCCAGCGCCAGAACAGCGCCATGCGTTCCACGGCCGTGCCGCGGTCCATGTACTGCTCGACTTCCCGGTCGCCGCCGTAGCGTGCGGTCGAGAGCACCGTGCCCGCATGCATCGCGAACAGCAGCACCGAGCCGTAGAGGAACGCGATCGACAGCGCGTGGAACGGGTTGTAGAACAGGTTGCCGTAACGGATCGAGAACGCGGCCGTCCAGTCCAGGTGCGGGAAGATGCCGAACGGCACCGCCTCCGACCAGCTGCCCATCAGCACCGGGCGGATGAAGCCGAGCACCAGGTAGAGCCAGATCGCGGCAGCGAACGCCCAGGCCGTGTGCGTGCCGAGACCGAGCGCCCGCGCGCGGCGATACATGCGCACCCACCAGAGCAGGATCGACGCGGTCAGGAAGAAGCCAGCCATCAGCCACCAACCGCCTTCCTGCAGCGGTGGCAGATGCAAGCCGTACTTCGCCGCCGGCGGCTCGAGCGCGAGCCAGGGCAGTTGCCGGACGAACTGGATCGGATCCCAGCCCACCGAGGCCCACATGTTCAGGCCGATGATCTCGATGGCGATGAAGCCACAGAGCAGCGACGCAAATCCTGTCAAGCCCAGGTAGAAAGGACCGATCTGGGTGTCGCCGACGATCCCGAGCAGATAGCTCAGGAACGGCTTGCCCTGACGTTTGTAGATGCCGCCCGGCAGTGGCACGCCCGGATAGACCGGTGCGCTCACCTGCACGCGCGTAAAGAGATTCTGATATTCAGCCATGACGCTCCCCTTTGTTCTTCAGCGCCAGATCGGCAGGTCGAGCCACCAGTTCCACCACTCGGGCCACCCGCGCGTCCAGAATGGACCGCTGATCACGATGCAGACCGCGCTCCAGAACGCGGCGCTGATTGCGAGGAACAGGCCCAGGCGATGGATGCCGAGCGCGCCGATCGAGTAACCGATGGCGTCGCGGAAGAATGTGTTCTCGTGCTCCGCGCCCTTCACCGACTCACCCTTGGCAGGGTTCATCACCGACAGGATCATCGCGCCGTGCAGCGACAGCGCGAGCGTGGTCGTGAAGAAGAACGTGACGCCCAGCATGTGTGCCGGGTTGTAGTGGAAATGCAGGTGCTGGTAGCCGACGTTCGACACCCAGTCGAGGTGGCTGAAGATGCCGTACGGGAAACCGTGTCCCCAGGCGCCCAGCAGGAAAGGCCGGACCACCACCAGCGTGAAGTAGGCGAGGATCGCAAAGCTGAACGCAATCGGCACGTGCAGGCCGATGCCGAGCTTGCGGCAGATCTCCACCTCGCGCAGTGCCCAGGACGTGAACGCCCCCAGCGCGCAGAGGGTGATGATTTGCCACAGCCCTCCTTCGCGCAACGGCGCCAGCGCGAGGCCGTACTTGAGGTCCGGCGGCGCGATACTGATCTGCCACAGGTTCCACGTGGGGCCGAGCGCCGCGCCCCAGAGGATCAGAGCTGTTCCGAGCAGTGAGAAGAACAGCGTGGTCACGCCGAAGAAGCCGACGTAGAACGGCCCGACCCAGAAGTCGAACAGGTCTCCGCCGATGAGCGTACCCCCACGCACCCGGTATTTTCGTTCGAAACTCAGCATCGCCATCGCCATACCTCCGCTCGGAACGCGAGTAGCGGAGATTCGCCACTGCGCGTCGGTCGGTGACGGGACGCATACGGGCACGATTGCCCGGCTACGCCCGCCACCAGTCGCGTGCCGTCAGCCCAGCAGCTGCGCTTCGGGCAGCGACGTCACGACTTGCGACGTCGCGGCCGGAGCCGCCTGCGGACCATCCAGCCAGTTGAACTTGTTGGTGCTCAGCAGGATGAAATGAATCAGCAGAGCCAGCACGAACAAGAACGTTGCAAGGGCGACCAGTGATCGCCGCGGATCGAACAGCAGCCAAATGCGCCACATGTTCCTGCCTCCTATGTCAGTTGCGTCAAAATGCAGTTCATCGAGTGACTCTGGTTAGAGCCACGGACGCCACTGCCACACCAGGAAATGCGCGATGATCGCGACCACCGTGAAGCCGATGAAGCCCGTCATGAACAAACCGTGGAATTCCTTCGCTTCATTCGCGTTGAGCCCCGACAGCGAACTCTTGTTGTCTTCAGCCATTCGAAATCACCTCCCAAACTGGCCTTTCAGTAATCGTCGCGCTCCCCACGCGACCCGGGTGCCGTGCGGACGCACGGCTTCGTCGACCGCCCGCGGATGCGGGCGGCAAACACGATTGGAGGACGCGCGACGCATCACGCATGCGCGGCCTCCCTGGTTCCTCGCACGGCGCGGACTCGCGCAGCCGTGACTGTCGTTTCGCCGGCCTGGCGGGCCGCGCGCTCCGCCGCATCGCGCAGCTGCTTGGCCGCACTGATGCGGACGAGCACGGGTTCGGCGTCGAGCAGTTCGTCGAGCACCGTGCGGGCGTCCTCCGCCCAGGGCAGCTCTTCGTGCAGTCGTGCCGGCGTCGGATCCACGCGATCGAGCTCCGTGCCGAGTGGCAGGATGTCGAACAGCGCATCGAACAGCGCGTTGCAGATTTCCTGCACCAGGTAGGTCGCGCCCGAGTAGCCCATGAACGGCGTGCCCGTGTGGCGCCGGATCACGGAGCCCGGGAACGACGCCGGGATGTACACGGCGCGCCCGCCCGCCTCGGCCAGGTACATGCGTTCGTTGAAGCTGCCGAACAGCACGAGCGGCGGCTTCTCGCGCACGTTGCGACGGACTGCTTCGTTATCCGTCTTCTCACCCGGCTTGCGGGCGACCGCGAAGGTGCACGGCAGGCCAAGTTCTTCTTCGAGGAAATGGCGCACACCGCGCGTGTAGGTTTCGTTGGCGACGATCGCGAAGCTCGCCGTGCCGAAGAAATCCTGCGTCACGGAGCGCCAGAGGTCCCACAGCGGCTTGATCGTCGTGTGCTTCTCGCGCTCGATGAACGGCTCGGGATCGAGCCCCGTCAGTTCGCCGAGCGAGCGCAGGAACTTCGTCGTGCTGTGCAGCCCGATCGGCGCCTGCAGGTAGGGCCGCTCGAGCGCCTCGCACAACATCCGGCCGAACTCGCGATAGAGGCAGACGTTCACGTCGGCATCGGCGAGCTGCGCGATGTCCGCGAGGTGGCTGCCGAGCGGGAAGACCATGTTCACTTCGGCGCCGATGCCCTCGATGAGGCGGCGGATCTCGGCGAGGTCGGACGGCATGTTGAACGTGCCGTAGCTCGGCCCGATGACGTTCACGCGCGGCTTCTCGCCGGCCCTGCGCGGCTTCAGGGCGGGCACCTTCTTCGGGCCGTATTCGGTCCACAGCCAGTACAGCGCGCGGTTCGCGCTTTGCCACTGGTCCTCGTCGATCGTGCGTGGCAGGAAGCGCTGGATGTTGGTGCCTTCCGGCGTCACGCCACCGCCGATCATCTCGGCGATCGAACCCGTCACCACGACCGCGGGCTGATGCGGATCCAGCGTGCGGTGCGCGCGGCGCATCGCGCCCTCGGTGCCCTTCTGTCCCAGCTCTTCTTCGGAGAGGCCGGTGACGACGATCGGCAATTCGTGCGGCGGCAGCGCGTCCGTGTAATGCAGCACGGAGGTGACCGGCAGGTTTTCGCAACCGACGGGGCCGTCGATGATCACCTGCAGGCCCTTGATCGCCGTGAAGACGTACACGGCTCCCCAGTAGCCGCCGGCACGATCATGATCGAGCACCAGCATCAGCCCATTTCCTCGGCCTTGCGGGCCTTTGCCTGGCGGGCGAGCTTGCGCTCGTACTGCTCGCGGAATTCCGGACGATCGCGCGGCGTGTCTTCCCAGACGCCCGTGGCGTGACCGCTGCCGACGCCCTCGAAAAAATCGCGCATTTCATGGAAGCGCGACTTGCCACCCATCGCCGTATTGACGACCTGCGCGAGCGAACCGGCGCCTGCGGGTCCCATCAGGGGCCGCGCGGAAATCAGGTTGGTGAAGTACAGCGCGGGAATGCCGAGTTCTTTTGCCTTTTGCACGACCGGCGTGGTGCCTATCGCGAGGTCCGGTTCGAATTCACGCATTGCCGCCAGGTCCTGCTCGAGCGATGCGCGGTATTGCACGCACACACCCTTCGCTTCGAGCCAGTCACGGTCGGATTCGGACCAGCGCGTGCGCGGGCAGGCCGTGCCGACGTAGCGTAGGTCCGCACCGCTCTCAACCAGCAACCGGCCGACCAGCAACTCGGAGCCTTCATAGCCCGAGAGCGTGATGCGACCCTTGATCGGCGTACGGTCGAGCGCCGCGCGAATCATCGGCAGGATTCGATCCTGCGCCGCACCGATGCGCGCCGATTCCACACCTGCAGCCTCGCCGATGGCCTTGAGCCAGGCGGCCGTGCCTTCGTAACCAACGGGGGCGGAGCCCACGATCGGGCGGCCTGCCGCTTCGAACTCGCGGAACGACGCCGCATAGAATGGATGGATCGCAGCGATCACGGCGCCGTCGAGCGCCGCATACAGCTCGCGCCACTCACGCGTCGGCACCACGGGGCCGGGCGCGAGCCCGAGCGGCTCGAGCATCATGCCGATGCCGACCGGATCCACCGGGAACATCTCGCCGACGAGCGTCACGGTCGGTTTCGCATTGCGACCGCCGCGCGGGGCCTGCACTGGACCCGCCTCGGCCTCGGTGCGTGCGTAGCGCAGCATCGCGCCGGCCAGCACGTCCTTGGCTTCCGCATGGGTCGGCACGCCAAATCCAGGCACGTCGATGCCGACGATGCGCACGCCGTTGATCGACTTCGGCAGCAGTTGCAGCGGCACGCCCGATGCGGTCGGAACGCACAGGTTCGTGATGATGACTGTGTCGTACAACTCGGGATCAGCGAGCTTGAATACGGCCTCGCGAATGTCCTCGAACAGCTTGCCGGTCACGAGTGACTCGGAATTGAATGGCACGTAGCCGACCGTGCGGCGCGCGCCGTAGAAATGCGAGGTGAAGCTCAGGCCGTACACGCAGCACGCGGAGCCGGAGAGGATCGTCGCCGTGCGGCGCATGCGCAGGCCGACGCGCAGCGAACCGAACGCGGGGCACATGCTTTGCGGCTGGTCGTGCGGTCCAACGGGATAGTCGCGCGCGTAGCGGTCGAGCACCTCGCTCTTCCCCGCCGCGGCCGCAGCGCGCTTCATCTCGTCCTTGCCTGCGTGGCAACCGTGCCCCGCGACGCCCGCCGCCTCGCCGGGCGCCAGATCGGCAGGCTCGGTCTCGGCAACGACGGTGTCAGTGGGGACGGCGCTCATGGCTGGGTGCTGCTTCAGACCGCGTCGTAGATGACTTCGAGCGTCGGCTTGACGATCTCGTTCTTGCCGACCATGTCGAACACGGTGGCTGGCTCCATCTTGAAATCGCGCCCGGTGACTTCGGCCGAGAACAGGCCGAGCAACTGGTCCTGAGTCTGCGGCTTGGGCCGCACCGGCGGTGCCTCGGCCACGTTGGTGGCGAGTTCTTCGAACAACGGCGCCCACTGCGTGCCGGGGCGGCCGATGATCTCGTAGCTCGCGCTCTTGCGGCGAATGTCCTCGTTGGCCGGAATGGTGGCCAGCACCGGGATCCCGGCGTTCCCGGCGAAGACCTTGGCCTCGCCGGTGCCGTCGTCGCGGTTGATCACCATGCCCGCCACGCCGACGTTGCCGCCGAGCTTGCGGAAGTACTCCACCGCGCTGCAGACGTTATTGGCGACGTACAGGCTCTGCAGGTCGTTGCTGGCGACGACGATGACCTTCTGGCACATGTCGCGGGCGATCGGCAGGCCGAAGCCGCCGCATACCACGTCGCCCAGGAAGTCGAGCAGCACGAAGTCGAAGCCCCAGTCGTGGAAGCCCAGCTTCTCGAGGGTCTCGAAGCCGTGGATGATGCCGCGCCCGCCGCAACCGCGGCCGACCTCAGGTCCGCCGAGTTCCATCGCGTAGACGCCATCGCGCTTGAAGCAGACGTCGCCGATCGCCACCGCCTCGCCGGCCAGTTTCTTCTTGCTGCTGGTCTCGATGATGGTGGGGCAGGCCTTGCCGCCGAACAGCAGGCTCGTGGTGTCGCTCTTCGGATCGCAGCCGATCAACAGCACCTTCTTGCCCTGCTGCGCCATCATGTAACTGAGGTTGGCGAGCGTGAAGCTCTTGCCGATGCCGCCCTTGCCGTAGATCGCGATGATCTGCGTCTGCTTCGTCGGCGCTGCCGTCGATACCGGATCGGGCTCGACGTTGGCCTCGGCGCGCAGCCGGTCCTTCATGCTGAACTGGACGATTACGTTCTCCGGCGGAGAGGCTGAACTCATGAGCAGGATCTCCAGTCGAGGACCATCTTCAGGCAGTTGGGATCGCCGAAGGCCACGCGGTACGCGTCCTGCGCGTCTGCACAAGAGCGGCGATGCGTGATCAACCCGTCGAGCGGCAGGCGTCCACTGGACGCGTGGTCGCGCACGGCGATCAGGTCGGCTTCCTGCCATTCCGCCGCAACGCGGATGCGCGCTTCGCGCATGAACGCGGTCGGGAACGCGAAGGACAGCGGCTCGCTGTAAAAGCCCGCGAGCACCACTTCGCCGCCGTGCGCGAGGCGCGCGATCAGGCGGTCGAGCAGCGTTGGATCGCCGCTCGCATCGTAAATCGATTCGTAATTGCGGCGCGTGTCGCTGGCCGGATCGACGACGTCGTAGCCGTCGGCACCCGTTGCGCGCTGCGGATCGCTCTCCCAGACGGTCGGTGGGGGTGCACCCGCAAGGAGCGCGAGACGAGCGAGCAGTCGACCGAGCACGCCATGGCCAACGATGAGGTCCGGCATGCGCGCGTTCGGTGCGGACAACGCGTGCTGGGCCGTGGCTGCCAGCGCGAGCAGCACTCCCTGCTCCCCGAGATGCTCGGAAACGCTGTGCGCGCGACGACCCGGCACCATGAGCCGGCTCGCGGCGCCGCCGAACAGGCCACGCACCGCGCCGAAACAATTCGCGCCTGGAACGAACACGTTGTCGCCGACGATGTGGCCCGCGGCCGGACCGGCCCACGAGACACAACCGACGGATTCATAGCCAGGCACGAGTGGATAGCCAAGTCCCGGAAACGGCGGCATCCGGCCCGACCAGAGCAGGCGTTCGGTGCCGGTGCTCACGCCAGTCCAGTGAATGTCGACGACGATGTCGGCATCGCTCGGCGCGGTCAGGGGAATACGGCTCAGGACGAGTCGGCCCGGCTCTTCGAGGACCACCGCAAGCGCATCGCCGCCCGGGCTATCGAAAGCACGCGGTTCGGACGATTGAGCAGACAAGGCGGATGGGTCCATTGAAGTGTCAGTCTAAATAGACAGTTGTTAATGTCAAGCGATCTTCACAGAGATGGGCCGGCTTTTTTTCGGGCCGTCAGCACCCCGGTCAGCAGCGGACGCGCAGTGGGCACTTCGCGCACGGCCTCGAAGCCGCTGATCCGCAGCATTTCGGTCAACTGGGCGGCGGTCCGTGGGCGTCCCGAGCCCATCGCACGCAGGTAGAGCCCGAAATAGGCGTCACCCATCGCAGCGGCTCCCGGCGCGCCAGCCAGTGGCTCGCCGATCACGACCGTTCCGCCGGCGGGCAACGCGTGGCGCACCGCCGTCAACAGGCCGTAAACGACCTCGTCGTCGTGGTCGTGCAGGACGCGGATCAGGCTGATGACATCAGCGCCCCGCGGCAGCGGATCGCTGGTGAAGCTGCCGCCGAAGCGCTCGATGCGCGTCGATAAACCGCGCCCCACGAGCTTCTCGCCGGCGATGGCGACGACGCCCGGCAGGTCGAACAGCCGCAGCCCCAGGCTCGGGCACCGTGCAGCGACGGCCGCGAGGAACGTGCCGTCACCGCCGCCCACGTCGAGCAGGCAGCGGTGCTGCGAGAAGTCATGCGCGTCGAGCACGTCCTGCGACACCAGCGACTGCGATGCCGACATCAGTTGCGTGTACTTGCGGACGCGCTCGGCCGAAAGCGACTTGGGCTCTGCCGCCGTCGAGTACGGCCAGTGCTGCGCGAGTTGCGTAGCGCCTGTGCGCTGCCGCAGCAGCGCGACGGGATCAGCGAGGTCCGCGTACAGCAACTCGTGGTGCTCGATCATCGCCGTGACGCCGGGGTTGCCGCGCAGGGCCGCCCCCAGTTGACCGAGGCCGTACCGCCCCGCCCCGCGCCGCTCGAGCAGATCGAGCGCGACGGCGGCATCGAGCAGGCGGGTCGCGGCATCGACATCGAGACCGAAGCCGCGAGCAAGGTGCGTGACGTCCTGCGGGCCCGCAGCCAACCGCCCGAACACGTCGAGCCGCACGCAGGCCAGCAGCACCTGCGAGTACACGAAGCCGGCACAAAGATCGAAGAGCGCATTGGCGCGCCTGGTCGCGATGCGGCGCACCAGCGGCAGCCGCGCAGCCCAGCGCTGGAAACGCGGATCGGCGATGAGGTCATTGCGCCATGCACGCCAGCGATCCGCAAAAGCCAGGCTTTGGCGCGGGGCCATCGAGAAATCGTTCGTCACGCGGTCCATTGCCGCGCGGACCGGATCAGGCGACCCGGCGCGCGAGTTCGGCTGGAACCAGGCGTCGAGCTTCGGCGTGGATCAGCTGGCAGAGATCGTCCGTGCCGGCACAGGGCGGAATCGCGTCGAGCGCGCTCCGGATGAGGTAGCGCAGGCGGTGCAGCGCGCCGGCCGCGCCGAATTCGTGGACGGCGCTCGGGCGTCCGAGTGCCGCATCACGCCCGGTCGGCTTGCCGATTTCCTCGCAGCGTCCCGCGACGTCGCGGATATCGTCGGCCACCTGGTAGGCCTCGCCGAGCCACTCGCCGAGCGCGCGCCAGGCCAGCGGATCGTGACCCGCGGTGGCAGCTCCTGCCGCCGTCGCGGCGGCGAACAACGCACCTGTCTTGGCGCGCTGGTAATCGGACAGCACGACGTTCTTTTCGCACTCCCAGGCTTGCCCTGCCACGATGCCGCCGGGCATGCCGACGGCACGCCCCATGGCCGTGAGCAACGCCGGCAACCGCGCCGGATGTCGCGCACCGGCCGTCGCCAGCGTCTGGAAAGCGAGCACGATCAATGCATCGCCTGCCAGCACCGCGAGGCACTGGCCGAAAGCCGCGTGCACCGACGGCTGCCCGCGGCGAGTCGCGGCATCGTCGAAACAAGGCAGGTCGTCGTGGACGAGCGATGCACAGTGCAGCAGTTCGACAGCCGCAGCGGCCGCGTCGGTGGCGGCCGGATCGTCTTCGCCACAGGCCTTGGCGACCGCGAGGCACAGGCGGGGCCGGACCCGGGCGCCGGCGGGAAACACCGAGTGCCGCACGGCGGCGATCAATCCCGGGGGGCACTCGGGCGTCGCCTGTTGGGCGAGAATGGTCCCGAGGCACTGCTCGATGCGTTTGCCGGCTTCCATCGGACCCCCAGCTGTGTGTCAGCTTGACTTGTCAGTTAGACTGTAAATCAATATAGACAGTTGTACCCCCTCGGGTCAACGAAGGAATGATTCCGCCCGATGCAAGGTCCCCGTTTCGACCTGGCCGTGGCTCCCGGCGGCTATGCCTGGTGGTACCTGGACGCCGGGAGCGACGACGGCCGGTTCGGGCTGACGCTGATCGCCTTCGTCGGCAGCGTGTTTTCGCCCTTCTATGCCAACGCCCGCCGGCGCGGTCATGCCGAAGCCATCGATCACTGCGCGATCAACGTGGCCCTGTATGGCGACGCCAGCCGCTGGGCAATGACGGAGCGCGACCGGGGCGCCGTGCGCCGGACAGCCGAGTCACTCACCGTCGGGACGAGCCAGTTGCGGTGGCAGGACGGTGCGCTGGTGATCGACGTGAATGAAATCACCGCGCCGTGGCCGACGCGGCTGCGTGGGTCGATCCGCGTCCAGCCGCAGGCCGCGACGGACTACCGGGTCGCGCTCGATGCGCAAGGCCGGCATCACTGGCAACCGATCGCGCCTTGCGCCCGCGTCGAACTCGATTTCGATGCGCCGTCGCTGCGCTGGTCGGGCGAGGGCTACCTGGACAGCAACACGGGCAGCGAACCGCTGGAGGCCGCCTTCGCGTCCTGGCACTGGTCGCGTGCGCGCCAGGCGGACGGCACGACGCAGGTCTTCTACGACGTCGAGCGTCGCGATGGCACGTCGCTCGGACTCGGGCTGGCGTTCGATCGGCAAGGAACTGCCCACCCGAGCCCCGCTCCTCCCGTCGTCGAATTGCCAGCGACGCTGTGGCGCATCCAGCGACGAATGCGTGGCACACCGGAGTCGCTTGCACGGATTCGCACCGTCGAAGACACGCCGTTCTATGCGCGGTCGATGGTGCTGGGTGCCGGGGCGGAGTCAGCGCAGGTCGTGCACGAGAGCCTGTCGCTCGACAGGTTCGATTCACGCTGGGTGCAGACGCTGCTGCCGTTTCGGATGTGGCGACGCCGGACCCGCCGCGATGCGTAAGGTGCGCGGCGATTCAGCCGGTCTGCGGCACGGTGAGCAGCGCGCCCGTGTCACGACGCGAGTTGCGCAACCCCGCCTCACGCTCCTCCTGCTCGAGCCGCGTGAAGAGGTCGACGAGCCAGGCAATGCGGCCTTCGGCTCCAACGAGGTCCTCGGCGGAGGGCGGCGCAGGCGGCGGAAACGCCTTGGCGGCCGCAGCAACCAGGAAGCGCGTTTCCTCGAGCTCGTCCCGCGGCATCTCGCCGAAGCGGCGCGTGGCGGCCACCGAGGCCGATGCCAGCAGGCGGGACTTGCGTGCCCAGGACACGAACGCACGGTCGCTGACGGAATCGAGCCCGCGACGGCGAACTTCGTGGCCGATCTCGCGGTAGAGCAGGCGCGCCGCATGCATCGCGGGACGACAGCCGATGGGCAGCGCGGCGATGCCGACCGCCGCACGGTCGTAAAGCTCGTCCGCGTGCACCAGCAAGCGTTCGACGATGCTGCCAATTGCCGGGGAGAAACGCGGATTGGCCAGCCATGCGTCGGCATCGACGCCTGCGGCCGCGAGCCACTCGCGCGGCAGGTACAGACGGCCGCGCCGCGCGTCTTCGCCGACGTCGCGGGCGATGTTCGTGATCTGCATGGCCACGCCGAGGTCGCAGGCGCGCGCGAGCACCGCCGAATCCCGCGCACCCATGATCACGGCCATCATGGCGCCGACGGTTCCGGCCACGCGCGCCGCGTACGCATTGAGATCGGCCAGCGTCTGGTAGCGGCGGCCTTCGAGGTCCCACGCGAAGCCTTCGAGCAGCGCGGCGGGAAGTTCACGGGGAATGGAACGGCTCGCCACCACTTCGGCGAAGGCGCGGTCTGCAGCGATGGGCAGCGGCTTGCGCGCGTAGATCAGGTCGAGCCGCGAGTGCAGCGCGGCAAGTTCGGCGGCGCCGTCTTCGCCGAGATCGACGGCGTCGTCGGCCTGCCGGCAGAACGCGTAAAGCGCAGTCGCGGCGCGGCGTGCGTCCGCCGGGAGCGCGAATGAAGCCGCCTGAAACGTCTTTGACCCGCCGCGCAGGAGCATCGCGCACGCCGCATGATCAGCGGGTGTGGCGAGTATCGCGTCCGGCGGTGACGTCTGCATCCAGAGGCCTGTCGCTCCTTGAGGGCGGCGAGACAATATCATGCGTCGGACGGATTTGTCCGAGCCCCACGGAGCGAGTGTGAACACGACAACCGCGCAATTGCCGCTGCCGGCCGATCATCCACTGCGGCTCGAACTGCACGAGGAAGTGCATGCGCGACCCTCGGAAGCACTGCAGGCACCCCTGCGGCTGACGTTCCTGGCGCTGGCCTCCGACCCATCGAGTCGCGAACGCGAATGGCAGCACGTGCGCGAGCTTGCAGCGCGATTCGGCGTCGACCTGCCGGCGCAGGGGCTGAACCACCTGAGCGCCGACCTCGGCCCGTTCCGCCTGAAGTTCGAACGACATTCGGAATTCGCGCGTTACAAGTTCATCGTGCCCGGCTGCGGCGACTCACCGTTCGACCAACCCGCGCTCGACGCCGTACCGGCCGACTGGCTCGCTGCCCTGCCGGGCACCGTGATGGTCGCGGCACATGCGGCACTGGTCGCGGCGACGGACAACGACCCGACCAGCGACGCCCTGGCGACGAACCTGTTCGACGGCAACATCCTGGTCGGTTCACGCATTGCGGACGGCGCCGGCGATGCCTTCACCGATTTCCGCCTGTACGACGGCTGCAGCCGGTTCCTCGTGCGCAATCGCACGATGACTCCGCGCCAGGCCGGCCGCATGGTCCAGCGCCTGCTGGAGATCGAGACGTACCGGATGATGGCGCTGCTGGCGTTGCCCGTGGCACAGCAACTCACGCCCTACCTGTCGGCGTCGGAGCGGGAACTTTCGCAGATCACCACGCTGCTGGCCGCATCGACTGAAACCGACGAGCCGCACCTCCTCGACCGGCTGACGCGACTCGAGGCCGGCATCGAAAGCCGCGAGTCGGAGAACGCCTACCGGTTTGCGGCGGCTGCGGCGTATTACGAACTGGTGCAGCGCCGCATCGACGAACTGCGCGAGCAACGCATCCAGGGCTTGCAGACGTTCCGCGAGTTCACGGAGCGCCGGCTCGCGCCCGCAATGAACACGTGCCGGGCCGCTGCGGAGCGACAGGAGTCGCTGTCACAGCGCGTGGCCCGGGCGACGCAACTGCTCTCGACGCGCGTGGACGTGACGCGCGAGAAGCAGAACCAGGCCGTGCTCGAATCGATGAACCGGCGCGCGGCGGCGCAATTGCGGCTGCAGCAGACCGTCGAGGGACTCTCGCTCGCGGCGATCACCTACTACATCGTCGGACTGGTGGGCTACGCAGCGAAAGGCGCGAAGGCCGCGGGGGTCGCCGTGAGCCCCGACCTCGCGATGGCCGTCAGCATTCCGTTGGTGCTTCTGCTCGGGCTCTTTGGCCTGCGCAAGGTGCGCAAGGCCATTGCAAGTCACTAGAGCGCGGCGACGAACTCCGCGACTTCCCGCGCAACGGTTGCGGGTTGCTCCTCGTGCGCAAGGTGACCGAGCCCTGCCAGGCGCACGACTTTCGTCTGCGGCAGGACGCGTAGCACGCGCTCGGCTTCCGCCGGCGAAACGGTGCCGTCCTGCAGGCCCACGATCATCAGCAGCGGCACGGACAGGCGCGGCAGGTCGCGCTGCAGTGCCCCGAGGTCCCAGCCGGCCATCATCTGCAGCGTGCCGGCCACGTGCGCGGGACTGCGAATGAGACGGCCGTAATACGCCAGTCCGTCCCGGTCGAGCGTCGAGCCCGTGCTGGCGACGAGGCGTCGCACGGCCGCGGGGTCCGCCGCACGCCACGCAAACAGACGCGCCGCAAGCGAGTTGACCGCAAGAAGCTTCGCCACGGGCGGAAAGATCGTTCCCGAGAGCCCGGGCAGCGGCAGCAACGCGCCATTGAGACTGACGATCGCGCGTGGCTCGAGCGTACCATCGAGCACCATGCGCGCCGCGATCGCCGCACCCGCGGAATGACCCACGGCCAGCTGCGGCTCGAGTCCGAGATGCTCGAGCAAGGCCTGCAGCTCACACGCGATGGCCGGCAATGACACGCTGCCCGCAGGCAGCGGCGCGGTAAAACCGTGCCCCGGCAGGTCCATGGCGACCACGCGATACTGCTTTGCCAGGGCCTGCGCGAGGTCCCGCCAGGAATGCGTCGAGGCGCCCGTGCCATGGATGAGCAGCGCGGTTGCGCCGGGCCCAGGCGAGACCTGGACGTGCCACCGCAGGCGACCCACGGTGACGAAGCGGCTCCACTCACGGTTCGGCCAGTCGCGACCGTCGACGTCCCATTGCAACCGGTCGCCCATGCACGTACCGACCCGCTCAGTCGCGGGTCGCGGCCCGGATGGCGTTGTCGAGATCCCTCGAGCGCGCATGCGGCAACGGCAGGTACCTTGCACCCATCGCCACGGCCACCTGCTCTGCCAGGGGCTGCGCACGTGGGGCCGTGTCGACGACGATTGCACCCAGACCCGCGGCACGAATGCACCGGGCGGCCGCCAGCGACTGCGATTCCGCCACGGCACGATCAGGCCGCCCTTCGCGCGTGACGTTGGCGCGACCATCCGTGAGAAAAACGAGCACCGGCGTGTCGCCCTGTCGACGCGTTGCATCGGCCAGCGCGAGCGCCGCTTCGATGCCCGACGCCAGCGGAGTGCCGCCGCCGCCGGGCAGCCCCGCCAGGCAACGCTTGGCTCGCACGAGCGAGCGCGTGGGCGGCAGGATGAGTTCGGCGGCGCGGCCGCGGAACGCGAGCAAGGCGACTCGATCGCGTCGCACGTAGCACTCGGCGAGCAGCAATTCGACCGCGCCCTTGGCCTCACCGAGTCGATGCAACGCAGCGGAACCGGAGGCATCGACGACGAAAATCGTCGTGGTCCGCGCGTGCCGGCGATAGCGCTGCACCCGGAAATCCTCGGGACGCACTTCGACGCGGGGCGCCTTCGAGGCACGATGGCCAGCGGCCGCTGCGCGCAGGCGCCGACGCACCGGTTGCCACGGGGCGGCCGCCCGCAGCGTCTCGATGATGTTCAGCCTCGCGCCGCGTCGCGGCTCACCGCGCACGACACCGGCGGGCCTGCCGCGCGCCCCGCCCTTCTGTTCCTGGCCCGCGCGCCCTGCGCTGGTGCCGCGCGACTGGATTGCTGCCGCGATCTGCAACCGCGCGAGCAACCCCGGTGGAATCGCCGCAGCGGCGGCCGCGAGCACGACGTCTTCGAGCGGGCGATCCTCGGCGCTAGGTTGCTGCTCCGCGCCTTCCATCGGTGGCTCCGGCGGCGCCTCGGATTCGGGCGGCGGGATGTCATCGGCCGGCGCCGGCGGCAAACGTGTCGCCCTCGGTGCGAGCACCAGCCTGGCCGCGGCAGCTGCATGCGCTTCCGTGACCACGTCACTGCCATCGAGCGCCGCGATGCCGCGGGCGGCCTTCCCCGCGAACAGCGACGCCCGCATCGAGGTGACGCCCAACGCCAGCGCCGTCGAACACAGCGCTTCGACGCAGGCATCGTCGATGGTGACGTCCGGCAACAGGTCGCGCGCCGCTGCCACGGCCCCAGGATCGGCCGTCGCTGCGAACGTGTCGCGCAGCGCGACGTGATCGAGTTCGAGGAGGTAGGCGAGCCGTTCGAGCAACACGGCCGACGGCCGCTCGTCGTCAGCCGCGCCTTCGTCGAGTGCCGCGACCACGAACCGCGAAGGCGTCCGCGTCGTCACGCCGTCGCGCTCGACCAGGACTTCGCCGGATTCACTCGCCGTGGCGAGCCTCGCCGCGACCAGCGACGTCATGCGTTCCGCGCCGGCGACGATGACCAGGCCGCCATCCGCCAGCGCGAGCAATCCCTTCTCGGAGATCGGGCGGCCGGCGCGCAAGGTTGCCACGAGGTCGAGTCCGCCAAGTAGCCGGTCGTCGTGCACATGCGTGGGGACCCGCCTGACAGGGGCACCGTCAGGCAGCAGTGACTTGAGCAACGAGAGCCACTCGTCGCGCACGGGCCCGGCGCCGGCGCGGATCGAAGCGCCGCCGCAGGAAGGATCGACGGCGCACAAGGCCGCCACGAGCGTCGCATCGGCCCAGGCGTTTGCGACAGGCGGCGCTGCGGAAGACCCTGGGGGCGACCCGGCCGCGGTCATGTCCCGAACAGTTCGCCGATGGCGCGCTCGACACGCACGGTCGATCCGGCATCATCAAGCGGGTCGCGACGCAGGCGATGTCGCAGTGCCGACGGCGCAATACGACGGAGGTACGCATCGTCGACGACGCCCGCGCCCTCGAAACTCGCAAGCGCACGTGCCGCACGCATCAGCGTGAGCTCACCGCGCAGCCCTGCCGTCCCGAGCGCCATGCAGAGCTGCGCAGCGCGTTCGAGCGCGGCATCAGGCACGTCAACCGAATCGAGGGCCGCGCGCGCCTTCAGGATGCGCTTGCGGATCTTGTTGTCCTCGCGCCGCCACTTCTCGACGTAAGCCGCGGGATCGCGCTCGAACTCGTCACGCCGCCGCACGACCAGGACTCGCGTGGCCAGGTCTTCCGGTGTGCGCACTTCGACCGACAGCCCGAAGCGGTCGAGCAACTGGGGCCGCAGGTCACCCTCCTCCGGGTTGCCACTGCCCACGAGCACGAATCGCGCCGGATGGCGGATGCTGAGGCCTTCGCGCTCGACCACGTTCTCGCCGGAAGCGGCTACGTCGAGCAGCAAGTCGACCAGGTGGTCTTCGAGCAGGTTCACCTCGTCGATGTAGAGAAACCCGCGATGGGCCCGTGCCAGCAGTCCAGGTTCGAAGGATTTTTCGCCTTGCGTCAGCGCACGTTCCAGGTCGAGGGCGCCGACGACACGGTCTTCAGTGGCGCCGAGCGGCATGTCGACCACGGGAACGGGAGCCAGGCGGGTCCTGGCCAGCGCAGCTGCTCCGCGGGCACGGCACTCTTCGCAGAGTTCGGCCGCCTCGGGATCGCAACCATAACGGCAGCCCGCCACGACCCGCATCTTCGGCAGCAGCGCCGCAAGCGCACGCACCGCGGTGGACTTGCCGGTGCCGCGGTCGCCGAACACCAGCACCCCGCCGATACCGGGGTCCACGGCTGCGACGAGCAGCGCCAGCTTCATTTCATCCTGGCCGACGATCGCACTGAATGGAAACGGAACCGGCATGCGGAGTCATTCCTCGGTCTCGCGGGACGGGGCAGTTTGCTTGAGACTGCGAAATTTGCATAGGCGACGACTCCGCCGGCCCTGCCATCGCGAAACAGTACGCGCCATCGTGCACATCCGAGCGTAGGCGGACACGCCGCAACTACCCTAAGATCGTCAGCCCATGAACACCTCGACCCTGGAACTGGCCTCTGTCCATCACGCTCCCGCAGCGGCCGACAATCGCCCGCACGTGGTCGTCATCGGGGCCGGCGTGGGCGGGCTCGCGGCGGCCATTCGCCTCGGCGCCAAGGGCTATCGCATCACCGTGGTCGATCGGCTCGATGCCCCGGGTGGCCGTGCCTACACGTACCACCAGGACGGGTTCACGTTCGACGCGGGCCCGACGATCATCACGGCGCCCTACATGTTCGAGGAGCTGTGGACGCTCTGCGGCCAGCGCATGGCGGATCACGTCGAGCTGCGGCCGTCCGATCCGTATTACCGCATCAATTTCGACGACGGCGAGCACTTCACCTACTCGGGCGACCACGACGCGATGCGCAGGGAGGTCGCGCGGATCGCACCGGACGACGTCGAAGGCTACGACTGCTACCTGCAAGTCAGCGCCGACATCTACAAGGTCGCCTTCGAGGAACTGGCCGACAAGCCGTTTCACAGCATGATGTTCACGCTGCGCGAGGCGGCGGAACTGGTCCGGCTGCAGGGGTTTCGCTCGGTTTACTCGAGGGTCAGCGAGTTCTTCCGCAACGAGCACCTGCGGACTGTCTTCAGTTTTCACCCGCTGCTGATCGGCGGCAATCCGTTCACGGCCACCTCCTACTACTGCCTGATCGCGCACCTCGAGAGCAAATTCGGCGTGCACTACGCGGTCGGCGGCACCGGCGCGCTGGTGCGCGGCATGGTCGGGCTGATCGAAGACACGGGTGGCAAGGTGCGCTGCAATGCGGACGTCGATCGCATCGTCGTTCGCGACGGCCGTGCCGCGGGCGTCGTGCTCGCCGACGGCGAAGAAATTGCGGCGGACCTCGTCGTCTCGAACGCCGAACCCGCATGGACCTACGGCAAGCTGCTGCGCGATCACCCGCGCCGGCGCTGGACCGATCGCAAGCTGGCGCGCGCGCGACATTCGATGGGGCTCGTCGTCTGGTATTTCGGCACCAACCGCCGGTTCGACGGCGTCCTGCACCACAACATGATCATGGGCCCGCGCTACAAGGGCCTGCTCGACGACATCTTCCACAGGCACGTTCTGGCCGACGACTGCAGCCTGTACCTGCATCGCCCGACGGCGAGCGACCCCTCGCTGGCGCCCCCGGGTTGCGATGCGTTCTATGTGCTGGCGCCGGTGCCCAACCTGACGAGCGGGACGAACTGGGCCGAGCAGGCAGAACCCTACCGCGCCAGGATCCAGCGGCGGCTCGAACAGACGCTGCTGCCGGGCCTCGGCGAGACCATCGTTACGTCCCACGTGCTGACGCCGCAGGATTTTCGCGACCGCTACCTGTCGCTGTACGGGGCGGGATTTGCGATGGAGCCGCGACTGCTGCAGAGCGCATGGTTCCGGCCGCACAACCGCAGCGAGGAAGTCGAAGGACTGTACCTCGTCGGCGCCGGCACGCACCCGGGCGCCGGCCTGCCGGGCGTGGTCTCGTCGGCCAGCGTCGTCGATTCGCTCGTGCCGCACGCGTCGGAGTTCGTGCGCAGTCGGCGCTGACGACCGAGACCAGTCGAACAGGCGCTGGATCAGCGCTGCAGTTCCAGGTCCTGCGCGACGCTTTCAGCAGCACGCCTGCCCGAAAGCGCGGCCATCGGCACACCCGGCCCCGGGTGCACCGAGCCTCCGGCGAGGTACAGCCCCGGCACGCGGCTGCGTGATCCCGGCCGCGCGAACGTCGCGAACGGGCCGTGCGTCGCGCGTCCATAGAGCGCCCCCCCCGTGGCGGGAAACAACTCGTCGAACCCCGACGGATCCGTCACGACCGCGCGCGTCCCGCGCTCGATTTCCAGGCCACACTGCGACATCAGGTCGAAGGTTCGTCGCTCGATGTCGGCGAGCGCGTCCGCCGCGATCGGCGCGACGTCGCCGTCGGCCGGCGCGTTGACCAGCACCAGCAGCCGCTCGGGTCGATCGATGACGTCGTCGCCGGCGCGGTCCTGCGCGCAGACGTAGACGGTCGGCGCCTCGGTAACAATGCGTCGGCCGAAGATCGATTCAAACTCGCGCCGGTAATCCTCGGCAAAGAAGACGTTGTGATGCACGAGGGAGAAGCCCCGGGTCCTCGCCTGCAGGCACCACGTGATCGCCGAGAGCGAGCGCGCCTCGCGCTTCACGACGGGCACTGCTTTGGCGACGGGCGGGCCCAGCTTGCCGGCAGCCAGCGCGCCGCAATCGCCGTTGAAGACGACTGCATCCGCGTCGATGCGCTCACCGCTGACGAGCACTACTCCGGCCGCCCGGCCGTCGTTCACGATGATTTCCTCGACGTGCGCTCCGTGGCGCAGTTCCGCGCCTTGCCGTTCTGCCACGCCAGCCAGCGCGCGCGCGACTTCGTGCATGCCGCCCCGGACGAGCCAGACGCCGTCCTGCTCGACGTGGGCGACGAGCATCAGCGTTGCCGGCGCGCTGAGCGGCGACGAGCCGCAATACGTCGCGTAGCGGCCGAACAACTGCCGCAGGCGCGGGTCACGGAAAAATTCACCGAGGGCCGGCCACATCCGATGCCACGGTCGCATGCTGAGCAGCTCGTCGATGCGCCCGAGCCCGACGCGTCGCGTGAGTTCGAACGGTGAAGGTCGGTGCCCGTCGATGAAGGGCCGCTCGAGCGTCCGGTAGATCTGCCGGCTGCGCGCACAGAAGCGACGGTACCCCTCAGCCTCGGTCGCACCCGCGAACTCGGCAATCGCGGCGGCGGATCGATCGATATCGGCGTGCAGGTCGAGCCGACCGCCGTCGCGCCAGGCATGGCGGGCGAGGATGTCCGCGGGCAGCAGCTCCAGCAGGTCCTCGAGCCGGATCCCTGCATCGCGCAGCAGCCCGTCGAACACCCAGCGCATCGTGAAAACGGTGGGGCCGCCGTCGATGCCCGCACCGTCGACCTGGACTTGCCGCATCTTGCCGCCCGGGGCCGCAGCCCGCTCCACGACAGTGACGGCCGCGCCTCGACGCGCGAGATCGATGGCCGCGGCCAGGCCGCCCATCCCGGCTCCGACGATGACAACACGACGACGCATACGGCGCGGCGTCAGGAGGCGAGTTGCGCCGCCATCAGCGGCATCAGTGTCTGCAGCGCCTTGACCGGCCGCACCATGACCTTGAAGCGCGAGATCCGCCCATCTGCGTTCCACTCGATCATGTCGATGCCGTCCACTTCGATTTCGCCAAGCATCGTCTTGAACTCGAGCACCGCAGAGCGCTCGCCGTGCCATTCACCCACGTAGTGGAAGCTGTCGTTCATCAGGACGACGCTCGCTGCGGCGAGGTACTTGTGCGTGATCGCCTTGCCCTTCTGCGGCGTGTGCACGGCCGGGGATTCGAAGACGGCATCGTCGGCGAGCAGGTCGTCGAGATCGGCGATGTCGCGCGTAGCGACGACGCGATGCCAGCGCTCGAGCGCCGTGGGTTTCGAACTCTTCCGCACCACGCAGAACCGCTGACCCGTGGGCGCTTCCATGACCCACCACGTGTGCACCTGCGCCACCCGCCTGGCCCCGAGCCCTTCGAGCCGCACCACCTCCGCCTCGACGTCGGTCGACTCGATGTCCAGGTGGACGCGACTCGGGTGCGTGACCGTCTGCACCTCGATGTGCAGGCGGCCCTCGGGGTCGACGAGCCGCATGTACTTGCTGCCTTCCTCGGCCGGCAGCTCCCTGATGTCCATGCGCAAGGCTGCACCCCAGAACGCCGCGGCGGCCGCGAGGTCCGGCACGTTGCAGTCGATGATGAATCCTGCCAATCGACTCTGGTGCACTGTCATTTCTCCTGTCGCTTGGGCCGCTATTGCGCCGGGTTATTCGCCTGCAGGAACGCTTCGAGGCGACTCAGCCAATCGCTGAAATTGTCCTGGTTCTCGAACCCATGGCCTTCGCCGGGGTAGCTCACGAACTCGTGTGGCTTGCCGGCCTTGACCAGGGCGTCGCGGTACAGCGTCGACTGCTTGTAGAGCACTTGCTTGTCGGCATCGCCATGGGCGAACAGCACTGGACGCGTCAGGCGCCTGGCCTGCCCGAGCGGCGAAATCGAATCGAGTTCGAACCCCTCTTCGCCTCGCACCGTCTGCTGCCATTCGCCGCGTTCTGCACCGCTCAGCTGGTACGACACGTACTTGAGCTGTCGCGCGACGTCGGTCACGCCTGCGAAGCTGGCGGCGCACCGGTATTTCTCAGGATTGCGAGTGACGCCCCACAGCGCCGCATAGCCGCCGTAGGAACTGCCGTAGATGCAGACCCGCTTCGGATCGACGAGGCCGCGCTGCACCAGCCAGTCGACGCCATCGTCGAGGTCGTCCTGCATCGCGCGACCCCACTGCCCTGCGCCCCTGGCGGCAAACTCGGTGCCGTAGCCGGACGATCCGCGGTAATTCGGCTGCAGCACGACGTAGCCACGGTTGGCGAGGAATTGCACCTCGGGATCGTAGCCCAGCAGGTCGCGGACATCGTAGGGCCCGCCGTGCGGCATCACGATCAGCGGCAGCCCGCGCGCCACGCGTCCCTTGGGCAGCGTCAGGAACGCAGGAATCTCGAGACCGTCACGCGCCGTATATCGCGTGTACCCGGTCGCGGCGAGCTGCGCCGGATCGAGCTGCCCGTTGATGCGTGCGACCCGCTGCAGGATGTCCGCGGCCGGTGCGAAGATGTAGTACGAGCCGGGGTCGTTGGCGCCACCGACCCAGACGATGAAGCGCTCTCGCGACTCGTCGCGGGAGACGAACAAGACGGACATTCCTGGGAAGCGGGCTTCAAGCTTTTCCTGGTTCGCGCGCATTGCCGGATCGAGCCAGACCACGCGCTCCCGTTCGTCAGTGTAGGCAACCGCCATCACCCGCTTGCCGTCACGGCTCAGTGAGTAATCGTCGATGTCGTTGACCGGATGTTCGTACACGACCTCGCCGAGCTGTTGCGCCGCATAGTTGTACCGATACAGCGCGAAGCGCCCGGTTTTCTGGTCCGAGAGCAGGTAGCCGTCGTCCGAGCCGCTCGCGAAGCCGAGCAGCAACAGGCCGGCCGAATCCTCCTCATAACTGGCGTGCCGCAGCTTGCGGAACGGCTCGTCGGCGCTCTTGCGATAGAGCATGAACCAGGACTTGCTCTGGAATCCGAGGCCCGCACGGACGACGCCGTCCGCGTCCGCGTACCACTCCCAGACGTCGGTCTTCGGCTTGACCACTTCGGTGCGTTCGCCCGTCGCGAGCTCGTAGCGAAAGACGGTCGGATACTCGTCACGCGACTCCTGCATCGCAAGCAGCAACCACTGCCCCGCCGGGTCCACGTACAGCACGTCGTCGCCTTCGACGCCGCCGTACCTGTCACCGAGGACCTTCAATGTCTTCGACGCAATGTCGAACACGAGCAGGCGCGTGACGTAGGTTTCCTCGCCATCGATCGACTTGGTCCAGCCGAGGCTGACCAGCACGCGATCCTCGCCTGCCCAGTCGAACCAGTCGACCTGCGCATCGGGCGGCAATGGCAGGAGCACGGCCTTGCCGGTGGCCAGGCTGTGAATGACGACTCGCTCGCGCCGGTCGACGCTGGTTCGCGCCACGACCTGCCCACCCCGCGGCGACAGGCTGGGATCCCAGTAGTCTGGATCGCGGGCGAACACAGCCGCGGGAATGCGGGGTGGCGAGCTTTCCGCCGCTGTGACCGTGGTGGATTGCGCCTCGAGCGGACGTACGGCCGGTTGTGCCAGCGCGAAGCCACCGGCGCACAGCAGGGCCAGCAGCGCTGCAATCGATCGCAGCGGCAGCACGCTTGCTCGCTGCCGTGCTGGTTCAGCGGCTCTGCGTGGTTCGCTCAATGACCAGCTGCGACCGCCTGCAGTGCAGCCGCCTCCGCGCGACAGTCACGGCCGGCTGGCGGGCCATGCTTGCGCGCCTTCTTCATTTCGACTTTCGCCGCTGCCATGTCGGCGAGGAATTCCTCGTCCTGGTGCAGTCGCTCGAACACGGCCTGGCCGACGATGCGTCCGGCATCGACATCGCTCTGGCGATGCACCCGGCAGATCACGCGGCTCTGCCCGAACTCGTACCCACGGGCACGTGCGGCTGCAGCGCGATCTGGCACGAGTTCGGCCAGCACCTCGCCCCACACGTGGCCGAGTGACGCGTGGCCCGACGGGTACGAGGCGTTGCCGCGCAGCACCTTTTCGTCTTCGGGAACGCAGGTGGGATCGCCGGTCACTTCAAACGGGCGATCGCGCTGATACTTCTGCTTCGCCTTGGCCGTCGATTGCCCGGCGTCGATGACAGTCCGCTGCAGCAGTGCATACATGCGCGGCGCGTTCGCTGCGGTCACGTCGATGCCGACCGCGCACGAAAACACGTTGGCAGCCGCGGGAAACTTGAGATTGGCGTCGGTGGCCGCCAGTCGCCAGCGCGCGGTGCCTTGCAGCGCGCCAACTTGCGATAGACGGCCTCGTCGGCAGCGAACTCGGGCGATCCCGGTGCAGGCGGTGGCGGCAGCAGCGCGACGCTGTCGGGCCGCTCTTCGGGCGTCAGGTAGCCCGGGCCACGTGTCGCCGCGGAGGCTGACGTGCCTTCCCGCCGACCAGCCGCCGACGTAACCACGTCGCGACAACCCGCAGACCAGGCCAGTACCCCGGCGAGTGCCAGCAGCATCAAGCCGCGAAGACAAGTGCATCTGGAGTTCATGGCGCCAGTGTAACGGGCGGCGCCGCACGAATCTTCGACTCTCCACCTCAAATGCGCGTTTCCCGCCACGTCGCATTGCGCGAACGTCCATGCCGTTACCGATGAACCGCCAATCAGGGAGACGGCGATGAGGAACGACGCATGGATGCAGCGGCTGGCCAGGCACAGCCGCGCGATCGGTATCGCACTGTTCGCAGCTTCGATCACGGCGATGTCCGGCGCTGGGGCTGCCGGCGAATCAGCGCTCCGTTGCCGACGCCGGCACGACGGGGGCGTACGCCGCCGCTGCGCTCGCTGGTGCCGCAGGAACCTCGGCCGCTGGACGTACGCCCACCGAGTTCGGCGTCTCGCACTCCGGTGCCGCAACCTATCGCATCCCCCTGTGGACACCGCCGGGCGTCGGCGAGGTCGGCCTCGATCTTGCGCTGGTCTACGCCAGTCGCGGCGGCAGCGGCTCGGTCGGCGTCGGTTGGTCGATCGCGGGGCTTTCGACGATCGCACGCTGCAATCGCAGCTGGGCCCAGGACGGGGCCGCGGCCAGCGTCACCAATACGCTCGCCGACCGCTATCTGCCTCGACGGGCAACAACTCAAGCTCGTGAGCGGCTCGCACGGCATGGCCGGCGCCGTCTATGCCACCGAAGTCGAGACCTTCTCGCGGATCGTTGCGAACGGCGCGGCAGGCAATGGCCCCGTGTCGTTCACGGTGACGACCAGGAACGGCCTGGTCTACGAGTACGGCGGCACCGCCGATTCGCGCGCCTATGCCGGCGCATCGACGACGATCCGCGCCTGGTCGCTGTCGCGGGTCCGGGACCGGGCAGGCGTCGGCACGGGCAATGCCATCACGCTCACTTATACCAACGAGGCGCAGTACGGCGCATACACGAACGGCACACATCGAATCGCGTCGATTGCCTACCCGACGACCGCCACCGGCGCCGGGCCGTTCTATCGCGTCGACTTCGCCTACTCGGCGCGCCCTGCCAGTGACGTTCCCACGGGTTACCTCGCAGGGAACCGGGTGCGCGATCCCTACCAACTCGACCGGATCACGGTCCAGGCCCTGGGCACGGCAACGCCGATCAAGTCGTATGCGCTGGGATATGAAACCGCTCCCGTTTCCGGACGGCTGCGACTGGCCAGCGTGCAGGAGTGCGCGGCCACGACCTGCCTGCAGCCCACCACGATCACCTACCAGAACGGCGCGGCCGGCTGGCAACCCATGGTCGATACAGGGGTCGCGGTCTCGACCACCAAGGCGCCAGTCCCCATCGAACTGAACGGCGACGGCGTCACCGACCTGCTGTATCCCGTCGCGGCCGGTACCGGGAAGTTGAGCTGGCGCATCCTGCTGGGAACGCCAGCGGGCTTCGCCGCACCGCTCGACACGGGCCTGGTCACGACGAATGCGCACGCAATCATTCCCGGCGCGTTCGCCGGCAACGGTCGCACGCAATTCCTGTTGGTGCAGAACGGGTATTGGCACGTCGCCGGCTACACCAATGCCGGCTTTACCGTCGCGAACACCGGCCTGGTCCCAGCCGGGGAATACGGTGCCGCGGACTTCGACGGCGACGGACTCGCCGACCTCGTGGCGCAGACCGGCGGCTTCACCCCGACCATCAACGTGCGCCGCAACTCAGGTGTTCCCTCGAACACGGCTCTCGCAGTGCAGTTCGCCACGACCGCGCAAGCGGTGTGGACGATTCCGAGCCTGCGGCAAGCGACGCCCTGGGACAACCTGCGTGTCGCGGATTTCAACGGCGACGGTCGCGCGGACATCGTTGCACTGACCTTCAACAACTCGGACCGCAATCCGAAGTTCTTCGCCACGCCGTTGCTGTCCAACGGCTTCGGCAATGCATTCACCGTCGGCACGGAGCGACTGCTATGGCAGGAATCGATGGTGACGATGGCCGACTGGAACGCCGACGGCTGCTCCGACATCCTCCAGGTGCGCAGTGTGTTCGTCTCGAATTGCGCTGGCGCGTTCGTCGAACTCGCGACCGGGGCAACGGCCGCCACGGGCAACACGCTGTACACCGCGCTACCGGCGGACTGGAACGGCGACGGCCGCGCCGACCTGCTGTACATCGATGCCGCGACGCGAAAGTGGTTCGTCGTGCGTTCGACCGGCGAAGGCGCGGCCGCACCCGTCAGCACGGGAATCAGTGCACCCACCTCCACCGTCTGGTTCGACCTGGACGCCGACGGCGATGGACTCACCGATCTCGGCTACCGCGACGGCAACAACGGCAATCGCTTGCGCTACCTGCTGCACGCGGGTTCAGCTGTACCGCCCGATCTGGCTACATCGTTCAGCGACGGCTTCGGCGTGCGCCAGGACCCGGCCTACGTTTCGATCGCGCGCAGCAACTACGCACGCCTCAACGATTCCGTATTTCCGGCGGCCGATTTCCAGGGCCCGCTTTACGTGGTGAGCGAGTTCAGCGCGACCGACGGCAACGGAGGCACCTATCGGAACCGCTTTCAGTACTCCGGTGCGCAACTGCACCTGCAGGGACGCGGCTTCCAGGGCTTTTCAACGCAGCGGATCGAGGACACGCGTACGGGCCTGGTCACGGTCGACGCGTTGTCACGCGCTTTTCCATACACGGGAATGCACCTGCAGCGCGACGTGTTCCAGGCCAACGGCACGACGCCGGTGCGCCAATGGAAAGCAACCCTCGGTGCGCAGGTGAAAGGCACGGCGAGCAGCGAACAACGCGCCTTCCCTTTCGCCGCATCCACCAGCGAGAAGCAGTTCGAACTCGGCGGGATGCTCAACGGCACGCTGGTGACGGAAGCGACCACGGCGTTCACCTACGGCGACGACTACGGCAATCCCACGCAGGTGCAGTCCACCCGGTGGGATCGGGATCCTTACTCGCCGCACCTCAACAGCGCCTGGCGCTCGACCTCGAGCGTCAGCTACGCGAATGACGCGTCGGGCAACTGGTGCCTGGGCCTGCCCGTCAGCCGTTCGACGACGAGTTCTGCACCGGACCAACCCGCAGTCACGCAGACGACAGCGTACGGGACCGATCCCATGGCATGCCGGATCACCCAGCAGGTGGTCGAGCCGAACATGCCCGCGTTGAAGGTCATCACGTCGTTCGGCTTCGACGGTTGCGGCAACCTGAGTTCAGTGCGCACGGTGGGCTCCAACCCGAACGGCACTGCGATGCCGGCCCGGACGGCGACGTTCGATTACGGCAGCCGCTGCCAGATGCTCGAGTCCGCCACCAACGCAGCGGCGGAAAAGACGACTTACGCGTGGCGTTACGACTTCGGTGTTCCCACGCGCGCCACCGATCCGAACGGACTGTCGACGACGTGGTCACACGACGAGTTTGGGCGTCGGACCAGCGAGACGGCGAGCGATGGCACTCGCCGGTCCTGGACCTTCCAGTCGTGCGGCACGACGGGATGCTGGGGCACGGGGAACCTGCGCTTCCTGGTGTACGACCGCAACTACGCCGCCGACGGCACGCTGATCCGCGAGCACCACTCCTACTACGACGCCTATGAACGCCCCCGGCTGGCGGAGTACCACGGTGCGCTCGGCACCTGGCTGCACCAGACGTACGACTACGACGCAGCGGGACGACTGGTTCGTGAATCGCGCCCCTACGCGAGCGTCCCCAACGGCCACACGATACGAACGTTCGACCCGCTCGGCCGAACGCTCAGCGAGCGCGACTACGACGGCGGCGGAGCAATCGTTCGCAACTCGAACCTCGCCTACGCAGGCAGGAACGCGACAGTGACGGACTCGCTCGGCCGCACACGGTCGAGCATCGTGGACGTCGCCGGAAGAATGCGCCGCGTGCTGGATCCGTCCCCCGGCGGCACCACGCGGTACGACTACGATTCGCTCGGCAACCTCAATCGCATCCAGGACGCGATCGGCGCCGTCTCGACCGGCACCTTCGATGCGCGCGGGTTCCGCACGCAGTGGTCGGACGCGGACGCTGGAACCTGGACGTTCGCACATAATTCGCTCGGTGAGGTCGTCGCCTGGACCGACGCGAACGGGCGGTCGTTCGCCGCGGCTTACGACGCGCTCGGCCGCAAGGTGTCGCGCACTGAACCCGAGGGCACGAGCACCTGGACATGGGGCTCTTCAGCAGCCGCACGCAACGTCGGACGACTGCAGTCGAAGACCGGCCTCGGCTATGCGGAAGCGCTCGCCTACGACGGCCTCGGCCGCGTCAGCACGCGCACGATCACGTCCGACCAGGGCTACCAGTACGACTACACGTACAACTCGATCGGCGCGATCGACACGCTGACCTATCCGTCGAGTCCAGTGCCGTCGGGTCAATCGGGCAGTCGGCTCAGGCTGCGCTACTCGTACAGCTTCGGCGCGCCATCGCAGATCGACGACATCACCCTGCCGACGTCACGCACGCTCTGGAAACTCAACGCGGTCAGCGATTTCGATGCGCCGACGCAGGAGTCGCTGTCGGGCAGCGCCATCACGAGAGCGTCGAGCTATGACGCGGCGACCCAGCGACTGACCGGCCAGCAGGCAGGCACCGCCGGCGCGGCCAGCGGCCGCCAGAACCTCGCGTATCAGTGGGACTCGGCCGGCAACCTGCTGCAGCGCCGCGACCTCAACCAGAACCTGACCGAAGCCTTCACGTACGACGCCCTCGATCGCGTGACGAACTCCACGCTGAACGGTTCGGTGAACCTGTCGGTGAGCTACGACGCAACGGGAAACGTCCTGCAGAAATCGGACATCGGCAGCTACGTCTACGGGGATGCATCGCGACCCCATGCAGTGACCGCCGCGGGTGGTGAGACATTCGCGTACGACCGCAACGGCAATCTCACGGCGCGAAAGGGCCTGACCCAGGCCTGGGCCTCGTTCAACCTGCCGGTCACGTTGCGGAAGGCCGGGCTGCAAGCCCAGTTCGCCTACGGTCCCGATCGGGAGCGCTGGCGCCAGGTCGCGAGCTACCAGAACGGCACCGAGACGACGTACTACGTCGGCGGCCTGCTCGAAAAGGAATCCACGACCTCCACGGGACTCACGTACTGGCGGCACTACGTACCGACGCCCGGTGGATCGACCGTGGTGATCTCGCGCAACTCGAACGGCACGAGTTCGACGACCTACGTCGTGCCGGACCACCTCGGCAGCAGCGACACGCTGCTGAACGAATCGGGCGCGACGGTTGCGAAGGAAAGCTTCGGCACGTTCGGCACCCGCCGCGGCAGCAACTGGAGCGCTGCGACCGCGCCGGACTGGCTGGGCATCGCCAACACGTCGCGGCAGGGGTTCACCGGGCACGAAATGCTCGACAACGTCGGGCTCGTGCACATGAACGGGCGCGTGTACGACCCGGGACTCGGGCGCTTTCTCTCGGCCGATCCGCTGATCGGCAACCTGGGCGATTCACAGTCGGTGAATCCCTATGCGTACGTTGGCAACCGCCCGTTGAATGCGACCGATCCCACCGGTTACATCGTCGACGGCGGCATCTCGATCTACGTCGCCGATTTCATCGTCGGCTCGATCTTCTCCTCTCTCGCCCACGGAATTCTGAACCACGGCGGCCTGCCGCCGCCGCCGGCGACCGCATTGCCCGGGCGGTCGGCACAGAACGGCGTCGGGATGTGCGGTGCCGGGCTGTTCGCGCCTCCCTGCACTGGCACACCACTGTACGCGGCTGCACCGCCCATGGGACGAAGCGGAGTGCCCACTTCCTCGTGGGCGGAGACCGCGGTCGACGACGCGTACGCGCAGGAGAACCTCGAACGCTTCCTGCTCGATCTCGGGATCAATGCCGTCGACATATTGATCCTCTCCCCCGCCCATGACGCGAAGGATGCGTATGACGCTGCACGACGAGGTGAGGCCGCCACCGCCATCCTGTACGTCGGCTTCACCATTTGCGATGTCGCCAAGCCGTGCCAGTCGATCCTGGCGCCGACGAAGGCATTGCGACGGGCTGCCAACTCAACGCGTGCGGTTGGAACTGGGGGGCTCAACTTGTATCGCGCTGGCCGAGACGGAAACCTAACGCCGCGGTGCCGCCGGAAATTGGGAACCAGGTGACTGGATGCTCTTCCTTCCCAACCGCGGGTCGGCGAAGGCAAACTGGCAGCAGAACGCAGGGAAACTGCGCGCCGAAATGCGCCGGCAGCAACCAATCCACGATTCGTATCGCATGCCGACGGGCCTTCAGGTCCCGGCAGGAGCGACACCGGGCGCACCTGGTCGCTTCCTGAATGCCGAACGTAAGCTGCTCGAGTCGCAGGTTGGAGATACAACGCGGAGACGGGTGCTTATTACCCACCGAAGCCATGAATGAATTCACCGACATTGCCGACGAGATTCTTGGAGCCATGTTGAACGCGCACGGCTTCGTGCGCAGTGCCAAGGAGCATGATCTGGCCATGTACGAATCCGGGTCTGCACGTTGGCTGTAGGTCATGACAGCCAGCGCTCGAGCGAGGTCTTTATTGGCTTGAACAGGCGAAACGCGGCGCACGGACCGGACTTTGGCTTTGACGAAGCCATCCGCGCAGCCTCGGTCCCGGCAGGTCTTCAGCCCACGGGTTACGCGGTGCACGACGAGAAGTCGGTCCGGCATCTGCTGCAAACCATGGCGGCACTATTGGCAACGTATTGCGGGCCACTGCTGCTCGGCGATGAAGCCGCGTGGTCACGGCTCATTGCGCAACGCGACGCCGACGTGACTCGCCATGCAACCGAGAATCGTGTGCGCGAAGCGTTGAACGACGCGACAGAGGCTTGGCACGCGAGGGACTTCGCAAAGGTCGTTGATCTTCTCGACCCAGTGAGGTCTGCGCTCGGCACGGCGGATCGGGCCAAGCTCGAGCACGCGGAACGAAAGCTGCGCGATGCCTGATATTCCAGAGCTAGACGCAGGGATCTGGCAACGGTCTCGGCTCCTGCCGGACATCAACCCGCTCCCCGTGCGAAGATAACCCTTCGCACGAGGAGCACCGACCACCATGACCCAGACCTACCAGCGTATCGTCCTTGCCAGCCGCCCGCAGGGCGGCGCCGTCTCGCCGGACAACTTCCGCCTCGAGCGCGTTCCCGTCCCCAGCGTGGGTCCCGGCCAGGTCCTGGTGCGCAATCACTTCCTGTCGCTCGATCCGTACATGCGCGGCCGCATGGACGACAACAAGTCGTACGCGGCGCCGCAGGCGATCGGCGAGACGATGGTCGGCGGCACCGCAGGCATCGTCCAAGCGTCGCAGAATCCGAAGTTCGCCCCCGGTGACGCCGTCATCGGCTTCCTGGGCTGGCAGGAATACGGCGTCTCGGATGGCATCGGCCTCAATAAGGTCGATACGAAGCACGTCCCGCTCTCGGCGTATCTCGGCCCCGTCGGCATGCCCGGCGTCACGGCCTGGTACGGCCTGAACGAGATCTGCAAGCCGAAGGCCGGCGAAACGGTGCTGGTCTCAGCGGCGAGCGGCGCGGTGGGTTCCGTCGTGGGTCAGCTCGCAAAAATCGCTGGCTGCCGCGCGGTCGGCATTGCCGGCGGTCCCGAGAAGTGCGCCTACGTGCGCGACGAACTCGGCTTCGACGCCTGCATCGACCACCGCGACCACAAGGACATCCGTTCGATGAGCGCCGCGCTCAAGGCAGCCGCGCCGAACGGCATCGACTGCCTGTTCGAGAACGTCGGTGGTATTGGCCTCGATGCCGCGCTGACCCGCATGAATGCGTTCGGCCGCATCGCCATGTGCGGACTCATCGCCGGCTACGAAGGCGGCGACATCGCCATCCACAACACGCGCGCCCTGCTGGTCAGCCGCCTCACGGTGCGCGGATTCATCGTGTCCGAGCACCTCGAGGTCTGGCCGCAGGCGCTCGGCGAACTCGCCAAGGGCGTCGCGACGGGCAAGATCAAGTACCGCGAATCGATCGCGGACGGCCTGGCCGCCGCACCCGCAGCATTCATCGGCATGCTGCGCGGCAAGAACTTCGGCAAGCAACTGGTCAAGCTGGCCTGAAACTTCCGCGGTGACGACGATGACGATCCCCCATGCCGCGACCGTCCTGCTGCTGCGGGAAAGCAGCGAAGGGCTGCAGGTGCTCCTGACCAAGCGTGCCGCCGGCCTGTCGTTCATGGCAGGGCTGTGGGTGTTTCCCGGCGGTCGCATGGAGACCTCCGATCTCTCGCCGGAACTGGCTGCGCGCTCGAGCCAGGCGTCGATCGTCGATACCGGCTCGCGCATGCTGGGCGCCGACGCCGAAGCCATCGACGTCGACACGGCCCGCGGCCTGCTGATGGCGGCCTGCCGCGAAACGTTCGAGGAAGCGGGCGTGCTGCTGGCACGGCCGCGCGGCGGCGGAGACTGGGGTGATGAGCGGCTGGCGCGCGTCACTGCACGGCGCGTGGCCGCCTCCGCCGATGCCACCGAGTTCGCGCGCATGCTCGTCGACGAAGACCTCGTCCTCGACGTCGAGCGCCTCGTGTACTGGTCGCACTGGATCACGCCGTCGTACGAGAAGCGGCGCTTCGACACCCGTTTCTTTGCGCTGACCGTCCCGCCCGACCAGGAGGCGAGCGTCGATCGCGGGGAACTCACCCACCACGCATGGCTCACCGAATCGGCCGTCCGCACGCACCTCGCGAGCGGCGAGATGAAGATGGCGCCGCCCACCCGTGCCACGCTGCAGGACCTGTGGAGCAGCCACCGGCTGCACGGCGGGCTGGCCGCGATGCTCGCAGCCGAGCGGACCCGCATGGTGCCGCCGATCATGCCGAAGATGGTCGAAGTGGGCGCGGACGAACTCGAGATCCTTCTGCCCTGGGACGCGCAGTACGAGCAGGCGCCCGGCGAGGCGTGCAGGAAGTTCGAGAGCTATCCGGACTATGTGACGGCGATGCCGTCGCGGATGCGGTTTCCGCGATTGCGCTGAAGGCGCGTCCGGAGCAGGCGGACTCCCTCCCGTTGCGCGGGAGGGAGCGCCGGATTCAGGGAATCAGGACTACTTTTCGCCCGGGACCAGGTTGCCGACGGCGCTCTGCACCGTCTCGCTGACTTTGGCCGCCATTTCCTTCGCTGAATCCAGCATCGACGACGCCTGCTTCTCGGCCGATGCCTGGGCGGCATTGACCATCGAGCCGGCCTGCGCCGCGGTCTTCGAAGCTTTCTTCTTCGCCGACTTCACGGCCTTGACGATGCTCTTCTCGGCCGACTTCAGGTTGCGGTCGGCCTTGCGCAGCGCGCGCTTGGCAGACGGCGGCAACTTGCCGACGGCGCGCTTGACGGCTGCACGCGTACGGGCCGGAGCCTTGCGTGCGGCCAACTGGACGGCGGCGACGCGGCGGCTGGTCGGAGTGCTGCGGGCCTTGGCGACCTTGCGCTTGACCTTCGCAACCTTCGCCTTCGTGGCGACCTTGCGCTTGACCTTTGCAACCTTCGCCTTCGTGGCGACCTTGCGCTTGACCTTGGCGACCTTCGCCTTCGTTACGACTTTACGCTTGGCCTTGGTGGCCTTCGCCTTGGTGACCTTGCGCGGCGCCGCACGACGCGCCTTCTTCTTCGCTGCCATGTGAATCGATCTCCCTTTGCCTCTGGTTGGCGTGAGTGGCGCCGGTGGCGGACACCGGCGCGGCTGACCTGAGGACGCTATTCCTCACGCCCTGCGCCGTCAACAAGGGAAAAGTGCAGCCGGAGTCAGCCCGTGCCCTGCAAACCGTGCGCGATGCCGTTCACCGACGTCACCAGCGCTGGAAACAGCCGCAAGTCCGGGTCGTCACCGTCGCGAAGCTTGCCGTTCGGCGACCCTGCCTCGCGCCAGCGGCGCAGCAAGTGCACCTGCATCAGGTGGATCGGGTCGACGTAGGGGTTGCGCAGCCAGATCGATCGCTGCAGCGTGGGTTCGGCGTCGAGCAGCCGCGCGCAGCCCTTGAGCTGCAGGACGAGGCGGCGCGTCAGTTCGTACTCCTGCCGGATCGTCTTCGAATAGCGCTCGACGTCGCCCAGGTACAGGCGCTCGTAATGCCAGGCGATGTCCATGTCGGCGCGGGCGAGCCGCATTTCGACGTCGTCCATGAGCCCTTCGAAGAACGGCCAGTCCCGGTACATGTCGGCGACCAGCGCCTCCCCGTAGCGGTCGATGACCGCCGCCAGGCCCGTGCCGGCGCCGAACCAGCCCGGCAGCATGTGCCGGCTCTGGGACCACGCGAACATCCAGGGCACCGCGCGGATGGTATCGACGCCACTGCCACCGCCCCGCACCAGGGGCCGGGAGCCGATCTGCATCCGCTCGATCACGTCGACCGGCGTGACCGCCTGGAAGAACTCGAAAAAGTGCGGGTCGTCGTGGACGAAGCTGCGGTAGCGCACGCGGCTCGCGTCCGCGAGCAACTGCATCGCGTCTTCCCAGCCCGGCTTGATCGTTTCGCGCCGCTCGCCGGCGACGGCCAGCGCCAGCGTGTTGAGGGCCTGCTCGAACGTGCGCAACGCGATCGGCTGCAGGCCGTAGCGGTCGTTGATCGTTTCGCCCTGCTCCGTGACCCGCAGCTGCCCGCCCGAGACGGTCGTGGGCAGGCTGCTCACGACGGCCTCGGTCCGGCTGCCGCCGCGACTGATCGACCCGCCGCGGCCGTGGAACACCATCAGCTGCACGCCCGCCTTCTGGCAGGCGGCGAGCATGGCCTCCTGCGCCTTGCGCAGCGCCCAGCGTGACGAGGCGATGCCCGATTCCTTGTTGCTGTCGGCATAGCCGATCATCACGATCTGACGGTTGCCGCGTGCGGCCAGGTGATCGCGATAGATGGGATCCGCGAGCAGGCGGGCGAGCGTCGGCCCCGCTGCATCGAGCGCCGCTACCGATTCGAACAGCGGCGCGACGTCGAGCGCGACCTGCCCGGAGACGTTGTCGACCAGGCCCGCCCAGCGGGCGAGCAACAGCACGGACAGCACGTCGTCGATGTCGCGCGCCATGCTGATGACATACGACCCGACAGCGGCCTGGCCGTACCGGTGCCGGCAATAGTCCATCGCCTCGAATACCCAGAGCGCCCGCTTGCCCGCGGCTTCGAGCACGTCGGGCGGCGATTCGTCGCGGGCCAGCGCGTCCCGCAACCGGTCGATGCGCTCCTCAGCCGGGCGTGTATCCCAGCCTGGTTCGTCGAGGGCACGACCGACGATCTGGCGGTGCACCTCGGCGTTCTGCCGCACGTCGAGCGTGGCGAGGTGCAGCCCGAAGGTTCGCACCCGGCGCAGGAACCGGCGGATGAGGAACAGCCCGGCATAGCGGCCACGGTTGGCCTCGAGGCTGTTCACGATGATCTGCAGGTCGTCGGTCAGCTGCTCGACGCGCTCGTACTGGCCCGAGCGGTGGTCGTAAGTGGCGCGCAGCCGCTCGGCGACCTGACCGAGCAGCACACGGTACGGCATCTCGTCGTGGCCCGACGGCGCACTCGCGCGCGCAGCCGGCACCACCGACTTGTAGTGCTCGATGCGATCGCGCAGGGGCTGCGGGATGCCGGGTGTGCGCCGCTCGCTCTGGCTCAGCTTTTCGGCGAGGCGCTGCGCCTCGAGGAAGTAGCGATTGACGATCAGCGCGTGATGACGGGCACAGCTCTCGCGGATGGTCTTGGCGTGCACGTCCGGCAGGCCGTCCATGTCGCCACCGACCCAGGAGCCGAAATGCAGCATCTCAGGGACTTTCGCGTTGCGCGCTTCGTCGCCAAAAATGAGCACCAGCGATTCCTCGATCTCTTCGTAGAAAATCGGGATGACGTCGTAGACGATTTCGACGAGAAAGAAGAGCACGTGCTCGCGCTCGTCGGCGATGGTCAGCTTTTCGCGCGAGTTGTCGGCAGTCTGCCAACCGGTCGTAAGTTCGCTGCGCACCCGTTCCAGCGTGTTGCGGCGCTCGACCGGGCTCAGCGAAGGATCGAGCCGCGTCATCAGCAGGCTCGCGATGCGTTGTTGCTGGCGCAGCAGGGTGCGGCGCGTCGACTCCGTGGGGTGCGCAGTAAGTACAGGCTCGATGCTCAGGTGCCCGAGCAGCTCGACCACCTGCGGCAGGCCGTAACCGATCGCGCGCAGCTTCTGGAAGCATTCGGCGAGACCGCCGGGCTGGTAGGTGCTGCTGTCGTTGAGGTACTGCCGGCGACGGCGCACGCGGTGCACCTTCTCGGCCATGTTCACCATCTGGAACCACGTGCCGAACGCCCGGATCAGTTCGGCCGCCTGATCCGGGGAGCGGCTGTCGGCCCGCACGACCAGCTGCACCGCCGCTTCCGGATCGCCGTCCCGGCGGCGGATCGCGATCTGACGGTCGCCCTCCACTTCCTCGAAGAAGGCATCGCCGCCCTGGTCCCGCAAAACCTCGCCCACGAGACCGCCGAGCGTGTGGACGTCCTCGCGGAGCGCCGCATCCTTGGCCGTGAACGAAATGTCTTTGCGTGCCATGGCCGCGAGGGGGGCGGAGAACTTGGGTGGGGTCCGGGGCGCGGCGGGCGGTGGTGATGAATCAGGAACGAGCGACTTTGCGAATGCTAGCAGAGCCCGCGCCCGCCGCACTGTTGCTACGGGGCAACATTGGCAGGAACGGGCTGCGCCCAGCCAGCTTGTCCTATTGTCTTACTTTTATTGTAACTTCGCCGGAACGGATGATATGTTCGGCGCGAGCCTGGGGAGCCGGCCCGTTGGGGCACATCCGACCTTTCAGTACGGGGACCACACATGAAACATGGCAAGACTCGATTGTTCGCCCTCGCGGCCGCGCACGGCGCATCGCTCCTCGCGGTACCGACGGTGCTGCAGGCCGCAGAGACCGGTCAGCTCGAAGAAATCGTGGTGACCGCGCGACAGCGCGAAGAGCGCATCGAGGACGTGCCGGTCTCGATCACTGCCTTCACGGCGTCGGAGATCAAGAGCGCCGGCATCGAGCGCCCGCAGGACTTCATCGCGCTGACGACGGGCGTGTCGCAGGTGCAGACGGCAGAGGCCGGCGACCTGCAGGTCAACATCCGCGGCATCAACACCGGTCGCGACTCGGAGACCAACTTCGCGCTCGTCATCGACGGCGTGCTGCAGACCAACCCCCAGGCGTTGAACCAGGAGCTCTCGGGCATCAGCCAGATCGAAGTCCTGAAGGGCCCGCAGGGCGCGCTCTACGGCCGTAACGCGCTGGCCGGCGCGCTGATCCTGACCACGCGCAAGCCGGGCGACGAATGGGACACGGAACTCATGGCCGGCATCGGCACGGAAAACAGCTACAAGGGCAGCTTCTACATGGGCGGCCCCATCACCGATTCGGTGAAGGGTTCGATCTCGGCCTACACCCGCAAGACCGACGGCCAGTGGAAGAACCTCAAGAACGACTGCGACGACTGCGTCGATAAATTTGAAGAGTCCGGTATGTCCGGCCGCCTGCTGTTCGAGGCCCTCGGCGGCGAGTTCGACGTCAAGGCCAAGTACTCGCAGCTCGAGTCGGGCGCGATCAACTTCAATGCGTCGATCGCGCTCGCCGACGTTGCGCCGTTCGTCGGCGCCGCGTTCTACGAGGACGCCAACAAGCACAACTTCCGTTACATCAACAACGTCAATCCGGAGAACGAGCAGGAGAACGTCAACCTCTCGATCAAGGGCGACTGGGACGTCGGCATCGGCACGCTGACGAGCTACCTGGCCTACAACGACCAGACCAACTACTTCCTGACGGACGGCACCAGCGATGCGTTCCTGCTGTACGCGCTCGACGCCACCTGCCAGGCCTCGAACGACGCGAACCTGACGGACCCGGGCTACGAAGCACCGTTCTTCGGCATCCCGTCGAGCATCTGGTTCACGCCCGCAGGCGGCGGCGCAGCCGGATTCCTGCCGCCGTACGGCCCGTCCACCTGCGGCGGTTACCAGTACCAGCAGCGCGACCAGGAAGACCTCAGCCTCGAAGTCCGCCTGACGTCCCCCGGCGACCAGCCGCTGCGGTGGGTGGCCGGTGCGTACTTTGCGGACATCGACCGTCACGTAGTCGTGTCGCAGGGCTCGGACCTTGCGCAGGGCTTCAAGGCGCGTCCGTTCGTCTCGAGCGCCGGCCCGAACCCGACCGACCTGCTGTATGACGACGACTACAGCAGCAAGGTCTACGCCGTGTTCGGCCAGATCGCCTATGACGTGATGGACAACCTCGAACTGGCCCTCGCCCTGCGCTACGACAGCGAAGACCGCGAAGTGAGCAACAACGTGCCGGTCTGCACGAGCACGGACACCACGTCCTGCCGCGCGCAGACGCCGGGCTTCAGCTTCTTCAGCAACCCGTACATCAACCCCGCGTACACGGTGAACCCGGCCTACGCGACGTCCGGCATCCCGAACCGCAGCGAGACCTTCGACCAGTTGCAGCCGAAGATTTCAGCCAACTGGAAGCTCACTGACGACTTCGCGGTGTTCGCGTCCTACGGCTACGGTTTCCGCAGCGGCGGCTTCAACTCGTCGGGCAGCGCCGCCACCGTGGACACGTTCTACGGCCTCGCCGGCAGCACGCCGCTGTGCCTCGGAGACAACACCACGGGCCCGAACGGACCGGTCTACGCGCCGGCCTGCAATGCGTCGTCCCAGCTCAACCTCACGGACGTCAACGACACGTTCAAGCAGGAAGTCTCGAAGGCCGCCGAACTCGGCTTCAAGTCCTACTTCCTGGATCGTTCGGTCAGCGTGAATGCGGCGCTGTTCTACACGACCGTCGAAGACATGCAGTTCTTCAACTTCTTCGCCGGCCCGTTCGGCCTGCTGCGCGCGGTCACCAACATCGACGAAGTCACGATCAAGGGCGCCGAGATCGACGCGCGCTGGCAGATCAACGACATGTTCACGGTGTTCGCGGGGTATGGCTTCACCGACGGCAACATCGACAAGTACAGCGGCCGCCCGTACACCGAAGGGCAACGAGGTGCCGTACGCGCCGGAGTACACGGGCAATATCGGCGCCGAAGCCACGTTCCCGCTCACCGAATCGCTGTCCCTGATCGCGCGCGTCGACGGCTCCTTCGTCGGCGAGACCTGGTTCCACCCGGTCCAGGAAGAGCGCCTGCCGAACCTGTTCGGGTACTTCGGCTTCGGCCAGGGCGAGTTCTCGAAGCAGGTGCGCGACCCGTACGCGGTCTTCAACGCCCGCCTCACCTTGCAGGGTGAGCGCTGGGGCGTGACGGCCTGGGGCCGCAACATCGGCGACGAGGACTACCTCGCCGAGATCATTCCGGCGCCGGAGTTCGGCGGCTCGTTCGTCCACGACGCGCCGGGCAACTCCTACGGCGTCGAGATGAACTACCGCTTCTGACCTCTCACTCCCCTCCCTCTCCCACTGCGGTGGGAGGGGGTTGGGGCGAGGAACTGCGGTGCTAAACTCAGCGCCGCTTGAACACCCCAACCGACTTCGTGCTCCGACCGATCACCGCCGCTGACGACGCGGCGATGGCGCAGGTCATTCGTACCGTGATGCCTGAATTCGGCGCGTGCGGGCCGGGTTTCGCCTTGAGCGATCCTGAGGTGGACCACCTGAGCGTCGCGTACTCCGTGCCGCGCTCCGCGTATTTCGTCCTCGTGCGCGACGGCAGCGTCGTCGGTGGCGGCGGCATCGCGCCGCTCGCGGGCGGCGATCCGGACGTGTGCGAGCTGCGCAAGATGTACTTCCTCGGCGAGGTTCGTGGGCACGGCCAGGGCCGACGCATGCTGCAGCAATGCATCGCTGCCGCACGCCAGTTCGGCTACCGCCGCTGCTACCTCGAGACGCTCACTGGCATGGATGCCGCACAGCACCTCTACACCGACGCGGGCTTCAAGGTGCTCTGCGGTCCGCTCGGCGCGACGGGCCACTTCGCCTGCGACCGCTACTACTCACTCGATCTCTGACGCACGCCCGATGCTGCCCACACTGCCTCTCACCGGCCTTCGAGTCCTGACGTTCGAGAACTTCGGCGCGGGGCCGTTTGGCTCGATGTACCTCGCCGACCTCGGCGCCGAGGTCATCAAGATCGAGAACCGCGACCAGGGCGGCGATGCCACGCGTTCGATGGGCCCGTTCTTTCTCGGCGAGCACGACAGCCAGTTCTTCCAGGCGTTCAACCTCAACAAGAAGAGCGTGACGCTGAACCTGAAGCACGCAGCCGGGCGCGAAGCGTTCCACCGGCTCGCGCGCACGGCGGACGTCGTGCTGAACAACCTGCGTGGCGACCAGCCCGAAAAACTCGGCCTCGATTACGCGACGCTAGGTCCGATCAATCCGCGCGTGCTCTGCGCGCATCTCTCGGCCTACGGGCGCGACAACGAGCGCAAGGGCTGGCCGGGCTACGATTACCTGATGCAGGCCGAAGCCGGTTACCTGCACCTGAGCGGCGAGCCGGATTCGCCTCCTGCACGCATGGGTCTCTCGATCGTCGACTACATGACCGGCATCACGACGGCGGTCGCGATCCTGTCGTCGCTGGTCGGCGTGCTGAAAGGCGGCCGCGGGCACGACATCGACGTCTCGCTGTTCGACGTCGCGCTGCACCAGCTCACCTACCCCGGCGCGTGGTACCTGAATGCCGGCTACCGCACCGAGCGCCTGCCGCGCAGCGCGCATCCGTCGACCGTGCCGGTGCAGCTGCAGCGCACGAGCGACGGCTGGATCTTCATCATGTGCATGACGCAGAAGTTCTGGAGCGAACTCGTCCGGACGCTGGAGCGGCCGGATCTCGGCACGCACCCGGACTACGCAACGATCGAAGCGCGACGCGCACACCGCGATGCGCTGACGGCCGTGCTCGATGAAGTGTTCTCGACTGCGACGACCGCCGACTGGCTCGGAAAGCTGCAGGGCGTGTTGCCGGCCGCTCCGGTCTACGACCTGCCGCAGGCACTCGAAAATCCTTACCTTCGCACCATCGGCATGGTGAAGGACCTGCCCCACCCGGCGCAGGAGGGTTACCGCGTGCTCGCCAACCCGATCAAGCTCGACGGCGAGCGGCTGCCGAGCCAGCGTGCGCCACTGCTCGGTGAACACACCGACGCCGTCCTGCGCGAACTCGGTTACGACGCAGCAGCGATTCTGGAACTGCGCGCCAAAGGCGCGACCTGAGCCAACCCGGAGCAAAAGAAACCACTGCTTTGCTAACAGGCGAAGCAGGGGCACCAGCAACCTCGGTTAATCGGTATCAGCCGAGTACTTGGTGAACCTGCATGCGGCCGCTTGCGCCTCAGTGCCGCGGCCGAAGCGTTTCCAGGGGCGCCGAAGACTCGCTTCAGGGCGCCACGGGTGTCAGGAAATCGTGCAGCACCCGCCACGAGCGGCCATCGCGCTGCCACACCCGCACGTACACGGCGCGCACCTGCGGATCGCTTTCGCGTGCCGCCCTCTTGTCCACCAGTTCGCCGTGGGTCACGGCGAGGTCCGCACGGGCTGAACCCGTCACGGAACCGATCGTGATCGCCTTGACGTCGATGCTCGATGAATCGGTCACGCGCAGGTTGCGCAACCCGGAGTTCAGCTTGCGCTCGACCGCGAGCAGCTTCTCCAGCGTCGGCGATGTTCCATCACAGGGACGGCCTGCAGGCGGCACGGCTGCAGGCATCGATGACAGGCTGATCGACTGGTCCAGCACGATCCGCCACTCGGCGCCATCGGTGCGACGCCAGACCGTGAGGTACTGGCCGGTGTCTGCGACCTTGCTGTCCCTGGCCGTGTAACTCCATGTGCCCAGCGTCACGGCGAGACTCGAATCGCAGGCCGTCTCGGCCACCGCCGGAGCCCACTCGAGTCGACCAGTCGCCGGCTCGTGCGTATCGAGCCAATCCCGCGCACGCACGGGCAGCGGGCGGAACACCACGGCATCGTCGGCGAGGAAGCGCTCGTAGGCCGCACGAATGCCGGACTCGAGCGCCATCTGCGCGAAGTCGCGGTCCGTCACAATGACGTCGGGCGCGGGTTCGGCGGGAACTTCTGTCGGCGCAGCGCGACAAACCTCGTAGCCCGCAAGCGAGGCGCAGGCCAGCAAGGTCGCGTGCAGGAAAACCCGGTGGATGCCGGGCAACGGGCGAAACATGTTCATTCTTGTCCGGGGCAGATCGTCGCCGGCACAAGGTTATCCTGCCGCGTGCGGCCGCGCCCACCCGCCCGGACGATCCGCGGGCGCATTCTGTTAAAGTCACGGGAATCATCACTTTGCACGATACCCAGAGCACCATGAAGAGAATCGTCGCCACGTGCCTGTCGCTGTTCCTGGCAGCCACCCTCGTCCTGCCCGCGCAGGCACAAGCGGACTCCAAGACCGACCAGAGACTGCTGCGCTCGCAGCGAGTCTTCGAAGCATTTTCCGACCTGACCGAGCAGAGCATCCCCAGCTGGCTGCTCGAGCGCGCGTACGGCGTGGTCGTCGTGCCGGGCGTGGTCAAGGTGGCCCTCACCCTCGGCGGACGCGGCGGCAAGGGCGTCATGGCCGTGCGCAACCCCGATGGTACGTGGAGTGCCCCGACGTTCGTGAACCTCGGCGGCGTGAATTTCGGCTTCCAGTTCGGCGTGCAGTCGACGGACGTGATCCTGGTGCTGATGTCCCGCGAAAGCGTCGAAGGCATCGCCGGCGGCAAGGTAACGCTAGGCGCCGATGCCAGCGTCGCAGCCGGACCGCTCGGCCGTTCGTCGTCAGCGGCGACCGACGCCACGCTCAGCGCGCAAGTGTTGTCCTATTCGCGGGCTTCGGGCCTTTTTGCGGGCGTCGCGCTCGATGGCACCGTCATTGCTATCGACAAGGCCGCCAACGAGTCGGCGTACGGCATTTCGGGGGTGCTCGCCTCGCAGATTCTCGAAGGCAAGGTCACGAGCGTGCCGCCAGCCGCGCAGGAATTCACCGCCGCACTGACGCGCGCGACGAAGGCACCAGCCTCCAGGACCGCACCGGCTGCCCCCGCCGTCAGCCCGACGCCAGCCGTCACGCCCGCGCCGTCCAACGAACCGGCCAGGACCTATCCGATGGAAGACCCGAATCCCGGTGCGCCGCCACCTTCGGGCTGACCTCGAACTGAGCAGACGCGCGGTCCGGTGGCGAGCCGCGCTTTAACCTGAGGGGAAAGGCGCGATGAAGATCCTGAAGGGGCTGTTCTTTTCCCTGCTCGGGTTGGTGGCGCTGTTCTTCCTGGTGGGTTTGTTCCTGCCCAAAGCGGCGCACGTCGAACGCTCGATCACGACCACCGCCAGCCCCGGGACGGTCTATGGCCTGGTCGACGGCTTCCAGCGCTTCAACGAGTGGTCGCCGTGGGCCGGCCTCGATCCCGACACGAAGTACACGTACAGCGGCCCTGACAGGGGCGTCGGCGCACGCATGGAATGGACCAGCGCCAATCCGGACGTCGGCAACGGCAGCCAGGAAGTGATCGAGGCCGAGCCGGGACGCCGCGTCACGAGCAAGCTCGATATCGGCATGGACAACCCGGCGACATCGACAATCAGCCTCGTGCCGGACGGCACGGGCACGCGCATCACGTGGACGCTGGACACCGACGTCTCGGGCAGCCTGATCGGCCGTTACTTCGGCCTGGCACTCGACCGCATGGTCGGACCCGATTACGAGAAGGGCCTCGCGCAGTTGCAGGCCGCGGCCGAGGCGACGATGCCCGCAGGCGCGCCGCCGATCTCTGCGCCCGACACCGCGGCGGACGCAACCCCTCAGCCGGCCGAGGTGGCGAGTCCCACCGGACAGGAAACGCCGGTCCCGCCGATCCCGCAATAGCCGTCCGGGTTCTTCGCGAGGTACTGCTGGTGATAGTCCTCGGCGAAGTAGAACTCCGGCACGTCGAGGATCTCGGTCGTGATCGCGGGATAGCCCGCGGCCTTCAGCTTCTCGCCGTACGCGGCCGCGCTGCTCTCTGCGGCAGCGCGTTGCGAGCCGTCATAGACGTAGATGCCTGAGCGGTACTGGGTGCCGATGTCGCCACCCTGGCGCATGCCCTGGGTCGGGTCGTGCGATTCCCAGAATATCCGCAGCAGCTCAGCGTACGAGATTGCCTGCGGATCGAACACCACGCGCACCACTTCGTTGTGGCCGGTGTACCCGGTGCACACTTCCTCGTACGTTGGATTGGGAGTGATGCCGCCGAGGTAACCGACCTGCGTGCTGTACACGCCGGGCGTCGTCCAGAACTTGCGTTCGGCGCCCCAGAAGCATCCCAACCCGAACACCGCGAGTTCCATACCCGCGGGAAAAGGTGCTTCGAGACGGTTGCCGTTCACGAAATGGCGCGCAGGCACAGGCAGTTTCTGCGTGCGACCCGGCAGCGCTTCATCGGCCGTCGGCAGGTCGAGCTTCTTCTTGCGGAGTGAAAACATCGTACGTCCTCCTAGCGGGCGCGCAACGCTTCGGCCAGGCCCGACCAGAAAGCGGGATCGTTCAGGATCATGGTCGTGCCGTTGATCAGGAACTGCACGCCGATCGAGATCATCAGGAAACCGGTCAGCCGCGTCAGCGCGACCATGCCCGTGGCGCCGAGCAGTCGATTGACGCGCTCAGCCCCTCGGAGCACGAACCAGCTGAGCATCGCAGTCAGGAGGATGGCCGTGAGCACGCCCATGAAATCGACGATGACCAGGAAGCCTTTCTGCGCCGCGGCCTGCGACGAAAGACTCATCACGACCGCGAAAGTTCCGGGTCCGCTCAGGCCTGGCATGGCGAGCGGAGTGAAGGCGATGTCGTACTTCTCCCCCGCTGCCTTGGTCATCGCTTCCTTGTCCGAAATCGGGTTCGGAAACAGCATCTGGAAACCCAGGAACGCGACGATCAGGCCACCGGCGATGCGCATGCCGGGCAGCGAGATGCCGAAGAAATTCATGATCAGGCCGCCCGCGACGAGGAAGCCTGACATCAGGAAGAACGTGTAGACGCAGGCGCGGCGGATCTGCCGCAGGCGTTCCTGCTCGGGCAGGTGGCCCGAGGCCGAGATCACCAGGGGGACCGCGCCAAACGGGTTCACGATCGGCAGGATCGCGAGCAGCGCCGCCAGCAGCGAGCTGAAATAGAGTCCGAGCCAGTTCATCCGCGCACTTTAACCGGCGGCTAGAATGCCTGCATGACCGCGTGCAGCCCCGCCTCGTGAACAACTCCCGCAGCACACCGCGCGTGCGCCTGATGGCGCTGGCCGTCCTCGCCTGCATCGTCCTGGTCGCTCTTACGGAGCGCCCCACGTTCCCGGGTCCAGTCAGCGGCCTGGTGGGGTTCGTCGGGTTCGTGCTGGTTGCCGTCGCGGCGCTCGGCCGCTTCTGGACCTCGCTGTTCATCGCCGGGCGCAAGGACGCGACGCTGGTCCAGGTCGGGCCGTATGCCGCCTGCAGGCACCCGCTGTACCTGCTGTCCCTGCTCGGCATGCTCGGCCTCGGCCTCGCCACGCGCAGCGTCGTGCTGCTGCTGGCACTGGTCGGCATCGCCGCCGTATTGCATCTGGGCGCCATGCGGGCCGAAGACGCCCTGCTCGAAAGCACGCATGGAGCAGCCGCCCGACGCTACCGCGAGCAGGTGCCCGCGCTGCTACCGGACTGGTCGCGCTATGCGGTGCCCGAATTGCTGGAAATACAGCCTCGCGTGGTCTGGAAGGCCGTGGTCGATGCGGGCAGCCTGCTGCTGGCACTGGCGCTCGTGCAGGCAGCGCACGTAGCGCAGCACGCCGGAACCATCGCGCCGCTGTGGCGGTTGCCGTGAACGAACCGGTTTCGCGCACCGTGCTCAAGCGTGACCTGCTGGGCACGGTCTGCCGTATCGACGAACCTGCGCTGGGTTCCTGCGCCGGTTTTGCGTGTATCGAGCGCGACACGCGCGATGCGCGCTGGTGGCTGCGGCTCGCAGCTCGCCGGCTTGCGGCCCGCGAAGCACGCGCACTGGCGGCGCTGCAGCAAGTGCCAGGCATTCCGCGGCTGCTGCAGTGGGACGGTCACCGCCTGCAGCGCTCGTGGCTCGACGGCCAGCCGATGCATCGCAACCCGCCGCGCGATCCCGCGTATTACCGCGACGCCCTGCGGCTGATCCGGCGCCTGCACGCGGCGGGTGTCGTGCACAACGACCTGGCCAAGGAACCGAACTGGCTCGTCGCGCCCGACGGCTCCCCTGCCGTCGTGGACTTTCAGCTGGCGATGCGTCCGCGCTATCGCGGTTGGCGCTTCCGCGCACTCGCCTACGACGACCTGCGGCACCTGTTGAAGCACAAACGCGCGTATTGCCCGGAACGGCTCACTGCGCGGCAGCGCAAGATCCTCTCGCGCCGCTCCTGGCCGGCTGCCATCTGGATGCGTACTGGCAAGCCCGCCTACCTCTGGGTGACGCGAGGACTGCTGGGCTGGTCCGACCGCGAAGGGGCCGGCGACCGCGGACAGTAAGGCCGCTGCGGCCAGAATTCGATTTTCAGGGGTCGACTTGCTCGAAGTCGAGCGTGGGGGCGTCACCCGGACGGAAATAGACGTAGCGGCCGCTCATCTGCGCCAGCGCCGCGTCGCGCTCCTCGCGTGTCGCGAACCAGTGTTCCTTCTGCCAGTCATCGCCCACGAGGTGACGGAACGGGTCGTTGCGGCGTGCGCGGACGCGCAGGCCGAAAGGGCGGGACTCGGGCAGCGGCTGCCGCAGGTTCTGTTCGTTGGCGATGGCCATGGGCACTCTCCGGGAAGGCCTGCATTTTAGCCTTTCCGGACGCGCCTTGCCGGGCGGCTCAGAACGTCTTGCCGAGGTATAGGTAAAAGGCCCGTTCGCCTCCGCTCGCGAGGCCCGCCGCCAGGTAGACCGGGCCAAAGGGACTCTCGGCGCCGAGGAACAGGCTGCCGCCCGTCTCGAGGTCGCCGAAGTCCACCTCGTCGCGGGTCGCCCACACATTGCCGGCTTCCACCGAAAAGCCGATGTACGCGGGAAACTCGAAGAAGCCCGTGCCGCCCCGGCTGATCCGGCGATAGACGATGGCGCGCGCGATGCCGTACTGGGTGCCGACTTTCGCGTCGGGCGGGAGTCCGGATAGATCGAACAGTCCGCCGAGCGTGAAGAGTTCCTGCGGCGAGACGACCTGGTCATCGAGAGCCGAGCCACCGTCCATCGACCACACCATGCTGTAGCGTCCGCGACTGCGGGCCAGTTGCCACGAGGCGCGCACGATGTCCGCATCGCGCGTGGCGCCGAGCGATTCGCGGTCGGCGAGCCAGCTCGCGCGGAACGCCTGGCCCTGCTTCGGGAAATAGCCGCTGTCGAGGCGGTCGTAGCCGAAGTTCACGAACGCGCCGCCGAGGTCGAAGTCCGTGGTCGGCAGGCCTGGATCGCCGATGAGCACACGACTGCTGCCTTCGCCGCGCCGCACGCCCACGCGCACTTCGCCCCAGTTCGATAATTCCGCACCGACGGCAAGCGACACTTCGGTGTCACGCGTGCGATAACGCCCGAGCCGCTGCCCTTCGTCGCTGATGAGCTGCAGCGTGACCTCCTCGTAACGGAACGCCGGCGCAATGAAGTACGGCCGCCGCAAGGACAATGGCTGGTAGAGTTCGGTCAGCAGCTTCGGCTCCTCGCCGATCTGGCCGTCGATGATCCATTCGGCGTCGAGCGCATTGAGGTGCGTCATGCGCAGCTGGGCGGCAGCGTTTGCCGTCGCGCCGCCTTCGTAATCGTTCTCCACGCCCACGCCGAGCCGCAGGAACGTCGGGCCCCAGGACTTGCGACGCAAGTCGATCTCCAGTCCTCGCTCGCCGTCGGCGTTGCCCGCGATCCGGTAATCGACAGACTCGAAATCGTCGAGGCGATACTGCGCAGCCAGGCGCTTCTGCAATTCGGGCCGGTCGAGTGGCTGGCCGGCCAGGTCACCGAAGACGGCCTCGACCCGGTGCGCCTCTTCCTGCGACTGCGCCGTCGGGCGCACGAACGCGACCTGCACGGCAGGTTCCACGGTGCGGGCTCGCTGCGCGACATAGCGCGCGTAGTCCGCCGCGGACAACGACAGCGCCGCCAGTGCAGGAGCCTGCGCCAGGGCCGCCTTCGACCCCTGTTCAATCACTTGCGGCATGCGGCCGAATTCGATCGCAGTCATCGCGCCGAGGTCCGGCTCGATCAGCACGTCGCCCGGCTGCAGGTGCTCCTTGGATTCGAGCGTGCCGCGCCGGACCATGATGCCGACCATCTGGTTCGTGATGTCGAACGCGGAGCCCAGCCCGTCCCGCTTCGCCAGCGGAAAGCTCACGTCGACCACGATGAGCCGGTCCACGCCCATGCTCTGCGCGAGCTCGACGGGCAGGTTGTCGACGAGGCCGCCATCGACCAGCAACCGGCCATTCATTTCGACCGGCGTGAGCACGCCCGGGGCCGACATGCTCGCGCGCAGGACGGTCACCAGGTCGCCCTGCCCCATGACGACAGCCTCGCCCGTCTCGAGATCGGTCGCGAGTGCGCGGAAAGGCGTCGGCAGGCGATCGAAGTCCTGCACGTCGGCCACCCGGACCGTCGATTCACGCAGCACCTGCGTGATCTTGTGGCCCTGCACGAGGCCGAGCGGCAGCACGACGCCTGCGCTCGTGTTCACGCCCAGGGCGCCCTTGGCGAGGATGTTGCGATCGTCCTGCTTGCGGCGGTACGCGAGCTCGCGACGCGGCGCGCGGTCGCGGATCAATTGCTGCCAGTCGAGCCCGCGGAACACGCGTTCGATTTCGTCGCCGCTGAGGCCCGCGGCATACAGCCCGCCCACGACGGCACCCATGCTCGTGCCGGCGATCGCGTCGATCGGGATGTGCATCTCCTCGAGCATGCGGATCACGCCGACATGGGCGGCGCCGCGCGCACCGCCACCGCTCAACACCAGTCCGATGCGAGACCGCGCGGGCACAGGCGCAGCCTGCACCGGCGCATCCTGAACCGTGGTCTCGACTGCAGCCGCTGCCACGGGCAGGCCATGGAACAGCAAGGCGATGCCGACGCATGCCAGCAGCGACCGCCGCTTCATGGACAGATCAGCCGGCATGTGCAGTCGCGGCGCGCGCAAGCGGCGGGTGACGAATTGGATTCGCATTGCCTGCTCCAGAAGATGCGGCGATGGTAGCAAACGCCGCCACTGCCCCTGGGCTTCGTCGGTAAACTGGCCGGCAAAACCGCACTTCGCGATTCCCCCCGCCCATGACTTTGCTCAACTTCCGGTCACCGCGCATCCTGGCCTGCCTCGTTTCCGGCGTGGGCGTGAGCATCGCCGCACCTGCGCATTCGACATCGGCGCTCGAAGAAATCGTCGTGACTGCACAACGGCAACCCGTGGCTGCGTTGGCGACGCCCCTCAGCATCGGTCGCGTCAACCACGACGCCATCGAACTGCTCGGCGCCACCCACAGTTCGGAAGCGCTCAACCGCGTGCCTGGCGTGATGGTGCAGCGTGGCAGCGGACAGGAGAGCCTCACCGCGATCCGCTCACCCGTGCTCACCGGCGCAGGCTCGTGCGGTGCGTTCCTGTTCCTCGAGAACGGCGTGCCGATCCGTCCCGTGGGCTTCTGCAACGTCAACGAGATGCTCGAGATCAACACCGAGCAGGCCGACGCGATCGAAGTCCTGCGCGGCACCGGCACGGCCCTCTACGGATCGAATTCCGTGCACGGTACGATCAACGTGCTGCAGGATGCGCCGCCTGAATTGCCGCCCTGGCAGTTGGGAGTCGGCCTCGGCCCGGACCAGTACACGCGCGGCCGCCTGGTCGCTTCGCACCAGGGCGAGAGCACCGGCCTTGGCATCAAGGCGCTGTATACACACGACGGCGGTTGGCGCGACGAGTCCGGCTTCGACGAGGGCAAGCTCAACGCCACGCTCACGACCGGCGCGGGCGGCCGCATTGCATCGCGGTTCGACCTTGCCGCGACGAAACTCGAGCAGCAGACCGCCGGCTTCATTCTCGGCAAGAACGCCTACCGCGACCCGGTCCTGAGCGAGCAGAACCTGAACCCGGAGGCCTATCGCAACGCGCAGGCCGTGCGCGTCACGGGACTGGTGCAACCGCAGACGTCGCTGTCCGGCAGTCTCGAGTTCCGGCCCTACCTCCGCACCTCGCGCATGGATTTCCTGCAGCACTTCCTGCTGGGCCAACCCGTAGAGCGCAATGGCCAGGACAGCGCAGGGGTGATGACGAGCTTCGACTGGGACCTCGGCGATCGCGTCTCGTTGGTTACGGGCCTCGACCTCGAGTGGGCCGATTCGTTCCTGGTCGAAGACCAGAAGAACCCCACGACCGGTGGCAGCCCCGCCGCGAACGCGATCCGTCCGCCTGGCCTGCACTACGACTACACCGTGACGTCGAACGTGGCCGGCGGTTACGCGCAACTCGACTACGCCTTGACGCCCACGCTGCACGCCGGTGCGGGTGTGCGCGTCGAATACGTCGGGTACGACTACGACAATCGCATGCTGGCGGGCAACACGGACGAGAACGGCGTGCCGTGCCTTCCGGCGGGTTGCCTTTACAGCCGGCCGGCCGATCGCAGCGACTCCTTCACCAATGCAGCGCCCAAGCTCAGCCTGCGCTGGGACGCGGCCGACGGCATGATGCTGTACGCGAATGCATCGCGCGGCTTCCGTCCGCCCGAGATGACGGAACTCTATCGCCTGCAGCGCAACCAGTCGGTGGCCGAACTCGATTCCGAGCAGGTGGACGCCTACGAGATCGGCATGAAGTTCGCGCTGGGCGACTGGCGCGGCGAACTCGCCGGTTTCGACATGCGCAAGGACAACGTCATCCTGCGCGATTCGAATGGCTTCTACGTGAGCGACGGCCGCACGTCGCACGAAGGCGTGGAATACGCGCTGACGTGGCAGGCACTGGACTCGCTGGCGGCGACGGTCTCAGGCACCCACGCGCGGCATCGCTACGAATTCTCGCGCGCCATCGAAGGCGGCGAGACGATCACGGCCGGCAACGACATCGACACTGCCCCGCGCGACCTGCTGCGGGCCACGCTCGCGTTCTCGCCGGTGCCGGGCGTGGCAACCGAGGCTGAGTGGCTCGTGGTGGGCGACTACTATGTCGATGCGGCGAACGCCCACCGCTACACTGGCCACGAGTTGCTGAACCTGCGGGCGCGCTGGGAATTCCTGCCGCAATGGTCGCTGGCGCTGCGCGTCAACAACGCGCTCGATCGCGCGTATGCCGACCGTGCCGACTTCGCGTTCGGCGCCTACCGCTATTTCCCGGGACGCCCGCGTTCGGTGTTCGCGGAGCTGAGCTGGCAGGCGCAGTAACCGCCGGGCAGGCCGATCTCAGGCCACTGCCCGCAGTGCGTGCCACGCGATGGGCGTCGACCCGAACCAGTGCAGCTTTTCGGCCAGCGCAGCCACTTCACCGACGATGACGAGCGCAGGCGACTTCACGGCGGCGGCGCGTCCGGCATCGTCCAGTTCCGCCAGGGTCGCGAGCACCACGCGCTGGTTCGAGCGCGAGCCGTTTTCGACGATGGCCACCGGCGTCGATGGCGCGCGGCCGTGCTGCACCAACTGGTCGCGAATCGTGCCGAGACCCGCCACGCCCATGTAGAGCGCAAGCGTCTGCCGTTCGCGGGCGAGCGTGACCCAGTCGAGGCCGTCCATCGAGTCGCCGCTGTGCGCCGTCACGAACCGCACGGACTGCGCGTGTTCGCGATGCGTGAGCGGAATCCCGGCATACGCGCCGCACGCGATGGCGGCGGTGATGCCCGGCACGACCTCGAATGGAATACCGTGCCGTTCGAGGAACTCCAGCTCTTCGCCGCCGCGGCCGAAGATGAACGGATCGCCGCCTTTCAGGCGCACGACGCGCCGGCCGAGCCGCGCCTGTTCGAGCAGCAGTTCGTTGATGCGGCCCTGCGAGACAGAGTGACCGCCCGCCATCTTGCCGACGCAGATCCGGTCCGCGTCGCGACGCGCGAGGTTCATGACTTCGTCGGCAACCAGCCGGTCGTGCAGGATCACGTCCGCTTCCTGCAGGGCCCGCAGCGCGTTCAGCGTCAGCAGGCCGGCATCGCCGGGCCCTGCGCCAACGAGCACGACGCTGCCGTGCCGCGGCGCATCGGCATGCTGCAGCGTGCGCTCGAGTTCGCGCTCGGCGCCCGGCAGGTCATTGTTGCGCACCAGCGCCGAGACCTGACCACGCACCACTGTCTCGTAGAAGCGGCGGCGCGCATTGACGTCGGGCAGCCCGCCCTTGATGCGACCGCGCCAGCGTTGCAGCAGGCCGGCCAGCTGGCCGAATGAGCCGTCGATCAATGACTCGAGCCGCTCGCGCACGAGCCGCGCCAGCACCGGGGCGACGCCGCCGGTCGAGATCGCAATGACCAGGGGCGAACGGTCGACGATCGCCGGCACGATGAAGCTCGACAGCTCCGACACATCGACGACATTGACGAGCACATTGCGCTCGCGCCCGGCAGCCGCGACTGCTTGATTGACGGCACGATCGTCCGTCGCGGCGATGGCGAGCACGGCGCCTTCGAAGCACTGCGGTTCGAAGGTGTCACGATGGACCTCGATCGCGGGGTGCTCGCCCAGCCATGCCGTGACTTCCGGCGCGACCAGCCGCACCTGCGCACCCGCCTCGAGCAGCAGTCGCACTTTCCGCTCGGCCACGGCACCGCCGCCGACGACGAGGACGCGTCGGCCGTGCAGGTCGGCGAAGAGCGGGAAATAGCGCACGTCAGCCTTCGAGACCGTGGATGCCGCACTCGCGCTTCAGGCCGAAGAAGCGCGTTGCCTCGACGTCGCCGGCCTCGGCCAGCGTGCGCGTCGTGTGCCAGTCGCCGATCGACACGTAGCCCTCGTGCCACAGCGGGTGGTAAGGCAACTCGAACTGGCGCAGGTAGCCGAAGATCTGGCGATCGGTCCAGTCGAGGATCGGGTGCACCTTCCAGCGGCCGTCGCGCCATTCGAGCGGACGGATGCGGCGGCGCGTTTCGGCCTGGTCGCGGCGCAGGCCGGCGAACCACGTGTGCACGCCGAGCTCGCGCAGCGCGCGCTGCATCGGCTCGTTCTTGCGGGCTTCGTTGTAGCGATCGATGCCGTCAATGCCCTGCTCCCAGAGCCGGCCGTGCCGCGCTTCGAGCCAGGCGGGCGAAACGCGCGGCTGGTAGACCTTCAGGTTGAGTTCGAGCTTTTCGACCAGGTCGTCGATGAAACGGTACGTCTCGGGGAACAGGTACCCGGTATCGATCAGGACGACCGGCAGCGATGGCAACTCGCGCGTCACCATGTGCAGCGAAACCGCCGCCTGCGCGCCGAAGCTCGACGACAGCGCATGCGCGCCCGGCAGGTTCGCGACGGCCCAACGCACGCGCTCCGCGGCGCTCATGCGCTCGAGCTCGCTGTTGACCTCGTCCATGACGACCGGCTCGTGCATTGCCAGGCCCGGATCCCATGCGAGTGCTCTCATGCGTGCCAGTCCTCCGCGGCTCATGCCGCCTGGGCCCCGACCAGGCCCGCGCGCCAGGCGAAATCGCCGAAGCATTCGCCCTCCGTGCGTTCCTTGGCGTAGCGACCGAACGCGACGTCCAGCGCCGCGACGATCGTGGGCTCGTCGACGTTCTCGAGGTGCAGCGCATTCAGGCGCTGGCCCTTGCCGTCGCCGCCGTAGAACAGGTTGTAGCGTCCCGGGGCCTTGCCGACGAGCGCCACTTCCGCGAGGTAGGGCCGCGCGCAGCCGTTCGGGCAGCCCGTGATGCGCAGTACCAGCGGCGCGCCGGCCAGCCCGTTCGCGGCGAGACGTTCATCGACCAGCTGCGAGAGCCGCGGCAGGTAGCGCTCGGCCTCAGCCATCGCCAGGGCACACGTCGGCAACGCGACGCAGGCGAGCGCGTTGAGCGCAACGGGCGTAGCCCGGGCATGGCGATCGAGGCCGTAACGAACGACCAGTCCATCGATGAAGGTGCGCGCGTTCGCGTCCACGTTGGCAATCGTCAGGTTCTGGTTCGGCGTCAGGCGGAAATCGCCGCGATGCACCTTGGCGATCTCGCGCAGGCCCGTCAGCCACGGCCCCTTGGCCGTATCCGCGACGCGACCGGCCTCGATGCGCAGCGTCAGGTGCCAGCGGCCGTCAAACCCTTCGGTCCAGCCGAAGCGGTCGCCGGTCGTCTCGAACTTGAACGGTCGGGCCGGCTCGAGCGCGAAACCCTGCCGGCGCGAGATCTCGGCGACGAACCACTCGAGGCCGCGATCTTCGATCGTGTACTTGAGGCGGGCGCGCTTGCGCACGGCGCGGTTGCCGAAGTCGCGTTGCGTGGTGAGCACGGCCTCCGCCACGGCAAGCAACTGCCCGGGCTTGAGGAAGCCCGCAATGTCCGCGACGCGCGGGTGCGTCTCGGCGTCACCGTGCGTGGCGCCCATGCCGCCACCGACGGTGAGGTTGAAACCCTGCAGCTCGCCGTGCTCGATGATGGCGATGAAGCCAAGATCGTGCGCGAAGACGTCCACGTCGTTGACCGGCGGCACGACGATCGCCGCCTTGAACTTGCGTGGCAGGTAGGTCGGGCCGTAGAGCGGTTCGACTTCGTCTTCGGTGCTGGACACCTTCTCGCCGTCGAGCCAGATCTCGTGGTAGGCGCGCGTCTTCGGCAGCAGGTGCTCCGAAAGCTTCTTCGCCCATTCGTGCACGACCGGATGCGCCCGCGTTTCGACCGGGTTCGCACTCGCCATCACGTTGCGGTTGACGTCGCCGCAGGCGGCGATGGTGTCCATCAGCGAGGCGTTGATCGCCTGCATCGTCGCCTTGAGCTCGGTCTTGATCACCCCGTGGAACTGGAAGGCCTGGCGCGTCGTGATGCGCAGCGTGCCGTTCGCATAGCGGCGTGCAATTTCGTCGAGCTGCAGCCACTGCGTGGGCGTGCAGACACCGCCCGGCAGCCGGGTGCGGATCATGAAGCTGTACGCAGGCTCGAGCTTCCGGCGCCTACGCTCGTCGCGGATGTCGCGGTCGTCCTGCTGGTAGCTGCCGTGGAACTTGATCAGGACGGTGTCGTCCTCGCGGATCGCGCCGGTCAGCGGATCCTGGAGGCTCTCGACCAGCGTGCCGCGCAGGTTGCGGCTGTCGCGCTTGATGCGCTCGACGGGTGATTGCTCGGTCATGCTCTCTATGCTCAGTACACGTCGCGCAGGTAGCGGCGGTCGTCCGCCAGCCGGCGCACGTAGGCGTCTGCATCGTCACGGCTCTTGCCGCCGTGCTCCGCGACGATGTCGATCAGTGCCGCATTGACGTCGGGAGCCATTCTTTCGGCGTCGCCGCAGACGTAGAGGTACGCGCCGCTCTCGAGCCACGAGTACAGGTCCTTGCCCACCCGGCGCAGGCGATCCTGGACGTACTCGCGGACGATGCTGCGGTCGCGCGAGAAGGCGAGGTCGAAGCGGCTCAGCACTCCCCGCTTCACGGCGTCCTGCCATTCGGCCTGGTACAGGAACTCGCTCTGGAAGTGACGCGCGCCAAAGAACAGCCAGTTGCGGCCCGAGGCGCCCTGCGCCTCGCGGTGCTGCACGAAGCCGCGGAACGGGGCGACACCCGTGCCGGGGCCGATCATGATCACGTCGCGCGAAGTGTCGGCCGGGAGGCGGAAACGCTCGTTCTCTTCGATGAAGACGCGCGCCTTCGACTGCTCGCCCTGCAGGCTGGCGAGGAACGCCGAGGCCGCGCCCGTGCGGCGCTTGCGGTCGAGTTCGTAGTCGACCAGCGCGACGGTGAGGTGCGCCTCCTCGCCGACCGCTTCCTGGCTGGAGGCGATCGAATACAACCGGGGCGCCAGCGGGCGCAGTGCCTGCACGAACGACTTTGCGTCCCATTCGCCAGGGTGACGCTGCAGCACGTCGACGACCTGCAGGTCCTTCAGCGCGTGGCGCAGGTCGGCCTCGTGACCGGGCTGCAGCACGTCCGCGAGCCGCGTGTCCCTGGAGCGCTCGGCCTGCTGCGTGAGGAACGGTCGTGTCAGGCGCGTGAGTTCGCGGCCCGTCGTGAGCCATTCACGCAGCGGCCTGGCGGTGCCGTCGAGCTCGACGCCCTGTTCGCCGTCCAGGCGCAGCGCCTGCAGCACTTCGCTGACGACGGCCGGCGGGTTCTCGTGCCAGACGCCGAGGGCGTCGCCCGGCACGTACGTGAGACCGGAGCCCGCGAGGCTGACTTCGAGGTGACGGACTTCCCTGGTCGCACCGCGCCCCGTGAGCGGGTGGTTCGCGATCACTTCGGCCGCGAACGGCTGGTCGCGCGAGAACTGCGGCTCCGCCGGCGCGGCACGCAGGCGCGTGACGGTGGCAGTCTGCGACGATGCACCGAGCGCATCGCGCGCGCTCGTCACGACGCGATCGAGCCACGCATTGGCCAGTGTGTCGTAATCGACGTCGCAGTCCACGCGTTCGACGAGCCGCCTGGCGCCGAGCGCGACGAGTCGCTCGTCCACCTGCCTGCCCGTCTCGCAAAACTTCGGATAGCTCGAATCGCCGAGCGCGAGCACCGAGAAACTCAGCTGCTCGAGCTTCGGCGCGCGACGCGACTGCAGGAACTCGATGAGGCCGCGGGCGTCGTCGGGCGGGTCGCCGTCGCCCTGCGTGCTGACGACCATCACCAGCATGCGTTCCTTTGCCAGGTCCTTGACCGGGTAGTTACCCGCGGCATAGACGCGCGCGGCGAGACCAGCGGCTTCGGCAGCGCGGCCGAGTCGCTCGGCAATGCGCTTGCTGTTGCCCGTCTGTGATCCGTACACGACGGTGAGCCTTGCGGTTGGTTCGGACCGGGCAGCGGGCGCCACGACCGGACCCGCCGGCAGCGACACGCCCTGGCGACCGGTGGCGCGCTCGTGCGCGATGCCTGCGGCGAAGCCGGACAGCCACTGCAGCGTGGAGGGCTCGAGGCCGTCGACGACGCGCAGCAGCAACTCGGTCCGCTCGGGGTCGAGCGGGCCCAGGGGCAGGGTCGTCACGATGTTGGCGCTCATGGCATTCCTCCCCCGCGAAGCGTTGCGGGGAGGGGCATGCTAGGGAGAGCGACCCGGCCGGCGGAAAGGCCGGGTGGTTATGACCTCAGAATGGGTTTCAGGCGGGGAAGAATTCGATCGGCTTGGTGGTCGTCATGGTGGCCACGTCCCGGTCGTCGAAACGGAACATCTTCACCCGGGCGACCAGCTTGCGCTCGAGCTCCGGGTCGCCCAATTCGCTGGAAATCAAGCGACATTCGGTCACTTCGCCCGATGGCGCAATGGTGACTTCGAGCACCACCTTGCCCTGCAGTGCCGGATTCTCACGCAGCGCCCGACTGTAGAGCGAGTAGATGGCTGATTTGTTCTTATCAAAGACCAATTCGATCTCTTCGCGGGTCCGGGCCGCCTTGGCGCTCTTGCCGGACCGCTGGGCCTCGGCTGCCGCGCTGGATTCGGTGGTCGCGGCGGACACCTTCGCCGTGGCATGACCTTTCAGTCCGGTCGATCCACCGCCGAACCCCTTGCTGACCTCGCCGACCGCGATGCCACCGCTGCCCGACCCCACCTTGGCCGTGAGGATCGAGCGATCGACGCGGGTGCGCTCACCGGCCCCGGCATTGAGGGACCTGGCATCGACGTTTGGCTTGACGTCGAGATCGCGCAGCTCGGCCAGCTGATCCGACATCGCGAGCAGGCCCGAGGCCGCCGCTTTCTTGCGCGGATCGGGCTTCGGCTCGGACTTCACGACGGGCACCGGCACCGGACGCTCGACGCGCGCCTCGACCTGGGGCACCTCGACCGGCTTGGGCGGCACCACTTCGATCGGCTTCGGTTTCGGTTTCGGCTGCTCGAGGATGAACTCGACGATGCGCTCGGGCACGGCCGGCGCCATCGCCGGGGTCCGCGGCGTGTCGGGCAGGAACGGGATGACGACGCTGAAGCCGATGAACAAGCCCAGCGCGGCGCCCAGGACGCGCCGGAATCGACGCTCCTCCTCGACCGAGGGCGTCCAGGGCAGGTCAAAGACCCGGAAATTGGTGACGACGACGTTGCTGCTCATGGCGCTTGGTTCCTTCAGGCGCCCTTCAGGCCGGCATACGTCTGTTCGCGCTCGACGACGGCCAGCGAAACCTTGGTGTACTCGGCGGCCGAACTGCTCGCGACGATCTTGCGCAGCACGGCGTAAGGCAACGACTTCTCGGCCATTACCGTCACCTCACGATTCGCTTCCGATCCCGGCAGCAGGCCCTGCGCCTGCGCATCGAGCGCTGCGCGCAACGGCTCGCTGACCTGGCCGCTCGTGGTGCCCAGCTCCGACACTGTCACGACGGCCTCGCCGTTGACGTACAGCATGTCGCGCGTGACCGTCACGACGGTCGCCTGGCGTGGTTTCTGGTCGGCCAGCGACTGCGGGATGGTGATGTTCTTCGAGTTCGGCAGGATGTCCATGTCCGCCGCGTGCACCAGCAGGTACACGACGAGGATCGTGAGCATGTCGATCATCGGGATCAGCGCAAGCGGCCCATGGCCGCCACCGCCGCCCTTGCCACGGCGCGAGTGGCGCCGCATTCCTGTGCGGATCATGTCGGGGCATCTCCCAGTGCGATCTGCGGAAAGAGCGTCTCGCGCGACACCTTGCCGCCCGCGATCGTCTGCCGCACGCGCGCAGCGTCCATCACCTGCACGATCGTGTCGTAGTCCACGTCCTCGGCAACCAGCAGCGTCGCGTGAGTCACGTCGGGCACCTTCACCTTGAGCGCGGCAAGGTAGTCCGTGAGCTTCGTGACGTCCTGCCCGCTGGCGACGGCCGGAATGGTTTCGAGCACGCCCTGGTTGCGATCGGCGACCTCGATTCCCGACTTGCGCAGGATCAGCTCGAGTTCGAAGCGCGGCGTGTCCGTGGCAGCCTGCGTCCCCGGTCCGGGCAGGTTGACCTCGAGCACGCTCGTCTTCGAGAACACGGCCGTGAAGATCAGGAAGAACGTGAGGATGACCATCACGTCCAGCATCGGCACGATCGTCAGGTCGTTGCGGCCGCGGTAACGCGCGTGGTTGCGCTGTTGCCGCCGCGCCAGGGCGGAACTCTTCCTCATGCGCGTGCAGCCTCGCGGGCGGACGCCTCCTGGACGCGCGCAGCAGCCGCCGGGCGTGCCGCGGCCGCTGCAGCCGCCGGACTCGGCGCCTGGGTGCGACGCTCGACCACGGTGTTCAGGAACTTGATCGAGGCCACTTCGAGGCTGTCGACGAGCTCAGTCGTCTTGGTCTCGAGGTACATGTGGCAGAGCAACAGCGTGATCGCCAGCGCGAGGCCGAGCGCCGTGTTGTTCATGGCCACCGAGATGCTGGCCGAGAGCATGCTGGCCTTCTCTGCCGGGTTGACGGCGGCGACCGCGGCGAATGCCTGGATCAGGCCGATGACGGTGCCGAGCAGGCCCATCAGCATGCCGATGTTGGCGAGCGTCGCCAGGTAGTGGGTGCGCTTCTCGAGACGCGGGATCACCTCGATCAGGCTCTCTTCCATCGCCTTCTCGATGTCGTCGCGGCGGCGGGCGGTCGCGATGCGCGACATGCCGTAGCGCATGATGGTCGAGAGCGCGGAGTCGGTCTTCTCGGCGACTTCCATCGCCTTGCGGAAGTTGCCGGCCTGGAGCAGCGGCGACAATTCCGCCCACAGGCGGCGATTGCCGGCCGAGACGCGCGTCAGGTAGATGAAGCGCTCGACGGCGACGACGAGGCCGATCATGAAGACGGCGGCGATCGGGTAGAGAAACGCCCCACCCTGCTTGAAGAAGTTGGCGATCAGGTCGATGGTGTTCATTGCGGGCTAGCTCCGGGGACGGGGACAGTTGAAGCAGTGGTTGTCGGCGACGCGAGGTCGCGGTAGTAACTGATTTCGCGGCGGAATTCGTCACGGTCGAGCGGCGCGAGCAGCTCGTCGATGAGGCTGCCCATCGGGCGGTCAGGGCCGCCCGGCGGTTCAGCCGCTTTCCACGGCACGATGCTCATGACCTTCGGCAACTCGCGGTTGCCGGTGATGGCCGTGGCGTCGAGTTGCAGGCGGTCGACGGCTGTCGCGGAGGTGGCAGCCTTCGACGCCGGATCGGCAGCATCGGCCGCGACGACCGGCAGGACTGCCAGCAACAGCAGCGCGAGGCTGGAGTGGAGTGCGGTCTTCACGGTGTGGCCTCTGCGGTGCGCGTGACCGCGGCTATGCGCGCCTTGAGTTCGGTGACCCACGCGGTCACCTGCGTGTCGGCGCCCTGCGTCAGCAGCTGATAGCGCTCGAAGTGCGGCAGCGCGGCCGACGGGTCGTCGAGATACAGGTCGTGCAGGATCGCGAGGTTGCGCTCGGCGTCGGCGTAGTTTGGATCGAGCGCCAGCGCGCGTTCGTACGCCGCCTTGGCATCCGCGAACTGGCCTGCCTGGCGCTGCTGCACGCCCAGCTGGTTCTGGACCGCCGGGTCGGTCTCCGGCGGCAGTGCCGGCCCTGCCATCGCCGCCACCGGCGCATCGGCTACTTCCGCCCGTGCATAACGGCCCGGCTTGAGCTGCGCGAGTTCGGCGTAGCTCTTCTGCACCCACTCGTCGTAGATGCCCTGCGCCGCGAGCCGCGCGTTGCGTTCGTGGATGCCGATCGCCTTTTCCTCGAACGGGAACGCCTGCTCCTCGAGCAGCACGTCGTATTGCTCGAGTTCCTCGGCGTCGAGATTCCGCGGCCGGTCCGACTCCATCAGCGCCTTGCCAAGGTGACGGTAGAGGTCCGCCATCGCGAATGCCGACGCGGTCGTGACTTGCGCTACGCCATACTCCTCGGCGCGGCCGTAAGCACCCAACGCCGCCTCGAGGGCCTTGCGCTTGGCGGGGAGTGACTTTTCGAGTGGCAACGCCAGACGGATCGAACGGGCGGAAGCATCGAGCGGCCGCGCGAGTTCGAGGGACGCCGTCGCCGCGAGGAACTTCGTGCGATCCGTGCGCTCCGCGCCCGCAGCCCGATCGGCGACGATGATGTCCTCGAGCCAGCGCTGGCGGCCCGCGGCGTCGTTGGCGTCGCGCGCGAGGTCGGCGAGTGTCTGGCGTGCATCCAATGCGGGGCCGGCCGGCACCGGATAGCGCATGACGTACTCCGCGTACACCCGGCTGGCAGCGGCACGGTCGCCGGCAGCGACCTGCAGCTCCGCCGCCTGCCAGAGGGCGGTTCGGCGCACCTCGGGCTCTTCCGTTACACGGGCCGCGACGCGTTCGAACTCGGCGGCGGCCTTGGCCTGCTGTCCGGACTCGACGTACGCGACAGCCAGCTTGCGGTCCACGTCGGCGGCGAGCTCGTGCCCTGGATAGGTCGCGCGGAAACCCTCGAGCACGGTGGCTGCCGCCGTCCACTGCTTGTCCTGCAGCAACAACGTGGCGGCGTCGAACTCGGCCTTCGCACGAATCGGCGAGGACGGCGCGACGGCGGCAACGCGCAGGAAGTCCTGCACGGCTCCGGCATGGTCGCCCGCGGCCTGGCGGGTTTCCGCCTGTCGATACACAGCCGCCGCCTGCCGTTCGATGGCCTCCGCGTGCTGCGTGTCGCTGGCACGCGTGCGCGCCACGATTTCACCGTACGCACGCTCAGCTTCGGCAAAGCGGGAGGAGTCGAAGTACGTGTGCGCAAGCACCGTCCAGGCAACGAGCTGCTGCCCGGCATCGGCGCGCGGTCCCAAGGCCAGCACGCTCTGTGCGACCGCTTCCGCACGCTGCCGATCGCCGAGATCGAACAGCTGCTTGGTGGTGCGCGTCAGCACGCCTGGCGTTTCGACGTGCTCGGGGAACGTGCTCGCGAACACCAACGAAGATTCGATGGCGCGGCTGCGCAGCGCCGGCCGCTCGGCCTCGGGCACCGTCGGTTCGGCCTTGTCGAGCGCGACCAATGCAGCGTAACCGGCACGGCCCGCCTCGGGCGCGTTCTGATAGCTGTAGGCAGCCTTTTCGTATTCGTCGGCCGCCTCGGCGAAGCGCGAACCCTCGAGCAGCAGGTCGGCGAGCAGCAGGCGCGTCGCCGGCGCTTCCGCCGAGGCATCGAAGCCGTCGAGGTACTCGCGGTACCAGCGCACGGCCGCGTCACGATCGACCTCGCCGCCCTTATTCTGCGCCAGCGCATGATGATGACGGGCGAGGTCGAGCAGGTTCGCCTGGACCGCCGCGCTCACGCGCGGATTGATGTTCGCGCCCCGCTGCGCCCAGTACGCGCTGCGCGGCCCGTAGAGTTCGACCAGTTCCTGCTTCGACTCGAGCACGAGCGCATTGAAGCCCGCCTTGCCGTAGGCCTCGGTCGCCTTGCCGAGCAGCAGCGGCGCTTCGGGATCGAGCGGCTGTCGCCGCGCGAACGAGCGGTAGACTTCGGCGCCGTCCTGGAAGCGCTCCTTCTCGACGTAGAGGTCGCCGAGCGCGCGGTAGAGCCGGGACTCGTACGGCGCCGGGCCACGCTGCGACAGTGCAGCCTGCAGCGACGCCGCGCCTTCGTCCGCAGCGAACATCAGGCTCAGGGCCCGCAGGGCATCGTCCGACAGTTCCAGCTGAGGACGCGTCAACTGCGCAACGTCGCGCAGTTGTCCGTCCTGGACCAGCACGGTGTCGAGCAGCGCAAGAAAGTCACGACTGCTCGCCGCATTGTTGCCGAGCTTGAACTGCGCCCAACCACGCTTGTAGAGCGCCTGCTCGTGAAACGTGCTGGCGGGGCCCATCGCGAGCACCGCCGCGTACGCCTGTTCGGCCTCGGCGTAGCGCTTCGCGCTGAAGAACACTTCGCCACGGCGGAACTGTGCCTCGTCGGCATGCGCGCCTTGCGGATGCCGCAGCACCAGTTCATCGAGCGCCGCCATCGCGGCATCACCGTCACCTGCGACTTCGGACGCGCGCGCGAGTTGATACAGGGCCGCATCCCGCGCTGCGTAGGCCGGATAGTCACGCAGCAGTTCCTGATACGCGGCGACGGCCTCGCGCGCCTTCGCCTCGGAGGCGGCGTCGGGCACGTCGCCCACGGCACCGAGCGTGGCGGCCTGCTCGAGTCGCAGGTCGCCGAGCCGGCGCAGCGCCTGCGCCTTGAGCGCCGGATCCGCGCCATCGATCTGCAGGAACGCCGCGTAGCTGTTTGCGGCGTCGTCGGGCGCGGCCTGCACCGGCTGCGTGCGATCCACCGGCGCACTGCGGCCGGCGAGAGAGCCCAGCGTCGGTTCGGCTTTCTTGCGCGCGCTCTCGGCCGTGGCCGACCAGCTGCCCGCAAGCACGCACGCAACCGCGACCCACAGGTGGCGTGGCGCGCTCATTTGCCGCCCCCGCTCGTCGCACCGTCGTAGAGCGAGGCCAGCGCGAATTGCGCCTGCGTCGAGTAGCTGCCGAGGCGCTGCTGTTGCGCCTGCAGTTCCGCGACGGCGATGTCGGCCAGCGCGCGTTCCTGCGCGAGGGCCGTGGCGTCGACCAGCGGCGCGATGCGGGCGACGCGCTCCGACAATTCGTCGACGCGGCCTGCGAAACCCTGCGTGTTCTGCGGCACGAGGTCGCCTGCCTCACCAATGCCGGCGAGTCGCGTCCCGGCCTCTGCCAGCGCGGCTTGCGTCTGTTTCAGGTCGCGACGGGTCTGCGCCGCGCGCACCTTGTACGCACGATCCAGCTCCCACGACAGCACGCCTCGCAGCAGTCGCGCGCGTTCGGCAAAGTCTTCGCGCTGGGGCCCGGCAGGCATCGCGGCCAGCGTCGCGTCGATCCGGGCGAGCGCCTCCCACTGCTCCAGCTCCTGTCGCGACGCGAGCGCGGCTACATCACGGCTGGCCTCGACCTGCGCGAAGCGCCCCGCCAGCGCCTGCTGGCGCTGCGCCAGCGAATCGAGGTCGGTGCCCGCCAGCACTTCCTGCCGGCGCGGCTCGCGCTGCGTCGTTGCAATCTCACGCGCCTCGATCATCGCGCCAAACGCCTCGAGCGAGTCCGTCCAGCGCGCGAGGTTGGCCTGCATCAGCCGCAGATCGCGGTAGTTCTTGAGGCCTTCCTGGAACTCGTGCGAGGCCATCAGGTGATACAGGTAGCGCGTGTGCGGCGCATCCGGCAGCGTCTCGAGCTGCCAGAACCAGCCCGGACGATCGTTCTGCGGCATTTCTGACAGGATCGAGTCGAGGAACCCGCCCTGGCGGATGGCTGCGATCGATTCGTCGATGCGGCGCGATTCGCGCGCAAAGGCATCGACGGCTGAACGGTATTGCTGCGACGCCTGCCCGTTGGACGCCAGCTTGACGTACGCGTACGGCACGGCGATCAGTGATTCCTGCACGGAGGCATCGAGAATCTTCCGCTGCTGCAATTCGAGCCAGGGCACCAGCGCGCGTTCCGGATGGTGGGCGTTGGCTTCGGCCCAGCCGAGCGCCAGCAGCGCCTTGTTCGTGAACGGCCCGTCCAGACGCACGCGGCTCAGCACCGCCGCCGGCTCCTCGCCGCCTTGCTGCTGCAGCAGCGCGAAGCCCAGCGCGAGGTTGGCACGATCCCGCAGCGACGCCTGCTCCTCATTGGCGGCCGGCATCGTTCCCACCTGCTCGAGGAACTGACGGCCGCGCGCCGTGTCGCCCGCACGCACCAGCGCCACGCCCAGGTTGAAGCGCGCGTAATTCGACCAGCCGCTCGTGTCGCTCCAGCTCTCGAGACGCTGGGCTGCCTCGCCATAGCGCCCGAGGCTCATCAGCACGTTTGCCTCGAGCAGGCGGCGTTCGGGTTCCAGCTTGCCGGCCAGGGGTTGCTCGATGTAGCCGAGGTTGCGGAGCGCCTGTTCGTAGTAGCCGCGCTGGTAACCGATGCGCGCCAGATAGAAACGGGCACGGTCACGGACCGATGGCGCCACCGGACCCGCCAGCAGTCGGTCGAAGATACGTTCCGCTTCGTTGTGCAAGCCCAGCGACAGGTAGAGGCCGCCCGACAGCAGTTCCGCTTCGGCGGCATGGTGACTCAGCCGATTGAAGTCGCGGTTCGCTTCCAGCCGGACGATCGACTCGAAGTAGTCGTCCTGGAAGAAATGAAACAGCACATCGCCGTAGTCGAGGTCGCGGATCTTGCTCGGAGGCGGTGCATCACGAGCCGGTTCGTCCGCGTGCGCCGTCCATGCCGCAGCCGCGCCCAGCACCAGGATGATGCAGAGCATGTAGAGCCGGGCGGTGGAGGATCGCTGACGCATGGCGCGGATGCCGAGGAGGCCAGGGGCTCCCCCTACTCCCACTGCCGCACGACGAACTCCGGCTGCAGCGAAGCTGCACGGTCGCTGATGCGGAGCTCGACGTACTTGGCGCCGACGGTCTTGTCGACCTTGAGCGTCGTGCCGCGGCGATAGTCGCGGTCGTGCGGGCCCTTGCCGGTGAAGAACGCGACGATCTCGTGGTTCCCGGCCTTCAGGTTGCCGAGGTACAGCTTCTGCACGCCACCGCGATGCAGGGCCTGCACTTCGCGCTCCGTGTAGAGGTAGTTCGCGACTTCCCTGTCGTCGACCTTGAGCGTCACCGAATCGAGCGCGAAGAATGTCCCCACGTCGACGGACAGGAACACGGCCACCTGCGTGCTGGCCGGGTACAGCAGTTCTTCCTCGAGCTTGAACAGGTCGCGATTGAGGTCGATGAGCTGCTTTTTCAGCGCCTGCACGTCCTGGTCGACAGTCTTCAGGTTCGCCGCGTCGCCCTCGGACGGCATGGCGGCCAGCGGGGCCGCCAGCAGCGCGAACACCGTGAACAGTCGCGCTGCAAAGAGCATCGGGTTGGATTTCAGTTTCATGCGGGCGGAGCTCCGTCAGTCCTGGCGCAGGCGTTCGAGTTGCGGGGTGAGTTCGGATAGATCGGCCGGCACGCCGGACCATGACGCGCGCACGTGTCCCTCGGCATCGAGCAGCAAGGTGAGCGGGAGCTTCGCCACGTCGTAGGTCTGTGCAACGGACTGCTGGGCATCGACGAGTGTCGGCGTCGCAAGGTGCAACGACCCGGCAACCGCGGCCGCGCGGTCGGCGGAGTCGAGACTGACGCCCAGCACGGGCGTGCCGGAACCTCGCGCGAGCGCATCGAGCGCGGCGACGGACTCGCGGCAGGGCCCGCACCAGCTGGCCCAGAAGTACACGACCACGGGTTCGCCGCGGTACTCCGACAGGCGCAGGTTGCGGCCGTCGATGCCCTTCAGGGCAAAGTCAGGCGCTACGGTATCGAGCGCGGGGGGCGCGGCAAACGCCGGCACGCCGACGGCCGCGGCCATCGCCGCGGCCATCCATTTACGTAGCACCCCGTTCGGGGCACTTGAATCGAGTGTCCTGCGTTGCACCTGGCAACCCCGCTGTCATGGGCACGTCCCGAAGACCGGTGGCTTTGCGTCCCCGCCTTTCGGCGGGTTTGCCTTTTTCAGTCGACAGCATCGTTGTCTGCGGCTCGCCTTGCTGTCAAATCGGCGGGGTTCGGGATGCCAGACACTTGCGGTGCGTCACATTTCGCTCCCGCCCGCCGCACCCAGTACTTATTGCGGGGGCTCGAGACCCGCCGAATAAAAGATCTGGCCGTCGCGATCGACGATGACCGCCTCCACGTCGCCGAGCCTGCGGACGAACTCCATGCCCCGCTCCACGCCCAGGATGAAGACGGTCTTGGTCAGGCCGTCGGTGCGCGTCGCATTGGCGCCGACGACCGTGACGCTGCGCACGGCATCCGGCGACTTGCCGGTGCCCGGCACGAGGATGTGGTGATAGCGTTTGCCGTCTTCCTCGAAGTAGCGCTCGTAATCGCCCGACGTCGAGATCGCCTCGTCCTGCAGCGGGATGCGTGCCACCACCGCCCCCTGCTTGCGCGGATCACGGATACCGACCACCCAGGGCTTGCCCAGCCTGTCGCCGAGCAGCGCCGTGTCGCCACCGGCGTTGACCATCGCGTGCTCGATCCCCATGCGTCGCAGGATCTCGATGCCGCGATCGACCGCCCAGCCCTTGGCAATGCCGCCGAGGTCGATGCGCATGCCCGGTTTCATGAACCGGATCGTGCGCGCGACGGGGTCGACCTGCAGGTGCCGGTAGTCGACCCCCGGCAACGCGGCCTCGATCTGTGCGTCGGTCGGATGCTGGTGAGCGCGGTAATCGTAGAGGTAGCCGACGCTCGCGTAGGTGATGTCGAACGCGCCGTCGCTGATGCGCGAATAGTCGAGCGACTTGGTCACGACATCGATGATGTCGGCGTCCACCTGCACCGGACGCTCGAAGGCGTGCGCATTGACCTGCGAGAGCTGGCTCCCCGGCTTGTAGGTGCTCATGAGGTCATCGGTGCGGTGCATGTCAGCCATGACCGCGTCGATGGCGTTCACGGCGAGGACGGAATCGTCGCACCAGAGCTGCACCGCGACGCGCGTGCCCATGATGGCTTCTTCGCGCTCGTACCACGCGGCACGCGCGGCCGGGAGGCCGGCCAGCAGGTTCAAGGCCAGCAGCAGTACCAAGCGTCGCATCATGAAACCTCAGATTCCGGTCCGCAGCTGCGCCTCGTCGTGCAGGCGCAGCAGGTAGTCACGCACGATGCCAGTCGCCTCGGTCGGGGGCAACAGCCGCTCCTCGACGAGTTTCGCCGCGATGTCGCTGATGGAACGCCGACCGTCGACCAGCGCAGCCACGTAGCCACGCACGCGGAGGGCAAGCGCGTAGTCGGCTACGTCGGGCAACAGCGGGACCGGATGCCGCGGATCCGCCAGCCACGGCGGCAACGGACGCAGCGGCAACTCCGCCTCACGCTGCTTGCGGACTGCGAACGTCACGACCTCCTCGATCCGCGCGTGCCGGCTCGCCGGAGACGCCAGGTACGGTTGGCGCGACGCCTGGAACTGGGGTGGCTCGAAGCCCGCCCCCGCTATGATTTCTTGCACCTCCTCGCTCGAGTACGCTTGCGCCGGATCGGCCAGCTGGAAGAACAGCGTGCCGGTACAGACCCAGCGCCCGCCCGGCGCGAGCAGGGCATTCACGGTCGCCGCAAGGCTTTCGAGATCGGTGTCGACGACGTCGACCAGCCAAGGCGTGACGACCGTGTCAAAGCTGCCCGGCGCGAAAGGTGGCTGCTTGGCATCGCCGAACACGAGATGCAGGCCCGGCTCCGCGCGGGTTGGCGCGGTCAGCGTGCGCAGCAAGGCGTGGCTCGCCAGGTCGCGCGGCGCGACGGGAAACTCATAGAGCTCGACGCGCTCCGCTGCGTACATCCGGCGCGCGACGCCCATCAGCAGCGGATTGATGTCGACGGCGAGAGTCAGCGTGGGTCGCAGGATCGCGTGCAGGTCGTAGGGCAGCCGCCCTGCCCCGCTGCCGAGCACGAGCAGCCTGTCCACGCGCGCGCCGCCCAGCGCACTACGGACGGCCGCACACGCCGCGAGATTCTCTTCGTCGCCCCAGTTCCAGTCGCGGTGCACGTTGGCGTAATAGCTCGCGAGCCCCTGGGCCGCCGCGACGACCGGGGCCAGCGCTGCATACGTGGCAGCCGCCGCCGGCTCAGTTTCGGCCTGCAGCGGCGCCAGCAGCGCCTGCAAGCGCCGGGCGTGGTCGGAGCACGCCATCGCCAGCAGCTTGAGCCGGTTGCGTGTCGCGGAGCGGGTGACGTCCGGACGCAGTGCGGCGCGGTACTGCGCGGCCTGCCGCTTGAGGTGGGTCGTCATCGCATGCAGCCGGCCGCGCCATTCGGCGAGTGCGAGATCCGGCGCGGGTAACAGCCACGGCATGCCGTCGACCAGGGGATAACGCACGTCGCACGCCGCGCAACTCAGCGCGGAATCGCCTTCGAGCACGCCGGCGCAGCGTGGGCAGCGCAGAACTGGCAGGAGGCCGCTCGCTATCGATGCGTTCAATGGATCCCTAGCCGATGCGACCGCTCACGATTGGATTGAAGGCGATCAGGCTGTCCTGCAGCATCGAGTTGCCGAGCCCGTTGCGCGGGAAGCGCGACGTGAACTGGGCCTGTTCACCGTGCAGGGCCATGTAATTCAGCACCACGGTCTCGGCCAGCAGGTTGACGTTGCCGGCGGCCGGGCTCGACGCTGTCTCGACCGACGCATCCGCACGGAAATAGCCGATCTGCTGATGGCGTGCCGCTCCTCCCGCGCCCGTACTGACCAGGCTCGGTCGACCACCCGGATTGTAGACCAGGAAGAACGACGCGGCCGTGGCCTGGTTGTCGCTGGTCCACATGAACTTGCCGCGGCCGTCGGTCGAGTCGTCGACCTGGCCACTCGCGGAAATCGAGCCGTCCGAGAACACGTAGAGCATCAGCGGCAGGCCGCGTCGCGCGGCATATTCGAGGCAGGCGCCCATGCACCGGCCGGCGCGCAGGTCGCGCAACTCGCCGGTCGAGCGCCCCTGTCCATGATAGTCATAGCCACCGAGCGTGATCGTGCCCGCACCCGCGTAACCCGACAGCACCATCTTCATGACGGCCGCCGTCTTGCGGAATTCCGCATCGTTGTCGTACTCGGCGCGGCTGAAGATGCCGCCCGCGCCCACGATGTCCGGATCGAGGTCGGGATTGAGGCTGGTCGGGTCACCATAGCGATCGACGACGTCGGCTGCCTTGACGTAGCCGCAGCTGACGAGCTCGCGCACGACCTCGTTGCGCGTGACGGTCGTCTGCTTCGGATCAACCCAGGGCTGCTTCGGATCGACGACTTTGAGCTTGCGGTCGCTGATGCGCTGGATGGCCTCCATCACCGCCACGGTGTCGTCCAGGCTCAGCAGGCTCGCCAGCTGCCCGGTGTCGACGAGACCGGTGACGTCGCTCGCACGGTCCACCTTGGTGGGGCGCACCGAAAGGTCGATCATTCCCGCCGGCGCCATCGAATTGCCGCCCGAGTCCGACGCGCGCGAGCCCACCAGCGTGGCCAGCGATCCGTCCGCGCCTGCCGCGTGAATGCCGTACATCGGGTTGTGCGGGTTGTTGCCCGTGTCGTTCTCGGAGCGCGCGGCGATTACCGCGCCGTTGATCGACGCCGCCGTCGCCGGCGCGACGCGATCGAGGATGCCGCGCAGGAATGCGCTGTCGCTGTGGAACGCCAGGCCGAGCCGGGAGTCGGTGAAGCTGGTGCCCGTCGTCGCGTTGGTCATGCCCGGCAGCATGTCGCCCGGCAGGCCGAGCTTGCCATAGCCCGCGGTGCTCAGGAAATCGAGCTGTCCGCCCGGTCCGCCGATCAGCACGTTCGAGCCGACCATGTTTGCGCCGCCCGCGAGGTCGATGCAGATGAAAGGGATCTTGCCCGCCCCCTGCACCTCGATGCCGCAGGTGGTCTTGAGTGCCTCGATGTCGGGCGACAAGGCGGCCATGGCCGAGCGGGGGTTGGCAAACAGGCTGAAAATTCCGGGTCCAGCGATGGTCGCGAGCCCCGTACCAAAGCCCTGCGACAGGAAGTCGCGCCGCGTCACGGGACGCTTGTGCGCCTCCAGGTGGCGGATCGGCTCGTCGAGGGCCAGCGCGCGCGGCGGTGTCTTGCGGATGAGCATGGTTCGTCCTTGGCTGCAGCCGGCAGTCAGTGCAACAGCGTCGCGGCGCTGCCGAGCAACGCAGCGCAGCTGGCCTTGACGACGGTCTTGGTTCGGTCCGCGGCGCAGGAGCCGCCACAACTCGAGAGCCGGGTGATCAGCGCGTCAAGGTCGCTGCGCACGCCCGCGGCGTCAGGTTCGGTCGCGACGTTGGTCCGCAACATGTGTCCCACCAGCGAGTCGAGCACGATCGCGCGACCTGCCGGTGCAAAAGCGGTCGCGGGCGCCGCCGTGAAGTCGAAGCCGGGGAAGTATTGCGCACGCGCCGACGGGTTCTCCACCAGCGCATTGCAGTACTGGATCGAGAGCTGCGCCACGGCGACCGGATGCGCCGACACGAACGTGTCGATCGTCTCCACCGTGGGCAGCGCCTGCTTGATCGTCGCGTAGGTGGCGGCCACCGCCGGATCCTGGGGACTGACGTCGGTCAGCTCTGCCATCGTCGCGTTGAGTTCGTCGAACACACGCAAACCGACGTCCGACGGCCGCTGCACGTCTACGGGAGGTGCAGGAGCCAGCGGCACGGGATCGAGACGCACGTTCTGGTGCGTGCCGAGCACGTCGAAGGTCAGGAAGAACTCGTCCGTGTCCGGGCCCTTCTCCAGCGCGATGACGGTGCCGACATTGGCGAGCGGCTGGCCCAATGGCCCGTACTGCGAGTCGGTGATCGTCGCGTCCAGGGTGCGGTAAGCCTGGCCGACGGGCGCTTCAGTGCCATTGATGCCGATCCGCAGGCCGGAGATCGAAATCGAGCCCGGCTTGGCCGTCGGGTCGAGGCTGATGAACGTCGGCTTGTCGAACAGGTAGCTGTACGAATCGAACTGGCTGACTTCGAACAGGATGTAGGCCTGCGGCACGTCGACCAGGTGGCTGATCGAGAACAGCAGGTAGAACTTCTCGCCCACGCCGGCCGTAAAGTTGGTCTGGATCTGCGCGTCGGTCAGCACCCGGTTGTAGACGGCCACGAGCCGGAAGACCCCCTGGAACTGGCGATCGCCCGAGACCTCGTTGCCGAGCACGAAGGCAAAGGTGTCGTCCCAGTCGGAGATCGCGCCGCCGGACGCCGGGTCCGCGTCGCCCGTGAACACGCCGTTGACGTAGATGCGCCGGCCACGGACCGGGTCGAAGGTCGCGACGACGTGCTGCAGCGTCGCCTGCAGGTCCTCGTCGGCGGCCGCCGTGGTCAGCTTCGGATCGCCCGCGACGTTGGTGCGGGTCGAACGGTTGTAGAAGTCGTAGCTGTAGAGCGTCTGCCCGAGCATGAAGTTGCGGGTGGTCGTGCCGCCCGAATACGACACGATGCGCGCGTCTTCCTGCGCGACGTTGCCGGGGGCCACCCAGGCTTCGATCGTGTACTCGCCCGTCGCCTTGACCAGGTCGTACAGCTTGCGGCTCGCGGTGGTCGATCCCTGTGCCTTGCCGCTGCGCACGTTGAGGCCCCAGCCGCCCACCCAGGACACGTCGCCCGAGAGGTTCAGGTTGAGCGCGGGCTCGACGCCGCTGGTGTCATATGCGATCGATCCGCGACCGGTCTTGAATTCCCAGAGCCCGATCATGTTGCCGCTGTAACGGTTGCCGCCGCTCGCGACGAGGCCGTCAGGAATCCGCAGCGCCTTTGAAAATACGAGCGCGGCATCCACCTGTGTCGCCGGCACCTGGTTCGCGAACGCCTGGATCGCGGCCTCCAGCGTGGTCGCGTTCGACGCGCAGTCGCTCCAGCAGTTGTGGAACTCCGTGCGCAGGCGCACGACCAGCCGGGATAGCGCGGGCTGGTCGAGGTTGATCTTGGTCTTCACCGCCGCGTACGCCTCGTCGACGTCGCCCGAGGCGAAGTACGGCGACTGCGCGGCGGCCGCGGTCGACGTGTGGCAGCGTGAGCAGTATTGCTGGACGAGCGGATGGACCGTCGACGCGAACAGGGCCGGCGACGCCGGGAAACCCTTGCTGGCGCCCGGATCCTTGATCGGAGGCGCCTTCAGCACGACGCCCGTCGTGCCCCCGCCCGCGGTTGCGCCGGCCCAGGCCGTGATCCACGTCGTCAGGATATCGGCACAGGCATCGTTGCTGGCCAGCCAGCAGTTGTGGCCGCCAGCCACTTTCTGGACCATGCGCGAATCGCGCGGCGAGGAAAGCGTCACGATGCCGTTGGCCGCGGCATAGGCCAGGTTCACGTCGTCCTGGCGCACGAACTGGGGCGCCTGTCCGCCGGCAACGTGGCACTGCCCGCAGCGGTTGGCTGCCTTCAGGTTGTCCCAGACGTTGATCTTGAACGCCTGCACGTCGGCCGTGGCCGGCGCGGGACCGCTGTAGGTCGGCGCCGGCCCGCCGGACGTCACCGGATTTTCCACCGTCTTGGCGCCGCCCCCGCACGCGCTCAGCATGAGCGCGCATGCGACGACAGCCAGGCCGCGGAGCTTCGAGGCGAGACGCAGGATCGTGTGTTCCATGTGTCTTCCCTCACTCGCCCATGCAGTAAGTAGCGGCTTCGGCGAAGACACGCTTCAGCTGGTAGCCGTTCGCCTTGAAGCTCGCAGTCATCGCCTGCACGCGTGCGCGATCCTGCGCGTCGCTTGGACTGCGGAAGCAGACGTTCTTGAAGACCTTCTGGACCTGGCAGGAGGCGAACGCATCGCTATGCGCGAGTTCGCGACCGAGCGACTTCGCCCCCGCGCCCTTGCCCGGCAGCGAACCGTCCCAGCCGAGCAGTGAGTTGCGACCCTTGCGCCAGTAGTTGTCCCACGTGTCGTCGGGAGTGGAGTAGCCCGCGGGGAACGTGTCCTTGTTGTGGAAGTACTTCGGCCGCACGATGCCTTCCGTATAGATCATGCGTCCGGCGGTTTCGTCGTAGTCGTAGTACGCGAACGCCTGGGTCATTGGGTCCATGCCCGAGTGGCAGGCGATGCAGTTGTTGAGGAAGATACGGCTGTCACCGCCCGGGCTGCGGCTCACGTCCTGCCGGATGCGGTCCGGCGGGCGCGTGGTGTCCTGTACCTGTTCGAGGTCGGTGCAGAGGTGGTTCATCAGCGTGTAGCGGAACATCGCGCGGTTGGTGCCGGCGATGAAGAACGCCTGCGCCGCGGCACGCGTGGTCAATACGCCGGCCGACGCCGCGGCGGGGATGCCGCTGGCCGACGACTGCGTCGTCTGCACCAGGTTGTCCTTGAGGCTGACGCCCTGCGACTCGAGCGCGGCGTAGTGGTCGTTGTTCGCTGCTGAGTAAGCCGGCACGCCGGAGCCGCTGCGCCCCACGTACAGGATGTCGTCGTAAAGCACACGGTCGAAGGCGACGTCGTCGCGCACCATGCCGATGACGGTCGCCACGTAGTCGTTGAGCGGCGCAAAAACCGTCTGGTCGCGGTTGGTCCACGGCATCGCGAAGTTCTTGAGCGTCACGTCGTAGAACGCCCGGTGCTGCATGGCCGTGTTGGCGGCGTCGGTCGCGCGACCGGCCGCGATGTCGTTGGCCATCGAGGAGAGCACGGCCTCGGTGGGCGGGACGCCCGCCAGCCGATCGTGAAGTCGCTTTGCCTGCGACCGTGCATCCGCCTGCGCCACGGCCGGCAGCAGCGTCACGGCCACGAGGCATAGGCTCACGAACGCATTGCGCAAGCTGCGCGCACCGCGGGCGTTCGACGTCCTGATCTGTGGCATCCACCCTCCCTTCGGCAGCCGATGGCCGCCGTGGGGACGGAATCTGTGGCCTGCGGGTGGCACGCGCAAAGCCACGTTCTCGTTTGTGAGAGGACGCTCACACAACGGGCACCCCGAACGTCACAGAAGCGGTCACTTATGCGAGAAGACGCCTGCGCGGCGGCCGAATGCAGGGGATCGTCGCGAGGAAACACGATGGCAGCACGATGGGTGGCGACCGCATGCGGTCGCCTGCAACACTGGAAACAACACTGGAAATCCTCGACTCTGCTGCTGGCCGTGGCAGCGCTCGCCGCGTGCACGAGCAGCGACGGTGGCAGTGGCGCCAGCCCCGGCGGTGGTCAGTCACCGGATCCGGTCGTGCTCGATTTCCCGATTGCTTACGTCAAGCGCCCGGTGCCGACCGGCAACGCGCTCGCGCCCGACGTGCGCGAATTGCTGCCCTTCCAGCCGGGTGCCGATCTCTATCTGCGGGACCGGGCATCACCGACCTCGGCCGAACGCAATCTCACCGCCGCGATCACCAAGGGACTCGGCGACGTGCGCGACGTCGAGCCGTCGTACGACGGACGCAAGCTGGTGTTCGCGCTGCGTGAACCGAACATCGTTGGGGCCGCGCCCGACGAACAACCGACCTGGGACATCTGGGAATACGACCTCGACGCTCAGCTGCTGCGGCGGGTCTTCACCTCCGACACGGCAGCCCGCGAAGGCGACGACGTCGCGCCGCATTACCTGCCGGACGGACGGATCGTGTTCTCTTCGACGCGCCAGCGGCAGTCGAAGGCGATCCTGCTCGACGAGGGCAAGCCGCAGTTCGCCGCACAGGACGAAAACGACGACGAGCACGCCTTCGTGCTGCACGTGATGAATGCGGATGGCTCGGGCATCCGGCAGGTCTCGTTCAACCAGAGCCACGACCTCGATCCCTCCGTGCTGCCGGACGGCCGCGTCGTGTTCAGCCGCTGGGACAACGCTCCCGGTCACGACGAGATCAGCCTGTACACGATGCGTCCCGATGGCAGCGACCTGCAACTGCTGTACGGCGCGCGCAGCCACGCCACCGGAACCAATGGCGAGGAGGTGCATTTCCTCGACCCGCGGCCGCTGGCGAACGGCAAGCTGCTGGTGCGTGCGCAACCGTTCGAGGCACCGGACCTCGGCGGCCAGCTGCTGGAAGTGGACACCGCGAACTTCGTCGAGATCACACAGCCGACACTGCCGAACCGTGGCGTGCTGACGGGCCCGGCACAGGTGGCAGCCACCATCAATGACGTGCGCACGATCGAGGGGCCGTCGCCCGGCGGCCGTTACAACGCGGCGTTCCCGCTGCAGGACGGCACCGGCCGCATCCTGCTCACCTGGACGCAGTGCCGGCTGCTGGAAACGACGACGGCGTCCACCACTGCGCAGATCGTGCCGTGCACGGCGGACCGCCTCGCGGCTGGTGCGACGTCCACGGCCGCGCCCCTGTATGGCGTGTGGATCTACGATCCAGCGCAGAAAACGCAGCTCCCCGTGTCGAGTCCCGTGGAAGGCACGCTGTTCACCGACATCGTCGCGCTGCAGCCGCGCGCCTTGCCGACGGTCCTGCTCGACCCGGTGGCCGGCGTCGACTTTGATGCCGATCTTGAAGCCGAGGGCGTAGGCCTGCTCGACGTCCGCAGCGTCTACGACATCGCCGGCACCGACACGGCACCGGGCGGCATTGCCGTGCTGCGCGATCCTGCCAGTACGCTCGCTACCGCGCGTCCGGCGCGTTTCGTGCGCATCGAAAAGGCGGTCAGTATTCCGGACGACGACGTGCGCGATTTCGATGGCAGCGCGTTCGGGGTGACCCGTGCGTTCGGTATGCGGGAGATCCTCGGCTACGCGCCGGTTGAACCGGACGGCTCCGTCCGTATCAAGGTCCCTGCCGACGTGGCGTTTGCGATTTCGGTGCTCGACGCGAACGGACGCCGCATCGGCGGCCGGCACGATAACTGGCTGCAGTTGCGCGCCGGACAGGAACTGAAGTGCAACGGTTGCCACGTGGCGACACGCGACGATTCGCACGGTCGCGAGAACCTCTTCACGGCGGCCAACACCGGTGCGCCAGGCACGGGAGTGCCGTTCCCCAACACCAACCCGGCGTTCTTCGCGGACTTCGGCGAAACGATGGCCCAGGTGCGCGCGCGCATCAGCTGCCAGACGGACTGTGCGGACCTGAAGCCGAGCACGTCGATCCGGTTTGCTGATGTCTGGACCGACCCGGTCGCCGCCGGCCGCGCTCCGGATGCTCCCTTCGCCTACGACTATGCCGACCTGACGACCCCGGCGCCGACCTCGCCGGATTGCGTCACGAGCTGGCGTGCCGGCTGTCGCATCACGATTCACTACGAGCGGCACCTCCACCCGCTGTGGAGCAAGCCGCGTGTGACGCTGGCCGCCGACGGAACCGTACTGCGTGACGATACGTGCGTGGCGTGCCATTCGGCTCGCGCTGCCGACGGCTCGACACGGATCCCGGCCGCGCAACTCGAACTGACGGACGGGCCGTCGGCCGACGTGCCCACGCAGTTCCAGGCGTACCGCGAACTGCTGGCCACCGACGCTGAACAGGAAGTGGTCAACGGCACGCTGCAGGACCGGCTCGTGCAGACCGGCATCGACCCGGTGACGGGCCTGCCGCAGTTCTCGACCGTGCCGGTCGCACCGTCGCTGCGTGCGGGCGACGCGAACGGCTCTGTGACGTTCTTCTCATTGTTCGCCCCTGGTGGTACGCACGCAGGTCGCCTGACAGCCGTGGAATTGAAGCTCGTCTCAGAATGGACCGACATCGGTGCCCAATACTTCAACGACCCATTTGTGGCGCCGCTGAATTGAACGGACCCGGCTTTCGACCATTGCTCGCGTGCTGTCTCGCGCTTTGCGCCGCGAGCCCGCCTGCGCACGCGCGTGCCGGCAAGGAACCCGCGACGGTGGTCGTCCAGGACGCGTTCGCGGACCTGCGCAGCGGCCCGGGGCGTGGCTTTCCCGCCACGTATTCCGTCGAGCGCAATGCGACGATCGAGTTGCTGCGCCGGCGCACCGACTGGATCAAGGTTCGCACCGGCAACGGCCGCGAGGGCTGGGTACATCGCTCCCAGCTCGAACGCACGCTCACGCCGGGCGGCGCCCCCGTCCAGGTGGCCGGGCCGAAGCCCGAGTCGCGCACCGAGCACCACTGGGAAGTCGCACTCGGCACCGGTGACTTCGGCGGCGCCAACGTGGTCAGCGTCGCGGGTGCCTATGCACTCACGCCGAACCTGCTGGCCCGGGCCGACGTCAATCAGCTGCTGGGCAACTTCTCGAACGGCTGGCTCGGCACGGCCGGCATCGCCCATGTTTTCATGCCGGAATGGCGTGTTTCGCCGTTCGTCGGCATCGGCGGCGGCGTGATGACGATTTCGCCCAAGGCCACCCTGGTGCAGGCCGAGGACCGCACCGACACCACCGCCTACGCCGGTCTCGGCCTGCGCGGCTTCCTGACCAACCGCTTCCTGCTGCAGGCGGAGTACCGCAGCTACGTCGTGTTCACGAGCCGCGACGAGAATGAGGAGATCGACGAATGGACCGTGGCCTTCACGTATTTCTTCTGACGGCACTCGCCGCCGTTGCGGCGCTGCCGGGCAGCGCGGCCGCGCAATCGGCCGGGCAACCGGCGAGCGATGCGTCGGTGCTGCCGGCACAGCAGCCACAGGTCGTCGAGCCTGCCGTGAAACGGCGCGAGATCGAGCCTCCGGGCCTCGACACCGAGAACTTTGAAGCGGGACTCTTCGTCGGCACGGTCAGCATCGAGGACTTTGGCTCGAGCCTGCTGTACGGCGGTCGCATCGCCTATCACTTCACCGAGGACCTTTTTGCGGAGGCCACGGTCGGCTCGTCGAAGGCCGGCAAGACCAGCTACGAAGACCTGAGCGGTGCCGCGGAACTCCTGACCGACAGCGAGCGCCAGTTCACGTACTACGACCTCGCCCTCGGCTGGAACGCGCTGCCCGGCGAAGTGTTCTTCGGCGGCAAGCGCGCGATGCCGAGCGCCGTTTACTTCACGCTCGGCGCAGGCAGCACGAACTTTGCGGGCGACGACCACTTCACCGTGGCGCTTGGCGCTGGCCTGCGCGTGCTCGCGAACGACTGGATCGCCGTCCACCTCGACGTGCGCGACCACATGTTCGAGAGCGACCTGCTCGGCAAGAACAAGCTCACGCAGAACCTGCAGGTCGGGTTCGGCGTCACCGCGTTCTTTTGAGGATCCGCCATGAAAACTGCACACCGCCTGCTGCTCGCCTGCTGGCTCTCGCTGTCGCTGCCGGGCCTGGCCGCGGCCGCGGCCACTCCGGGTTCGGCCGCACCTGACTTCTCGCTCGCCGCCCGCGACGGCGGCAAAGTTCGACTTGCCGACCTCAAGGGCCAGGTCGTGATGATCAATTTCTGGGCGACCTGGTGCGGTCCCTGCCGGCAGGAAATGCCCCTGCTGGCCCAACTCAACACGAAGTACGAACCGCTCGGCTTCACGCTGCTGGGCGTGAACGTCGAGCCTGACAGCGCAGCGGCGGTGACGTGGCTCAAAGGCATGCCCGTCAGCTTTCCCATCCTTTTCGATACGGACAGCACGGTGGCCGGCAGCTTCGGCGTCGAAGGCATGCCGAGCACGGTCTTCGTCGATCGCAAAGGCCAGGTGCGCTACATCCACCATGGCTACAAGCCAGGCGACGAAGCCAAGTACGCCGACATGATCCGCAGCCTGGTGAAGGAATGACCATGCGCCAAGCGATCCGCCTCGTGCTGCTGTCGGGCCTCGCCGCCGGAGCCACCGGCTGCGCCAGCGTCGAACCCTGGGTCAAGCCGTACGAGCGCCAGTACTTTGCGGACATCGTGATGTCGGCCGAGCGCGATCCGGTGGCTGCGTCCTACCTCAACCACGTGTTCGAGGCGCGCGAAGGCGCGCGCGGCGCGACCGGCAGCCACGGCGGCGGCTGCGGCTGCAACTGAGACGATACAGGATGGCTGCGCACGGCATGACCCGACTCCTTGCACTGGCCGGCCTCGCGCTGGCCGCGAGCAGCGCCGCGCACGCCGCCGTGCTGCCGGACGACCGGGCCGACGTCCTTTACCACCGTTACGACGGCGGCGGCGTCACGATCGACGGCCCGTCGCTGCTGCTGCGCAAGAAGTTCGCCGAGAAGTACTCGGTCTCGGCCAACTACTACATGGACATGGTGTCGAGTGCGTCGATCGACGTGATGACGACGGCGAGCCCGTACAAGGAAGAGCGCACGCAGGGCAGCCTCGCGTTCGACCTGCTGCAGGGCAAGACCCAGTACAGCGTGAGCTACACGCTGAGCGACGAAAACGACTACACGGCGAACACGGCGAGTTTCGACCTGAGCCAGGACATCTTCGGCGACCTGACGACCGTCTCGTTCGGGTTCAGCCAGGGCTGGGACGAAGTACGCAAGCGCGGTGACGACGCGTTCGCCGAGTCGGTCGATCGCCGCAACTACCGCTTCGGCCTGCAGCAGATCCTGACGCCGAGACTGATGGCCGGCCTCAACTACGAAGTGATCACCGACGAGGGATTCCTCAACAACCCGTATCGTTCAGTGCGCTACCTCGACGAGACCAGCGCGCGCGGCTATTCGTACCAGGCCGAATTGTACCCGCATACCCGCACCAGCAACGCCGTGGCGATCAACGCGCGCTATTACCTGCCCTATCGCGCCGCGGTTCACGGCGAGTACCGCTACTACACCGACACGTGGGGCATCGACGCCAATTCGGTGTCGCTAGGCTACACGCACCCCTGGGGCAAGCGCTGGATCTTCGAGGTCGGCTATCGCTGGTACGACCAGTCGGCGGCGGATTTCTATTCCGACCTCTTTCCCCGTGCCGACGCGCAGAATTTCCTCGCACGCGACAAGGAACTCAGCACGTTCACGAGCCACATGTTCAGCCTGGGCGCCACCTACGAGCTGCCTTCGCTCGGCTGGGACCGCCTGCGCCGGTCGACCGTCAACCTGTTCTACGATCGCATCAACTACCAGTACGACGACTTTCGTGACGTCACGACCGGTGGCGCTCCGGGCACCGAAGAGCTCTACGGCTTCGACGCCGACGTGTTCCAGCTGTTCATCTCCGGCTGGTTCTAGGCGCCGCAGCGCGCGAGCAGCAGCTCGGCCAGTCGATCCGCGCTGCCCGGGGCGTGGAGCAGGAACACCGACGGCTCCGTCATTTCCAGTTCGAGGACCACCGGATCGCCCCGGTCGTCGCGGATCATGTCGATCCGCGCATAGAGCGGCTCAGCGAACGGGATCGCAGCGTAAGCCGCCGCCGCGAGCGCTTGCTCGTCGGCCCCCGGCTGTCGCGCGGTGATCTCTTCGGGCGCGAACAATCCTTCGACCAGCGCGGAGTCCAGCCGCAGCAACGGACCCTTGCGGATCGCGTGGCTGGCCACGCTGCCAAAATAGATGAGCGCGGTCTCGCCGGCCTCGTCGACGCTCGCAAGGTAGGGCTGCAGCAGCGCGCTGCGCCGTTCGTCGACGACGAGCCGCGACAAGTGCTCGAGCGCACGGTCCGCATCGGCGCAGCGGTAGCGGGCCGTATCGCGCGAACCCGCACCGATCGACGGCTTGATCACGAACTGGTCGAACGGCCCGGCGCGCCCGGCGGAGAGCGCGTCCGCGGTGCCCGTCAGGAAATGCCGCAGTGCAGCCTGCGGTTCCTCGCCCGGCTCGATGAACCGTGACGGCACGACCGGCACGCCCGCCCGGTGCAGGTGCGCGAGGTAATGCTTGTCGGTGTTCCAGTCCACGACCTCCGGCGGGTTGAAGAGCCGGGTCTGTTGCGAACACCGTCGCGTCCAGGCACGGAACTCGTCAATGCGCTCGACGTAATTCCACGTCGAACGCAGCACCGCGAGGTCGAACGACGCCCAGTCCACGGCCGGGTCGTCCCAGCAGGGCGTCGACACCCTCGCGGCCCGGCGCACGAGCGCATCCACGAGCGGCGGCATGTCTTCATCGAGCGCAAGCGCATCGAACGCGCTCACCAGGGCAATGTGCGGCAAAGCGGTCTCCAACGGTTGTCGTGTCGCCGTCAGCCGAGCGCGGCTTCGATGCGGTCGCCGAGGGCGCGCAGCACCGCGAGGCGCGCGTGGCGCTTGTCGTCGGCGGGCACGACCGTCCAGGGTGCATGACGGGTATCGGTGCGCGCCAGCATCTCCTGCGCAGCACGCTGGTACGCCAGCCACTGCTTGCGATTGGCCCAGTCCTCGGGATCGACCTTGAAGCGCTTGAGCGGATTGCGGTCGCGCTCGGCAAAACGCTCGAGCTGTTCCTCGCGGCCAACCGCCAGCCAGAACTTGGCGACGATCACGCGGTGCTCGGCCAGCTGGCGCTCGAACTCGTTGATCTCGTCATAGGCGCGCTGCCAGTCAGGCGCCTTCGCGAAACCGCGCACCCGCTCGACCAGCACGCGACCGTACCAGCTGCGATCAAAAATCGTGTAATTGCCCCGTGGCGGCAGGTGTAACCAGAAGCGCCAGAGGTACGGCCGCGCGAGTTCTTCGGGAGTCGGCGCCGAAATCGGCACGACGCGGAACTGACGCGCATCGAGCGCGGCCGTGACACGACGGATCGCCCCGCCCTTGCCGGCGGCGTCCATGCCTTCGAACGCGGCGACGACCGCGTGCCGCTCGAAGCGCTTGCGCCGCGACAACAATGCGAGCCTCCCCTGCAGCCGTTCGAGCTCCGCCTCGTATTCATCGTCACTGGGCACGTCCCCCGGAGGCTTCGTCGCGAATCGAGCGTGCGCACCCGCGGTGGCCTTGGCGCTTTTCGGCGCAATCCTGTTGCGAGGGATCGCGTCGTCCGCGTGCTGGATCGCGGCCAGCAGCTGGCGCCCGACTTCGAGCGCGCGATGCTGCCGGTCCGTGCCGTCCACGACGTGCCACGGCGCGAGGGGCTGGTCGGTGACGGCCAGCGCGCGTTCGTAGGCGCGCTCGACAGGCCGGTAGTTGCGCGCCAGCCAGCGATCTTCCGGCGTCACGCGCCAGCGCGTGGTCTTGTTCGCCTGCATCTTGGCGAGACGCTTCTGCTGCGTTTCGGGCGAGACGTGCAGATGGACCTTGCACACCACCACGCCATCTCGCGCCAGCATCTGCTCCAGCTGCCGCACGCGCTCGACGCTACGACGCAGCTGGACAGGGCTCGTCGCCGTCTTCATGCCGAGGCCGGCGGCACCGAGCAGCAGGTCCTGGTACCAGCCGGCGTGCAGGATCGCGATCCGGCCTTTCGGCGGCATGAGCCGCCAGTAACGCCAGAGCGCCGGCCGTTCGCGCTCGACGTCGTTAGGTGCATGAAAGCCGTAGACGGTGGCGAGCTTGGGATCGAGCCAGCCGAGCAATTCGTTGACGACTTCGCTGCGGCCAGCCGCCGGGATGCCGCTCACGATCAGCACCACGGCATGCCTGGCCGACTGCCGCAACGTGAATTGCGCATCGAGCAGATCATCCTGCAGCCTGGGCAGCTCGTGCTCGTATTCGAGCCGCGTCAGGCGGCGTCCGCTCAGGGCCTCGTGCAGCCGGCGAGTCGTTGCCATGGAACGCCTCAGCGGCGACGGTCGCGCGCCAGCGGCACCTGCTGCGTGACGCAGTGGACGTTACCGCCGCCGAGCAGGATCTCGCGGCCGGGAACGGCAACGATCTCGTGCTTCGGGAACAGCTCCTTGAGCTTGCGCATGGCGTCCCGGTCGCGCCGCGGATCGAGCTGCGGCACGATGATGCGCCGGTTGCCGATGTAGAAATTCACGTACGATGCTGCCAGCCGGTTGCCGGCGGAGCGCGGTTGCGAGCCTTCGGCAACGTCGACGCCCGCGGCCTCATCCGCCGTCATGTGCAGCGGCCCGGGTTGCTGCAGCTTGTGCACCTTGAAGCGCCGGCCGCGCGCATCGCGCGCCTCATGCAGCCGCTCGCAGGCATCCCGCGAAATTTCGTACTGCGGATCGTTGCGATCGTTGGTCCAGGTCAGTACCACTTCAGCGGGTCGCACGTAGGCGCAGAGGTTATCGACGTGGCCGTCGGTCTCGTCGAGGTGCACGCCCTTGCCGAGCCAGACGATCACCTCGACGTTGAGATAGCGCTTGAGCTGCGTCTCGATCTGCGCGCGCGACAGGTGCGGATTGCGGTTGCGGTTGAGCAGGCATTCTTCGGTCGTGATCAGCGTGCCCTGCCCGTCGACGTGGATCGCGCCGCCCTCGAGGATGAACGGCGCGCGGTAACGGTCGCAGCCTTCGATCTCGATGACCTTCTGGGCCACCGCGTCGTCGCGGTCCCACGGAAAGTACAGTCCGCCCTGCAGGCCACCCCAGGCGTTGAACTGCCAGTCGATGCCACGCAAGCCGCCCCGGTCGTTGACGACGAAGGTCGGGCACACGTCGCGCGCCCAGGCGTCGTTGCTCGACAATTCGACGACGCGGACCGCCGCCGGCAGATGACGGCGCGCATTCGCGTACTGCGACGCGGAGACGCCGACGGTGACGGATTCGCTGCCTGCGATGGCAGTCGCCAGCGTCACGAACGCCTGCTGCGCAGGCTTGGCGCCGAGCCGCCAGTTGTCGGGACGCTCCGGCCAGAGCATCCAGCAACCCGAATGCGGCTCGAACTCGGCGGGCATGCGGAAGCCGTCGCGGCGCGGGTTGGAATCCAGTGTCTTGGTCATGCGTCGATGGTAGCAAACGACCGTCAGTCGAGCTTGGCCCGGCGCAGTCGAAGTGCGTTCGAGATGACGCTGACCGAACTCAACGACATGGCGGCGGCCGCGATCCATGGCGAGAGCAACCAGCCGAAGACCGGGTACAGCACGCCCGCTGCAAGCGGCACACCGAGTGCGTTGTAGCCGAACGCGAACCAGAGATTCTGGCGCACGTTGCGCATCGTCTTCTCGCTGAGCCGGAAGGCGCGGACCAGGCCGCGCAGGTCATTGCTCACCAGTACGACGCCCGCCGTCTGCTTGGCCACGTCCGTGCCGGCGCCCATGGCGATGCCCGCGTCGGCAACGGCGAGCGCCGGTGCATCATTGATGCCGTCGCCTGCCATGGCCACCACGCGGCCCTCGGCCCGCAGGTGCTGCAGCATCTCCGCCTTGCCGGCCGGGTCGACGCCGCCGTGGAATTCCTTGATGCCCGCCTGCTCCGCGATTGCCCGCGCCGAAGTGACGTGATCGCCCGAGACGAGCACTACGCGCAGGCCCAGGTCCTGCAGCGACTTGACCACGTCCCACGCCTCGTCCTTGAGCGGATCCGCCAGCGCGATCAGCCCGATCGGCTGGCCATCGACTGCGACGAACACCACGGTCTGCCCGTGCTCGCGCAGGTGGGCGGCCTCGGCCACCAGCGAACCCGGATCGATACGTTCCGACTGCAACAGCGCCTCGTTGCCGACGAGCACCTTGCGCAACTGCACGACACCGGCCGCGCCTGCGCCTGGAAAGGCCTCGAAGCCGTAGCTGCGTCCCAGTCGCAGGCCACGCGCGAGCGCGTGGCGCACGATCGCCTGCCCCAGCGGGTGCTCACTCGCCTGCTCGAGGCTCGCGGCGAAACGCATCAGCTCGTTCTCCGGCACGCCGTCGACGGGCAGCACGGCCACGACTTCGGGCCGGCCACGGGTCAGCGTTCCCGTCTTGTCGAACACGAGCGTGTCGACGTGCTCGAGCCGCTCGAGCGCGTCCGCATTGCGGAACAGCACGCCAGCCTGGGCGCCGCGGCCCATGGCCACCGTCATGGACATCGGAGTCGCCAGCCCCAGCGCGCAGGGGCACGCAATGATGAGAGTGCTCACCGCGACGACGAGCGCGAACGCAAGGCGCGGTTCCGGTCCGACCATCATCCAGACGATCGCAGCGAGGACGGCGACCGCGATGACGGCCGGCACGAACCAGGCCGACACACGGTCCGCCAGCGCCTGCACGGGTGCCCTGCTCCGCTGCGCGTCGGCCACGGTCTGCACGATCTGCGCGAGCAGCGTCGCACGGCCCACCCGGTCCGCGCGCATGACGAAGGCGCCCCCGCCATTGACGGTGCCGCCGATCAAGGCATCACCCGCTGCTTTGTCGACCGGGATCGATTCACCGGTGAGCATGGATTCGTCGACAGCGCCCGCGCCTTCGAGCACCGTGCCGTCCACGGGAATCTTTTCGCCTGGCCGCACGCGCAGCGTATCGCCGACGTGCACGTGTGTGAGCTCGACTTCCGCTTCGCGTCCATCGGGCTCGATACGGTGCGCCTTGCGCGGCACGAGATCGAGCAGCGCCCGCAGCGCGGTCCCGGTCTTCTGTCGTGCCCGCAGCTCGAGCACCTGGCCGAGCAGCACGAGCGTGACGATCATCGCGGCGGATTCGAAGTACAGGCCCGACATTTCGCCATGGCGAAACGCATGCGGCACGACCTGCGGGAACATCACGGCCAGCGCGCTGAAGCCATAGGCCACGGCGACACCGAGCGCGATCAGCGTGAACATGTTGAAGCTGCGTGAGTGCAGTGAACTCCAGCCGCGCTGCAGCAGCGGCGCTCCGCACCAGAGGACGACGGGCGTGGCCAGCGCATACTGCAGCCAGCCGCTGGCCGCACCACCCAGCGCGCCCGGCAGCCAACCGAGCATGCCGCCCATCGCTAGCGCAACGAGGGGCACCGTGAATACGACAGCCCAACGGAACCGCCGCTGCATGTCGAGCAGTTCCGGATCGTCGCCGGCCGTCGCCAGCGGCACGGCACGCTCGAGCGCCATGCCGCATTTGGGGCAGGCGCCGGGGACGGCGCTCTCGACGCCCGGGCACATCGGGCAGACGTAGAGCATTTCGCCGGGGGGCAGTAAGCGCGCCGCAGGCGCTGCCGTCGCATGGGGCGCCGCCGCTGCGTGGCAGCAGCTCGCCGGCGACGTAGCCGATTCAGCGACTGGCACAGGCTCGGTGACGGGAGCTGCGGCTTGCTTGCTGCAGCAGTCGTGCTGCGGGGAATGGGCGGATGGAGATTCCATCCGCGCATTTTAGACCTCCGACGGGACTGGCGGTCAGCGGATCGCGGGGTTGCCTGCGGCGTCGGGCTCATCCCGCAGCTTGCGGCCGTTCAAAAGCAGGTACAGCGACGGAATGATCACCAGCGTCAATACCGTGGCCGACACCATGCCCCCGACCATCGGCGCCGCAATTCGTCGCATGACGGCCGCACCCGTCCCCGCCCCCCACATGATCGGCAGCAGGCCGACGATGATGGTGATGACGGTCATCAGCTTCGGCCGCAGCCGCAGCAGCGCACCGTCGACGATCGCTTCCTGCAGCTCGCGTCGCGTCGGCTCCCGGCTCTCGGCGGCCGCCAGCGCACGACGTTCGGCCCACGCGTGCTCGAGGTACATGACCATGACCACGCCGGTCTCCGTCGCGACCCCCGCCAGCGCGATGAACCCGACGACTGCCGCGATCGAGAGGTCGTAGTCGAGCAGGTACAGCAGCCAGACGCCGCCGACGAGCGCGAAAGGCAGCGCGAACAGGATCAGGCCGACGTCGCGCGCATTGCGGAAATTAAGGTAGAGCAGCAGCACGATGATGCCGAGCGTGAGCGGCACGACGACCTTGAGACGCTCGACTGCACGCTCGAGGTATTCGTACTGGCCGGACCAGCTCAGGCTGTATCCCGCAGGCAGCGCGAGCTCGCTGGCGATGCGGGCCTTGGCGTCGCTCACATAGCCGCCCAGGTCGCGATCCTTCATGTCGACGAAGACCCAGCCCGAGGGTCGTGCGTTCTCGCTGCGGATCATGCCGGGCCCGTCGGCGATCTCGACCCGCGCGACGTCCTGCAGCGTCACGTTCGCGCCCGTGGGCGCCACGATCGGCAACTGTCGCAGTTTCTCGAGCGAATCGCGGAATTCCTGCGGATAGCGCAGGTTGATCGGGTAGCGCTCGAGGCCTTCCACGGTGTAGCTGACCGTCATGCCACCCACTGCGCTGCCGACGATGTCCTGCACGTCCTTGATGTTGAGCCCGTAGCGCCCGGCCGCCACCCGGTCGATGTCGATGTCGACGTAACGCCCGGTGGCCGTGCGTTCGGCGTAGACCGACGTCGTCCCCGGCACGTCCTTCACGATAGTCTCGATCTTCTGGCCGAGTTGCTGGATGGTCGCCGAGGTCCGGACCCATGATCTTGATGCCGACCGGAGTGCGGATGCCGGTCGCCAGCATGTCGATGCGGGTCTTGATGGGATAGCCCCAGGCGTTCGACACCCCGGGGAATTTCACCAGCGCGTCGAGTTCGGCCTTGAGCTTCTCCGGCGTCATGCCGGCGCGCCATTGATCGCGTGGCTTGAGCATGATCGTCGTCTCGAACATCTCGATCGGCGCCGGATCGGTGGCGCTCTCTGCGCGGCCGGCCTTGCCAAAGACGCGCTCGACCTCAGGCACCGTCTTGATCAGGCGGTCGGTCTGCTGCAGCAGCGAACGCGCGGCGTCGGTCGAAAGCCCGGGCATCGTCGTCGGCATGTAGAGCAGGTCGCCTTCGTCGAGCTCCGGCATGAACTCGGTGCCGAGTCGCGAGGCGGGCCACAGTGTCGCGAGCACCAGCACGGTGGCGCCCACGGTTATCGCCCACGGATGCCGTAGCGCGACCTCCAGCACCGGCTTGTAGGCCGCCGCCGCGGCACGGTTTACCGGGTTCGCGTTCTCGGGCCGGATCCGGCCACGCACGAGGTACCAGATCAGCACTGGCACCAGCGTGATCGAGAGCAGAGACGCGGCCACCATCGCGTAGGTCTTGGTGTACGCGAGCGGTGCAAACATGCGCCCTTCCTGCGCTTCGAGCGTGAACACGGGCAGGAACGACAGCGCCACGATCATCAGCGAGAAGAAGAGCGACGGCCCGACTTCCCGGCAGCCTGCGTAGATCGCCTCCATGCGTCGCGATTCGTTCGGCTCGTGCTCGAGCTTCTTGTGCACGTTTTCGATCATGACGATCGCCGCGTCCACCAGCGTGCCGATGGCGATCGCAATGCCGCCGAGCGACATGATGTTGGCGTTGATGCCCTGCGCGTTCATCACGATGAAGGCCGACGCCACGGCGATCGGCGTGACGATCACGACGATGAGCCCCGAGCGCAGGTGAAACAGGAAGATGAAGCAGACCAGCGCCACGACCAGGAACTCGTCGAGCAGCTTGCCCTTGAGGTGATCGACTGCGCGCTGGATCAGCGAGGACCGGTCGTAGGTCTCGACGATCTCGACGCCCTTGGGCAAGCCAGGGCGCAGCTCGTCGAGCTTGGCCTTGACCCGCATGATCGTGTCACGCGCATTGTCGCCGTTGCGCATGACGACCACGCCGCCGACGGCCTCGCCCTCGCCGTCGAGTTCGCCGATGCCCCGGCGCATCTCGGGCCCGAGCCGCACTTCCGCCACGTCCCCGAGCAGCACGGCCGTGCCGCCCTTCGTCGTCATCACCGGGATCTGCTCGAGGTCGCCGATGCTCTTCACGTAGCCCGTGGCACGCACCATGTACTCGGCCTCGGCCATCTCGATCACCGAGCCGCCGATTTCCTGGTTGCCCTCGCGTATCGCCTTCTCGACCATCATCAGCGGGATGCCGTAGCCGCGCAGGCGCAGCGGATCCACGACCACCTGGTACTGCTTGACCATGCCGCCGATCGTGGCTACCTCGGCGACGCCGTCGAGCGCCTGCAGTTCGAACTTGAGGAACCAGTCCTGCAGGCTGCGCAGTTGCGCGAGGTCGTGGCCGCCGGTGCGATCGACGAGCGCGTACTGGTAGATCCAGCCCACGCCCGTCGCATCGGGCCCGAGCGACGGCCGCACGCCGTCGGGCAACCGGGCCGTCGCCTGGCTCAGGTACTCGAGCACGCGCGAACGCGCCCAGTACGGATCGGTGCCATCGGCGAACAGCACGTTGACGAACGAGTCGCCGTAGAACGAGTAGCCGCGCACCGTGGTCGCGCCCGGCACGGAGAGCAGCGCCGTGGTGAGCGGATACGTGATCTGGTCCTCGACGACGCGCGGCGCCTGGCCGGGATACGGCGTCCGCACGATGACCTGGACGTCCGAGAGGTCGGGCAACGCGTCGACGGGCGTGCGCAATACCGCATTCATGCCGATCGCCGTGAGCATGATCGCAAGCAGCAGCACCAGCCCGCGATTGTCCAGCGAGGCACGAATGATCCTGTTGATCATGGGAGTGCCTCAGCGTCCCGCGTTCGCGTCAGGCTGTGCGGGCGGAGCCGGCGCCGGGCCGTCGTCGAGTCGGTCGAGTCCGGCGCCGAGGTTCGCTTCGGAATCGAGCAGGAACTGCGCGGCCACGACGACGCGGTCGCCTTCCTGCAGCCCCTCGCGGATCGCGATGCGGTCACCGCCTTCAGCGCCGGCGACGACGTTGCGTGAGGTGAACCGCCCGTCCCCGAGCGCAACCACCACGCGGTCGCGCTTGTCATTGCGGATCAAGGCGCTGCGCGGAATGTGCAGCACTGGCTCGCCGTCGGCCGCCACCAGGCTCACGGTCGCCAGCATGTTGGGCCGGACGTCCTGCGGCGGCGCATCCAGCACGATGCGGGCGCGTACGGTGCGGGTCTCCATGTTGAGTTCCGGATAGACGTACTCGACCCGACCGTGAATCGGCTCGCCGGGCTGCGAGGAGAAATGCACGTCCGCTTGCGTGCCCGGCTTGACCCACGACGACTGCGCCTCGGGCACCTCGGCGACGACCCAGAGGCTGCCGAGTTCGGTGATCGTCATCGCGGACATCTCGGGCGTCAGCATCACGCCTTCGCGCGCCTCGAGTTCGGTGATCACGCCCGAGATTGGCGCGTAGAACGAAACCCGGCCCGCCGCGCGCCCCGACTTCGCCAGGCGCGAGGCGGTTCCCGCATCCAGTCCGACCGCCCGCAACCGGTCACGCGATGCATCGATCAGTTCGTGGTTGCCGATCTTGAGGGCGTCGAGGTATTCCTGCTGCACGCTCTCGAGCATGGGCGAATACAGCGTAAACAGCAGTTGCCCCGCCTTCACCGTCTCGCCCATCGCGCGCACCGAGAGACCGTCGACCCAGCCCTCGGCGCGCGGACGCACCTGCTGCACCTTGCGCTCGTCGAACTGCACGTAGCCGACGGTCTGCACGCTGCGTGGGAGGCTGCCGCGCACCACGGGCTCCGTGCGCACGCCGAGATTGTTCATGACGGCCGGCGAGATGCGCACTTCGCCGCCGACGTTCTCGGCGTAGACCGCCACGTAGTCCATGCCCATTTCGTCTTTCGCCGGCACCGGCGAGTGGCGATTGGGATCCATCGGGTTGCGGTAGTACAACGGCGTGCGCGCAGCCGCAGCCGGCGCGCCCGCGGTCGCTTCCGGCGACGGCTCGACCTTGACCAGCGTCATGCCGCAGATCCGACACACGCCTGGCTCGTCGCGGAGGATGTCCGGGTGCATCGGGCACCGGTACCTGGGGTTGGTGTGCTTCAGTGCGTGCTCGGCGACCGTGTCGTCGGCGGCAGTGCGCAAGGGCTCGCTCGGCTGCTGCTTCGAACAGCCGACGAGGGCGAATGCGAGCAGCAGGATGCCGGCAAGGCGGCCCAGGGAAAGGTTCATCGTGCGTCACCTGCAAAATAGTCGATGTCGTGCTGCGCCAGCGCGCGGTCGGCGGCGAGGCGCAAGTGCTTCATCTTCGTTTCGAGCGCGAGCCGGCGCGCCATGACGACTTCCTCGAGCATGGTCCGGTTGGAGCTCCAGCCCAGCAGCGCCGCCTTGACCGACTGGTCGGCGAGCGGCAACAGGTCCGTCTCGTAGAAGCGCTCGAGTTCGGCCGTGCGGTACAGCCGTGTTCCACGCTTCCGTCAGCATCGCCTGCATTTCGCGCTCGTGGTCGTCGTGCCTTTCGTCGAGACCCTGCGCTTCCAGTTTCGCGGCACTGACAGCGCGGTCCTGACGGTCGCCGCGGAAGAGCGGCAGGCCCACGGTGAACATCGCGCTCAGCATGTCGGGGCGCGACATGCCGTCCGGCGCGTTTTGTCGGAAGCCATAGCTGACGTCGAGCATCCAGGCCGGCTTGCGCAGTTCGCGCGCCACGTCTGTGGCCGTGTGGGCAGCGTCGATGCGACGCATGTAATCGAGTTGCGCCGGATGCTCCGTGAGCCGCGCCTGGAGCGTTGCGAGCGGCTCGAGTTCGACGCGCGGTGACAGACCCGTGGGCTGCACGCGCGCGGACTCGTCCGCACCGAGCCAGAACGACAGCTGCGAGCGGAACATCGCATCGTCGCGATCGAGGTCGAGCTGCTGTTCGCGCAACATCGCCGCGTCGAGTCCCGCCTGCAGCATGTCGAGCTGCCTGCCCTCGCCCGATGCATAGCGCGCCTTGGCGGACTGGCGCATCTGCTCGACCCAGCTCGACTGTTCGAGCAGCAGTGCCCGCGCGGAGCCCACGTAGGCGAGTTGCGTCCAGAGCTTGCGCACCTCGCGCCGCACGATCCGCTCGCGGTCGAGCGCCGTCGCATCCATGGCCGCAGCGAGTTGTTCCATCTGCTTGCGCGACAGTTGTCGCGACTGGCCGGGCTTGAACTCCTGCACGACGCCCACCTCGAGCATCGTCATGTCCTCCTTGTCGAGACTGAACGAATCGACCGGGACGTTGACTGCGCCGACCCGCAGCTGCGGATCCATCAACTGGCCGTCCATGACGGCGCGTTCGCGCATCGCGGCGCCTTGCGCGCGCATCTCGCGCAGCATCGCGTCGCGATCGACGGCGATGCGTTCGGATTCGGCCAGGGTGAGGCCTGCGGCCACGGCCTGCGCCGGCCACCAGCCGCCGACGACCACCACGGCGAGTGCCAGTACGCCCGCGAAACGATTGGATAACAGCAACTTGCGCGCACTCCGAAAGATCACGGCGCGCCGGCGGACGAGCCGCTGGCGGTCAGACGACGACGGGAGTGCGGGCTACTTCAGGAACCGGCAGAAACTGACGGCGAGCGACGTGCGCGGCGCCGGAGCGGGAACCAGTGCGGCGACGAAGTCCGCTGCGGATTGAGTCGCATCGACTACGGCGAAGAGCACCAGGGTCGGTGGTGGCGCGAGCAGCGTGGCGGCAAAACCGACGCGCGAATCCACCTGCGGGTCATGCGGGAACGAACAGACTGCCTGGTCTACGCCCGGCTCCGGCTGCGGCGGCGGGCAGTACGGGCAGTGCTCGCCCGGCGCCATGACCATGCCGTCCGGCATGGACGCGACGGACGGCGCCGAAGCGACGGCCGACAGGGCAGCCATCCCCGACTCGGAATCGAGCGCCATGACGCACGGAGCCGCCGCAAGCTGCAGCCACGTCAGGCAGAACGCCGCCAGCACGACCCGCGACAGGGTGCGCTGCTTGCGACGGAACCAGTGGAGGGCTGCAGGTTGCATTCCGGACTCGGTCAAAAAGTGCCTGAAACGTACCCCGCCACGACCAGCGAGGCAAGGGAATTGCCCCGCGGGACACGTGAAACTTGCGGCAAGTCCTTAGTCGCGTGCCAGAATCTTGCAATGACTCGCACTCCAATGGCAGCGGCCAGCGCCTCCCTGTCTCTTCCGACTTTTCCGACCTTCCGGCCCTTCCTGGCCTTCCTGCCCTTCCTGTCCTTCCTGACAGCCTGCAACCGCGAGCCAGCCTCACCCCGCGCCTGGCTGGGGACGGTGACACCGATTGCCGCGCCGGCGGCGCCCGGTGCGAGGTTTCCAAACCTGGCCTCCGCCGCCGACGGCCAGACCGTCGTGATGAGCTGGCTGGAACCCGGCGCCGATGACGGGTTCCACCTGCGCTACGCCGAGTGGCAGCGCACGCAGAACTGGGGCACGCCGATCGAGGTGGCGTCCGGCGAGGACTGGTTCATCAACTGGGCCGACTTTCCATCGGTCGTCCCGGCGAACGGCGGCCCCTGGGCCGCGCACTGGCTGCAGCAGAAGCCCGGCGGCGTGTACGCCTACGACGTGATGACCCGGCTCAGCTCCGACGGCGGCCGAACGTGGAGTGAGCCGTACTCTCCGCACGACGATCACACCGCCACCGAGCACGGCTTCGTCTCGATCGCGAACAGCGGCGGCCGCCCTTACGGCGTCTGGCTCGACGGACGCAAAGCCGTGGGCGAAGGACACGATCACGCTGCGCACGACCACGCCGTACAGGCCGGCGCGATGACGTTGCGCGGCGCCGTGCTGACGCCGGCTGGCGCGATCGACGGCAGTGAAATCGACGCTCGCGTCTGCGACTGCTGCCAGACCGACCTGGCGGTGAGCGGGGACGCGCTGCTCGTCGTGTACCGCAATCGCAGCGAGGACGAGACTCGCGACATCCAGGCCGCAAGACGGGTGGACGGCGTGTGGACGTCACCGGTCACCGTGCATGCGGATGGGTGGCGCATCGACGCCTGTCCGGTGAATGGCCCGGCCGTGGCTGCTCACGGCAACGAAGTGGCCGTCGCCTGGTTCACCGCTCCGGACCAGCCACGCGTGCGCCTGGCGTTCTCGTCGGACGGCGGCCGCTCGTTCGCGCCGCCGCTCGAAGTGGCGAACGGCAAGGTGGTCGGGCGCGTGGACGTCGTCCTGCTGCAGGACGGGCGCGCCGTGGTCAGCTGGCTCGCCGCAACCGCAAACGGCGCGGTGATCCGCGCACAACCCTACGATCATTCTGGCGCCAAGGGTGCCGCCCGGGACATTGCGACGTCCAACGTCGCCCGCTCGTCGGGCTTTCCGCAGATGGTCAAGGTGGCGGGCGGACTGCTGTTCGCATGGACCGAAAACGGGCCCACGCCCGCGGTCCGCACGGCGTTCGCGCCCATCGAGTGACCTGCACGCGCGGTCCCGGCGAGGGGGCTGCTGTGCTAGCATTTCAGCCCCGTTTTGCAACAAAACACAGATCTACCGGAGCCAGGTGATGTCCACCGCGGTCAAGCTCGACGTGCCCCCGCAGGGCCAGAAAATCACGATCACGGACGGCAAACTGTTCGTCCCCGACCAGCCCATCATCCCGTTCATCGAAGGCGACGGCACGGGTCCCGACATCTGGCGCGCCTCCGTACGCGTGCTCGATGCGGCGGTCGCCAAGGCTTACGGCGGCAAGCGCAAGATCCACTGGATGGAGGTCTACGCCGGCCAGAAGGCCAACGACCTCTTCAACACCTGGCTGCCGGACGAAACCGTCGAGGCCTGCCGCGAATACCTGGTCTCGATCAAGGGCCCGCTCACGACGCCGATCGGCGGCGGCATCCGCTCGCTGAACGTCGCACTGCGCCAGATGCTCGACCTCTACGTCTGCCTGCGCCCGGTGCGCTGGTTCAAGGGCGTGCCCTCCCCGGTCAAGGCGCCGGAGAAGGTGGACATGGTGATCTTTCGTGAAAACACCGAGGACATCTACGCCGGCATCGAGTTCGAGCAGGGCAGCCCCGAGAACGAGAAGTTCAAGAAGCTGTTCAAGGAAGCGTTCCCGAAGCTTTACGGCAAGATCCGTTTCCCGGACACCTCCGGCATCGGCATCAAGGCCGTCTCGCAGGAAGGCACCGAGCGCCTCTTCCGCGCCGCCATCGAGTACGCGATCGTCAACAAGCGCAAGAGCGTGACGATCGTGCACAAGGGCAACATCATGAAGTTCACGGAAGGCGCGTTCCGGAACTGGTGCTATGCCCTCGCCGAGCGCGAATTCGCCGGCCAGACCTACACCTGGGACCAGTGGGAACGCACCAAGGCCGCCAAGGGCGAGAAGGCCGCCAACGCCGAGCAGGACGCTGCCAAGGCTGCGGGCAAGGTCATCATCAAGGACGCCATCGCCGACATCACGCTGCAGCAGGTGCTGACGCGACCCGAAGAGTTCGACGTCATCGCGACGATGAACCTCAACGGCGACTACCTCTCCGACGCGCTCGCGGCGCAGGTGGGCGGCATCGGCATCGCGCCGGGCGGCAACGTCAACTACATGACGGGCCACGCGGTGTTCGAAGCCACGCATGGCACGGCGCCGAAGTACGCCAACCTCGACAAGGTGAACCCGGGTTCGGTGATCCTGTCGGGCGAGATGATGCTGCGGTACATGGGATGGTTCGAGGCGGCAGACGCCATCATCGACGCGATGGACAAGAGCATCGGCCAGAAAACGGTCACTTACGACTTTGCGCGCCTCATGCCGGGCGCCACCGAGGTCAAGTGCAGCGAATTCGGCGACGTGCTGATCCGCAACCTCTGAGCTGGGCCGGGCCGGGCTGGGCGACGCAAGGAACGTTTCAACGATGAACCTGACCGTCGCACAGCCCTCGTCCCGCGATACGCTGGTCGCCGACTGCGCCCAGCTGCTGGTCGATGCCTTTGCGGACTACAACGCGGAATTCCGCTCCATCACGCGCCGCGCACCGCAGCGCTTCGAGGAGCGCGACTGGCGTGGCAGCCAGAAAGATGCCGTCGAACGCATCGAGCTTTACGACAAGTACGTCACGGGCAGCGTCGAACTGATGCGTCAGCGCCTCGGCGAGGACGTGCACGAGCGTTCGATCTGGTCGAGCATCAAGCGCCGGTTCGACGAGATCATCGATCCGCTGCCGGACAACGAATTCATCAAGACGTTCTTCAGCTCGGTCACGCGCAAGACCTTCGGCACCGTGGGCGTCGACCCCGCCGTTGAATTCATTGCACTCGACCTCGACCCGCTCGGCAACGTGCGCGCGCACGTCGAAACCAAGGTTTACGCCAACCGCGGCGACATCGAGCTGCTCGCGGAAGAACTGCTGGCTGATTTCAGCTTCCGCACCCCGTACCGCGACTTCGAGCACAGCGTCAAGCTGATCGCGGACGAAGTGAAGGCCCTCGCCAACTCCGGCAGGGAGCGCCGCGCGATCGAATCAGTCGAGGTCATCAAGAAGGTCTTCTACCAGATGACGCGCGCCTACCTCGTAGGGCGCATCAACGGCCGCGGCTGGACGATGCCGTTCGTGGTTTCGCTGCGCAACGGCGACAGCGGCGTGGTGGTCGACGCCATCATGCTCGAGGAAGGCACGGTCAGCGTGCTGTTCAGCTTCACGCGCTCGTATTTCCACGTCGACCTCGCCCACGTCGGCGAGGTCGTCAAGTTCCTGAAGACGATCCTGCCGCGCAAGCGCGTCAGCGAACTGTTCACCGTGCTCGGCCGCGCCAAGCAGGGCAAGACCGAGCGCTACCGCGAACTGTTCGGCCATCTGCAGCAGTCGGACGACGAGTTCATCCTCGCGCCGGGCGAGCGCGGCCTGGTGATGATCTGCTTCACGCTGCCGTCGTTCGACGTCGTATTCAAGCTGATCCGCGACAAGTTCCCGTACCAGAAGAACATCCTGCGCGAGGACGTGCTGACCAAGTACGAACTCGTGTTCAAGCACGATCGCGCCGGCCGCCTGGTGGACGCGCAGGAATTCAAGCGCATCAAGTTCCCGCGCTCGCGCTTCTCCGCGGACCTGCTCGAGGAACTGCAGAAGGAAGCCGCGCGCACGGTGCACTTCGAGGGCGACGACGTCATCATCGACCACGTCTACATCGAGCGGCGCATGACGCCCCTCAACCTCTACCTTCGCTCGGCCAGCCGCGAGGAGGCCGAGAAGGCCGTGATCGAGTACGGCCAGGCCATCCGCGACCTCGCGGTCACCAACATCTTCCCGGGTGACCTGCTGCTCAAGAATTTCGGCGTGACGCGGCACGGCCGCGTGATCTTCTACGATTACGACGAGCTGTGCCTCGTCACGGATTGCCGCTTCCGCGAGATCCCGCAGTCGCAGCACGACGAGGACGACATGCGCGCCGACGCCTGGTTCTACGTCGGCGAGAGCGACGTGTTTCCCGAGACGTTCATCAACTTCCTCGGCTTCGACCCGCACCTGAAGCAGGTCTTCCTCGATGCGCACGCCGAGGTGCTCACCGCCGAATGGTGGCGCGGCATCCAGGAGCGCCTGCGCGAGGGCGAGTTGCTCGAGGTCCTGCCGTACCACCGGCACCGTGTCCGGGTCTTCAGCAGCCTGTAACGACTCCCGATGTCACCTTCGCCCAACGCGCTCTCGCCGCGGAGCCTGCCCTGGCTAGTCGCGGTGTTGTGCCTGGTGGCCTTCGCCTTCCAGGGCACGCGCGGCATCTGGGAACCCGACGAGGGCCGTTACAGTTCCGCCGGCATCAACATGCACGAGAGCGGCGACTGGCTCATTCCCACAATCGACGGCCGGCATCCGCACCTGACCAAGCCGCCGCTGACGTACTGGGCGCTCGCCGCGAGCTTTGCCGCGCTTGGCCACAACGAATGGGCCGCGCGCCTGCCGAGTGCGCTCGCGTACATCGGCACCGGGCTGTTCGTGTTCGGCCTGGGTCGCCGACTGTGCCCGCAACGCCCCTGGCTGCCTGCGATCGTCTGGGGACTGTCGTTCGCGCCCGCCATCGCCTCGAACATCGTTTCGACGGATCCCCTGCTCGTCCTGTTCGAGACGGCGGCGATGTATGCCTTCGTCGAGGCGTGGTCACGCGAAGGTCCCGACGCCCGGCCGTGGTTCGTGCTCATGTGGCTGGGCTGGGGCCTGGCGTTCATGACCAAAGGGCCGCCGGGCCTGCTGCCGCTCTTTGCGACCATGCTGTACCTCGGCATCCACGACCGTCCGCGCCTCCGTTCGATGTTCTTGCCCGCCGGACTGCTGCTGTTCGCCGTGGTCGCCTTCACGTGGTTCCTCGTGATCATCGGCCAGCAGCCCGACCGCCTGGGCTATTTCCTGGGTTACGAGGTGTACGACCGGGTCTTCACCGCGGTCCACGACCGCAACGCACAGTGGTACGGCGCGTTCGCGGTCTACGTGCCGATGCTCGTCGTAGGCACGCTGCCGTGGTCGCCGCTGGCGGTCGTCGCGGCTGGCGGCCCGGTCGCCGCCTGGCGAACGTTCCGGAGCTGCCTGCGCCAGCGAAACCGCGACTGGCTGCTGCTCGCTTACTGGCTGCTGTTGCCACTCGCGGTGTTCTTCCTCGCGCGTTCGAGACTGCAGCTTTACGTGCTGCCGTTGTTCGTGCCGCTCGCGTTGATGATGGCGCGACCGCTGGCGACGGCGCGGTTCCTCGATGACCGGAAACTCCTGTGGGTGGCCGGCGCGACGCTCGTTGCGCTGCTCGGGCTGAAGGGCACTCTCGCCTACTGGCATACGGACCGGGATGCGCGCCACATCGCGTCACAGGTCGCGACGCTCCTGCAGGAGCGCAAGGTGGACCGCATCGTGTTCGTCGGCATGCGTCCGTATTACGGCCTGAATGTCTACCTGGACGTGCCCGTCGAAGGCATCCAGCTCGGCGAGCACCGGTTCGAGTATTCGAAATACCTGACCGCCGAAACCCTGTGCGACGAGGTCGGGGACAAGGAGCGGGACGTCTTCGCAATCAAGGCGCTGCGCACCGAAAAATTCGACGCCGCAGTGGCCGCCTGCGGCGCGGCGCCTAAGGCAATCGGCACGATCTTCGCGGACGGCAACGACATCCGGCTCTTCACCGTGGGACCTGGGACGCGATGATTATCTCCGACGCGGGAGGGAGACAAATGAGCACGAAGACGATACTTGCGCGCCTGTTCGCACTGACTTTAGTGTTCGGACTGGCAGCCACGGCCTGGGCGCAGGACGCCAACATCACCCAGCCGATCGAAGACCTCGAACGCCTGCTCGCCGCCGAGCCGCTCGTCATCACCCAGGCCGAGATCAGCCGCCCCAAGGCGAAGGGTGACATCACGCTCAGGGCGGACGTTTCCCTCGGCGGCGCGCCGCCGCTGCGCGTCAAGCTGCGCAAGGCCGAGCCCGGCGCCGATACGTTCAACAACGTGCCACGCTACGACCTTGCGGCCTACGAACTGCAGAAGCTCTTCATCGACCCCGCCGAGTACGTGGTGCCGCCGACGGCGCTGCGCCTGATTCCGCGCCAGGATTTCGTGAAATACCAGGCCGGCGTCGTGCGGACGTTCTCATCCGCCGACCAGGTGCTGGCCGTGCTGCAGTACTGGCTGAACGACATCGCCGTCGTCGCCGACGTCTACGATCCCGCCCGCTTCGACGCCGATGCCGTGTATGCGCGTCACATCGGGCAGCTCAATGTCCTCACCTACCTGGTCGAGCACCGTGATTCAAACGTCGGCAATTTCCTCATCGGCAAGTCGCCGACGGGTGCTCGCGTGTTCTCCATCGATCACGGCGTCGCCTTCGCGTCCAAGGACAGCGATCGGGGCGAGGCGTGGAAGGACATCCGCGTCAACCGGTTGCCGGCGGATACGGTAGAAAGACTGCGCGCCGTCACCGTGCCGGTGCTCGAGCAGCGACTCGGCGTATTGGCGCAATGGAAGCTCGAGGGCGATCGCTACGTCCCCGTCGCCCCTGGGCCCAACCTGTCCCCGAATCGCGGCGTGCGGCGCGAAGGCAACGACCTGCAGATGGGCCTCACGAAGAGCGAGATCTCGGCCGTGAATCGCCTGCTCGTCCGCCTGCTCCAGCGCATCGATGCCGGCGAGATCGCCGTCGCGGCAGCCCCAAACTGAGGACGCAAGGATGCTGAATCTCCGCCTGTCGAAGTTCGTCCTCGCGTGCCTGATCGTCATGCCTGCTGCAACCGCGCTGGCGGACAGCCCGAGCCCCGCGGTGCCGCCGGTCATCGCACCAGCAGCCCAGGTTCAGTTCAAGGGCGTCGACCGCGTCGTGGCCTTTGCCGACGTGCATGGCGCGTACACGGAACTGCGCTCGCTGCTGCGCGAGACGGGTATCGTCGACGCGCAGGACCACTGGGCCGCCGGCCGCACGCACGTCGTGAGCCTCGGCGACCTGCTCGACCGCGGCGCCGATTCGCGCCAGGTCATGGACCTGCTGATGCGACTGCAGGTCGAGGCCGCGGCAGCCGGCGGCCAGTTGCACGTCGTCCTCGGCAACCACGAGGCGATGAACGTGCTCGGTGACCTGCGCTACGTCGAGCCGGGCGAATACGCCAGTTATGCAGACGTCGAATCCGCCAGCGAACGCGCGGACCGGCGCAAGGCATGGGAAGCGTCGCAAGGCCCCGGCTCCGGCGCGGCGTTCGACCAGAAATTCCCCACGGGCTACTTCGGCCACCGCGCGGCGCTCGGCCCCGGGGGCAAGTACGGACAATGGCTGCTCTCGCTGCCCGTGGCGATTGCGGTCAACGACACCCTGTTCATGCACGCGGGACCGTCGAACGTGCTGCGCGGCATGAGCCTGCAGGAAGTGAACCTGCGCTATCGCACGGCACTGACCGATTACCTCAACCTCGAGGGTCGGCTCGAGCAGGCCAGGTTGCTGCAGCCCGGCGACGAATACCGTGCCCGATCGAAGCTGGCCCGGGAACGCCTCGCGGCGATGACGGCAGCGGCGTCGACCGGCGGCGGCGCGACGGACGGTGCACTCACCGATGCCGTGCAGCGGTTCGAGACGGCGGCCAGCAGCGACCTGCTGTCGGCCGACGGACCCAACTGGTATCGCGGCGCCGCGCTGTGCAACGAAGTGGCCGAGGCGGACGTGATGCTGCCGCTGCTGCAACAGTTCGGCGTCGCACGTCTGGTGGTCGGCCACACCCCCACCCGCGATCAGCGCGTGGCGTCGCGCTTCGATGGACGCGTGGTCAAGCTCGATGCAGGCATGAACCGGGCGGCCTACAAAGGGCGAGCGGCGGCGCTGTTCGTCGAGCCATCTGGTCTCAGCGTCCGGTATGCCGGCGAACCCGCCGCGGTCCCGATCAAGCCCGAGGGCCTGTTCGTCGCACCGAATGAACTCGGCGACGCGAGCGTGCTCGCCGCGTTGCGCGATGGCGAGGTGACGGTCGTCAACCCGCGCGGCCCCAACGAGATTGACGTTGCCGTGAACCATGGCGGCAAGCGGGTTCCCGCGATTTTCCAGGTACGCACGGAAGGCGCCGCCCGCAAGGAAATCGCGGCGTACCGGCTTGACCGCCAGCTCGGGCTCGGCATCGTGCCGGTCACGGTCGAACGCGAAGTCCAGGGGCAGCGGGGCGTGCTGCAGGGGCGTCCGCTCAGGTGGGTGACGCAGGCCGAGGTGCAGCAGCAACAGTTGCGTGGCGGCGGCTGGTGCGGCGCAGAGCCGCAGTTCCAGCTCGTCTATGCGTTCGATACGCTGATTGGCAACGAAGGCCGCACGCCGGATTCGCTGCTGTTCGACTCCGACGACTGGTTCGTCTACGTGACGGCGCACGATCGCGCGTTCGGCTCGACGAAGTCCCTCCCCGCCTACCTCAAGGCGCGACCGCCTGCGACCGGCCCAGAGCTTCGGCGCAGGGTCGCGGCACTGAACGAGTCGAGCCTGGAGACGTCGCTCGGAGATATGCTCGACGCGAAAGGACGCAAGGCGATCCTGGATCGTCGCGATGCACTGCTGGCACTGCCTGCCGCATCGAGCGCTGCCGCCAGGAGTCGCTGACTCAGCGACGGCCATGGCGAGATGACAGTGCGTCAGGTGGTGACGAACCGCCTGACGACGAACGTGGTGCGCGCTTCCAGGCCGTCGACGTCACTCGCGATCACTGCGATGCGCAGCTCGTCGACTTCCACATCGACCGGCGCCGTACCGATGAACGCGCGCTGACGCACGTCGAACCGCACCCAGCGCGGCAGGGGCTTGCCGTCGTCGCAGCAGGCGCGAAGGTTCAGCACGTCGCCGGGATCGGCGTCCCGGAATGCAGTCGGCGAAACGGGGTGCACGAACGACTGGCCCGGCGAAAAGACCAGGTCGGGGATTTCTTCGGCCGCCTCGGGCGCCACGTTCATGATGTTCTCGAGCGCCTTGCGGCTGAAGCCCCGGCCGATGGCCACGGCGAGCGCAATCCACGCGAACGCCAGCACGAGGTTCAGGACTGCGAACTTCGGCGCATCCCAGTGCAGGTGGTTGAGGCCGACATAGACAGCCAAAGCCTGGATGAGGTCGCCGAATCGCCAGAAAAAGGTGTCGATGGCCGTCTTGCCGTCGTACTTCGCATCCCGGTCCACGGGCAGGAAGAGCGCCTGCCGTGTCGTGTTCATCAGCGAGTAGTCGACGCTGTTCTCCGCGACCTTGATCCAGCGGATCATGGTGAAAATAGGCACGAAGCCGCCGAGCATCGGGGCGAGCGCCAGCAGCCCGTAACCGACCGCCACGATGAGCGGGTGAATCAGCAGCGCGCCGCGCACGCCCACGGTCTGGTAGATGCGCGAGACGAGGAACAACTGGATCGCGAGACTGGCCAGCGTCACCCAGAACTGGAAATCACCGTAGAAGGCGGTGATGAGCGAACTCATGTCGAGCGCGCCGCCACTCGCCGCAATGCGCGCCGTGGCGTCGGCCTTGACGAAGTCGGCGAGGATGAACTCGCCCGTCGAGTTGATCCAGTTGAGCAACACCACCAGCAGCGCGATCAGCAGCAGGTACCTGTCGCGCAATACCAGGCCGATGCCTCCCAGGAGACGGGGCACGGGCCGGCCGTGCTCGGCCGAAATGGCGCGTGAGCCCTCCGGAACGGCAGCGCGTTCCGGCCCCACCAGGAACAGCGTGGCGCCCAGGATGCCGGTCGCGAGGACCATGAGCCCGATCGGCGACAGAGCGGCCACCGCCAGCTGCGTCATCTTGGCGCCGGCGAGCGCGCCAAGGTTGGCTCCCAGCATGATCACGACGAACAGGCGCTGGCCGCTCTTGACGTTGAACGAGTCCGCGGCAAAGGCCCACATCTGCGACACGACCATGACGCCGTAGATGCCCACCCAGATGAAGAACGGGAACGCGATCGACACACCCGAGTACCCGAGCATGGCGAAGAGCGGCATCGTAACCACGAAAAAGATCGTGACAGCACGGAGCAGTCGCGCGCCGTCGAGGTGGCGCCGCACCCAGCCGTACAGCGGCACGACGAACATCAGCACCAACGCCATGAGCGCCACCGCGTACGCGCGCGTCTCGGCCGAGAACTTCGTGAGCATGAACGCTTCACGCAGCGCCTTCACCACCTGGTACGACGAGAGCAGCAGGAAGGCGTGCATGAAGAAAAGGAACGCGGCGCGGCCCTCCCCGGGGCGCACGCGCGTGACGAACGAAAGCAGCCGCTCGAAGGAGCTGAGGCCTGCGTGGTCGGTGATCAAGCGGGGTCAGCCTCAGCGGTCGACGATGATGACGGGGTCAAGCACGAAGCCGGGAGCCGTGCGGGGATAGCGCGGATCCACTACCGCATACGTCAGGAAGTACTTGGCCGATTCGGTCTTGCCGCCGCCGGTTGGCAATTCCTGGCGGTAGTAATACTTGAAGGGCCCTACCCCGTCGTCGTGCGATTTTGTGAAGTCCTCCGGGCCGAACCTGTTGCCGCCCTTGCCCTTGTTCGACTTCATGCTCTCGAACCGGATCCAGAACGGGCTGTTCGATTTCCAGACCACGACATTCTTTTCACTGGATGACTTCGACTCGATGCGGGCATTGCCGCCGCCATACAGACCCTCCGTCGTGGCGAGCGGCTGGACGTCAATGAAGGTGGGGCTGCCGGTGGCAGGGACCGGCGTGACGGCGAACGTGAATTCGTATTCCGTCAGTGCCGTTGTGCCGTCGCGGGTGTTGGCGCACCCGGCCAGCACCCCCACGGCCAGCAACGCACCCGAGAGTCCCAGGGATCGACTGATTGCCGCGATATCCATTGCACATCCCCCTGTTGGTCAGACTGTCGTACCGTCGCAAGCGTCGCCTGACCACAGGCGAACGCAGGAGCAGCAGCGGCTGTCGGTCAACCGACGCCGATGATTTTCTTGTACTCGGCGTCCTGCAACAGACTGCGGAACTCCGGCGCGGAACGCAACAGCGACGGCGGGTATCCCAACCGGACCAGCGCGGCGACGGCCTGCAGCGCAGTCTTGCGATCGCCCTTGTCGGCGGCCGCGACGCCGACGAAGTACTGCACGTAGAGCAGGTCGGGACCGATCGCAAGCGATTGGGACAGGTAGTGCTGCGACTGGCCGCGGTCACCGGCACGACCGTAGTAGTACCCCAAATGCGCACGCAACGCGGCATCCGCCGGTTTGGCCTCGAGTTCCGTCTCTGCCAGCAGGATCGCGCGCCGATAGCGTGCGATCGCCTCGTTCCTGCGACCGTCGATCTGCCAGAGCGCATCGCCCAGGTTGCCCTGGATGACGTGGTCGTGCTCCCCGAGTTCGGCGGCACGCTCATAGGTGGCGACGGCCTCAGGAAACCGGCCGAGATAAAAATAGGACGTCGCCAGGTTCGAATAGGCCTCCTTCGACGGCTCGAGCCGCAGCGACTGATCGTAGGCCCGCAATGCGCCGATGAGGTCCCCCGTCATCTGCAATGCACCGCCGAGATTGCTCCAGGCGTGCGCGCTCGAAGGCACCAGCTCAGTCACCTTGCGCAGGGCGTTGGTCGCCTCCTCAATCTTGCCGCGTTGGAACAGGTACGACGCGAGCGCGGCATGGGCGCCCCAATAGGCAGGCTCGACGGCGATCGCCTTGCGGTAGGACGCCTCGGCCTCGGCGCTCCTGCCCTGGCCCTCGAGCGCGTCGCCGAGACCGATGTGGGCATCCGCGTCCTGCGGATTGCGCGCGAGCAATCCACGATAGGCCTCTGCAGCCGCATCAAACTTTCCGGCGACGACGTCCATGCTCGCCAGTGCCTTCTCGGTTTCAACCAGCGAGGAATCGAGTTCGAGGGATTTCCTGCAGACACCGTCGGCGGCTGCGAGCGGAGCGGGGTCGTGCGTGCGCTCGAACTGCCGCGCGTAGGTCCGGCAAAGCCCTGCATAGGCTCCGGCGAACTCGGGGTCGATGTCGATCGCCGCCTTGAATGATTGCTCGGCCCGCTTGAGCCTGCTGAGGTCGCCCGGTTGGCGCAGGGCGGCAAGGCCTGCCAGGTACGGGTCAATGGCTCGCGTATCGAGTTGATGCTCCTTGCCCGCGCCGCGTTGCAGGCCCGTGTCCTTGAGGACGACCTGCAGCGCATCCGTGACCGAGATGGCGATGTCGTCCTGCAGCTCCAGGACGTCGCGCCAGGCGGTATCGAAATTGCCGGCCCACACGTGATACCCGGTCGCCGTGTCGATCAACTGCACCGTCACCCGCAGGTTGTCGCCGTTGCGGCGCACGCTGCCCTCGAGCACGTGCCGCACACCCAACGACTGGCCGATCTTGCGCACGTCGAGATTCCTGCCCTTGAACTCGAAGGCGGAGGTGCGAGCCGCCACGCGCAGTCCCGGTATCTGCGCGAGCTTCGTCGAAAGCTCCTCGCTCAATCCGTCGCCAAGGTAGGAATTGCCACCGGCCGCGCTCATGTCGACCAAGGGCAGCACGGCGATCGAGCGGGGCCCGGGTTCCATCGGCGGAGCCGGCTCTGCCGCAAGAGTTGCCCGCACGTCGATCGAGCGCCACCACGCGAAACCCGTGACCAGGGCCATCAAGGCAACGCCGAGGACGATGACGGGCGCGATGGACCTGCGCGGGCGCGCCAGCCGGCGCATGACACCGGTGCGGTCGACACCCGCATCGACCATGATGCCTTCCGGTGTGATTTCATAGGTCCACGCCAGCGCCGCAACGATCGGCAGCCCGGTGACCGCGAGAATCGTCAGTGCCGTCATCCACCACTCCGGGAACCGCAGTGGCTGGAACGTGACCTCGGCCACCTGCAACATGATCCACATGCCGAAGAGGTACGACGCCGTGACCCTGAAGACGTGGCGCTGCCGCAGTTCAACCAGCAACTTCAGCAGTCGACCACCGAAAGTCGTGTCCGCCGCTGGACCGGTGGCAATCGGAGTTGTTGCCTTCGCCGGCGGCGCGACCTGCTCGAAATGCGCGATCACGGCATAGGCGTCGTGACCGACGCTCGCGATGTAACGCGGATGGCGCGGCTTGTCGCCGAACAGCGCGCGCAGGGCACCGACGGCCTCGCGCAGCTTCACTTCGGCGGCGTGGTGGTGTTGATCGGGCCAGAGTTCGTGGCGGAGCGTGCGGTGATCTACAGCCTCGCCGTGGCGTGCAGCGAGTGCGAGCAGCAGCTTGACCTGGTCTTCGTCCAGGCTGGACGTGCGGTCCGCAGTGGACGCGCGGGACTCCCTGGGCTCGATGAGCCAGTCCCCTAGGCGGAACCCGTGCTGAAGGCCCCCGGCGTCCATTGCCAAATGCCCTTGCCCACTTTCGGCCGAGCATAGCAGATCGGCCCGTCAGCCTTGTCCTACTTCGGGCCTGCGAGCGCCTGCTCGAGGTCTGCGATGAGGTCGTCGACATCTTCGAGACCGATAGACAAGCGGACGGTGCCTGGCCCGATGTCAGTCCATTGCTGCTGGGTTGCGGTGAAGCCGCGAACCTTCTGCAGCGCCGGCGGCACCACCAGTGATTCGGTCGAACCGAGGCTCGCCGTAATCGAGAACAGTTCCAACCGTTCGACGAAGCGTGAACCGGCTTCCGTATCGCCCTTCACGTCAACCGTGACGATCGTGCCGAAGTCATGCATTTGCTTGCGTGCCAACTCATGGCCAGGATCGGCCGGCAAACCGGGGTAGCGAACGCGCTCGATCGCGGGGTGTCCCGACATGAACTCGGCGATGCGCTGGGCATTCCGGCACTGGGCATCCCAGCGGACGAAATACGTCTTCATGCCGCGCTGCAGCAGGAATGCCGCGTGCGGATCCAGGGTCGGGCCGAGAATTCCAATGTCCTCACGCATCGATTCGATGAGCTCGGCGCGGCCGATGATCGCGCCGCCCATCACGTCGCCGTGCCCCGACGCGTACTTGGTCAGGCTGTGCGCGAACAAGTCGACGTCGTACTGGCCGTGGTTGTGGAACCCCGCGAGCGTGTTGTCGAGCAGGGTCAGCGCGCCATGACGTCGCGCGATGGCTGTCAGTCGCTCGATATCCGCGACCTTGAGCACGGGATTCGTCGGCGACTCGAACACGACGAGACGCGTCGGCGTCCCCGCCAGCACGCGCTCGAGACCGTCCATGTCGTCAATCGAGAGCATCGTGCTGATGACGCCGAACCGGCGCAGCACGCGCCCGATGAGTGCGCGCGTCGGCTGGTATTGCTCGGCAAAATAGACGACGTGATCGCCCGCCTCGAGCAGGGCAATGAGCGGCATCGAGATCGCAGCGATGCCGGATCCCATCAGCAGGCACCCGTCGCGGCCCTGCAGTTCGGCGAGCAGCAACTCGAGCTGCCGCAGCGTCGGGTTGGAGATGCGCGAATAGTAGAAGCCTTCGCGCTTGCCCTGGAACAGGTCGAGCGTCGCGTCGACGTCGTCGAACGTGAACTTCACCGACTGGTAGATCGGCGCAACCAGCGGGCGGTTGTCCGCGGGAACGTTCACCGCCGGCGGGTGCGTGACCCGCGTGCGCTTTTTCATGTCGTCGCGGTCCGCAAGTCGAATTCGTCGGCATCGAGGTGCACCGGGAAATCGCGCCGGAACGTGGCGAGCGATTCACGGTCGAGCACCACGGTCTCGACGAAATCGCCGCCGCGCTCGCCGCCGAGCACCTGGCCGAGGAAATCGAGCGCAACGCTGTCACCCGTGTAGCTCGCGCCGTTGCCGTCCTGGCCTACACGGTTGACGCCGACGACGTAGCAGACGTTCTCGATGGCCCGCGCGCGCAGCAGCGCGCTCCACGCGGTGCGCCGGCGCGATGGCCAGTTCGCCACGTACAGCAGCACGTCGTAGTCGCCGCGATTGCGGCTCCACACCGGGAAACGCAGGTCATAGCAGACCAGCGGGCACACGCGCCAGCCCTTGAGCGTGACGACCAGGCGCTGGTCGCCCGTGGCGTAATGCTGGTCCTCGCGCGCCATGCGGAACAGGTGGCGCTTGTCATAGTGCGCGAGGCCGCCGTCGGGCGTCGCCCAGACCAGCCGGTTGTAGTGCCGCCCGCCCTCCTCGACGATCAGGCTGCCGGTGATGGCACAGCCGACCGCGGCCGCCTCCTCGCGCAGCCATCCGACCGTGGCGCCCGCCATCGTCTCCGCGAGGGAACCGGCCTCCATCGAAAATCCGGTCGTGAACATTTCCGGCAGCACGATCAGGTCCGTATGCCCGGCCAGCCCGCGCAAACGTGCCGCCAGGTTGCGGCGGTTGGTGGCGGGATCCTGCCAGGCAAGATCGGCCTGGATCATCGTGACGCGCAGGTTTGCAGTCATAGCGACCTCAGTTTTGCGGCCGCCGCATCGAGCGTGGCCTCGTGTTTGGCAAAGCAGAACCGGACGATGCGTTCGTTCTTCGCGGCAAGGTCCGCGGAAAAGACCGAAATCGGGATGGCAGCGACGCCGTGCTGCGTCGTCAGCAGGCGCGCGAACTCGGTGTCGGGCAGGTTGCTCACGGCCGAATAATCGGCGAGCTGAAAGTACGTGCTGTGCGCCGGCTCGAACTTGAACCGGGTCCGGGCGAGCAGGCCGGCGAAGTAGTCGCGCTTGCGCTGGTAGAAGGCCGGCAGTTGCAGCGTGTGTTGCGGGCATTCGCGCGTGAAGTCCGCGATCGCCGCCTGCAAGGGCGTGGCAACGACGAACTGCACGAACTGGTGCACTTTCTGGAATTCCCGCATCAACGGCGGCGGCGCGATGCAGTAGCCGACCTTCCAGCCGGTCGCGTGGTACGTCTTGCCGAACGACGAGACGACGAAACTTCGCGCGGCGAGTTCCGCGTGCGTCAGCAGACTGTGATGCTTGCGGCCGTCGAACAGCATGTGCTCGTAGACCTCGTCGGATAGCACGAAAGCCCCCGTGCCACGAAGGAGTTCTGCGAGTAGCGCGAGATCCGCGGCGTCGAGCGTCGCACCGCTCGGATTGTGCGGAAAATTGAGGACGACCAGGCGCGTGCGCGGCGTGATTGCGTCGCGCAACCGTTGCCAGTCGATGCCGAAGCCGGGGCGCTGCAGGGGCACGTGCACCGCGCGTCCGCCGGCGAGGTCGACGGCAGGTTCGTACGAGTCGTAGGCGGGATCGAGCAGGATCACCTCGTCGCCGGCGCGGACGATGGCCTGGATCGCACAGAACAAGGCTTCGGTGCCGCCCGCTGTGACCGTGACCTCGCTGCCGGGATCGATCGTGCGACTGTAATACCCGGCGACCTTCCCGGCGATCGCCTCACGCAGGCTGGCCAGGCCGGGCATCGGTGCGTACTGGTTGCCGGCTCCACCCTTGGCCCGCAGGTGGTGGTTGGCGAGCTCGAGCAAGCGGTCGGGCGGGTCGAAGTCGGGGAAGCCCTGTGAGAGGTTGATTGCACCGTGTTCCGCGGCGAGGCGGGACATGACCGTGAATATCGTGGTACCGACTCGCGGCAACTTGCTGTCGATCGGCGGGTGCATGGGACGCATTCTAGCAGCGGCTCGACGCGACCTTCCTCGCTTGCGGCAGGGGCTTACTCAGATGCCTTGTTTGTGCTCACACAGAGCCCCGGCTACCGCGGGGACCCTTCTCCCTTGTGTTTCCGCGAGCGAGCGGCAGAATCCCTGAAACTACCCGGGAGCCGTGTCATTCGCACCCTGACCGTCATCGCCCTGGCCTTGCTTTGGACCGGCACGAGCTTCGCCTCCGCCGCCGAGTCCGTTGCCCGCCCGGGACGACTGCCCACCGGCATCGTCCCCCTGCACTATGACATCCACGTCGAACCGGACGCCGCGGCCCTGACGACGCGCGGAACCGTATCGATCGACGTCGTCGTCGCACGACCCTCCGACACGGTCGTCCTCAATGCCCTGGGCCTCGAGATCCGCAGCGTACTGGCGGACGCGGGCAACCCGGCGAGCGTGCGCCTCGATGCGTCCGCACAAACAGCCACGTTGAAGTTCGCGAAGCCGCTGGCGGCGGGCCCGCATCGCCTGCACCTCGAGTACTCCGGAAAGATCGAGCAGACCGCGTCGGGCCTGTTTGCGGTCGACTACCCGGCGGACGGCGGCGAGCAGCGGATGCTGACGACACAGTTCGAAGTCGCGGACGCGCGGCGCTTCGCGCCGATGTGGGACGAGCCATCGGCCAAGGCCACGTTCACGCTCGAAGTCGTGATCCCGAAGGGACAATCCGCGTACTCGAACATGCCGGTCGCATCCTCCGCGGAAACGAACGGCAAACAGGTCGTTCGGTTCGCGACGTCGCCCAAGATGTCGTCGTACCTGCTGCACCTCACGGCCGGCGATCTCCAGCGCATCACACGCAATGCGGCGGGCGTCGAGATCGGCATCGTGACGCGCAAGGGCGCCGCGGAGAAAGGACGCTTTGCCCTCGATGCCGCCGCCGAAATTCTGCCCTGGTACAACGACTACTTCGGCACGTCCTATCCGCTTCCCAAGCTCGACATGATCGCCGTGCCCGGCACCAGCCAGTTCTTCGGCGCGATGGAGAACTGGGGCGCCATCATGTACTTCGAACAGGCGTTGCTGATGGACCCGCGGCTCTCGTCTGAGTCCGACCGGCTCAACGTCTACGACGCCGTGGCCCACGAGATGGCCCACCAGTGGTTCGGCAACCTGGTCACGATGGAATGGTGGGACGACCTCTGGCTAAACGAGGGCTACGCCACGTGGATGGCCGAGAAGGCCGCAACGACGTTGCGACCACGATGGAACGTGCCGCTGCTCACGGTGAAATGGTCGCGCGAACACGCGCTGCAGTCCGACGCGAGCGACGCGACGCACCCGGTCGTCCAGCCCGTGGTGTCCGTGGATGCGGCCTCCCAGGCCTTCGATTCGATCGCCTACAACAAGGGCAGCGCCGTCATCCGCATGCTCGAAGCGAGCCTGGGCGAGACGGGTTTTCGCGACGGGATCCGTCGCTACATGCGCAGGTACGCCTACGGCAACGCAGTCACCGACCAGCTCTGGTCGGAACTGGCCACGGCCACGAACCGGCCGGTGATCGACATCGCCCACGACTTCACCCTGCAGCCGGGCGTCCCGCTGGTGAAGGCAGAGGCGGGGCGCTGCGAGTCCGGTCGCACACGCGTGACGTTGACACAGGGTCGATTCGAGACGGGCACGCCCTCCCCCGCCCGCGTGACGTGGCGGATCCCGGTGACGCTGCAGGCCGTCGATTCGAAGGCGACCGCGTCGGCACTGCTCGGCAAGGACGGCGCGCCGGTCTCCGTCGAAGTCGGCGGCTGCGGGCCGGTCGTCGTGAATGCCGGGCAGACGGGATACTTTCGCACTCAATACACGGACGCCGACCTCGCGCGGATCCGCGAGAACGTTGGCCAGTTCGCTGAAGTGGATCGGCTCGGCCTGCTGAACGACATGGCCGCGCTTTCCAAGGCCGGCCAGATCCCGCCGACGAGCTACCTCGACCTGGCCGTGGCGGTCCCCACCGACAGCCGTCCCGTGATCCTGTTGCAGCTCACAGACGAATTCGCCGTGATCGATCGGCTCATGACGGGGTCCGCGCAGCAGGCCGACTGGCGCTCGTTTGCGCGTGATCGGCTGCGCCCGGTCTTCGACCAGGTGGGATGGTTGCCCGGCGAGGGCGAGATCCAGGCCGTCTCCCTACTGCGCGAGTCTCTCATCGAGACGCTCGGGTGCCTCGAGGATCCTGCCGTCGTGGCAGGCGCACGCGAGCGCTTTGCCCGCGCCCCGACGGATCCGGCCGCGATGCCGGCTTCGATTCACGATGCCGTGCTCGAGGTCGTCGCAAAGCACGCGGATTCCGCCACCTGGGAAGAAATCCACGCTCGCGCCAAGTCAGCGCAGGATTCTGCGGAGAGGCAGCAGCTGTTCGCTGCGCTGGGGCAGCCGCTGGATACGGCGCTCGCCCGTCGCGCGCTGGACCTGGCACTGGCTCCGGAGACGCCGAATGTCGCTGCCGCCAGGATCATCGGCAACGTCGCCGTGAATCATCCGGAGAAAGCCTTCGACTTTGCCGTGCAACACGAGCAAGCCGTGCTCGGGCATGTGGATGCGGCATCCAGGTGGGCGTACATCCCGCGCCTCGCCTCGGCGTCGACCGACCGGGCGATGGCCGACAAGGTCCAGGCCTACACCGAACGCTCTGTCCCGGCCGATGCCCGGGACGCGTCGAAGCGCACGATCTCCTATATCCGGCGGCAGGCCGCCATGAAGGATCGACAGGTGCCCGCGCTGGAGTCCTGGCTGCACCGGCCGTCGCACTGAAGGCTCAACAGCCTTCGAAGGGGAGCAACGATGAAATTCAAGATTGCTGCAACGCCGCGGCCTCTGGGTGCCTTGTTGATCGCCCTGGCGATCGTGCTTGCGGGCTCGGTCGGAACGGCTGTCGCCCAGGTACCCGTACTCGTGCCGACGGATGGCGATATCCAGGCTACGTTGGCCCTGCCTGGCGACATACAGCGCGGCAAGGTCGTGTATGCCGAGTGCCAGAGCTGCCACCGCAGCGACGCCTTGGGGCGCCCCAGATTCGATATCCCGCGACTGTCCGGGCAGCATGCCTCGGTGTTGATCAAGCAGCTGACGGACATCCGCAGCGGCCTGCGCGCCAACCCGCAAATGGCGGACTACATGCTCGATTCCGGCCTGACGCTGCAGGATTTCGCCGACGTGGCGGCCTATCTACAGTCCTTGCCGGTGGCCGGTGACATCGCGCAGGGTCCGCGCGAGCTGGTGCCGCGCGGCGAGACTTTGTACGCCACAAATTGCGTACCCTGCCATGGTGAGCACGGCCAGGGCCGCCCGGAGCTTTTCTACCCGATGCTAGCGTCGCAACACTACAGCTACCTGTTGCGCGAGCTTGACCTCATCCTCAACGGAGAGCGCGGCAACTCAAACCCGGCGATGCCGCCGATCCTGAAAGAGTTCTCGACTGACGACAAGCGAGCGGTTGCAGCGTACCTGGCGCAGCTGCCGGCGCCCGGCAAGACCGCGAATTCCAAAAACTCCAGGTAATCCTTCGTTTCCGAAAGCGGACGTCGTACGGGAACAATCGACCTATTCTGTTGAAAAACTCGATTTCTCGCTGCGAGTGATTTTTCGTCCAACCACCATCGAATCCGAAATATGGGTGCAATTTATTGCTGAGGCAAACCGAGAGGGCTCACGCCGGTCGATCGCCGTCTGGAGGTAGGACCTCGGCGCTTCGTAATCAAGTCACGCCATATCGCAGGAGATTTTTCGCCCCGCGTGGAATCGGAGTTTTTCAACAGAAAAGACCCAGAGCAGGCTGTCGATGCTGCGGTAAATTGGCTTTCTACAATACGATTGTGACGGAAGAAATCTGTGAGTGTCCGTTCAGCTCGCATCCGCCAGTAACGTACACGCGCACCTTTTTCCCGGAGCTGATCGCTTCAAGAAGGGTGAGGTACATCTTGTCCGCGCCCCGGTCGCTGTAGTCCTGATAGAAAGTCTGCTTGTCTCGGCACCCGCTTTGGTTTTGCGTCACGCCAATCTTGACGACATAGCGGCCCTGGATACCGGGTGTCAGTTCGAGCACAGGACCCAGGTCAGTCCAACCGGCATCGGCGTGGGCGCTCGAAAACGTTGCTGTGGTCAGACATGCCAAGAACATGGCTGAGCAGAGGGGGCGCGTCATCATTCGCTCCTAGTCACGTTCCGCTTTATGTTGCACGACGACTGACGATGCTAGTGGTCGTCTCCGCTACATGAATGTAAAGGCGGGCCGCACTCCCCGACAACTTATTTTGGACTTTCCGATGATTCCGGACTTCATGCGACCGGCCGCTTCTGGCCGATAGTGAGCCTACGCGGACGTCTGCTTCTTAGCTGAACGCGCAGTAACGACCAACCCGTTTCGGTGACGGGGCTCGAAGCGAATACAGGCACGCCGAACGGGCTTGTCAGCGCCCCAACTGCATCGCCGCCATTGCGGCACCGACGATGCCGGCGTCATTGCCGAACGCCGCGGGCACGATCTCCGCCCGGCTGTTCGAGCAGCGATCCGAAGTGCTGCCAGTTCTCGGTC
>CAVWGG010000028.1:0-25618 GCA_963754535.1 uncultured Gammaproteobacteria bacterium
TGCTCGAGACCGATCGCTACATCGGCGGGCTGCGCGACGACCGCAGCGGGCACCTGCATCCGTTGAATTACACGCTGGGGCTCGCGGCCGCCGCCCAGGCGGCTGGTGTGAAGATCTTCGAGAACTCGATGGTCGTCGGTATCGAGCACGGCGCGACCGTGAGGCTGAGCACGGCCAGCGGCGCTTCCGTCCGCGCGCGACACGTCGCGCTGTGCTGCAACGCCTTCATCGACGAGAAGATCTCGAAGAAGCTGCGCGACCGCATCATGCCGGTCGGCACGTACATCATTGCCACCGAACGGCTGGGGCAGGCGCGCATCGAGTCGCTGATGCGCGAGAACGTCGCCGTGTCGGACGTAAACTTCGTGCTCGATTATTTCCGCCGGTCGGACGACCACCGCCTGCTGTTCGGCGGAAGGGTGAGTTACTCCGGGCGTGATGCGCTGAACACGGCGAAAGCCACACGCGTGCGGATGCTCAAGGTTTTCCCGTCGCTCGCCGACGCGAAAATCGATTTCGCCTGGGGCGGGCACGTCGACATCACGATGAGCCGCGCGCCGGACTTCGGGCGCATCGCGCCGAATGTGTATTACCTGCAGGGATTCTCGGGCCACGGCATCGCACTCACCGGCATCGCCGGGCAGATGGTGGCCGAGACGATCGCGGGACAGGCCGAGCGCTTCGACCTGTTCACCAAGCTCAAGCACCACGATTTCCCGGGCGGCCCCGCCCTGCGCATGCCGGGACTCGTGCTGGCGATGCTCTGGTTCCGGCTCAAGGACCTGCTCTGATCCTTCGGGTTCACCGGCCGTTCAGCGCCTTTCGGCCGCGATGGCCTGCAGGCCTTGCATGATCTCCCTGTTGTTACCGGTCAGGTCGACCAATCGCGTTTCAATGTCGGCAATGCGCAGGCGCAGCAGCGGAACCAGCGTCGCGTTGGCTCGCAGCGCCGTCACTGCTCCGTCGATCTCCTGCGCCGGCAGCCCGGTGCTGCACGGATAATCGATCAGGTCGTCGAGGCCTTTGTAGTCGCCGGTACCGACGTACCGGTCGTCGCGCTTTCTGCTTGTACTGGGTCGCGCGGTACGCGGTGATCAGCAGCGCCTCGTCTGCATCGGCCGCCTTGCCGGCGAGTCCTGCAACGGCCCTTTCCGCGTTGGCGAGCACATCGCGGCTGTATTCGATCTGCAGCTGGTAATACCAGGCCTCCTCCTGCAGGTCCGCCTTGAGTCGCTCGGCGAAGAGCGCGCCGCGCGCGTTCGTCTCCCGCTCGACGTTCCAGTTCGAGACCTGGATACCGATGAAGACGCCCAGGATGACGATGACCAGGTCGATGCCGATCACGGTCCATTCCTGCTTCCTGGCATGCGCGATGACACGATGCAGACTCAAGCGTGGACCCTCGGCCCGGCATTGATGCCAGCCGTCACCGCAGCGATGCGGTGACGCCGTGCAGGAAACGCCAGCCTCAGGGCCTGACCTCGAACGACGACTGCGTCGCCACCGTGATGACCTTGCCCGCGGCCAGCTTCGCGTCGCCGCCTGTCTCGTGTGCCACGGCCGTACCGGCTCCACCGCCGAGGAGGCCACCGACGACGGCACCGTTCTTGGACGAGACCTGGTGACCGATGATTGCGCCGGCCGCCGCCCCGCCAATGATCTTGGCCGTATCCTTGCCTGTCTCGCTCTTGGTGGTCTTCGTGAAGGGCGCGTTGATGGACACGCTCGCGCCATTGGCGACGAGTGAATCGAACGTCACGCCGAGCGTCGGGATGCCGCCGATCTTGTTGCTGCCCGAGATCACCTGGGTGACCGTGCCGTGCACGGATGCCCCTGCCTTCGCGGCGCGCCGGTCGCCGATCATGAGATCAGACGCGAGTCGCGCATCGACGCTGTCGCCCACCTTGTTCGTCTTCGTGCTCAACGGCGTGATCACTTCGATCGCGAGCTGGGTGCCGGCCGGGACGAGAATCGGCGGGGCCGTTTTCGGAGTTGCAGCTGCCGCGCCGGCCGTCGCTGGCTTGGCCGTGCTCGCCTTCTTCGCGGCAGCCTGCTTGGCAGCGGCATCCTTCCTGGCCGCGTCGGCCGCAGCGGCCGCCGACTCCGCATCACGCTTCGCGAGCTCGGCTTCGAGTTCCTTCTGCTTCAGCGCGGTCTCGCGCTCGGCGAGTTCCCTTTCCTTCGCCGCGAGTTCGGCGGCCTGCGCTGCCGCCGCTTCCGTTGCCGCCGCCTGGGCCGCTGCGTCGTCCGCGGGAGCGGTCTGCGCCACGGGGGCAGACGCTTCGGGCGCGGGGGCTTTCGACTGGCCGCAACCAGTCACTGCCAGTGCGAATGCAGCAAGAAGCAGGATGCGAAGGGAAACGTGGTGCATGGTTGTGTCCGTAAACGGGGGATGTGCCTACATTACCCGAAAAGAAGTCAAGCGCGCAGGCGCGCCCACAGCCGGCGCCTGCCCAGGACTTCAGCCTGGCTCGCCCGTACAGCTGGCTCCGCTCGTGCACGTCTCGTGCACGACGACACGGGACAGCAGCGGCAGGCCCGGCTTGAGTTCCCGCCAGATGTAGCGCGCCAGGTTTTCGCTGGTGGGATTGTCGAGCCCGGGCACGTCGTTGAGGTACCGATGGTCGAGCCGCTGGAACAGCGGCTCGAACGCCTGCTTGATCCCGGCGAAGTCCATCACCCAGCCGAGGTGCGGGTCCACCGGCCCACTGACGTGCAGCTCGACGCGAAACGAATGCCCGTGAACCCGCGCGCACTTGTGCCCTGCCGGCACGTTCGGCAGGCGATGCGCGCTCTCGAGCGTGAATGTCTTGAAGATCTCCACGGGCCGTCCGGACCTCAGTACCTGTTGGGCCTGTCGAGGCAATCGTTGATGAACTTGCGGCGCTTGTCGCCGCTCAGGCCCTTGTTATCGGCCTTCTGGTAACAATTGCGATCGGTGCTGTACCGTTTGTAGTCGTAATTGTGGCTGCTGCCACGCTCCTCGCACCACTCGGTCCACTGCTTGCGCTCCTGGCCCTTCAGGTTGCGTTCGTTGGCGCGGTGATTACACTCGGAGACGACCTGGCCCTGGTTCTGCTTGCCCTTGTCCGCGGGCGGGTCGGCGAACACCGCCGGTGACAATGCCAGCGCGAGCGCGATGGCCGCGCAGGCCTGCGTAATCCTGTTCATCCTGAATCTCCGGTGACTGCGCGCCGCAGCGCGCGCGGGCAGCGAGCAGTATCGCACCGCCTCACCGGCGCGCAAGCACAGGCACCTTTGGCCGCAGGACATAACACACGTGGATCTTCGGGTTGCGGGCGAAATCCTCTGGAATCGTCGAGCGGGTGATGTCATCCACCTCGAAGTGCTCCAGCGTCGCTCCATCGAGCTTGAACTTCTGGAAATTGTTCGAAAACACGATGGTGCCGCCCGGCGCCAGCAGCTTCGCTGCCGTCAGCAGCAACCAGCCGTGATCCATCTGCACATCGAACTCACGCTGCATGCGCTTGGAACGTGAGTGCGTCGGTGGGTCGATGAAGATGAGGTCGTAGGCCGGCGGGCGGATCTGCTGCGATTGCGCCTCGAGCCACGCCAGGCAATCCGCCTGGATGAACTCGTGCGCCGGGCTACGCAGGTCGTTGAGATCGAGATTGCGCCAGGCCCAGTCGAGGTAGGTCTTCGACATGTCGACGGTGGTCGAGGCGATCGCGCCGCCGCCCACCGCATGGACGGTCGCCGCACCGGTGTACGCGAAGAGGTTCAGGAAGCGTTTTCCCTTCGCCCATTCACCGAGTCGCTGCGTGTGATGCGGTGGTCCAGGAACAGCCCGGTGTCGAGGTAGTCGGTGAAATTGACCAGGAAGCGATAGCGGCCTTCACGGACCGACGTGGTACTGCGCCTCCGCGTCGAGCTTTTCATACTGCTCGCCGGCTTTCTGCCGCTTGCGGACGCGCAGGAACATGCGCTCCGGCGCAATTTCCAGCACCGACGGAATGGCAGCGAGCGCTTCGTCGCGACGGGCGCGCACGGACTCCTGCGCGATGCTCGACGGCGCCGCGTACTCCTGCACGCAGGCCCAGCGTTCGTCGTTGCCGTAGACGTCGATGGCGAACGCGTACTCCGGCATGTCGGCGTCGTAGACGCGGTAGCAGGCGACGTCGCTGCGGCGCGCCCAGCCGGCGAGTTTCGTGTAGTTCTTGCGCAGCCGGTTCGCGAACATCGACGATCCGGGGCGTTCGCGGGCGGCCTCGAGCCGCGCAGCGCGCACCTGCACCGGGTCGGGCTCTTTCGCCGACTCGTCGAGGTGGAAGCGCAGCAGCCGGCATTCGATCGCGCCGTTGTAGAACGTGTGCGTGCGATACGCGCGCAGGCCAAGCGCGCGCCCGAGCGGCGGATCACCGGTGAAGACACCCGCCTCCCAGCCAGGGAAGCAGCGCAGCAGCTTGTCGCCGAGGCTGGCGTAGAGTGCCTCGATCTTTTCCGGATCGCCGATGCGCACGCCGTACGGCGGGTTCACCACGACGAGACCGGTGGCGTGAGTCGTCGCCGGCAGGTTCGAGAGATCGCGGCGATCGAACAGCAGGTGGTTGCCGAGCCCGGCCCGGTTGGCGTTGGCGATCGCGGCGCGGATCGCGGTCTGGTCGCGATCACTGCCCGCACAGCGCCCGCCTTCGAGCACCTCGAGCTTGCGCGCGTTCTCCGCGGCAGTTCGCAGTCCACGCCACAGCTCTTCATCGTGTTGCAGCCAGCGCTCGAAACCAAACCGGCGCCGCAGCAGGCCCGGTGCGATCCCGGCGGCGATCATCGCCGCTTCGATCACGAGCGTGCCCGAACCGCACATCGGGTCATAGAACGCAGCGCCCTCTGCCGCCATCGTCGCCCAGCCTGATCGCAGCAGCAGTGCAGCGGCGAGATTCTCCTTGAGGGGCGCTTCGACGCCCGTCTGCCGGTAGCCGCGCCGATGCAGCGGCTCGCCACTCAGGTCGATGCCGACGGTGACGCGCTCCTTGGCGAAACGCAGGCTGACGCGCAGGTCCGGCGAGGCCAGGTCGACGTTGGGCCGCTCGCCCGTGTGCTCGCGCATCCGGTCCACGATCGCGTCCTTGGCGCGCAGCGCCGCGAACTGCGTGTGGCGCAGCCACCCGGGGGATTCGCCCACGACGTCGACGGCGAACGTGCCGTCCGAACCCACGTGGCTTTCCCACGGCAGTTCGAGCAGGCCGCGATACATCACGTCGGGATCGCTGGCGTTGAGATCGGCGAGCGTCAGCAGCACGCGGCTCGCAGTGCGTGCCTGCAGGCAGGCGGTGTAGGCGCTCGCCAGCGGTCCTTCGAAGCTGACGCCGGCGGGATGTTCGCGCACGACGTCCACGCCGTGCTGGCGCAACTCAGCAGACAGCATGTCCGCGACGTTGAGTGGGCAGGCCGCAAAGAAGCGGTAGCGTGGTTCTGGCGTGGTCGTGTCGGTCAAACGGGCTCCCGCCGCGCAGGAAACTGCATCAGGTCGCGGGGCCGCACGTCCTGCAACGCGCGCCCGATGATGCGATAGCTATCCGCGTCGAACACAGCGTCGCCGGCGGAGCGCAACAGTGCCTGCACTTCATCTTCGTCGCGCGCCGTGCCGAGGTGGCGCCAGCGGTCGATCACGTGAATCTGGACTCCGGTCGCCGCGGGCGCGGGCTCGCGGATGCCGATGGCACCCGCAAACGGCCACGGCTTGAACTTCAGCGGCACAAGCGTCATCTGCAGCCTGGCATCGTGCAGTGCGCGCGGCTCCTTGCCGATGCAGGCGCCGCGGCACTTCCTGACCTGATAGGCGAAGCAACTGCCCTCGCCCGCTTCCAGGCCCAGCGTCTTCAGGCACAGCCCGGCTTCCCGTGCCTTGCCTACGATGGCACGCCACGCGTCCTTCTCGGCCCGAAACGGGCCGAAGACGGGATCGGCGTCGAGGCCCGGGGCCGCGTCTTCGATCGGCACGACTTCCGGCCGCAGGCCCTGCCCGTCATGGCGCAGGCGCACGACGCAGTCGCCGGCACTACGGCGCAGGCGGCGATTTCCCGTTGGTGAGAGTTCCTTCACCAGGCGCGACTCGAGCAGCAGCGCCCCGAGTTCGCCTCCCGTCTCGATCCATTCCACCTGGCGGACCTGCTGCGTGAGTTTCGATTCCTTGCCGGAGCGGTGCTCGGCGGCGAAGTGATCGAACACGCGACTGCGGATGTTGCGGCCTTTGCCGACGTACAGCAGCGTCCCGCCTTCGCCACGGAACAGGTACACGCCCGGACCTTCCGGCAGGTCGTCGGCGAGTTCCGGCGGCAGGTGCGGCGGCAATCGCGGCTCGCGCAGCGCATGAGCCACCGCAGCGTGCATCAAGTCGACTCCGCGCTGGTTCTCCATCGCCGCAATCAACGCGGGCAGCACCTGCGCATCGCCGAGTGCCCGATGCCGGGCCATGCACGAGAGACCGAAGCGGTCCATCAGGGTGTCGAGGTTGTGGCGCGGGTGCTCCGCATAGAGCGCACGCGACAACTTCACGGTGCACAGCACCGGCGCGGCAAACCGCACGCCCAGCCGGCGGAATTCTGCGCGCAGGAAGCCGTAATCGAAACGCGCGTTGTGAGCGACGAACAGCCTGCCCTCGAGCCGGCGCCGCACTTCCTGCGCCACGTCGGCAAAAGGCGGCGCGTCTGCCACCATCGAGTCGTCGATGCCGGTGAACGACGCGATCAATGACGGAATCCGGATGCCGGGATGCACCAGCGTGCTCCATTCCTCGACGACCTCGCCGTGCTCGAGCAGGACGATGCCGACTTCGATGACGCGGTGCTGTGCCGCCATCCCGCCCGTCGTCTCGAGATCGACGCAGGCGACGGGACCGCGCAACGATTGCGACTGCAGCGCAATGGCCGCTGCGGTGTCCGGCTTGCGTTCAGCCCGGGGCACGGCCGTCCAGCGAGAGGATCGGGTAGTAGAGTTCGGGACGCCGGTCGCGGAAGACGCCCCACGAGTGACGTTGCATGCGCAGCTGGTCGAGGTCGAACGTGGCGGTGAGCACGGCCTCCGACTCGCGGTCGGCCTCCACGACCTTGCCACCCGTGCTGTCGGCGATGAACGACGAGCCGTAGAACGTCATCTCGTACTTCTGGCCCTGCTCCAGGCCGATACGGTTGGACGCGACGAGCGGCATCACGTTGGCCGCCGCGTGGCCCTGCATGCAGCGCTGCCAGTGGTCGCGCGAATCGAGGGCCGGGTCCTGCGGTTCGGAACCGATCGCCGTCGGATACATGAGGATGTCCGCCCCCATCAGCGCCATGCAGCGCGCGGCTTCCGGGAACCACTGGTCCCAGCAGATGCCGACGCCAATCGTGCCGAAGCGCGTCTTCCACACCTTGAATCCCGTGTCGCCCGGCGAGAAGTAGAACTTCTCGTGGTAGCCTGGACCTTCCGGAATGTGCGACTTGCGGTAGATACCGAGCACCTCGCCGTCGGCGTCGATCATCGCCAGCGAGTTGTAGTACGCGTTGTTGGCGCGCTCGAACACGCTGATCGGCAGCACGACCCCGAGTTCCCTCGCGAGGCCCTGGAAACGGCGCACGACCGGGTTGTCCGGCAGCGGGTGGGCCAGCGCGAAATGCGCTGCAAGGTGGTCCTTGCAGAAGTACGGGGTCTCGAAAAGTTCTTGCAGAAGAATGACTTGTGCACCCCTGGCGGCCGCCTGCCGCACCATCGACTCGGCCCTGGCGATGTTCTCGGCGGCATTCGGCGTGCAGGCGAACTGGGTCGCGGCAACGGTGACTTTCATCGCGGGCTCCGGGGCGTGAAGACCGGTCAGTCTAGCGAAGCCGGTCCCTGCGGACCAATCGGCGCCTGGCGGCAACGCTCCAGCGCAGGGCACAGCGGACCGCGCGGGAGCGCCACGGGCGTGCGAGGCTTTCGCCGCGTCAGGCCTGCAGCACGCGCATGACGTGCCGCGCGATCATGCTTTCTTCGTCGGTCGGGATCACGTACGCAGCAGTCGCGCTGCCCGCCGTCGAGATTCGCGGCCCATGACGGTCGTTGGCGGCGGGATCCATCTGCACGCCCAGCCAGGCCGCCCGCCGGCAGATGCGCGCCCGGATCTCGGCCTGGTTTTCGCCGATGCCCGCCGTGAAGACGATTGCGTCGAGGCCGCCCAGCGCGGCGGCGAGCGAGCCTAGCTCGCGCCCGGCACGATAGACGAACACATCGAGTGCGAGCGACGCAGCCGGCTCACTGCTTGCCAGCAGGTCGCGCACGTCGCTCGACACGCCTGACATGCCGAGCAGACCCGACTCGTTGTAGATCAACCGCTCGATCTCACGTGGCCCGAGCTTCATCTCGTCCATCAGGAACAGCACGACGCCCGGATCCATCGCGCCGCAGCGCGTGCCCATCGGCAGGCCGTCAACCGCGGTGAAACCCATCGTGGTCGCGATGCTCCTGCACGCGTGCATGGCGCACATGCTCGACCCATTGCCCAGGTGAAACACCACGGTGCGTCCCGCTGCGGCGCGGGCATCGACGGCAGGCAATTGCGAGGCAATGTACTCGTACGACAGCCCGTGAAATCCGTAGCGCCGCACGCCTGCCGCGGCGAACCGCGGCGGCAAGGCGAAACGCTGCGCGACGTCCGGGATGCTGCGGTGGAACGCGGTATCGAAGCACGCGATCTCGGGCACGCCGGGCAATCGCGCCAGCAGCGCGCGGATCGCCGCGAGGTTGTGCGGCTGGTGCAGCGGCGCGAGCGGCACGTATTGATCGAGGCGCTGCAGCACGGCCGCGTCGACCGCCGTCGGCGCCATGAACTCGAGACCGCCGTGCACGACGCGATGACCGACGCCGACGATGCGTGCATCGCCGAGTTCCGCATGCGCCGCCTCGAGCAGGCGGTCGAGCGCATCGGCGTGACTCATCGGGCCAGGCGCGAACTGCATATCGATGACTGGCCCGCCGTCCCGGCGCGAGGTGAATCGTGGCACGGTGCCTAGTCCCGACACCTGCCCGCGCAAACCGCGCACGGCTTCCCCGCCGACGAGGCGAAAGATGCAGAACTTGATGCTCGACGATCCCGCGTTCAGCACCAGGATCGCGCGTTCGTCGCTGGCCGACATGACCGTCACTTGTACGGGGGTGCCGCCGCGCGACGCGCGTGGACGACGAGCTTGGCCACTGCCGCCGAGCCGATGCGCATGCGCACGTTGTCGGCGCGGCTCGTCAGGATCACCGGCACGCGCGCACCGAGCACGATGCCCGCACTGTCGGCACCGGCGAAGTACTGCAACTGCTTGGCCAGCATGTTGCCGGCCTCGATGTTGGGCACGAGCAGGATGTCGGCGCGGCCGGCGACCGGCGAGTGGATGCTCTTGGTGCGGGCCGCGATCTCGCTGATCGCGTTGTCGAATGCGAGCGGCCCGTCGAGGATGGCGCCGCGGATCTGGCCGCGGTCCGCCATCTTGCACAGCGCCGCGGCATCGATGGTCGAGTTGATGTCCGGATTGACCATTTCCACGGCCGAGAGGATGGCAACCTTCGGGGTCTCGATGCCCAGGCTGCGCGCGAGGTCGATAGCGTTCTGCGCGATGTCGGCCTTTTCCTTGAGCGAGGGTTCGATGTTGATCGCGGCGTCCGTGACGAACAGGATGCGGTCGTAGGCCGGCACGTCCATGACGAACACGTGGCTTACGCGACGCTCGGTGCGCAGGCCGCCCTGCGACGACACGACCGCCGCCATGATCTCGTCGGTGTGCAGGCTGCCCTTCATCAGCGTTTCGACTTCACCACTGCGGGCGAGCGACACCGCGGCCTCTGCCGAGGCATGGCTGTGCTCGGTGTTGACGAGCCGATAGTTCGAGATGTCCTGGTTCAAGCCACTGGCGAGCGCGCGGATGCGCGCCGCCGGGCCAACGAGCACGGGCACGATCAGGTTCAGCCTGGCCGCTTCGAGCGCACCCATCAGCGAATCAGGATCGCACGGATGCGCGACCGCGCACGAGACCGCCGCCAGCGGCTCGCACTGCCTCAGCAACCGGGCAAACACGTCATTGCGCCGGATCATGAATTCCGGACGCGACAGTTCGGGAAAGGACGCCTTGCGGTGGGGCGCCTCGACGATGACCGTGCCGCGGAGCACCGACTCACCCGCAGAGTCGACCGTGCAGTCGAACAGCACGCGACGATTCTCGGTCGCCTTCTCGCGGACCGTCACGGTAGCGCGGACGAGGTCGCCCACACGGATGACGCCGTTGAATTCCAGTTGCTGCGAGACGATGCGTGTGCCGGGGCCGGGCAGCCTGCGCTCCAGCATGCCCGAGATGATGGCTTCCGCTGCGACCGCCTCGACGCACAGGTCGCTCGGCTCGACGGAAACGCCTTCCACGACGTTGAACGGCACGACGTCGCCCGACACCAGCAGCAGCGCCTCGATCTCGGTCTGGCCCACCACGCGTTCGGCGCTCGCGGTCGCGCCGATCTCGATCTCGTCGAACGTTACGTTGCTGTAGCCGCTCATTGCGAAAGGTCGATCCACGTGGTCTTGAGCTCGGTGTACTTGTCGAACGCGTGCAGCGACTTGTCGCGGCCGGTACCCGATTGCTTGAAACCGCCGAACGGCACGGTGATGTCGTCGGCGTCGTAGCAGTTCACGTAGACCATGCCGGCGCGCAGCGACTTCGCGATGCGATGCGCCTTGCCGATGTCGCGGGTCCACACCGCCGCTGCGAGACCGTACTCGACGCCGTTGCCGACGCGCACGGCCTCCTCGGCGTCCTTGACGGTGATGGCCGCGAGCACGGGCCCGAAGATTTCCTCGCGCGCGATGCGCATGCCGGTCGTCACGTTCGCAAAGACCGTCGGCTCGATGTAGCAGCCGCCGGTCTGCTCGCGCACGCGCTGCCCGCCTGCCAGCACGGCCGCGCCTTCGGCCTTGCCCGAGTCGATGTAGCCGAGCACGGACTTCGTCTGGATCTCGTCGACGATCGCGCCCATGCGCGTGGCGGGATCGAGCGGGTCGCCCGGCTGCATCGCACGGCTCGCCTCGACCACCTTCTCGAGCACGCGGTCGCGCACGCTCTCTTCGATGACGAGGCGCGAGGCGGCCGTGCACATCTCACCCTGGTTGAAGAAGATCGCACCAGCCGCGGTTGCCGCCGCGCGATCGAGGTCCGGGCAGTCGGCCAGGATGATGTTCGGGGACTTGCCGCCGCACTCGAGCCAGACGCGCTTCATGTTCGACTGCCCCGAGTACTGCAGCATGAGCTTGCCGGTGCGCGTCGAGCCGGTGAAGCCGATGCAGTCGACGTCCATGTGCAGTGCCAGCGCCTGCCCGGCCGTGTGGCCGTAACCCGGCAGCACGTTGAACACGCCGTCGGGAATGCCGGCCTCGGCGGCGAGCGCTGCGAGGCGAATCGCCGAAAGCGGCGACTTCTCGGACGGCTTGAGGATGAACGAATTGCCGGCGGCGAGCGCCGGACCGATCTTCCACGCGGCCATGATCAGCGGAAAATTCCACGGCACGATCGCGGCGACGACGCCGATCGGCTCGCGCGTGATCAGTGCGAGCTGGTCGTACGCCGTCGGCGCCACCTCGTCGTACACCTTGTCGACCGCTTCGGCGTACCACGCGATGCAACGCGCCGTGGCCGGAATGTCCACGGCCAGGCTGTCGGAGATGGGCTTGCCCATGTCCAGGGTCTCGAGCAGCGCCAGCTCGTCGCGGTGCGCGAGGATCAGCTCGGCGAATCGCTGCAGTACGCGCTTGCGTTCGCGCGGAGGCTGCCTCGACCAGACACCGCTGTCGAACGCCCGGCGTGCCGCGGCAACGGCGCGCTCGACGTCCGCCTTGTCGGTCGAGGCGACGCGCGCGATCACGCGGCCATCGATCGGCGTGACGTCGTCGAACGTCTCGCCGCTGGCGGCGGCGACGTAGCGGCCATCGATGAAGGCCTGGCCATGGATCGCGAGTGCGGCGGCGCGGGCGCGCCAGTCCTGCACGGTGGGGGTGGCTGTCTGGTTCATGGGACTTCGCTGTACCTGGTTGCCGGCGGCAACGTCACGCAAGGGTGCATTGTCGCCGTTTCAGAAGGTCGGTGGCGCATTGGCGGAGATGATCTCGCAGGGCTCGGCTCCGGTGTTGCGGAAGCGGTGCGGGATCGCGCTGGTGAAGTAATAGGCGTCGCCGGGACCGAGCTGGCGGGTTTCGGCGCCGACGGTGAGTTCGATGCGTCCACGGACGACCACGCCGCCCTCCTCGCCTTCGTGCCGCAACATGTCGGCGCCCGTGTCGGCGCCCGGTGCATAGTGCTCGTGCAGGACCGCCATGGCCCGGTTCGGCCGGCGCGCCGCCACCAGCTTGTAGGTCACGGTGCGGTCGCCCATGACCGGCAACTCGTCGCTGCGGAAGAAGACCTGCGGGCTGGCCGAGAAATCGAGGGTGAAGAACTCGGCCAGCGACATCGGGATGCCGTCGAGCACCTTCTTGAGCGAGCTGACCGACGGGCTCACGCGGTTCTGCTCGATCAGCGAAATCAGGCCGTTGGTGACGCCGGCGCGCTTCGCCAGCTCGCGCTGCGAAAGGCCGTACATGGTGCGCACCGCCCGCAGGTGGGCACCGACGTCGATACTGAGCTCGCTCACGGGGTGTTCAATATCCTGCACACAAGGGCCCAAAACAGGCCGAATTTCACGTCCATTTGAGCCAAGTGTCAATTTTTCTTATCATCGGCCCGTCAACCCATCAATCGAGAACCCTGCCATGAATGCCCCCGCACCGCTGCACCGTGACGAGATGGAAGCCTTCTGGATGCCGTTCACGGCCAACCGGCAGTTCAAGGCCAACCCGCGGATGCTCGCGAAAGCCGAGGGCATGCATTACTGGACGCCGGAAGGGCGCCAGATCCTCGATGCGGTTGCGGGCCTCTGGTGCGTGAATGCGGGCCACGGTCGCAAGGAAATCAGCGATGCGGTCAGCAGGCAGATCGCGACGATGGAATACGCCCCACCGTTCCAGATGGGTCACCCGACAGCGTTCCAGCTGGCGAACGAGGTGGCGGGCTGGCTGCCCAAGGACATGGGCCACGTGTTCTTCACCAATTCCGGCTCCGAATCGGTCGACACCGCGCTCAAGATCGCCCTCGCCTATCACCGCGCTCGCGGTGAGGCGTCACGCACGCGCTTCATCGGCCGTGAGCGCGGCTACCACGGCGTCGGCTTCGGCGGCATCTCGGTCGGCGGCATGGTCAACAATCGCAAGTGGTTCGGCTCGATGCTGCCGGGCGTCGACCACCTGCCGCATACGCACGATCTCGCGAAGAACGCGTACACGCGGGGCATGCCCGAGCACGGCGCGAACCTCGCGGACGAACTCGAACGCATCGTCGCACTGCACGACGCGAGCAACATCGCGGCCGTGATCGTCGAGCCCGTCGCCGGCTCGACGGGCGTGCTGATCCCGCCGAAGGGTTACCTCGAGCGACTGCGCAGCATCTGCACCAGGCACGGCATCCTGTTGATCTTCGACGAGGTCATCACGGGGTTCGGCCGACTCGGCGCACCGTTCGGCACCGGCTTCTTCGGCGTGCAGCCGGACATGATCACGATGGCCAAGGGCCTCACGAACGGCGCCGTACCGATGGGTGCGGTCGCGGCGAGCGACCAGATCTACGACGCCTTCATGCAGGGCCCGGAAGGCGCCATCGAACTGTTCCACGGCTACACGTATTCCGCCCACCCGGTGGCCTGCGCGGCGGGCATCGCGACGCAGGAGATCTACCGCAAGGAAGGCCTGCTCACGCGCGCCAATGACATGGCCCCGTACTGGGCCGACGGCGTGCACTCGCTGAAGGGCCTGCCGCACGTGATCGACCTGCGCAACCTCGGGCTGATCGGCGCCGTGGAACTCGACCCGATCCCGGGCAAGCCTGGCCTGCGTGGCTACAACACGTTCGTGCGCGCGTTCGAGCAAGGACTGCTGCTGCGCGTGACGGGCGACATCATCGCGATGTCGCCGCCGCTGATCATCGAGAAGCAGCACATCGACCAGGTCTTCAGCATCCTCGGTGGAGTGCTGAAAGAGCTTGGCTGACGGCCGCGGTTAGGGGTTAGTCGGAGGAAGCGAAAAGGCCCGGCCTCCTTGCGGAGACCGGGCCTTTTTTTCGTCTGGGGCGCGTTCTGGTGCGTCACGCGACGCCCGAGGATCTTATTCCTTCGACCACGGGAACGAGGTCGAGACCGAGAAGATCGCCACGCCTTCGCTGCTGTTCACGTCGTCCGGCGTGCCGTCCAGGATCTTCAGGTCGCTGCCGTCGGCGTACTTGAGCCCGAACGTGAAGTTGCTCCAGTCGTAGGTGACGCCGACCGCCCAGTCCATGTAGCCGTCGTCATAGAACAGGTCGATCGCGTCGCCGTCGCTGTAGCCGAGGTGCGCGTTCAGGCCGAAGTTGGCCGGCAGCTCATACGATGCGTTGGCTTCGTAGTAGAACGCCGACTCGCCCGAATTGCCGAAGTCGTTCGAGTACGAAACCTTGCCGCTCAGCCATTCCCAGCCGAGACCGACATAGATTTCGGGGAAGTCGATGTCATCGGCGCCCGGATACGTGTAGTAAACAAGGCCGACGTCCCAGGTGATGGCGTCGCCGCCGCGGAAACCGGTGTAGATATCGATTTCGACATTCTCGTCGCAGCAGTCGCCGAAATCGACATTGCTGCCCCAGGCGCCCACGTAGAAGCCGCTTTCATGCGCGTAATCGATACCGCCCTGCAGCGCCGGGTCCTGCGAGGTCTGGGTAATGCCACGCCAGTTGTAGTCGCTGACCACCGCGACGTTGCCAGTAACTTCAGCTTGCGCAGCCATCGCCGCCAAAGAGAGCGATACCGCAGCCAGGCCATGGGTCAATTTCATCTCAGGTACCCCTTTGTTGTTCAGTAACAACAGATATTTAACGACCATCACCGCAAGTGTAGCAGAGGCGATACGTTTTCAGAACGAACGCCCGCGGCGACGCGGCTCGGCATCCTGCAGTGCAGGAAGCGTGCCATCCGAAAACGCGTGGATTGGCGCGGGATTGCAGCAGACCGGTGCACCGGCGAAGCGCATGGGTGCACTGCGACGCACCCGGATGGCTCAGGCCGAGGGGGGTTCGTAGATGGCGTAGAACTTCTGGGCAGGCTCCAGGACTTCCCAGAGGCCGGAGAATCCCGCCGGCATCACGAAGCTGTCGCCCGGCCCGTAAGTCGATTGCCGGCCGTGCTCATCGGTGATGCGGACGCGACCGGCGGTCAGGACGCACAGCTCGTTCTCGGTGTAGCTGACCCGCCAGGCCCCAACGCTGCTGCGCCAGATGCCCGCGAAGAACCGGCCGCTGGCGTCCGTGTACGCATTGCGCACGAATTGTTCGGGCATCGGACTGCCCGCCGCCAGGCGTGCCGGATCGAGTTCGAGCCTTTCTTCAGTGCCCGATGCGGAATCGATGCTCAAGACGGCGGGGCCGAGGGCTGCGTTCATGGGGGTGCGCTCCGTGGCCTGCGCTCCATCTCACGCAGTGCGACGACGGATTCGCCCGCACCGATGCGCCGCAGAGCCTCCGCAAACAATGCCGACGCAGGCAGGACGACCAGCTTGCCTTCAGCCCCCTGCGGAGGCGACAGGCGCGTCGGCAGCAGCGTATCCGTCACGTACAGCCGATCGGGACCAGCGGGACCGAGCAGCCGCTCGGCACCGGGCGCGAAAACACCGTGCGTCGCAAAAGCCGTCACCGACAGCGCGCCCGCCGTTCGGCAGGCCTGCGCCGCACGGAGGATCGTCGTGCCGGCGCTGATCAGGTCGTCGACCACGACCACGTGCCGGCCCGCGACCGGACCGATGACGAGGTCGCCACTGACCTCGCCGCCTTCACGGCGCTTCTCGAACACGGCGAATTCGACCTCGGCGCCCGAGCGCGCGGCTACCAGCGCCTGCACCCGTTGTGCGCGCTTGGCGCCGCCGAAATCCGGCGACACGATGGTCACTTTGCCGCCGCCCGCCTGCTCGACAATCCTGTCCGCGATCAGCGGCGCGGCTTCGAGCAGGTCGACGCTGCAACGGAACGCGTTCTCGAATGCGGCAACGTTGTGCACGTCCATCACCATCACGTGATCGACGCCCATGGCTTCGAGCAACTGGGCGATGTAACGCGAGTTGACCGGATCGCGCTCCTTGGTGCGACGGTCCTTGCGCGAATAGGCAATGTAGGGAAGGCAGGCCGTGACGCGCGCCGCGCCAGCGTCCTTCAGCGCCGCGATCAGGAACAGTGCGCGGCACAGGCGATCGTTGGCGCTGCCCGCGTCGTCGCCGCTCAGCGATTGAATGACGTAGACGACGCGCCCGCGAACACTGACCAGCGGCCTGGACTTGTGCTCGCCGCCTTCGTAGTCGCGCTCCTCGAGCGGCGCAAGCGATGCACCGAGGCACGCTGCAACGCGCTCGCCGAAGGCGCGCGATGCAAGCGGCGCGAACAGCAGCGGCGCAGGGTCCATCACGATATCAAGGGCACTGCGCCGCTCGGGACGGGCCGGTCAGGCGACCGGCTTTTCACGCAGCGACGGTTCGCCGCGCAGCGCTGACATGCGCTGCTGCAGCTGGCGGCGTGCGGCATCGAACGCATCGCGCAGCACGACGTACACGTCCTCGTGCCCATCGCGGTCCGGGCGTTCCATGTCGACGACGACGTCGTCGCCCGGGAGCGAGAGCTGGACCTTCACGTTGAAGACCTTGCCCTGGTGGTGGTGTCGATGCGGCGAATCCACGACGACGCGGCAGGATTGGATGCGGTCGCTGAAAGTGCCCAGGTGATCCGTGAGCTCGCGCACGCGAGTCTCGACGGCCGGGGAGCTTTCCATGTGTCTGAAGGTGATCTGGACAGGGATTGTCACGATGCTGAGTCCCTCTGTTGGACGGTCCTGGTTGACGTTTTCATTGTCGAGCCGCGGGGCCTGCGGACCATCAGTATTGATCGCAGGGACCCGGCGTATATGTGGCAAGAGTACACTGCCCGGAGCGCCCGTCGAGAGCCGAATCTCGCGTGAACGCCGGTCAATACAACTCCCCGCTCGATGCTCCCGCAGCACAGGCTGCTTTCGCCGCCGCGATGCAGGATCCGGCTGCGTTTGCGGCGCTGCATCCCGTGCCCGGATCCGTGGCCTGCATCGAGACCCACGTCTCCTGGGTGTTCCTGACGGGCCCCTTCGCCTACAAGGTGAAGAAACCATTGCGGCTCAGCTTCATCGACTACTCGACCGCCGAGCGCCGCGCTGCGCTGTGCCGCGAAGAATTGCGCCTGAACCGCCGCCACGCGCCCGGGCTGTATGTGGACGTGGTGCCGATCGCGGGAACGCCCGCCGCACCCCGGGTCGGCGCCACCGACAGCCCGCCGTTCGAGCACGCGCTGCGGATGGTGCAGTTCGATCCACAACTCGAACTCACCCACCTGCTGCAGTCGGACGCGGTCGCGGCGGGCGAGTTGCAGGATTTCGGCAAGCGCATCGCGCAGATGCATGCGACGGCCGCAATCGCGGCCGGCGCTGGCACGTTCGGCACACCCGACAACGCGCATCGCATCACGCTCGACAACTTCGACGAGATCGCGCGGGTCTTGCCCGGCCGCGACGAGGCGCAACAGTTGGCGCTGCTGCGCGGCCATGCGCAACGCTTGTTCGCAGCCGGCCGGCCGCTGCTGGAGCAGCGACGGCAGGACGGCCGGATCCGTGAGGGCCACGGCGACCTCCACTGCGGCAACGTGGTCCGCTGGCAAGGGACGCTGGCGGCCTTCGACGGTCTCGAATTCGACCCCGGACTGCGCTTCATCGACGTCGCCAGCGATCTCGCCTTCCTGACGATGGATCTCGCGGTCCATGGCCGCGCTGACTTGCGGCGCGAGGCGTTGCAGGCGTGGCTCGAGACGTCCGGTGATTTCGCAGCCGTTGCGCTGCTGCCCTACTTCGAACTCTATCGAGCGCTGGTGCGGGCCAAGGTTGCCGCGCTGCGCGGCCAGCAGGCACGCAACGGACCGCCAGGTTCAGCAGGGGCGACAGGAGCCGTGACGCTTGCCCACCAGTACCTCGACTGGGCCGAGTCACAAATCGGGCGGCCGCGCCCCCGGCTTGTCGTGATGGTGGGATTGTCCGGCTCTGGCAAGACCTGGCTCGCCCGGCGCATCGCTGAACGCTGCTCGGCGTTGATCGTACGCTCGGACATCGAGCGCAAGCGACTCGCGGGCTTGCAGCCCCTGGACACGTCGGCCTCTGCGCCCGACGCCGGCATCTATTCGCGCGAGTTCAACAAGCGCACCTACGAACGGTTGCGCGATTGCGTCGCCGACTGCCTGCGAGGCCACGAGAGCGTCATCGTGGACGCCGCCAGCCTGCGGCGTGACGAACGTGAACTTTTCCTGGCAGCAGGCCGTGAACATGCGGCCGCGGTCTTGATCGTCCACTGTGCTGCGCCGCTCGAAGTGCTCAAGCGACGCGTGGCCGAACGGGCCACCGCCGGCGCGGACGCCTCGGAAGCCACGGTCTCGTTACTGGATCGGCAACCCTCGTACTGGGAGCCGTTCAGCCCCGACGAACTGCGTCACGTCGTCGCGGTCGACACGACCTCGCCCGATTCGATCGAGCGTGCGCTGCACGGTCTGGCCGCGCCGAGGGACACGGGAAGCGGCGCCAGCTAGACGCGACCCGCGCGGCCAGTCGCGCGTTGCCGCGCATCGACGACCGCCGTCGTCACCATGTCCGCGCCGACGTTGGTGACGGTGCGCGTCATGTCGAGCAGACGGTCGACGCCGAGGATGATGCCGATGCCTTCGGCCGGGATGCCGAAGGCAACCAGCAAACCGGCGATCAGCGGCAAGGATCCCCCTGGAATCGCAGCGACGGCCACCGCGCTCAGGACCGACAGGAACACCAGCGTGACCTGCTCGGCCAGGCCGAGGTGCACGCCGAACACCTGCGCCACGAACAACACGACGCACCCTTCGTAGAGCGCCGTGCCGCTCATGTTCATCGTCGTGCCCAGCGGCATGACGAAACCGGCGGTCGAAGGCGCTATGCCCAGCCGCTCGCGGCAGGCCGTCAGTGCGGCGGGCAGCGTGGCGCTGCTCGAGCTCGTCGAGAATGCGGTGACCAGCACGTCCTTGATCTGGACGAAGAACTCGCGCGGATTGCGCTTCGCGAGGAACTTGAGCCAGATCGACATCGTGCCGAACAGGTGCAGCAGCAGCATTGCGCCGCAACCCAGCACGAACAGCCCGAGCGCGACCAGGATGTCGAAGCCGACTTTCACCACGACGCTGAAGATCATCGCCGGCACCGCGTACGGCGCGAGCTTCAGTGCAAAGTGAACGATGCCCGTCATCAGTTCGCTGACGGTCTCGAGCCCGTCGAGCAGCTTCCTGCGTCGCGCCTCCGGCAAGCCAAGTCCAGCCGCTCCCACCAGGATCGCGAAGACGATGAGCGGCAGCACCTCGCCGAGCATGTTGCGCTGGTTGCCGACGAAAGCGCCGAACAGGTTCTTCGGCATGAACATGTCGACGACCGTCGACGCCGTCACGGGAGGCCGGGCCTCGCTGTTCACGACATGCTGGCCCGCCTGCGAGCTGTATTCCTGCACCAGTCGCTGCGACGTTTCCGGGTCCATGCGGCCGCCCGGATTCAGGATGTTCATCATCAGCAGGCCGAGCGTCGCCGCAATCGCCATGTTGGCGAAGAACAGCGCGAACGTGCGGCCAGCGAGCGGCCCGAGGTCGGACAACCCACCGAGCTGGACCACGCCGCCGGCGAGCGAGGCGAAGACGAGCGGGATCACGACGAAGAAGAGCATCCGCAGGAACACCTGCCCGAGCGGATCGAAGACGTTGGTCGCCACCCACTTGGCGCCGTCGTGCAGGCCGGGGACGTGGGGCGCGAGGATCAGCACGAGCACACCGGCGACGGCGCCGTATACCAACCCCCTCAGGATGCGGTTGGCGAGCTTGGCGTCGGTAGCTGCAGACATCGAATCCCTTCCCACGGCGCAGAACGATGGCGCACTTTGTCCGACGCGCCGCGCACTGGCAAGCGCGGGACGCACCACGATCGCGCAACGAGAGTGCCGACGGTGTCGGGTTTGGTGCAATCGAGCCTGGATGCCGCGAGCGAAAGCAGCCCGGTTCATCGAACGTTGTGCGGCACATGCCCCGCAGGCACGGGATGGCACGGCGATTGCTTTAAGTCCAACGATGCTCCCGAGCGCCACTCAAGAAAATACGCTGCCGCGATGAAGACCCTGAGCCCGGAGTACCTCGGCTGGCGCACGTTGCCCGGCCTTCTCGGCCGTCATGCATCGAGCCCGCAGTCGGTGCACGCCCTGCTCGGCTACTTCCTCAAGGACCGCAAGTCGCCAACGCCGTTTCCGGGTCGCGACGTGCTCGCCAACGAAGGCGTCTTCGACTGGGGCCTCGCGCGGCCGCTCGAGAAAGTGATCGAAAGCGAGGATCACCTGCGCGTGCTGCTCGACATGCCGGAAATCTATCGGCAGAGCGTCGCGGTCGTCGAACCGTGGGCCAGTGTCGGCACCAACCCGCGCGGCGAGCCGGTCCGCGCCTCGAAGAACATCGCCTACATCTTCCAGCAGGTCGCGGACGCCGACACGATCCTGTTCCCGGTGTGGCAGAGCGGCATCCGCAATCCCGAACGGCTGGCCAACATCCTGAGCGCAGGCATCGCCACGATCGTCCAGGGCGGCTGCCCTTCGGTGCACGATGCGAGCAGCTTCGAGGGCGCCAGCGCAGGCCTCGACGACATGCTGGCACTGGTCGACCAGCTGCTGCTGCGCCGCTCGACCGCGAGCGGCCCGAGCATCTTCATCTGCCTCGGCCACCAGATGGCCGCCGCGTCGCACATCCGCCTGTTGCAACGCGCCGTGCGCGAAATCGGCAAGCTGACGCGGCTGCCGCTCGACCCTTCCGGCCGCGTGCTCAACTCATTGCAGCGTGCAGCCGAACGCATCACGCGCATGGGCGACCAGCTGCAGGTCGTGAAGCAGGGCCAGCCGCGCGCCATCGGCTGGAACGATCCGGATTTCGCAGTCGCGAGCAACGAGAACGTCGAGGTCGGCACGCGCGCGCTCCTGCCCTATGCACGCCGTGACGACGAAGCCCACATCCCGCGCGAGTTGCACGAAACGCACGCGCTGGTCGCGGACGAACTCGAAGGCGTCATCGACCAGGTGCTGTCGTTCGAGCGCGAGATCGCCGTCGAAATGTTCCACGCCGACGAGGTGAACGAGGAAGCGACGCTCTTCTCCAACTGGGCATACAAGACGCTGCACGACACCATCGTGCCACTGCGTCACGTGCTCGCCGTGAGCCCTGTCGCCTGGCTGCTCAGCCTGCCGTATGCCGTGGAGATCCTCGGCCAGACGCGCGTGGATTCCCACAACTGGACGGAAGTCGGCACGACGGCGATCTACTATAAGGACTGGGAGACGCATCGCGTGCGGCGCTCGTTCACGTGCCAGTTCCACCCCGAACTGATGGACGACATCCGCGACATCGGTGGCCGCGTGGGGCCGCGCTATCACGAACTGAAGGACCACGACGGCGTCCGCCTGCTGGTGCGATTGCTGTACCACGGGATGCAGGAGTAGGCGCGCAGGGTCCTGTCGTCAGCGTTTCGGCGAGCTGCGCTGGCGGGTATCCTCGCCAGGCGCACCCGCCCAGGAAGAAACGTGGCCCATCCGACCCTGACACACGCAGCGCTGCTGAAGGGCGTGCATGAACTGGCCGCGCGCGACCGTCACCTCGCACGAATCGTCGATGAATTCGGGCCGCCGCCGCTCTGGGCGCGGCCGCGCGGCTTCCCCACGCTGGTTCGGATCATTCTCGAGCAGCAGGTTTCACTGGCCTCTGCAGCTGCGCTTTTCGCGAAGCTCGAGCAGCATTGCGCAGGTTCCGTTACGCCGGCACGCGTCGCCGCACACGGCGAACCGGCACTGCTTTCCCTTGGGTTCACGCGCCAGAAGGCCCGTTACGTTGCCGGGCTCGCGGGCCAACTGGAAAACGGCGCCGTGTCGCTCGAGCGCATCGCACGCTTGCCCGACCGGGAGGCCTGCCAGTCGCTCGTGCAGATTCCCGGCATCGGTCCGTGGACCGCAGGCGTCTACCTGTTGATGGCGTTGCGACGCCCGGACGTATGGCCGCCGGGCGACCTCGGGCTGCACAAATCGATGGCGGAGGTGCGCGGATTGAGCGCCGTGCCGACGAGTGACCAGGCGGCCGCTTTCGCCGCACGCTGGTCCCCCTGGCGCGCCGTTGCCGCGCGACTGCTGTGGCACTCGTACCTCTCGCGCCGATCGAAGTCCTGGGATCGGCAGCCTCGGTCGCGCGAGCGGTCGCCGGACGCTACTTGATCCCGTCGAACAGGAACGCGGTGCGGCCGTGCGGCAGATGGATCGGTTCGACGCGCAGTTCCCGCAGCACCGGCGAATAATGGTCCAGCACCTGGTTAGCCGAAGTGAACTGCCGCACACGGCCCGGCTCGTCACCCGCAGTGACCGTGCCGAGCACGCGGCGATGCGGACGCACCAGTTCGAGCGCGACGAGATCCCACCGCACGAACTCGAGGAAGCCTGTCATCACCGCGACGTCGTAGTTTTCGCCGCGCAGGTGATTGGTGAGGAAGACGTCGGCGACCTCGAACTGGTACTCCGGACAATTGACCCGGGCTTGCGCCAGCCGCGCGGCGTTGGTGTCGAGTCCGAGATATTCCGGGATGCCGAGATCGCGCAGCAGGCGCGCGAACTCCCCAGTGCCGCAGCCGACCTCGATGACCGATTGCGCGCCGGAGCGGCGCACGTGTTCGGCGAGCAAGGCCCAGACTGGGTAAAACCAATGGACTCGTACGGGCCTGCCCGCGGCGGCTTCGTTGCCGAAGTGTCCGCCACGTAACAGGGACAGACGACGCAACGGTTGGTATGCGCTCATTTGACTTCCCCTCCCTGGGTCAAGCCTGATTCAAGAGTTGGCTCCCTGCGTGCCGTCCCCGCATCCGTGCTTATGACTAGCGCGCCAGGCAAATGTTGCACGCAAAATGACGGCGCTGCCAGCCGTCCGGAATCGTCGCATCTGCGTCGAGCAGTGCCGCGAGGAAATGGTGGTGAGGGGGAGAATCGAACTCCCGACCTAGGGGTTATGAATCCCTCGCTCTAACCGTCTGAGCTACCTCACCACGAGGTTCGGGTCGTGGCCGGCGAGATGCGGGCCGTTGGGGACCGCGAATTGTCCGGAGGGGCGGCCTCCGCGTCAAGGTGGGGGATGACTTTCGGCATGTGTCGGCGGAACCGCGGCCATGCCAAACTAGGCGTCGAAACTCACGTCTTGCCCAAGGGAGGAGTCGCCATGAGCCAATCCCTCGACCAAGTGCAGCGCCTGCTGATTGCCGGCGCCTGCCTCGCTGCCACGGCCTCACCGGCCACCTGGGCGCAACAGCCAGCGCCGGTCCGCCCTCCCGACAAGCCCCCGATTGCCCAGGGCTGGATCGACATCGCCACGTTCGCGTCGCCCGGCGGCATGGGTGCCATGGCCGGCATGATGATGGGCGGCGGCGGCGGCGACACGCCGATGTCGGCACTGTTCGGCGGCAAGAAGAAGGGGAACCAGTTCGGGCTGACGCGCGCGGGCGGCAGCGGCAGCTACGTCGACGTCACTCTGCGCACCAGTCGCAACCCGAGCCTCGCAGAGGCTCTGCAGGCCGTGCCTCCGGGCAGCAAGCTCGAGCCGACGCTGCAGCTCAAGGTGCTGCCGCAGGCCAAGCCGGTGCCCACCGACCGCGGGGACGATTCGATCGAGGAACCGGCCGAGCAGCCCAAGGGCAAGATCAAGCTGTACTGGGGTTGCGGCGCGGCCATCCGGCCGGGGCAACCGAAGGTCGTGGACTTCGAGACGAGCACGATCAAGGAGTTCGGCGATATCTTCAAGGGACGGCGCGCCACGCAGCGTGGCACGCACTCCGCCCCGGGGCGTCCCGTCTGGCCGAACCCCACCGACAACCGCCTCGTGCCGGCAGGCTCGTCGTTTGCAGGCGCGCATGCGTTCAGCGGCCAGGGCGTGCCCGAGAGCTTCAAGTTCACGTTGCCGCCCGCGCAGGACATCATGCCCGCGATCGCCCTGCAGCAGGCGCAGGTTGCAGGAGTGACGCAGCTGAGTTGGCAGGCGCTGCCCACGGCCCGCGGCTACTTCATCGCGGCAATGGGCGGCAAGGGCGACGCATCGGGCGACGGAGCCGAAATGACGCTGTGGACGTCGAGCGAGCTGCCGGACTCCGGCTTTGGCCTCGTCGACTACCAGACCAACAAGTCGGTCGATCAGTGGCTGAAAGAAAAGGTGCTGCTGGCGCCGGCGACGACCCGCTGCGACGTGCCGAAGGGGATCTTCGGCGATGGCGAGGAAGCCGCGGGCGCGATGTTGCGCATGATTGCGTATGGCACGGAACTCAACCTGGCCCATCCGCCGCGCCCCACGGACCCGAAGATTGCCTATGAGCCCGAATGGGCGCTGAAGGTGCGCGTCAAGTCGGTGGCGTTCACGATGCTGGGCATGCCTGCAATGGACGGTGGCGGCGCAATGGAAGATGGCTCCGCCACGGGCGGTGAAGGCGCGCCAGCCGAAGGCACGCCCGCCGAACAGCCGAAGAAGAAAAAGAAGTTCGGCTTGATGGATGCGCTGGATGCAGTGAAGGACAGCGTGCCGCACTAGGGCCAGTGGCTCCCTCTCCCATGTCAGTGGGAGAGGGACGCGGCCAGAGTCAGACGTTGAAGCGGAAGTGCATCACGTCGCCTTCGCGCACGACGTATTCCTTGCCCTCGAGCCGCATCTTGCCGGCCTCTTTCGCCCCCTGCTCGCCCTTGCAGGCGATGAAGTCGTTGTAGGCGATCACCTCGGCGCGGATGAATCCCTTCTCGAAATCCGTGTGGATCTCGCCGGCCGCCTGCGGCGCCAGCGCGCCGACATGAGTGGTCCAGGCACGGACTTCCTTGACGCCCGCCGTGAAGAACGTGAGCAGGCCGAGCAGGTGATACGCCGCGCGAATCACGCGATCGAGGCCAGGCTCGTGCAGGCCCAGTTCCTCGAGGAAGGCGAGACGATCGCCTTCGTCGAGCTGCGCGATTTCAGCTTCGATCGCCGCGCACACCGGAACCACGTCCGCACCCTCGGTCGCCGCGCGCTCGCGCACGGCGTCGAGGAACGGGTTGTTCTCGAAGCCACCCTCGGCCACGTTCGCCACGTACATCAGCGGCTTGATCGTGATCAGGTGGTACTCGCGCAGCAGCGGACGCTCCGAGATCGGGTCCAGCGGCAGCGTGCGCGCCGGCTTGCCCGCATCTAGGTGGTCCTGCATGCGCTTCAGCAAGTCGCGCAGGCGCACGGCATCCTTGTCGCCCGTCTTGGCGTCCTTCTCGGCGCGGCGGTGCGCACGCTCGACGGTGTCGAGGTCGGCAAGCGCAAGCTCGGTGTTGATGACGTCGATGTCGCTCAACGGGTCGATCTTGCCCGCGACGTGCACGATGTCGTCGTTGACGAAGCAGCGCACCACGTGCGCGATCGCATCGGTCTCGCGGATG
>CAVWGG010000029.1:0-34859 GCA_963754535.1 uncultured Gammaproteobacteria bacterium
GACCGGCGAGGTCTTCGCGCCGTTGCCGTCACCGATGCTCGACCTGCATCGCGCCGTGAAGCGCGTGTCGATCCGGCCGGTATCCTGAACCCGGGCCGGATGTACACGGACCTCTGAGACGGCGACGATGCATTCCAAACCCGCCGACTCGCTCGCCGATTTGCCGCTCGCACAGGAAGCACGCGACCTCCTGCGCAGCTGCGTGCACTGCGGGTTCTGTCTGCCGGCCTGCCCGACGTACCGCGTCACCGGCAGCGAACTCGACAGCCCGCGTGGCCGCATCTACCTGGTCAAGGAGATGCTCGAGCACGGCGGCGCGACCGAGACCGCTCGCACGCACCTCGATCGCTGCCTGACCTGCCGCGCCTGCGAGACCGCCTGCCCGTCGGGCGTGCAGTACGGCAGGCTGGCCGACCTTGGCCGCGAATTGATCGAGGGCCAGCCACCGTCGTCGCGTGACCTGGGCACGCGGTTTGTCCGTTTTGCGCTCGCCACGGTCGCCACCCGGCGCGAACTGTTCACGCCGCTGGTGCGGATCGGCCAGGCGATGCGCCCGGTGCTGCCCGGCGCACTCAAGGCGATGGTGCCGGCGAAGAACGACGGCCGATCCGCGACACGCGATGCCCTCGCCTGGCCCACGGCGCGGCATCCCCGCCGCGTGGCGGTGCTCGAAGGCTGCGTGCAACCCGGACTCGCGCCGCAGATCAACGCCGCAGCCGCCCGGGTGCTCGACCATCTGGGTATCTCGCTGGTCGCCGCGCGCGATGTCGGCTGCTGCGGCGCGATGGAGCACCACCTCGGGCGAGCCGCTGCGGCGCTGAGCCAGGTTCGTCGCAACGTCGCGGCGAGCGAGCGCCTGCTGGACGGAGGTTGTGAGGCGATCGTCAGCACGGCGAGCGGCTGCGGCACGTTCGCGAAGGACTACGGACACGTGCTCCGACACGCAGACGCGGCAACCTCGGCGGCGGGTGCGCGGGTAGGCGCCGCGACACGCGACCTCTGCGAAGTCATCGATCCGGCGGCGCTCGCAGTCGCGGTCGCCACCGACACGAAGAGGCGAGAGACTGTCCGCGTCGCCTGGCAGGCGCCCTGCTCGCTACAGCATGGGCAGCGATCGTCGACGACGGGCAAGGTCGAAGCACTGTTGCGTGCCGCCGGCTGCGAACTCGTGGCGACGCGCGACCCGACCCTGTGCTGCGGTTCGGCAGGCACGTACTCGATCCTGCAACCGGAACTCTCGCGCGAGCTGCGCACGCGCAAGCTCGACTCGCTGCTCGGCGACCAACCGACGGCGATCGCGACCGCCAACATCGGTTGCCTCGAGCACCTGCGTCAGGCAAGTCCGGTGCCGGTACGGCACTGGATCGAGATCGTCGACGCCCTCCTCTTCGCTTAAAACGAATTCTCAGCGACGTAGAGCGTTTCTGCGATGCATGCAGGCGCACGCTGCGGGTTGCACGCTGCGCGCGTCACAACGCGGCAGGAACGCTCTTGAGGCAAGAATCGAACAGCGGGTGCGCTCGATCGGTCACGGCGACGACGAATCGCCGCCTCAAACGTACTCAGCGAGTCGTCTTGCGAGCGACGACGACGTAGCGTGGCGTGCGCGTCGTCGGCAACGCGTTCACGTTCGCCATGCGCTCGGCAACTTCGATGTGGAAGCCGCACGCTTCGAGCAGGTAGGGCGTCGATGCCATCGACTGCGATGCCGAGAGCGGCAACGCATCGACTTCTTCCTCCCAGCGACCGGCCCAGCCATCACGTCCGTAGAGTCCGTCGATGACGACGACGGTGCCCGCGGGCTTCAGCCAGCGATGCCAGTGATGGAACGCGAGCAGCGGATCGAAGAGTCCATTGACGACCTGCCGCGACACGATGACGTCGAACTGCGCCGCCTCGAATCGATCATGGTCCTGAGGTTCATCGCAGAACCCATTGATCGCTCTCACGTTTGCGAGCTCGGGTTTTGCCTGCAGAATGGCGAGCATCGCCGCGGAGGGCTCGAGCGCCGTGAGTTCGATGCCCGGCAACCGCCGCAGCATCGAGCACATCACTCCGGTACCGGCACCCACGTCGAGAACGCTGGCGCCGGGTGCGAGTTGCAGGACCGGCCTCAGGTCGGCGAGGTACGCGTGCTCTTCGTCGGCCGTGAGCCAGCCGAGTCCCTGCAGCTTGCCGTACGCCTGGGCTTCGGCCGCGTCGTACTTGCCGACCGCGCGCCGCCGCGCCGCGATCCGGCGTTGATGCCAGTCCATTCGATTGCTCCCCCCATTCGTCTGAGCGTTGCAGCGATCTAAGGCTTGCCGGAGTGGAAGTGCGGATTCTCGATGATGCCCAGCCGGTTGCCGAATGGATCCCGCACCGCGGCGACGCGGATGCCCTCGCCGACGTCCTGTACCGCCTCCAGCACTTCGGCGCCGAGCTCAACCAGCCGGCCCAGTGCGTCGGCCGCGTTCGCAACGCCCCAGAGCGGCTGCGGACCTGCCGTGCCAGGCGTGCCATCCGGCACGAGACCCAGTTCGAACCCGCCAACGTTGAAGCCAACGTAGAACGGCTGATCGAAATACGGCGCGTGCCCGATGACGGTCGAGTACCACGCCTTCGCTCCGTCGAGGTCCTTGACAGGGTAGATAGCCGTACGAAGTCCAAGCAACACGGTTACCTCCTGGTCGAGCCCTGCACTGTTGTCACTCGACCAGCACTGCCGTCCCGCTCGCCGACACCATCAGCATGCCGTTACCGGTGCCCAGCACCTCGTAATCGAGGTCGACGCCGACGACGGCGTTGCCGCCGGCCTCCTGCGCACGCTGCTGCATTTCCGCCAGCGCGAGGTCGCGGGCGCGCTGCAGTTCACGTTCGTAGGTGGCCGAGCGTCCGCCGACGAGGTCACGGATGCCGGCGAAAATGTCCTTGAACAGGTTCGCGCCCAGGATGGCCTCGCCGTTCACGATGCCGCAGTACTGCGTGATGCGCTTGCCCTCGATCGATGGAGTGGTCGTGACGATCATCGGGTTCTCCTTCAGGATTCGGGGGTGATATCCGCGGACAAGCCCACCCATGGATGCCGGTGCTCGTCGTAAACCGAGACCTGCGGCGGCGTGAAGCCGGGGTCGGCAAAGCCGCCGACCGGGACGCCGATGAATCCGGGCACGATTTCCAACTCGTAATACACGGTGGAGCCGCAATCGGGGCAGAACGTGGAGGTGACGGTCTTGCCGGAATCCGCAGTGCGCACGTACTGAGTGCTGCGCCCGGTCATCGTCACTGCAGCGCACGGAAACCGGGCCTGCACACCAAAGGCACTGCCCGTTCGTCGCTGGCACGCGAGGCAGTGGCAGACCGAGATGCGCACGGGCTCACCCGTCGTCGTGACCTGCAGTTGGCCGCAACTGCAGCTCGCTGAATGCACGCTCTGCCTCGTCATGGTCGACATGCGGGTCTCCTGCCGTCGAACGCGTATCAGGACTTCTTGCGGGGAGAATTTCTAACTTTGCTGTGGGCGAGCAGCCGGAATTTCCGGTTGCGGTCCGTCAGCTTTTTCGCGCTCTCGTCGCCTTCGACGATGACTATTTTCGGGTCGAGGTCCTTGAGCTCGGACGGCTCGAGCCAGGCCTCGCCGAGCACGATGATCTTGTCGCCGGCCTGGAAGTGCCGCGCTGGCGGCCCGTTCAGCTCGACGCGACCGCTGCCCTTGGGGGCGGCGATCACATAGGTCTGCCAGAACACGCCGTTCGAGACGTTCGTGATGTTGACGTACTGGTAGGGCTGCAGGTCGCTGGCGTCGAGCAGCGCCTGGTCGATGGTGATCGAGCCGACGTAGTCGAGGTCGGCCCGGGTCACCGTCGCGCGGTGAATCTTCGATCTGCAGGCTCGGATCAACATGTGGGGCTGGGCCTCGCTTGGACTGTTGCCTGCAGTGTCGCAGGCTCAAGTGTCCGCCGGAAGTGCCAGTGCGCGCAGCGTCAAGGGTGGGCATGTTCCTCGAGCGCCTCAGACTTCCCGTTCGTAGACGATGTAGCCCGCGTACGTTGCCACCTTGTCGTACAGCAGGCGACCCGCGCGGTTGGTCTCGTGCGTCTGCCAGTAAACCTCGTGGATACCCGCCGCTTGCGCCGCGTCGTACACGCCGAGAATCAGCGCACGGCCAACACCCTGACCACGCACGTCCGGCGCCGTGAACAGGTCCTGCAGGTAGCAGACGAGTTCGATGCGCGTGGTGCTGCGGTGATAGAGATAGTGCGTCAGGCCGACCAGGCGTCCCGCGCTCTCGGCAACCAACGCGAAGACGGGTTCGTCCGGATCGAAGAATCGCCGCCAGGTGACGGCGGTTACCGCTGGTGACAATGCAGTGGGGCCTGCACGACCGTAGAAGGCGTTATAACCATCCCACAACGGTGTCCAGGCCGCGAGATCGGCCTGCTCGATGGGACGGACGCGAACTGTATCCGTCATGGTCAGCGAGCGCCCCGCAGATTCAGCCGTTCCATGCCTCGATTACCCCGCCGCCGCGATCTTCGACGACCACCCACCGCAACGGCCTGTCCGGAATCAGGACTCCGAGCTTCGAGCGCTCGAGCGCACGTGCGGCGTTTTCTACGAGTACCTTGTACTCCTCCTCGCAGCGATGTGCAGCCGGGGTGGGGTCGATGACTTCGCAGCGAATTTCACTGCCGCTGGGGCGAAGCACGATGGCAGGCATCAACATCACGATGCCGGTGCAACGATCCAGGATATCGACCGCCTGGGCCAGCCGCTCCGGCGTGGCGGTCTCGTCGATGACGAACGCGTCGCCGAGCCTCACGCGACTTGCGACCGGATTACGGCGCGCGTGGCGTCGTCGGCAGCGAACATGTGCTCGACGCGCAGCGAAGCGAGCGTAATGTCCTGCGGCGTGCCGAAGGTGGTGAACATGCTGAAGAACGCCAGTTCCCCGTGCACGGTAGCGAAGCGCGTGGTGAGGACAGGAGCCGCCGGCGGAGACCAGCCGGCCGGCAGCTTCCCGGTACCCAGCCGTGCGTGCAGCATTTCCGCAAAAGCTTCGACCCTGGGCGTCAGGGGCGAGTGTGCGGAAGCCTCGGCTCGGAGATGGGAGAGCAGCGTCGGCCCGACTGCGTCAAGGTTCGCCATGTGCCGCGTGAAGCCTTCGGGGTGAGTCAGCAGGTCGAGCATGTTCATGGGCGTCCCCGGAGGCACTCCCGCAGCCCACGGCATGAGCGTCACTGCGAGCCAGCGCGCGCCGTTGTTCATGCGCAGCAGGTTCCAGTCGGCGTCGAGCAGCAGCGCAGGCATCGGATCGTGCGCCTGCAGCAACTGGGACATCGCCTCGTTTGCCTGCGCCAATGCCGGATCGCCGAGCGGCGCCGCACTGTAGGCTGGGGCATAACCAGCCTGCATCATGGCTGCGTTGCGCACCGCGAGCGGCGCGTCGAGCTCCTGCAGCCAGGCCATGAGCAGTTCACGGCTCGGATTGGAGCGCCCGCTCTCGACGAAACTCATGTGTCGCTGCGATACGCCCACGCGCATGGAGAGTTCGAGCTGGCTGATGCGCCGCGCCTTGCGGGCCTCGCGCAGGGTTCCAGGCAGCGTCGGAGACGTGGTGCTCATGGCCGAATTGAACCACAGGACCGCGACGATTCAATGACCTCGGAGGTAATTGCCGCCATCACCCGCCGGGCAGACACTGCGCGCATCCCGTCACAGGAGCACAACCATGCAACGCAGCCTGATCGTCGTCACCTTGATCCTGTTCGGCGCACTGAGCGCAGTTGCGCTCTGGCACCACGGCTATTTCGGCATCTTCGCCCTGCACTTCCAGACCTTCGGCGGCATGCAGGTGCTGATCGACCTCGTCATCGCGCTGACCCTGGTCATGGTCTGGATGTGGCGCGATGCGCAAGCCACGGGCCGCAACGTCTGGCCCTGGATCATCGCCACGCTGGCGCTCGGCTCGTTCGGACCGCTGGTCTATCTGCTCACCCGCAAGCCTGGCTCAGGCGCGAAGGCAGCCGGGAATCAGTGAAAGGCTGCGGCGCGGGCACTTCCGTTCGCCTGCGACCTTCACACGTAGCGGATCCACTGCCGCAGCACGGCCTGAAATGCCTTCTTCCGGGCGGCGATGTCGTCCACGCCAGTGAACCTCACCATCGCACGGTCGTGCGCCAGCCACGTGAGCAGTTTCCCAGGATCATCAATCGAACCGGGGCCAGCCGCTACTTCGCGCACCTTCGCGCCGAAGTGAAGCACCACACCGGTGCCCTGCCTTTCCCGCAGATTGATCGTCGCGAAATACTCGGTGACCCGGAAGCTCGGCGCATTCCATTTGACGCCCTCCTGGATCGACGGACTCACCTCCCAGATGAGCTGCCGCAGCAACTGAATTTCCCTGGTCGCCGGATGGTTGAGCGAAGTCAGCAGGGCATCTACCGCCTGCGTCGTATCCGCCCTGGTCTGGTGCGTTGCCATCGTGCCTCGAAGAGGAATCCAGGAGTTACCGCGGGTCAAGGCACCCGCGTGCTGTGGAGGAACTGAATGCGCCACGCGTCCGTTTCCCTCCGGAGCACCGCGGACTCCAGCCAGGCCATGTCCTTCGGACCGGAGCCATCCGTGATCGAACCGCGGTTCACGTAGGTGATCCAGGCCGTGTTGCCGTCGATATGGACCTCGGGTTCGGTGACGCTCCACACGTAGACGACACCGGCATCGTGCCGGCTCTTGAGCAGTGCCATCAGCTCATCGCCCGTGAATCGCTTGCCAAGTTCGAATGCGTAGAAGTCTGGAGCGGCGACGGCGTGGAACAGTGCCAGGTCGTCCTTCGTCGCGGCCACGTACATGGTACGCATCGCGTCCACGACCTGCGCCTCGCCAATGGCTGACACTTGCTGGCCGTTCGCTGCAGCTGATGCAAGAGCAGCCAGGGACAGGCAGCAGAGCCGCAGCAGTGAATTCATCGCAAGACTCCTGCGCGCGGACGGCGCGAGCAAGTCGCATGGCGAGACGGTCATCGACTTCAGCGCGGCCATTTTTCGACGTTCACGCCCTTGAAGGTCAACCACAGGGCGAAACACAGCTCGCCGACGAAGGCAGGCATGAGGACGAAGGGAAACAGCGCAGAGGCCAGCGCAGGCGCGAGGAGCAGCGCAAAACTGTTACCGAGATAGCAGAACCCCGCGAGCGCCATCAGCAGGCCGAGAACCCTCGGGAAGTAGCCCGACTTGAAAATCAGGTAACCCCGGAACAGGCACGCGAATCCGAAGAAGATGAGCCCGACGCCGAAGCCATACCCATGCGCCTTGATAGCCAGATAGGACAGCGCATGCAGTTGCTCCGGGGAAAAGGCGTTCAGGCCGCCGGCGTTGCCGACCAGAAGGATGGGAGCCAGCAAGTTGAGCTTGTTGGCAACGAGCACCGCGGTCTGGATCAGGTTGAAAAACGTCGCCAGCAGCGCGAGCGACTCGCTGACCGGCCTGAGCAGCAGGTAGAGCACCACGATCACCGGCACATCGAACACGTGCATCAGCAGGTCGCCTGCCAGACCGGCGCGCCACAAGGACTCCGCAGCTGCAATGGCACTGGCCGTCGCCGTCGCGTCCCCGGACACGACAAGCGTGCCGCGCACGAATGCCTCTCCGAACAGGCCCAGCGCGATGATCGCCAGGTACAGCACGCCGGCAATTCGGGCGTAACGCTGTGGCGACCGCTCAATCGAAGAAGTCATTTCCCGCCTCCACCATCATTGATGCGCTTCAGGCCGCTTCCTGTCGGGGGGCCCGCATGAAAACAAATGCTGCAAAGCCTAATTCGATGACGGCGCCCGTGAATGCGCTGATCGGCGCAGGTGCGCGCAACAGAGCGAGTGCCAGGCCAACGACGCACAAGGCGGCGCCGCAGATCCAGTAGATGCGCAGGCCGTACAAGGTCTGGAACGTCAGGTATCGCCCACCGATGAGCAGCAACATGGCTGGAAAGAACCACTCCAGCCGGAGCGCGTGCATGCCGTACGCAATGGCAATGCCAGCCAGGAGCCAGAACGTGCCTTCGATCGCAAGAAGACCCAGGGGATTGCCCGGCGTATGTTTTCCGCTGCGTCCCAGGAGCTTCGCAACCAGCACGCTCGCCGGGTGGATGACGGCACCGCCCGCCAGCAAGGCCAGTACAGACGCCCGCTCAGAGACGAAGACCGCGACAAGGGCCGCTGCGAGCCACACCAGGCCCGACACCAGGATGCCAGGCGCTCCGCAGAAGTAGCCCTGGCGCATGTCGGACTGTGCCTGGGCGAAAGTGGGTCCAGTCATCTACGCGCCACCGTCTTTGAAGCAAGCCTTTGGCGGCGAGCGTAGCAGAAAGCAATTCCGCCTCTTACGGCGGCCTGGCTGAACGCAGCGTCAGTCAGCAACGCTGCGCTCGAAAATGGTCTCGATAACGGACCGGATGATGGCAGCTTGTCATCGGCGAATTCCTCCGCCAGTCGCAGCTTCAGGGATTGATACCGGGAACTCATGGTCGCATCCGTTCGCAGCGCATCGCGGAAAGCCAGGTGCTGCTGCCAGGAGAGCGATCCAAGCTCGACCGCATGCAAGTGAACGCGGGGTAATGTCGCTGCAGGCTTTACGAAATAGCGCCGCATTGGGATCTCACGCTCGTACTTCTGGACGTACGAGTAACCGTGCTCGCCGAGAGATTCGATTTTCGATTCGACGTCGGCGAGCGAACGTGCTCCGAGCAGTACGTCGATGACCGGCTTCGCCGCCAGCCCCGGGACCGCAGTGCTGCCGATGTGTTCGACGGCAACCTCGGTCGGCGCGAACACGGAGAGCAGCTCTTCGCGTACGGCGCGAAAGCAGCCTGGCCACTCAGCGGAATAGGGACTGATAACCACGGTGGGCATCATGGCTGCCGTCGGACTGGCGCGGACCGCCGCAGGCGAACCCACTTGATGGAAGGGCCAGACCACACTTTCACCTCAGCTCTTTGCGAATGACCAGCTTCAAGCCGGACCAGACCTCGCTTACCGCACAGACCTTCACGTCGACAAAGCCAAGCGGCAAGGCCAGCTCGCGAATCGTGTCTTCGGTGATGTCCGTCGGCACCTTCGATGCCTTCTTCGGCCAGGACACCCAGACGACACCGTCTGGTTTGATCGAGCTGCGCAAATCCCGGAGTTCGGCCTGCAGATTAGCCTTGTGCCGTGCGAAGACATGGACGATGTCGGTGGCCTTGGAGACGCCGGTTTCGAACAGGACACCAGCTGGGATCGGCTCCAGCAGTTGAGCATATTCGTCGGGCGCGTGCGTCGCGACGACGCGACTGTTCGCCACGATTCCAAGCTTCCTCGCGAGAGGTGTTCCGGAGTAGCCGGCTGGCTTGATGGTCATCTTCAATACGGACCGTCGATCAAGCGTTCCGAAATCCACCACAGGTTTCCCCATGGATCCTGCACGCCTCCCTGCCTGTCGCCGTATGGCATGTTGGCGACCTCCATGATCATCGTCGCTCCGGCAGCGATGGCTTTGGACATGGCTTCGTCTGCGTTCTCGACATACAGGCAGTACGAAGCAGGCATGGCCGGAAACGCAGGCGATGCTTCGCTGACCATCACGGTTGAGGTTCCAAGGCGAACCTGCGCATTGGCGATTCGGTCGCCGCTCACGTGGCGACCGATCTCGGTGCCGCCAAGGGCACGAACGAGGAAGTGCAGGAAACGGACGGCGCCATCGACAAGAAAGTACGGCGTCACGGTATTGAAGCCAGGCGGAATTCGCATGTCGCCTCCTTTGGGTGAAGCCGGTCGCTATTCCGACGCTCGTTTCTGCTTCTGCAGCGCGAGCATCCGCCACTGGCCCCGCCGCTTCACGTAGGTGGACGTGTAGCGCAGGCTGGAGAGGGAATCCGCCTTGCCGGGATTTGCGAACGTCAGACCCGCCGTGCCGAAGACGATCGCGACGTCCCTCTCGATGAGCACCGAACGCTCGCGCATGCCGTTCGTCTACCGGTGCTGGTCAAGAAGGATTTGATTGCCATCGGGATCAGTCACCACGATGTGTCCCGGACCCGTTGTGCTTTCGTCTACCGCCTGGGCGACATCGACACCCTGCGACTGAAGCCGTCGCTGGATCTCCCGGACGTCGGTGAAGCCTGGAAGGGGTTGGGCGTCACTGTCCCAGCCGGGATTGAACGTCAGCATGTTCTTCTCGAACATGCCTTGGAATAGCCCGATCAGGGTGGTTCCATTCTTCATGATGAGCCACCGCTGGGCTTGGTCGCCCGCGAAGACGGTGAATCCCAGCTTCTCGTAGAACTCGCGGGAGGCGGCGATGTCTTTGACGGACAAGCTGACGGAGAAGGCGCCAAGTTCCATTTGTGCTCCGGTGGGTTGACGCAGGAGAGGTGCCGGAAGTGCTCCGCTTGAGCGAGGGGCTAGGCGGTACGTGGGAGGTTCAGTGTGGAACGACTCGCTCTCAGCCGGCTACCCGGCCTGTTTGAATTGAATAATATTGCCTTCTGGATCCCATCCGTCGAGGACCACCTGGCCGCGAAAGCGCCAGGCTGCAGCCTCTGGTTTCAGGTACCCACCCGTTGCCTCTGCTGCGAGGCGAACCTCCGTCAGGCTGAGAACGACGAATGTCGGCTTGAATGGCGTTTCATCCCGTGGCTCGGGTGGTTTCGAGACCTTGATCTCGGCGGCGTACGTTCGGGGGATGGCGTGCACCGTGATCTCGTAGCCCTGGCCTCGGAGCAGATCGTGCGATGACTCCGACTCGTGGACTTCGAGTCCAAGTGTCTGTTGGTAGAACGCCGAAACCCGCTTCTTGTTCTTGGCATAGATGACGAGACCTTGCTGCGACATGGCTTGGACTTCCGTATTCAAAGGCAGCGCATGGGAGGATAGCCATCCTCGCAAGTCTTCGGCCTGAATAGACCATCAAAGTTTTCGGCCGTCAATTGGCGTCAGGGGATGCGGCATGGGCCAGCTTCGGATGTTCAAACAAAAAGGCCCGCCACTTTCGTAGCAGGCCTTTTTTTCTTGGCTGGGGGACTAGGATTGCGCGCCAAGCCAGTGCGCGCCCCGTTGGGGCCGTTGCGGTTGCGTTGTGCGCGGTCGCGCCACTCGCGACGCGCTACGAAACCGCAACGTCATCCATCGCTGTCGCGATGTGTTCGAACCTAGGACTCCTAGGTTCGCCCTCTAGTCCCCACACATTCAAAAATGAAAAGGCCCGCCGATTGGCGGGCCCATTCATTTTTGGCTGGGGGACTAGGATTCGAACCTAGGTTGACGGAGTCAGAGTCCGTAGTCCTACCGCTAGACGATCCCCCAAAGGAACCGTTGCGGGGATTCCTGCAAGCAACGCCCTGACCGCTGCCTGCACCCGCGCGCTGGTTAGCGCTTGGAGAACTGGGTTCCGCGACGAGCCTTGCGGAAGCCGACCTTCTTGCGCTCGACTTCGCGCGCATCGCGCGTCACGAAACCGGCGACACGGAGGGGCTTGCGGAACGCTTCGTCGTATTCCATCAGCGCGCGCGTGATGCCGTGACGGATCGCGCCGGCCTGGCCGGTCATGCCGCCGCCGGCAACGTTGGCGACCACGTCGAAGCGGTCGGACATCTGCACGACCTCGAGCGGCTGGCGCACGATCATGCGCGACGTCGTGCGACCGAAGAATTCTTCGATCGTGCGGCCGTTGATGTTGATCTTGCCGGTGCCCGGGTGCAGGTGAACCCGCGCCGTGGAGGACTTGCGGCGACCGGTGCCGTAATTGGTGTTTGCAGGCATTGCTCTCAGCCTCAGATGTCGAGCGGCTTCGGCTGCTGCGCGGCGTGCGAGTGCTTGTCACCCGTCACCACGTGCAGCTTCTTGAACATGGCGCGGCCAAGCGGATTCTTGGGCAGCATGCCCTTGACCGCGAGCTCGATCACGCGCTCGGGATGCTGTTCGAGCATCTTGTCGAGCGTGCGGCTCTTGATGCCGCCGATCGCGCCGGTGTGCCAGTAGTACACCTTGTCCGTGAGCTTGTTGCCGGTCACGGCGATCTTTTCGGCGTTGATCACAATGATGTGATCGCCGGTATCGACGTGGGGCGTGTACTGCGGCTTGTGCTTGCCGCGGAGACGGAAGGCGAGCTGAGTGGCGAGGCGGCCGAGCGTCTTACCGCTCGCATCCACCACAAACCAATCACGCCGCACCTTCTCGGGGTGTGCGAAAACGGTGGTCATCGGAAAGGCTCCAGGCCCTGTCTGCCATGCAGAGAGCCGCGAATTCTAGCGCAGCAGTCCGGCCAATGCAAAGCTCTGGTTGAAACGGACGCAACTCACCCGGTTGCGCCCCTCCGGGATCCTGTCGCAGGGCCACTATAATGTCTGCCCATGAGCCCCCCAGATCCCGTTCCGGCCCGCCGCCTCAGCCTGGCAGACCGCCTGATCCAGGAAATCGACCGCGGATTGCGCACCGTGGCCGCCGCCAACGTCTCGGCCCGCCCGTTTCCCGACCAGGGGATCGAGGAAACGGTCCATGACCCGGCGGCCAGAAAGCACGCGGCGGCACTGATGCGGGTGAACCATGCGGGGGAAATTGCGGCCCAGGCGCTGTATCACGGGCAGGCCCTGACGGCCCGGAATCCTGCAGTGCGCGAGCAGATGCTGGCGGCCGCGCGCGATGAAACGGACCACCTGGCCTGGTGCGAGCGGCGCGTCAAGGAACTCGACAGCCGGACGAGCCTCCTCGCTCCGGCCTGGTACGCAGGATCCTTTGTAATTGGCGCCCTGGCGGGCCTCAGCGGGGACCGGACGAGCCTCGGTTTCGTCGAGGAAACCGAGAAACAGGTGGTCGAACACCTCGATTCACACCTGCACGAGCTGCCGCCGGACGACGCGCGTTCCCGGCGCATAGTTGCGCAAATGAAGGCCGACGAGGACCGCCACGCCGACGACGCGCGCAGCAAGGGTGCGATGGCTTTGCCCCGCCCGGTGCGCGCGCTTATGCGCCGGACAGCCCGGCTGATGACGCGTACCGCCTACCGCCTGTGACTTTAGAAACTTGCGGCGTGCCGCGGCTTTATATTAAAAGCTTCGCAGCGTTTTGACATAAACACGCGCAATACGACAGGAAGGGAGCATGGAAACCGGCGGCAGACCCCTGAGTGACATTCCTGCGATCAATCGCTTCCTTAGCTATTGCCGCATACGTGCCGTGCCGTCCAAGACGGTACTCATCCACGCGGGCGACGTGCCCGACGTCCTTTACTACGTCATCAAGGGCTCGGTGGAAGTCCTGATCGAGGACGAGGAAGGCAACGAGATGGTGCTGGCCTACCTCAACAAGGGCCAGTTCTTCGGCGAAATGGGCCTTTTCAACGAGCAGCCTGCGCGCAGCGCCTGGGTGCGCACGCGTTCGCAGTGCGAGCTCGCCGAGATGACCTACCCGCGCTTCCGGCAGATTGCGGCCGAAAGCCCCACCCTGCTGTTCGAGCTGGCCACGCAGCTGGCAAGCCGTCTCGATCGCACCAACCGCAAGCTGGGCGACCTCGCCTTCGTCGACGTCACGGGCCGGGTCGCGCACGCGATCATGGACCTGTGCAACGAGCCGGACGCCATGACGCATCCGGAAGGCACGCAGATCAAGGTCAGCCGGCAGGAGCTGTCGCGCCTGGTCGGCTGCTCGCGCGAAATGGCGGGCCGCGTGCTGAAGGTGCTCGAGGAACAGGGCCTGCTGACCGCGCGCGGCAAGACGATGGTCGTGTACGGCGTGCGTCCGCGCCTGAAGGGCAAGGCGGCGGCGATGTCGCTCGCGGCTAGTGGCCCGGGAGGGCTCGCATTGCGCGCCAAGAAGGCGACCACGGCACCGGACGACGAGGAAGATGAGGACGAGGACGACGAAGACTGATCGTCGTCTTGTTCTAATCACACTCCCGCTACGGCGGGAGTGTTCGTTTCCGGGGTTGTAAACGCGAGCAACGCGCTCCGCCAACCCCTTCCGGGCCTTCCTGCCCTTCCTCCCTTCCTACCCTTCCCCTACTTCCCCGCCGCAATGCGCTCCCGCATCGCCGTAATCGTCGCCGCGTAATCCTTCGCATTGAAGATCGCCGAGCCAGCGACGAACGTATCCGCACCGGCCGCCGCCACGGCTCCGATGTTGTCGACCTTGATGCCGCCATCCACCTCGAGCCGGATGTCGCGACCGCTGCGATCGATGATCTGCCGCGCTGCAGCGATCTTGGGCAGCGTCGACGGGATGAACGATTGCCCGCCGAAGCCGGGATTCACCGACATCAGCAGCACCATGTCGACCTTGTCGAGCACGTAGTCGAGGTAATGAAGCGGCGTCGCGGGATTGAAGACCAGTCCCGACTTGCAGCCGTTTTCGCGGATCAGCCCGAGCGTGCGGTCGATGTGCTCGCTCGCCTCCGGGTGGAACGTGATGTAGCTCGCGCCCGCCTTCGCAAAGTCCGGAATGATGCGGTCGACCGGCTTCACCATCAGGTGCACGTCGATCGGTGCGGTGATGCCGTGCTTGCGCAGCGCCTCGCACACCAGCGGCCCGATGGTGAGGTTCGGCACGTAATGGTTGTCCATCACGTCGAAGTGGACGACGTCCGCGCCCGCCGCGAGCACGTTGCGGACTTCCTCGCCGAGCCGCGCGAAGTCCGCGGACAGGATCGACGGCGCGATCCACGGGGCCTGTTGTCTGGTCGTCGTCATGTCGATCCTCACTTGATGCCGCGGTGAGTCTTCACCAGTTCGTAGGCTTCCAGGATGCGCTGCGTGCTTTCGTGCGCCGCTGCGATCATCGATTCCGGCAGGCCCTGGGCGAGCAGCTTGTCCGGGTGATTCTTGCTCATGAGCTTGCGGAACGCCTTGGTCACCTCGGCGTCGGTGGCACTGGAGCCCACGCCGAGCACTTCGTAGGCGTCGGCCAGGCGCGCATCCGGGCGCGTGCCGAACCCCGGACCCTGCGACGGGCGACCGCCCGGACCATAGCCGTAGTTGCCCGCATGCATGCGGAGCATGGCCTCGAGCGACGCAAATTCGAGCGGGGAAATGCCGAGCGCACGGCAGATGCGCTGGAAGACGGCCCGCGGACGGTCGCCCAGCCCGTTGCCCTGGATCGCGGCCTCGAGCTGAATCTGGACGAACAGGCGGCACAGGTCGGGACTGTTCCCCGCCAGCTGGCGCAGGCTCTCGAGCGTCGACTCGAGCGGAAAGTCGGGTTGCTTGCCGGCCGTGAAACAGTCGATGGCGCGCAGCCGGTCGGCCTCGGCCAGCGAGAAGCGCCGCATGGCGTCGCGCGCGGCGCCGATCTCCTGCTCGGTGACGTGGCCGTCGCTCTTGGCGACGTGCCCCATGACCTTGAACGTAGCCTCGAAAAATGCGCGGCGCAGTTCGGCCGGGCCGGCAGTGCGGCCGCCGGCGGCCGACCCACCCCGGCTGCGTCTGCTGGCGACGTCGAACTGATGGCCCAGCACGAGCCCGACGATGGCGCCCAGCAGCCCGCGGCCGACGATGTAGCCCAGGATCGCGCCGAGGATCTTGCCGTACCAGCCTTGGAGCATGTGCGCGGGGCCGTGCCCCTTTCCCGGGAGTCGTTACAATGGGTGGTCGGTCAGGACGTTACGTCCCTGATGCCGACGATCGCGGCATATTAACAGCACCGGCGGCTCCACCATGTCCACGCAAACGCCCGCTTCCACCCCCGCCTCGTCGGTCGGTTCCCCGCCGATGCACGAGTCGAACCTGCACGGCCTCACGCGCATCCACCAGGGCAAGGTGCGTGACATCTACGCGATCCCGGGCGACGACCGGCACATGCTGATCGTCACGACCGACCGCCTGAGCGCGTTCGACGTGGTGCTGCCCGACCCGATTCCCGGCAAGGGCCGCGTTTTGACGAGCATTTCCAACTTCTGGTTCGGGCGCACCGGCCACATCGTGCCGAATCACCTCGCCGCGCCTGCGCACGCGGACCTCGCCAAGGTCGTCCCGGACGCCGGCGACCGCGCCCGCTTGGCTGATCGCGCGATCGTCGTCCGCAAGCTGAAGGCGCTGCCGGTCGAAGCCGTCGTGCGCGGTTACCTGATTGGCTCAGGCTGGAAAGACTATCAGCGCACCGGCGAGATCTGCGGCATCAAGCTGCCCGCCGGGCTGCGCATGGCGGACCGGCTACCCGAGCCGATCTTCACGCCATCCACCAAGGCGCCGAAGGGGCAGCACGACGAGAACGTGGGTTTCGATGAAATCGCCAGGGTGATTGGCGCGGATCGCGCGGCCCAGGTGCGCGACACGGCGATCGCGCTCTATAGGTTTGCGGCGGCGCACGCGCTCACGCGCGGCATCATCATCGCCGACACCAAGTTCGAATTCGGCATCGACGAAGAGAACGGCGGCCGCCTGACGCTGATCGACGAAGCGCTCACGCCCGACTCGTCGCGTTTCTGGCCGATGGACACGTACGCACCGGGCACGAGCCCGCCGTCGTTCGACAAGCAGTTCGTGCGCGACTACCTCGAGACGCTCGACTGGAACAAGACTGCGCCGGGCCCGAAGCTGCCTGCGCACGTGATCCAGCACACCAGCGAGAAGTACGAAGAAGCCCTGCGACGGCTCACCGCGTAGGCGCGCGGCGCTCCGCGTAGCTGCGTTGCATTGACGGAGCTCGTCGCAGGCATCCGCCGGCCGGCCCCAGACCGGATATCTCCCGGCGGGACGCCGTAAACCCATCCGTGGGGGCTCCGGGCGCGGCGTCCATGCCGCGCACGGCCCGCCGGAAGACATCCGATCGGGTCCGTCGCGGCGGATGCGGGACGTTGCAGCGGCGCGTTGCGAAAGAACTGAGAATCGACTGCAGCGGCCGTCGCGCTTTGCGCCCTCGCCGCGTGACCCACGCCACGAGATCGCCGCGGGCTTCCGCCCTGCGCCTGTCCGGTCCTTTTTTGCGCGATTTGTCGAGCGCCGCAGCTCGAGCGTCCGGCGTGCGGCGCACTCGATCTCACCGCCCATACAGCACCGCCCTCGTCGCGCGCCCGCTCGAGCAAGGGTCGCCGAGCATCGTGCGGTCCTCCGCGCGATGCTCGAAGCGCGCGAGACCATGAGCGCAAAAAAGGACCGGACAGGCGCAGGGCGGAAGCACTGACAATCCCTTACGCAACGATCAACCGCGCTTCTCAGCCCACGCGGCGATCACGCGATGCAGCTCGCGCACGCCGTCGGTGAGCGCGGCCGGCCCCGGCTGCAGGATGATCGATGACTTCACTTCGTGCAGTTCGCGCTCGCGCACGGCCGGCACGTCCTGCCAGCCCGGACGCGCAGCGACATTGCGCGCCGAGAATTTCTTGCCGCACCACGAACCGAAGATGATGTCGGGCGCACGGCGCACGGCCTCCAGCGGGTCGGCGATGATGCGGTCCTTGCCGAGGCCGCAGGCCGCGAGTTCGGGAAAGATGTCGTCGCCGCCCGCGATGCCGACGAGCTCCGACACCCAGCGGATGCCTGAAATCTGCGGCTCGTCCCATTCCTCGAAATACACGCGCGGCCGGCGCGGAAACGTCGCCGCCATGGCGCGAATCGCGTCCAGCCCGCTCTCCAGTTCAGCGGCCAGCGCGGACGCCTTCGCCTCGCACCCGACCATGCCGCCGAGCATGCGGATCACGCGCAGGATTTCATCGACGCTGCGCTGGTTGAATACGTGCACTTCGATCCCGTGGCGGATGAGCTGCGAGGCGATGTCGGCCTGCAGGTCTGAAAAGCCGAGCACGAGGTCGGGCTCGAGCGCGAGGATCTTGTCGATTTTCGCGCTGATGAACGCAGAGACCTTCGGCTTTTCCTTGCGCGCCCGCGGCGGACGCACCGTGAAGCCGGAAATGCCGACGATGCGGCCTTCCTCGCCCAGCAGGTACAGCGCCTCGGTCGTCTCCTCGGTCAGGCAGACGATGCGGGTGGGGTAACGTGCTTCGCTGCGTCGGCTGATCGTCAAAGGGCAGGCCTCGCGCTGGCGGGTTGCATGCTGGTTCGTCCGGATCGCGGGCATTGTGCCCGAGAACCGGTCTGAGCTTGCCTGCTGCGGCGAGCCATGCAACGCTTTCGCCGCCAGTCGCCATTGGATTCGTCTTGCCCGCCGCCCTCACCCCATTCCGCACGCTGCAGCACCGCTTCGAGCACTGGCTGTTCGACTGGCCGGAACAGACTGGCAGCCGCGCGATCCAGCTCGTCGTGACCCCGCTGAGGTATGCCTACGCGCTGCTGCGTGACCTGTTCGGCGGCGACCTCGGCCTGCGCGCCGTGGGTCTCGTGTATTCGTCGCTGTTCGCGCTGGTGCCGGTGGTCGCGGTCTCGTTTTCGGTGCTCAAGGCCTTCGGCTATCACCGCGAGCTCGAGCCCGTGCTGTTCGAGTTCCTGCGGCCGCTCGGCGAAAGGGGCACGGATCTCACGGTCAATATCATGCAGTTCGTCGAGAACGCGCAGACGACGATGCTCGGCACGGTCGGCTTCGTGATCCTGGTCTACACCGTGATCGTGATGATCCAGCAGATCGAGGGCGCGCTGAACTTCACCTGGCACGTCGAGCGGCCGCGCAGCCTCGCCCGGCGCATGACTGAATACCTGGTCATCATGCTCGTCGGACCGATCCTGATGGTGGCCGCGATGGTGCTGCTCACGCGTATCGAGGCGAGCGACACGGTGGGGCGGGTCTCGGGGCTGGCCGGCACGTCGGGCCTGCGCGTCCACTACGCGCCGTACCTGCTGATCATCGGCCTGTTCTGGTTCCTCTACGTCTACATGCCGAACACGCGCGTGCGCTGGCAGTCCGCGTTCATCGGGGCGCTGTTCGGCGGCGCTGCGTGGGTCGGCGTCGGCGCGATCTTCGCGCGCATTGCGGTGTACGCGACGCAGACGGCGGCGATCTATGCCGGTTTCGCGATCGTGCTGCTGTTCATGGTATGGCTGCACCTGAGCTGGCTGATCATGCTGCTCGGCGGGCAGCTGAGCTTCTACGTGCAGCACCCCGAGCACCTGCGCACCGGTCACGGCGAAATCCCGACGACCAGCGTGCTGCGCGAGCGCATCGCGCTCGGTGCGATGTACCTGCTCGGCGAGCGCTTCGTCGCGGGGGGACCGCGCTGGAAGGTGTCGGACCTCGCCGACCACATGGACGTCCCCGCGTCGGTGCTCGATGGCGAACTGTCGCTGCTGGAAGACCGCGGCCTCGTGCTCACGGCCGAAGACGACACCGTCGCGCCGGGCCGGGACCTCGGCAGCATCACGCTCGCCGAAATCCTCGACGCCGTCCGGCACGAAACGCCGAACCCGCGCAGCCCCGACCCCAGGCGGTTGCCCAAGGCAGACAATGCCGCCCGCCTGGCTGACGATGCGATGCGTGCCAGCCTGTCGCAGACGACGCTGCGCGACCTGCTGCGCGACCCCGAACCGCCCCGCGCCGGTAAAGTGGTGGGTTAGACTCGCCCCCCGTTCTGGAGGACACCCATGCAGATCTCGATGTACCGCGCCTCGGTCCCCGTCTTTGCCCGCGCCCTGCGCAACCTGGTCGCCATCCTGAAGAAGGGCGAGGCGAACGCCGCGGAACGCAAGATCGATCCGGCCGTGCTGCTCAACTACCGTCTCGCGCCCGACATGTTCGCACTCACGCGGCAGGTGCAGATCGCGACGGACATGGCGAAGGGCTGCGTGTCGCGCCTGGCCGGCGTCGAGATCCCGTCGTACGAGGACAAGGAAGCGACCTTCGGCGAACTCGTCGCGCGTGTCGAGAAGTGCGTCGCCTACCTCGAGAGCTTCAAGCCCGGGCAGATCGACGGCACCGAAGAGAAGACCATCGTGCTGAAGCGCCCGACGGGCGACGTGAGCTACCCGGGCCTGCAGTACCTGCTCGAGTACGTGACGCCGAACGTGTATTTCCACTGCACGGCGACGTACTCGATCCTGCGCCATTGCGGCGTGGACGTCGGCAAGAAGGACTTCATCGGCGCGCTGTGACCTGCGCCGCTCCCGTTTCTGCGGGAGAGGACGCGTTAGAACGCTTCAGGGTCCTGGCGTCCGATCCGGTCTGTCCTGTCGCGCTTGGAAAGGCAGACACGCGCCCGACAGGACCTACCGGATCGGACGCCCGACATCACGCGCCTGAGCGCCCTTTCCCGCACAGCCGGGAAAGAGCGCACGGCGCATGTAACTCCGTGCGGCCCTGATCCGGCCCAATCCCACTGAAGCGGAATTCGTCACGAGGATTTTCGATCTTCGCGTGGCGGCCCGCACTGGCGTTTTCGTCGCCCTTCATCTTGAATTTCCACCCGTGCGGTACGTCCCCGATAGCGGACGTTCAACGGGGAATTGCGACCCGAAGCGGCCCCTCTACTGGCGATCGTGAAACCCGATTCTGCTGCGCTCGATAGCCTTAGTCACAAAATCGATCTCTTCCTCAAGCGTCAAACCCCTCGGGTCATGGTCATCTGTCGCGCGCATAAGTTGCTCGCCGCTGGCATACAGCAGAACCGTCGTATCAGGTGAAACGGCAGTGTTGTAGAAGATGTCCTTCGCGGGCGTGCAATCCAGCGGCCCAACCGAAAGTGAACTTCGGAAGCGAATGACCGTCCCCACGCGCAGCGTCCCCTTCAGCACTCGACGAACTTCGAATTCATGTGCCCACCCATGCTTCTCGACCTCTCTCAAAACTACCGCCACCGCGATGGTCGGCGCCTTGAGGGCAAGAGGCCCAACGAGCGCCACCTGATCTTCACGGTACTTTGCCACCCAGGCTGCTCGACCTGCTTCGTCTTCAAACATGCAAGCGTTTGCGGGTCGTGCCGCTGCCGAAGCAGCAAAGACGACGAGCAGCGGCAATAGGCCGCGCCGCAGTGGCGTTCGAGAGCGTTCCTTCGTAGGCTCCATGCAATTGATTCCCTTACGCCGGACGTCCCCAATGTCCGCTCGTGGCCGATAGTGAGCCTACGCGAACGTCTGCTTTCTTAGCCCAAAGTCACTGATCGGTCTACCTCGGACGCAGAGCCCGGGCCGGGCGATCCGGCAGGCGCCGTGCGCCCTTTCCGACTTTGCGGGAAAAGGCGCCGCGTATCACAGGCGATTGATCCGAGACCTTCCCCCGAGCGCGTGTCTGCCTTTCCAAGCTCGGGGGAAGGTCGCGGATCGGTCGCCTGCAACCAGGGCGTGTGTCCCGCGACAGGACCTGCCGGATCGGACGCCAGGACCGTCTACAGCGCTCTCCGCAGCTCTTTCGCTGCCGCGGAAAAGGGGCCGCATCAATCGCCGGCGATCGTCATCTCTTCGATGAGGATCGAGCCGGTGCGGATGCCGCCGCGCACGTCGATGTCGGACCCGACGTCGACGATCTTCTGGTACATGTCCTTCAGGTGCCCGGCGATCGTGACCTCGTGCACCGGGTACTGGATCTGTCCGTTCTCCACCCAGAAGCCGCCCGCGCCACGCGAGTAGTCGCCCGTCACGCCGTTCACGCCCTGCCCCATCAGCTCCGTGACGTACAGGCCGCGATCCATCAGCTTCAGCATCTGGTCGAAATCACGGCCGCGACCGTGCACGAGCAGGTTGTGCGTGCCGCCCGCGTTGCCGGTGGTGCGCAACCCCAGCTTGCGCGCCGAGTACGTGCTCAGCACGTAGCCGAGCAGCACGCCGGCGTCGACGAGTTCGCGATCGCGCGTCGTGACGCCTTCGTGATCGAACGGCGCGCTGGCCAGCGCTTTCAACAGATGCGGGCGCTCCGAGAGCGCGAACCAGTCGGGGAACACCCGCTGACCCGCGGCTTCGAGCAGGAACGATGCCCGACGGTACTGGCTGCCGCCGCGGATCGCGCCGATGAAGTGACCGATGAGTCCACGCGCGACGTCGGGCGAATACAGCACCGGGGCCTTCATCGTCGCGAGCTTGCGCGCGCCGAGGCGGCGGATGGTCCGCTCGCCCGCGCGGCGGCCGACGCTCTCCGCCGATTCCAGCTCGCGCCAGTCACGCAACGTGCTGTACCAGTAGTCGCGCTCCATCTGCTCACCTTCGCTGCCGAGCACCGAACAGCTGATGCTGTGCACCGTGCCTGGATACGCCGCGAGAAAGCCGAGCGAGTTGCCGTATGCACGCAGGCCGCGATGCGTGCTGACCGCGGCGCCTTCCGAGTTCGTGATGCGCCTGGTGTCGACCGCCATCGCGGCGGCTTCGCACGCGATCGCCATGTCGCAGGCGCGCTCCGGCGCGATCTCCCATGGGTGCGAGAGATCGAGCTCGGGCACGTCCCGCGCAAGGTCTGCCGGATCCGGCAGGCCAGCGCACGGATCTTCGGCCGTGTATTTCGCGATCGAGCAGGCCTTGGCCACGGTCTCGCGCAGCGCGACGGCACCAAGGTCGCCGGTGCTCGCGCTGCCCTTGCGGGTGCCGAAGTACACGGTGACACCCATGCCGCGATCGCGCTGGTACTCGATCGTCTCGACTTCACCGAGACGCGCACTGACGCTCAGGCCCACGTCCATGCTGATGGCCGCTTCGGCCTGGCTCGCTCCAAGGCTGCGTGCCTCGGCCAGCGCGAGCTCGACGAGCGCGAGCAGGTCGGCGCCGTCGGCGGTCAGCATGGGGGAATGGTCCTTGGGGGCGACAGTCGTGCTCATCGTGCGGCAGCGTCCGTGATCGGGGCCTGTTGGCAAGCCTGCGATTCTAGCAGCGGTCCGGGCCTCCGCCCTGCGTGCTAGCATTCGCAAAAGGGCGGATTCATGGCGCGCAAGCAGGCATTTCCCGGCGAATACGGCGGACAGCATGACGACGAGGCCGGCAACGAAGGCTTCGACGAGGGTCCGAGCAAGAGCGAACTCAAGCGGCAGGACCAGGAACTGCGCGCGATCGGCGTCGAACTGGTCGAGTTGCCGCTGGCCGAACTCGAGGCCATGGAACTGCCGGAGAGCCTCTACGACGCGGTCATGGCGTGTCGCAAGATCACGGCCCACGGCGCCCGTCTCCGGCAGGAGATGTTCATCGCCAAGGTCATGCGCGGCGTGGACGTCGAACCCATCCGCGCCACCCTCGAACGGCGCAGCGAAATCGACCGCCAGCGGACCCGCCGCGAGCACGCGATCGAACAGTGGCGTGAGCGCCTGATCGCGGACGAGCCCGCCGCCTGGACCGAACTCGCTGCCCGGATCGATCCCGCGGGCCTGCAGCAACTCCGTTCGCTGGCCCGGCAAGCCCGGGCCGAACAAGCCAATGCCCGTCCGCCTGCCGCCGCACGGCAACTGTTCCGCCGCCTGCGGGAAGCGCTCGACAAGCCTGCGATTTAGCGTTTCTCGCGGCCATCTGTACAATGACCCGGTGAAACCGCACGTTGGCATCATCATGGGGTCCACGTCCGACTGGGACACCCTGAAACACGCCGCCGAGATGCTCGAGCGTCTGGGCGTCCCGCACGAGGTGCGCGTCGTCTCCGCGCACCGCACACCGGACCTCCTCTTCGAATACGCCTCGACCGCGCGCGATCGTGGCCTCAAGGTCATCATCGCGGGCGCCGGCGGCGCTGCGCACCTGCCCGGCATGTGCGCGGCCAAGACCTCGCTGCCCGTGCTCGGCGTGCCGGTGCAGTCCAAGACACTGAACGGGCTCGACTCGCTGCTGTCGATCGTGCAGATGCCCGCCGGCATCCCGGTCGCCACGCTGGCGATCGGCGTGGCCGGCGCGACCAATGCCGCGCTTCTCGCCGCATCGATCCTTGCCAACGAGGACGCCAGGATTCGCGCGGCGGTCGACGCTTTCCGCGCGGCGCAGACCGACAAGGTCCTCGCCCAGCCCGATCCCCGTAACCCGACGATCTCCACGTGAAGATCGGCATCATCGGTGCGGGCCAGCTCGGACGCATGCTGGCCCTCGCGGGCTATCCACTGGCGCAGCAGTTCCGCTTTCTCGACACCAGCGCGGACTCGCCCGGCGGCCAGGTTGCGCCGATCATCACGGGTGCGTTCGACGACCCGCACAGTCTCGAGCGGCTGGCAGCTGACGTCGATCTCGTCACCTACGAATTCGAGAACGTTCCCGTCGCCGCGCTGCAGAAGGTGGCGGCGACGCATCCCGTGTGGCCGCCCGTCGAGGCCCTGCGCGTTTCGCAGGATCGCCTGCTCGAGAAGCAGCTCTTCACGAAACTGAAGATTCCGACGCCCCCGTACCGCGCGGTGGATTCGCTCGAGGACCTGCGCGCTGCGGTCAAAGCGCTCGGCTTGCCCTGCGTGCTCAAGACGCGCCGGCTCGGCTACGACGGCAAGGGCCAGCGCTACCTGCGCAAGCCCGCCGATCTCGAGCCCGCCTGGAATGCGCTCGGCAACGCGCCGCTGATTCTCGAAGGCTTCGTCGATTTCGAGCGCGAAGTATCGATCGTCGGCGTGCGCAGCACGACTGGCGAAGTGCGCGCTTACCCGATCGTCGCCAACACGCACAAGGACGGCATCCTGCGCGTGACGCTGGCGCCGTACCGCCACCCCGTCCTGCAGAAGGCGGCGGAAATCTACCTGAAGCGCGTGCTGCGTCACTTCGTGTATGCCGGCGTGCTGACGATCGAGTTCTTCGTCCGCAAGGGCAAGCTGGTCGCCAACGAGATGGCTCCGCGCGTGCACAACTCCGGGCACTGGACCATCGAAGGTGCGGCCACCTCGCAGTTCGAAAACCACCTGCGGGCGGTCCTCGGCCTGCCGCTCGGCGACACGAGCCCGGTGGGCCACTGCGCGATGATCAATTTCGTCGGCACCCTGCCCGAGCGGGATGCCGTCCTGGCCCTGCCCGGCGTGCACTGGCACGATTACGGCAAGGAGCCGCGCCCCGGCCGCAAGATCGGCCATTGCACGGTCGTGGCGGCCAGCGCGGTCGAGCGCGACCGGCTGGTGCGCAAGGTCATGCGGAAGATGCCGCCCCGCTGAGAGAAAGCTTCCCGGGTCCCGCGGCAATGGCCGACCGGAGTTATGTGACGGATCGCGCGGTCTGAGCCCCGGCCAGCTCCCGTATAATGCAGAAGGGGATTAGAGCACGACGATGTACCTGGAACACTTCAAGCTCAAGGAACTCCCGTTCCGGCTCAGTCCGGACCCGGCGTTCCTGTATCTGAGCCAGATCCACTCCCGCGCCAAGGCGTACATGGAGTCGACGATCTGGTTCACGGATGGCTTTGTCGTGATCACGGGTGAGATCGGCTCGGGCAAGACCACGCTGATCGAGTCGTTCCTGCAGGAAATCGACCAGGACGTCGTCGTCGCGCAGATCAACCAGACCCAGATCTCGCCGACCGAATTCCTGCAGGGCCTGCTGACACAGTTCGGGTTCAGCCCGTTCCGCATGCGCAAGGCCGAACTGCTCGCCACGCTCAACAACTTTCTGATCGAGCAGTACACGAGCGGCCGCAAGGTGCTGCTGATCATCGACGAGGCGCAGAACCTCTCGAACAAGGTGCTCGAGGAAGTGCGGCTACTCTCCGGCGTCGAGACGACCAAGGAGAAGGTGCTGCGCATCATCCTCGCGGGCCAGCCCGAGTTGCATGCAAAGCTCGATTCGGACGAGCTCGTCCAGTTGCGCCAGCGCGTACGCCTGCGCTTTCACCTGAGCGCGCTGACCGAATCGGAAATGGGCGCCTATATCCTCCATCGCCTCAAGGTGGCCGGCGCCGAGGACCGCGAGATTTTCGAGCCGGACACGTTCCCGTTGATCTTCCGCTACACGGGCGGCATCCCGCGCCTCACCAACACGCTTTGCGACACCTGCTTGCTCTCTGCCTTTGGCAGCAATGTGGAAAAGGTTGACGTCGAGATCGTGCGGCAGGTGCTCGGTGAACTGCAATGGCAGGAATACGCCGGGCGCACGCACACCGACCTGCCGGCGACCCGCATCGACGACACAGCACCGCAACCGTGCCCGCCGGTGGGGCGCATCGTGCTCTCGAAGCGGGGCGCCCCGCTCGATCACGCGCTGCTCGTGCCTGGCCGCTTCATCGTCGGCCGCACGACCGACAACGACATGCAGATCGACAGCAAGTTCGTGAGCCGCCACCACATGCAGCTCGTCACATCCGTCGACGACTGTTACGTGGAGGACCTGAACAGCACGAACGGCGTCTTCCTGAACGGCAAGCGCGTGCGCCGGCACAAGCTGCAGCCGGGTGACGTGATCAAGCTGGGCATGCACGAGATCATGTATTCGCGCATCGAGCCCGGGGACGACACTCGCGCTACGCAGACCACGCTGCTGCAGGATTCGGATTACGATGAGTCGGAAACGGATTCCGAGACGGATCCGAGACGGATGCCGAGACGGATGCAGAGATGGATGCCGGCGACGGGGACGAATCGTCCTATTCGTCGATTGCGCGCGGGTCGTAACCCGACTGCGTGGCGCGGTAGTCGCGCCGCTTCATCCAGAGCAATGCCCCCACGGTGATCAGCGCCCCGCCTGTGATGAACAGCAGGCTGTGCGGCGAACGCTCGACCCACCACGCCACCGCGAAGCACCCGAATCCCGCGACGACCGCCGCGTAGGGCAGGGCTTCGTACACTGGACGCGGCAGCCACATGGTGGGATCAGCCCGTGCCGCCGACCGTCAGTGCGTCCACGCGCAGGGTGGGCTGGCCGACGCCCACCGGGACTTCCTGCCCTTCCTTGCCGCAGGTGCCGACGCCGTCGTCGAGCTTGAGGTCGTTGCCGATCATCGAGACGCGCGTCATGACCTCGGGGCCGTTGCCGATCAGCGTGGCGCCCTTCACCGGGCGCGTGATCCTGCCGTTCTCGATCAGGTAGGCCTCGCTCGCCGAGAACACGAACTTGCCCGACGTGATGTCGACCTGGCCGCCGCCGAAATTGCGGCAGTACAGGCCCTTGTCGACCGAGGCGATGATTTCTTCCGGCGCATGCTGGCCGGGCAGCATGTACGTGTTGGTCATGCGCGGCATCGTGAGCGCCGCGAAGCTCTCGCGCCGGCCGTTGCCCGTCGGCTGCACGCCCATGAGGCGCGCGTTGAGCTTGTCCTGCAGATAGCCGCGCAGGACGCCGTCCTCGATCAGCGTGGTGCACTGCGTGGGCGTGCCCTCGTCGTCCACGTTGAGCGAGCCACGGCGTGCCGCGAGCGTGCCGTCGTCGACGATCGTGACGCCCTTGGCTGCGACCTGCTGTCCGATGCGACCGCTGAACGCGGATGTGCCCTTGCGATTGAAGTCGCCTTCGAGACCGTGGCCCACGGCTTCGTGCAGCAGCACGCCGGGCCAGCCGGCGCCGAGCACGACGGTCATCGTGCCCGCCGGCGCCGGCACGGCTTCGAGATTGACCTGGGCGGTGCGCACGGCTTCTTTCACCAGCGCACGCCAGCGCTCCGAGGCCAGGAACTCCGTGTAGGCGAAACGCCCGCCGCCGCCGGCGTAACCCTGCTCGCGGCGCCCGTCCTGTTCGATGATGACGCTGACGTTGAGCCGCACCAGCGGCCGCACGTCGCCGGCGAGCGTGCCGTCGCTCGCCATGACGAGCACGATGTCGTGCGACGCCGAGAGGCTTGCCATCACCTGCGTGATGCGCGAATCGAGCGAGCGCGCCTCGCGGTCGATCTGCTCGAGCAGCTTGACCTTGTCGTCGTCGGCCATCGTCTCGACCGGGTCGACGGCCGAGTAGAGGCCGCGGCCGCCCGTGGCATGCCAGGCCTGCACGCTGCCGCCCGCACCGGAGCGCGAGATCGCACGTGCAGCGTGCGCGGCCTCGAGCAGCGCCGGCAGCATCACTTCGTCGGAATAGGCGAAGCCGGTCTTCTCACCGGCCAGCGCGCGCACGCCCACACCCTGCTCGATGCTGTGGGCGCCGTCCTTGACGATGCCGTCCTCGAGCGACCAAGACTCTTCGCGCGTGAGCTGGAAATAAATGTCGGTGTAATCGACCGCGTGCCCCATCACGTCGCCGAGCACGCTCGCGATGCGGTTTTCGTCGAGTTCGGCCGGACCGAGCAGCGCGGCACGGGCGACGTCGAGCGGATCGCGCGCGGCGATGCTGACCGCGAGCGCGGCGGGCTGGGGGGCGAAAAGCGGCGGCGGAATGTTCGGTTTCATGATTCCTGGCGAGGCGCGGTGACGGCGAGCCGGCGGTGCTGGACGGAAGGAAAATCCTGCCGCAACCGGCGCAGCCGCGCGAGGTCCAATTCTGCCGTGATCACGCCGGTTCCGCGCGGCAATCGGGCCAGGACACGGCCCCACGGCTCCACGATCATCGAATCGCCGTGGGTTTCGCGCCCGTTCTCGTGGAACCCGGACTGCGCCGCGGCCACCAGGTAACACAGATTTTCGACCGCACGGGTGCGCAGCAACAACTCCCAGTGGGCCCGGCCCGTGGGCACGGTGAACGCGGACGGCAAGGTGAACCATTCGGCGCCCTGCTGGAGCAGTTCACGGAAGAGTTCGGGAAAGCGGACGTCGTAGCAGATCGCGAGACCAAGCCGGCCCGCCGGGGTGTCGACAGTGACGACCTGGGCGCCGGGCCGCACCCCCTTCGATTCACGGTGACTCTCGAGCTTGCCGGGCACGTCCACGTCGAACAGGTGGATCTTGTCGTAGCGCGCGACCTCGCGACCCGCGTCGTCGAAGACGAGGCATGCTGCTGCAACGCGCGGTTCGCCGGGCACCTTGAGCGGCAACGTGCCACCGATGAGCCACAGCCCGTGCATGCGTGCCTGCTCGGCCAGGAACGCCTGGATCGGACCGGACCCGTGGGCCTCGGCCACCGCGAGCTTGTCGGCTTCGCCGCGCCCCATGAACGCAAAATTCTCCGGCAGGGCAGCGACCACCGCGCCCTGCGCCCTGGCCTGCCGCAGCAGTTCACCGGCGACAGCGAGGTTGCGCGCCACGTTGGCGCTGGATGTCATCTGGATGGCGGCAACACGCGTCACGGCAAACTTCCTTTCTGCTTTTGCACGGCCCCTGCCGACGTTTCGTCACCGGCCGGCGCAGAGATTCGTTGCACGACCGGAGCGGCCCAGGGACCGGTCACATGGTAATAGGCCCGCGTCAGTCCTTGCAGCTGGTCCTTGAAAAGCTGTGACAGCACCAGCACGCCGGCACCGATCACCGGCCCCGCCGCAAGCGCGCCGGCGACAGCCAGGGGTCCGCTGGGGTTGCCGCTCACGACGATCGTCTGGTCGTAGTCCTCGCTCGCGAGGCCGGTGCGCCCGACGATACCCATGTCGATCGCGGCACCCCTGAGCAGCAGGTTCTGCGTGAACGCATTGCCCGCGCGCACTTCGAAATCACCCCTCACGCTGTTGAAGGCGAGGCCTTCGTCGGTGACGTCGCGGAAATCGAGCGCGAGCCGTCGCGGCAGTTGCGCCACGCTCAGCAGGCCAAGCATGCGTCCCGCGCCCGGCTCGATGCCGACCAGGCGTCCGTCGTCGAGTGCCACACGCAGCGTGCCGTTCAGCGTCTTGATGACATCCATCGACGGGCCGCCGGGCCACCAGAGGCTGGCCGCAATCCTGGCCTTCTTTGCGTCGATGGCATCGCGATACGCCAGCGCGCGCGTGGCCGAGCCGAAGTCGGTGCTGACGAACAGCAGCTCGACGCGCGTGCGTGGCGCCCCCTGCTCCATCCACCAGCTGCCCTTGGCCGTGATGTCGAACGATGGCGCCGTCGTCGTGATCGAATCGATGGTGAGTCCGCGCGGCTCACGCGAGATCGCGGCGACCAGGCGGCCGAAGCGCCGTGATTGCCAGGTGAAATCCTCGGCACGTGCGCTGACGGCCGGCAGTGTGCGCGGATCGATCTGCGAGTTGGCCGCCGCTCTCGCATCCGCGGCCGGGCTCGATTGCTCGCTCGTGAGCTGCAGTCGCTTCATGTCGAGCACGATCGGCCGGCCACGCGTGAGATCGTCCGGCACGGTCACCTGCCCCTCGGCCTGCGGTCCCGTCACCGCGATCCGCCAGAGGTCGCCCTCGCTGCGCAGCTTCGCGATCACGTCGCGGAACTCGAACCCGAAGACCGTCGCCCGATCGAGGTGGACGTCGACCGGACCGAGCCAGTCCTTCAGGCGCTGGCCACCGATGCTCGTCGAGCCGCCCGCGGACGTGTTCGAGAGTGCGAGCCATTCCCCGAGATCGAACTGCGGCCACTCACCGCTCACCAGCAAGCCGGGCTGGGTTGGCAGTGGCACCGATTGTGCATCGAATCGAGCGGCGCCGCGGTCGAGACGCCAGGCGGCGTCGCGCACGGCGAAGCGCAGCTTCGCGCGGGCGCTGCCCGATTCGAGCGTCACGTCGTTCACGCCCGCACCGGGAATGTCGAGCCGCACGTGCGTCGACCGCGTCTCGGGTGCCGCCTTGGCGAACGGACGCGGCGCCTGGATGACGAGCCCGCCGAGGTTGCTCACGACGTCGAATTGCAGCGGCCAGGCGCCACCGGCTCGCCGCTTCTCGATGTGGCCTTTCAGGTCCCAGTCCGTCGCACCGCTCATCGCGATGGTCGACGGCAGGCCGATGAATGCCGGCAGCTTTGCGCCACCGGCGCGACCCGTCGCCGTGAGTTCCACCGCGGCTTCGACATCGCGTGAGGTGCGGCCCGGGTTCGCGGAAAGCTCGAACGGGCCGTCGAGGATCGTGCCACGCATGCCCGCGATCTTCACGTCGTAGTTGTGCAGTTCAAAGGTGCCTTTGACGCGCTGGGCCGGCGCCCGCAGCGCAGGCAAGGCGACCGTGACGCCGTCGAGCGTTGCGCGGACGGTGTAGTCGCGCGGCGGCGGCGGTGCCGGCATCTCGGCCAGCACTTCTGCGGAAATCACCGGCAAGGTGAGCTGGACCTGGTACTGCGCCGGGCCGCTGCCGGTGAGACCCATGAACTGGTCGCCGATGATCGGCCCCAGCGGACTCGCCTGCACATACGCGAGCGCCTTCTGCAGGTCGCCGCCGCCCTTGCCGTCGACCTCGAGGACCGGAGCCCGGTAGTCGGCCATCACGAACCGTGCCTGCGAGAGTCGCAGGCCGCCGAGTTCGCCGCTCGTGATGTCCGCCTCGATCGATGCGTTGTGGAATTTCGCCTTGCCCGACGCATTGGTGAGCGGTGCGAAGCCGGGATAGTAATCGAGCGTCACGTTGGTCGCGTCGGCCGACGCGGTGAAGTCACCTTCGCCGTTGCGGAACGGAAACTTCTTGACGGGCCCGCGGTAGCTCAAGCGACCATTGGTCGCGGTGCCGCGGATGAAGGCGCGATCGAGCCAGGCAATCGTGCGTTCACGCAGGCGACCGACGGGCACGAACTTCGGCACCAGCGCGACATCGACCTCGGGCACTTCGGCATTCAGCGTCAGGATCGGTGAGACACCGGGCTTCTCGAAGCCGAACTCCATGTCCACCCTGGCACGGCCTTGTGCATGCACGACCTGCGCGCCCCTGGCGCTCGCAATCCAGACGGCACCTTCACGACGCCAGCCGCCATCGGCCGTCACGCGCTCGAGCGCGAGCGGTTCGCTGAACATCCGGGGCCACTCGAACACGGGCTGGTCGGCGCTCAGCTGCAGCTTGCCCTGCTGGTCGTTGCCGTCGAGCTCGAGCGAGACGCCCGTCAATCCCGGTAAGCGCCCGATGGGCTGGACTCCGACGCCCACCAGGTTCGCCTGCACCGTGAACGTCGGCAGGACGCCTGCACGCTCGCGCTGCGCTTTCACCCGCAACGTCTCCACCCGTCCTCGCGGCGCCAAGCCGGCGAAACGATCGAACGAAGGGGGCGCAAACGCGAGCACCAGCGGCCACGTCGAGGCAAGGTCGAGCCCATCGACGTTCAGCTCCAGCCCGAAGCGAGTCACCGGCTTGCCGGTCCAGCGTCCCCAGACCTGCGTTTCGTTCGCCGCAAGCCGCGTGCCGGCCTGTGCGCGCAGGCCTTCGACCCGGAAGACCCAGGCCTCGCCCTCGCGTCGCAGCCTGGCATCGCCTTCAAGGGCGCCGTAGCGAACCTCCGCCGGCAAGGGCGGCGGCGTGCGATCGATCATCTCCTTGGTCACCGTCGGGAAGGGCATCTTGTTGCCGGGCGCGAGCTCGAGGCGAGGATCGGTGATGCGCACGGCCTCGATCGGCGGCACGGCACGACCCGGAAGTTGCAGCGCCACGTCGCGCAGCGCGAAATCGAGCCGCAGGTTCGACACCCTGCCCTGCTCGAGCGCGAACACGCCGTGCAGATGACCAGTGCCCGCCAGCGGCCTGGCGACCTGCGGGGGCAGGAAGTCCTTGAGGCCGGCCAGTCGCACGGTTTCGGCATCGATCTCGACCCGCGCGTCGAGGTGCTCGCGCTCGTCGAGCGTGCCCTTGAGGCGCACGTTGAAGTCCGCCAGCGTGCCGAGTTCGTCGGGCAACTTCGCGGTGCCTTCCAACACGACGAAATCGCGGTCGCGGCGCAGCTGCACGTCGAGGTCCGTCAGCTCGAGCGGCAAGCGACCTGCCTTCAGGTCGCGGTAGACGACCGTCGCATCGTCGATGACGATGCGGCCCGCGGGCAGCCGATCGAAATCGAAAGGCGGCTTGTCGGCTGGCCGCTCGCGCAGGCCCAGCAGGCGAATCCGGCCATCCGCGAGGCGCACGATCGTGACGCGCGGCTCGAGGATGCGCACGCGCCCGGCGACGAACTGGCCCGTGCGGAAGAAATTCCAGAGGTCGAGGCCGACGCTGCCTTCACGCGTGGCGAACAGTGTCTGCGAGCCGTCCTCGGCGACGACGCGCAGGTCGCGCAGCACGACCTCCGGACCGTACCAGCGCAGCCGTGCGTCGAGCCTGGAGTACTCGAACGTCATGTGCGTCTGGCGCTCGATCCACGTCCGCAACTTCTGCTCGTTGTGCGGCACGTAGGCGATCGCAATGCGCAGCGCCGTGACCAGCAACGCGACCACGACTAGCAGTCCGGCCGCGGTGCCTGCGACCAGGCGCCACCACCGGGTGGAAGTCACATGAGCACCACGTCGTACTGGTCGTGCAGGTAGAGCGCCTCGGTCTGCAGGCGGATCGGCTTGCCGACCAGCACTTCGAGCTCGCCGAGCGCGGCGGACTCCTCGTCGAGCAGGCGTTCGATCACGTCGGAGTGCGCGAGCACCATGAGTTGCTGGAAGTCGAACTGGCCCGCCTGGCGCAGCACCTCGCGGAAGATCTCGTAACAGACGGTCTCCGGTGTCTTCACGAAGCCGCGGCCTTCACAGGCCGGGCAGGGGGAGCACAACTGGTGCGCGAGGCTTTCACGCGTGCGCTTGCGGGTCATCTCGACCAGGCCGAGTGGCGACACCGCGGACACGTGGGTCTTGGCGTGATCCTTCGACAGCGCCTTCTCGAGCGCCTGGAGCACCTGCTTGCGGTGCTCTTCCTCTTCCATGTCGATGAAGTCGATGATGATGATGCCGCCGAGATTGCGCAGCCGCAGCTGGCGCGCGATCGCCACTGCCGCTTCGAGGTTCGTGCGGTATATCGTCTCCTCCAGGTTGCGGTGCCCGACGTACGCGCCCGTGTTGACATCGATCGTCGTGAGCGCCTCGGTCTGGTCGATGATCAGGTAGCCGCCGGACTTGAGCGGCACCTTGCGCTCGAGCGAGCGCTGGATTTCTTCCTCGACGCCGTGCAGGTCGAAGATCGGGCGGCTGCCGGTGTAGCGCTCGACGCGCGCACCGAGTGCCGGCATGAACGTGGTTGCAAATTCCTGCATGCGTTCGCAGGTGCGCTCGTGATCGACGAGCACGCGATCGACGCCCTCGCCGACGAGGTCGCGCATCAGGCGCAGGGGCAGCGGCAGGTCTTCATGCACCAGCGCGCCGGCGCGCGCGCCTGCAGCCTTCTTCGACAGCACTTCCCACAGTTTGCGCAGGAACAGCATGTCCGCGCGCAGCGCGTCGGACGACGCACCCTCCGCCGCCGTGCGCACGATGTAACCGCCCGTCTCGCCCGGCGTGACGAAGGACTGCATCTGCTCGCGCAGTCGCAGGCGCTCTTCGTCGGTCTCGATGCGGGCCGAGATGCCCACGCCGTGCCCGAACGGCATGTAGACGAGGTACCGCGAAGGGATCGTGATGAACGTGGTGAGACGCGCGCCCTTGGTGCCGAGCGGATCCTTGAGCACCTGCACCAGGATGTCGCCGCCCTCGCTGACCAGCTCGCGAATGTTCTCGGTGCGCGTCTCTTCGCCGGAGCTCTCGGCATCCGCCGGCTGCACGATGTCGGACACGTGCAGGAACGCCGTGCGCTCCAGTCCGATGTCGATGAAAGCGGCCTGCATGCCAGGCAGCACCCGCGACACGCGACCCTTGTACAGGTTGCCGGTGAGGCCCATGCGGCTCGCCCGCTCGACGAAGAGTTCCTGCAGCACTCCGTTCTCGAGCAGGGCCGCGCGGGTCTCGCGCGGACTGACGTTGACGATCATTTCCGTGGTCATGGTGCCTGGGTGTTCCATCCGATCAGACCGAGCGCCGGAGCCAGCAGTTCCCAGGTCTCATAAAGTGGCAGTCCCATCACGCCGGAATAACTGCCGGCGAGATGGCGAATGAAGATGGCGGCGTGACCCTGCACGCCGTAGGCGCCGGCCTTGTCAGCCGGTTCGCCGGTGCGCCAGTACCAGTCGATCTCCACGCGGGTGAGCGGGCGGAATGCAACAGTACTGGTGCTGACACGAGCGTTGGCGCCGCCTTCGTGCAGCACCGCGACGGCCGTGTGCACCTCGTGCGCACGGCCAGAAAGCCGGCTGAGTATCCGGACCGCGTCCGCGTGGTCGGCTGGCTTGCCGAGGATTTCGTCGCCGAGCGCCACGGTGGTGTCGGCCGCGAGCACTGGGCGACGTTCCGCGACCGCCAGGAGTTCCCACAGCGCCCGGGCCTTCTCCTCGGCGAGCCGCAGCGCATAGTCCGCCGGC
>CAVWGG010000030.1:0-34592 GCA_963754535.1 uncultured Gammaproteobacteria bacterium
AGCCTACGCGAACGTCTGCTTTCTTAGCCCAAAGTCACTGATCGGTCTACCTCGGACGCAGAGCCCGGGCCGGGCGATCCGGCAGGCGCCGTGCGCCCTTTTCCGACTTTGCGGGAAAAGGCGCCGCGTATCACAGGCGATTGATCCGAGACCTTCCCCCGAGCGCGTGTCTGCCTTTCCAAGCTCGGGGGAAGGTCGCGGATCGGTCGCCTGCAACCAGGGCGTGTGTCCCGCGACAGGACCTGCCGGATCGGACGCCAGGACCGTCTACAGCGCTCTCCGCAGCTCTTTCGCTGCCGCGGAAAAGGGGCCGCATCAATCGCCGGCGATCGTCATCTCTTCGATGAGGATCGAGCCGGTGCGGATGCCGCCGCGCACGTCGATGTCGGACCCGACGTCGACGATCTTCTGGTACATGTCCTTCAGGTGCCCGGCGATCGTGACCTCGTGCACCGGGTACTGGATCTGTCCGTTCTCCACCCAGAAGCCGCCCGCGCCACGCGAGTAGTCGCCCGTCACGCCGTTCACGCCCTGCCCCATCAGCTCCGTGACGTACAGGCCGCGATCCATCAGCTTCAGCATCTGGTCGAAATCACGGCCGCGACCGTGCACGAGCAGGTTGTGCGTGCCGCCCGCGTTGCCGGTGGTGCGCAACCCCAGCTTGCGCGCCGAGTACGTGCTCAGCACGTAGCCGAGCAGCACGCCGGCGTCGACGAGTTCGCGATCGCGCGTCGTGACGCCTTCGTGATCGAACGGCGCGCTGGCCAGCGCTTTCAACAGATGCGGGCGCTCCGAGAGCGCGAACCAGTCGGGGAACACCCGCTGACCCGCGGCTTCGAGCAGGAACGATGCCCGACGGTACTGGCTGCCGCCGCGGATCGCGCCGATGAAGTGACCGATGAGTCCACGCGCGACGTCGGGCGAATACAGCACCGGGGCCTTCATCGTCGCGAGCTTGCGCGCGCCGAGGCGGCGGATGGTCCGCTCGCCCGCGCGGCGGCCGACGCTCTCCGCCGATTCCAGCTCGCGCCAGTCACGCAACGTGCTGTACCAGTAGTCGCGCTCCATCTGCTCGCCTTCGCTGCCGAGCACCGAACAGCTGATGCTGTGCACCGTGCCTGGATACGCCGCGAGAAAGCCGAGCGAGTTGCCGTATGCACGCAGGCCGCGATGCGTGCTGACCGCGGCGCCTTCCGAGTTCGTGATGCGCCTGGTGTCGACCGCCATCGCGGCGGCTTCGCACGCGATCGCCATGTCGCAGGCGCGCTCCGGCGCGATCTCCCATGGGTGCGAGAGATCGAGCTCGGGCACGTCCCGCGCAAGGTCTGCCGGATCCGGCAGGCCAGCGCACGGATCTTCGGCCGTGTATTTCGCGATCGAGCAGGCCTTGGCCACGGTCTCGCGCAGCGCGACGGCACCAAGGTCGCCGGTGCTCGCGCTGCCCTTGCGGGTGCCGAAGTACACGGTGACACCCATGCCGCGATCGCGCTGGTACTCGATCGTCTCGACTTCACCGAGACGCGCACTGACGCTCAGGCCCACGTCCATGCTGATGGCCGCTTCGGCCTGGCTCGCTCCAAGGCTGCGTGCCTCGGCCAGCGCGAGCTCGACGAGCGCGAGCAGGTCGGCGCCGTCGGCGGTCAGCATGGGGGAATGGTCCTTGGGGGCGACAGTCGTGCTCATCGTGCGGCAGCGTCCGTGATCGGGGCCTGTTGGCAAGCCTGCGATTCTAGCAGCGGTCCGGGCCTCCGCCCTGCGTGCTAGCATTCGCAAAAGGGCGGATTCATGGCGCGCAAGCAGGCATTTCCCGGCGAATACGGCGGACAGCATGACGACGAGGCCGGCAACGAAGGCTTCGACGAGGGTCCGAGCAAGAGCGAACTCAAGCGGCAGGACCAGGAACTGCGCGCGATCGGCGTCGAACTGGTCGAGTTGCCGCTGGCCGAACTCGAGGCCATGGAACTGCCGGAGAGCCTCTACGACGCGGTCATGGCGTGTCGCAAGATCACGGCCCACGGCGCCCGTCTCCGGCAGGAGATGTTCATCGCCAAGGTCATGCGCGGCGTGGACGTCGAACCCATCCGCGCCACCCTCGAACGGCGCAGCGAAATCGACCGCCAGCGGACCCGCCGCGAGCACGCGATCGAACAGTGGCGTGAGCGCCTGATCGCGGACGAGCCCGCCGCCTGGACCGAACTCGCTGCCCGGATCGATCCCGCGGGCCTGCAGCAACTCCGTTCGCTGGCCCGGCAAGCCCGGGCCGAACAAGCCAATGCCCGTCCGCCTGCCGCCGCACGGCAACTGTTCCGCCGCCTGCGGGAAGCGCTCGACAAGCCTGCGATTTAGCGTTTCTCGCGGCCATCTGTACAATGACCCGGTGAAACCGCACGTTGGCATCATCATGGGGTCCACGTCCGACTGGGACACCCTGAAACACGCCGCCGAGATGCTCGAGCGTCTGGGCGTCCCGCACGAGGTGCGCGTCGTCTCCGCGCACCGCACACCGGACCTCCTCTTCGAATACGCCTCGACCGCGCGCGATCGTGGCCTCAAGGTCATCATCGCGGGCGCCGGCGGCGCTGCGCACCTGCCCGGCATGTGCGCGGCCAAGACCTCGCTGCCCGTGCTCGGCGTGCCGGTGCAGTCCAAGACACTGAACGGGCTCGACTCGCTGCTGTCGATCGTGCAGATGCCCGCCGGCATCCCGGTCGCCACGCTGGCGATCGGCGTGGCCGGCGCGACCAATGCCGCGCTTCTCGCCGCATCGATCCTTGCCAACGAGGACGCCAGGATTCGCGCGGCGGTCGACGCTTTCCGCGCGGCGCAGACCGACAAGGTCCTCGCCCAGCCCGATCCCCGTAACCCGACGATCTCCACGTGAAGATCGGCATCATCGGTGCGGGCCAGCTCGGACGCATGCTGGCCCTCGCGGGCTATCCACTGGCGCAGCAGTTCCGCTTTCTCGACACCAGCGCGGACTCGCCCGGCGGCCAGGTTGCGCCGATCATCACGGGTGCGTTCGACGACCCGCACAGTCTCGAGCGGCTGGCAGCTGACGTCGATCTCGTCACCTACGAATTCGAGAACGTTCCCGTCGCCGCGCTGCAGAAGGTGGCGGCGACGCATCCCGTGTGGCCGCCCGTCGAGGCCCTGCGCGTTTCGCAGGATCGCCTGCTCGAGAAGCAGCTCTTCACGAAACTGAAGATTCCGACGCCCCCGTACCGCGCGGTGGATTCGCTCGAGGACCTGCGCGCTGCGGTCAAAGCGCTCGGCTTGCCCTGCGTGCTCAAGACGCGCCGGCTCGGCTACGACGGCAAGGGCCAGCGCTACCTGCGCAAGCCCGCCGATCTCGAGCCCGCCTGGAATGCGCTCGGCAACGCGCCGCTGATTCTCGAAGGCTTCGTCGATTTCGAGCGCGAAGTATCGATCGTCGGCGTGCGCAGCACGACTGGCGAAGTGCGCGCTTACCCGATCGTCGCCAACACGCACAAGGACGGCATCCTGCGCGTGACGCTGGCGCCGTACCGCCACCCCGTCCTGCAGAAGGCGGCGGAAATCTACCTGAAGCGCGTGCTGCGTCACTTCGTGTATGCCGGCGTGCTGACGATCGAGTTCTTCGTCCGCAAGGGCAAGCTGGTCGCCAACGAGATGGCTCCGCGCGTGCACAACTCCGGGCACTGGACCATCGAAGGTGCGGCCACCTCGCAGTTCGAAAACCACCTGCGGGCGGTCCTCGGCCTGCCGCTCGGCGACACGAGCCCGGTGGGCCACTGCGCGATGATCAATTTCGTCGGCACCCTGCCCGAGCGGGATGCCGTCCTGGCCCTGCCCGGCGTGCACTGGCACGATTACGGCAAGGAGCCGCGCCCCGGCCGCAAGATCGGCCATTGCACGGTCGTGGCGGCCAGCGCGGTCGAGCGCGACCGGCTGGTGCGCAAGGTCATGCGGAAGATGCCGCCCCGCTGAGAGAAAGCTTCCCGGGTCCCGCGGCAATGGCCGACCGGAGTTATGTGACGGATCGCGCGGTCTGAGCCCCGGCCAGCTCCCGTATAATGCAGAAGGGGATTAGAGCACGACGATGTACCTGGAACACTTCAAGCTCAAGGAACTCCCGTTCCGGCTCAGTCCGGACCCGGCGTTCCTGTATCTGAGCCAGATCCACTCCCGCGCCAAGGCGTACATGGAGTCGACGATCTGGTTCACGGATGGCTTTGTCGTGATCACGGGTGAGATCGGCTCGGGCAAGACCACGCTGATCGAGTCGTTCCTGCAGGAAATCGACCAGGACGTCGTCGTCGCGCAGATCAACCAGACCCAGATCTCGCCGACCGAATTCCTGCAGGGCCTGCTGACACAGTTCGGGTTCAGCCCGTTCCGCATGCGCAAGGCCGAACTGCTCGCCACGCTCAACAACTTTCTGATCGAGCAGTACACGAGCGGCCGCAAGGTGCTGCTGATCATCGACGAGGCGCAGAACCTCTCGAACAAGGTGCTCGAGGAAGTGCGGCTACTCTCCGGCGTCGAGACGACCAAGGAGAAGGTGCTGCGCATCATCCTCGCTGGCCAGCCCGAGTTGCATGCAAAGCTCGATTCGGACGAGCTCGTCCAGTTGCGCCAGCGCGTACGCCTGCGCTTTCACCTGAGCGCGCTGACCGAATCGGAAATGGGCGCCTATATCCTCCATCGCCTCAAGGTGGCCGGCGCCGAGGACCGCGAGATTTTCGAGCCGGACACGTTCCCGTTGATCTTCCGCTACACGGGCGGCATCCCGCGCCTCACCAACACGCTTTGCGACACCTGCTTGCTCTCTGCCTTTGGCAGCAATGTGGAAAAGGTTGACGTCGAGATCGTGCGGCAGGTGCTCGGTGAACTGCAATGGCAGGAATACGCCGGGCGCACGCACACCGACCTGCCGGCGACCCGCATCGACGACACAGCACCGCAACCGTGCCCGCCGGTGGGGCGCATCGTGCTCTCGAAGCGGGGCGCCCCGCTCGATCACGCGCTGCTCGTGCCTGGCCGCTTCATCGTCGGCCGCACGACCGACAACGACATGCAGATCGACAGCAAGTTCGTGAGCCGCCACCACATGCAGCTCGTCACATCCGTCGACGACTGTTACGTGGAGGACCTGAACAGCACGAACGGCGTCTTCCTGAACGGCAAGCGCGTGCGCCGGCACAAGCTGCAGCCGGGTGACGTGATCAAGCTGGGCATGCACGAGATCATGTATTCGCGCATCGAGCCCGGGGACGACACTCGCGCTACGCAGACCACGCTGCTGCAGGATTCGGATTACGATGAGTCGGAAACGGATTCCGAGACGGATTCCGAGACGGATGCCGAGACGGATGCCGAGATGGATGCCGGCGACGGGGACGAATCGTCCTATTCGTCGATTGCGCGCGGGTCGTAACCCGACTGCGTGGCGCGGTAGTCGCGCCGCTTCATCCAGAGCAATGCCCCCACGGTGATCAGCGCCCCGCCTGTGATGAACAGCAGGCTGTGCGGCGAACGCTCGACCCACCACGCCACCGCGAAGCACCCGAATCCCGCGACGACCGCCGCGTAGGGCAGGGCTTCGTACACTGGACGCGGCAGCCACATGGTGGGATCAGCCCGTGCCGCCGACCGTCAGCGCGTCCACGCGCAGGGTGGGCTGGCCGACGCCCACCGGGACTTCCTGCCCTTCCTTGCCGCAGGTGCCGACGCCGTCGTCGAGCTTGAGGTCGTTGCCGATCATCGAGACGCGCGTCATGACCTCGGGGCCGTTGCCGATCAGCGTGGCGCCCTTCACCGGGCGCGTGATCCTGCCGTTCTCGATCAGGTAGGCCTCGCTCGCCGAGAACACGAACTTGCCCGACGTGATGTCGACCTGGCCGCCGCCGAAATTGCGGCAGTACAGGCCCTTGTCGACCGAGGCGATGATTTCTTCCGGCGCATGCTGGCCGGGCAGCATGTACGTGTTGGTCATGCGCGGCATCGTGAGCGCCGCGAAGCTCTCGCGCCGGCCGTTGCCCGTCGGCTGCACGCCCATGAGGCGCGCGTTGAGCTTGTCCTGCAGGTAGCCGCGCAGGACGCCGTCCTCGATCAGCGTGGTGCACTGCGTGGGCGTGCCCTCGTCGTCCACGTTGAGCGAGCCACGGCGTGCCGTTAGCGTGCCATCGTCGACGATCGTGACGCCCTTGGCTGCGACCTGCTGTCCGATGCGACCGCTGAACGCGGACGTGCCCTTGCGATTGAAGTCGCCCTCGAGACCGTGGCCCACGGCTTCGTGCAGCAGCACGCCGGGCCAGCCGGCGCCGAGCACGACGGTCATCGTGCCCGCCGGCGCCGGCACGGCTTCGAGATTGACCTGGGCCGTGCGCACCGCTTCTTTCACCAGCGCACGCCAGCGCTCCGAGGCCAGGAACTCCGTATAGGCGAAACGCCCGCCGCCGCCGGCGTAACCCTGCTCGCGGCGCCCGTCCTGTTCGATGATGACGCTGACGTTGAGCCGCACCAGCGGCCGCACGTCGCCGGCGAGCGTGCCGTCGCTCGCCATGACGAGCACGATGTCGTGCGACGCCGAGAGGCTTGCCATCACCTGCGTGATGCGCGAATCGAGCGAGCGCGCCTCGCGGTCGATCTGCTCGAGCAGCTTGACCTTGTCGTCGTCGGCCATCGTCTCGACCGGGTCGACGGCCGAGTAGAGGCCGCGGCCGCCCGTGGCATGCCAGGCCTGCACGCTGCCGCCCGCACCGGAGCGCGAGATCGCACGTGCAGCGTGCGCAGCCTCGAGCAGCGCCGGCAGCATCACTTCGTCGGAATAGGCGAAGCCGGTCTTCTCACCGGCCAGCGCGCGCACGCCCACACCCTGCTCGATGCTGTGGGCGCCGTCCTTGACGATACTGTCCTCGAGTGACCACGATTCTTCGCGCGTCAGCTGGAAATAAATGTCGGTGTAATCGACCGCGTGGCCCATCACGTCGCCGAGCACGCTCGCGATGCGGTTTTCGTCGAGTTCGGCCGGACCGAGCAGCGCGGCACGCGCGACGTCGAGCGGATCGCGCGCGGCGATGCTGGCTGCGAGCGCGGCGGGCTGGGGGGCGAAAAGCGGCGGCGGAATGTTCGGTTTCATGATTCCTGGCGAGGCGCGGTGACGGCGAGCCGGCGGTGCTGGACGGAAGGGAAATCCTGCCGCAACCGGCGCAGCCGCGCGAGGTCCAATTCTGCCGTGATCACGCCGGTTCCGCGCGGCAATCGGGCCACGACACGGCCCCACGGCTCCACGATCATCGAATCGCCGTGGGTTTCGCGCCCGTTCTCGTGGAACCCGGACTGCGCCGCGGCCACCAGGTAACACAGATTTTCGACCGCACGGGTGCGCAGCAACAACTCCCAGTGGGCCCGGCCCGTGGGCACGGTGAACGCGGACGGCAAGGTGAACCATTCGGCGCCCTGCTGGAGCAGTTCACGGAAGAGTTCGGGAAAGCGGACGTCGTAGCAGATCGCGAGACCGAGCCGGCCCGCCGGGGTGTCGACAGTGACGACCTGGGCGCCGGGCCGCACCCCCTTCGATTCACGGTGACTCTCGAGCTTGCCGGGCACGTCCACGTCGAACAGGTGGATCTTGTCGTAGCGCGCGACCTCGCGACCCGCGTCGTCGAAGACGAGGCATGCTGCTGCAACGCGCGGTTCGCCGGGCACCTTGAGCGGCAACGTGCCACCGATGAGCCACAGCCCGTGCATGCGTGCCTGCTCGGCCAGGAACGCCTGGATCGGACCGGACCCGTGGGCCTCGGCCACCGCGAGCTTGTCGGCTTCGCCGCGCCCCATGAACGCAAAATTCTCCGGCAGGGCAGCGACCACCGCGCCCTGCGCCCTGGCCTGCCGCAGCAGTTCACCGGCGACAGCGAGGTTGCGCGCCACGTTGGCGCTGGATGTCATCTGGATGGCGGCAACACGCGTCACGGCAAACTTCCTTTCTGCTTTTGCACGGCCCCTGCCGACGTTTCGTCACCGGCCGGCGCAGAGATTCGTTGCACGACCGGAGCGGCCCAGGGACCGGTCACATGGTAATAGGCCCGCGTCAGTCCTTGCAGCTGGTCCTTGAAAAGCTGTGACAGCACCAGCACGCCGGCACCGATCACCGGCCCCGCCGCAAGCGCGCCGGCGACAGCCAGGGGTCCGCTGGGGTTGCCGCTCACGACGATCGTCTGGTCGTAGTCCTCGCTCGCGAGGCCGGTGCGCCCGACGATACCCATGTCGATCGCGGCACCCCTGAGCAGCAGGTTCTGCGTGAACGCATTGCCCGCGCGCACTTCGAAATCACCCCTCACGCTGTTGAAGGCGAGGCCTTCGTCGGTGACGTCGCGGAAATCGAGCGCGAGCCGTCGCGGCAGTTGCGCCACGCTCAGCAGGCCAAGCATGCGTCCCGCGCCCGGCTCGATGCCGACCAGGCGTCCGTCGTCGAGTGCCACACGCAGCGTGCCGTTCAGCGTCTTGATGACATCCATCGACGGGCCGCCGGGCCACCAGAGGCTGGCCGCAATCCTGGCCTTCTTTGCGTCGATGGCATCGCGATACGCCAGCGCGCGCGTGGCCGAGCCGAAGTCGGTGCTGACGAACAGCAGCTCGACGCGCGTGCGTGGCGCCCCCTGCTCCATCCACCAGCTGCCCTTGGCCGTGATGTCGAACGATGGCGCCGTCGTCGTGATCGAATCGATGGTGAGTCCGCGCGGCTCACGCGAGATCGCGGCGACCAGGCGGCCGAAGCGCCGTGATTGCCAGGTGAAATCCTCGGCACGTGCGCTGACGGCCGGCAGTGTGCGCGGATCGATCTGCGAGTTGGCCGCCGCTCTAGCATCCGCGGCCGGGCTCGATTGTTCGCTCGTGAGCTGCAGTCGCTTCATGTCGAGCACGATCGGCCGGCCACGCGTGAGATCGTCCGGCACGGTCACCTGCCCCTCGGCCTGCGGTCCCGTCACCGCGATCCGCCAGAGGTCGCCCTCGCTGCGCAGCTTCGCGATCACGTCGCGGAACTCGAACCCGAAGACCGTCGCCCGATCGAGGTGGACGTCGACCGGACCGAGCCAGTCCTTCAGGCGCTGGCCACCGATGCTCGTCGAGCCGCCCGCGGACGTGTTCGAGAGTGCGAGCCATTCCCCGAGATCGAACTGCGGCCACTCACCGCTCACCAGCAAGCCGGGCTGGGCTGGCAGTGGCACCGATTGTGCATCGAAACGAGCGGCGCCGCGGTCGAGACGCCAGGCGGCGTCGCGCACGGCGAAGCGCAGCTTCGCGCGGGCGCTGCCCGATTCGAGCGTCACGTCGTTCACGCCCGCACCGGGAATGTCGAGCCGCACGTGCGTCGACCGCGTCTCGGGTGCCGCCTTGGCGAACGGACGCGGCGCCTGGATGACGAGCCCGCCGAGGTTGCTCACGACGTCGAATTGCAGCGGCCAGGCGCCACCGGCTCGCCGCTTCTCGATGTGGCCTTTCAGGTCCCAGTCCGTCGCACCGCTCATCGCGATGGTCGACGGCAGGCCGATGAATGCCGGCAGCTTTGCGCCACCGGCGCGACCCGTCGCCGTGAGTTCCACCGCGGCTTCGACATCGCGTGAGGTGCGGCCCGGGTTCGCGGAAAGCTCGAACGGGCCGTCGAGGATCGTGCCACGCATGCCCGCGATCTTCACGTCGTAGTTGTGCAGTTCAAAGGTGCCTTTGACGCGCTGGGCCGGCGCCCGCAGCGCAGGCAAGGCGACCGTGACGCCGTCGAGCGTTGCGCGGACGGTGTAGTCGCGCGGCGGCGGCGGTGCCGGCATCTCGGCCAGCACTTCTGCGGAAATCACCGGCAAGGTGAGCTGGACCTGGTACTGCGCCGGGCCGCTGCCGGTGAGACCCATGAACTGGTCGCCGATGATCGGCCCCAGCGGACTCGCCTGCACATACGCGAGCGCCTTCTGCAGGTCGCCGCCGCCCTTGCCGTCGACCTCGAGGACCGGAGCCCGGTAGTCGGCCATCACGAACCGTGCCTGCGAGAGTCGCAGGCCGCCGAGTTCGCCGCTCGTGATGTCCGCCTCGATCGATGCGTTGTGGAATTTCGCCTTGCCCGACGCATTGGTGAGCGGTGCGAAGCCGGGATAGTAATCGAGCGTCACGTTGGTCGCGTCGGCCGACGCGGTGAAGTCACCTTCGCCGTTGCGGAACGGAAACTTCTTGACGGGCCCGCGGTAGCTCAAGCGACCATTGGTCGCGGTGCCGCGGATGAAGGCGCGATCGAGCCAGGCAATCGTGCGTTCACGCAGGCGACCGACGGGCACGAACTTCGGCACCAGCGCGACATCGACCTCGGGCACTTCGGCATTCAGCGTCAGGATCGGTGAGACACCGGGCTTCTCGAAGCCGAACTCCATGTCCACCCTGGCACGGCCTTGTGCATGCACGACCTGCGCGCCCCTGGCGCTCGCAATCCAGACGGCACCTTCACGACGCCAGCCGCCATCGGCCGTCACGCGCTCGAGCGCGAGCGGTTCGCTGAACATCCGGGGCCACTCGAACACGGGCTGGTCGGCGCTCAGCTGCAGCTTGCCCTGCTGGTCGTTGCCGTCGAGCTCGAGCGAGACGCCCGTCAATCCCGGGAAGCGCCCGATGGGCTGGACTCCGACGCCCACCAGGTTCGCCTGCACCGTGAACGTCGGCAGGACGCCTGCACGCTCGCGCTGCGCTTTCACCCGCAACGTCTCCACCCGTCCTCGCGGCGCCAAGCCGGCGAAACGATCGAACGAAGGGGGCGCAAACGCGAGCACCAGCGGCCACGTCGAGGCAAGGTCGAGCCCATCGACGTTCAGCTCCAGCCCGAAGCGGGTCACCGGCTTGCCGGTCCAGCGTCCCCAGACCTGCGTTTCGTTCGCCGCACGCCGCGTGCCGGCCTGTGCGCGCAGGCCTTCGACCCGGAAGACCCAGGCCTCGCCCTCGCGTCGCAGCCTGGCATCGCCTTCAAGGGCGCCGTAGCGAACCTCCGCCGGCAAGGGCGGCGGCGTGCGATCGATCATCTCCTTGGTCACCGTCGGGAAGGGCATCTTGTTGCCGGGCGCGAGTTCGAGGCGCGGATCGGTGATGCGCACGGCCTCGATCGGCGGCACGGCACGACCCGGAAGTTGCAGCGCCACGTCGCGCAGCGCGAAATCGAGCCGCAGGTTCGACACCCTGCCCTGCTCGAGTGCGAACACGCCGCGCAGGTGACCAGAGCCCGCCAGCGGCCTGGCGACCTGCGGGGGCAGGAAGTCCTTGAGGCCGGCCAGTCGCACGGTTTCGGCATCGATCTCGACCCGCGCGTCGAGGTGCTCACGCTCGTCGAGCGTGCCCTTGAGGCGCACGTTGAAGTCCGCCAGCGTGCCGAGTTCGTCGGGCAACTTCGCGGTGCCTTCCAACACGACGAAATCGCGGTCGCGGCGCAGCTGCACGTCGAGGTCCGTCAGCTCGAGCGGCGCGCGACCTGCCTTCAGGTCGCGGTAGACGACCGTCGCATCGTCGATGACGATGCGGCCCGCGGGCAGCCGATCGAAATCGAAAGGCGGCTTGTCGGCAGGCCGCTCGCGCAGGCCCAGCAGGCGAATCCGGCCATCGGCGAGGCGCACGATGGTGACGCGCGGCTCGAGGATGCGCACGCGCCCGGCGACGAACTGGCCCGTGCGGAAGAAATTCCAGAGGTCGAGGCCGACGCTGCCTTCACGCGTGGCGAACAATGTCTGCGAGCCGTCCTCGGCGACGACGCGCAGGTCGCGCAGCACGACCTCCGGACCGTACCAGCGCAGCCGTGCGTCGAGCCTGGAGTACTCGAACTTCATGTGCGTCTGGCGCTCGATCCACGTCCGCAACTTCTGCTCGTTGTGCGGCACGTAGGCGATCGCAATGCGCAGCGCCGTGACCAGCAACGCGACCACGACTAGCAGTCCGGCCGCGGTGCCTGCGACCAGGCGCCACCACCGGGTGGAAGTCACATGAGCACCACGTCGTACTGGTCGTGCAGGTAGAGCGCCTCGGTCTGCAGGCGGATCGGCTTGCCGACCAGCACTTCGAGCTCGCCGAGCGCGGCGGACTCCTCGTCGAGCAGGCGTTCGATCACGTCGGAGTGCGCGAGCACCATGAGTTGCTGGAAGTCGAACTGGCCCGCCTGGCGCAGCACCTCGCGGAAGATCTCGTAACAGACGGTCTCCGGTGTCTTCACGAAGCCGCGGCCTTCACAGGCCGGGCAGGGCGAGCACAACTGGTGCGCGAGGCTTTCACGCGTGCGCTTGCGGGTCATCTCGACCAGGCCGAGTGGCGACACCGCGGACACGTGGGTCTTGGCGTGATCCTTCGACAGCGCCTTCTCGAGCGCCTGGAGCACCTGCTTGCGGTGCTCTTCCTCTTCCATGTCGATGAAGTCGATGATGATGATGCCGCCGAGATTGCGCAGCCGCAGCTGGCGCGCGATCGCCACTGCCGCTTCGAGGTTCGTGCGGTATATCGTCTCCTCCAGGTTGCGGTGCCCGACGTACGCGCCCGTGTTGACATCGATCGTCGTGAGCGCCTCGGTCTGGTCGATGATCAGGTAGCCGCCGGACTTGAGCGGCACCTTGCGCTCGAGCGAGCGCTGGATTTCTTCCTCGACGCCGTGCAGGTCGAAGATCGGGCGGCTGCCGGTGTAGCGCTCGACGCGCGCACCGAGTGCCGGCATGAACGTGGTTGCAAATTCCTGCATGCGTTCGCAGGTGCGCTCGTGATCGACGAGCACGCGATCGACGCCCTCGCCGACGAGGTCGCGCATCAGGCGCAGGGGCAGCGGCAGGTCTTCATGCACCAGCGCGCCGGCGCGCGCGCCTGCAGCCTTCTTCGACAGCACTTCCCACAGTTTGCGCAGGAACAGCATGTCCGCGCGCAGCGCGTCGGACGACGCACCCTCCGCCGCCGTGCGCACGATGTAACCGCCCGTCTCGCCCGGCGTGACGAAGGACTGCATCTGCTCGCGCAGTCGCAGGCGCTCTTCGTCGGTCTCGATGCGGGCCGAGATGCCCACGCCGTGCCCGAACGGCATGTAGACGAGGTACCGCGAAGGGATCGTGATGAACGTGGTGAGACGCGCGCCCTTGGTGCCGAGCGGATCCTTGAGCACCTGCACCAGGATGTCGCCGCCCTCGCTGACCAGCTCGCGGATGTTCTCGGTGCGCGTCTCTTCGCCGGAGCTCTCGGCATCCGCCGGCTGCACGATGTCGGACACGTGCAGGAACGCCGTGCGCTCCAGTCCGATGTCGATGAAAGCGGCCTGCATGCCAGGCAGCACCCGCGACACGCGACCCTTGTACAGGTTGCCGGTGAGGCCCATGCGGCTCGCCCGCTCGACGAAGAGTTCCTGCAGCACTCCGTTCTCGAGCAGGGCCGCGCGGGTCTCGCGCGGACTGACGTTGACGATCATTTCCGTGGTCATGGTGCCTGGGTGTTCCATCCGATCAGACCGAGCGCCGGAGCCAGCAGTTCCCAGGTCTCATAAAGTGGCAGTCCCATCACGCCGGAATAACTGCCGGCGAGATGGCGAATGAAGATGGCGGCGTGACCCTGCACGCCGTAGGCGCCGGCCTTGTCAGCCGGTTCGCCGGTGCGCCAGTACCAGTCGATCTCCACGCGGGTGAGCGGGCGGAATGCAACAGTACTGGTGCTGACACGAGCGTTGGCGCCGCCTTCGTGCAGCACCGCGACGGCCGTGTGCACCTCGTGCGCACGGCCAGAAAGCCGGCTGAGTATCCGGACCGCGTCCGCGTGGTCGGCTGGCTTGCCGAGGATTTCGTCGCCGAGCGCCACGGTGGTGTCGGCCGCGAGCACTGGGCGACGTTCCGCGACCGCCAGGAGTTCCCACAGCGCCCGGGCCTTCTCCTCGGCGAGCCGCAGCGCATAGTCCGCCGGCTTTTCGCCGGGCCGCGGCGATTCGTCGATGTCCACCGGACGCACTTCGTGCGTCACGTCGATCTGCCGCAACAGCTCACTGCGCCGCGGCGAAGCCGACGCCAGGTAAATGGCGGGTCTGTCGCCAGCCATCCGCGCTCAGCCCGCGATGACGGTTGGTTCGAGGCGACGCTGCGCCACCAGCGAATTGCTGACAAGGCAAACGTGCTCGGCTTTCTCCATCAGCTTGGTCGCGCGATCCTGGTCCGTGCCCAACGGCACTCGCAGCGTCGCGTGCACGACGATCTCGGTGAAGAAAGTGCGGCCGTCGACACGGTCGAGCTTGGCCTCGACGCGGGCCTCGAGCGAGTTCCAGTCGAGCTTCGAGGCGCGGGCCACGGCGCGGAAGCTGAGCACGAAGCAGTCGGCCACGGCGCCGCAGAGCAGCGTCTCAGGTGACCAGCGATCACCCGGGCCGTCGAACTCGGCGGGCGGCGCCGTCGGGATGGCAGGCAGCCCCGCGGCAATGAGGGGAACGTCGCCGGTCGGTTCGCCGGTGGCATGGACGGTGTAATGGTGCGGATAAGGGTGCATGGAGCTGCCTCGCGGCCGTAAGTCCGGGTGTCAAAAGGAGAATTGAATCGTGCCGGGAGGCCCCTGTCCATCGAGGGGATCGCAGTTGCCTCACGCCCGGTGGTAAGGCAGGCCCTTGATCAGGCTGACGGCCCGGTAGAGGGCTTCAGCGACGACCACGCGGGCCAATGCATGGGGCAGCGTCAGGGCCGACAGGGACCAGCGCAGCCGGGCCTGGGCATCGATCTCAGGGGCCAGGCCGTCCGGCCCCCCGATACAGAACACGGGCGAGTCTCCCTCCCGGGCCCGGTCCTCGAGCCAACGCGCAAGCTGCTCGGTGGTCAGGGCCTTGCCGCCGACCTGCAGGGCGACCAGGTAAGGCCGGTCTCCCGCCGCCGCCAGCATGCGCTTGCCTTCGGCCTCCACAGCCCGGCGCACGTCACCGCTGCCCCGGTCGCCCAGGGGTATTTCGGTCAGTTCCAGCCGGTAGTCGCCTCGCAGGCGCGCGGCGTAGTCGTCGAAACCCGCATCGACCCAGTCCGGCATCCGGGTGCCTGCGGCCAGCAGTCGCATGCGCATGCGGGGGGACTCCAGCAACCCGGGGCCAGGCCCGGGCCTCGCGTTCTCAGGCGCGCCTTGCGGCGCCGTTTTCCCAGAGCTTTTCGAGCGCGTAGAACTCACGCACGCGCGGCAGCATCACGTGCACCACGACGTCGTTGAGGTCCAGCAGCACCCACTCGCCATCCCGCTCGCCTTCGATGCCGAAGGGCCGGTAACCGGCTTCCTTGCAGCGCTGGACGACGCGGTCGGCAATCGACTTCACGTGCCGGTCCGACGTGCCGCTTGCCACCACCATCATGTCGGTGATGTCGGTGATGCCGCGGACGTCCATCGCCTTGACGTTCACGGCCTTCATGTCCTCGAGCGCGGCGAGCACGACCTGGGCCAGCGCGGGCGGTGCCTTGGCCTTGGCCGGCTTCGTCGTCGCAGCAGGCTTGATGCCCGCCGCCTTGCGCGAAGTCTTCGCCGCAGCCTTGGCAGGTCTCTTGGCCGGTCCCGGGGCAGCGGTCTTCGCGGGTGCCTTAGGCTTGGTCGCGGGCGCGCGACGGCTGCTCGCAGCCTTGGCAGGTGCCTTGCCAGGCGCTCTGGCGGCGCGGGCGGCCGGACGGGTGCCAGGACGGGCGGACGATGCGGAAGACGGTCGCGACGGGCGCTTGGCTGCCATGCTCACCTCGTGGGTTGGGAAACGGAATAGCTGTGCGTCGCGCGGATCAGCGCGCGTACGGGATCGGGGACCAGGTAACGGGGATCGCGGCCGGCGGCGAGCAGGTCGCGCAATTCCGTGGATGAAATTTCGAGTTGCGTCACGGGCTGGATCAGGATGCGCCCCGCGAGCGCATTGTGCAAAGCCCCGGCCGCATCGGCGCGGCGTTCGGCCAGCAATTCACCCAGCGGGCCAGAGGTCGGCGCCACCCAGCCCGGGCGCGGCGCGACGACGACGTGCGCGAGTTCGAGCAGCTCCGTCCACCGGTGCCACGTGGGCAAGCCGAGGAACGCATCCATGCCGACGATGAGGCACAGCGGCGTGTGCGGCAGTTCTGCGCGCAGCTCGCCGAGCGTGAGCACGCTGTAGGAACGACCCGCGCGCCGGACCTCTCGATCGTCGACGACGAACCCTGGCTGGTCGGCCACCGCAACGCGCACGAAGTCGAGCCGCCGCGCGGCGTCGACCTGCGGCGGGTCGCGATGCGGCGGATCGCCGGCCGGCACGAAGCGCACTTCACGCAGGCGCACGGACTGCAGGATTTCGAACGCCGTGCGCAGGTGGCCGAAGTGGATCGGGTCGAACGTGCCGCCGAAGACACCAAGCGGCGCGCTGGGACTGACTGCCGTCATGCGGCCGCGAGCTTCACGCCGGCGATGCGCGCGACGAGCCCGGTGATCTCGACCCACGGTTCGCCGCGCAGGCTGCCCTTCGAGACGCGATCTGCGCGCGCGGCGGCGACGAGCAGTGCATCGATATCGGCGCGACGCAGCCGCTGCAGCGCGACCCGAATCGGCCCCTGCCGGCTGCCCCAGACCTGTTCCGCGCGGAAGATTCCGTCGATGTTGCGGTCGTTCGGTTCGCGCTGCAGCACGCGCGAGACGGCGCGCAGGTCGTTGAGCAGCGCCCAGAGGATCAGCGGCGGCTCGCGCCCTTCGCTGCGCAAGCCGTCGAGAATGCGCAGCGCGCGTGGCGCGTTGCCCAGGAACGCCGCGGTCGACAACTCGAACACGTCGTAACGCGCGTTGTCGGCAACGAGTTCCGCGACCGCGTCGGCGTCGAGCGTCGTACCGGGTTTGAGCAACGCGATGCGCTCGATCTCCTGCTGCGCGGCGAGCAGGTTGCCTTCGACGCGATCCGCGAGCAGCTGCGCGGCTTGCGGCTCGAGCGTGACGTGGTGCTGCTGCAGGCGGCGCACGATCCATTCGGGCAGTCGCTCGCGCGTCATCGGCGGCGCGACGACCACGGTGCCCTGCCGCTCGAACTCGTTGACCCACGCCGCCTTCTGCTGCTTGGGCTCGAGCTCGCCCGTGACGAGCAGCACCGTGTCGGCCGGGGGCACCGCGACAAGCTTGACCAGGTTCTTCGACGCGCTGGCGTCCGGCGCGTTGCGCAGCTTGAGTTCGATGAGCCGCAGGTTGGCGAAGAGCGAGAGGCTGTTGGCATCCATCAACAGCGCGTCCCAGTCGAACCCGCGCTCGATGAAATGAACCTCGCGGTCGCCGTAGCCTGCTGCACGCGCCTTGGCACGCAATGCCGTCGCGGCTTCGTCGATCAGCAGGGGTTCGACGCCCGTGATGAGGCACACGCGCGGCAGCGAACCTTTGGCCAGCGCTGCTTGAAAGGAGTCGGTGCTCGTTCTCACGGGGCGGACTGGCCTTCGGCGCGCGTCCGCGGTGGTCGGGGTGCCTGGATGTGGCTCGGCATGTGCGCGGGATTATGCCGGCGGAAGGGGTCAGGGGATAGGGGTTGGGGGTTAGTCGGAATCGCGCTGCGCGCGCAAAGATTGATCCTGCGCGCATGCGCTTCCGCTTCCGACTAACCCCCAACCCCTAACCCCTTCCTCACTCCGCTATATTGCTCGCACATTCCCTACCTACGGACCAAGCCATGGCCGCATCCGCCCGCCGCACCCTCTACCCCGCGATCAAGCCCTACCGCAGCGGCTGGCTGCGAGTCTCTTCGGAGCACGAGATCTACTGGGAGGAATGCGGCAACCCGCAGGGCAAGCCCGCGGTGTTCGTGCACGGCGGTCCGGGGGCTGGCGCGGGCGAGACGTCGCGCCGCTTCTTCGACCCGCGCAAATACCGCATCGTGCTGTTCGACCAGCGCGGCTGTGGCCGCAGCAAGCCGCACGCGAGCCTCGTCGACAACACGACGCAGCACCTCGTCGCGGACATGGAAGCGCTGCGCAAGCATCTCGCGATCGAGCGCTGGCTGGTGTTCGGCGGCTCGTGGGGCTCGACGCTGTCGCTCGCCTACGCGCAGGCGCACCCGAAGCGCGTGACCGAACTCGTGCTGCGCGGCATCTTCATGCTGCGCGACTGGGAGATTCACTGGTTCTACCAGCACGGCGCGAGCGCGATCTTCCCGGATCACTGGGCCAACTACATCGCGGCGATTCCGAAGGCGGAACGGGGCGACCTGGTCGGGGCGTTCCACAAGCGGCTGACGAGCCGCAGCCGCGCGGTGCAGCTGAAGGCGGCGAAGGCCTGGGCCGAATGGGAGGCCGCGACGAGTTACCTGCTCGTCAACGAGGAGAACATCGCCGCCTGGAATTCTGACGATTTCGCGATCGCCGTGGCCCGCATCGAGTGCCACTACTTCGTCAACCAGGGGTTCTTCAACAGCGAAGACCAGCTGCTGCGCAACGTGCGCAAGATCCGCAACATCCCGGCCGTGATCGTGCAGGGCCGTTACGACGTGGTCTGCCCGATGCGCAGCGCCTGGGACCTGCACGTAGCCTGGCCGGAAGCGGATTTCCGCGTGGTGCCTGACGCCGGCCACTCGGCGCTAGAGGCCGGCAACACGCACGAGCTCGTATCGGCGACGGATCGCTTCGCGAAGTAGGCCGCGCGGCCTAGAGCGATTCGAGCCGGCGCGTGACGAGCATGGCGAGGTCTTTCGCCATCGCCTCACGCACGATGGCCTCTTCGCGGTCCTTCGCCAGCAACTGCGTTTCGTCGAAGCTCAGGTTGCGGATCATCTCGAGCGGCTGCGTCTCGAGCACTTCCCTGCCGCCGCGGTCCACCGAGTACTCGACCGAGTAGTAGATCTCGTATTCCTGCGGCGTGTTGCGCGCGGAAACCGAGAGCACTCGCCGCCCGCTGCGATCGCGCTCGATACGCACCACCGTATCCGCCTCGGCCGACGTGTTCGTCATCTCGCCGCCGGCGCGCTCGATGGCGCGGCGCAGTTCCACGGCAAACGGAGTGACTTCGTCGGCCGTAACCACGTAAATCCTGCGCGTACCCTCGGGCAGCGAGCCATTGCCTTGCAGATGGAAGCCGCAGCCGCTCGCCAGCAGCACGACCATCAGCAGCGCAAGCCACGCCAACGGCGTGCGGTGAATCTCACGCGCGACCGCGGTGATGTTCAGCGTCATCGTGATTGGCGTGCGCATGGGTCAGACGACGACGTTCGCGAGCTTGCCGCGCACGTACACGAACTTGCGGATCGGCTTGCCCTCGACGTACCGGAGCACGCCCTCGTCGGCCAGCGCCGCTTCGCGCACCGCCGCCTCGTCGGCGCTTGCCGGCACGGTAACGCGGCCACGCAGCTTGCCATTCACCTGCACGACGACTTCGATGGCATCGCGCACCAGTGCGTCCGCGTCAACCTGCGGCCAGCGCTCGTCGATGACCGCGCCCGCGTGGCCCAGCTCCTGCCACAGCGCATGGCAGGCGTGCGGCACGACCGGCGCCAGGCCTAACACAACAATCTCCAGCGCCTCCTGCATCACTGCGCGGCCCTGCGCGCTGCGGTCGTCGAACCTGCCGAGCGCGTTCATGAGTTCCATCACCGCGGCGATCGCGGTGTTGAACGTGCGCCGGGTTCCGATGTCGTGAGTGACCTTGCGCAATGTCTCGTGCACCTGGCGACGGATGTCGCGTTGCGCGGGTGACAGCGCCGCCTTGTCCAGCCCCGCCTCCAGCGGACCGCCCTGCACGTGCTGATGCACGGCCTTCCACAACCGCTTCATGAAGCGGAATGCGCCTTCCACGCCCTCGTCGCTCCACTCGAGCGATTGCTCGGGCGGCGCCGCGAACATCATGAACAGCCGCGCGGTATCGGCTCCGTACGTCTCGACCAGGGATTGCGGATCGACGCCGTTGTTCTTCGACTTCGACATCGTGCCGATGCCGGACGTCTCGACCGGCTGGCCGTCGGCACGGAGCACGGCACCGATCGGCGCGCCCTTGTCGTCGAGCTGCACGTCCACGTCGGCCGGATTGAAGTAGACGATGCGGCCTTCCGCCGGCTTGCGGAAGTAGATCTGGTTCAGAACCATGCCCTGCGTGAGCAGGTTGGCGAACGGCTCCTCGACCTGCGTCAGGCCGAGGTCGCGCATCACGCGCGTCCAGAAGCGCGAATACAGCAGGTGCAGGATCGCGTGCTCGATGCCGCCGATGTACTGGTCGACGGGCATCCAGTACTTCGCGCGCTCGTCCACCATAGCGCTCGCATTGTTGGCGCTGGCGAAGCGGAAGTAGTACCACGACGAATCGACGAACGTGTCCATCGTGTCCGTTTCGCGACGCGCGGGCTTGCCGCACTTCGGGCACTGGCACTCGAGGAACTTCGCGTTCTTGCCGAGCGGATTGCCGCTGCCGTCGGGCACGAGTTCCTCGGGCAGCACGACCGGCAACTGGTCGTCCGGCACGGGCTGCACGCCGCACTCGCCGCAGTGGATCAGCGGGATCGGGCAGCCCCAGTAGCGCTGGCGCGAAATGCCCCAGTCGCGCAGCCGGAAATTCACGCGGCGCTTGCCGCGGCCCTGCGCCTCGAACAGCTTCGCGAACGCGTCGAACGCTTCGTCGAAGTTGAGGCCGTCGAACTGCCCCGAATTGATCAGCGTGCCGTGTTCCAGGTACGCCTCTTCGTCGATGCTGGCGAGCGAGCCGTCCGCCGGCTGCACCACCTGGTGAATGCGCAGGCCGTAGCGGCGCGCAAACTCGTAGTCGCGCTGGTCGTGCGCTGGCACTGCCATCACCGCACCGGTGCCGTAACCCATCAGCACGAAATTGGCGACCCATACCGGGACACGCTCGCCGCTGATCGGGTGGATGGCGTGGATGCCGAGCGGCATGCCGCGCTTCTCCATCGTTTCGAGCGCGGCTTCGGTGACGCCGTTGCGCTGGCACTCGGCGATGAACTGCTGCAGGTCGGGATTGCCCTTCGCGGCGCGCTGCGCGAGCGGGTGCTCGGCCGCGACAGCCATGTAGGTGACGCCGAGCAGCGTGTCCGGGCGCGTGGTGTAGATGCCGAGCGTGCCGCCGCCCTCGACCTCGAACTCGATCTCGAGGCCCTCGGAGCGGCCGATCCAGTTTTCCTGCATCAGCCGCACGCGCTCGGGCCAGCCCGGCATGTCGTGCAGCGCGCCGAGCAGGTCGTCGGCATACTTCGTGATGCCGAAGTAATACATCGGGATCTCGCGCTTCTCGACGAGCGCACCCGTGCGCCAGCCACGACCGTCGATCACCTGCTCGTTGGCGAGCACCGTCTGGTCCACCGGATCCCAGTTGACCGTGCCGGTCTTGCGGTAGGCGATGCCCTTTTCGAGCATGCGCAGGAACAGCCACTGGTTCCAACGGTAGTAGTCGGGCTTGCAGGTGGCAACTTCACGCGACCAGTCGATGCCGAAGCCGAGCGACTTCAGCTGGCGCTTCATGTACGCGATGTTGTCGTACGTCCACTTCGCAGGCGGGACGCCGTTCGCCATCGCCGCGTTCTCGGCGGGCAGGCCGAACGCGTCCCAGCCCATCGGCTGCAGCACGTTGTAACCCTGCATGCGCATGTAGCGCGTTATCACGTCGCCGATCGTGTAGTTGCGAACGTGTCCCATGTGCAGGCGCCCGCTCGGGTACGGGAACATGCAGAGGCAGTAGTACTTCGGGCGGAACGGGTCCTCGGCGACGGCAAAGCTGCCGTTGCCATCCCAGTAGGCCTGGGCTTGCGGCTCGAGGACGGACGGTTCGTAGCGTTCCTGCATGGTCGACCGGATTGGGCGTGGGGCGGACTGCACAGGATACTGGACCGGTGAGGAAGGGGTTAGGGGTAGGGGTTAGAAGGACAGGAAGGGTTACGGAGGTGAAAGCAAAACAATTAGCACTTCCTGACCTATCCTCCCCTACCCTACCCCTTCCTTTCATCAGCGCCATCGCGGTGCCGATCAGGGCGGAAACCTCGGTCATGTTGCCCGGCACGATCATCGTGTTGTTCTTCTGCGCCAGTTGCGCGTAGGCCTCGACGGCCTTCTCCGCCACCTTGAGCTGCACCGCCTGCTCGCCGCCCGGCGACTGGATCGCCTGGGCCACCTTGCGGATCGCCTCCGCGGTCGCCTCGGCCACCGCAACGATCGCGGACGCCTCGCCCTGCGCCGTGTTGATCTCGGCCTGCCGCTGGCCCTCGGACCGCGCAATGAAGGCCTCGCGCTCGCCGGTGGCGATGTTGATCTGTTCCTGCTTGCGGCCTTCCGAGGCCGCGATCAGCGCGCGCTTCTCGCGCTCGGCCGTGATCTGCGCCTGCATCGCACGCAGGATCTCCTGCGGTGGCGTGAGGTCCTTGATCTCGTAGCGCAGGACCTTGACGCCCCAGTTGCCGGCCGCCTCGTCGAGCGCGCTCACCACCGACGCGTTGATCGCGTCACGCTCCTCGAACGTCTTGTCGAGCTCCATCTTGCCGATCACGGAGCGCAGCAGCGTCTGCGCGAGCTGCGTGATCGCGAGCACGTAGTTGCTCGAGCCGTAGCTCGCGCGCATCGGGTCCGTGACCTGGAAGTAGATGATGCCGTCGACCTGCAGTTGCGTGTTGTCCCGGGTGATGCAGACCTGGCTCGGCACGTCGAGCGGCACTTCCTTCAGCGAGTGCTTGTACGCGACGCGCTCGATGAACGGCACGACGAAGCTCAGGCCGGGCGTCAGCGTGCGGTCGTACTTGCCGAGTCGCTCGACGACCCAGGCGTGCTGCTGCGGCACGATCTTGATCGTCTGTACGACGAAGATGATCGCGATGATGGCGAGTACGAGTGCGATTTCCATTGGTCAGTCCGTTCCTTTGCCTTGAGTCGATTGCCGCGTGGGTCATTGCCGCGGGGTAGCGGGCTCGAGCACGAGCCAGTTGCCTTCCACTGCGCTCACGAGATGCTCACCCGAGACAGCCGGCGCGCCCGGCGCCAGTCGCGCCTCCCAGGGCGAACCCCGATACTGCACCCGCGCCGTCCGGTTCGCCGACCATTCCTGCACGAACACGCGTTCGCCAATGTCGAGATTGACGTCGCGGTTGCTGGCCGCAGGCAAGGACGGCACCTCCCGCGCGCGGCGCCAGTGCCAAAGCACGGTCGCACCGCCGCCGACCACGGCCGCGGCGACGACCTGCAGCGGCCCGCTGAAACCGAGGTGGCTCGCAATCGCTCCGGCCGCGAGGCCGAGCGCCAGCATCAGCAGGTAGAACGTGCCCGTCGCCAGTTCGATGGCGACGGCGACACCGGCCAGGACCCACCAGAGCGTCGTTGGGGAAAAATCCATTTCTTTGCTACCTCAGCCGGCGACGAAGTGAATGCGGCCGGCAGCGTCCACGGTACGCGCGAGATCACCGGCGTGCCAAAGGTAATTCAGGTGGGCGACCGTTTCGCCCAGCGCCAGGAACCGGTGATAGCCACGGAGCGGGCGCCCGTACATGACCGGCAGCAGGTCATACGCTGCCTGCGGTTCGCGACAAGCCTCGCGCAGGTTTCCCAGCTGTTCGTGATGGTGCGAGCGCAGCACGTGGATACGGCGGTGCAGCCCGCGGAAGGGCCGGCCGTGCGAAGGCAGGACCAGCGTCTCCGGCGCACACTGCTCCAACGCCGCCAGCGAGTCCAGGAACTCCTGCAGCGGATTCGCGTCCGGCCGGGACGGCAGGACGCTCACGTTGGGCGAAATCGTAGGCAGGACCTGGTCGCCTGCGATCAGCACCTGATCGTGCGCGTCGTAGAGGCACAGGTGCCCGCGACAGTGCCCGCTGGTCTCGATGGTGTCCCAGTCGCGCCCTGCCGCGTGCACCCGCTCGCCGCCGGACGCTGCACGCGCCAGGGGAGGCAGGCCGCCGTACCAGGCGCCGTGCTCCCTGCCCGATGCCTTGCGCAGCGCCTCGAGCTCGATCTCCATGCCGTGCACGGTGACGAACGCATGCTGCTGCTCGCGCAGGGCATCGGGTGACGCGCCCAGGTAATCGCCCGTCGAACGGTGGCCGATCCCGGACATCCAGACCGGGGCGCCATGGCGCTCATGCAGCCAGCGCGACAGGCCCATGTGGTCGGGGTGATCGTGCGTGATGAAAATGCGCCGCAGCGCGCAGCCATCCAGGTCGTGTTGTTCGAGGCTGTGCCACGCCGCGCGACAGGCATCGTCCGCGAGGCCCGTGTCCACCAGCATCCAGCCGTCTTCATGCCGCAGCAGCCACACGTTGATGTGGTTCAGCTCCATCGGCAGCGGAATGCGCGCCCAGCGCAGTCCGGCACCGATCTCGACTGCGCGACCAGGCTCGGGCGGATCGACCTCCAGGTAATCGAGGCCCTTGCGCGGCGACGGATACAGTTCGCCTTCGGCGGTCAGTGCGCCGCGGTGTTCGCTCATCGTCGGAGGCTCCGGCGGTACGGCACCGCGATGAAGACGACGCCGAGCCAGAGCACGGCAAGGATGGGCCAGTTGCCGAAGCGCACGTAGGGCGTGAGGCCCGTGCGCGGCTGGACTTCGCCCGTGAGCACGTCCGGCTGGAACTGCGGCAGGGTCCCGATCAGCGAACCGTCGTGCTCGATCAAAGCGGTGACGCCGTCGTTCGTCGCGCGCAGCATCGCGCGCCCGCTCTCGAGCGAGCGCATGCGGCTGATGTCGAGGTGCTGGTGGGGCGCGGTCGAGTCGCCGAACCAGGCGTCGTTGGTCACGTTGACGAGCAGCGACGACTGGCGCACCAGCCCGAGTTGCTCGGAACCGTACGCGTCTTCGTAGCAGACCGTCGGCGCAAAGGATTCACCCGCCGCCCGCAGCGGCGCCGGGTCGGCTCGCCCCGGCTCGAAATCGGAATACGGCAGGTTCATGAGCCGCAACCATTCGCGCACGGCTTGCGGCACCGGGAAGAATTCACCGAAGGGAACGAGGCGGCGCTTGTCGTACCACTGCACGGGTTGCTCTAACGCCCAGGCCGCGACCGAGTTGTAGTACGCGCCCGTGGCAGCGTCGCGCCGCAGGAGCCCCATCAACAGCGACGAGCCGTTCTCGTTCGCGAGCGTGGACATCTGGGTGAGGTACGGCCGCACGTTTTCCTCGAGGGCAGGAATCGCGGACTCCGGCCACACGATCACGTCCACGCCGAGGTGCGGCACCATCATGCCGGCGTACAGCTGCATCGTGTGCTCGCGGTGGCCCGCTTCCCACTTCATCGACTGCGGCACGGCACCCTGCACCAGCGCTGCACGGATCGGTGCACCACGCGGTATCGTCCATTCGATGCGCGTCAGTGCGGTGCCGGTGCCCCAGACGCACAGGACGATGACGGCAGCAACGATACGGTCGCGCTGCTGGCCGAGCAGAAACGCGACCAATGCGCCCGCGGTGACTGCGACGGCGAGGCTCACGCCGTAGACACCGAACATCGGCGCGAACCCACGCAGCGGTGTCGCGAGCTGCGAATAGCCGAGCGCGAGCCACGGAAACCCGCTCAGGAACCAGCCGCGCACCCACTCCGAGAGCACCCACAGCGCGGGCAGCAGGAACAGCCAGCGCAGTGCGCCGCTGGCCGGCGCCCAGCGTGCGCTGGCGTAACCGATGGCCGCGGTATACGCGCCCATGATCGCAACGAGCCCGAGCATCAGCAGCAGCGCGACCCAGAGGGGCGCCTGGCCGACGAGGTGGATGCTGTGGTACAGCCAGTACGTGCCGGCGAGGAACGTGCCACTGGTGAACAGGAAGCCGCGCCAGGCCGCTTCGCGCGGGCTCGCGCCATGCCACAGCACGAACAACGCGGCCGGGCAGGCAAAAGCCAGCAGGAAATGATCGGCCGGGGCGAAGGCAAGCGCGAGCAGGCTGCCGAGCGGCAGCGCAAGCCAGCGCCCCCAGCCGAGGACGCTGTGCAGGCGGGCCGTGAGGTCCATCCGGCTAGCCGCCATCCGCCGGGCGTATTTCGAGGTCGCGGGGCGTGGTCACGCGCAGCGTCTCGATGCGGCGCCGGTCCGCACGGGTCACCTTCAGTTCGAGTCCGCCGATCTGCACGGCTTCGCCGCGGCGCGGCATCCGACCCAGTTCGTGCAGGATCAGGCCGCCGATCGTGTCGCACTCCTCGTCCGAGAATCGCGTACCGAACGCCTGGTTGAAATCCTCGATGCGCGTGAGCGCGGGCACCGTCCAGCTGCGGTCGGCTTCCTTGCGGATGCCCTCGCTCTCGTCGACGTCGTATTCGTCGCCGATGTCGCCCACGATCTGCTCGAGCACGTCCTCGATCGTGAGCAGGCCCGACACGCCGCCGTATTCGTCGACGACGATCGCCATGTGGTTGTGCGTGACACGGAATTCCTTCAGCAGCACGTTGAGGCGCTTGCTCTCCGGAATGAACACGGCGGGACGCAGGCATTCCTTGATGTCGAACTCGGCGGGCTCGTCCTCGACGAAGAACCGCAGCAGGTCCTTCGCGAGCAGGATGCCGGCGACCTCGTCGCGGTCTTCGCCGACGACGGGAAAGCGCGAGTGCCCGGATTCGATGACGATCGGCAGGATCCTGGCGGCGGGATCCTCGCGATTGATCACGACCATCTGCGAGCGCGGCACCATGATGTCGCGCACCTGGATCTCGGAGACTTCCAGCACCGACTCCAGCATCTGCAGGACGTCGGCGTCGATCAGGCCGCGCTCGCGGGCTTCGACCAGGATGGCCGCGAGTTCGTCGAGGTCGCGCGGCTCGCCCGCAATCGCGTTGGCGAGTCGCCTCAGCCAGCTGCCCGACGCACCCGTTTGTCCGCTACTACTCATACAGCCTGTTCAGTGACTTGAGCGTACGGGTCATGAAACCCCAATCCACGCAGGATTTCCACTTCGAGCGCCTCCATCGTGCGGGCGTCGCGCGCCAGCTCGTGGTCGTAGTCCAGCAGGTGCAGCGTGCCGTGCACCACCATGTGGGCCCAGTGCGCGCCCAGCGTCTTGCGCTGCTCGCGGGCCTCGCGGGCCACGACCGGGGCACAGATCACCAGGTCCCCCAGGATGCCCGTGGCGACGCGCTCCTCGGGCGACGAGGGAAACGACAGCACGTTGGTCGGCTTGTCCTTGCCGCGGTAGGCACGGTCGAGGCGGCGGCTTTCGGCGCTGCCCACGACGCGCAGGCACAGCGCGGCGCCCTGCTCGACGGCTTCGTGCATCCGGCGCTTGCGCGCCGGCAGGGAGAAGAGGCCGCCCTGATGTGCCGCGCGCGCCCAGCGCCGCAGCGTGACCGTGCCCGGCACCCACGGCCGGCGCGTGGCGAACTGCAGTTCGACCTGCAGGGACGTCGGCGCCCTGGCGGCGCCCCGGGTGGACTGGTTGCCCATCAACGTTCCCGGGCGTCCTCGGCGTCGGTGTTGCGCTCGTAGGCCTGCACGATGCGCTGCACCAGCGGGTGACGCACGACGTCGAGCGCGTTGAAGAACGTGAACGCGACGCCATCGACGCCGCGCAGCACTTCAATCGCGTGACGCAGTCCCGAGCGTTGCTGACGCGGCAGGTCCACCTGCGTGATGTCACCGGTGACGACGGCCTTCGAGCCGAAGCCGAGGCGCGTCAGGAACATCTTCATCTGCTCGACTGACGTGTTCTGCGCTTCGTCGAGGATGATGAACGAGTCGTTGAGCGAGCGGCCGCGCATGAACGCGAGCGGCGCCACTTCGATGACCTGCCGCTCGATGTTGCGCGCGACACGGTCGAATCCCATCATTTCGTACAGCGCGTCGTACATCGGGCGCAGGTACGGATCGACTTTCTGCGCCATGTCGCCGGGCAGGAAGCCGAGCCGTTCACCGGCTTCGACCGCCGGCCGCACGAGCACGATGCGCCGAACGCTGCCCGAATGCAGCGCTTCGACGGCGCTCGCCACGGCGAGGTAGGTCTTGCCGGTGCCGGCCGGGCCGATGCCGAACGTGAGGTCGTTCACGCGGATCTGGTCCATGTACTGGCGCTGGTTCGGTCCGCGGCCACGGATGCCGCCACGCTGCGTGTGCACGACCGTCTCGTTGCCGCCGCCCGTCGCCGGCTCCGTCACCGGGCGCGGGAAGCCGAATTCCTGCACGCACAGATGCACGCGGTCGGGCGAGAGGGATTCCTTCGCCGACAGTTCGAACATCCGCTGCAACACCTTGGTCGCATTGGCCACTGCCTCGGCAGGGCCGAGCACCTGCACGTCGTAGCCGCGCCGGCGCACTTCGACGCCGAGGCGTTCTTCGACGTGGCGCAGGTTCTGCTCCATCGGTCCCGCAAAATTTGCGAGCCGTGAATTGTCGGCGCCAGCGAGCGAAAGTTCGCGCGATTCGACCGGTGCGTTCAAGCGGTGCTCCGTGCAGGCTCTGCGGCGACCAGCCGGCCCCGCAGCGAGTTCGGCATCGCCTCGGTGATGACGACGTCGGCGAACCGGTTGATGAGTGAGGCGGGGCCATCGAAATTGACCCAGCGGTTGTTCTCGGTGCGGCCCGCGAGCTGGCGCGTGTCACGCTTCGACGGCCGTTCGACCAGCACACGCTGGGTCGTGCCGACCATCTGCAAGCTGATCGCCTGTGCCTGCGCATTGAGCTGCGCCTGCAGCCGCTCGAGGCGTGCCTGCTTCTCCGCGTGCGTCACGGCATCGGGCAGCGACGATGCGGGCGTGCCGGGCCGCTGGCTGTAGATGAAGCTGAAGCTCTGGTCGAAGCCGATGTCGCGCACGAGGTCCAGCGTGGCTTCGAAATCACGCGCCGTCTCGCCTGGAAAGCCGACGATGATGTCCGTCGTCAGGCTGATGTCGGGCCGGACTTCGCGCAGCCGGCGCAGCTTCTGCTTGTATTCGAGCACGGTGTGGCCGCGCTTCATCAGCGCGAGCACGCGGTCCGAACCACTCTGGACCGGCAGGTGCAGGTAGTTGGCGAGCTGCGGCACGTCGCGGTAGGCCTCGATCAGGCTGTCGCGGAATTCGACCGGATGCGACGTCGTGAAGCGAATGCGTTCGATGCCGGGCACGGCCGCGACGAGGTAAATGAGCGCGGCCAGGTCCGCCTGGCCGCCCCCCGCCAGCGGGCCGCGATACGCGTTAACGTTCTGGCCCAGCAGCGTGATCTCGACCACGCCCTGCTGCGCCAGTGAGCGGACCTCGGCGAGCACCTGCTCGAGCGGGCGACTCACTTCTTCGCCGCGCGTGTACGGCACGACGCAGAACGTGCAGTACTTGCTGCAGCCTTCCATGATCGAGACGAACGCAGTCACGCCATCGGCGCGCGGCTCGGGCAGCCGGTCGAACTTCTCGATCTCGGGGAAGCTGACGTCGACCACCGCGCGCCCCTGGCTGCGCAACTGCGCGAGCATGTCGGGCAGGCGATGGATCGTCTGCGGGCCGAACACGAGATCGACGAATGGCGCGCGGTCGGTGATGCCCTCGCCTTCCTGGCTCGCGACGCAACCGCCTACGCCGATGATGAGGTGCGGGCGCGCGGCCTTCAGGTCGCGCCAGCGGCCGAGCTGCGAGAACACCTTCTCCTGCGCCTTCTCGCGCACGGAGCACGTGTTGAGCAACAGCAGGTCGGCCTCTTCCGGGATTTCGGTGGGCTCGTAGCCGCCGGACTCACGCAGTACGTCCGCCATCCGGGCGGAGTCGTACTCGTTCATCTGGCAGCCGAAGGTTTTGAGGTAGACGCGAGGCATGGGGCGGCAAGTATACGGAACGTTGGGGCCGCGCAGGCCGGTCGGGGGCGGTCGAAAAGCGTAAAAACACGAAGGAAAAGGGTCACTTACCGGGACGATGGTGGCCACTGAACAAGAAAGGGCCCGCGGCATCGGCTGCGGGCCCTCGTACGCGAAGCGGGTTCGCGAGGCGACTGTTAGAACGGGATATCGTCGTCGAACGGTGATTCTTCCGGGCCCGGCGCAGGTGCGCGGCCACCGCCGCCACTGCCGGCCGGTGCCGGACGGCCTTCACCGCGCGACTCGCCGCCGCCACCCATGCCACCACCGCCGCCGCCCGCGCGGCCGCCGAGCATCTGCATCTCGTTGGCGTTGATCTCGGTCGTGTAGCGGTCGCGGCCTTCCTTGTCCTGCCACTTGCGCGTGCGCAGCTTGCCTTCGACATAGACCTGCGAGCCCTTTTTCAGGTACTCGGCCGCGATCTCGGCGAGACGGTCGTACATGACGATGTTGTGCCATTCCGTCTGTTCGCGCTGTTCGCCGGTCTGCTTGTCCTTCCAGCTTTCGGAAGTGGCGATGCTGAAGTTGGTGACCGCCTTGCCGTTCGGCATGTAGCGCGTCTCGGGATCCTTGCCGAGGTTGCCGACGAGGATGACTTTATTGATGCCACGTGCCATTCGGGGAAGCCTGCGCAGGAGTGGGGATAAGGGGGGTGATTTTACGGCAACCGGGGGGTCGCCGCGTAAGCGTGCAAAACAGCCGGGTTCAGCTGGAAACGACCTCGGGGGCGGCCAGTGCGGGCCGGAACACCAGCAGCGCCCAGACGAAGGCCATGATGGCGCAGCCCCAGAACACGCCGGAGATGCCGAACTGGCCCAGCAGGATGCCGCCCATCACGCCGCCGAAAAAAGCGCCCAGGAACTGGGAGGTCGCAAAGACGCCCAGGGCGGCGCCGCGGTCGGCGGCCGGGGCCATCAGGGTCAGCAGGGCCGGCAGGCGGGCTTCGAGGAAGTTGAAGACGGCAAAGAACAGGGTCAGCGCCGCCATCACGACCCAGTAGTCGGCGTGATCGAGCCCCAGCAGGGCCTGGGCCACGCCGACCAGCACGACCGACGCAATGAACAGCCCCGCGCCCTTGGTGCTGGTCCTTTCGGTTCGCAGGATCAACGGCACCGTGCCGACCAGCGAGGCGAGAAACACGCACAGGTAAACGGCCCAGTGCGACGCCCTGGCGACCCCGAGCGTCTGCTCCAGCACCTGCGGCACCGAAATGAACGTTGCGGTCATGATCGCGTGCAGCGCGAACATGCCGAAATACAGCGGGCGCAACTGCGGCCGGTTCATGATTTCGAACAGCCCGGACAGCTTGCGGCTCTCCGCCCCACCCGTGCGTTCCGGCTCGGCCGGGACCGCGAGATACAGCAGGACGATGCCCAGGATCGCCATCGCCAGCATGATGCCGAAGATGCCCGGCACTCCCACCGCGGCATCGAGTGCAGGCGCGACGATCAGCGCCACGACGAAAGACAGGCCGATGCTGATGCCGATCACTGCCATCGCCCGGGTGCGGACTTCGGCGCAAGTGAGGTCGGCCATCAGCGCCGTGACCGACGCCGAGACGGCGCCGGCACCCTGGACGCCACGGGCCAGGGCCAGCATCCACGTGGTGTGCGCGAACATGCCGAGCACGGAGCCGACGGCGTAGAACAGCAATCCGATGGTAATCATGGGCTTGCGGCCGAAACGGTCCGACCAGCGACCAAACGGGATCTGCAGCACGGCCTGCGTCAGGCCGTAGGCACCCATCGCCAGGCCCAGCATCTCGGGGGAGTAGTCGGGCAGCGTGTGGGCGTAAAGGGCCAGCACCGGCAGCATCAGGAACATGCCGAGCATGCGCGATGCATAGATGGCGGACAGGGCGCCGACGGATCGGCGTTCGATCGGCGTCATCGCCGGCCGCGGGGTCGTCTCACGGGGTCGGATGGTCTTTGCCTCAGGTCGGGAGCGCCGCCTATATTAGCAGGCTGCCTTCCCGCAGCCTGAAAGCTGAGCCGAATGGACGAAATCCGGATTCGCGGTGCGCGCACCCACAACCTGCGCAACATCGACCTCGACCTGCCCCGCGACCGCCTGATCGTGATCACGGGCCTGTCGGGCTCGGGCAAGTCATCGCTCGCGTTCGACACGATCTACGCCGAAGGTCAGCGTCGCTACGTCGAGTCGCTCTCCGCCTACGCACGCCAGTTCCTCTCCGTGATGGAGAAGCCGGACGTCGACCACATCGAGGGCCTGTCCCCCGCCATCGCCATCGAACAGAAGGCGACGTCGCACAACCCGCGCTCGACCGTCGGCACGGTCACCGAAATCTACGACTACCTGCGCGTGCTGTACGCGCGCGCCGGCGTGCCGCGCTGCCCGGAACACGGCCAGGACCTGGCCGCGCAGACTGTCACGCAGATGGTCGACCACGTGCTCGCGCTGCCGGAAGGCACGGGGGTGCTGCTGCTCGCGCCGATCGTGCAGGACCGCAAGGGCGAGCACACCGAGGTGTTCGATCACCTGCGCAGCCAGGGCTATGTGCGCGCGCGCATCGACGGCAAGCTCGTCGAACTCGACGTCAAGCCGGAACTCGATGGCCGGCGACGCCACACGATCGAAGCGGTCATCGACCGGCTCAAGGTGCGTCCCGACGCCTCGCAGCGACTGGCCGAATCGTTCGAGACGGCCCTCGGCCTGGCGCAGGGTTCGGCACGTCTCGCCTTCCACGACGAGCCCGAGCGCGAGCCGCTCGTGTTCTCGAACCGCTTCGCCTGCACGGTATGCGGCTACAGCCTCACGGAACTCGAGCCGCGGCTCTTCTCGTTCAACAATCCGAACGGCGCCTGCGGCACTTGCGGTGGCCTGGGCGTGCAGGAGTTCTTCGATCCGGCGCGCGTGGTGGTCAATCCGAGCCTCTCGCTGGCGGGCGGGGCGGTGCGCGGCTGGGACCGTCGCAACGCGTACTACTTCCAGCTGATCCAGTCGCTCGCCAAGCACTTTCGCTTCGACATCGAGGCGCCGTGGAACGACCTGCCCGAAGCCGTGCGCCACGCGCTGCTCTGGGGCAGCGGCGAGGAGAAGATCCAGTTCCGCTACGTCGATGCGAAGGGCGCAGGCACGAAGCGCTCGCACGCGTGGGAAGGCATCCTGCCGAACCTCGAGCGGCGCTACCGCGAAACCGAGTCGACGACGGTGCGCGAGGAACTCGCGAAGTACCGTGGCGTGCGCGCGTGCGTGGATTGCGGTGGCAGCCGGCTCAACCAGGCAGCACGGCACGTGTTCGTGGCGGGCCGCGCGTTGCCGGCGATCGCCGCGATGTCGATCGCCGAAGCGCGGCGTTTTTTCAGCGAGATGCACATCGAGGGCTGGCGCGGCGAAATCGCCTCGCGCCTCGTCCGCGAGATTTCCGACCGCCTCACGTTCCTGAGCGACGTCGGCCTCGACTACCTGTCGCTCGACCGCAGCGCGGAGACGCTCTCGGGCGGTGAGGCGCAGCGCATCCGGCTCGCCAGCCAGATCGGCTCAGGGCTGGTCGGCGTGATGTACATCCTGGACGAACCGTCGATTGGCCTGCACCAGCGCGACAACCAGCGCCTGCTCGACACGCTCGTGCGCCTGCGCGACCTCGGCAACACGGTGATCGTCGTCGAGCACGACGAGGACGCGATCCGGCAGGCGGACTACGTCGTCGACCTCGGGCCCGGCGCGGGTACGCACGGCGGGCACATCGTTGCGCAGGGCACGCCGCAAGCCGTCGCCGACAATCCGGACTCGTTGACGGGCGCTTTCCTGAGCGGCCGTCGCCGCATCGCGTACCCGCAAGTGCGCCGCGTGGCACAACCCGGCAAGGTGCTGCGCATCGTCGAAGCCACGGGCAACAACCTGCGCGGCATCACCGCGACGTTCCCGATCGGACTGATGACCTGCGTCACCGGCGTCTCGGGGTCGGGCAAGTCGACGCTGGTCATCGACACGCTGTATCGCCACGCCGCGGGCGCGCTGACGGATTCGGGCGGGGAAGCGGCGCCCTGTCGCGCGATCGAAGGGCTCGCGCAGATCGACCGCGTGATCGACATCGACCAGAGCCCCATCGGCCGCACCCCGCGTTCGAACCCTGCGACCTACACGGGCATCTTCGGTCCCGTGCGCGAACTGTTCGCCGAAGTGCCCGAAGCCCGCGCGCGCGGTTACGACCCGGGTCGCTTCAGTTTCAACGTGCGTGGCGGCCGCTGCGAGGCCTGCGAGGGCGACGGCCTGATCCGCGTGGAAATGCATTTCCTGCCGGACGCGTACGTGACGTGCGATGCCTGCCGCGGCATGCGCTATAACCGCGAGACGCTCGAGATCCGCTACAAGGGCCGCAACATCCACGACGTGCTCGACATGACGATCGAGGACGCCGCGGTGTTCTTCCGCAACGTCCCGGCACTCGCCGGCAAGCTGCAGACGCTGCTCGACGTGGGGCTGTCGTACGTGCGGCTCGGACAGAACGCGACCACGCTCTCGGGCGGTGAGGCGCAGCGTATCAAGCTCGCGCGCGAACTCGCGAAGCGCGCCACCGGCCGCACGCTCTACATCCTGGACGAGCCGACCACGGGCCTGCACTTCCACGACATCGAGCAGCTGCTCGGCGTGCTGCACCGGCTGCGCGACGACGGCAACACGATCGTCGTCATCGAGCACAACCTCGACGTGATCAAGACGGCGGACTGGATCGTCGACATGGGACCGGAGGGCGGCGACGGCGGCGGCTCGCTGGTCGTCGAGGGAACGCCCGAACAGGTGGCGGCTACGCCTGCGTCGCACACCGGCGAGTACCTGGCCCGCGTGCTGCGCTGAATCCCCTCACCTCTCCTGTCTGTGAGGGGCGGCCGTCGCGCGAATGCAGCAGCGGCTGGCTTGGCCCGCTGGACGGGGTCGGGTCTTCCCCGGGGCTCCGTGTCGAACGCCGC
>CAVWGG010000031.1:0-122577 GCA_963754535.1 uncultured Gammaproteobacteria bacterium
ACGCGCAATCGAGCAGCTCGCTGACGCTCCTCACGGTAGCGTAGAGGCGCAACTCTCCGAGGACTACTTGCAGGCCCTCCGATCGGCGGAAGGCACTGGTGCCTGGCTCCACACGGCGGATCGGTTCGGGCTGACCGGTCGGGGCGACGTGAACCTGTACGCGGTCTTCGCCGAGACGATGATGCGGCTCGCCGATGATCGCGGTCGCAGCGGCATCATCGTACCAACAGGGATTGCCACCGACGATTCGACCAAGGCGTTCTTCGGTGCGATCTCGAGTCAGGGCAGGTTGGTCAGCCTTTACTATTTCGAGAATCGGGAAGGTTTGTTCCCAGCAGTCGATTCCCGGATGAAGTTCTGCCTGATAACGCTCGGCTTGACGAGCGCCGCTGAATTCATCTTCTTCGCTACAAATGTACAGCAGCTGGAGGATCGGCGCCGTCGGTTCCGCTTGTCGGCGGACGAATTTGCATTGATCAACCCAAATACCCTTACTTGTCCGGTGTTCCGGAGCGAGCGCGATGCGGAACTAACCAAGAAAATCTACCGCAAGACGGGAGTCTTGATCAACGAACGCGAGAAGTCCGATTGCGGTAACCCGTGGGCAATATCGTTCATGGCGATGTTTCATACCACGAACGACAGCGGCCTGTTCCATCGAACGTCTGCCGCAGATCGCGTGTCTGTATACGAAGGCAAAATGGTTCAGGCGTTCGACCATCGCGCAGCAAGCGTGGTCGTGAACACTGCAAATCTGATGCGGCCGGGTCAACCTCTCGCGTCCTCGGCGGAGCAGCTTAAAGATCCGCTCTTTAGGGCCGCGCCGCAAAACTGGGTGGACCGAGCAGAGGCTAAGAGGAGGTTGTCAGGTCTTCGGAGCGAGACTGGCTGCTCTGCTTCAAGGACGTGACCAGCGCAACGAATGAGCGAACCTTCATCGCTACGGTCGTTCCATTCGCCGGCATCGCCAATTCGCTGATTGTGGTGTTGCCTTCTGCGGCGTCGACGCGGCAGGTGGCAGCCCTCTACGCGAACCTCAACGCGCTCGTGTTCGATTTCGTGACACGGACCAAGGTCGGTGGCCTGCATCTCAACTACTTCTTGGTCAAGCAGTTGCCGGTCATCCGCCCGGAGCATACGAGGAGCATGACCTGGATTTTCTTGTGCCTCGTGTGCTCGAACTCAGCTACAACTCAAGCGACATGGTCGGTGGGCACGCGATCTTGGTTATGAGCTGTCACCCTACATCTACGAACCGCAGCGGCGCTCGATACTTCGTGCGGAACTAGATGCTTGGTTCGCGCACAAATACGGCTTGACGCGTGACGAGCTGCGCTACGTGCTGGACCCTGCCGATGTGCCGGCGAGGAATACCCGTCCGAGACGTTCCGTGTGCTGAAGAAGAATGAAATCGCGCAGTTCGGGGAGTACCGCACCGCACGGCTCGTGCTCGAGGCGTGGGATCGGTTCGTTGAGCCCGCGCGCCGGGCCGGAGGCAACGCGTGACGGAGGCCGCGACAGGGTATGGAGAGCTTGCGCGAACGGCATCACTCGCGAAGACGTTGTCGGATACCGGGTTCGAACGAACAAGGAGCCTGCCCGAAGGATGGATTCGGGGCTAGCCTGTCGTCGCCACTGGTCGTTTACGTGCGCTGGGCGGGAGACGTCATCCAGCTAGCCATTGATGATGTGTCGGTTCTCGTGCCGGTCATGGAGGCCATAGGGTTCTCGCCGGTTGGGTTTGCCTCCGTGCCAGCCTCGGCAGACGGTGTGCGGAGTCCGGTGGCGCGCACGGACTCGCATCGGCCGGATCGATGCCGATGGCCGAGGTCGCGGGGCTGCCGGAGCTCCACGAAGCCTTGGCCGCTGCGTTTCGCGCGACCCGGGGCACCGGCTTATTGCCGCCGGCCCAGGCATTTCAGATCGCCACAGCCAAGCTCCCCGAAGAGCACCGAGGCGGAGCGGCTGGTTGTCCAGCGCGTTGGCAGGATCTCTTCCGCAAGGCCCTCCTCAAAAAATGGGGCGGACGCTGCCCGATTACGAGCATCGACGTGCCAGAACTGCTGCGTGCGAGCCATATCAAGCCCTGGGCTGAGTGCGAGTCGGACGAGGAGCGATTGGATCCCGAGAACGGGCTGCTGCTCGCCGTGCAATGGGACGCGGCATTCGATCAAGGCTTCTTGTCGTTCGATGACTCCGGTGCGGTGATTTGGTCATCCGACTTACCGGCGTCAGCGCGGATTTCAATGGGACTTCGCTCGGATGCGGTGGTTCCGGTCAGCGTGCAGACACGACAGTATCTGGTGTGGCATCGAAATCGAGTCCTGCGTCTGAAGGGCGAGCACTCGTCGATCAGCGCAACTGCGAGTAAGGAGTAGGGGACCAATGGCCAAGGCAGAAGCCAGTGTGGAAGAACTCGTCGCCATGATTGAGCGCGGTGAGCTGCGATTGCCGGAGATGCAGCGACGGTATGTGTGGCGTGCCACGCGAGTCCGAGATCTCGTGGACTCGCTGTACCGCGGCTATCCATCCGGCGCGATTCTACTGTGGGAAACGGACGAAGCCGTTCCACTTCAGGAGTTCGCGGTGGCTCAGCAGGGTAACCCCTACCAGGCCACGAGATTGCTGCTCGACGGTCAACAGCGACTGACGTCCTTGTCGGCTGTGGTTCGCGGTGAATCTGTCAGCGTTCGCGGACGGAGGCGGCCGATTGACCTGCTATTCAACCTCGAGCATCCGGATCACCTCACGATCGTGACGGAGGTTGAGGAGGACGGCGAGGATGAAGATGACGATGACGGCGATGAAGCTATAGATGACGAGGCGGACTCGACCGAGGACGAGCTGCAGAGGCGCTTCGATCGCATGACGTTTGTCGTCGCGACGCGGAAGCTTGAGAAGCTGCCTCATTGGGTCCGCGTTACCGACGTGTTCAAGACGGACAGCGATCGCGACTTCCTGCGGCGAGCCGGCATCAAGGATTTAGACGACCCACGCGCGGAGAAGTACAGCCAGCGGCTTGCCCGCCTGCGGGCCGTTCGCAAGTACGTTTATCGCATGGACATCCTCGAACGAACGCTCTCGTACGAGGAGGTCACCGAGATTTTCGTGCGGGTGAATTCGCTTGGCGCGAAGCTGCGCAGCTCGGATCTGGCGCTGGCACAGATCACCGCTAAGTGGCGCGGGGCTCTTAAGACGTTCCAGGTGTTCGAACGAGAGTGCGCGGAACTAGGTTTCGAGCTCGATCTCGGCATTCACCTCAAGAACTTGGTTGCATTTGCCACTGGGCAATCGCGCTTCCTGACCGTTGGCGGCCTGTCGGTCGACGCGTTGAAGCAGGCGTGGAAAGATCGGTACTTCGGGATGGAGTTCGCCCTGGATTTCGTTCGAAGCAACGCAGGCATCGACAGCCCGGCCCTCTTCCTGTCCTCGCCGTTCGTGCTGATCACGCTCGGCTACTACGGGTCCCGACGTGGCTATTTGATCGGGCCTGAGGAGTCGCAGCGGCTCCGGCACTGGGCACTGGTCGCGAATGCCAAGGGACGTTATTCGCGGGGCTCTAGCGAAACTCTGCTGGACCAGGATCTGGCGACGCTACGGCAGGGCGGGGGTGCGGATGAGTTGATCGACCGTCTTCGCCTGCAGATGGGACGTCTCGACATTGCCCCCGAGGAACTCGAGGGGCGCAATCAGCGCAGCGCACTGTTCAAGACCATGTTCCTCGCGTTCCGAGACGCTGGTGCGCGTGATTGGAATTCGAACTTGGCGATCGCACTCGGCCATCGTGGTGCGCAACACCGACTCCAGTTCCATCACATTTTCCCGAAGGCCGTCCTGAAGTCGAGCTACACGTCGCGCGAAGCGGATGACATCGCCAACCTCGCCTTCATCGGGGGCAAGAGCAACCGCCAGATCAGCGACAAGGCGCCGGAGATATATTTCCCTGGTTACATCGCCAAGGCTGGCTCGACGGCATTCGAGGCCCAGTGCATCCCGACTGATCCGAACAAATGCTCTCGACGGCGACGTACAAGCAGTTTCTAACCGAGCGGCGCCGCCGGATCGGCCGTCGGTTAAACGAGTTTCTGGGCATAGACGGGTGAGATGCGCAGTGCGCTGCAGTATGAATTGCTGTCGGTTCGAAGGCATCGCCGACAGCAAGCAGAACCTGACCACAGATCACTGCCGTATGTCCTTCTGACGGAATCAGGGCATAGATGATTACAGGCATTACGATTTCAGCAACTGATGTTGATGGTATGCATCGCATTTCGGCGAATGGATGGGATGGCCAGATCCTGCGGATGTCTAGGCAGGTATTCGAGGGCTGCCCCAGTCATCGGAAACTGCCGTCCACAGCGGTCGTATATATTCTGTATGCCGATCACTTCGACAAGTCGTGTCACGGGAAAGAGTTGTATGTGGGCCAGACCGACGGGGTCGAAGTGCGGCTCGATTCACACGTGTCCAACAAGAAGTATTGGAATCGGGTGCTTATTTTTTCGTCGGCCGCTGACTGGATGAACGTAGCCTTCACTCACAACATCGAGCAACAGTTCATCGCGTGGGCGAAGCAGGCCAACCGATACGAAATCATCAACGGAAACGATGGTTGTGCAAAGTCATTGGGGGGGAGGCGATCGCAAGACGCTTGAGAGCTACGTGTCAGGCGTTCGGCCGGTACTCGAATTCGCGAGCATTGACATCTTTGATTTCAATTACGACGGCGCATATCACTACAGGCGGAAATCTTGCGGGGAGCTCTACGTCGCCAATGTGCGCCTTGAGTCCGTGGCGCCAAAGCGGGTAACGATCTTGGCGGGAAGCAAGTTTGTCGGAATTCGTACAGATGAGTTAATCAGGGCAGCTTTAAAAAGAGCCGGAGAAGAATGAGTGAGCGAGTTGTGATGATGATGTTTGTGGACGTGCATGACAGGTTCACATTTCCAGGAAGATCCGGAATTCAGCTGGATCAAAGGTCAGAGGACGTTGAGCCGCAAAGCGTTCGATAGCGTCGTGGCGGGAAGTGTGGACGGTTCTCGTGGGCCACCCTGAGACCGTTCTCTGCTGCACCTTGGAGGCAGGGTATGCCCCATTTCTTGCACTTGAGGCGACCCAAGTGTCTGCTTGTCTAGTAATGACCTCGACGGAATGAGAGCCGGCAAATGACCGCGGATGGATACCTTTATGGGATATTGGCGAGAGAGACAGTCGATACCTCGGCGACATCCCCGGTGTGGACTGCCAAGCAAGTTCTCTTGCCGGTCATAGCCGGGTGGGGAGGACGCTATTTGCAGGACGTGAGTCCCAGCGGTTCGTTCGCGAAAGGTACGGCGAACAGGAGCGGGACCGATATCGACCTCTTTCTCGTCGCTCTCCACTGAAACGCCGGCGACGTTGAAGCAGATCTACGAATCTCTCTTCACTGCACTGTCAAACGGTGGATTCGTCCCGCGGGGCCAGAATGTGTCGATCGGCGTGCACATCGGTGGCGTCGATGTAGATCTGGTTCCGGGAAAACGCCAGAGCGTCCAGAGCTTGGACCATAGCCTCTACAGGCGAAAGGCCGACACGTGGACCAAAACCAACGTCCAGACGCACATCAGCCACGTGCTGCGACACGGGCGCCTGTTGGAGTCGCGAATCGGCTATGGCGGAACCAGATGGGACTCGACTTCCCTTCGTTCTATCTGGAGCTAGCTGTCATTGAAGCCCTGTCCCAGAGCGGAGAAATCGGATTGGCCGAGCGGGTCTGGCGCGTCCTTGGATATCTGGCCAGTGACTTCGGCAGAGCCCGCTTCGTCGACCCCGCCAACAGCAATAACATCATCTCAGATGATCTGGCGACCGCAGAAAAGACCAGAATCATGGAAGCCGCCGCGCGAGCGAGGCAGGCCAAGATGTGGGAGGAAATCGTCAAGTGAGTCAGGTCACCCTCGCGACATTGCTGGAACATCTTCACGGGGCGTAGAAGACGAGCTGACGCGCGCACGCAGGGCACTTGCGCACCCCACTGATAAGGGGGACGCCAGCGAATCTGTCTGGATCGTAATCACTAACAAGCATCTCCCGAAGCGATACGCGGTCTGCAAGGCGCATGTGGTCGACAGTCAAGGCAACTTCAGCGACCAGATTGATGTGGTCGTGCATGACCGCCAGTACTCGCCATTGGTGTTCAGCTTCAAAGATGCCATGTTCATCCCGGCTGAGAGCGTCTATGCGGTGTTCGAGGCCAAGCAGGAGGCGACCGCTGAAACCATCAGCTATGCCCAAGAGAAGGCTGCCAGCGTGCGACGGCTCCGTCGCACTAGCGTCCCCGTGCCCACCGTGAGTGGCATCCAACCTCCAAAAACGCCTGGCCCCATCATCTGTGGTTTACTAACTCTTACCAGTCCATGGAAGCCACCGTTGGGACAGACGATGCTTGACCACCTGCAGGCTCACCGGGCTGAAGGGAAGCTCGACATGGGCTGCGTGGCTGACGCGGGTGTCTTCTTCCAACGGCCGGACGGCAGCTACGACCTTCAGGGTATCCAGCGATCAGCGACCCGCTTTCTCTTTGAGTTGTTGGCGCGACTGCAAGAGCTGGGCACCGTGCCAATGCTCGACGTCAGGGCCTACGCTGCTCACATTCCTTAAGCCGGGGCACTTCCGCCCTTGGGGCGTTACCGAAGCTCGGGGCTCGTCAAATGCTGCTGCGCTATGCGTGGCCATTAGGTGCCACTATTAAACGCGTTCAAGCGAGCCGATTGCCGTGAGTCGAGACGGGCAATTTCGGGCAATCTGGATGCGCGGCGTGTCGCTGCAATGGGTAATGTGTTCGGCGTACAGGCTGTGCTGCAGCCCGTTGACGAGTTTTCGGCCTCAGCGCGGCTGCGCTGTCGCTCGATCCAGGCGTTCCAATCGTCGGGATGCCAGTACAGGCGGCGGCACGTGCCGAGCTGCCAAGGTTTCGGCAGCGAGCCTTCCCGAATCAGCTTGTCGATAGTCTTGTCCGAGACGCCAAGGAGGCTTACGAGGTCCTCGCGGGTCAGCGGTTTGATCGGTGTGGCATCTGTCATACGTGGTCCTGTTTCGGGTGTTTGACAGGACGTGTATGACCTGAGATGATCCGTCTGAACTTGCTTGCCCGCGACGAGTGGCTTACGCCACTGCTGCGGGTGTGCGATCACGGTGTCTGCCGCCCGTGACGTTCCGGGAACTTGATGACATTGTCGGGTACGGACGCTGACTGGACTGTCGCGCGGTGAACTTCAGCGAGCTTCATCCCATCGCGACCGCCGAGCCGCGTCCGGCCCTTGTGGATTCCGGCATCCATCTCGGAGGCCTTCGTCAAAGGCCTGGTCCAACCGCCGTGCGAGATTGCGCGCGCAGATGTGCGCGTAGCGCGCGAGCATCCGCAGATCGCGATGACCAGACATCGCCGCCAGTTCGATGAGGGTGATGGGGGCTCCGGCCAAGTGAGCGATTCTCCGCGATGCGGCTGATCGCCTCGTGCCGAAGATCATGCAGGTGCAGGTCTTCGATATGCCCGCCCGACTGCGTATGCGGTCCCACGCGCCTTTAAGCTCATCGAGCGTGACAGGGGAAGACGCGACTTTGTGAGCGTGGCAGTGCCTCCAGAGCTTCAACAACGCAGGCTCGCAGCGGCACCGTCCGGGGGCGGCCATTTTTCGTTTCGCGGAACAAGGCTGCTGTGCATGCCAGTCGATGTCCAGCCACTCGAGCTTCAAGGCTTCACCTCGTCGAGCGGCGGTTGCCAGCAGGAACGTCAGCAGATTTTCGAACACGGGCGTGACGACGACTGCGGGACGCAGTCGCTTTTCGATCTCCCGACGTGCTTCGGCGATGAATCGCTTGCGCGCCGTCGGATTCTTCAGCTGCTCGGCGGCTTTGCGTGCCGGCTGAGAGGGCGTCCTCCACGACAGGAGCCAGCGATCGTTCCAGGTCCTCATCCCGAGCGGCCTTGAAGCAGTCTCGATCTCTTCATCTTCCCGGAGGCGCCGATCGCGCTCATTGAAGTACTTCGGTCGCCGAATGCCGTCGAGCGGTGACTGCGGTACCCGTACACGCCAGGTTCGGATCGCCAAGTTGATGACGGCAGCGATTAGATCGATTTCGCGGTCGACCGTGGCGGGTGAGACCTGCTCGAGGCGATTCTCGATGAACTCTTCGATGTCCGTGGGCACTACATCCGCAAACGGCTTGTGAAACCATTCGAGTGCTCGTCGCGGCGCGCGCCGGGAGCGGATCTGTGAGGTCTTCCGGCCGCTGCAGTCGATCGATGCGCGTTCTTTTAGTGCCCGTTCCAGCTCGCCGCGGCTGTCAGCGAGCATGCCCCGAAGGGTGTAGCCCTCGATCTGGCCACCTTTGTGCTTCGGGCACTCTTCCTTGAGGTACCGCTCCACCAACTGCGCCATCGTCACGCGACGCGCCGACGAGTAGTCGATGAGTAGGCCGCTGGCACGTTCTGCCTGGATGCGAAGCAGCAGATGCTCCGCCGCCTCGAGGGAGGTCATGGTGATGATTTGATCGGGAAAGCCTTTGTGTCGGACGCGCACCTGAATCTTGTTCGTGTGCTGCCCGAGTCGTGCGCTGCGATATCCCTCTTGGCGCAGCAGCGCGAGGTAGGCGTTGGCCTTGGCCAGGGCGCTGTAGGGAAATTCTTTGTAGAGGTGGTCGCACTTTGCGACCGAAACGAAATAGCGCGAACGGTTCGAGATTGTTGCCATCAGCATGACTCCTAAGGTTTTGGAGCCACGTGTAGGGAAGGGTTTTATCCCTCTCGGCGATCCACTCCAGCGCGTTTTTGGCGCAGATTTGGAGCAGATTTCCCGGTTCCGACGCGTGCAGTCGTGCCGCAGGCGTTTAAACCGTCGCTAAGTGCTTGATCTCATTGGGATGAGTGGTCGGGATGAAAGGATTTGAACCTTCGACTCCTACGTCCCGAACGTAGTGCTCTACCAGGCTGAGCTACATCCCGAATCCAGTTCGCCGCGGGCCTTCAGGAATGTCCGGCTCGGGTGGCCGACAGGAGGCGAGGGCGGCGGGGCTTGCCCCGCTGAGAGCCGCGCAGTCTACTGAAGGACTGCCTCCGATTCAATGAATGCGGAGGGCGAGATCGAATCCAGTGGGCTCAGTACGTGCGGGCGACCGCGAAATCCGCCAAAGACACCAGGGCCGTGCGGTAATTCGAGGCCGGCAGCTTGCCGAGTGCTTCGACCGCCAGTTCCTTCTCGCGACGGGCCATCCGGGCGGTGTATTCGAGCCCGCCGGAAGTCTCGATCAGGCGCGTAATCTGGTCGAGGTCGTCGATGCCGCCGGTTTCGATGGCCGCCCGCAGCTTGGCTGCCTCGGCTGCAGGGGCATTGGCCAGCGCATAGATGACGGGCAGCGTCGGCTTGCCCTCCGCCAGGTCGTCACCCAGGTTCTTGCCCAGTTCCTCCGCGGTCGACTTGTAGTCGAGGGCATCGTCGACCAGCTGGAACGCCGTGCCGAGGTGCCGGCCGTAATCGATCATCGCCAGCTCGATCTCGCGCGGCGAGCCGGACAGGATCGCGGCCATCTGCGCGCCGGCTTCGAACAGTTTCGCCGTCTTGCGGTAGATCACCTCGAGGTACCGCTGTTCGGTGGTCTCGGGGTCGTGCGCGTTCATGAGCTGCAGCACCTCGCCCTCGGCGATGGTGTTGGTTGCGTTCGCCATGACTTCCTGGATGCGCAGGTCGCCGAGCTCGACCATCATCTGGAACGAGCGTGAATACAGGTAATCGCCGACCAGCACGCTCGCTTCGTTGCCGAAGACGTGGTTCGCGGTATTGCGGCCGCGGCGCATGTCGGAGCCGTCCACGACGTCGTCGTGGAGCAGGGTGGCGGTATGGATGAACTCGATGATCGCGGCGGCCGGGACGTGCTTCTGGCCCTGGTGGCCGCAGGCACGGGCTGCCAGCACCACGCTCAGCGGGCGCAGCCGTTTGCCGCCCCCGCCGATGATGTACTGGGAGACTTGATTGACCAGCACGATGTCGCTGGCCAGCCGCTGTACGATGGTCTGGTCGACGCGTTGGAGGTCGTCCGTGACCAGCGCCCGGATCTCTTCGAGTTGCATTCTCGCGACAAGCCGTCCGGAAGATGTTCTTATGGGAACCCGGCATGGTACCCATCGGCCCGCGACAAGGGAATGGATGGAACCCCCTAAGCGCTTGATTTAGGTGGGTCGGTCCAATAAACTTCCGCGTCTTTCTGCCGGGGCTCCCGGCAGCCATCGTTACAGGTTTGGAGTAAGGCTCATGTACGCGGTCATTGCGACGGGCGGCAAGCAGTATCGTGTCGCCGAAGGCGACGTGGTGCGCATCGAGAAACTGGCCGCCGAACTCGGCGCCACCGTCGAATTCGACAAGGTGCTCCTCGTCGGCAGCGGCAGCGACGTCAAGGTCGGCGCCCCGCTGGTTGCGGGCAGCACGGTTTCGGGCGTCGTGCACAAGCACGGCAAGGGCGAGAAGAAGGCGATCGTGAAGTTCCGCCGGCGCAAGCATTACCTGCGCCAGGGTACGCACCGCCAGTTCTACACCGACGTCAAGATCACCGGCATCCAGGCCTGAGCCTGGCGCTGAACACACCCTTCGGAGTTATCTGCAATGGCACATAAAAAGGCAGGCGGTTCAACCAAGAACGGCCGCGAATCCGAGAGCAAGCGCCTCGGCCTCAAGAAGTTCGGCGGCGAGAACGTCCTTGCCGGCAACATCCTCGTGCGCCAGCGTGGCACGCTCTACCGCGCGGGCGACAACGTCGGCGTCGGCACGGACCACACGCTGTTCGCGCTCACCAACGGCACCGTGCAGTTCAAGCGCAAGGGCGTGGCCCAGCGCGTGCACGTGTTCGTCGAGCCCAGCAAGGACTGATCCTCGCCTTTCCCGCCTGCGGGAGAGGTCGCGCAACGCGCGGATGAGGTTCCTGTCCTGCTGAGCGAAAGCTAACGAGAGGCCCCGGTGTCCCCGGGGCCTTCTTGTTTCCGACTATCCCCTGACCCCAATCCCCTAACCCCTGGCTGCTGACCCCTTCCCATGAAATTCGTCGACGAAGCAACGATCAAGGTGCAGGCCGGCAACGGCGGCCGCGGCATGGTCAGCTTTCGCCGCGAGAAGTTCATGCCCTTCGGCGGGCCGGATGGCGGTGACGGCGGCGACGGCGGCCACGTCTACCTGGTTGCGAAGGCCGGGCTGAACACGCTCGCCGACTTCCGCCACATGCGCTCGTTCAAGGCCGTGAACGGCGAACCGGGCGGCAGCGCGGATTGCAGCGGCCGCGGCGGCGCGGACATGGAAGTGTTCGTGCCGGTCGGCACGGTGATCTACGACGTCGACACCGAAGAGACCCTGGGCGACCTCGCTGCGGATGGCGACCGGATTCTCGTCGCGAAAGGCGGCGAGGGCGGCATGGGCAACCAGCGCTTCAAGAGCAGCACCAATCGCACGCCGCGCAAGGCGACCCCCGGCAATCCCGGCGAGAAGCGCGAGTTGCGGATCGAACTCAAGCTGCTGGCCGACGTCGGCCTGCTCGGCCTGCCGAATGCGGGCAAGTCCACCCTGATCAGCGTGGTGTCGTCGGCGCGGCCGAAGATCGCGGATTACCCGTTTACCACCCTGCATCCGAACCTGGGCGTCGTCTACGTGGGCGAGCACCAGAGCTTCGTCATGGCCGATATTCCGGGCGTGATCGAGGGTGCGGCGGAAGGCGCGGGCCTTGGCATCCGCTTCCTGAAGCACCTGCAGCGCACGCGCGTGCTGCTGCACCTGGTGGACATCGCGCCGCCGGATCCTACGGCGGACCCCGTCGTCGACGCCCGTGCGATCGCGGGTGAGCTGAAGAAGTTCAGCCCGGAACTGGCCACGCGCGAGCGCTGGCTCGTCCTCAACAAGATCGACCTGCTGCCGCCGGCCGAAGCGGAAAAGCGCTGCAAGGAGATCGTGCGTCGCCTGCGCTGGAAGGGGCCGGTGTATCGCATCTCCGGCGCCACGAAGCAGGGCACGCAGCAGCTGTGCTTCGACATCATGCGGCGGCTCGAGGAAATCCGGCTCTCCGGCGTCGAACTCCCCGACGCCAACTAGGCCTCGCCAACTGCGTCTTGAGTGACGCTCGGGCTCACGGTGCAGTCCACCCGCTGTCGTGTGACTGCCCAAAAAGAAAAAGCCGGCTCTGAGCCGGCTTTTTCGTATCGATCAGGCTGCGGCCAGACGCCGCAACGGGTGCTGCCTTACTTGGCGGCGGCGCCCAGGGCCTTGATCTTGGCGTTGAGCTCGCTCTTGTGACGAGCCGCCTTGTTGGCGTGGATGATGCCCTTGGTCACCATCGTGTCGATCACGGGCTGCGCCTGCTTGAAAGCGGCGGTGGCTTCGGTCTTGTCGCCGGCGCCGATCGCGGTAAGGACCTTCTTGATCGACGTGCGCAGACGCGAGCGGGCGGCCATGTTGTGGGCACGACGCTTCACATCCTGCTTGGCACGCTTTTCTGCGGACTTGATGTTCGCCACTGACTTCAGCTCCTGCGGCCGGCGTGCCCACCCAGGGGACGACCAGCCATCGGGTAATCGGGTTAAAAGAGCCGCGTATTTTGGGCGTCGAAGGGCGGAAGGTCAAGGGAAGAATAGGGACGGAAGGGGTTAGGGGTTAGGGGTTAGGAGGTCAGCGAAGGGCCGAATGCCGGAAGCCGCACCGCCGACTAATCCGTCTGACCCCTAACCCCTAACCGCCTAACCCCTAACCCCTAACCCCTAACCCCTACCGGCCCTAACCCCTAACCCCTAACCCCTTCCCCCCTTCCTAGTATCATCCGCGGCCCATGTCCCCGACTGTGACCCTCCCTTGAGCGGCGGCTTCTTCCGCAGCACCTCGATCGTCGGCGCCTTCACGCTCATTTCGCGCGTGACCGGCCTGCTGCGCGACATGGTCTATTCCCGGATGTTCGGCGCCGGCCTGCTCATGGACGCGTTCCTGGTCGCGTTCAAGATCCCCAATTTCATGCGCCGGCTGTTCGCCGAGGGCGCGTTCTCGCAGGCGTTCGTGCCGGTCGTATCCGAGTACAAGGTCCAGCGCGAACACGACGAGGTGCGGGAACTCATCGACGGGGCGATGGGGACCATGGCCTGGTTCCTGTCGGTCATCACCATCGTCGGCATCGTTGCCGCGCCGCTGCTGGTAATGCTGTTCGCCCCCGGTTTCCGCGCCGACGGCGACCGCTTCGACCTCACGGTCGACATGCTGCGCTGGACGTTCCCCTACATCCTGTTCGTCTCGCTCGCGGCGCTGGCGGGCGGCGTCCTCAACAGCTACGGCAAGTTCGCCGTGCCTGCGACCACGTCCACGCTCATGAACCTGGTCATGATCGTGTTCGCGGCCCTGATCGCGCCGCATTTCGCGCAGCCCGGCATCGCGCTGGCCATCGGCGTGTTCGTGTCCGGTCTCGTGCAACTTGGCTTCCAGCTGCCGTTCATGCTGAAGCTCGGCCTGTTGCGGCGGCCGCGCTGGAACTGGGGTCACGAAGGCGTGCGCAGGATCGGCCGGCTCATGCTGCCCGCGATCTTCGGCTCGTCGGTGTCGCAGGTGGCGTTGCTGCTCGACACGCTGATCGCCTCGTTCCTCGCCACGGGCAGCATCGCGTGGCTCTACTACGCGGACCGGCTGGTCGAGTTCCCGCTCGGCGTGTTCAGCATCGCGCTCGCCACCGTGATCCTGCCGGGTCTCGCGGCGCATCACGCCGCGCAGTCGCCGGAGCGCTTCGCCTCGACGCTCGACTGGGCCGTGAAGCTCACGACCATCGTCGTGCTGCCTGCGACGGTGGCGCTGCTGCTCCTTGCCGGACCGCTCACCGTCGTGATCTTCCACTACGGCAAGTTCGACGAGCAGGACGTGCGCATGTCCTCGCTCGCGCTGATGGCGTACTCCATCGGCCTCATGGGCTTCAGCATGGTGAAGGTGCTCGCGCCCGGCTTCTTTGCGCGGCAGGACACGAAGACACCCGTGAAGATCGGCGTGCAGTCGCTGGTGCTCAGCATCAGCCTCAACGTGGGCGTCGTGCTCCCGCTCGCGTTCCTGTACCCGGGCAAGCCGGGGCTGCACGCGCTGTTGGCTCTCAATACGGGCATCGGCGCGTGGTTCAACGCGACGATGCTCTACCGCGGGCTGCGCAAGCAGCACGTGCTGCATCACTCTTCCGGCTGGGGCCGCACGCTTTGGCAGGTCCTTGCCGGCAATGTGCTGATGGCCAGCTTCCTCTGGTACGTCGCAGGGGATACTCAGCGCTGGCTCGACATGAACGCCTGGTACCGTGTCGGCTGGATGGGAGCGCTGGTCGTCGGTGGCGCGGGCATTTATTTCGGCACGCTCTACGTGCTGGGCATGCGCCTGGGCGACCTGCGTCACCAGAAGATCGTGGTCCCGCCGCGGCCCGAGGGTCGTCGCCGTGAGTCGGCCGCTGGAACTGGTCCGCGGACTGCACAACCTGCGTCCCGAACATCGTGGTTGCGTGGCGACGATCGGCAATTATGACGGCGTGCATCGCGGCCACCAGCACATGCTCGCGGCCACGCGGCGCAAGGCCGATGAGCTCGGCCTGCCGGCCACCGTGGTGACGTTCGAACCGACCCCGCGCGAATACTTCGAGGGGGCGACCGCACCAGCACGGCTGATGCGGCTGCGCGAGAAGCTCGAAGCGCTCGCGCTCTATGGCGTCGACCGCGTGGTGGTGCTGCGTTTCGACGACCGCATGCGCAATCTCGGTGCAGCTGACTTCGAACAGAAGCTGCTGGTCGAGGGCCTCGGCGTACGGCACATGGTCGTGGGCCACGACTTCCACTACGCGCGCAAGCGCGAAGGCAACATCCATTCGCTGCGCGCCGCCGGTGGGCGGCACGGATTCTCGGTGGAGGAGGTGGGCGAGTTTCTCGTCGCGGGTGAACGCGTCAGCAGTTCGCTGGTGCGCGAAGCGCTCGGCCGCAACGACATGGAGCGTGCGGCGCACTTGCTGGGCCGGCCATACCGCATGACCGGTCGTGTGCGACGCGGCGTCCAGCTTGGCCGCACGCTCGGTTATCCCACGGCCAATCTCGCGCTGCACCGGAAGGTGGTGCCGCTGTGGGGCATCCTGGCCGTGCGTGTCAGTGGCGCGGGCCTCGAGGATCATCCCGCGGTGGTCAGCCTGGGGACACGCCCGACGGTCAACGGCACCGATCCGCTGCTCGAAGTGCACCTGTTCGATTACGAGGGCGATCTTTACGGCGAGTACCTGAGCGTCGATTTCCTGCGCTGGCTGCGGGCCGAGCAGAAGTTCGATTCGCTCGACGCCCTGGTCGTCCAGATGCACGTCGATTCGGCCCGCGCCCGGGCCGCCCTCGCCGAAATTCCGCGCCTGGCCTGAGTCGGACGCCGCACGCGCCAGCATGGCTGGATTAAATCCATGAATTGCCTCACTATTTCCGGTTCCGTGCCCGCGTGCGCGACCCGCTCCGAAGTCCCTCCCCATGGCTGACTACAAGAACACCGTAAACCTGCCCGAGACGGCATTCCCGATGAAGGCCGACCTCGCTCGCCGCGAGCCGGACATGCTGGCGTGGTGGGACGAGCACCGCACGTACGAGAAGCTGCGCGTCATCGCGAAGGACCGGCCGAAGTTCATCCTGCATGACGGCCCTCCCTACGCGAACGGCGCGATCCACATCGGCCACGCGGTCAACAAGATCCTGAAGGACATCATCGTCAAGTCGCGCACGCTCGACGGTTACGATGCGCCATACGTGCCGGGCTGGGATTGTCACGGCCTGCCGATCGAGCACGCGGTCGAAAAGGTGCGCGGCCGCGAGATGAAGCAGCTCGACGCCAGGGCGTTCCGCCAGGCATGCCGCGAGTTCGCGCTCGAGCAGATCGACGTCCAGCGCAAGGACTTCATCCGTCTCGGCGTGCTCGGTGACTGGTTCAATCCGTACCTGACGCTCGCTCCGAGCTACGAAAGCGAGCAGTTGCGTGCGTTCGCACAGATCATCCGCAACGGCCACCTGTACAAGGGCTACAAGCCCGTGCACTGGTGCATCGACTGCCGCTCGGCGCTCGCCGAGGCCGAAGTCGAATACGAAGAGCGCACGTCGCCGTCGATCGACGTCCGCTTCGAAGTCGTCGATGGCGCCGATCTCGCGCAACGAGCGGGCGTGAGCCTGCCGTCGGGTCGCGCCAGTGTCGTCATCTGGACGACCACGCCGTGGACGCTGCCGGCCAACCAGGCCGTCGCAGTGCACGCGGAGTTCGATTACTCGCTGCTCGCCATCGATGCGGGCGCGGGTGAAGAACTGCTGGTCGTCGCGTCGGAGCTCGCGCCGTCGGTGCTGCAGCGCGCCGAAATCGCCACGTCGCGTGAACTCGCGCGCGTGAAGGGCGAGGCGCTCGAGCACCTGCGGCTCCGTCATCCGTTCTACGAACGCGTCGTGCCGGTGATCCTCGGGGAGCACGTGACGCTCGAAAGCGGTACGGGCGCCGTCCACACCGCGCCGGGCCATGGCCAGGAAGACTTCATCGTCGGCAAGAAGTACGGCCTGGCGGTCGACAACCCCGTCGGCAGCGATGGACGCTTCCTGCCGGCCACGCCGATCTTTGCCGGCGAGAAAGTCTTCGACGCCAACAAGCATGTCGTCGACGTGCTCGCGGAGCGGGGTGCGCTGTTGCACCACGAGGCCTTCAGGCATAGTTACCCGCACTGCTGGCGCCACAAGACGCCGGTGATCTTCCGCGCCACGCCGCAGTGGTTCATCAGCATGGAGCAGGCAGGCCTGCGCGCGGCGGCGCTGGCCGAGATCGGCAAGGTCGAGTGGACGCCGGGCTGGGGCGAACAGCGCATCTTCAGCATGATCGCGGGCCGTCCCGACTGGTGCATCTCACGTCAACGCATGTGGGGCGTGCCGCTGTCGCTGTTCACGCACAAGGAAACGGGCGAGCTGCATCCGCGCACGCCGGAGCTCGTGGACCAGGTGGCCGCTCTCGTGGCGCAGGACGGCATCGATGCCTGGTTCGATCTCGACCCGGCCACGCTGCTCGGCGCCGAGGCGTCAAGCTACGAGAAGGTCACCGACATCATGGATGTCTGGGTGGACTCGGGCGTCTCGCATCATTGCGTGTCGCAGAGCCGGCCCGAAATCCTGTCGCCCGCCGACCTCTACCTCGAAGGCTCGGACCAGCACCGCGGCTGGTTCCACAGCTCGCTGCTGACCTCCGTCGCGCAGAAGGGCCACGCGCCGTACAAGGGCGTGCTCACCCACGGGTTCACCGTGGACGAGAAGGGCCGCAAGATGTCGAAGTCGCTCGGCAACGTCGTGCTGCCGCAGAAGGTGATGAGCACGCTCGGCGCCGACGTGCTGCGCCTGTGGGTTGCGGCCACCGATTACGCCAACGAGATCAGCGTCTCGGACGAAATCCTGAAGCGCACCTCGGATTCATACCGCCGCGTCCGCAACACCGTGCGCTTCCTGCTCGGCAACCTCGCGGGGTTCGATCCCGCGCGCGACGCCGTGCCGGTGGACCAGATGCTCGCGCTCGACCGCTGGGCCCTGCAGCGAACGCGCGAACTGCAGCACGAGGTCGTTGCGGCGTATCGCAGCTACGACTTCCACGTGATCTACCAGAAGCTGCACAATTTCTGCGTCGTCGACCTCGGCGGCTTCTACCTCGACGTGCTCAAGGATCGCCTGTACACGACGCCGGCCGGCGGCCTGCCGCGCCGCTCGGCGCAGACCGCGATGTACTGGATCGCCGAGGCGATGGTCCGCTGGCTCGCGCCGATCATGTCGTTCACCGCCGAAGAAATCTGGCGCTTCATGCCGGGTGGCCGCGCAGAGTCGGTGTTCTTCACGACCTGGGCCGATATCCCCGCGACCACCGGTGTCGTGCAGGAGATCGACTGGCCGAAGGTGCTGGAGGCGCGTGCCACGGTGCTGCGCGAGCTCGAGCGCCTGCGCGTTGCCGAGCAGATCGGCGCGCCGCTCGACGCCGAGGTGACACTGTACGGCACGTCTGAGTGGACGCAAGCCCTGACGCCACTCGGCGATGAGCTGCGGTTCGTGCTGATCACGTCGGAGGCGCACGTGGCGGATGCGGGCACTCGGCCGCCCGAAGCCCTGGCGACTGACGGCGAGGGCAACAGCGGGCTGTGGCTGCACGTGAAGCGCTCCGAGTCGCAGAAGTGCGCCCGTTGCTGGCACAAGCGGCCGGACGTCGGTACCGTGTCCGCCCATCCGGAACTGTGCGGCCGCTGCGCGGTCAACCTCGACGGTCCGGGCGAGACGCGCCGCTACGCCTGAGACCCCGCCAGAGAAGCCGCCAGAGACCTCAAGGACGCGATGAACACCTCAAGCCCACCCACGCCTCCGCAGGGCCCTGGAACGCCTGCCTCCGGCCTCGCGACGCTCGCCGGGCTGCGCATCCAGCGCACGCATCCGGCGGCATGGCTGTGGTTGTCGCTGTTCGTCGTCGCGTTCGACCAGGCGACCAAGTTCCTCGTCACGCGCTTCCTCGAGCTTTACGAGCGCGTCGAAGTCCTGCCGGTGCTCGACTTCACGCTGCTGCACAACACTGGCGCCGCGTTCAGCATCCTGGCCGACGCGTCGGGCTGGCAGCGCGGGTTCTTCATCACGCTCGGGTTCGTCGTGTGCACCGTGCTCATCGTGTGGCTCTGCCGGCTGCCGCGTGGCGAGAAGTTTCTCCCTTTGGCGCTGGCCCTGATCGTCGGCGGCGCATCCGGCAACGTGATCGATCGCATCGCGCACGGTTACGTGATCGACTTCATCCACGCGCACTGGGGCAGTTCGTACTTCCCCGCGTTCAACATCGCCGACAGCGCGATCACGATCGGCGCGGCGCTGATGATCCTCGACGCGTTCCGCGAGCGGCGCCACTAAGTGAAGATCCTCCTCGCCAATCCCCGTGGGTTCTGCGCCGGTGTCGACCGGGCCATCGACATCGTGGAGCGCGCGGTGGAACTCTTCGGCGCGCCGATCTACGTGCGGCACGAGGTGGTGCACAACAAGTTCGTCGTCGACCGCCTGCGCAGCCTCGGTGCCGTGTTCGTCGAGGAACTCGACGAGGTGCCCGACGGCGCCACGGTGATCTTCAGCGCCCACGGCGTCTCGAAGGCGGTGCAGGCCGAGGCCAGGCGCCGCGAACTGCGCGTGTTCGACGCCACGTGCCCGCTCGTCACCAAGGTGCACATGGAAGTCGCGCGCTACGGCCGCGACGGCCGTGACGTGATCCTGATCGGTCACGAGGGCCACCCGGAAGTCGAAGGCACCATGGGCCAGTTCGACGCGACGCAGGGCGGGCGCATCTGCCTGGTCGAGGACGTCGCGGACGTCGAGCACCTGAACGTGCGCGATCCGTCGCGCGTGGGTGTCGTCACGCAGACGACGCTGTCCGTGGACGACACCGCCGACGTGCTCGAGGCGCTGCAGCGCAGGTTCCCGACGCTCTCGACGCCGCGCAAGGAAGACATCTGCTACGCCACGCAGAACCGCCAGGACGCCGTGAAGAAGCTGGTCGCGGACTGCGACGTGATGGTCGTGGTCGGGTCGGCCACGAGCTCGAATTCCAACCGGCTGCGCGAGATCGCCGAGAAGGCGGGCATGCCGGGCTACCTCGTGGACGGCCCCGAGGACCTGCGTGCCGAGTGGTTCGAGGGCAAGCAGGCCGTGGGCGTTACGGCCGGCGCATCGGCGCCCGAACTGCTGGTGCAGCGCGTCGTGGCGCGTCTCAGGGAGTGGGGCGGGCAGGGCGCGGCCGAGATCGAGGGCCGCGCTGAGCACGTGGTGTTTGCGCTGCCGCGTGAACTGCGCGTGGCGGCGACAGGCCGCGACAAGGCGACCGACTGAGCCCTGACGACTGCGGCCCGGCGGCCGGTCGTGCTACCAGCAACTGTCCGAGGTCGCGGTGCGGGCACCTGCCTGGTCGATCGTGAACGTGGCGCAGTCGCCGTCGTCAGTCTGGCCCCCCGCTGCCGTGGCCGTGGCCGTGAAGCTGTCGGCGTCGGCATCGTCGATCGCAATCGTGTAGTAGCCGTTCTCGGTCGTCTCCAGCAGACCCAGTCCGTCGGGTGGCGCGTCGTCGAGCGCATCCGTGTAGGTGTTGTTCTGCAGGTAGAACTTTTCCTGCGCGGCAGCCAGGTTGAGCAGGGCCGCTTTGGCTTCAGCCCGGTGCGATCGCAACATGAACTGCCGGTAGCTCGGGACCGCGATGGTGGCAAGCAGCGTGACGATCGCCACTACGACGACCAGCTCGATCAGGGTCACGCCTCGCATCTTGTTCCGCATCGGTTCGCTCCTTCAGGGATTCTGGCAGGGACGCCGGGCAGGCCGGCGTCCCTGGCCTGTTCAGTTCGAGCCGCGCTGTTCCCAGTAGGTTCTCACCGGTGGGTTGGTGAGGCCAGTGCCGCAGCTCTCCAGGCCGACCAGGCAGATCGGCGGAACCGCAGGCGGGTTCGGGTTGCCTGCATCCGCATCGGGCGTCGGGAACACGAAGATTGCTTCCGGGGCGATGCTGCCCTGGGCCAGTTCCTTGAACCGATCGGTGACGTCGTTCGGCGGTGACGTAGGATCGCTGAAGTTTACGACCGGTTTGCCGGTCGCGGCGTCCACGATGTAGAGCCGGTTCAGGCCGACGGTCGCAACGCAATACTCCGGGTTGTATTCGCGCTCTTGCGGCGAATACGTCGTGAAGTAGAGGCGGTTCTGGAACGTGCGCGACTCCGCGAGGACCTTCTCGCCCGCGTCCTGCAGGTTCATTCTCCAACCGACCCCGCCCGCCGGAATCGTCGGGCTCATGTTCGTGGTCACGTCGAGCAGCCGCGTGTCGCCGTCGGTGATGATCTGGTGGCACGGCGACGTCTCCGTCGTGCCGCAGGTGGCCTTGTACTGGGTGTTCTGCACCTGCGAGAACACGTTGAAGTCCCGCAGGCTGTAGAAGCGATTGACCACCGTCACGTCCGTGATCGGCTTTTCGCGGTGTCCCGAGCCGATGCCGATGTTGATGAAGTTGGTCGTGCCCACCTTCATCAGCGCGACATCCGGCGCGTAGAAGAAGCGACGGTTCTTGGTCGCGTCCGTCTTGACCGCAAGGTCGCCGTTGCCCAGCGCGGCAAAGACCCCGCCCCAGACCAGGTTGGCCGCCGACTGGCCATTGCGGATGTCGAAGCGCCAGATGCGCCCGCCCATGTCCGCGGCGTACATGCGGTCGGCGAAACCGTCGCCCGACAGGTCGATCACGCGCACGTCACCGGGAATGGAGTTCGTCATCTTGGCGAGCGGCAGCTGCGCGCCGCTGTCGGACGTCGGGCCGGCTCGCCAGATCAGGCTGCCAGTGATGGCGTCCACCATGAATACCTGGTTGCCGACACCGTCCGCCACGTAGCCGACCGTGTCCTGGGCGACGTCGTAGCCGCCGCCGAACACGAGCACCATCTTGTCGGGGTTGCTGCTGGTCCAGGTGCGATTGACGTTGACCCGCGCGACCGTGGGTGCGGACCAGGTCTGGCCGACCCCTGGCAACTCTGACGACCCGATGATCCACATCAGCTTCGGCGCGGTGCGCACCGTCACGTCGAGCCCGATATAGCTGGAGCCGCCGCGGCGCATGCCGAAGTACAGGTACACCCTGTCCTTCTCGGACTCCGAGGTCGTTCCATCGCCGTTTATGTCCGAGCCACCCGGCTCGATCGTGCCGTTGCCGTTGCGATCGAGTCGAACCACCCGTACTGCGCCGTCCAGGCCGTACTGGCGTGCAGCCACGTCGTCGTTGTCGTACAGCTTCTCGATGCGGCTGAGCATGAGGCGCGGCACGAAGGACCAGAGCTCCTCGCCCGTCTTCGCATTAATGGCCTGGAGGTAGCCGTCGTTCGTCGTCGCGTAGAGGGTGAGGTCCGGATCGTCCGCCGGCCCGCCGTAAATGACGGTCGCCGGACGCGAGTGCAGCGGATCGCCCATGTCCTTGCGGGCTTCCGTGACATCGTTGTTGCCGTTCTGGTCCAGAACGTCATAGCCGTAAGCCCAGTCCACCAGGTCGCCGACCGCGGGCCGGCCCGCCACAGGGACGTTGGACGTCTCGCCGAGCAACAACAGGTTGGCGAGCGTCAGGTTGCCCGAAGCCTTCAAGGCGGACAGGTCTTCGGTCAGTGCCCCCGAGTTGACGGTCAGGTTGCTGTAGATCTTGCGGGTCGCCGGGGTCTTCAGCTCACCCGCCGCGCCGCCCAATCCGGCGTCGGCGCCATCCGCCATGTCGGACCAGAAGCTCTGCGAGCCGCTCGTAAAGAAGCCATTGTTCGGATCGACCGCCGCATTGTCGTTCACGTCGCGAATCTCGCCGTCCTGCGTGACCCGGTACTTCTTGATGTTGCCGAGCCAGCGGTAGGAGGAGGCCGGCTTGAAGACCGACATGTACAGGTAGTTCAGGTTCTGGGTGCGGTTGAACGCGTTCACGGCGACCGTCGGCGACGTGAACGTCGTCGTCTGTTCGAGGATCTTGGAGATGATCTCCGAGAACGCCTCGGTCAGCTCGGCAGTGTCGGCGGCCGTGTAAAACTTGCCGCCACCGCGCTGCGCGACCTTCTGCAGGAACGCGGAGCCTGACTTGACGTCATCGCCGAAACCGATCCAGTAACTGGTGACGTTTTGCACCCCTGGCCGGTCCGCTCGCAGGTCCGATTCGTTTAGCCACTTGGCCAGGTCGTCCGTGCACTTGCCGTCGCCCTCGGTGCCGTCGCACGTGGCCCTGCCCATCACCTTGGCAAAGTTGGGCAGGTTCTGGATCGGCGTATTCGCCTCGTTGTCCTGTGTCGGCAGGCCGTCCGTCAGGAAGACGATGTAATTCTTCTGGCAGTCCTGGTCCGCCGGCGAGTCGTACAGCGTCTTGTCCGACGCGTTGCGGGAAGCGGTGACGCTCGGCGTGTCGCCGTTGGGATTGCTCGTGAACTTGTCGGACTTGCTGAAGGCGCTGGGATACGACGTCGCGTCCGAGCCGCCGCCGAAGTACACCTTGTCGCCCCTGAAATACTGGGTGGCTTCGTAGAGCGTTTCGGAGAGCGGGGTCCAGCCGGCGGCGTTCCAGGAATTGATCTCCGTCTTCATTGCGTCGCGGTTGTCCTCGATCTTGCCGATCTCCTTCACCACCATGCCGCCCTGCGCGGCGGTTTCATTGTCGCTGCCCGTGTCGTTGCTGTAGCGCATCAGGCCGACGTTGACGGTGTCCTGCATGTTGTACAGCAGGGTGACCAGCGCGTTCTGCATGATCTCGAGGCGGGTCCGCGTGACGTATGGACTCGCTTTCCAGTTGAGGTAATTGCCGGAGTAGAACGTGACCGGCTCGCCGCGGCTCCAGTCGATCTTGGTCGCCGAACTGCTGGACCACGGTCCGCTTGATCCGTCGACGGCCCATTTGTTCGCCGAGGCAGCCGTCTGACCATGCAGGCCTGCATCGGGAGCACACTCGATGAAGTTGCTGTTGTCGCCCAAGGTGAGCGTCTGCCATTTGCTCTTGTTGCTGTTGTTGTTCGGCTTCCACTGTGCGGCCAGCGCGACATAGGCGATTCCGCTGGAATTCAGGTTTGGCTGAGCCGCATTGCAGGTGAACTTGTCCGCGCTGACGTACTGCTTGCTGTCGCATGCCGGTGCCGTGCCGGTGCGCGACCAGTACACCCGGTTCGTATTGCACGAGCCGCTGAACGTGACGGCCGGGTCATAGGGCACCTGGGACTGCACGTTCGTGTCCATGCTGCCCGACGTGTCCATGACGAACAGGATGTTGGGTCGTGACGGAGCCGCGGCGACCGCCGCCCCGACGAACAATTCCGTGTCGTCCGCCCTGGCGGGCGCGCTGGCCAGCAGTACAACGGTCGCGGCAGCGGCCAGCGTGGCCAGCGATCGCATCCTGGAAGTCGTCATGACTTGGTCCTCGATTCGGGGGCGCCGTCTTGCGGGGCCCGGGCTGGCTGTTTCGCGGGCATGTCGGCGGGGTCGAGTTGCGTGCGCAGGATCAGGCGCGTGACCCGCTGCGTCTTCGTTTCGTAGAAGACGTCGAGGTGGTTCGCGCCCCGCGCCGCATACTTGCGCAGCGTGGCGAGCGACACCGGTTGCTTGCCGACGAGGAACTGGCTCTTGTCGTCGAGCCGCAGGATGACCGCTTCGCAACCCGCGCAGGGCGCAAAGCTCCATACGCCGTAGGCCGTGCCTGGCAGGCTGACGAAGTCCGTGCTCGCCTCGATACCGGTCTCGTACGAGATCAGCGTGGCCTGGCTCCAGGCTGCCGGGGCGGCGCCGCACAAGGCGATGGTGGCAATCAGTACTTTCTTGAACATGATGTTCCTCTCCGCTGGCGACGCGGTATTCAGCCGCCACTCGGTCCGACGATGTAGAAGCTCTGTCGATGTTCCGACTGCGCGCCGCGATCCGACGTGCCGAAACTGTCGACGACGAAGTGATAGGCCTCGAAGCCCGTGCCGATGCTGAAGCCGCCGCTGGGAACGGGGGTCTGGCCGGACTGGAGGTCGAAACGCATGAAGTACTCGCACTGCTGCGCATCCGTCGCGTCGTCGACTTCCGGGCAATTTGCGATCGGCTGTCCCGTCCCGCGCGTCGGCACCGGACGGAGTGCCGCCACATTGTCATAGGCGCCGACCGGTACGTTGGTGTCGTAGATGCCGGCAGCGAGCGCCTGCTCGATGCCCGCATCGGCAGCCTGGAACGAGCGCTCCTGGTACTGCGCGTTGCCGGCCATCAACAGTTCGAGCGAGGCGGTGGTCATGCCGGAGATGGCCAGCAGCGTCAGGACCAGCAGCAGGATGAGTCCGACGACGAGAGCCGCGCCGGCTTCGCCTCGCGGACCGGCTGGACGGAATGGCGAGCGTTGACAGGTCGTCATGCGCGTGTGTTCCGGATGTGGATCGTCTTGGTGAGGAGGATGCGCCGGTAATTGTCGCCAGGCGTCACCGCAGCTGCCATGTCGGCGTACTGGAAGACGGTGTCGTTGACGAAACCGACCTCGGGCTCTTCCGCGCGGATGCGCAGCCAGATCGTCGCCGAGACCACGACGCCGTTCGCCGGCACGGCGCCCGGGTTCACGTACTGGTCGATATTCGTGTCGCCGTTCGTGTCGACGCCCAGGCGCACCTGCAGGTCCTCGACGCCCGGTACGATTTCCTCGTCGATGAAGGCGTTCCCCGGGGCGCCGCTCGCGTTGGCGAACCGCTTGCGGCGGAGCGACGGCACGTCGTTGCGGTTGGTCGAGCGCGACGACACGTAGTAGACGTGTGCTTCGAGTTCGCGAGACTGGGAGGCGGGGGGCAGGTAGTCCGCCGGAATGCAGCCCTGGTTGGTGGGGTCCGCGCAGGTTGGCACGAACAGCGTGCCCCGGATCCGGCTGGTCTGCAGGTAGATGCGAGTCGAGTCCAGGGTGGCCGGCTGCGTGCCGTTCGCTCGACGTATCCACAGCGTGTCGGTGCCGGCCTGGTAATTGCTGGCCGCACAGGTAAGCCCGTACGAGTTGTTCGAGCCCCCGACGTACTCGTCCAGGTTGAGCACGAAATAATTACTGGGCGCGGCGACTGTTCCACAGACCGCGGCGTTCGCCTGTTGCGTAGCGTCGAATTCAGCGGACGGCGACTGGCCAATGGGTACGCGATTGGTGATGTAGTCGGCGCGATTGCTCATGCCCCAGAAGTTCGCCATGCGGACGTCGGTTTCGACCACGTCCATGGCGAGTCGGCCGATTTCCTGCAGGCGCGCGACGCTCTCCGCGGTGCGATACGTGCTGCGGCTCTGGCTGAACACCGTAACGGCGCCGAGGATCAGGAACAACCCGATCACCATGGCCACCATGATTTCGATGAGGCTCACGCCGGACTGTCGCGTTCGATTCGTGCGTGCGTTCACTGCGGCGTCCTCAGATCTCGATCCGAAGCTGGTAAGTCACGGGATCGTCCTGGCCAAGCTCGTTCCAGCTGACGCCGACGACGTAAACCGCCGGCGTGGTGGCCGTCGGCGCGGTATACGCGACGTTTGCGGTACCTCCCGGCAATTGCACCGCAATCTGGTTCATCCAGTCGGTGAGGTCGGCGATGGCGATGGCATTGCTGCCGGCCGCCGGGTCGCAGGGACTGCCGCAGGCGTATGCATTTGCGGGATCGCGGTTGGACCGCATGCGGTCCCCGATATCCGTGGCCAGATTCACGGCCTGCGTGCGGTAGAGCGAAGTGCGGTTGGCGCGCAGGGTCTCGACGTAGAGCGCGGCGATGCCGAGCAGGCCGACGGACAGGACGATCAGCGCGACCATCGCCTCGATCAGCGTGAAGCCACCGTTGCGACGCAATCTTGCTGCAGTGGCGCGGTTGCGGGTCATGGGCAGCCTCCAAAAGCCGTGACCGTAGCCTTGGTGCGGAACACCGACGGCCGCCCGGTCGGCAGGACCTCGATCGCTCTCGCGGCGGAGTCGCCGCCGACGCTGGTCACGTTGCCGCGCGCGTCGCACAGCACGAAGCGGTTGACGTTTTCGGTCTCGATGACGGGGAACCCGGTCGGCAGAAAAACCGCCCGGATCTCTTCGGCGTCCGTAACGACAGTGATGCTCTCCGGCAACTCGCGGTCCCGCAGGATCACCTCGGCGCCGTCGACTTCGCCGTTGCCGTCCGTCGCCGCGACGATCGCCGGGTCCGCGTCGTCGACGAAGATGATCCAGCGATTGAAGGGGGCGGCATCGTCCGCGTCGCAAGCTGCCCCGTCCTGCGACTTGCACAGGGTGATCGGGACCCGCCGCTTGACGGCCTCGGAACGCGCGAAGTTGAAGTCGGAGATGATGTCGTTCGCGGCCCCGGACATGCGGCTGTTGCGGACGAAATCCTGCAGGTTCGGCAGGCCAATGGCCACGAGCACCGTCAGCACGGTGATGGCGAACATCAGTTCGATCAGGGTGAAACCGGATTGCTTTGCGTTCATCTTGAAAAGGAGCATAGGCCGCCGCGCTCTCCCTGAAACCGTGCCCCGACGAGCGGTTCGCCGCAAACGACGAGCGGCGAGCTATTTGACTAAGTGCAGACCAGGGACCCGCCCGATGCGCTGCGGCTGGAAATCCGCGGCCGTCCGGTCTGGCTGATGATCACCGCGCGCGCGGCGCGAGAGCCGCGGTCGTCGCAGAAAGTGACGGTCGCGGTGACCCCCATCTGCCCGAATGGACGGAAGGATAGGGTGCTGCGGTTGGACGTAATGTGACCGGCGTCCCACGGTTCGTAGACCCGGAGCAGCGGGCTCGCCCGCATCGCGGACTGCCGGGGAGTCGCGGTCCAGGTTGATGAAGATCAGCCATCCCGTATTCCATCGTGCGCTCGGGGAGCACGTGGCGCCGTTGCGACTGGGGCAGAGGCTCACGACTCCGTTGCGCTTGATGGCCTCGCTGCGCGCCAGGTAGACCGCCTGCACGAACTGGTTGACCTCGCGAGTCCGGGCCGCGTCGCGCACGAGGGCGCCAAAGGACGGCACGCCCCATGCGAGGGTGGTGGCCACCGCGGCGAGGCCCATCAATAGCTCGATCAACGTATAACCGCGCCGCCGGCGGACCGGGCGGGCGCGACGCGTGCCTTCCATGGCGACATTCCCGGGCGAAGGTGGGCCCGGCGGCCCGCTGCCGCCTGGCGAACCGTCACGCTAGGATCACGCCGGGTTGCGGTCTTGCCACGAAACACACGGGTTTGTGCGGATTCAGGGTCGACCGCCCCCTCCCTTTATAATCAGTCCACTTTTTCTGGCTCCCCGGACCAAGCCCGTGAATGAAGTCAGCAGTCTTCTCGAACGACACGGCATCCGCCCGACCCAGCAGCGCGTCAAGGTTGCGGAGGTGCTCCTGACGGCCCCTGTACACCTGACCGCCGAGCAGTTGCTCACGACGCTGCGGCAGTCCCCCAGCCGCGTGTCCAAGGCCACCGTCTACAACACCCTGAAGCTGTTCGTGGATCACGGACTGGTGCGCCAGATCCACCTCGACCCCGAACGCTGCGTCTACGACTCGGCCATGACGCCCCACCACCACTTCCAGAACGTGCAGACGGGCGAGATGCAGGACATCCAGCCCGACGAGCTGACTTTGGGGCAGATGCCGCCGCTGCCGCCCGGCACGGAAGTCGAGGGCGTCGAAGTGGTGATCCGGGTCCGGCCGCAGGCAAGTTGAGTTCGGCTTCCACCCGCGAGGGCGAATCCTTATAATGCGCGCCCCTCCGAGCCGGAGGGGTCTGCGCAGAGCCGACTTAGCTCAGTTGGTAGAGCAACTGATTCGTAATCAGTAGGTCCGCGGTTCGAATCCGCGAGTCGGCACCATTTTTCCCGTGAAAACCCTGCTCCAGTCCGCGTTGCTCGGAGTCCTCTACGCGGTCATGGGGTCCGTGGCCTGGCTGCTGCGCGTCTGCGGCTGGCGCCGCGACCTGGTCCGCCGCCACCTGGCTCGTTGCCTGCCAGAAGTCGAGGCGTCCCGCAGGCGGGATGTCGAAGACGGCTTCTACAGCCACCTCGGCCAACTCGCGGCCGAAGTCCTCGCCCAACGCTTCCTCGCCCCGGCTGACCTTGCGAGCCGTGTCCGGTTCGAAAACCCCGAACTCGTGCGGGATTGCCTGCAGGCCACGTCCGGCCGCGCCCTGATCCTGTCCTCGCACCACGCCAACTGGGAATGGCTGCTGGCGCGGTGTTCGAGCGTATTCAACGAGCCGCTGACTGCGGCCTACAAGCCGACCCGCCGCGAAAGCGTCGACGGCGTGCTGCGACGCATGCGCGAACGCTTCGGCTGCACCATGGTAAAGGCCAAGGACCTCGTGCCTCACCTGTTGGAACAGCGCGGCAAGGTGCGACTGCTGGCGATGCTGGCCGACCAATCGCCATCGGCCAGGAGCGAGCAGCAGACGTGGCTCGAGTTCTTCGGTCAGCCAACCTCGTTCTTCCGTGGGCCGGGCTGGATCGGGGCGAAGCTCGGGTACTCGGTGTACCTGGCTGCGATGCACCGCGAACGGCGCGGCCATTACGTCGTGCGTTTCATCGAGCTTTCGCGTGCGGGCACGCGAATGGAACCGGACCAGATCCTGGTGGCCTACACCCGTGCGCTCGAGAGCCACGTGCGCCACTATCCCGAGCAGTATTTCTGGGCCTACAACCGCTGGAAGCGCGAGAAGCCGCTTTATGGTTGAGACGACGACGGCAGCGGCAGCAGCGGAACCGACGCGCGAATCGCCTGGCCTGCGGCTGCGCTATGCCTGTTCTTGGTTGCTGTTTTTCCTGGGCTATCGGCTGTTCGGGTTGCGGCGCGGGACCATTCGACAAAACCTGCGCCGGTCGTTCCCCGACAAGAGCGACGCCGAGCGGGAGCGCATCCGCAACGATTTCGTCGCGCGGCAATCGGAGCTCCTGGCCGAGCTCGATTACGCGCGCGTCATGACTGCCGAGGAATTACGCGCGCGGGTTCGGCTCGTCGACCGTGACGGCGTGCTGGACGCAGGGACAAAGCTCGTGCTGATCTGCGGCCACCAGTGCAATTTCGAGTGGGCGCTGCTGCGCATGGCGCTCGAACTCGAGTCCGGCCTGATCGGCATCTACAAGCCGATGGGCAGCGCGTGGGCCGAACGGTATTTCCTCTCGATTCGTTCGAAGTTCGGCGCGCGGATGCTGCCGTCGAAAGCGATCCGGCACGAGATCGGCGTGATCCGCGATGCGCGCGCGCTCGGCCTGGTCGCGGACCAGGTGCCGCGCACGAGTCCCGAGCGTCACTGGACGACCTTCCTGCGCCAGGACACGGCGTTCTTCAAGGGACCCGAGCGGATGGCGCGACTGCTGCGCGCGCCGATCGTTTACGTGTCGATGCGACGCTTCGCGCGCGGCCTGTATGAGATTGAACTCGAGCCGTTGACGGCTGCAGGTGAGAAGCCGGCGGCAGGCGTGCCGACCGAACGGTATGCGCGCCTGCTCGAACGCGACATCAACGCCGATCCGTCGGGCTGGTGGTGGTCGCACAAGCGGTGGAAGAAGCTGAAGGGGGAAAGGGGTTAGGGGTTAGGGGTTAGTCGGAGGTGCAAACGAGCCTGATGCTGCAATTGCTCCTCCGACTAACCCCTAACCCCTAACCCCTATCCCCTAACTTCGCCTCGACGTGCTTCGCCAGCATCGAGATGGTCGGGAAATCGAACAGCTCGGTGAGATCGACCACGCCCGGGTAGGCCTCGTCGATCTTCTCGTGGATCTGGATCAGCGTCAGCGAGCTCGCGCCGACGTCGAACAGGTTGTCGTCGATGTCCACGTGCTTGCCCGGCATGGCGTCGTCCACGATGGCCTTGAGCTGGGCCTCGACCCGGCCCTTGGCCGCGCGACCCTGGCCGTGCAGCGCGGCCCACGCCAGGTCGAACTCCGCCAACTCCGCGGTGAACTCACCGTCTTCGTACGCCTTGGCCAGCGCATTGCGCTGCAGCTTGCCGCTCGTCGTCTTCGGGATGCGTTTCACCGGCACCACGCGCGCCACTTCGACGCCCGCATGCTCGTTGATCAAGTGCACCGCCCGCGTCGCGAGCGGGATGAAGTCGGCCATGCTGCCCCGATGCAGCACGAACAAGACCAGCTCGTCGGTGGGCGATTCGGCTGCACGCGCGCCGGCGGCCGCCACCTTGCCGAGTTCGAGGCCCGGTTCGGCCTGCAGCACGGATTCGAGATCGTGCGGGTAATAGTTCTGGCCGTTCACGAAGATGATTTCCTTCGAACGGCCCGTGACGTACAGGTTGCCCTCGTGCGTCAGTGCCAGGTCGCCCGTGCGCAACCAGCCATCCGCCGTGATCGCTTCCGCATTCGCGTGCGGGTTCTGGAAGTAGCCACGCGTGACGTTGTCGCCCTGCATCAGCAGGTGACCGACGGTGTCCGCGGGAACTTCCACGCCGGCGTCGTCCACGAGTTTCACGCGGGTGAACGGGATCGGCTGGCCCTCGCACATGAGCTTGAGCGCCGTGGGATCGGTTGCTTCGACGTGGCGCGCCAGCGAGCCGACGCCGAGCGTGCGGCGATCGACCGTGATGTAGCTGTACAGCGTGTCGATCGGCGGGAAGCTCACGGCGAGCGACGCTTCCGCGAGGCCGTACACCGGGAACATCGAGGTGCGACGCAAACCGTACGGTGCAAGGCGGTCGAGGAACTCCTCGGCGAGCTCGACGGAAATCGGCTCCGCGCCGTTGAAGATCAGGCGGACTGCCGACAGGTCGTGATTCTCGAGCGTCTTGTCGCCGAGCGCCTTGAGGCAGTGGCGATAGCCGAAGTTCGGCGAGCACGTGACCGTGACACGCTTTTCCGACGACCACTTGAGCCAGAGCAGCGCGCGACGCACGAACAGGTCCGTTGGCATCAGGTGCTGTCGCACGCCCGCGTACATCATCATCAGGTGGAAGCCGATCAGCCCCATGTCGTGTGTGAGCGGCATCCAGCTGAGCGAAATGTCGTCTTCGTTGAAGCCCGCGGCCTGTCGCGCACCTTCGGCGTTCGTCAGGATGTTGCGGTGGGTGAGTACCACGCCCTTGGGTTCGCTCGTCGAACCGGACGAAAACTGGATGAACGCCGTCTGGTCCGGGCCCAGGGCCGCCGGCGTGCCGGCGCGCGAAATGTCGTCGAGCGCGTCGACCAGGAACGTTCGCGGCTTGAGCGCGCCCCAGGCTTCTGGCTCGCCGAGGGTGGCGGCGTACGTCGCGAGACGGTCGCGGAGTTTCTTGTCGGTGTAGAGAAACGGCTGCCCGAGCTGCCTCGCAATGCGCAGGAGCTTGTGCTTGTGCTCGTCGCTGATGCCGACGGCGACCGGCACCGGCACGATGCCGCCGTAGAGGCAGGCCCAGTACGCGTCGATGAACTGCTCGTTGCTCGCCACGTGCAGGATGAGGTGGTCGCCGGGCTTGGCGCCGATGCGCTGCAGGTGAAACAGGATGCCCAGGGCCCGGCGGCGCAGGTCCGCGAGCTTGAGCTTCTTCTCGGCGCCTTCGCCCTCGAGGTAAACGATCGCGCCATCGCCGCGCGCGCGGTCGTCGAGCATGTCGGGGAGCGTCTGGTACTTGATCATCGCTGCTTGATTCTCATGTGAACGTCGCCGGCCGTCCGCAGGTTGATGCGTGCCTCGAGGGGAGGTAGCACGGGCTGTGGATCGGTCAGCTGAAACCGGCGCACCGCAAAATTGAAGTGCAGGAGGATCTCGTAGAGCGAGAAGTTCTGCCCGATGCAGTGGCGCGGTCCGGCCGCAAACGGAATGTACGCGAATGCGTGGCGGGCTTCGACCTGCGACGGAACGAAATGGCCTGGATCGAATGTCTCGGGGTGGCTCCAGTGGAGCGGATGCCGATGCACCAGGTACGGGCTGATGAAGACATCCGTCCCCGGGGGCACGTCGTGCCCACCGAGCGTGTCCGGTCCGATGCTGCGGCGGGTCAGCAGCCAGCCTGGAGGGTACAACCGCATCGATTCGTCCACGACTTGCCGCGTGTACGGCAGGCGGATCAGGTCAGCGTAGGTTGCAAGTCCCAGGTCGTCCACGGCGACTTGTTCCGCGGCGACGCGCGCGGCAACGACCGGGTGCGTGGCCAGCAACCACCACGCCCAGTTGAGCGTGCTCGCCGTGGTTTCGTGACCGGCGACGACGAGCGTCATGACTTCGTCGACGACTTCGGTGTCGTTCATGGCCTCGCCGGTGTCGGCGTCTCTCGCATCGAGCAACAGTTGCAGCAGGTCGAAACTCCGACCCGGCCGCACGCGTCGCTGGGCAACCAGCCAGCGCACCTCTCGCGCCAGCTGGCGGAACTCGTATGCAAACCGGGTGTCGCGGCGTGCGTCCTGCAGGATGGCGACGAAGGGATTGTGGTCGAGGTCCGGTACGAGTCGCCGCAGGTCGTCACCGAAGAGCGCGCGCAGGATGATGCGCAATGCCAGCCGGCTGACCGACTGAGTGACGTTCACGCTGCCGGCGTCGCGTGCGGCAGCGCTCCACTGCGCGCCGAGCGACTCGTTTTCCTCGCGCACGATCGACGCGTAGCGCTCGACGATCCGGCGGTGAAACGCAGGCTGCAGCATGCGGCGCTGCCGGCGCCAGAACTCGCCCTCGCTGGTCATGATGCCGTGTCCGAGCAGCAGCCTGACCCGGTCTATGCCGACGCCCTTGGTGTAGTTGCGGTGGTTCGTCACCAGCACGCGCTTGACGTCGTCCGGGTGGCTGGCGACCCAGGTCCACCCGCCACGGCTCGGCACATGCACGCGAAAGAGGTCGCCCAGTTCGTCGAACGTGCGTCGCAGGACGACGATCGTCTCGTCGGTGCTGCCCAGTTCGTGCGGTTGCAACGCCGCGGGTGGTGCGGTCGCACTGGTGATTTTCGGTCGGCGGGTGTTCACTGGCGACAGGGACGGGTCACACGGTACCCATGGCAGAAGGTCTTTCTTTTCCGGGCACGATGACCGACGCAATTATACTTCACGCCCCGCTGCGACTGCCGGTGTCCTGCCCGTCGTGGCAGGAGCCGCTGCTGCAGGCGTTGCCGTACGCGCGTCGCCTCGAGCTGGAGCGGCGCGAGCCAGGAGCGCGACGGGCCAGCCTGGCCGGCCTCGGTCTCGTGCTGATGGCGGCGTCCCGCCTGACCCGGCAGGAGTTTCCGTCGCGGGCCTTCACGTTTGCCCAGGAAGGCAAGCCGCGGCTGGCCGGCGGTCCCTTTTTCAGCATTTCGCACTCCCTGACGCGCGTGGCCTGCGTCGTCTGCGCCGACACCGACTGTGGCATCGACATCGAGGATCTGCAGGAACCGGTCGAAGCCGCGACGGCGACGAAGCTGCAGCGCTGGACCGCCACTGAAGCTGCCTTGAAAGCCGCGGGCCTGGGGTTGCGCGCAGCGAGTGAGGTCGCGCTCGCAGGTTCGATCGGGCATGCGCTGCTAAGAAGCGAACGCTACGAACTGCAGGCCGTGGACGTGGTGACTGGAGTCATCGGTCACGTCGCTGCCAAGGCGCAACTGACGACGATCGTCGAGTCCCTGGAGCTCGACGACGCCCGCCTGTCAGCGTTGCTCGAGCGCAGCCTCGGCCTGGCGACGCAGTTCGAATAAACGCTCGGCCATCTGCTGCTGCCAGCCGGCCAGGGCCTCGGCGTCCATGGAGCGGCTCACCTTCACGGGTTCGCCGTACACGATCGCGATGCGGCTGAAGGGCAACGGCAGCTCGAACGAATCCCAAGTGCGGAACGTGAACTTGAACGAGTGTGCGATCGCGATCGGCAGGATCGGTTTGCCCGTGATCTGCGAAAGCATGATCGCGCCCGGCTTGAATTCGTGCAGCGGCCCGCGCGGTCCATCGGGCGTGATCGCGGGCGAGATCTGCTGCTTGACGATGGTCTCGTAGTAATCACGCAGCGCGCGTGCGCCAGTGTGCGTCGAGGACCCACGGATGACGTGGGCGCCGAATTTCTGCACGAGCATGGCGGGGCCCGTGCCGTCGACGGACGGGCTCACGAGGAAGCCAACCCTGAGCCCGGCGTCGCGCAGGTCGAGCAGGGCGCGCGCGCCGAACAGCATGTGCTGGTGCCAGTACACCGGGATCAGTGACTTCAGGTCGCGTATGGCCTGCTCGGCCATCTCTTTGCCGGCCACGTGCGTGACGCGGCAGCTGGCCCAGATGGCGCGCACGGCCCACCAGGCGATGACCACGGCGACGCGGTACACCAGCAGCCGCCCCGGGGTCAGCTTGCGCTTGCCGCGCGTGACCTTGCGGTACAGCGTGTTCTTGAGGGGCGCGGGCTCGGTGGACGATGGCTCGTCATCCGCCGCCGCGGGGTCATCGTGTTCCTGGGTCATGCTGCGATTGCGGCGACGCGTCCGTCAGACTTCATCCGGGCATTCTGCCTGCTCGAGCTGCAGCGCTGAATGGTCGATCGCAAATTTTTCCGCGATCACGCGCTTGGCTTCGCGCAGTACGAGTCCGCCATCGGCACCGGCAGCGAGTCCTACGTGCAGCGTGAGCATGGTCTGCCCCGAGGTGAGCGACCAGCAGTGCACGTCGTGGATGTCGCGCACGCCGGGCACGTTCGCCATCAGTTCCCGGCGCAGTGCATCGGGATCGACGGAATCCGGCGCTTCTTCCATCAGGATGCTGGTCGACTTGCGCAGCAGCGACCAGGCGCTGCGCAGGATCAATACCGCGACGAGCACCGACAGGATCGGGTCGATCGGGGTCCAGCCGGTGGTCAGGATGATCCCTGCCGCGGCCAGCGCGCCGATCGAGCCGAGCAGGTCGCCCATCACGTGCAGGCGGGCGGCGGATACGTTGAGGTTGTCCTGGTTGCCCTTGCGCAGGATCGAATACACGGAAATGTTCGCAATCAGTCCGGCCAGTGCGACCCCAAGCATCGTCCCACCCTCGATGGGGCGCGGCGTCGACAGTCGATCCGCGGCTTCGACGACGATCCACACGACCACGACGAACAGCGCCAGCGCATTCACGAACGCCGCCAGCACCTGCGCGCGGTGGTAGCCGTACGAGCGGCGCGGGTTCGTCGGGCGCATCGTGAGCCGGGCCGCGATCCAGGCCAGCGCCAGCGCAGCCGTGTCGGTCAGCATGTGGCCGGCGTCGGCCAGCAGGGCGAGTGAGCCCGAAATCAGGCCGCCCGCGACCTCGAGCGCCATGAACGTCGCGGTGATCGCCAGGGCCCAGCCGAGCCGGCGGCTTTCCGATGCGTGCGGACGGGAATGTGCGAGACGGTCTTTCAAGGGATGGGTCGGACGACCAGCGGCGGCCCCGGGACGGGGGAGCGTTTATACTACCCGACGGCCCCCGCAGGCGGCGGCCGCACAAACCACAACTGCAGGGCTCGTTCGACTGTGACCACCCCTCCGTCCCCGGCCTCGATGCCCGACGTCTCCGTCGTCATACCCGTCTGCAACGAGGATGAGAACGTCCTGCCGCTGGCGCAGGAAATCCACGCCGCGCTGGCCGGCAAGTACTCCTTCGAGCAGATTTTCGTGGACGACGGCAGCACGGACAAGACGGGCGAGATGGTGCTCGCGGCGCGCGCGCAGGGCATGCCCGAAATCCGGCTGCTGCAGCACGTGACGCGCTCGGGCCAGAGTGCCGCCGTGGCCACCGGCGTGCGCCATGCGCGCGGTCGCTGGATCGCCACGCTTGATGGCGATGGCCAGAACGACCCGGCCGATTTCCCGCGCCTGCTCGACGCGCTGATGAACCCCGCGTCGCCGCAACTCAAGCTGGTGATGGGCAATCGCACCACTCGCCGTGACACGTGGCTGCGCCGCGTTTCTTCGCGCGTCGCCAACGGCGTGCGCGGCTGGTTCCTCCAGGACGGCACGCCGGACACGGGTTGCGGCATCAAGGTGTTCGACCGCGACGTGTTCATGCACATGCCGCGTTTCAAGAACATGCACCGGTTCATGCCGGCGCTCTTCCAGCGTGAGGGGTTCGAGGTCATTTCGCTGCCCGTGAACCATCGCGAGCGCACGCGTGGCACGTCGAAGTACGGTCTCCACAATCGGCTGTGGGTCGGCATCGTCGACCTGTGGGGCTTGAACTGGTTGATTCGACGCGCGTCCCCGCGGGTCGAAATTCGCGAGGAACGCTGAGCGTGAACGGCGCCGGCGGCGTGCCGAACTCGGTGCTCGACCGCTGGCTGCGACCGGGGGCGAATTCGGCGCGCGACGTCAGCGTCGACCTGCTCTGGCTGGTCGGGCTCGCGCTCCTGCTGATGGCGACGGGTCTCGGCCTGCGCGATCCGTGGCCGGCCGATGAGCCGCGCTTCGCGCTGGTCGCGCAGGACATGCTGCGGTCCGGCGACTGGATGATTCCGCGCGTCGGCGGCGATCTCTACGCCGACAAGCCTCCGGTGTTCTTCTGGCTGATGGCCTCGGCGATCGCGCTGACCGGATCGCTGCGGATCGGCTTCCTGCTGCCGTCGCTGCTCGCGGGCATCGGCTCCGTCGTGCTCGTGTACGACCTGCTGCGTCGCGTCCGCGGACGCGAGGTTGCCTTCGCCGGTGGCCTGGTGCTGCTGCTCACGTTCCAGTTCGTGTGGCAGTTCCGGCAGGCGCAGATCGACGGCGTGCTGTGCTTCTTCACGACGCTGAGCCTGTATGGGTTGCTGCGGCACCTGTTCGCCGGCCCGAGCATGGGCTGGTTCTGTGTCGGGTGGTTTGCGGCGGGTATCGGCGTCGTCACCAAGGGCGTCGGTTTCCTGCCGCTGCTGCTGCTGATTCCGTTCGTCGTGCTCGCTGCGCGGGGCTGGCCGGCGACGGCGCCGCATCGCGACCCGCGCTGGTGGCTGGGGCCGGTCTTTTTCCTCGGTGCAATCGCGTCGTGGTTCGTGCCGATGATGCTGGTGACCTCGGCGGGCGGCGAACTGCTCGCGTACCGCAACGAAATACTGTTCAAGCAGACAGTCACGCGCTACGCGGGAGCATGGCACCACCACGAGCCTTTCTGGTTCTACCTCGTCAACGTCATTCCGGTCCTGTGGCTGCCGCTGACGGCGCTGCTGCCCTGGCTCTGGCCGCGGTGGCGCGACGCATTGCGACCGGGCACGCGGGATACGTTCGCCGCCGTGCTGCTCGCGTGGGTCGTGCTGGTCGTGCTGTTCTTCTCATTGAGTTCAGGCAAGCGTGGCGTGTACGTGCTGCCGGCCGTGCCCGCGCTCGTGATGGCGGCAGCGGCCTGGTTGCCGGAAGTCCTGCGACTGCCCAGGACGCGCAAGCTCGCGTTCATTCTCGCTGCGATCCTGGCCATCGGTGCGGTGTCGGGCGCCGTGTACTTCGCGTTCGACGGCAAGGCCAGTGCGCGGATCGTGCGTGATTACGGCATTGCGCCGTTGCTGCCGCTCGCCGTGGCGGGTCTCGGCGGCGTTATCGCACTCGCCTTTTTCCGTGCGAAGGACGGCTGGCTCGCCTACGGCGGCACGCTCGCGGCCATTTTCGTGGCCATCGGCTTCATCGTGTATCCGCGCATGGACGACGTGCGGTCGGGCAGGGGCTTCATGGCGGAGGTCGAGCAGGCTTCCGCCGGGATTGCGGAACTCGGTCTCGTCGGCGCGAAAGAACAGTACCTGCTGGAGTTGCGGCGACCGAGCATCAACTTCGGGCACGCTCGCTGGCAGGAAAAGGAAGCCGAGGCGGCGGACGCCGCAGCCTGGTACGCGGCGAAGCCCGGGCGCGCGCTGCTCGTGCACCAGAAGACGCTCGAGATCTGCTTCCAGGGCATGCAGGCACTGGAACTCGGTCGCGCCAATCGCCAGCACTGGTTCCTCGTGACCGGTGGCGCCCCTGATTCCGCGTGCGTCGCGCGTGGCGACCTGCGTCGGGCGAGGCTCTACATTCCGCCGAATGCGTCAATAAATTCAGCGTCTTAGCTTGAGTTCGCTAGACTTTGTGTCAGAATTCGGCTCGCGCCAACGTAGGTCGAGTCGTCGTCATTCAATCAAGCGACCACGTTCGCGCCAGGGAGACCGGACAGCGCGATGTCGTCGCAACCCCCGCCGATCGAAACCGAGGAACAGGAAACAGCAGATTTCCTGGCCACGCAGTTCATCTTCGGCAATGGCGAGCGCCCCACGGTCGGTCTCGACGTTCTCGTCACCAAGGTCGCCGTCGACTTCGTAGGACTCACCAGCGAAGCGGGGGACAATTGCGTCAAGCGCAACCTCGATGCGCTGCGTGAAGCGACCGGCGTCGACGCCATCTGCATCGCCCTGCTCGACGGCGAGCGCAAGGTCATCGAGCGTGTCGCGGCATCCACCGGCCTGGTGACGCCGTTCGACCCGCAAGTCATGAAAGGCGATGCCGCCGACCGCCTGCCGGTGCTGACCGGCAAGCTCGAGCACCTGCGGCTTGCCGAGATCCGCGACACCCTCCACCCCCGCCGCGAGCACGCGGTCGATGCCGCGCGCCTGGTGGAATTCAACGTGCGCTCGGCCCTCGTCTGCGGCATGTCGCTGAACGATCGCGTCAATGGCTTCATCGCTCTGTTCTCGTCGCAGCCGCGCAAGGAAGGCTGGGACGCGAACCTGCACCTGATGCTCAAGCTGGTCGGATCGAGCTTCGCCACCGGCCTCGAGCGCCTGCGCGTGCAGCGTTACCTGGCCAAGCTCGAAGAGCGCAATGCGCTGTCGCTGCCCGCCGCCAATGACGGCATGTGGGACTTCGACGTCGAGAACAACACCGTCTACTACTCGCCGCGCTGGCGGAAGATGCTGGGCTACGACGAGCACGACGCGAAGGTGACGCCCGACTGGCGCCGCCTCGTGCATCCGGACGACCTTGCGCGCGTCCAGGCGATGATCCGCGACCACATCGCCGGCAAGACGCCGATGTTCGAAAGCGTGCACCGCATGCGGCACGTCAAGGGCGACTGGCGCTGGGTCGTAAGCCGCGCCCAGGCGCGCGTCGACGGCACCGGTCGCCTGCGTCGCCTGGTGTGCGTCGAGTTCGACATCACCGAACGCAAGCTCTACGAAGACGCGCTGTTCAAGGAGAAGGAAAGCGCGCAGATCACGCTGCAGTCGATCGGCGACGGCGTCATCACGACCGACGGTCACATGATCGTCGAATACCTGAACCCCACCGCCGAGGAACTCACCGGCTGGAAGTTCGAGGAAGCGCAGGGCAAGGGCGTCGACGAGATTTTCCGCGGTTTCCACGAAGAGACCTGCGAGCCCCTCGAGAACCCGCTGTCGGTGGCGATCCGCCGCGCCCGCGCGATCAAGTCGGTGCGACCGACGCTGCTGATCAAGCGCGACGGCAACGAGATGTACATCGAAAGCACGGCGTCGCCGATCCGTGACGGATCGGGCGCCGTCTGTGGCGGCGTGCTGGTGTTCCACGACGTGAGCGAGAGCCGCGAACTGAACCGCAAGCTCTCGTACCACGCGAGCCACGACATCCTCACGGGCCTGGTCAATCGTCGCGAGTTCGAGGCACGCCTCGAGCGCTCGCTGCGCAGCGCCAAGGCGCGCGAGACGCAATACGCGCTCTGCCACCTCGACGTCGACCAGTTCAAGATCATCAACGACACCTGTGGCCACAGCGCGGGCGACGCGCTGCTCGGGCAGGTGGGCGCGCTGCTCAAGACCAAGATCCGCTGGCGTGACACGCTTGCGCGCCTCGGCGGCGACGAGTTCGGCGTGCTGCTCGAGAGCTGCTCGCTCGACGACGCGCTGGTCATGGCCGAACAGCTGCGCGAGACCATGCGCAACTACAAGTTCGTCTGGGAGGAGCGCACGTTCCGGCTCGGTTGCAGCATCGGCGTGGTCCCGATCACGGGCGACAGCGAAGACGTGGCGACGGTCCTGTCGTCGGCCGACAGCGCCTGCCAGGCGGCAAAGGAAGGCGGTCGCAACCGCGTCTTCAGCTTCCAGGACAACGACATCGACCTCATGCGCCGCCGCCGCGAAATGCAGTGGGCTGCGCGCATCAACAACGCGCTCGAGGAGTCGCGCTTCGAGCTGTTCCGGATGACGATCCAGCCGCTGCAGAAGCACGACCCGGGCGCCCACTACGAATTGCTGCTGCGCATGAAGGACGAGACCGGCAAGATCGTCTCGCCCGACAACTTCATCAACGCGGCCGAGCGCTACGGCATCACGCCGCAGATCGACCGCTGGGTGGTCGAGAACGCGCTGCGCTGGCTGGTTTCCGAGGCCGACGAGCGTGAGCGGCTCGCGCTGTGCTCGATCAATCTCTCGGGCCAGAGCCTGGGCGACGCCGACTTCCTGCCGTTCGTGCAGAAGCTGCTGAAGAACAGCGGCATCGACGGCACGAAGATCTGCTTCGAGATCACGGAGACGGCGGCGATTGCGAGCTTCTCGCAGGCGAATCGTTTCATCGCGGCGCTCAAGGAAGAGCAGGGCTGCAAGTTCGCGCTGGACGATTTCGGCACGGGCTTGTCGTCGTTCGGTTACCTGAAGCACTTCCCCGTCGACTTCCTGAAGATCGACGGCAGCTTCGTCAAGGAAATCCTGCGCGACCCGATCGACCGCGAAATGGTGCGGTCGATCAACGAGATCGGGCACCTGACGGGCAAGCAGACGATCGCGGAGTTCGCCGAGAACGAAGAGATCATCAACATGCTCAGGTCGCTGGGCGTCGACTACGCGCAGGGCTACGGCATCTCGGCGCCTACGCGCATCCTGCGGATTGCTGCGAACGGCTGAGTGCCGTTGCGGTCTGCCGCTCGTGGGCTGAACCGCGGTTCCTGCTCAAGAAGACGAGGAGGGGCAAGGTCACAGGCTGCCGATTCCGTGCTTTTCCTGGCGGGCGGAAAGGCAGACACGCCCGCCAGGAAAAGCACGGAATCGACAGCTGCGGGCCGGCGCCTGAGCTTCGTCTTCGTGACCGAAGACTACGCACGGCGCATGGGACGGCCAGGCCGCGACGATCTAGTCTGATGTCCACGGCGGTCATCGCACAGGTTGCCGGGCGACCGGTATCAGCACTTCATTGCGACGCATGAACCACGGCGTGAAGGGCGTGTTGTAGCGGGCGAGCACCGGTTCGCCGCCACGGGTGAGCCCGCCGCCTGATACGCTCGCGCAGCAACGCTTCGTTGTCACGGTAGTTGCCTGCGGTCCAGCGCCCGGAGTAGCGCCAGCAGGCCACGAGCTGCGCCGGCAACTCGCGAATCTGGATGGTGGGGTCCAGCGGCCTGGGCGCAGTGACGAGCGGTACGTGGACGGCAGCGTGAAGGCGACGAGGACGGCTCGGCCATCGGCGACCTGCGAGACCGGCGCCGTCATTGCAATTTTCTCACCGCGCGATTGCGTCACCGGCGCCGTCATCGCGATCTTCTGCTGCGCGCCGTTGTTGCCGCTGATGTAGCGGAACAGACGCTGGCAGGCGATGGTCACCAGGCGCATTCGAAGTTGGCGCCCGGCCATGCCCTCGATCTCAGGGCCAAGGTCAACCGTTGCAAGTAACTTCACCGTGACACCTTTCGTCTCAGGTGCCGCCTGTTCGTCGCTCATCGTGCTCTCCTTCCGGTACTTCCAGGGCCTGACGAGAAGTTCATTGTTTGGACGATGTGCAGGCAAATAGGTTTCGCTGCATAGGGAGCAGCAACATGATTGCAGCGCGGACCGCTTCAGCCAGGCCTTACGTGGTGGCTGGCAGACCGCTCCCGGCCGAAGGCGGGCTCAACGACTGCTCTTGAGCGCACTGGCGCCGAATCGCAAGCGGGTGGTCCCGGAGTCATTCTGGCGAGCGTGCCTGCCTTTCCGCTCGCCAGAATGACTCCGCAACCACCCGCCATTGCCGTCCGGCCGCTTTAAGCGAAGTGCCCGCTCAGTTCGCGTACTCGAACCGCATCGACAGGTCGACGGCCCGCACGTTCTTCGTCAGCGAACCGACCGAGATGAAATCCACGCCGGTTTCACCGACTGCCCGCAACGTCTCCAGCGTGACGCCCCCGGACGCCTCGAGCTTGATCGGTCCATGCGGATGCGAGCGGTTGAGCGCAACCGCAGCCCGCAAGTCCTCCAGCGAAAACTCGTCGAGCAGCGCCATGTCGGCGCCGGCGTCGAGCGCCTGGCGCAGCTCGTCGAGTGACTCGACTTCCACTTCGATCATTACCCTTGCGGGCGATGCCTTGGCTGCCGCCACCGCGGCGCCAATCGAACCGGCCGCCAGGATGTGGTTCTCCTTCACCAGGATGCCGTCATACAGGCCGACTCGATGGTTGACGCCGCCGCCGCAGCGCACGGCATATTTCTGCGCGTTGCGCAGGCAGGGCAGCGTCTTGCGCGTATCGAGCACGCGGCACGGCAGTCCACGCAGGACGTCGGCATAGCGCCTGGTGGCCGTCGCCGTCGCCGACAGCACCTGCAAGAAATTGAGCGCCGTGCGTTCCCCGGTCAGCAGCGAGCGGGCCGGGCCTGACAGCCGGTACAGCACCTGGTTGGGTTCCACGGTGTCGCCATCGGCTACGTGCCAGTCCACGACGACCGCCGGATCGACCTGCCGGAACACTTCGTCGACGTACGGCCGGCCTGCGACCACCGCCGCTTCCCGCGTGATCACCCTGGCGCGCCCCATGCGACCGGCCGGCACCAGCGCCGCGGTGAGATCGCCGCTGCCGATGTCCTCCTTGAGCGCGGCAGCGACGGTGTCGCGGAGATCCGCCGGCAGGACGATTGCCGCGTCCGGGTCGTGGGAGCGGGGCGTGTTCGCTGTCGCGGTCGTCGTCATGCTGGTCGTCCATCCATCCTCGAGCGGCGCGCCGAATTGTCCGCTCCGCCCGTACAAAAAGAAAACCCGGCGGAGCCGGGTTTTCTCGTGCCAGTCAGCCGATCATTGTCAGAACGGCAGGCCGTGGGTCGCCGAGCCCATGCACAGCAGCATCGGGATCGACAGCACGAAGTTCGTGCGCGAGGCGAGCATGGCGATCTTGCGCGCGGCGGCCTTTTCCTCGTCCGTCGCGGGCTTGATGCCGAGGATCTTCTTCTGGTTGGGCCAGATCAGCCCCCAGACGTTGAACAGCATGATGGTGCCGAGCCAGGCGCCGATGCCGATCACGAGCTGGTAGTAGTTCACCGGGTCGCTCATCAGGCCGAGCGTGAACGCGCCGTGGAAATTGCCCGAGCGCGCGAGGTACCAGGCGCCCGTGAGCCAGGTCGCCAGTGCCGCCCAGCGGAACCAGAACAGCGCCACCGGGGCGATGTACTTGGCGATGCCGGCGCCGCCCGGGCCGCCCTTGTCCGCTGCGGCAGCGGCGAGCCCGGGGATCTGCACCAGGTTGAAATAGTAGAGCAGGCCGATCCAGGTGATGCCGGCCAGGATGTGCAGCCAGCGGGCCAGGCCGAGCTCATGGAAGGTGGTGGGCGAGATCAGCAGTGCGAGCACGACAGCCGCGACGAAACCGGTCGTCATGGCGCCGCGAACCGTATTCAATGGATTCATGGATTAGCATTCCTGCGGGAAAAAATCTTTTTGGAACCGGGGGTTATATTCACCCCGAACCTTGGAATGGTTTGAAGAATAGGCGAGGGAACCCCATAATTCAACGTCCTGCGCAGCAGGCGCAGGAGGCTTCATGAACCAGGTTGCACCAACTTCACCGTGTTTGAACATCTGCGTGCTCGATGCCGCCCGGACTTGCATCGGGTGTGGCCGCACGCTGGATGAGATCGCACGGTGGGGTCGGATGAGCGCTGCCGAGCAGTGGCAGGTCATTGGGCGCCTGGAACGTGTCCGTCAGCAGGAGGCCGCAACGGCAAGTCCCGTCCCTGTGAACTGAGCGAGTTCGAGGCGAACGGAACGCCGTCTGCGTTCTGATGTCATTGGCAAGGCCGGCGTGTGTGCCGGCGAACTGGCTGCGTCTCGCGGCCGAGAGGTAAGGACGTGGACGTTACTCAGCGAATCCAGGAACAGCTCAAGTCGAACCCCGTCGTGCTCTACATGAAGGGCACGCCTGACTTCCCGCAGTGCGGGTTCTCCGCCTCGGCCGTGCGCACGCTCGAAGCCTGCGGCGCGGAGTTCGCCTACGTGAACATCTTCGAAGACCCGGAACTGCGCGAGGCGCTCAAGCGCTACTCGAACTGGCCGACGTACCCGCAGGTTTACGTCAAGGGCGAACTGCTCGGCGGCTCGGACATCCTCACCGAGATGTTCCAGAAGGGCGAGTTGCAGCAGGTGCTGAACGAAGCCGGCGCCACGGCCAAGTCGGCCTGAGCGAGCCGCCAGGCCGCCCGCTGCGGTTGTTCCAGCGGGCGGTCCTTACTTTTAAATCGCGTCTTCGTCGGCCGGAGGCGGCTCACGCTGGGTGAGCTGCGGCGCTCGCTCGCACGCATCTTCGTACAGGCTGCGGAATTTGTTGCAGATGATGCAGAAGAGCGCGGCGGTACGTTCCGCGTCGTAGATCGCCGAGTGTGCGGCGTTCGGATCCCACTCGAGTCCCGCGGCCCCGATCGCCCGTGACAGCACCGTCTGGCCGAAGGCGACGCCGCCGAGCGTCGCCGTGTCGAAGCTCGAGAACGGGTGGAACGGGTTGCGCTTGATGTCCGTGCGCGCAATCGCCGCATTGAGGAAATTGAGGTCGAACGAGGCGTTGTGCCCGACCAGCACGGCCCGCGTGCATTCACGCTCGCGGACTTCCTTGCGGATTTCGCGGAACAATTGCGTCAGCACTTCCTTCTCGGGCAGCGCCGGCCGCAACGGATGGTGCGGGTCGATGCCATTGACGGCGAGCGAAGCGGGATCCATGCGCGAGCCGTGGAACGGCTGCACGTGGAAGCGGTGCGTCGCGCCCGGCCGCAGTTCGCCCATCGGCGTCATCTCGATCATCACCGCGGCGATCTCGAGCAGCGCGTCGGTCTGGTGATTGAAGCCGCCCGTCTCGACGTCGACCACGACCGGCAGGAAGCCGCGAAACCGGTCGGCGATGCGCGGTTCGACGAACTCGTATTCGTAGTCTTCGGTCATGCCGGGTCCATCATGCGCCATGCCAGCGTCGAACCGGCGCGAAAAGGCACGAGCCGGTCGGCTGCGGGCCCGAAAGGATAGCTGTCCGGCACGTTCCAGGTTTCCCTGCGCAGGGTGAGGGTGCCTTCGTTGCGGGGCACGCCGTAGAAATCTGCCCCGCGCTCGGACGCAAAAGCCTCGAGCCGGTCGAGTCGGCCCGCGCAATCGAACGCCTCGGCATACAACTCGACGGCGGCATGGGCCGAGAAAATGCCGGCGCAGCCGCAGGCCGTTTCCTTGGTGTGCTGCGCGTGCGGCGCGCTGTCGGTGCCCAGGAAGAATCGAGGGTCGTCGCTGGTCGCCGCTGCGAGCAGGGCCTCGCGATCGCGCTCGCGCTTGAGTACCGGCAGGCAGTAGTGATGCGGACGGAGGCCGCCTTCGAACAGCGCATTGCGATTCAGGAGCAGGTGCTGCGGCGTGAGCGTGGCGGCGACGCCCGGGCGGGAGCCCTGCACGAACTCCACCGCGATGCGCGTCGTGATGTGCTCGAACACCACCTTCAGGCGCGGCACGCGTTCGACGACGCGGCTCAGCACGCGGTCGATGAAGACGTGCTCGCGGTCGAAGACGTCGACGCTGCTCTCGGTGACTTCACCGTGCACCTGCAGCACGAGCCCGTGCTCGGCCATCGCTTCGAGCGCGGGCCAGACCTTCTCGATCGAGGTCACGCCGGCGTCGGAATGCGTCGTGGCGCCCGCGGGGTAGAGCTTGGCGCCGACGACGAAGCCGCTGTCCTTCGCCTTGCGAATCTCGTCTGGCGACGTGCTGTCCGTCAGGTACAGCGTCATTTGCGGCTCGAATTTCAGGCCTGCCGGAACCGCTGCCAGGATCCGTGCCCGATACGCCGCGAGCGCGTCCGTGGTGGTCATCGGCGGCTTCAGGTTCGGCATCACCAGCGCGCGGCCGAACTGCCGTGCCGTGAAGGGCACCACGGCGGCCAGTTGTGCGCCGTCGCGCACGTGCAGGTGCCAGTCGTCGGGCCGGCGCAGCGTCAGTGTCGGCGGGGTGGTATTCATGGCAGGGACCGCAACTGTGCGTCGAGTTCGGTCGCGTCGCCCAGCAGGTGCACGGCGTAGCGCACGCCGAAGCCGGTCATCTCGGTCGGCACGTGGGCGAGACCGCCTTTGCGTTCAGACGGAGCGAGGTCAACATGCACCCACGGCACGGACGCCTCGACGAACTTGCTGAGAAAGCGTGACGCCAGGATGTGGTCACCCTTGCTCTCGAGCGTGCACTGCAGGACGTCGGCGCCGGGGCACTCGAGCTCCGCGTCGAAGTCTTCGTCCATCGGGAAGCACCAGACGCGCTCACCGCTATGGCGTCCCGCCTGCTGCAGCCATTCGTGCAGGCCCGCGCGGTTGGTGAACGCGCCTGCGTAGCGATCGGTCAGGGCATTGACGCAGGCGCCGGTCAGCGTCGCGAAATCGAGCACGAAACGCGGCTTTTCGCGCGAGGCGAGCGTCAGCGTATCCGCCAGCACCATGCGGCCCTCGGCATCACTGTGCACGACCTGGATCGTCACGCCGTTCAGCGCGTGCACGATTTCCTGCGGACGGAACGCGTTCGGGCCGATCTGGTTCTCGGTGATCGCGAGCCAGCAGTCGATCGGGTACGACGCTTCGAGCCGTGTCAGCGCGAGCAGCGTCCCGACCGCGACGGCGCTGCCCTGCATGTCGCCGTGCATCGTGTACATGCCGCGGTGCGGCTTGAGGTTGATGCCGCCCGTGTCGAAGCAGATGCCCTTGCCGACGAGCGCAATCCCGGTCGCGCCCCTGCGCGTGTGCGCTTCGGCTTGTAGGTGAGGCGCACGATCCCCGCGCCACGGTGCGGGTTGGCGCGGGCGACGGCCAGGAACGCACCGGCGCCCATTTTTTCGAGCTGACCGATGCCGTAGAACTTGAACGACCAGCCCTCGCGGCGCGCGAGCTGCTGCAGTGCTGCGCGATAGGCAATCGAGTCGAGCACGTTGGGCGGCAGGGTCGCGAGCCAGCGCGCGAGGTGGTTGCCCGACTGCGATGGCGCGGCTGCGGTCGTAAAGCGCGGATGCCCGGTCCGCGATGTCGACGTGCGACAGGTCGCAAGGAACGGTGGCCTTCGATTTCTGCTCCGGCATCGGCGCCGCGTGAGCCAGCACGGCGCTCAGCAGGGCTTCGAGCGCGGCCGTGCGTTCACCGGGCGCAGTGAATTCGTTTGCATGCAGATGCAGGCGCGCGACGCCGGGCTTGAGCACTTCGTGCGCCAGCTTGCCAGCCAGTTCGAGCCGCTCGAAACCGGTGGCGCCGGGCTTCACGAATCCAACCACGACGAGCGTCTGGCTGCGATTGGGCAGCCGCGTCACGAGAATCGGCGATTCCTGGCCGCTGCGCTGATGCGCCTGCAGCAATTTTCGCCACACGGCCGCCTGTGGCAGCGTGTCGACGGCTTTGTCCGGCCTGGCCGTCTTTTCGAGCAGGACGACCGCGCCATCGGCACGCGACAGCGTGGTGTCCGACAGCGCGAGCGGCTGCGCCGAGACGTCGATTTTCAGCTCGGGCGGAATCACTTTTTGCATGGGGAAAACCTTGACCGTGATCGGCCCGGACCGGATCATTGCCGGGCGCATTCTGCGTGCAGCGCGCGAGCCGATTTCGCGCGCTCCGGCGCGGCGGCATGCTAACAGGCCGTGCCGGGCAAATCATTACCGCCCATCGACCGGCGCCGCGTTCTCGACTCGGATGGAGACTTTAACTGATGTTCGAAACGTCCAAGATCGACGACGCCGATCCCGCCGAAACGCGCGAATGGCTGGAATCCATCGATTCCGTGCTGAAGACGCAGGGATCCGAGCGGGCACACTACCTGCTCGAGCGCATCATCGATTTCACGCGCCGAAGCGGCGCGTACCTGCCGTTCAAGCCGAACACGGCTTACGTCAACACCATCTCGACCGGCCAGGAACTGGAATATCCAGGCGATCGCGCGCTCGAGCGCCGCATCGAGGCCTATTTGCGCTGGAACGCGATGGCGATGGTCGTGCATGCCAACCGCCAGAGCTCGGAGTTCGGTGGGCACCTGGCGAGCTACGCCTCGGCGGCGACGCTCTACGAAGTCGGCTTCAACCACTTCTGGCGTGCCCCGAGCGAGCAGCACCCCGGCGACATGGTCTTCATCCAGGGCCATTCGGCGCCCGGCATCTATGCGCGCGCGTACCTCGAAGGCCGCCTGACCGAAGACCAGTTGAACCGCTTCCGCGAGGAAGTGGGTGGCGGACTGTCCTCGTATCCCCACCCGTGGCTGATGCCGGACTTCTGGCAGTTCCCGACGGTGTCGATGGGCCTCGGCCCGATGATGGCGATCTACCAGGCGCGCTTCGTGCGCTACCTCGAGCATCGCGGCATCGTGCCGGTGAGCGATCGCAAGGTCTGGGCCTTCCTCGGCGACGGCGAGATGGACGAGCCGGAATCGCTCGGCGCGATCACGATGCCGGTGCGCGAGAAGCTCGACAACCTCGTGTTCGTCATCAACTGCAACCTGCAGCGGCTCGACGGGCCGGTGCGCGGCAATGGCAAGATCATCCAGGAGCTCGAAGCCGCGTTCCTCGGCGCGGGCTGGAACGTCATCAAGGTGGTGTGGGGTTCGCGCTGGGATCCGCTGCTGCAGCAGGACACCAAGGGCTTGCTGCGTCGGCTGATGATGGAATGCGTCGATGGCGAGTACCAGAACTTCAAGGCGAAGGGCGGCGCGTACACGCGCGAGAACTTCTTCGGCAAATACCCCGAGCTGAAGGAAATGGTGGCCAACATGTCCGACGAGGACATCTGGCACCTGAACCGCGGCGGCCACGACGCGCGCAAGGTCTTCAACGCCTACCAGGCGGCCATGAAGCACACGGGCCAGCCGACGGTGATCCTCGCCAAGACGGTGAAGGGGTTCGGCCTGGGCCGCACCGGCGGCGAAGCGCAGAACATCACGCACCAGCAGAAGAAGCTCGACGACGCTTCGCTGCGCGAGTTCCGCGACCGCTTCAACATCCCGGTGTCGGACGAGGACATCGCGAGCCTGCCGTACTACCGTCCGGCGGAGAACAGCGAAGAGACTCAAGTACCTGCAGGGGCAGCGCAAGTCGCTCGGCGGGTACCTGCCGCAGCGCAGCGACCGCGCGCCGCCCCTCAAGACGCCCGCGCTCGAGGCATTCACGCCGCTGCTCGAATCGTCGGGTGAGCGCGAGATCTCGACGACGATGGCGTTCGTGCGCCTGCTCGGTATCCTGCTCAAGGACAAGGAGATCGGCCCGCACGTCGTGCCGATCGTGCCGGACGAGGCGCGCACCTTCGGCATGGAAGGCATGTTCCGCCAGATCGGCATCTATTCGTCGATGGGCCAGCTCTACACGCCGCAGGACGCGGACCAGTTGCTGTACTACCGCGAGGACAAGAAAGGCCAGATTCTCGAGGAAGGCATCAACGAAGGCGGCGCGATGTGCAGCTGGATCGCGGCGGGCACGGCCTACGCGAACCACGGCGTCAACATGGTGCCGTTCTACATCTACTACTCGATGTTCGGCTTCCAGCGCATCGGCGATTTCGCCTGGGCCGCGGGCGACATGCAGGCGCGCGGCTTCCTGCTGGGCGCCACGGCCGGTCGCACGACGCTGGCAGGTGAAGGCCTGCAGCACCAGGACGGTCACAGCCAGCTGGTGGCGACGACGATTCCGAACTGCGTCGCATACGACCCCGCCTTCGCCTACGAGCTGGCGGTGATCGTGTGGGATGGCTTGCGCCGCATGTACGCGGAGCGCGAGTCGATCTTCTATTACATCACCTGCATGAACGAGAACTACGTGCAGCCGGCGCTGCCGCCGGGTGCGGAGACGGGAATCCTCAAGGGCATGTACCTGCTCAAGCGTGGCGGCAAAGGCAAGGTGCGCGCGAACCTGCTCGGCTCCGGCACGATCCTGCGCGAGGTGATCAAGGCCGCCGAAGTGCTGGAGAAGGACTTCGGCGTGCCCGCCGACGTCTTCAGCGTGACGAGCTTCTCCGAACTGCGGCGCGAGGCGCTCGACGCCGAGCGGTGGAACCTGCTGCACCCGGACCAGCCGCCGCGCGTGCCCTACGTGCAGGAGCTGCTGGGCGAGCAGAAGGGCCCGTTCGTCGCGGCGACCGACTACATGCGCATCGTGCCCGACCAGATCCGCCAGTGGGTACCGGGCGCGTTCCACGTGCTGGGCACGGACGGCTACGGCCGCAGCGATTCACGCGCCGCCTTGCGTGGCTTCTTCGAGGTCGACTACCGCTACGTCGCGCTGGCCACCCTCAAGTCGCTGGCCGACGAAGGCAAGCTCGACCGTGCCACGGTCATGAGCGCGATCGAGAAGTTCGGGATCGATCCCGAGAAGCCGAACCCGGTGACGGTCTGAGCGCGGGGTGAGCGAAGTGGCAAGCAACGGACTGATCGAAATCCGCGTGCCGGACATCGGCAACTACAAGGACGTCGAGGTCATCGAAGTCGGCGTGAAGGCGGGCGACAGCGTTGCCGTGGAGGGCACGCTGATCACGCTCGAGACGGAAAAGGCGACGATGGACGTTCCATCCACGACGGCGGGCGTGGTCAGGGAGCTGAAGGTGCAGCGTGGCGCGCGCGTGTCGCAGGGCGACGTCATCGCTGTCGTCGAGGCCACCGCGTCGCTGCGGCGGTTGCGCCTGCCCCGAGCCGGCAACAGCCGCGGTCGCCGCAACGACGCCAACGCCGAGGGCCGCGGCCGCGCACGGCGGCCGAAGGCAGGATCGCGGCCGCGGCGCCAGCGGCCATGCCCGCGACGGCGCGAGGCGGCACGATCGACGAGCCGGGATTCGCGCGCGCGCATGCCAGCCCTGCGATCCGCAAGCTCGCGCGTGAACTGGGCGTCGACCTCACGAAGGTGCAGGGCTCGGGCGATAAAGGCCGCATCACCGACGTCGACGTGAAGGCCTACGTGAAGCGCGTCCTGTCGTCGGGTGGCGCCGCTGTCCCTGGCGCTGCCGCGCTGCCGCGCGTGCCGGTGGTCGACTTCGCGGCATTCGGCCCGATCGAGCGCAAGCCGCTCACGCGCATCCAGAAGATCTCGGGACCGCGGCTGCACGCAAGCTGGGTGAACCTGCCGCACGTCACGCAGTTCGACGAGGCCGACATCACCGAGATGGAGCAGGCCCGCGCGAACCTGAAGCAGCAGGCGACGGAACGCGGCCTCAAGTTGACGCCGCTCGCATTCGTGATCCGCGCCTGCGTGCAGGCCCTGCAGCAGTTTCCGCAGTTCTGCGCATCGCTCGATGCCGATGCCGGCGAACTCGTCTACAAGAAGTACGTGCACATCGGCTTCGCTGCCGATACGCCGAACGGCCTGGTGGTGCCCGTCGTGCGCGACGCCGATCGCAAGGACGTCTTCGAGCTCGCGCGCGACCTCGCGGACCTCAGTGAAAAAGCCCGCGCGGGCAAGCTCTCCGCCGCCGAGATGCAGGGTGGTTGCTTCACGATCTCGAGTCTCGGCGGCATTGGTGGCACCGCGTTCACGCCGATCATCAATGCACCCGAAGTCGCGATTCTCGGCGTCTCGCGTTCGGCGTACAAGCCGGTCTACAAGGACGGCGTCTTCGTCCCGCGCCTGATGATGCCGCTCTCGCTTTCGTACGATCACCGCGTCATCGACGGTGCCGCCGCTGTCCGGTTCACGTCGTTCCTCGCCTCTGCGCTCAACGACGTGGACGGACTGCTGAGGGCAATTCCATGACCGGCGGCAATCCGTCCGCAGCACCTCCGATCGAAGTGCGCCTGCCGGATCTCGGGACGTCCGGTGAGGTCACCGTTCTCGAACTGCTGGTCAAGGTGGGTGACCAGGTCGAGAAGGAGCAGGCGCTGCTCACGCTCGAGAGCGAGAAGGCGACGATGGACGTGCCGGCGACGACGGCCGGCAAGGTTGCGCGAATTCTCGTGCAGCCGGGCGACAAGGTGTCGACCGGTACGGCCGTGCTGGAGCTTGAAGGCTCCGTTCAGATCGGCGCGGAGGAAGTCGCTGCGGCTGCAGCGTCGGCTGACAAGGGGCAGGCGACGCCACGCCAGCGGGAGCCGTTCGGCGGCGAGCCGTACGTCGATACGGTCCCGATGCGGCCCTTCAAAGTTGCCCTGCCTGCGAACAGCGAAGCCGTCGCGGACTCCGGGCCAGCGGCCGCCCCAGCCGTCGCGCGTGCCAGCTTCGATTACGACGTCGTCGTCGTTGGTGCCGGTCCCGGTGGCTATACCGCCGCCTTCCGCGCGGCAGACCTCGGGCTCAACGTGGCGCTGATCGAACGCTGGCCGACGCTCGGCGGCGTGTGCCTCAACGTCGGCTGCATTCCGTCGAAGGCGCTGTTGCATGCGGCGAAGGTCATCGAGGACGCGCACGCGATGGCGGCGCACGGCATCGAATTCGGCGCGCCGAAGATCGACGCGTCCAGGCTGCGCGACTGGAAGAACAAGGTCGTGGGCCGCTTGACGACGGGCCTCACGGGCCTGGCCAAGCAGCGGAAGGTGGCGGTCATTCGTGGCGTCGCGGCCTTTGCGGGCGACCACGCTGTCAGCGTGACCGGCGCAGACGGCAACAGCCAGGCCGTCACGTTCGCTCATTGCATCATCGCGGCGGGTTCCGAGTCGTTCCGGCTGCCCGGCCTGCCCGACGATCCTCGCATCATCGATTCCACCGGCGCCCTCGAGCTCGACCTGCCCAGGCGCATGCTGGTCGTGGGCGGCGGCATCATCGGTCTGGAAATGGCTACGGTGTACGCCGCCCTCGGCGTGAAGGTGAGCGTCGTCGAACTGACCGAAGGCCTGATGCCAGGCTGCGACCGCGACCTGGTACGTCCGCTGGAGAAGCGCATCGCAGCCCGGTACGAAACCGTGATGTTGCGCACCAAGGTCACCGGTATCGAAGCACTCAGCGAGGGCCTCCGGGTCAGCTTCGAGGGAGACAAAGCCCCCGAACCGCAACTGTACGACAAGGTGCTGGTGGCGGTGGGCCGCACGCCGAACGGCAAGCACCTGCGCTGCGAGTCCGCCGGTGTCGTGGTCAACGAGCGCGGTTTCATTCCCGTCGACCGGCAGCAGCGCACGAACGTGCCGCACATCTTTGCCATCGGCGACGTCGTCGGGCAGCCGATGCTCGCGCACAAGGCCACGCACGAAGCCAAGGTCGCGGCGGAGGTCATCGCTGGGCACAAGCGCTTCTTCGACGCGCGATCCATTCCCTCGGTCGCCTATACCGACCCCGAAATCGCCTGGGCGGGCCTCACGGAAACAGACGCGAAAGCGAAGGGCATCGCCTTCGAGAAGGCGGTGTTCCCCTGGGCGGCGAGCGGTCGCTCGCTGGCCAACGGCCGCGACGAAGGTTTCACCAAGTTGCTGTTCGATCCGCAGACGCACCGCGTCATCGGGGGCGGCATCGTCGGCACCAATGCCGGCGACCTCATCAGCGAGGTGATGCTCGCGATAGAGATGGGCGCGGATGCGGCCGACATCGGCCTTACGATCCATCCGCATCCGACGCTGTCCGAAACGGTGGCCATGGCCGCCGAGGCGTTCGATGGCACGCTCACCGACCTTTACATCCCGCAGCGCGGCACGGCCAGGAAGTAACCTGCACGCCGTCGCAGCCATCCTGCGGCGGTGCGGTATCGATCCATGCACCCGACACTGACCCGCACGTTGCGCTGGTTCGGCCTGCTCGAGGCAGGCCGGCGCGTCGAATTGAAGTTGCGGTCGCGTGACGCGCGCGCGCTGCCCGACGCGATGATCATCGGCGCGATGAAGTCGGGGACGAGTTCACTGCATTACTACCTGACGCAGCATCCGCAGGTCATTCCGCCGCTGCGCAAGGAAGTGCATTACTTCGACCTGAACTTCGGCCGCGGTGAATCCTGGTACCGCGCGAATTTTGGTCGTGCAGGGCAGGGCGGCGTGAACATCGACAGCAGCCCCTACTACCTGTTCCATCCCCGGGTGCCGCAGCGGGCGCACGACCTGGTGCCGGACGCGAAAGTGATCGTCCTGCTGCGCGATCCGGTGCGGCGTGCGTACTCGCACTACTGGCACGAGCGTGACAAGGGCCGCGAGCCGCTGGCGTTCGAGGACGCGATCGCGGCGGAGTCCGACAGGATCGACCGCGAGCACGAGCGACTCGCCCTGGGCGAAATCGAGCGCAGCGAGGCGCACCAATACTTCAGTTACCTTGCGCGCGGCCGGTATGCGGAACAGATCGCGCGCTGGTTGCGCGTCTATCCACGCGAGCAGTTGCTGGTGCTTCGTTTCGAGGACCTGGTGAAAGATCCGCTGCCAGTGCTGAACCGGTCGCTTCGGTGCCTGGGGCTGCCTGCGATGCAAGGCGCGAAACTCGAGCCGCGCAACACCCGGAAGTATCCACCGATCGAGACCGCAACGGCCGAGCGCCTGCGGGACTACTTCGCGCCGCACAACGCGGCGCTCGAAGCGCTGCTGGGCGAGAGGGTGCGCTGGTAGCCGCGGCCGTCGGCGTCAGATCAATCGGCGCAGCGATTCAAGGTATGCGGCCTCGTCGGGAGGCAGCCCGGAACGCTGGGCCTGCCAGAGCGCCTGGCCCAGGCATTCGATCATCGCGTGCTCCGCCTCGTGCACGTCACCGAGTTTCACAGCCAGCGAGCGGTGCACGGACGCGATACCAGCAGGACGATTGGTCGACACCTGCTCACGGATTGCCAGGTGCAGCCCCATGTGCAGGAACGGGTTCGTCTGGCCTTCGTCGGGCGTGTAATCCCGTCCGAGCGCGTCGCCGCCCGACTCGAGCACCGACGAGTACTCGGGGTGCAGTTCGACGATCCTGATGATCTGGTCTTCGACCGGCTCGACCGGCAGCGACTCGCGATGCTTGCGCCAGGCCTCGACGTACATGCGCCGCAGTGACGAACGGCCCTGGTCGTGAAAGAACGGCATCAGGGCGCCTCGTTGTGCAAACGGCAGCGTCGCGGGCAAGGGCAAGGTTTTCTCCTTGTACGGGCAGAGGTCGACCAGCGGGCAGCGCGGGCACTCCGGTTTGCGCGCCTTGCAGACGTAGCGCCCGTGCAGCAGCAGCCAATGGTGCGCGTTGAACAGGAACTCGGACGGGATGGCCTTCAGCAGGCCGTCTTCGATCTCGCGCGGGGTGTCGCCGTGCGCGAGGCCGAGTCGGTTCGACACGCGGAATATGTGCGTATCCACCGGCATCGTCGGCAGCCCGAATGCGCTGTTGAGCACGACGTTGGCGGTCTTGCGTCCGACGCCAGGTAATTCCTCGAGCGCTGCGCGGTCCGCCGGCACCTTCCCCCCGTGCCGGTCGATCAACCGCCGGCACGTGGCGAGGATGTTCTTCACCTTGCCGGGGTACAGCCCGATCGTCTTCACGTAGGAGGTGAGCCCGTCGATGCCCAACGCCAGGATCTTCTCCGGCGTGTTGGCGACGGGAAACAGCTTGCGCGTCGCAACGTTCACGCCCTTGTCGGTCGCCTGTGCCGAGAGGATCACCGCGATCAGCAACTCGAACGGCGTGGAATGCTCGAGCTCCGTCACCGGGTTCGGGTTCAGCGCCTGCAGCCGCTCGAAGAGTTCGCGGACCTTGGCCGGTTTCACGATGCAGCCTTGCGTGCCTGGCGCCAGGCCAGGCCGAGTCCCAGCAGGATGAACGCGCCCGGCGGCAGCAGCGCCAGCAGGAAGCCGTGCTGTTCGCTGAAGAGGTGCATGCCCGACGTCGACGCGTCGGTGCCCAGCAGCAGGTGCAGGTCGCCTCCGAGGCTGCCGCGACCAAGCACTTCGCGCACGCTGCCCAGTGCGACCAACACGACGAGGAACCCGCCACCCATCGCGAAGCCATCGAGCAGCGCATTTCCGATGGGCTGACGTGAGGCAAAGGCTTCGGCGCGGGCGAGCACCAGGCAGTTGGTGACGATCAGCGGCAGGAAGATGCCGAGCGCTGCGTGCAGTCCCGGCAGCCAGGCCGCGAGCGCGAGCTCGACCGAGGTGACCAGTGCCGCGATCAGCAGCACGAACACGGCAATGCGAATCTCGGTCGGCAGCGATCGGCCCACCAGCGAGACCAGGCCGTTGCTGGCGACGAGCACGGCCAGCGTGGCAAGGCCGAGCCCCAGGCCGCTGCCGAGCGACGTGCTGACCGCGAGCAGCGGGCACAGGCCGAGCAATTGCACCAGGCCCGGGTTCTGGTCGCGGAAACCGGCGCGGAGGATGGCGGCAGGCGTCATGGCGGAATTGTAGCCGGGGCGGCGAGCAACTCGTCGCCCGGCAACTCGTCGCCCAGCAACTCGTTGCGATGACGCGCGAAGAATTCCAGCGTGCGGCCGACCGTACCGACCACGGCGCGCGAGGTGATCGTGGCGCCCGTGTACTGGTCGAAATCGCCGCCGTCCTTGCGCACGCGCCAGCGCGCCGCAGCGGGGTTGCGGAAAGACTTGCCGGTAAATCGCTGGATCCAGTCGGACCTGCGTGTGTCGATGAAATCGCCGAGCCCGGGGGTCTCGTGGTGACTCACGGTCCGCACGCCAAGGACGGTGCCGTCGGGCGCTATGGCGACCAACAGGTGAATGGCGCCGGAGTAGCCACCGGGCGCAACGGGTTCGAGTACGACCGCGACGGGTTCGCCGTGGAGCCGGGCGCGGTACGCGGTGATGGTTTCCGCTGCGCCCAGCAGCTCCGGATCGCGCAGGGTCACGGTGTCGGCCAGCAGGTCGTTGTCGTACGGGCGGCCGGCCAGCACCTGGTCGAAGCGGGCCAGCTCGTGCGCACGTTGCGTTGCCGCAATCTGGTCGCGCGTCGCTTCGTGCACGATGGCCACGAGCCCGAAGGCGGCCATCGCTGCAGCTGCCAGCACCACGACAGCGCGTACGGCGCGACGTGCGGGCCGCTCAGGGTTGCCGGCCATAAATTCTCGGCACGGTGTAACGGTCGATGAACGGCACGGCGAGGTTCATGAGCAGGACGGCAAAAGCGAAGCCGTCGGGGTAACCGCCCCACGTGCGGATGATCCACGCGATCAGGCCGATGCCGGCTCCATACCAGAGGCGTCCGCGATCGCTCGTCGCGGCGGACACGGGGTCCGTCGCGATGAAAAATGCGGCCAGCATCGTTGCGCCGGAAAACGCCTGCATGGCCGGTCCGAGCGCGACGCCGGAATCCAATGCCTGTGCGATGAGTGACGGCACGAGCAGGCCCGCCAGCACCGCCAGCGGGATGTGCCAGCGCACGATCCCGCGTGTCATCAGGTAGAGGCCGCCTGCGAGTGCCGCGAGATTGATCCAGGCAAAGCCGCGCGCCCCGAACTCTCCGGCGATGTCGCCGCGTCCGAGCAGTTCCGGCAGCGTGTAACGCAGGTCGAGTCCGTTGCGAATCGAATCCAGCGCCGTGGCGCCGGTGTACCCGTCCCAATGCGACGCCAGGTCCGCGCCGTAAAAACCTGCGAACGACAGGCGTGCCAGCTCGACCCACGTATGCGTGCCGCCGGCATCCAGCGGCACGGGCCAACGCGTCATCTCCGCGGGGAATGAAACGAGCAGGATCGCGTAACCCACCATCGCAGGATTGAACGGGTTCTGGCCGAGTCCGCCGAAGACGTGCTTGCCGAGCAGCACGGCCAGGGCCGTGCCGAGCGCACCGAGCCACCACGGCAGCAGTGGCGGGACCGAGAATGCCAGCAGGAATGCGGTGACCAGGACGCTGCCATCCTTGAGCGCGGGCACCGCGTCACGACCGCGCCAGCGCAGCGCGGCGGCTTCGGCGAGCAGTGCGGTGACGCACGCGACGCAAAGCTGCAGCAGCAGCCCGGGACCGAACAGCGCGACGTGCGCAACGCCTGCGGGTACCAGTGCGAGCAGCACCTGGAACATGACGCGCGGCACGGTGTAACCGGCAATGACGTGCGGTGCGGGTGAGGTGTCGAATCGCATGTCAGCGGGTACCGCCTGCAGGATCGTCGCCGGGTTGGCGTACTCGATTGCGGACGCTCTCGAACGCCTGCTGCTCAGCCGCCGCGGCCTCCTGCAGCCGGCGCGTGCGCAGTTCATGGCGCTCGCGTGCGTCCGCTGCCCTGGCCGCAATCGCGTCGGCCTCGTGCAGGCGGCGCCGCGCGTCACGAAAGCGATCGGCGAGCGGAATCTGGCTTGGGCAGACGTAGTCGCAGAGACCGCAATCGATGCAGTCGCGCACACCGAGCTCCCGCAGGGCTTCGTGAGCATCGGCGAGCGCCGCACGATGCAGTTGCTGCGGCAGCAGCCCGGCGGGGCACGCATCGGCGCAGTCGCCGCAGCGGATGCACGGCAATTCGACGGCGCCGAGTCGTGAACCGATGTCGTCCCGCGTCGCGACGAGCACGCAGTTCATCGCCTTGGTCAGGCCGACCTCGTCCGACGGCAATGCGCGACCCGTCATGCTGCCGCCGGCGATCAGGCGCAACGGCGTACCGCGATATCCGCCGGCCGCCGCGATGAGCGCGGACAGTGGGGCGCCGACCGGCGCCCGCACGTTGCAGGGTTGCTCGACACCGCTGCCCGTTACTGTCACGACGCGAGAGAGGAGGGGCTCCCCGCGCGCAGCCCAACGCGCGACGGCTGCGGCGGTCGCGACGTTCTGGCAGATCACGCCGGCGGCGGCGGGCAGGCTGCCCGAGGGTACTTCGATCCCGGCGACTGCCGTGATCAGCTGACGCTCGGCGCCCTGCGGGTACACCGCGGGGACGACCGCGAGCGTAACTTCATCGTCACGCTGGGCAGCATCACGCTGGCGCTCGATGGCGCTGGTCACGGCGGCGATGGCTTCGGGCTTGTCGTCCTCGATCGCGATCACGCAACGCCCGGCGCCGGCCACGCGTCGCAGCAAGAGTGCGCCGACCACGACATCGTCCGCCGCGGAGCGCATGAGCGCGTCGTCGCAGCAGATCCACGGCTCGCACTCGGCGCCGTTCAGCACCAGCGTCTGCGCGCCGCGGGTCCGTGCGGAGTCGAGCTTGGTCGCGGTCGGAAAGCCGGCGCCGCCGAGCCCCGCGATGCCTGCGTCGCGCAGACGCTGGATGAGTTGGTCGGTGCTGAGCGACGCAGGATCTCCGCGGCGGACGGATGCGTTCATCGATCCGCCCCGAGCCGTCGCCTGCGATCACGATGCAGACGTTGCGTCCACCCTCGACCGCGGCCTCGCGTGACTCGATCGCAACGACGGTGCCCGCGAGTGGCGAGTGCAGTGCGCTTGCAAACGGATGGCTGGCGCGCGCGACGAGCGTGCCCACGGCTACCATGTCGCCCACCGTCACGACGGGTTCTGCGCTGTACCCGGAGCCTTGGTCGAGAGCGAGGATCACCTGCGCGGGCAACGGCAGTTCGACGATCGGTGTGCTGCACGCCTGCTGCTTGTGCGCGTCAAGCGCAAGGCCGGCGGGAAAAGTGGACCGTGCGGCCATCACGCGGCGCGCGGCTGGCGGTAACGCAGCGGGATTGCAGGTGCAGGGCGCAGTTCGATGCAGTCGACGGGGCAGGGCGGCAGGCAGAGCTCGCAACCCGTGCACTGCGCGGCGATCACCGTGTGCAGCTGCCGGGATGCCCCGACGATGGCGTCGACCGGGCAGGCAGGCAGGCAGCGGGCACACCCGATGCACTTTTCCTCGTCGATCCAAGCAACCTGCGCGGGCTTCGGCACGCCGAATGCGGGGTCGAGCGGACGCGGCGCACGATCGAGCAGCGCGGCGAGCGCGCGCACTGTCTGTTCGCCCCCTGGCGGGCAGCGGTCGATGTCCGCCTCGCCATTTGCGATGGCGGCCGCGTAGGGGCGGCAGCCGGGATACAGGCATTGGCCGCATTGCGTCTGCGGCAGCAGCGCGTCGATCTGCCCGATGAGTGATTCGGTGTCGGGTTCGATGCGTGATGCGGCCCAGCCGAGTGCGACGCCGAGCGCGATGGCGAGCGCCACGGCGACAAGCAAAGCGATGCCGATCGCGTCGGGATTCACCGCGCGCCCAGCCCGGTGAAACCCATGAAAGCGAGCGCCATCAGTCCCGCCGTGACCAACGCCACGGGCGCACCGCGGAAGGATTCCGGCACGTCGGCCGTATCGAGTCGCTCCCGCAGTGCCGTGAACAGCAGCAGTGCGAGCCCGAAACCGGCGCCGGCGCTCGCACCGAACACCAGCGACTCGAGCAGTCCGTGCTGGCGATCGACGTTCAGCAGCGCCACGCCGAGCACGGCGCAGTTGGTCGTGATGAGCGGCAGGAAAATGCCGAGCAACTGGTGCAGCAGCGGGCTCGTCGCCCGCACCATGATTTCGGTGAACTGCACCACCCCCGCGATCAACAGGATGAAGACCAGCGTGCGCAGGTATTCGAGGTGGAGCGGCACCAGCACCCATTCCCACAGCGCGAAGCTCAGGCCCGAGGCGATCGTGAGCACGAACAGCGTGGCGAGCGCCATGCCAGCCGCCGCCTCGAAGCGGCGGCTCACGCCGATGAACGGGCAGAGCCCGAGGAAGTTCGACAGGACGAAGTTGTTGACCAGGCTCGCTCCGAGCGCGAGCAGCAGCAGCTCGGTCATGGGCTCCTCGTCGCGGGCGTCACTTCACCTTCATGCCGGGCGTCGCGCCGGCATCGGGGGAGAGTACGAAGATCTCCTGGCCGCCGGGTCCGGCCGCGAGCACCATGCCTTCCGACATCCCGAAGCGCATCTTGCGCGGCGCGAGGTTCGCAACCACGACCGTCAGGCGGCCGACGAGCTGCGACGGTTCGTACGCCGAGCGTATGCCCGCGAAGATCTGCCGCTTGCCGAATTCGCCCAGGTCCACCCCGAGTTTGAGCAGCTTGTCCGCGCCTTCGACGAGTTCGGCCGAGTCGATGCGCGCGATGCGCAGGTCGACTTTCATGAAGTCGTCGATCGACAATTCCGCGGGTGGAGCGGCAGGCTCGGGCGGTTTCGCCGCAGCCTTCAAGGCACCCTTGGCCGGCGTCGGCGCGGCAGTCTTGGCCGCAACCGCTGGAACCGTCGTGGCTGCCGCTTCCGGCACAGCCGATGGCTTCAGGCTTTCCGCGGAGGCAGCGAGCAGCGCCTTGACGGCGGCCGGGTCGACTCGCGTGGCGAGCGGTTCGTAGGTGTTGATCGCCGTGCCGAGCAGCGGCGTCGCCGCGTCGGCCCACGTCTGCGGCGGCAGCCCGAGGAATTTCTCGGCGCCGGCAGCGAGCTTCGGCATGACGGGCTTCAGGTACGACCGCCAGCACGCGGAACAGGTTGATGCCCTGCGTGCAGACAGCCTGCACTTCGGCGGCACGGGCCGGATCCTTGGCCATCAGCCACGGCTTCTGCTGGTCGATGTAGAGGTTGGCGCGGTCGGTCAGCGCCATGATCTCGCGCATCGCACCTGCGAGGTCGCGGCCTTCGTACAGTGCAGCGACGCGCTCGCCGGCCGCGACGAATTCGGCCTGCAGGCCTGCGTCGGCAAGGGCAGGGGCCAGCCTGCCCGCCGAGCCCCGCGCGATGAAACCGGCACACCGGCTCGCGATGTTGACGAGCTTGCCGACGATGTCGGAATTGACCTTGGCGACGAAGTCGTCGAGGTTGAGGTCGAGGTCTTCGACGCCGTCACCGAGGCGCGACGCGAAGTAATAGCGCAGGTACTCCGCCGGCAGGTGATCGAGCCAGGTGCGCGCGGAGATCAGCGTGCCGCGCGACTTGGACATCTTGAGTCCGTTCACGGTCAGGAAGCCGTGCGCAAAGACCGACGTCGGTGGACGGTAGCCAGCGCCCTGCAACACCGCCGGCCAGAACAGCGTGTGGAAGTAGACGATGTCCTTGCCGATGAAGTGATACACCTCGGCGTCGCTGCCCGGCTTCCAGTAGCGGTCGAAATCACGGCCGGTGCGCCGGCAGTACTGCAGCAGGCTCGAGAGGTAGCCGATCGGGGCGTCGAGCCAGACATAGAAGTACTTGCCGGTCTCGCCGGGAATCTCGAAGCCGAAGTACGGCTCGTCGCGCGAGATGTCCCAGTCGCGCAGCCCCGCGCCGAACCACTCGCCGAGCTTCGCCGTCACCGCGGATTGGAGACGATCGCCCCCCGTCCAGGCGCGCAGCATCGGCTCGAAGTCGCCGAGCTTGAAGAACAGATGCTCCGATTCCTTCTGCACGGGCGCCGTGCCGCTCACGACCGAGACCGCGTTCAGCAGGTCGGCCGGCGTGTAGGTGGCGCCGCAGGCTTCGCAGCTGTCGCCGTACTGGTCGAGCGCACCGCACTTGGGGCACGTGCCGCGCACGTAGCGATCGGGCAGGAACATCCTCGCCTGCTCGTCGTACGCCTGCACGATCGTCTCGCGCCGGATGTGGCCGCCTGCGACGAGCCGGCGGTAGATCTCGTACGTCACCTCGCGGTTCTCGTCCGAGTGCGTGGTGTGGAAGTTGTCGTACGAGATGTCGAACTCGCCGAAGTCGCGGCGTTGTTCGGCGCCCACGCGCTCGATCAACTGCTCGGGCGTGATGCCTTCCTGCCGCGCCTTGAGCATGATCGGCGTGCCGTGCGCGTCGCTCGCCCAGATGAACAGGCAGTCGTGGCCGCGCATGCGCTGGAACCGCACCCAGATGTCGGTCTGGACGTATTCGACGATGTGCCCGAGGTGCGGCGCGCCGTTGGCGTACGGCAGGGCGCTGGTGACGAGCAATGTGCGCTTCGGCTGGGCGGTCATGGGGAGGCAGGGTCCGGGACGATGGACCGTCGATTATGCCAGTCGGGCGCCCGACCGTGGCGCGCTGGGCCCTGCGGCGGCCGCGGGCGTGCGATCCGGTGCCTTTCCCCGAGCTTGGAAAGGCAGACACGCGCGCAGTTGTCCATGCGGCGGATTCGGTACCTCTCCCGCGCCTTGGAAAGGCAGACACGCGGCGCGGGAGAGGTACCGAATCCACCGCCTGTACGACCGCGCCTGAGCGTCGCACTCGCCAAGTGCGAGCGCTCGCACGGCGCAAGTCGCCGCAGCAGTGTCCGTTGTCACCGCACGTGAGGCACACCGCCTCGGGTCTCGGGACGTCTTCCGCGCCGCGTGTCTGCCTTTCCAAGGCGCGGGAGACGTCCCGAGACCCGAAGCGGTGTGCATGCTGCGGGAGTACGGTTTACGGCGTCTGGTCGATGCCCCGCGGCACCGAAGCGCAGTCGCTAGCGCGACGTCGGGGCCCCGTTCAACCCATGTCCTTGAACTGCTCGAACTGCGGCTTGTTGATGGCCTTTTCATAGGCCGACCGGCCGCTGATCACGCCCTTCTCGAACAGTTCCTTTATCGCCGAGTCCATGACCCGCATGCCGTGGGCGGCGCCGCTCTGCATCGCGTTCTCGAGTTGGTCGAGCTTGCCCTGGCGGATCAGGTTGGAGACGGCCGGCGTGTTGATCAGGATCTCGAGCGCCGCGACCCGTCCGCGCTTGTCCGCGCGCTGGATCAGCTGCTGGGAGATCACGCCGCGCAGCGACGTGGACAACATGGTCCGTACGTGACCCTGCTTGTCGGAGGGGAACGCATTGACGACGCGGTCCACGGTGGGTGCGGCGCCGTTGGTATGCAGGGTGCCCATCACGAGGATGCCCATCTCGGCCGCCGTGACCGCGATGCTCATGGTCTCGAGGTCGCGCAATTCGCCGACGAGCACGATGTCCGGGTCTTCGCGCAGGGCGGAATGCAGCGCCTCGGCGAATCCCGGGCTGTGCAGGCCGACCTCGCGCTGGCTCACCAGGCAGTTCTTGCGCGGGTGCACGAACTCGATCGGGTCTTCGATCGTGAGGATGTGGCCCTTCTCGCGCGCGTTGATGTCGTCGATCATCGCGGCGAGCGTCGTCGACTTGCCCGAGCCGGTCTTGCCGGTCACCAGGATCAGCCCATTGTTGACGCGGCAGAGGCTGCGCACCGCCGCCGGCAGGTTGAGCTGCTCGAGCGTCAGCGCCTTCGAAGGAATCGCCCGCAGGACCGCGCCGAGCCCGCCGATGTGCCGGAACACGTTGACACGGAAACGCGACACGTTCGGAATCGAATAGGCAAAATCGGCGCCGTCCTTTTCCTCCAGCTGCTGCTGCGCGCGGCGCGTGATGAACTCCATGATCGTGTCACGGACGAACTGCTTGTCGAGCGGTGCTTCGCGCAGCGACTGCAGCTCGCCGTGGATTCGAATGCGTGGCGGGTCGCCCGCGACGAAATGCAGGTCGGAGCCGCCCCGCTTCAGGATCTCCATCAGGAATTCGTCGATCCGCCGCGGCGTGTGCTGCAGCGTCTCCGCCGTGCTGACCTGGGTCGTCGTGTCGGTCGCCATCAGAGTCCCTGCGTCACGTCGGCTCTGAGGATCGCCGTGCCTTCGGGAACGTAGCGGGCGAACGGCTTCTTGTCCGTGGCGTAGCCGAACGCGTCCTCGGGATCGACCTCGCGGGCCTGAACTGCCGCGAGCAGCGCCTGGTCGAGCGTCTGCATGCCGACTTCGCGGCCGGTCTGCAGCTGCGACGGAATCATGTGCGACTGCTCGGACGTGATCAGCTTGCCGATGGCGCGGTTCATCACCATCACCTCGCAGATCGCCTTGCGCCCGCGCAGGTCGGGCGTCCGCACCAGGAACTGCGTAACCACGCCGAGCAGGCTCTGCGACAGGAAGCTCTTGGTCTGCTCGCGCTCTTCGGCCGGCAGCGCGTCGACGATGCGGTCGATGGTCTTCGTGGCGCTGGTCGTGTGCAGCGTGCCGAGCACGAGGTGCCCGGTCTCCGCCGCCGTCATCGCCCAGCGCACCGTCTCGGCGTCGCGCAGCTCGCCGACCAGGATCACGTCGGGATCCTCGCGCATTGCCGCCCGTACGCCCTCGGCGAAGGAGGGCAGGTGCGTGTGCAGCTCGCGCTGGATCACCTGCGACTGCTTGCTGCGGTGGACGAACTCGATCGGGTCTTCGAGGCTGATGATGTTGAGCCGGCGGGTCTGGTTCAGGTGGTCGATCATCGCGGCGAGCGTCGTCGACTTGCCGGTGCCGGTCGAACCCGTGACCAGCACCATGCCCTGGTGGAAATCGCAGAACTTCTTGACGACCGGCGGCAGGTTCAGCGAGTCGAGCGACGGCACGTCGTTCGGAATCGCGCGGAACACCGCGCCCACGCCGGTCTCCTTGCGGAACACGTTGACGCGGAAGCGGGCGTTGTCCTCGGAGACGTACGAAAAGTCGACGTCGTGGCCTTTCTTGAACTGTTCCTGGTGCGTGGGCGTCAGGATCTCGGTGACGTAGCTCTCCAGCTCGGCCTCGGCGAGGTTGCGGAACTTGATCGGCAGCAGCTCGCCGTTCATGCGCAACATCGGCGGGACGCCCACTGCAAGGTGCACGTCCGAGCAGCCTTGCGAGGCGCCGAGTTTCAGGAATGCGTCGATGCGCGCCAAGGCAACCTCACAGGTAGCGTTCGAGTGCGGAGCGCAGCTCGTCCATCGTCTGGAAGCGGCGCGCCTTGTCCACGGCCATCGACTTCGTGACGATGTCGGACAGTCCCGGCGGGATGCCCGGGTTCACTTCGATCGGTGGCTTCGCCTTGCCCTGGACGTGCTGGTACATGACCGCCATGTGGTCGCCGCGGTGGTAGGGCGGCTCGCCGGTGAGCATCTCATACAGCATCACGCCAAGCGAGTAGACGTCGGCCCGCTCGTCGACTTTCTTGCCCAGGATCTGCTCCGGCGCCATGTATTTTGGCGAGCCGATCACATATCCGGTCTTGGTGAGCTGGGTGTCGCCCTGCTGCTGTGCGGCGGCGACGCCGAAGTCCACGATCTTGAGCAGGCCCGTGTCGTCGATCAGGACGTTGGCGGGCTTCAGGTCGCGGTGGATGATGCCGGACTGGTGCGCGACCGCCATGCCGGTGGCCACGTCCATGGCGTAACGGACCGCCTTGTCGAGCGGCAGCGGCTTGTCGTTGATCTCGTTGCCGAGCGTGTGCGACGGAAAGTACTCCATCGAGATCGCATAGTTGCCGCGGATAAACAGGAAGTCGTAGATGCGGATGACGTTGCGGTGCGTGATCTTGCGCGAGTAGCGCAGCTCGTGCACGAACCGCTTCATCATCTCCTCGTCCTGCGAGACGTTCGGGTTCAGGAACTTGAGCACCAGCCGTTCGTCGACGACCGTGTCTTCCATCAGCAGCACGGTGCCGAAGGCGCCCTTGCCGATCTTCTGGATGTACTTGTAGCGACCCTCGAGCACGTCGCCCGGCTTGAGCGCGGAAATGTCCAGTCGCTGCGCCGGGGCTGCCTGGCGCGCGAGGCCGTCGAAATCCGGCTTTTCGGCGAGCAGGGTCCGGGACGGCACGGCCATGCGGGCATCGCCCTGCTGGGCATCGCGCACACCCGTCGAGAAGCGCGCATCCATGTCCTCGACGGCGCGCATCGCTGCGTGGCTGACCGTCGGATCCGCCGATTCGGCGCTGAAGGACTCCAGGCGGGCGCGCACGACGTCTGCGGAGTTGTCGTCGACCAGGCGCGCGAGTGCGGTGATGACCTCGAGTCGCGCCTCCTTCGAAGAGCTTTCGAGCAGCTGCATCATGCGCGGGATCACGGATGAATCGCCGAGCTTGCCGATGGCGCGTGCCACGGTCGGCAGCGAGCGCTCGTCACCGGTGCGCAGGAGATCGAGCAGTGCAGGCAGCGCGCGGGGGCTGCCGATCTCGGCGAGCGCGTCGACGGCGCGTTCGCGCACCCACCAGTCGCTGTCGCGCGTTGCCTCGATGAGGTAGCCGACCGCGCGTTCGTCCTTGGTCTGGTTGAGGATCTCGATCGCCGCGCGACGCACGTCTTCGTCCTGGTCGCGGATCAGCTCGAGCGCGGCCTCGATCACGCGCGGGCCGCCGATCTTGGCGAGCGCGTCGGCGGCGCGGCTGCGCACCCACCAGTCGTCGTCCTTGATCGACTGCAGCAGGGCCTTCACGTGCGCAGGGGTGCCGATTTCGTTCAGCACTTCGACCGCGGCACGACGGGCATTTTCGTCCTCGTCGCGCAGCACGGTGATCAGGTGCCGCATCGTGTCCGGGTGGTTGGCGCGCACGACGGCGTCGATCGCTTTCTGCTGCGTCTCGACGTCGGGATCGCGCAGGACTTCGCACAGCAGCCCGACGTCGACGTTGGCTCCGAAACCGGCCAGCGCGTTCAGCACGGCCTGCCGCACGAACTTGTTCGTGTCCTTCAGTTGCAGTTGCAGCGCCGCTGACACGTCGGTGCGGTTGAAGCGCGCGAGGATGTTGATGATGTGCGTGCGCGCGATCGGATCCTTGCCCTCGAGGCGGCTCAGCATCTCCGGGACGATGCTCGCGTCCGCGATGTCGGCGACGATGCGGAACATCGCCGCCTTCTCCGCCGCGTCCTGGCTGTACGAACGCTGCAGGACGTCGCGCGCATTGAGGCGCGCCTTCTGTGCCGTCAGGATGCCGACGACGGTGCCTTTGGGCATCGCCGGCTGGTCGAGCAGTCCGAACAACAGGTTGGCGGCGTAATTGCGTGAACTGGACAGCGCAGCGGCGGCGCCCGCGACCGTGCGCTGGTTGCCGTTCGTGAGACCTGCAGCGACCACGGGGAACGACTTGTTGTCGAGCAGGGCCGTGAGCACGGCAACGAAGCCGGTCGTTTCCTGCTTGTTCGCGCTCGCCAGCGCGTCGAGGATGCGAGGGATGGCCGACGGTCCGAGCTGCACGAGCTTTTCCAGCGACGCACGGTGGCCGTCGCTGCCGTCCGCCGCCTTGATCTCGGCGATCAAGCGGTCAGCGCGCAAATTCGTGAAGAAGCTCATGGGCGACGTGTGTGGATCATCTTCTCGTCACGGGCGGGGACGGACCTCGTCCGGTGTAGCGGTTGAACGTCGCGCCGGCGTCACCGGTGGGGCCAAAGCCGTCGCATTATGCCATGCAGGCCCCGCGCCCCGCGGGATGCCGCAGCGACGTCGGGTACCGCCTGTTTCCGCTACAATCCCCAATCGCCGGCGCATGCCGCCCCCACTGTCTTGATGGATCCCAGAATGACGGACGATCGACTCGCCCAGGCTCACCTCTTGGTCGCGAATTATGTCGAACCATACCTGGGGATGCCTCTAGGGGCAGCCAAAGCTGTGAAGTCCGTCCGGTTGGAGGCCGGGCGGCCCGTCGTCGAGGTCGAATTGGGCTTCCCAGCCGGGGGCTACGCCCTGACGCTCGCCGCCGAACTGCAGGCGTATCTGCGCCAGGATCCGGGGCTCGGGGACGCTACGGTGACGGTCGGCTGGCGGGTCGCCACTCACGTCGGCCAAGGCCAGCTCCAGCCGCTGCCCGGCATCCGCAACGTCGTCGCGGTGGCCTCGGGCAAGGGCGGCGTCGGCAAGTCGACCACCGCAGTCAACCTGGCGCTCGCCCTGGCGCTCGACGGGGCCCGGGTCGGCCTGCTCGACGCCGACATCTACGGGCCCAGCCAGCCCCGCATGATGGGGCTGCAGGGCGAAAGGCCGGTCAGCCACGACGGCAAGCGCATCCAGCCACTCGAGGCGCACGGCATCAAGGTCATGTCGATCGGGTTCCTGATCGAGGAAGAACAGCCGATGGTCTGGCGCGGCCCGATGGTGACGCAGGCCCTGCAGCAGTTGCTCAACGACACCGACTGGGGCGAACTCGATTACCTGATCGTCGACATGCCGCCCGGCACGGGCGACATCCAGCTCACCCTGTCGCAGCGCGTGCCCGTGAGCGGCGCGGTGGTCGTCACCACGCCGCAGGACATCGCGCTGCTCGACGCACGCAAGGGTTTGCGCATGTTCCAGAAGGTCAACGTGCCGGTGCTCGGCATCGTCGAGAACATGAGTACCCACGTGTGCTCGAAATGTGGTCACGAAGAACCGATCTTCGGCAGCGGCGGCGGCGTGCGCATGGCGGAGCAGTACGGCGTGAGCCTGCTCGGCCAGTTGCCGCTCGACATCCGCATCCGCGAAGAGACGGACGGCGGCCGCCCGACAGTGGTGGCCGAGCCCGGCAGCCGGATCGGCATCGCCTACCTGGACACTGCCCGTCGCATGGCGGCCAGGCTTTCCGTCGCCGCGCTCGACGCGGCGGGTTTTCCCAAGATCACCGTCGAGGACACCTGACCGTGAGCATCAAGTCAGACCGCTGGATTCGCCGCATGGCCGCGAGCCACGGCATGATCGAGCCCTTCGAGCCCGGCCAGGTTCGCGTCGTCGACGGCCAGCGCATCGTTTCGTACGGCACCTCGAGCTACGGCTACGACGTGCGTTGCGCGGCCGAGTTCAAGATCTTCACCAACATCAATTCGACGATCGTGGACCCGAAGGATTTCGACCACGGCTCATTCGTCGATTTCGACGGTCCGGTGTGCATCATTCCGCCGAACTCGTTCGCGCTGGCGCGCACGGTCGAATACTTCCGCATCCCGCGCAGCGTGCTGACGGTGTGCCTCGGCAAGTCGACGTACGCGCGCTGCGGCATCATCGTCAACGTGACGCCGCTCGAGCCCGAATGGGAAGGCCACGTGACGCTCGAGTTCTCGAATACCACGACGCTGCCCGCGAAGATCTACGCCAACGAAGGCGTCGCGCAGATGCTGTTCTTCGAGTCGGACGAAGTCTGCGAGACCTCGTACAAGGATCGCGGCGGCAAGTACCAGGGACAGCGCGGCGTCACGTTGCCGAAGGCGTAGCCTGCGGCGGCAGGGGTTAGGGGATAGGGGATAGTCGGAGGCTCAGCAGTAACCCGAAAATCTGGAGGCAAGCCCCAGGATTTCAGAGGCGGAGCAGCGCATTCCGACTAACCCCTGACCCCTAACCCCTATCCCCTCTTCAGCTTCACCAGCTTCATTTGCACCTCGGGGTTTCCCTTGCGGTACTGGATTGCCTGCACCGGAACGTAACCCAGTGACGCCGCGTGCCAGGTCTTGGTGACGCGGTTCGACCCGGTGCGCTGGCTCGACCAGACCTCGGTCTCGACCTGGCCGTACGGCGTCATGACCTGCTGGGTGCCCTCCGACCAGTAACGGTACTCACGCAGCTTGCCGCCCGTGATGATCTTGAAGCCTTGCGGTTTCCGGCCCGCCAGCAGTTCCTGGATCATGGCCGCCTGCACCGAGGACGTATCGTGCGTTCCGGGCGTGATCGGGAGCGACACTGGCTTGCCTTCGACGCTGCCGGTCACGGTGAGCGCCGTCCAGTCGTAATTCAGCCTGACGTCCTTGGCCGCATCCGTCGAACCGTCGTCGAAGTTGAACGACAGCGGGCGAACTCCCGCTGCGGTCGCCTGGATCACGCTCAATTCGTGCGCTTGCGAGCTGATGGCGACGCGAGCGAGCAGGGTCGGGAAGACGCGTGTCTCGTACTGCCACTGGCCAGCGACGGTGCCGCGCCTGAAGTTCGATTCGATCTCGCCGCCATTGAGTCCGCGGTAGCTGACCTGGTAACGGGCCGTGTACGGCTGCAATCCCGCGGGTGCTGCTGTCGAGTCGGCCAGGCCAACGCCAGGTGCGGCGAGCAGCCACGTCCCGCCGATCGCGGCGGCCCGGGCGCACCAATTCGACACCTGCCCCATTACGTACCTTCCTTCGTTTCGTTGCCGAGCATGACGGGTGCATCCAGCGGCCTGCCGTCGAGCCACACCGCGCCGTCGCGGAGGGCGAGTCGTCCCGCCGCAAACCAGCCGACGCACCGGGGGTAGATGACGTGCTCCTCGCGCAACACGCGCGCCGCGAGGGTGTCCTCGTCGTCGCCCGGCAGCACTGGAACCCTGGCTTGTAAGACCACGGGACCGCCGTCTAGTTCGGGCGTCACGAAATGGACGCTGGCTCCGTGGTCCAGGTCGCCAGCCTCGAGCGCCCGGCGGTGCGTATGCAACCCGGGGTAGCGGGGCAGCAGGGAAGGGTGGATGTTCAGCATCCGGCCCGAAAATCGGAGCACGAACTCGTCGCTCAGGATGCGCATGAAACCGGCCAGGACGACCAGTTGTGGCGCGAAACCCTCGACGAGGTCGCCCAGGGCGCGGCCGTAGGCCTCGCGATCGGCGAAGTCGCGCGGCGACAGCACCATGGCCGGGATGCCTCTGCCGCGCGCCCAGTCCAGGGCGCCGGCGTCCGCGCGATCGCTGACCACGGCTTCGATGCGGACCGGCAACACGCCGGCATCGGCCTGCGCGGCAATGGCCTGCAGGTTGCTGCCGCGCCCGGACACCAGCACGACGACGCGCAGCAGCGGGGTTGGGGCCGTCATTCGACGATGACGACCTCGCGGCTGCCGGAACGGACTTCGCCGATCACGGCCGCCGTCTCACCGCACGTGCGCAGGATGCCCAGCGCGCGGTCGGCTTCGCCGGCAGGAACGCAGATGGTCATGCCCAGACCGCAATTGAAGGTGCGGTACATCTCGTCGCGCGTGACGTTGCCCACGCGCTGCAGCCAGTCGAACACGACGGGTCGCGGCCAGAGCCTGGCATCGATGACTGCCTCGAGTCCGGCCGGCATCACGCGCGGAATGTTGCCGGTCGGGCCGCCGCCGGTGATGTGCGCGATGTTGTGCACCGGCACCGACTGCTGCAGCAACTGCAGCACCGACTTCACGTAGATGCGCGTGGGTTCGAGCAGCAGGTCGTACAGCAGCTTGCCGTCGAGTTGCGTCGTGGGGCTGGCGCCGCTCACTGCGAGCAGTCGACGAATCAATGAATAGCCATTCGAGTGCGCGCCGGAGGAAGCGAGGCCGATGATGGCGTCGCCGGCACGTGTTTTCGTGCCGTCGATGATCTGGTCCTTTTCGACGAGGCCGACGCAGAAGCCCGCGAGGTCGTAATCCTCGCCTTCGTACATGCCCGGCATCTCGGCCGTTTCACCGCCCACCAGCGCGCATCCCGCCTGCAGGCAGCCGTCGACGATGCCCTTGATCACGCGCTCGGCCGTGTCCACGTCGAGCTTGCCGGTCGCGTAGTAGTCGAGGAAGAAGAGGGGCTCGGCGCCCTGCACGACGACGTCGTTGACGCACATCGCGACGAGGTCGATGCCGATCGTGTCGTGGCGGCCGGTCTCGATCGCGAGCCGCAGCTTGGTGCCCACGCCGTCGGTCCCTGAGACCATGACCGGCTTCTTGTAGCGGTCCAGCGGCACTTCGACCAGCGCGCCGAAGCCGCCGATGCCGCCGAGCACTTCGCGGCGCATCGAACGCTTCACGGCCGGCTTGATCCGGTCCACGAGCGCGTCGCCCGCTTCGATGTCGACGCCGGCGTCGCGATAGGTCGTGCTGCTGGTCGGGCTCTCGGCCATTTTTCTCATGCTCCCGGGGGTTGGCGCCCCGGGGTCTGGCTCGAGGCTGTGGTATTTTACACACCGGCCGGCGGCGCCGACTTCCTCCATCACATGATTGCCTACCGCACCAACGTCGTCACCGCAGGAACGGCGCGAAAGTTCGCGCGCGGGCTGCTCTTCCTCCTGTGGATGGTCTCGCCCCTGGCATGGGGCGACGTGGCGCTGTACCAGGCAGCGGTGCCGCTGAAAAGCACGGCCGAAGCCGACCGGGCCGCCGCTTTTGGCGAGGCCCTGAAGATCGCCGCTGTGCGCGCTTCGGGCCGACGGGATGCCGGGGATGCCACGGCCATTGCCGCCGCGGCCGCCGACCCCACCCGCTATATCCAGCAGTATTCGACGACTACCGACCGGATGCTCAGGGTCGGCTTCGATGGCCGTGCCATGGAGCAACTGCTGCAGCAGGCCGGCTTGCCTTTGTGGCCGTCGGAGCGCCCCACGACCACCGTGCTGCTGTTCGCCCCGTCCGTCGGGGGCGGCTCCCGGGCAGTGACTGCGGCGGAACGGCCGCCGGAGCGCCTCGAAATCGAATGGGCGGCCCAGGTGAGGGGCTTGCCGCTGACCTGGCCCGCGGAGACCGTCGATGCGGGCACGGCCCGGGGCCGGTTGGCCAGCGCCGGCGCCAAGGGGGCCGTGTTGGTCGGTACGGCCGGAGCCGGCGGCTACGACTGGACCTTCGGTCACGCCGGCCAGACCGCGCGCGGTCAGGGCAGTCCCGCAGCGGGCTTGGGGCTCGCGGCCGATACCCTGGCAGCGCGCTACGCGCCGGGTTCCACTCGCGGCGTCAGCACGGTACCGATCCGTGTCGGCGGCCTGGACGGCGTGCGTTCGTATGCCGCCCTGACCACGTATCTCGACGGCCTGAGCCTGGTCCGGGGCGTGTCCTTGCACGAACTGTCCGGCAGCACGGTGCTGCTCGACCTTAGCGTCCGCGGCGACCTCGAACTGCTCCGGCGAATCTTCGCGCTGGATGGGCGGCTCACACCGGCGGCGCGCACCGAAGCCGCGACGACGCAGGAGGCGCCGGACTTCGTCTGGCAGCCATGAGCCTGCGACACCTGCCGAACCTGCTGTGCGTCCTGCGCATCCTGATGGTGTATCCCGTCGCGCACTGGATCCTGCAGGAGCGTTATGCCGACGTGATGCTGCTGTTCGCGGTGGCGGCATCGACGGACGCGCTCGACGGCTTCCTGGCGAAACGCTTCGGCTGGACCAGCAAGCTCGGCAGCCTGCTCGATCCGCTCGCCGACAAGCTGCTGCTCGTCACTGTCTTCATCTGCCTGAGCGTGAATGGCGACGTGCCCTGGGTCCTGACGGGCCTCGTCCTGCTGCGCGACCTGGTCATCGTCTTTGGCGCGCTGACCTACAAATTGTTGTTCGGGCCGGTCAACGGCAACCCGACCATCGCCAGCAAGATCAACACGCTGGCGCAGATCGTCTTCTGCCTCGCCGTCGTCGCGACGGCCGCCTACCAGTGGCTGCCGCAATGGGCGGTGATTGCCCTCGGGGCATTCGTGTTGTTTTCGACCTGCGTGAGCGGCATCGATTACACGCTGATCTACGTGCGCCGCGCGCAGGCCGTCGTGCGTGAACGCAAGTCACGAAGGCGCTGACCAGTTGCCGCCGACAATGACGGAGCAATTGCCCCTGCGCATGCGGCTGCGCGACACCGCGCGCTTCGCCAGTTTCGTCGTCGGCGACAATGTCCAGGCCTGCCTCACCCTGCAGGGTTCGCGACCGGCGGCACCGCCCGTCATGTGGCTGTGGGGTCGTGCGGGCACGGGCAAATCGCACCTGTTGCAGGCAGCGTGCGCCGCGGCAGGCGAGCGCAACGAAGCCGCGGCATACATCGACCTGGCGCTGGCACCCTCCAGCGCGATGCTCGAGGGGTGCGACACGCTGGGGCTCGTCTGCCTCGACGGGCTCGAGGCCGTCGCCGCGGATCCGGACTGGAACGCGGCGATATTTAGCCTGCACACGCTGTTGCAGGACGGCACGGGCCGGCTCGTCGTCGCGAGCAGTGCTCCACCTGCGAGTCTGCCCTTCACGCTGGCGGACCTGCGTTCACGCCTGCTGGCCGCCGACGTGCATCAACTCACCGAACTCGACGAAGCGGGGCAGTGCGAGGCATTGCGCCTGCGCGCAGCCAGTCGCGGGCTCGAGTTGTCGGAGGAAGCGGCGCTGTACCTCGTTCACCGCCTGCCGCGCGACATGCATTCGCTGTGCGCGGTGCTCGACCAGCTCGATGAAGCGTCGCTTGCTGCGCAGCGCAAGCTGACGGTGCCGTTCCTGCGGAATGCGCTTGAGAAGGGGTTAGGGGTTAGGGGTTAGTCGGGACGAAGTAGCCAACCTCGGTGGCTCTGTCACGGATACGTGTTGGCGCCTGCAGCAAGTTCCTGTCGAGAGCAGTCATTCGCCGATGTCGCAATCCGGCCACGAGCGGTCCTACGACTCGCTCTCCGAGAGCAGTCGTTGCTTGACGATGTCGGCGGGCTCATCGGCGGCTCGGGCAGCGAACGACTCGCCGTGTTCACCCACGCAATAGGTGGCCAAAGGATCAACCGAATGTTCACTCGCCAGGGGCGGCATGAGCATTGTCGCGTTGGCGCAGGCGGCCCAAGAACAGAGCGATGGGGTTGCCGCCAACCTTCTGGTCAAGCGCCTAGGCGGCCCGGCCGCCGTCACTGCGAAGTTCCGCGACATGGGCGACACGGTGACGCGTCTCGACCGCTATGAACCGGATCTGGGCTTGGTGCTTTCCGCCGACCTGCGCGATACCACCTCGCCCCTGGCGATGGCGCATCTCGTGCGACGGATTACGACCGGTGATCTCTTGCAGAGTGGTTCCCGTGAGTGCCTTCTGCAATGGATGCAGAACACCGACACCGGCCCCAATCGGCTGCGTGCCGGTCTCCCCGCCGAGTGGCGTTCCGGGAACAAGACCGGAACCGGACGCACTGAGGGAACGACCAACAAGTGCAATGATGTCGCGATCACTTTCCCGCCCGGCAGGCCCCCGATCATCATCACTGCGTATCTTGATAGCGGCGAGTACACCGCGCAGACCGAGCGTCGGCATGAGGCCGTCCTCGCTGAAGTGGGACGGATTGCCGCCCAATGGGCCTTTGGCTAGTTGCGCTGAAATCTCAACCGAGCCCCAGCCTCGACGACTACGGCCTGACACCTCAATCGAGGGGACGTGCTTCGGCACGCTTCGCGTGCTGCTAAAGCTGAACGTTGACCGCCTGCTTTCGGCGTAGGGCAAGCATCGGAACCAGTTCCACCGACTCGACTTGGTGACGGAGCCTTGGAATTTGCTGGTCGCGATCCATCCGTCGCGGGTCATGCGATGTGACCGCGTCAACGTTGCATGCGCCGTGCGAATTCTCGGGCCTTGGCGAGAATTCGGTCAGGCGCGGACGTTCAGGCGTTCGTTCCGGGTCTTGCCCGGGCGAGCGTGTCTGCCTTTCCGCTCGCCCGGGCAAGACCCGGAACGAACACCATCACCGTCCGCCTGCCCGCGTGAGCCTCAGGTACGCGACGAGCGCCACCACCAACGCCAGGCTCAGCACCAGGATCGCTGCCGCAAGCACGCGGATCGAGGGATTGGCGACGATCTCGGTCAACGCATAGATGAAGTGGGGCGTGACGCAAAGCGTGGCCCACGCGTACGTGCGGCGGTTGCGCGCCAGCATGCCCGGCACAGCGATTGCCAGCGGTCCCGCGAGAAACACCACCAGCAGCCAGAACGTCACGGCACTGCGTTCACCCTGGTAGGCGGCCAGCAGTGACACGACCGTGAGCGTCGCCAACAGCGTCAGTGCAAAGCCGCGCGCGCGATCCGCGCCCGCTGCGTTCGTCGAGGGGGCGTCAACCACGGCGCACGGTCCCTGCCGCAACGGCCAGCTCGGCGAGACGACGCCCCAGCAGTTGCGCGAGCTCGCGCTCGTCGTCACTCAGCTTCGGCTGGGACGCGCCATGCACTGCGAGGTGAGTCGCGCCGTAGGGCGAGCCACCCGTGCGGGTACGGTTCAGGGCCGGCGCGGTGAAGGGCAGGCCGACGAGGTACATGCCGTGGTGCAGCAACGGGACCATCATCGTGAGCAAGGTGGATTCCTGACCGCCGTGCATGGACGACGTCGAGCTGAAGACCGCCGCGGGTTTGCGGTCGAGCGCGCCGTTCAGCCAGAGTGAACTGGTGCCATCCAGGAAGTGCTTCAGCGGCGCCGCCATGTTGCCGAAGCGGGTCGGGCTGCCAAGCGCCAGGCCGTCACACTGGGCCAGGTCGTCGTGCGTCGCATACGGCGGCCCGGATTCCGGCACGGCCGCGTCGGTGGCCTCGGTGGTCGGCGAAACGGGCGGTACCGTGCGCAACCGGGCGGTGACTCCCGCGACCGATTCGATGCCGCGCACGATGTGACGCGCGACTTCGGCCGTGGCGCCGTGCCTGGAATAGTAAAGAACGAGCACTTCGGTCATGGTTGTAGCCGCCCCTGGGACTGGACGACTCATTTCGTCCTGCATGTGGCGCGCGGATTCTAGGTCCGCGAGCCTTGACGGTACAGGGACCGCTTGTTACGGTCGGTTCGGCCTGCCTTTTTTTACAGGGCTTTCCTCACTTGCCGCGCATATTTTTGCCGCTCCTGTTGGCCTTTGCACTGCTTTCCGGGGCGGTGGTGAGCGGTTGCGCCGGCGCGCCGGTGCAGGAGATGAGCAATGCCCGGCAGGCGGTGCGCGCAGCGGAGCACGCAGGCGCCACCGCCACAGCGCCCGAAGTCATGGGCGAGGCCAAGCAACTGCTGAAGAGCGCGGAAAGCCACCTGCGGCGCGGTGATTACCGAACCGCGCGCGACGAAGCGGAGCTTGCCCGCACCAAGGCCGTCGAAGCTCGCAGCCTCGCCGAAACCGCGAAGGCGTCGCAGCAGCCTTGATCGCACGTCGTTGCCTGGTCGCCGGACGCGTCCAAGGCGTGTTTTACCGGGCCAGCACCCGTGCCCGCGCCGAGGCCTTGGGCGTCACCGGATTTGCGCGCAACCTGCCGGATGGACGTGTCGAGGTCCTCGCCTGTGGCCGGCGGGACGCCGTCGACGCGCTTTGTACGTGGCTCTGGCAGGGTTCGCCCGCATCGCACGTGAGCGCAGTGGAGATCGAGGACCTCACTCTGGAATCGGTCCAACCGTGGCCGCAGGCGTTTCGCACGTCCTGACGCGTCCGGCTGCGGTTCAGTTCGCGATCGTCCAGCGCGACGCCAACCGGTCGATCACCATGTCCGAATACTTCGGACGGCCCAGGCTGCCGTTGTAGCGCTGCAGCGCCCGCTGGTAGTTGCCGCGTTCCTTGCGCAGGTAGTAGCTGAGGATCGTCGTGCCCATGCGCACGTTGTCCGGAATGCGCACCAGCTGGTCGTTCGTCATGCCGAGTTCGCGCGGCCAGAACGTCATGACCTGCATCAGGCCCACGGCGCCGGCGGACGAGATCGCGAAGCGGTCGAAACGGCTTTCGACGTCCATCACGGCGAGCACGAGTTCGGGCGGTATGTTGACGCGCTTCGCCTCGCAGTGGACGGAGTGCAGGATCTGCTCGCGTTCCCTCTCGTCGGCGACGTAGCGCGTCAGGCGCGGCTCCATCGTCGCGAACCACACCGCGCGCTCGTACTTGTCGTCGAAGCAGCGCGTGGGTTCGATCGCTGCCGCGATCACGCCGCGCAATTCCGGGTCCATCTGGCGATCGGCGCGGGCGGCTGCCCAGGGCAGGGCGCACGCAGCGAGCAACAGCAGGGCGACGGTCGTCGTGCGGCGCATGAGGCTCAGGTGCGCGGGTTGCCCCGCCTGTCGCGCAGGAAGGCCGCTGCCTCGGCCAGCGGCACGTCGGCCGCCATGCCATCACGGCGGCGCTTGTATTCGAGCACGCCGCGCTCGAGGCCCTTGTCGCCGATGACGATGCGATGCGGAATGCCGATGAGTTCGTCGTCGGCGAACTTCACCCCGGGGCGCGCGTCGCGATCGTCCAGCACGACCTCGAAGCCGGCCGCGGTCAGTTCCGCGTACAGCGCCTCGGTCGCTTCCTGGACGCGGGCGGATTTCTGCAGGTTGATCGGGATGATGGACACGTCGAAGGGTGCGATCGGTTCCGGCCAGATGATGCCGCGGTCATCGTGATTCTGTTCGATGGCTGCCGCCACGACGCGCGTCACACCGATGCCATAGCAGCCCATGGCCATGGTCACGGACTTGCCCTGCTCGTCGAGCACGGTGGCGTTCATGGCTTCGCTGTATTTGCGGCCCAGCTGGAAAATGTGGCCGACCTCGATGCCCCGCGCGATGCCGAGCGTGCCCCTGCCGGTCGGGCTCGGGTCGCCGGCAATCACGTTGCGGAGGTCGACAATTTCGCCCTCCGGCAGGTCGCGGCCCCAGTTCGCGCCGGTGAAGTGCATGTCGCGCTCGTTGGCGCCGCAGACGAAGTCGGACATGTGGGCCGCCGAGCGGTCCACGTAGACCTTGCACTGCAAGCCGATGGGGCCGATGAAGCCGGGCTCGCAACCGGCCGTCGCGAGCACTTCCTCGACGCTCGCCATGCGCAGCGGCGACGCCACGCCGGGCAGCTTCTGCGCCTTGACGGCGTTCAGTTCGTGATCGCCGCGGACGATCATCGCCACCGCACCGCCCTTGTCGCCTTCGACCAGCAGCGTCTTCATGCACTTGTCGGCCGTCACGCCGAGGAACCGGGTGAGGTCGTCGATCGTGCGGACTTTCGGCGTTGCGACTTTCTGCAGGGTTGCCGTCGCTGCGCCTCGCGGCGTCGCCGGCGCAAGCGCTTCGGCCATTTCGAGGTTCGCGGCGTAATCGTCGCCGTCCGAGAACGCGATGGCATCCTCGCCCGAGTCGGCCAGCACGTGGAATTCCTGCGAAGCGCTGCCGCCGATGCTCCCGGTATCCGCGCGGACGGCGCGGAACTTCAGCTGCATGCGTTCGAAGATGGCCGTGTACGCGCGGTACATGGCCTGGTAGCCCCCCTCGAGCGAAGCGTCGTCGAGGTGGAACGAGTACGCGTCCTTCATCGTGAATTCGCGCGCGCGCATCACGCCGAAGCGCGGGCGGATCTCGTCGCGGAACTTGGTCTGGATCTGGTAGAAGTTGACCGGCAGCTGGCGGTAGCTCTTGAGTTCCCGGCGCGCGATGTCCGTGATCACTTCTTCGTGCGTCGGGCCGTAGCAGAACGAGCGGTCGTGCCGGTCCTTGATGCGCAGCAGCTCCGGGCCGAACTTGTCCCAGCGGCCGGACTCGACCCACAGCTCGGCGGGCTGCATGGTCGGCATCAGCACTTCGAACGCGCCGGCGCGGTTCATTTCCTCGCGGACGATGTTCTCGACCTTGCGCAGCACGCGCAGGCCGATCGGCAGCCACGTGTACATGCCGCCGGCCAGGCGGCGGATCAGGCTGGCGCGCAGCATCAGCTGGTGGCTCACGACTTCCGCATCGGCGGGAACGTCGCGCAGGGTCGTCACGGGATAGGTCGAGAGTCGCATTTCGCGTCCGGAGGGCAGAAAAAACGGTCCCATGGTACCAGAGCGGGCCGTCGGCCCCGGCGCCGCCCGGGTGCGCATCAATGCTGCGTTGTGCGAAAACCCTGCGCTACCTATCATGGAGGCCGCTCACACCCGCCAGGTGGCGCCATCCATGACGACTGAATCTTCCGCGACGGGCGCCGTTCGAGCGCGTCCGCGCAATCGCGGCGTGTACCTGCTGCCCAACCTGTTCACGACTGCGGTCCTGTTCTCGGGCTTTTACGCCATCGTGGCCGCGACGGACGGCAATTTCGACCGTGCCGGCATGGCGATCTTCATCGCCATGGTCTGCGACGGCCTCGACGGACGCATCGCGCGCTGGACCAACACGCAGAGCGACTTCGGCGCGCAGTTCGACAGCCTCTCGGACATGGTGGCTTTCGGCCTGGCGCCGGCCGTCGTGGCGTACCAGTGGGGCGTGGCCCGCATCGCCGAGTACGGATTCCTCTGGGGACGGCTTGGCTGGTTGGCGACCTTCTTTTATGCCGCCTGCGTCGCCATCCGGCTCGCGCGTTTCAATACCAAGGTCGACACCGCGGACAAGCGGTTTTTCGAGGGGCTGCCGAGCCCTTCGGGCGCGGCCGTGCTCGCAGGATTCGTCTGGATGCTCGAGTCCCTGCAGCGCCAGGGCCTGCGCGACCTGATCCTCGCCTTCGCGGTCGCGCTGATCGCGGGCAGCCTGATGGTCAGCAAGTTCCGTTACCTGAGCGGCAAGGACCTCGATCCACGAATGCGCATCCCGGTCGCTTTCACCGTGCTGGTGCCGCTGGGGTTCGTCCTCGTCGGCTCGAGCCCGCCGGAAATGCTGTTCGCCCTGTTCGCCGTGTATGCCAGCTCCGGCCCGTTGTGGTGGGCCTGGCGCCGGCTGCGCCGTGGTCGCCGCCCGCGGCAGGAGACGGGGGGCTGATTGCATGGTGAATGCGCGCCAGGCCGCATACCTGCAGGCGCTGGGCGTGGACGTCTACGTTGCGCGCAATTCGCCGCCGTGGCGGGCCGAGGTTGCCGCGGAGGTTGCTGCGCCTGCGGTCCCAGCCGTAGCCGCACCTGCGCCGGCACCCGTCGTCGCAGCTCGCGCACCCGCGGCTGAGCCCCAGCCAGACATCGCAGCAAACCTCGATTGGGACGAGCTGCGAGCCGCGGTTGCGGCCTGCCAGCGCTGCGAACTGCACTCCACGCGCACGCAGACGGTGTTCGGGGTCGGTAACCCGCAGGCGCGCTGGATGTTCATCGGCGAAGCGCCGGGTGCAGAGGAAGACAGGCAGGGCGAGCCCTTCGTCGGCCGCGCGGGTCAGTTGCTGACGTCAATGATCCGTGCGCTGGGCCTGCGCCGCGAAGACGTGTTCATCGCGAACGTCCTCAAGTGCCGCCCGCCGGATAATCGTGACCCGAGACCCAGTGAGGCGGTCAGTTGCCGCGGTTTCCTCGAACGGCAGGTGGCCCTCGTCAATCCGACGCTGATCATCGCGGTGGGGCGCATCGCGGCCCAGAACCTGCTGGCCACGGAGACGCCGATCGCCAAGCTGCGCGGCAAGGTGCACTCGTTCGGCGCAAAGGCGTGGCCGGTGGTGGTCACGTATCACCCGGCCTACCTGCTGCGCAGCCCCGGCGAGAAACGCAAGTCCTGGCAGGACCTCCTGCAGGCGAGGCAGTTGTTCGGCCGGCTGGAACAGGAGTCTGCCAGCGGAGGCCGGGCGTGAGTGCGGCCGAAGTCACGCCGGAACCCGGTTCCGGGGACCTCGTGCGGTTTCGTGCGATGACGCCTTTCGACGTTCCGGGTGTCGGTGCCGTCGAGCGGGCCTCGTATCCCTATCCCTGGAGCGAGGGCATCTTCCGCGACTGCCTGCGCGTCGGGTACCTCTGCCGCGTGGCCGAAAGCGAGGGCGAAATCGTCGCTTACGGCATCGTGGCGATGGGCGCGGGCGAGGCGCACGTGCTCAATATCTGCGTTGCCGAGCGCGTCCGCGGTCGCGGCATCGGCCGCCGCATGCTGATGCTGCTGATCGAGCGCTCGGTCCAGGCGGGCATGCAGGACGTGTTTCTCGAGGTGCGGCCGTCGAATCCGCACGCGATCGCGCTCTACCAGTCGCTGGGGTTCATCGAGGTCGGGCGCCGCCGCGGTTACTACCAGGCCCAGGTCGGACGCGAGGATGCGTTGGTCCTCAAGCTCTCATTGCCGGTAAAATCCGCCGGATGAATCAACCGCTCGACGAAGTGGCGCGTCGCCGCACCTTCGCCATCATTTCGCACCCCGACGCCGGCAAGACCACCCTCACCGAAAAGCTGCTGCTGTTCGGGGGTGCGATCCAGCTCGCCGGAACCGTCAAGGGCCGCAAAGCCACGCGCCACGCGACGTCCGACTGGATGGCGCTGGAACAGCAGCGCGGCATTTCCGTGACTTCGAGCGTCATGCAGTTCCCGTACCAGGGCCGCATGGTCAACCTGCTCGACACGCCGGGCCACGAAGACTTCTCCGAGGACACGTACCGCACGCTCACGGCGGTCGACTCGGCGCTCATGGTCATCGACTGCGCGAAGGGCGTCGAAGAGCGAACCATCAAGCTGATGGAAGTCTGCCGGCTGCGCGACACGCCGATCATGACGTTCATCAACAAGCTCGACCGCGAAGGCCGCGAGCCGACGGAGCTGCTCGACGAAATCGAGCGCGTGCTGAAGATCACCTGCGCTCCGGTCACCTGGCCGATCGGCATGGGGCGCGCGCTTCAGGGCATCTACCACCTGCTCGAAGACCGCATCTACGCGTACCAGGCGGGCGAGAAGGGCCGCGCCGGCACCAACGAAATCATCGAAAGGCTCGACAGCCCCGAAGCCTCCGAATTCCTGGGTGACCGCGCGCAGGCGTACCGCGACGAAGTCGAACTCGTGCGGGGCGCCTCGCACACATTCGATCTCGAGGAATATCGCGCGGGCCGCCAGACGCCGGTGTTCTTCGGATCGGCGATCAACAACTTCGGCGTCACCGAGCTGCTGTCCGCGTTCGTCGAGATCGCGCCGGCTCCCCAGGCGCGCGAAACGACGACGCGCGAGGTCGACCCGCACGAGGACGCGCTCGCGGGCTTCGTCTTCAAGATCCAGGCCAACATGGATCCGGGCCATCGCGACCGCATCGCGTTCATGCGCATCTGCTCGGGTCGCTACCGCAAGGGCATGCGGCTCTTCCATGTGCGTCATGGCAAGGAAATCCGCGTCGGCGACGCGGTGACGTTTCTCGCGGCCGACCGCCAGCACACCGACGAAGCCTACGCCGGCGACATCATCGGCCTGCACAACCACGGCACGATCAACATCGGCGACACGCTCACCGAAGGCGAGAAGATCATGTTCACCGGCATCCCGAACTTCGCGCCGGAGCTGTTCCGTCGCGTGGTGCTGCGGGATCCGCTGCGCATGAAGGCGCTGCAGAAGGGCCTCGACCAGTTGTGCGAGGAGGGCGCAACGCAGCTGTTCCGGCCGCTGCGCAACAACGACCTCATCCTCGGCGCCGTGGGCCAGTTGCAGTTCGACGTCGTCGCCTTCCGCCTGCAGGACGAATACTCGGTGCAGGCCAGCTGGGACGCCATCAGTGTCTACACCGCGCGCTGGGTCTACTGCCAGGACCCGAAGAAGCTCGCCGAATTCCGCGACAAGGCCCACGACAACCTCGCGCTCGATCATTCGGGCGCGCTGGTCTACCTGGCGCCGACACGCGTCAACCTGCAGCTGACGCTCGAGCGCTGGCCCGACATCACCTTCCGCGAAACGCGCGAGCACCTGGCGAGCGCGGCGTGAGCGAGGAGTGACCAGCAAGGCCGTCCTGCGCCGCCGGCCAGTCCTGTCCTGGGCGTTCTACGACTGGGCCAATTCCGCGTTCGCGACGACGGTGATGGCGGGCTTCTTTCCCGTCTTTTTCAAGCAGTACTGGAACGCGGGCGTCGTCGCCACCGAAAGCACGTTTCGACTCGGCGTCACCAGTGGCATTGCGAGCCTGATCGTCGCGCTGCTGGCACCCGTTCTCGGTGCGATCGCAGACCGCAGCAGTTCGCGCGTGCGACTGCTGCTGATGTGCACTGCACTGGGGGCCGCGGCCACGGCCGGGCTCGCGCTGGTCGCACAAGGCCACTGGCAGGGTGCCGCGGTCCTCTACATCGTCGCGTCCCTCGGCTTCTGGGGCGGCATCGTCTTCAACGACTCGCTGTTGCTGCACGTGGCGGAGCCCGACGAATACGACGTCGTCTCGGGATTCGGCTATGCGCTGGGCTACCTGGGCGGCGGGTTGCTGTTCGCCGTCAACGTGTTCATGACCCTGCAGCCCGCGACCTTCGGCCTGGCCGATGCGGGCGACGCGGTGCGCATGTCGTTCGTCATGACCGGCATCTGGTGGTTCGTGTTCGCGCTGCCGTGCGTTTTCTTCGTAAAAGAGAAGGCGTCGGAGAGGGCGGCCGTCAGCGCGCGCGAAGCGGTGCGGCTCGGCCTCGGCGAATTGCGCAACACCCTCGGTGAGATACGCCGTTACAAGTCCCTGATGCTGTTCCTGATCGCGTACGTCCTGTACATCGACGGCGTGAACACGATCATCAAGATGGCGATCGACTACGGGATGTCGCTGGGCCTGGACCAGGCCGGCCTGATCAAGGCGCTGCTGCTCACCCAGTTCGTGGGATTCCCCGCGGCGCTGGCTTACGGCTGGATCGGGCGCCGGATCGGCGCGCTCAACGGCATCTTCATCGCGCTGGCCGTTTACGTCGGGGCCACGTGCTTCGCGTATTTCGTCGATGACGTGTCCGACTTCTTCCTGCTCGCCGTGGTGATCGGGCTGGTGCAGGGTGGCATCCAGTCATTGAGCCGGAGCTATTACGGGCGCCTGGTGCCCGCAGGGAAGTCGTCCGAGTTTTTCGGCTTCTACAACATGATGGGTAAGGCGTCGGCAATCGTCGGCCCGATCCTCGTGGGCGTGACGGCGGCGGTCACGCACGACCAGCGCCTGTCGATTCTCTCGATCCTGCTGCTGTTCATCAGTGGCGGCTGGGTGCTGACGATCGCGGCGCGCAGCGCGCGGGCCGACTCGCTGGCAACTGGCGGAGGCGGTGCATGAGTATTGGTGTTTCAACGGCCATTGGAGCAGCGCTGGGTGCAGCGTATGGGGCGTCAAGCGGGCAACTCGCCCTGTTTGTTGCGTTGGGGGCGGCGGTGGGCGCAGCGCTGGACGTCGTTGTTCACTTCGTCAATCTGTGGCGGCGAAAACGCGCTGATAAGAGTCGGCAGTCGTAAGCGTCCTGGTGCTTGAGCCATGGGAATTGCCGGTTGCGAATCATCGGCAGGCGGTCGATCAGGCGTTCGTTCCGGGTCCTCACCGGGCGAGCGTGTCTGCCTTTCCGCTCGCCCGGTGAGGACCCGGAACGAACGCCGTCACCTTGGTGACCGGGCCTTCTGCTATCGCGGTGCGGGTGCAGTCCAGTCCGCGGGATCGATGCCGTAGAACTCGCTCATCAGCGAATACAGGCGTGGATGCGCTGTGCGCAGCTCCGCCGGGCACTCGATGAATTCCTCGCTGACGACCGCGAAGAACTCGACCTCGTCCTCGGCGGCGTAGGGATCGAGAAAGGTCGGTTCGCCGCGATCCACGGTGTCGCAAAGCGTTTCGTATTCGGCGACCAGATCCTGATGCCAGGCGTCAATGGCCCGCACCCGGTCGCTGGACGGGCGCTCCCGCGAAGGCGGGCGAGGTGCGAGGCCGCGGCCTTCCGCGTCCAGGTAGTGCGCGAACTCGTGCAGCACCACGTTGTAGCCGTCTGCGGGCCGGCGTGCGGTCTCCTCGATGTCTTCCCAGGACAGGATGATCCGGTGCGAGTCCCAGGCTTCGCCGGAGAGTTCGCGGCGACGTTGCGTCACCAGCCCATCGTCGTCGTGCACTTCGTCTTCGACCCAGAACGCACCGGGGTACACGAGGATGGACTGCAGTTCGTCGTACAGCCCGCGCCGACCGAGCAGCAGCAGGCACGCCTGCGCGGCGATCGTCGCCCGGATCTCATCGCTGAGCTCGAGCCCGTTGCAGCCGACGAACTGCTTCTCGGCGATAAACGAAACGATGAGCCCATCTAGGCGCCGGGCAAGGTCCGGGGGCAACGATAGCGTGACGGGAACGTTGCGCGCGATGGCGACGCGCATCGGCTCGGGCAAGGCCTGGCCGAAGGCGAGACGCCGCCGGCGTCGGCGCAGCAGCGGCGGCACCAGCAGACCCGCGAGCACCGCAATGGCGACCGCCAGGATGGCAGCGATCGCGGCGCTCACGCTGGTTCAGCCGTAGGCCTTCTTCAGCCGCTCGACGAGCTTCACGTAGTTCTCGCGAGCCTTCGCCTGGTCGGTGCCCTTGAGCTTCGCCCAGGCGTCGTACTTGGCGCGGTCGACGAACGAGAAGGCGCCCGGGCGCTCGCCCTGCACGTCGCCTTCGGAGCCCTGCTTGTACAGCGCGTATAGCCGCAGCATGTCCTCGTCGTCTGGACGCCTGGTGAGCTGTTTGATGTCGTTCGCAGCTGCCTCGAACTTCTTGTCGGTCACGGCCATCGTCGGTCCCCCTTGAATGGACAAAGCATACCCGAGGCCGCGCTCGTCGCGCCTGCGCGTCATCTGACCCGCAGGGAGTTCACGGCATGCTTGAGGCGCTGCAGGTCGCCGGTCCGGGGCGCGGGGCCGTACCGCAGCGCTGCGTAAAGCTTCCGGATGTCGGCCAACCGTGGCGCGAGGTCGGGACAGGCCGCTTCGGCGCGCTCGATGAAAGCGACGGGGCCCTCGGCGGGGCCCGGCGTCAGTCCGCGCTTGCGCAGGCGCGCGACGACGACATCGTGCAACCGGCCCGGCCAGTCCCGCGGCGGTGCGCGGTAACGCCAGGCGAGGTAGGCCGACAGCGCGACGAAGAAAGCAGCGAGGCTTGCGGCCAGCCCGAGGCCGAGCGCGCGCCAGTCAGGATCGTCGACGCCGAGCCGCTCGAGCAGGTCGAACTGCGACTGCGCATCGAAGCGCACGACGCGCTGGTTCCAGAAATCGTTGACCGCGTCCCAGCCCATTTCGACCTGCAACCAGACGGGGCTCGCGTCGCGCAGCCGGCCGGGGACCGGTTCGTCCCCAGCTACCGCATCGATCAGGCCGCCCCGGATGCGCTCGGGAGCCACGGCCGCGGTGGGGTCGACCCGCATCCAGCCGCTGCCTTCGATCCAGACTTCGGACCACGCGTGCGCGTCGGACTGGCGCACGATCAGGTAGCCACCGTAAGGATTGATCTCGCCCCCTTGGTATCCGGTAACGACACGCGCCGGCACGCCGGCCGCACGCATCACCACCGTAAAGGCCGAGGCGTAGTGCTCGCAGAAGCCCTGGCGCGTCGAGAACAGGAACTCATCGACGGAGTTTTCGGCGAGCCGTGGCGGCTGCATCGTGTATTCGAACGGCTGCTGGCGGAACATGTCGAGCAGCTCGCGCACGATGGCGCGCGGGTTGCCGGCGTGGCGAGCCGCGAGTTCGCGACCGAGAGCGACGCTGCGCGCGTTGCTGCCATCGCGCGGCAGGTCCAGATCCTTGCGCCGCATTGAGTGCGCCAGCGTCGCGCCGGCAGTGTAACCCGGGTGCGAAGTGAGCTTGAAGGCGGCCACGTTGTTGATGGGGCGTGCCGACAGCAGCGTCAGGTCGTACGCCTGCGTGATCTCGCGTTGCGGCCATTCCGACGGCAGGTCGAGCGCAAGGACCCAGCGCCGCGCGTGCGGCTGCAGCGTGATCTGGTAGCGGATCGCGGGTCCACGGAACGCCACCTGCGTCTGCGGAAAAATCTGCGCGCGCGGCCGCCGCCAGCTGCGCCCGTCGAAATCGTGCAGCACGGGTCCGCGCCAGTAGCGTTGCGGCGGCGGCGGTATCGCGCCGAAGAACCGTGCGCGGAAAGCGACCTCGCCGGATGCGCTCAAGTCGGAGACGTCGCCGGGCGTCATCTCGTCGTCGAGACCGGTCCGGGCCTCGCTGTGTGAATCGATGCCCCAGAACGGCCCGGGCAGGCGCGGAAACAGCAGGATCAGCAGCAAGGCGAGCGGGGCAGCCTGCAGCAACAGCAGCAGCGTGCGGCGGACGATGTGGCGCGCCGGCGCCTGTGCCGACGACGCATGCACGCGCATCAGGGCAACGGCGGTCAGGAACGCGCTGCCCAGCAGCCAGGGCAACTGCAACAGCGACTGTTCCCGCAACAGCGCGGCGTAGAGCAGGAACCAGCTGATGAAGACGATGACGGTGAGGTCGCGGGACGTGCGGGTCTCGAGCAGCTTCGCGGCTGCCATCAACACAAGTAATGCCGTGCCGGCTTCGATGCCATTCAGCGTGCGGTACGTGCCGAAAATTGCGACCGTCGATACCAGCACGACGACGACGCGCAGGGGCAGGGACGCGAGCCTCCAGCCGCGCAGGTCGGCTGTCCAGCGCCACGCGCACACGGCGAGCAGCAGCAACGTGACCCACGCCGGCAGGTGCGGCACGTGCGGTGCAACCGCGGCAGCCAGCGCGGCCAGCGCCCAGTCCAGTCCACGGATCCGCGTCGAGGCGCCCGGTTCACGCATGCGCAGTCTCCCGCGCGTCAAACAGCGCCAGCGCGTTCAGGCAACGCTCGCGGTGGGCCGGTCCGACGTTGGTCTCGATGGACGTGCCCGGCAAGCGCAAGGCGAAGGCTTCGCCACGCTCCTGCGCATCGAGCACCCAGCGGCAGAGTTGTTCGAGCCGCGATTCCACGGCGAGTCCCACAAGACTCTCGTAGTCGAAGACGTGCGAGACGACGTCGGTGCCCGCGTACTGCCTGGTGTGCAGGCCGTGGCCGCGCGCATAGGCTTTCCAGGCGACACGTCGCAGCGAATCGCCGGGCTGGAACGGCCGCAGGCCGGCGAAGTCTTCTTCACCGATTGCGCCTGATTGCGCGCCTCCCGTATCCGTCGCGGTCCGCGGGGGCGTCATGCCACGCTCCGCGGGTCTCGGCCAGGCGATGGCGGAATACGCCGGATGCACGACGGCCCACGCGCGGAAGAGGCCGAAGGGATGGCTGGTCGAGACGATGAAGCGATCGAGCGCGACGCGGCCGCGATGCTGGGCCGGCAGGACCAGCGTTGCTTCGCAGGTTCCCCGGGGTGGCAGGTCGGCCGTGACGTTGCCCGGTCCTTCCTGCGTGCGGCCGATCTCGAGGGCGGGCCGGGCGACGTTCGATGAATGCTCGAGCAGCAGGCGGAACCGGACGTCGCTGCCCACGAATCCCGGCACCGCCTCGAGCAGGCGCAGGCGCACCCCGGCCAGCGTGCCGTGCGCGTGATGCATGGTCACGAGGCCCAGGCTCACGAGCATGAACGTGAGGCCGAGTCCCAGGTTGTTGTTGTAGTTCATGCCGCCGAGCAGCATGGCGAAGAGCATCGCGCCGTACGCGACCCCGAGCCGGGTGGGCAGGATGTAGATGCGCTGGCGGCGCAGTTCGACGGGATCCGTGTCCGCGCCCTGTCGACGCCGGATCCACGCGCGCGTGCGCCGTTCGATTCGCGCCCGCAGGTCCGGCAGCAGGCGGCGCATCGCGCTCAGGGAACGGCGACGGCCGCCAACACGTGTTGACCGATCTCGCTGGCGTTGCGGAAGCGGGCCTCGTCGCGCGGCGCGAGTCGGTGTCCGACGACGGAGGGCAGCACGGCTTGCACGTCTTCCGGCAGCACGCCTTCGTGCCCGTGCATGAAGGCCCACGACTGGGCCGCACGCAGCAGCGCAATCACGGCACGCGGCGACAGCCCGGCTTCGAACTCCGGCGCCTGCCGCGTGTAGCGCGCCACGGCCTGTACGTAATCGAGCAGCGCATCGGACGCATGCACCTTCGGCACGGCGCCCTGCAGGCGCAGCAGCTGCTGCGGCGTGATCGCCGTCGTGAGTTCGGTGAGCAGGTCGCGACGATCGCGACCGAGCAGCAGCTGCCGCTCGAGTGACGCGGCGGGGTAGCCGAGCTCGATGCGCATCAGGAAACGGTCGAGCTGCGACTCCGGCAGCGGATACGTGCCGACCTGGTACGCAGGGTTCTGCGTCGCGATGACGAAGAACGGTTCGGTGAGCGGATAGGTCTGGCCGTCGGCCGTGACCTGGTGCTCTTCCATTGCCTCGAGCAGCGCGCTCTGCGCCTTGGGCGTCGCCCGGTTCACTTCGTCCGCGAGCACGAGCTGCGCAAAGACAGGCCCGCGATGGAAGCGGAACTGCCCCGTGTCGGCTTCGAATACCGACACGCCGATGATGTCCGCCGGCAGCAGGTCGCTCGTGAACTGGATGCGCTGGTACGAGAGTCCCAGCGAGCGGGCGAGGGCGTGGGCCAGGGTGGTCTTGCCAACGCCCGGGATGTCCTCGATCAGCAGGTGCCCCCGTGCGAACAGGCAGGCGAGGCACAGGCGAACCTGCGTTTCCTTGCCGAGGATGATCTCGTTGAGGCCCGCCACGGCGGCATCGATGAGCGCATGCAGCGACGGCTCGGCCGCTGCGACGGGTTCTGCGGCGGCCGACACGTCAGCCGCCCACCGGCGTCGCAAGCGCCGCCAGCCGTCGCATCTGCTCGCCGAGCTGCCCGAGCTGGCGCTCGAACTCGGCGATGCGGTCGCGCTCCTGCACGACGACGCTCTCCGGCGCATTGGCGACGAAGTTCGCGTTGGCCAGCTTGGCCGCGCACTTGTCTCGCTCCTGCGCGGTCCTGGCCTTGCGCTTTTCGAGCCGCGCCAGCTCCGCCGACACGTCGTCGACGAGACGATCGAACGGAGCAAGCACCGTGCGCCCGGCGCTGATCGCGATCGCGCAGGGCGGCAGGTGCGCCTCCGACTGCACGAGCTCGATCGACTCCAGGTTCGCGATCTTGCGGATCGTTGCGGAGAGCGCACCGATCGCTTCGGCATCGCCAGCCTTGTCGCTGCGCACGTATACGGGCGTCGCGCGCGAATGCGGCACGTCGAGTTCGCCGCGGATCTGGCGGATGCCGAGCACCACGGCCTGCAGCGCGGCGATGTCGCGCTCGGCAGTCGCATCCGGCGGGAATTCCGCAGCCGTCGGGTAGGGCTGTCGCATGATCGTGTGCCCCGTGCGGCCGGCAAGCGGCCCGACCTTCTGCCAGATCTCTTCGGTGATGAAAGGCATCAGCGGGTGCAGCATGCGCAGCGTGCCCTCGAGCACCTCGAGCAGCGTGCGGCGGGTGCCACGCCGTGCGGCGGGATCCGCGTCGGCCGCCTGTAGCACGGGCTTAGACAGTTCCAGGTACCAGTCGCAGAATTCGTACCAGACGAATTCGTACATCGCCTGCGCGGCGAGGTCGAAGCGATAGGCCGCGAGATTGGCACGCACGCTGGCCACCGCGGCGCCGAGGCGGCCACGGATCCAGCGGTCCGCGACGGAGTACTCGCACGGGCCGCCCGCGATGTCCGCAGCGTGCTCCTCGGTGTTCATGAGCACGTAACGCGCCGCGTTCCACAGCTTGTTGCAGAAATTGCGGTAGCCCTCGACACGGCCGAGGTCGAAGCGGATGTCGCGACCCATCGTGGCGAGCGCCGCGAAGGTGAAGCGCAGCGCATCGGTGCCGAAGGACGGGATGCCCTGCGGGAACTGCTTGCGCGTCGCCTTCTCGATGGCGTTCTTCATCTGCGGCTGCATCAGGCCGGTGGTGCGCTTGGCAACCAGCGTCTCCAGGTCGATGCCGTCGATGAGGTCGAGCGGGTCGATGATGTTGCCCTTCGACTTCGACATCTTGTTGCCGTGCTCGTCGCGGATGAGTCCGGTGATGTAGACCTCGCGGAAGGGCACGTCGTCCTGGAACTTGAGGCCCATCATGATCATCCGGGCCACCCAGAAGAAGATGATGTCGAAGCCGGTGACCAGCACCGACGTCGGGTAGAAGGCCGCGAGCTCCTTCGTCTGCTGCGGCCAGCCGAGCGTCGAGAACGGCCACAGCGCCGAACTGAACCACGTGTCGAGCACGTCCTCGTCCTGGCGCAGGGCGACGGGCTTCCCGTGGTGCGTCGTCGCGGCTGCCTGTGCCTCCGCCTCGCTGCGCGCGACGAAGATGTTGCCGTTCTCGTCGTACCACGCAGGAATGCGATGGCCCCACCAGAGCTGGCGGCTGATGCACCAGTCCTGGATGTTGCGCATCCACTGGAAGTACGTCTTCGACCAGTTGTCCGGGACGAAGCGGATGCGGCCATCCTCGACGGCCGCGATGGCTGGCGCTGCCAGCGGCGCGATGCGCACGTACCACTGGTCCGTGAGCCAGGGTTCGAGCACGGCCTGGCTGCGGTCGCCGCGCGGTACTGGCAGCGTGTGCGGATCGACTTTCTCGAGCAGCCCGGCTGCTTCGAGGTCGGCCACCACGCGCTTGCGGGCCTCGAAGCGGTCGAGGCCCCGGTACTGCACCGGCACTTCGTCGTTGAGCGTCGCGTCGGCCGTGAAGATGTTGACCATCGGCAGCGAGTGACGCTTGCCGATTTCGTAGTCGTTGAAGTCGTGCGCCGGCGTGATCTTGACGCAGCCGCTGCCGAACGCCGGATCGCAATAGTCGTCGGCAATGATCGGCACCAGGCGGCCGGTGAGCGGCAAGCGGACCTGCTGGCCGACCAGGTGCTTGTAGCGCTCATCCTCTGGATTCACGGCGACGGCCGTGTCGCCAAGCATCGTCTCGGGACGCGTGGTCGCAACGATCATGTACCCGCTGCCGTCCGCGAGCGGGTAGCGCAGGTGCCACAGGTTGCCGGCCTCGGGCTCCGCGATCACTTCGAGGTCGGACAGTGCCGTGTGCAGCACCGGGTCCCAGTTCACGAGCCGCTTGCCGCGATAGATCAGGCCGTCCTCGTGCAGTCGCACGAAGACTTCGAGCACCGCGGCGGAAAGACCTTCGTCCATCGTGAAGCGGTCGCGCGACCAGTCGACCGAGTTGCCGAGCCGGCGCATCTGGCGCGAGATCGTGCCGCCCGATTCCTCTTTCCATTCCCACACGCGTTCGACGAATTGCTCGCGGCCGAGGTCGTGGCGCGTCTTGCCGTCGGCGGCGAGCTGGCGCTCGACGACCATCTGCGTGGCGATGCCCGCGTGGTCTGTGCCCGGTTGCCAGAGCGTGCGATCGCCGTCCATGCGGTGCAGTCGGGTCAGCACGTCCATCAGCGTGTGCTGGAAGGCGTGGCCCATGTGCAGCGTGCCCGTGACGTTGGGCGGCGGGATGACGATGCAGTAGGGCGTGCCGTCACCGACGGGTGCGAACCAGCCGGCCGCTTCCCAGGCAGCGTAGATGCGGGACTCGATATCTCGGGGGGAGTAGCTTTTGTCCATCGACGGCCTCGTTCGCGAACCGTCGATTATAGCGGGAGTCCCGCAGTCGCCCGTCTCAGTTCGTGAGACCGGGGCCCCGGAAGTGCTCGGCGATGACCCGCGAAATCAGTTGCGGCAGCTCGGCCTTGAGGCGGTCCGAGACCTGCTCGAGCAGCAGGGCTTCCATTTCGCGCAGGGCGTTATGGACCAGTTCGTCCGTCTGCTCGTGGACCACCGCCGTCAGGTGCGCTTCGAGCTCGCCCAGGAACCGGCTGGTGTCGTTGATGAAGGCCGAGGCCGAACCGACGTTCGGTTCGACGATGTCCGTCAGGACCGGGATCTCGTCGCTGGGCAGGTTGTTCATGGTGCGGCGGGGCCTCGCTCAGAGCGGATGCGCCTCGGGGGCGCATCCTGCGTCACGGTACGTTCGCCAGCGGTGACGGCCCGCCTTCCTGGCGTCTTCGTCGCCGCCGACCACTTCGCAGACGCGAGCATAGGCGGAAAAGTCGGCGGGTGCATCGGGCGCGAGGTTGATCAGCACGTCGCGGTGACTCGGGGGGAGGCTGGAACTGCCCACCAGGACCGGCGTGGCCGCAACTGCGTCCGGCTCAGCCGGCCAGACGACGTGCGGCACGAAGCTGCGGTCGGAAAAGGTCCACAGCAGCTCGTCGAATTCCGCGGTTTCCGCGGCGCTGGTCGTGCGGACGACCACGCGCAGGCCCTGTTCGTAGGCTTTTTCGGCGAGGCGGCACGCCGTGACAAGACGGGCCCGGCGGTCGGGCTCGCCCAGCGTGTAGAAGTCGACTTTAGGCGCGCCCACGGTCCGTGCAGGGCGGCATCAGGCCCGGCCGAGCAGGAAGTCCATCAGCAGCGGCACCGGGCGTCCGGTGCTGCCCTTGTGCGAACCCGTGAGGTACGCCGTGCCCGCGATGTCCAGGTGGGCCCAGTGCAGCCCGTCCGTGAACTTGGCGAGGAAGCATGCGGCCGTGATGGCGCCGCCGTCGCGACCGCAGGAATTGGTGAAGTCCGCGAAATTGCTCTTGAGCTGTTCGTGGTATTCCTCGGCCATCGGCATGTGCCAGCAGCGGTCTTCCGCACGCAGGCCGGCTGCGGTGAGTTCACCGGCCAGTTCGTCGTCGTTGCTCATGACGGCGCTCAGGTGCGCGCCGAGCGCGATCACGCAGGCGCCCGTCAGCGTCGCGATGTCGACGATCGCCGCCGGCTTGAAGCGGCGCGCATAGGTGAGCGCGTCGCAGAGGATCAGGCGGCCTTCGGCATCGGTGTTGATCACTTCGATCGTCTGGCCAGACATGCTGCGGACGATGTCGCCGGGCTTGGTCGCGCGGCCGCTCGGCATGTTCTCGCAGGCTGGGACGATGCCGACGACGTTGAGCTTGAGCCCCATCTCGGCCGCGGCCTTGATCGCGCCGAAGACGCTGGCTGCGCCCGTCATGTCGAACTTCATTTCGTCCATGCCCGGCGGCTGCTTGAGCGAGATACCGCCGCTGTCGAACGTGACGCCCTTGCCGACCAGTACGACGGGCGCCTGGCCCGCGCGACCGCCGTCGTAGCGCATGACGATCAGCTTGGCCGGCTCGTCGGTGCCATTGGTGACGGACAGGAAGGAGCCCATCTTCAGCCGCTTCAGGTCGCGTTCTTCGAGCACCTGCGTGCGCACGGACTTGTACGAGCGGGCGAGTTCCTTCGCTTGCTGCGCGAGGTAGCCCGGCGTGCAGACGTTGGCCGGCAGGTTGGCGAGGTCGCGTGTCAGGGCGGAGCCCGCGGCGATCGCCTGGCCGTGATCGAGGCCGCGCTGCGTGGCCGACTTCTGGCCGGCCTCCGCAATGGCGATGCCAAACGACTTCAGCGCCGGTTCTGCCGGCTTGCGCGCGCTGCGGATGGCGGGGACGCGGTAGAGCGCGGCGCCGACCGCTTCGGCGGCGAGGCGGGCGTCGTAATAAGCGTCGGGCACGTCGATCGTTTCCGCGAGGTAGCTCACGGCATCGCGGGCGCCGGTCTTGGCAATCGCGCCCAGCGCGGACACCAGCGCCTTGCGGTACTGCTTGCGGCCAAAACTGTTTTTCTTGCCCAGGCCGACGACCAGGACGCGCTCGCAGGCGGCGCCGTCGGTGTCGATCAGGCGCAGTTCGCCGGTCTTGCCATGCACGTCGCCGCGCTTGATCAACCGGCCGAGGCGGCCTTCCAGTGCGGAATCGAGTGCAGCGGCTGCGCCGGTGAGCCCGGCGCCGCCCTCATGCAGCCCGATGATGGCGCAATCGGTCTTCTGGCGGTGGGGGGCGGCAGTGGCGACGAATAGGCGCATCGGTCGGTCCTCTATCCTTAAGGCCTGCGGCGCGGGTCGAGTTTGTACCCGGCGGCCGGTTCGCCCGTTAAACTGAGCGCGCGAGTTTACCGATTCCCGCCGAGGCCCGCGAACTTTGCTCAATCGCCTGGACCGTTACCTGCTGCGCGAAGTGACGTGGACCTTCGTCGCGGTCACCGGCGTGCTGCTGGTCGTGCTGCTCTCGAACCAGTTCGCGCGGGTGCTCGGGCAGGCGGCTGCGAACGGCTTTCCCGCAGACATCGTGCTGACGCTGATCGGCCTGACCACGCTGCAGCAACTTACGGTGCTGCTGCCCATCGGCCTGTTCCTCGGGATCGTGCTGGCGCTCGGGCGCCTGTACCACGAGAGCGAGATGACGGCGATGACGGCCTGCGGCGTCGGACCGCTGCGGATCTATCGACCGATAGCACTGCTGGCGGTGGTCGTTGCGGTCCTGCTCGCGGTGCTGTCCTACCGCGTCGTGCCGGCTGCCTGGATCAAATCGAACGAGCTCCGCCTCGAGGCGACGCGGGCAGCCCAGTTCGGCGCGCTCGAGCCGGGCCGCTTCCGCAGTTTCGCCGGCGGTGAAGCCGTGTTCTATGCCGAGCGTGTCGAGAAGACAGGCGAACTCTACGGCGTATTCGTGCAGCGCAGTGCCGGCGACAAGATCGAGGTCGCCATGGCCGAGCGGGCGGTCCAGCGTGGCGCGGGCCAGCCCGAGCAGATGTTCATCCTGTACGACGGACGCCGTTACGAGGGCGTGCCCGGCACGCCGAACTGGCGCATCGTCGAGTTCCAGGAGCACGGAATTCCGGTGCGCCTGCCCGAGGCGAAGGCGGGCAAGAGCAAGATCGAGATGAAGGCCACGGCGACGCTGATGGCGTCGGCGGATCCAAAAGACCGTGCCGAGCTGGCGTGGCGCACCGCGGTGCCCGTCATGGCGCTCGTGCTGATGGTGCTCGCGGTGCCGCTCGCACGCCTGCGTCCGCGCCAGGGCCGGTTTGCGCGTGTCGGCTACGCCGTGCTCGCGTACTTCCTTTACTCGAACATGCTGGCGGCGGTGCGCGTCTGGATCCAGAAAGACTCGCCGGGCGGGCAACTCGGCCTCTGGTGGGTCCATCTGGTGCCGCTCCTGATCGCTGCCTGGCTGCTCTGGAGTGAGCTCCATCCCCGCAAGCCTTGGCGCATGCCCTGGCACCGTCGTCCGGCCAGTGCCGCGGCGACAGGCTGAGATCGTGCCGACATGACGGGAATCCTCGGCCGTTACGTGATCCGCACCGTGCTCGGCTACACGGCGCTGGTGATGATCGTGCTGCTCGCGCTCGGCGCGCTGTTCATGTTCATCGGCCAGCAGGACGACATCGGCGTCGGCAACTACACGGCCACGCAGGCCCTGCTGTTCGTCGCCCTGAACCTGCCGAGCTACCTGTTCCAGTTGTTGCCCGTGGCGGCGTTGATCGGCTCGCTGCTCGGCCTCGGCAACCTGGCGCGTGGCAGCGAACTCATCGTCATGCGCTCGTCGGGCGTGACGACGCTGCGCTTCTGCCTCTGGCTAGGCACCGCCGGCCTGATCCTGGCGTCGCTGATGTTCGTCATCGGTGAATACGTGGCGCCACCGCTCGGGCAGTACGCGCGGCAACTCAAGGTCTTTGCCAAGTTCGACGAGTTCAATCTCGCCGGCAACCGCGCGACCTGGGTGCGCGATGGCGACACCATCATCAGCGTCGACCAGCAGTCCGCCAGCACGCGCTTCGGCGGCATCAAGGTGTTCCAGGTCGATCGTGCGCGAAAACTCGTGAGCGTCGGCCGGGCCGAGTCGGCGAGCGTCAAGGGCGACCAGGTGTGGCGGCTCGAGAAATACGTGGGCACCACGTTCGCGCGCGATTCGCTCGCAGCGACCGTCGATCGCGACAACGAGCGCGACGTGCGCACGTCGTTGTCGTCGGAATTCCTCGGTCTCGCGATTGCCGAGCCCGAAACGATGGGCCTGCGTGACCTGCGCGATTACATCGCGCACCTGCAACGCAACGAGCTGCAGTCGGCCCGGTTCGAGGCCGCGTACTGGTCGCGACTGGCGCGGTTCGTCGCCGTGCTGCTGGTGATCATCCTGGCGCTGCCGTTCTGCGTGGGATCGCTGCGCAATTCGGGGCAGGGTGCTCGCACCGTGATCGGCGTGCTGATCGGCGCGGGCTTCGTGCTGCTGAGCCAGACGCTCGAGAGCAGCGGCGCGTTGTTCAGCTTGCCTCCCTGGATGGTGGGCTGGCTCCCGACGGCGTTGCTCGGCGTGGTGACGGGGACGCTCCTTTGGCGTAACCGCTGATTTTCAGGTAGGCGCGGAAGCAAGGCGATCGATCCGGGGCCTTTTCCCGGGCTTGGAAAGGCAGACACGCGCCCGGGGAAAGGCCCCGGATCGACCGCTTGCGAGACTGCGCCTGTGCAAATTTTCGGCGGACCGAAAATTTGCACGGCGCAGTAGCGTCGAGGCGGCGCTTGGAATCGATCGCGAAGTGCCGGTGGCACGCCGATTAACCCAGATTCACTGCGTCAATGACCGCGCCGCATCGTTGCGGCCAGGCAGCATCGTGCAGCGTTGGAATTGGTTTGTGTCGCAACCCTTGGGTTGTCTCGATGGGCGCCGCGTTGCATCGGTGGCTGCGTGGTCGTTGAACCGATAACGTCAGCGCCGATCTCTTTGCGTGACCCCACTTGCGCCGTGCGAGTCGTTCGGTCCGCCGAACGGCTCGCTCAGGCGCGGCGTGTCGAGCGTGCGATCCGGTTCAGTTTCCGAATCGCGTGTCTTCTTCCCGCGATTCGGAAACTGAACCGGATCGCACGCCTGTCACTTCCCGGCCTTCCGCGCCTTGGGCAACACAACGACCCGCGAGTGCGAAAGCGAGTCATGCCAGGTACGGCGCTCACGATCGAACAACGCCCACACCCAGCCGAGCCCCGCCGGCAGCCACGAGAGGAGGCTGGCGCCCAGTCGCACCACCACGTCCCGCCACGTCAGCAGGAAACCGTCGTCGCGCTGTACGCGCAGCCGCCACGACGCCATGCCCAGCGTCTGGCCACGCTGGGTCCAGGGCAAGCCGAAGTAGAAGACGATGGAGGCGACCAGCATCGCCCAGTACGGCACTGCCAGGAGCGGGAAGCTCTTCCAGGTCACGGCCTCGCCACCGGTCAGCGGCAGGAAACTCGCGGTGACGATCATCATCACCGCCAGGACCAGCAGGCCGTCGTAGAGCATAGCCGCGAGTCTTCGCAGCAGTCCCGCCGCTGGCAAGGAGGCGGCGGCGGAGCTCACGGGATCTTCCACCTGGCGGGTCAAGGCAGGAGTGCGCTGCGGTTGGAGGACATCAGAACTTGTCGGATCGCAGCACGCTCACGTCCTGCATGAACAGGATCATCGCGTAATGATCGTAAAACCTGTCGCGCACTCGTTCTGCGATCTTGTCCGCGACCGCCGGATCGCAGATGACTTCGACGCGGATGTTGCCTTCCTGGGCCCAGTCGGACTGGCGCAGTCCGCGGCTGCCCTTGCCGCGCGCGTCGGTGATCGTGAAGCCGCGAACGCCCAGCGATTCCAGTTCGGCCACCAGCGCGCGCTCGAGCGCCGCTTCGGTGACGATCGTGACCATGCGTCGCGTGTAGTGCTGCACTTGGGTGATCTCAGAGGGAAGCGACCATTGTCGCCAGTCGATGATAGATCGGAATGCCGACGAGGATGTTGAAGGGGAAAGTGACGGCAAGCGACGCCGTGAGCGACAGCGCCGGATTGGCCTCGGGCACGGCGGTGCGCATTGCGGTCGGAGCGGCGATGTAGGAGGCGCTGGCCGCGAGCGTCGCGAGGACGAAGATGCCGCCCGGGGACAGGCCAATCGCGCGGCCTAGCAAGGCGCCAACGGCGGCGCCGAACAATGGCATCAGCACGCCGAACAGCACCAGGAACACCGCATTGCGCTTCAACGCGCCCAGTTGCGTGGCGGCGATCAGTCCCATCTCGAGCAGGAACAGCGCGAGGATGCCCTTGAACAGCCCGAAGAACAGCGGCTGGATCGAAGCCGTGCCATCAGGCCCGCTGATCCAGCCGATCGCGAGACCGCCCAGCAGCAGCACGATGCTGCGGCCGAGCAGCAGTTCGCGCAGCAGCGGCTTCCATGCCACGTCGCCGCCGAAGCCGCGCGCCAGTACGATGCCCGTGAGGATCGCCGGCACTTCGAGCACCACCACCCACACCGGGGCACGCGCTTCGTACGCAATGCCCTGCGCGGCCAGGTGACCGATGAGCACCGCAAACGTGCCAACGCTGACCGAGCCATAATGTGCGCCCAGCGACGCCGCATCGGCGCGGGTCAGACGGCCGAGGTGACGTGCGACGAGAAAGGCGGGGATCGGCAGCCCGAAGCCGAGGGCCAGCAAGGCCGCGAGTTCGACGGCTGGGATGCCTTCACCGGCGCGCGCCAGTTCCACGCCGCCCTTGAGGCCGATCGCAAGCAGCAACAGCGTGCTGACGAAATCGTAGATGGATGCCGGCAGGCGCAACTCGGCCCTGGCCAGGCCCGCGAATGCGCCCAGCAGGAAAAACAGGATGACGGGATCCAGGTTCGGCATGAAACTCCGCTCGCAGCGCGCGGTAACGGCGCTGGCGGGTCGCAACGGTAGGCGAAAAATCCCTGCGCGTCACCGTGTTCGGCAATGGAATCCGGCTTTCACCTCGGAACGAAGCAAGCGACGATGACCCTCACTCCTGCTCACGAATCCGCAAACGAGACGGCGCTGGTCTGGGACTGGCCGCTGCGGGTGTTTCACTGGGCGCTCGTGCTTGCCGTCGCCGGTTCGTTTGCTACGCACTATGCGGGGATCGAGTGGTTCGACTGGCATCGCCGCTGCGGGTATGCCGTCGTGGTGCTGACCGGATTTCGGCTCGCCTGGGGTTTCGCGGGCCCGCGGTATTCGCGCTTCCAGTCGTTCCTGCGCGGCCCGCGTGCAGTGATCGACTACCTGCGTGGCCGGCAACCGTACCCGAGCGCGGGCCACAATCCGGTCGGTGCTGCCAGCGTACTGGTGTTCCTGGCGTCGCTGGCGATCCAGGCGGGCACGGGATTGTTCGCCAACGATGAAATCGCGAATGCCGGCCCGTTCTATGGCTGGGTGACGCAGGAGACCAGCAACGGCCTCACCGGTCTGCACGACCTCAATTCCACTGTCCTGGTTGCGCTGATTGTCATGCACCTCGTCGCCATCGCGTGGTACGACGGCAGACGGCGGCTTGGCCTGGTGCGCGCGTTCTGGACGGGCCGTAAGGCGGCGGCGGAGGGCATCGGTTCCTCGCGCGGCGGGCTCGCGGTCGTCATCGTGATCACATTGGTCGTCGCCCTGGCGCTCGCGATCCGTGCGGCGCCAGAGGCGTCGGTCAGCTTCTTCTAGGACGCTGGTCGTTCCAGGGAACGAAGCCGGTGCGGGAGAAGAGCCGGTCAGTCGGCCTTGTACTTGTCGTGGCAGGCCTTGCACGTGTTCGCCGCGTCGAAGAACGCCGCCTTGCTCTTCGCAAAGTCGCCTGACTTCGCCACCGTCGCCAGGGTGGCGCTGCGGTCGACGAGATCCTTCATCTTGGCATCGAAGTCCGCGCGGTTGGCCCACATTGCGGGCTTCAGTTCCGAATGCGGCAGGCCCTTGGATTCGGCCGGGAACCCTTCACTCAGCATCGGCGCGATCAAGGCGACGCGGTCCGCCCGCTTCGCGAATTCAGCGGCGTCGTAGGGCGCCTTGCCCTGCGCCATCGCGCCCATCGGGCCGAAGTTCCAGGCCAGCACCTGGTACAGCGACTTGCGGTACTTGAGCGCCTGCTCGCCCTTCGAAGGCGCGCCCTGGGCTTGCACGTAGCCGGCCAACAGGCACGTGGTCGTGATCAGAGCGATGGCGAATGAACGGGAAGACGTCATGGGTGAGGCGCTCCTTCAAGCGGCGGTCCTTGGGGGAGCCGCGAAGGTACCGCAGCCTGCGTGACGGTGTCACGACGGCAGTGCGGGTAATCAGCCGGTGCGGCGCGACTTGGCGAGAATCTCGGTGCGGTAGGCGCGCAGGATTTTCCAGATCTCGGTTTCGGACGGGCGATCGGCCATGCGCGCGATCAGCCCTGCGACCGCGGGCCATTCGCGCCCCCATTCGAGCATGCGAATTGCGTCGGCGACCACCTGTTGCGCCCTTGCGTCCATGGGCGGTGGCGGCGACGCCGTGGCCGGTGCGGGACGCGCAGCGAGCGGAGGTGCAGGGACTGCAGGCTGGGCGGCGCGGGGGCGGGCCGGTCGCTTGTGAGTTCCAGTCGATGACTTGTGGGTCGCGGCGGCCTTGGCTGCGGCGCGGATTCTTGGTTGCTCCACCGTGCCGGAGGTGCCCGGATCGGGTGGCTTGCCGGTGGCGAGCGGGATGAAACGCTCGATGTGCTCCGACCCGAGCAGGCTCGTCAGGAAAGACATCAGTTCGAGCGACTCGGCGAATTTCGCATCGCCCGCGTCACGGCGCTCGCTGAGGTGCGCCTTCAATTCCAGCAGCCGGGTGCGGGCCAGGTTCACGACCAGTGCATTCGGTCGCTGGTGCTTCGGCCACGCTTCGGCGCGCGCGTAGGCGGCATCGTCCAGTTTCAGGTAGCGCAGGTGCAGGTCGACGCTTGCCAGCCAGCGATCCAGCAACTCCTCTACGCGCCTGTCCGTCGTCGACATGGTGTCCACATCCCGTCCCTGGTGGCGGAGTCTAGCGGACCAGTGGCGGGTGGGCGCGGCGCGCCTTGCGAACCTGTGACCTGCCTCGCAGTTCAAGGCGAGTTTGAGATTCTGGTGATGCGAGGGTTGCAGTAAGACCGCATATGGGACATAGTGTCCCATATATGGAAATTCAGTCCGAACGCCCAATCGTGACCGCCAGCCTGCGCTGGCTGCGGCCGATTGCGCGCTGGCTGCTGAAGTCCGGCGTCACGTGGAAGGAATTCGCCGAGCTCTCGCGCGGCATTTTCGTCAGCGTCGCGGCGGAGGAATTCGGCCTGCGCGGCCGCCCCACCAACGTGTCGCGCATCGCCCTGCTCACGGGCATGACACGGCGCGAGGTGCGTCGTTACCGCGAGTGCGAAGTCGAAGCGCCGCTCCAGGACGCTCGGGCGGAGGACGACCTCAACCACGCGAGTCGCGTCCTGGCGGGTTGGCACCTCGACCCCGAATTCATCGATGAATTCGGCAAGCCGCGCGCGCTGGACGCCAAAGGCGAGGGCGCCACGTTCGAACAACTGGTGCGTCGCTATGCGGGCGACATCCCCGTGACGGCGCTGATCAAGGAACTGGTGCGCACGCATTCGATCGAGCGCACGACGGACGGTCGCTATCGCGCGCTGCGCCGCTTCTACATGCCGCGTGCCATGGACGGGCAAGCCGTCGAGCGCGCGGGCGCAGTGATCGCCGACCTCGCGGCCACCGTCGAGCACAACTTATCGCGTGACGTTGCGGAGCCGCCTCGTTTCGAAGGGCGCGCCCAGAACCGTCACGTCGATCCGCGTCAGCTGCCGGCTTTCCGCGCGTTCATGGAGCGCGAGGGCCAGGCGTTCCTCGAACGCTGCGACGAATGGCTGAGCGCGCACGAGGCGCAACAGGGCGAAGGGACGCCGGTTGCCACCCTGCGGTTGGGCGTGGGGGTCTTTGCAATTCAGGAACGGACGGTCGGAGAACAACGATGATGCATGCACGCGCAACGATGAGCCGCTGGATGACGGCGGGTGTCGCAGTCCTGATCGCTGCCTGCGGTGGCGGCAGTTCGAGCGGCGTCACCGCGGGCATCGATCGCGGCGGCATCGTCACCGCCACCGGCGCCATCTCCGGCTTCGGCAGCGTGCACGTCAATGGCGTCCACTACGTCACGACGGGCGCCACCATCACGCTGGATGACAACCCGGGCACCGAAGCGGACCTGCGCGTCGGCCAGGTCGTGCGCATCGAGGGCCGCATCGAACAGGATGGGATCAGCGGCACCGCAACGCGCGTGATCTACAACGACGAAGTCGAAGGCCCGGTGCAGAGCATCGATCTCGCCAAGCTCCGCCTGGTCGTGCTGGGACGCACGGTCCAGGTCAGCACGCAGACGTCCTTCGACGATCGCGTCTCGCCGCGCAGCCTCGAGGGCCTCGCCGTCGGCGACCGCATCGAGGTGAGCGGGCGGGTGGCGACGACCGGCGTCGTCGAGGCCACCCGCATCGAACTCAAGGCCGCGCAGGCGAGCGTCGAGGTCAAGGGCGCGATCGCCTCCCTCGACACGAATTCGCGCCGGTTTGCGCTCAGCCAGTTGACGGTTTCCTATGCGACCGCGCAGCTGAACGGCTTCGCCAGCGGGCAGCCGGCGAACGGCGACTACGTCGAGGCCTTCGGCACGGTCGATGGCAATGGCGTGCTGGTCGCGACCCGGGTCGAAAAAGAAAGCGGCGGGTCTGCGGGCAGCGCCGACCAGCAGGCGGACTACGAAGGCCTGATCACGAGCTTCGTGTCGGCGGCGGATTTCGCGGTTGCCGGGCAACGCGTCACGACGACGGCGTCGACCGCCTATGAAGGCGGCACCGCATCGAGCCTTGCGCTGGACGTGCCAGTCGAGGTCGAGGGCCGCTTCAACTCGTCGGGCGTCATCGTCGCGACCAAGGTGCAGTTCCGCCGCGGCAGCGACACGGAATTCTCGGGTCGCGTGGACTCGGTGAACGCGGCCGGCAACAGCCTCGTCGTCTTCGGCGTCACGATCCGCGTGAACTCGCTGACCCGCTTCGAGGACCACAGTGGCGCCGACGTCCAGCGGTTCAGCCTCGCCAGCATCGCCGTCGGCGACTACGTCGAAGTCGACGTCTACAACGACGGCAGCGGCCTGGTCGCCACCAAGCTCGAACGTGACGACAACCAAGGCGAAGTCCGGCTCGAAGGCACCGCCGAGAAAGTGACGGCACCGAATTTCATGGTCGGCGGCGTCGTCGTCACGACCGACGTCAATACCGAATTCAGAGATACGAACGGCGTGACCATCAACGCCGCGGCGTTCTTCCAGGCGGCACCGGGTCGCATGGTCAAGGCGCGCGGATCGCTGGTGGGCAACGTCGTCCTGGCCACGCGGGCCGAACTCGAAGACTGACCGGAGTTCCGGGGTAAAGACGGGCCTGCAACGACAGGCCCGATACCGATCAGTACCGAGCTGTGCAGAGGTGTGAGATGAAGTCAGTGCAATGGAATTTCCTGAAGGTGGCGGCGGTGGCCCTGCTGGTCGCCGGCTGCGGCGGCGGAGGAGGTGGGACCGACGGCGGTACGGCCTCGAACCCGCCCCCAGCGACGGGCTCGGCCAAGACGATGTTCGTCACCGGTGCGATTGCCGGCTTCGGCAGCGTCATCGTCAATGGAGTGCGTTACGACACGGACTCGGCGCAGGTCAGCATCGAGGACAAGCCCGCCACGGCGGGCCAGCTCAGGGTCGGTGAGGTCATTCACCTGACGGCCGAAGTGGATGCGCAGGGTGTGGCCCGCGCGAAGTCGATTTCGCAGGATCACCTGATCCAGGGTGCCGTGCAGGCAGTCGACGCCGTGGCGAGCACGCTCACGATCGCCGGTCAGGTGATCACGGTCGACAACGAGACGATGTTCGACGATTCGATCCCGACGCGGTCGCTAGCGGGTATCGCCGTCGGCGACCTGATCGAGGTGCACGGCTTTGCAGCCACGGGCGGCACGGCGCGCGCGACGCGCATCGAGAAAGCCAGCGCGGGCGACGCGGAGGTCGAAGTGACCGGCGTCGTCACGAACCTCGACACCGGCCTGAAGCGGTTCAACGTGGGAACGCTGGTCGTCGACTATTCGACGGCGGCGCTCGCTGACTTCGGCTCAACGGGCATCGCGAACGATGCGCTCGTCGAGGTGAAGGGCACGAGGTTCCTGGCCGATGGCGCGCTGGTCGCGACGCGGGTCCACCGCGAGGATCGCGATTTCGACGGCCGCAGCGGCGACGAGAGCGAAGTGGAAGGCCTCGTGACGCGCTTCGGCTCCGCGACGGACTTCGACGTCGACGGCCAGAAGGTCACCACGAACGCCTCCACGGCTTTCGTCAACGGCACGGCGACGGACCTGAACCTCAACGTCAAGGTGGAAGTCGAGGGCAAGCTCGATTCGACCGCCACGCTCGTGGCCGCCAAGGTCGTGTTCAAGCGGCAGTCGTCGCTGAAGCTCGCGGCCATGATCGACAGCGTCGACGCTGTGGCCGGCACGTTCCGCGCGTTGGGAATCACGGTCGTGGTTTCGAACACGACGTTCAAGGAAGACCACGAGAGCGATGATCACTTCTTCAATCTCGGTGACTTGCGCGTCGGCGACTGGGTGAAGGTCGGCGGTTATGCCGACCCGGCGGGCAGCGGCAAGCTCATCGCGACCCGGCTCGAGCGTGACGACCCCGAGGACGAGGTCGATCTGCGTGGGCCGGCGAGCGACGTCGCGACGACGAGCCTCAAGGTGTTTGGCGTCAGCGTCGAACTCCTGCCGGGCACTAAGTACGAGGACGGCGAGGCCTCGATCAGCGCCAGCGAGTTTCTCGCGCGCGCCGGCGGCCAGGTCGTCGACGTCGAGGGCAGCTGGAACGGCACTTCGCTGCTGGCCAGCAAGGTTGAGATCAAGCGTGCAGGCGGCAGCGTCGTCACGCCACCGGTAACGCCCCCAGTGACACCGCCCGTCACGCCCCCGGTCACACCGCCGGGCAGCGGCAACCAGCCTCCGGTCGCCAATGCGGGCACGCCGCGCAGCGTAACGACGGGCACCACGGTTGCGCTCAACGGCACCGGCAGCACCGATCCGGAAGGCGCGGCACTCTCGTATGCCTGGGTGCTGCAGGTTCCGGGTGGCAGCAGCGCCAGCCTGTCGAGCGCGACCGCCAGCCAGCCCACGTTCGTGGCGGACATCGCCGGTTCCTACACTGCGCAGTTGACCGTGAGCGACGGTGCGCTCACGTCGTCGGCCAGCGTGGTGATCACGGCTCAGGCGCCGACACCGCCGCCGCCCCCGTCCATCGACGGCGCGGCTCTCTACACGGCCAAGTGCCAGAGCTGTCACGGTGCGATCAAGCCGATCTTCAGCCGTAACTCGCGTGATGCAACGAAGATCCAGGCCGCGATCAACAACAACAAGGGCGGCATGGGTTTCCTCTCGTCGCTGACCGCGGCTGAAGTCCAGGCCATTGCCGCGGCCGTCACGGCAGCGAATCCGTAACTGACAACATTCAATTAGAACCCCGGACCTCTCGGTCCACCCCTCGGGCGGGACGGCGCAAGCCTCCCGCCCTATTTTTTGGGTTCGCTCAGCCGCAGATAGCGCGAGGGCAGGTGACCCAGCGGATTCGCCGCAATGCCTTCGATGCCGGGTTTCACCAGGCGCTTGGAGACCCGGTGAAATACCGGAATGACGACGGCGTCCTGCAGCAGGATCCTTTCCGCGCTGGCGAGAAGCGCCGCTCGCTGGCCTGCGTCTGCGGCAAAGCCTGCCTTCGCCAGCAACGCGTCATAAGCCGGGTTTGAATACCCAGCCACGTTCTGCGCCTGGCCTGACGTGAAGAGTGTGAGGAATGCCTCAGGGTCGACAAAGTCGGCCGACCAACCGAAGCGAATCAAATCGCATTCCCCGGGCTGCTCGCGCATGGCGAGGTAAGCCTTCCATTCCATCTCGACGATTGCCACGTCGATACCGAGTGCGCGATGCCATTGATCGACGAGCGCGACAGCGGTTCGACGGTGATTGGCGCTCGCGTCCGTGCACAGCGTCAGGCGGGCCGGCGCTGCGCCGCGTTTCGTTGCGGACTGCCACAGTGCGCGTGCGTGCTCGGATCGATTCTCAGTGGGCAGGTCCGCCCAGTCGAACCGGCTCGGGGCGTAATCGGGAATCCCCGGCGGAACCCAGCTTGAGGCCGCAATTTCCCCGGCGCCCGTCACCTGCGTGATGATCTGCTGACGATCGACAGCCATCGCGAGCGCGTCACGCGAATCCCGATCCTGCAGGCGCCGTTGGTTCGGGACGTAGGCATAGGTGCTGAGGTACGGCGCGACACGCAGCTCGCCGGGAAGGTTCTTGTGCAGCCACTCGATTTGGCTGTTGGGCACCTCGCTCGTGACGTCGAGAGCGCCCGAGCGGTACAGGTTCAGTTCGGTGTTGAGGTCCTCAAGTGTCAGGTAGGTCACGTGTTCGATCGCCACCGCACCTGCAGAGTGGTAGTGGGGGTTACGCTCGAGTTCGATCTTTTCGCCAGGGCGACGCATGAGCAGCCGGTAGGGGCCATTGCCGATGACGGTCGTCTCAGTGCCGACCGGGGTGTGCTGCGGCGCAGCGACCGGCAGCGCGAGCACGGCCGGAAGGTAGGGCGTCGCATGGGCCATCTCGAGCACGACGGTCTGCGGATCAGGAGCGCGGGCGGAAGTAACCGCGTGCAGTAATGCGGAATAGGGTGCCTGCGAGTCCTCGACCCTTGCCGCATCCAGGCCGGCGACAAACTGCGCGGCAGGCAGCGGCGTGCCGTCGGACCAGCGGAGGTTCTCGCGCAGCCTGAAGGTCCAGGTGCGGCCATCCTGCGACACGCTCCACGATTGTGCCGCTCCGGGGACGATGCTGCCGTCAGCGGCCTCAGCCGTCAGTCCCTCGTAGAGATCCTGCAGGAGCGCCAGCGCGGCGTTGTCTTCGGCCAGTCGGGGGTCGAGGGTGGCAGGTTCGCCACCCAATGCGCGGGTGAGGGTGCGGACGCGATCGGGCGCGGTTGATGACGGCGCCGATCCCGGGTCCGATCCACAAGCGCCCACGGCCAGGCTCGCGATGGCTGCAATGCAGCGCAATAGGTAGGTCACTCTGCTCCCAGTTCGAGACGGTCCGAAACCGTTCGCTGCTTATAGTCGTCGGAAAGCCCCGGCAAGACAAAAGCGTGCACGGCACTCCTCTCGCTCGAAGGCCAGGCAGCATTGCCCAGTGACAGTGCATCTGACAGTGCATCGCCCCGAAAGAGTGCGGCGCAACATAAGAGCTTATTTATTGTTAAACAGGGATTTTTTGTTTCCAGATGCGTGTGTTTCGTCACATTTTCGCGGGTATAGTCGCGTCCATACCGGCGGTGGTCTGGTCAAACCACGATGGCACGTGGTGCGCGAAGCCCACCTTCCCAGCGATTTCACTCGACGCGTCGCAATAAAAAACAAAGACGCGGACTGGCAGGAGGATGGACCCATGATTTCCAGAGCGTTGGTTTCTCGTCTGCGACAGACGGTACTGCTTCTCGTTGCGGTTGGTGGCTCGTGGATGGGGCCAATGGCCACCGCCGCTGACCAGACCGTCGACCAGGTCGAGGTCTTCAGCTTCACCAAGCTGTTGCGGTTGAAGTTCGACGTCACGCCAACGCAGCTCGTTGGCTTGACCGCGGCGCCCACTTCAAACCTGCGCGCGTGCCAGTCCAACGCGATCAACGGACTGATCTGCCTCGACGGACAGGTAATCCGTCAGTGGTCATCGACCGTCGAGCATCCTATTCCTCCCGTAGACCCGATTACGCCTGCCGCTGGAACGGCGCTGTTCAGTTGTTCAGACACCGCGTTCGCATTCAAGCCAGGCAACCCCTGTACGACGATGACGGTCGACACCAAGGGCGGCATCTGGGTCGCGGGCCAGAAGCCGACCAACTTGTACGCCCTCATGCAAGTCGTGAAGAAAGGGGCGGGTGGCTCCTGTCCTGCCGCTACCGTGGGGACGCCGACGTTCACATCGCTCAACCAATCGACCGGCTACTGCTTTCGCGAGCGCGCCGCCGGCAGGACCGAAGATCACCGATCTCTCGCCGGTCGAAGGTAGCCTCGTTGATCAGTACTTCAGTGAAGGCGAGGGTGTCCTTGGCGTCGAGGGGGGCACGACCGCCGTGTTCTACCCCTACAATTTTACGCAAAACCTCAGGACGTTCGGCGGCTGGCCGGCGCAAGTGCAGAGCGCCGCGATTTTCCAGCGAGTCGAATCGGCGGTCCTCCAGACGTACGTCGTGGTCGCTGTGAATTCCGGGCTCGTTTATTCGCGCTTGATCACCTCGGGTGACGACGGGACCGAGACCCCATTCGTCCACGCAAATTCCAACAGCGATCCGCTCAAACTCCCTCGCGGCGCCGCCTGTTCGGGGGGCATCGTCGCCAACCAGTTCAGGGTGCGTGCCAGCGAGACGTCGGGTCGCGTGTTCGTAACGAATCGTAACTATTGCCGTGCTTACGTGCTTACGCCCCTCCCTCTCATGCAGGGTGTCGACCTGCCTGTTGATGCCATTTCGACTACGTCGTCCGCGGGCAACTACCCCCCCGACGGGCTGAGCGTGGCACCGGGCATCGCGGTCAACGTGGCGCAGTGCACGACTGGCACGCTGGAAGACCTGGGCGGTTGCCCTCTGATTGAAGACAGCGGCGACACGAATCCCTATCCCGCGCTGCGCATGTATCAAGTCGACCTGGAACCCGGCTCGCCCACGGGCTTGAGGGTTTTCAAGGTCGAAGGCATCCCGGACTGCCGTTACCTGCTGCAGCTGCCATCACCTCCTGCCGCGTGCCTGGTTCCAGGTGTCGTAGTCAATGATCCAAAGCTTGGGGACGGCACGCAGAATTTCCCGCAGCGCCAGTTCCTGAACGTGACGCCGTTGCTGCCGCCCAACGTCACGGACGTCTTCGACGCGTCAGGCAAGAAGCCGACTGGGTTGCCGCGCATGCTGATCCAGCCGCGCTATCGCGCCCGGGCAAGCAATGGCTATTACTTCGACGCGATCTTTGGCGTCGCCGATCCGAACATCCGGTTCAGGGAGACGTTCACGGTCGAGTTCGACATCAGTGATCCGAACCTCGCAGGAACGGCACTTGGTTGCGGCGTTCATCAGAAGGACGCAAACGGCGACCCTGCACCGTTGCCGTTTACCCAATGGGACATCGGGACCGTGGTGTCCGAGCGGTATTCGAGCGTCGGGGGGCCCTTGGGGATCGTCAAGGACACGACGAACATCATCGGGCAACCGGTGGCGGCCGAGCACGTCGATACGATGATCAACAAGGGTTGCTATAACCCGACGCCGAAGGCAGGTACGCGCTGGTCGATGTATTCCTACGACATGGAACTCGCCCAGGACAAGCCGGTCAAGAGCAGTCCGAGCGGTCCCGTGACCGGTTTCGCCTACTCCAGGACGGTCACCTATCTCGGCAACCTGCTGCTGTCCCTGCACACTGAACTGGGCGCAGCGCAGAAGAAGCTTGCGTGTGGAAACGTCGATGCAATCGGCAACACCGGTGTCCTGGCGGGCACCCCATTGCCGCTCGCGACTTGCGCGACGCTCGATGGTCTGTGGACGACCGCCCAGAGCAGCATGACGAGTTGTGCCTCTGCCGCCAGCACCGCGACTGTTTATCCGACGGTCTGCGACGCGTTCTTCTCGGGTTTCGGGGCTTACAAGGCCCAGGTCGAAGCCGCGGCAGCGGCCATTGCCGGCGCGAACGTCGATCCGGCGAATCGCGCGGGCGAACTCTGGTCGAGAACCGACGTCATCCAGCACGTCTTTGTCGACCACTTCCAGAAAGCCTGGGCCCTGGGGCTGGGTAGCGAGGCACCGTAGTCGCGAGAATCCCCTGGCGTTGGTCCACGAGACCTCGCCAAAGCAGATAGCGCGCCATGCGCGGTGGGTCGGTATGATCACCGCGCATGGCGGGGCTGTCTGAGCTGAACCGCCCCCGGCGGTCGATGATGGATCCCCAGCAGCAATTCAAGTACCGGGCCTTCATCAGCTACAGCCACTCTGACGAGGAGTGGGCGAAGTGGCTGCACAAGTCGCTCGAAACCTATCGACTCCCTAAGCGCCTGGTCGGTCGCGAGACCGAATTCGGCCCCGTGCCCGAACGGATCGCGCCGGTGTTCCGCGACCGAGACGAACTCGCCACCGCCACGAACCTCGGTGACATCCTCACGGCAGCGTTAGAGCAGTCCGCCTGCCAGTTGGTGATCTGCTCGCGCAAGTCGGCGAAGTCGCGCTGGGTCAACGAAGAGATCAAGACCTTCAAGCGGCTGGGCAAGTCGAACCGGATCTTCGCCCTCATCGTCGACGGCGAGCCGGGTTCATCGGCCAACCCGGCAACGGCGGACGACGAATGTTTTCCTCCGGCTCTCATCTTGCGGATGGGCGCCGATGGCCAGCTGACCGAAGAGCCCACGGAGCCGATTGCGGCCGATGTTCGGCCAGGCAAGGACAGCAAGCTCGACGGCAAGTTGAAACTGGTCGCCGGCATGCTCGGCGTCGGGCTCGACGAACTCAAGCAGCGCGAGGCCCATCGGCGGCAACGGCGCATGATGTGGCTGGTCTCCGTCTCCGTCGGCGGCATGGCCATCACTTCGACCCTGGCGGGCGCAGCCTGGCTCGCGCGGAACGAGGCCGAGCGGCAACGAGTACGAGCCGAGGCCGAGGCCGAAACGGCACGGCAGACCACCCGGTTCATGGTCGACCTGTTCAAGGTGTCCGACCCGAGCGAGGCGTTGGGCAACAAGATCACGGCCCGCGAGATCCTGGACAAGGGTGCCGCCCGGATCGACCGCGAGCTGGCGGACCAGCCCGCGATCCAGGCCACCCTGATGGACACGATGGGCACCGTGTACACCAGCCTCGGCCTGTACGATTCCGCCATCCCGCTTGTGCGCAAAGCCTACGAGCGGCGCCTGAAGCTCTGGGGCGGCGAGCACGCCGAAGTGGCGAGCAGCCTGAATCACCTCGGCGAGGTCCTGACGCTCAAGTCGGACTACGACGAGGCCGAGAAGCGCCTGCGGGAAGCGCTGGGCGTACGTCGCAAGCTCTTCGGTGCGCAAAGTGCCGAAGTGGCGGACACGCTGATTTCCCTGGCCGACCTGCTGCGCCTGAAAGGGGAGCACACGCAGGCCGAACCCGTCATCCAGGAGGCGGTGGCGATCCGTCGGAAGCTCTACGGCACCCAACCGAATCCCGACGTCGCCCGCAGTCTCGAGGTGCTCGGCCTCAATTACTTCGACCGTGGCGAGTACGAGACGGCCGTCAAGTACCTGCGCGAAGGCACTGCCATGCAGCACAAGCTGCACCCCAAGCCGCATCCGGCGCTGGCGGAATCGATCGATACGCTCGCCTTCGCGTTGATGGAACTCGGCAAGCCGGAAGAGGCCGAGCCGCTGACCCGGTTGGCGCTGGCAATGAAGCGCCAGCTGTATGGCGAGGTGCACCCGGAAACGGCAAGCGGTCTCAATAACCTGGCCTATGTGCTCGAAGCCCGTGGGCGCTACGACGATGCGGAGGCGACGTACCGCGCCGCCTTGGCCATCAATCGCAAGCTGCTCGGCGAGAGCGACCCGGGGATTGCGCTGATCCTCAGCAACATCGCGTTCGTTGAATACGCCAAGGGCGAGAAGAAATCGGCGATTCGCACCCTGCGTGAATCGCTCGAGATGGGGCGCAAGGAACTCGGGCCGAATCACCCCGAAGTCGGCGGCCGAGCCGCCAGCCTCGCGTTCTGGTTGATCGATGAAGGCGAGTTCACCGAGGCAAGCGCGTTGGTCGAGGAAGCCTTGGACATCAGGCGACAAGCGTTGGGACCGAAGCACCCGCAGTTCGCCAGTACGATCACGATCAAGGCCTACCTCATGCTCAGCACCGGGCGCTTCAAGGAAGCCTACGAACTGGCCGAACTGGCCCGCGCGACCCTCGCCGAAGCGCTGCCGGCCGGCAGCTGGCAGATTGCCGCGGCCATGAATGTCGCAGGCGCGGCACTTACGCACCTGGGACGGTTCAAGGAGGCGGAGCCGCTGCTGCTCGCCAGCCAGGAAGGCCTGGCCAAGGCGCCGATCCCCAACCTGGCCAGGCTCGGAAAGCAGAGGCTGATCGAGTTGTACGAGCGCTGGGGCAAACCGGCAGAGGCGCAAAAGGTGCGCGCGAAGACTTGACCGGCTTGAAGCCCGGCAAGCGCTTGTACGGCGCCATGTTCCTGATGGCCACGAGCGCCATCGGGCCCGGTTTCATCACGCAGACCACGCAGTTCACTGCCCAGCTCGGCGCGGCTTTCGCGTTCGCGATCCTCGTCTCGATCCTGGTCGACGTCGCCCTGCAGTTGAATGTCTGGCGAGTGATCGGCGTGTCGGGGCTGCGCGCGCAGGAACTCGGCAACCGGGTGTTGCCGGGGCTCGGGCACTTGCTGACGTGCCTGGTGGTGCTCGGAGGGTTCGTCTTTAACGTGGGTAACGTCGCCGGCGCCGGCTTGGGGCTCGACGCACTGCTCGGACTCGAGCCGAAATGGGGCGGCGCGCTCTCGGCGCTGGTCGCGATCGGCATTTTCCTCTCACGCCGCGCCGGCGTCGCCATGGACCGGATCGTCGTCGTGCTCGGTTGCGTCATGATCGCGATGACGGCCTATGTCGCGTTCGTCACTCAGCCACCGGTCGGTGCAGCGCTGCGTAATGCCGTGCTGCCCGAGCGCATCGACTTCCTGGCAATCACGACGCTGGTCGGTGGAACCGTCGGCGGCTACATCACGTATGCAGGCGCCCATCGATTGCTCGACGCGGGGGTGCGCGGACCGGAACAAGTGGCGGAGATCTCCCGGGCGTCCGTGATCGGCGTGCTGGTGACCGGCCTGATGCGCGTGCTGTTGTTTTTCGCGGTACTCGGCGTCGTGGCGGCGGGCGTGAGGCTGGATCCGGTCAATCCCGCCGCGTCAGCCTTTCACGCCGCGGCCGGCGAGGTCGGGATGCGTGTGTTCGGCGTCATTCTCTGGGCCGCATCGATCACATCGGTTATCGGCGCGTCGTATACGTCAGTGTCGTTCCTGTCCGACGCGTCGGAGCGCCACGCGCGACGCAGGAACCTCTTGGTGGTCGCGTTCATCGCGTTGTCGGCAACGGTCTATCTCGTCGCTGGGGCGGCACCCGTGCCGCTATTGATATTCGCTGGCGCGTTCAACGGCCTGATCCTGCCGATCGGCATTGCCATCCTGTTGTGGGTGGCGGCTCGGCGGCGAGACCTGCTGGGCGGCTACTCGTATCCGCGCCGCCTGGCAGCGCTGGGCATGGCCGCATGGCTGGTCACGATCTATCTCGGCTGGGAGTCGGTTGGCCGGCTTGGGACGTTGCTGCGCTAGTCACAGCGACCGTTCGCTGCGCTGCGTTTTACATATTGCAGCCAAATACTGCAAATAAAGGCATTTCGTAACTCAAAACCTCCGCAAGGGCATTGCTTACTGCTGTGAGCGCGGTATAAAGGTTCCCACGAAAAACATGAGACACGTCGCAGAAATGCACGGTCGTTGTCGCGCGACAGGCGCGTTTCAGAATCGGTTCCGCACAGGCATCGGCGGGTTCGAAGGAGCTAGATAAAAATGAAAAATGGAATGAGCGAAATGGCGAATCTTGCCGCCCGGTCCACAGCGTTGAGTCGCTGGTCTCAGGGGAAGATCCTGGCCTTGCTGGCGACAGGGCTGCTGGCCGTGCCGACAACCTCGTCGGCGATCGTGCTGGATTTTGAAGGCGTTGGCGACCTCAACCCCGTAGCAGACTTTTATGACGGCAACCTCGGTGCCGACTATGACATCGTTTTCTCGGGCGACAACTTAGCATTGGAAGACGCTTCATCGAGTGGAGACTTCTTGGGTGAGCCGTCGCCAACCACGGCCATGTTCCTCGTTGACACTGGAAGTGAGCCTTATGATCCTAATAGACCGGTCGGTGCGACGCTTGACTGCTCGGTCGGATTTGCCTCGGTATCGTTTTATTACGCAGCGTTAGTTGATGGGTTTGCCAACGTGTACGACGGCGTCGGCGGAACGGGCAACCTATCTCGACACCGTCACGCTTTTCGCAAATCAGACATCAACTTGTTCAGTTCTTATCTGCGACTGGACTCCCACATCGATGTCATTCAGCGGCATCGCGATGTCGATCGTCTTCGGTGGCGCCAATGGCCAGATTGGCTTCGACGACATCACTCTTGAGCCGGCCCCCGTCCCGCTGCCCGGCCGCCGCGTGGCTGCTGCTATCCGGTCTCGCGGGTCTCGGCGTCTTCGGTCGCCGTCGCGCCGCCGCCTGACGCCTGGTCACGGCACGGTCGAAAAGAAACCCGCTGCGGCGGGTTTCTTCATTCTGCAACCCAGCACGCGCAACCCGCGGTGGATGGGTATCATCCCCGCGCATGGCGACGGCACCCGAGTACGCAGCACCCGCTGAGACGCCCTTCACCGCCGGGCCGGACCGCCGGACGGGCGCTCGCAGCTACGCCGTCCCTTTCATCGTCGCCGTCACGGGGCACCGGGACCTCGTACCCGACGAAATCCCGATCATCCGCTCCCGCGTCCGCGACTGCCTGTTCAGCCTGCGCTACGAGTACCCCAGCCGCCTCATCGTCGTGATGTCCTCGCTCGCCGACGGAGCAGATCGCCTGGTGGCGGAAGAGGCGCTGAAGCTCGGCATGCCGCTCAGCGTCGTCCTGCCGATGCCGCGGCTGCTGTACGAGGAAGACTTCACGCCGGAGTCCCTCGAACAATTTGCCGAACTCTGCGACAAGGCTGCCGAGATCTTCGAACTGCCCCTGCTGCCGGGCGCGACGCCACGCTCGATCGCGGAAAGCGGCCCGAACCGCACGCGCCAGTACGCACAACTCGGCGTGTTTCTGAGCGCGCATTGCCACGTGCTGCTCGCGATCTGGGACGGCAAGGGCAGCGACCTCCTCGGCGGCACCGCAGCCACGATCCAGTTCCATCATCACGACGTGATGCCCGGGTACACGCCGCGCGTGACCTCGAGCAAGCTCAACCTGACCGAGGACGAGAGCGACCTCGTCTATCACATCGTCTGCTCGCGGGACCGGCCCGACGGCGAGCCCGCGCCCGGATTCAAGCCCTTCGATACGTCCTGGTTCACGACGGACGAGGAGAACCCGCGCACAGCGGATATCCCGGCACGGCATCGCAAGGTGTTCGAGTACACGAACGAATTTAGTCGCGAAGCCCAGAACCACGCCGCCTCGATCGACAAGGAGCGTTATTCGCTGCTGACCGGCGAGCAGGCGGCTACGCTGCCGGCCGGCCTCTGGGACATCAACCAGGCGTTCTGCGCGGCCGACTGGCTGGCGATTCATTACCAGAAAAAGGTCGTGAAGACGCTGAAGGCAGGCCACGTGGCCGCCTTCCTGACGGCCGTGGGCTACCTTACCTACACCGACCTGGAGTCCACGCCGCTCATGATCGGCGGCATCATCTTCCTGATGCTGTTCGCTGTCGTGAACAACGCGCTGGCGGTGCGCGGCAGCTGGCAGCGCAAGTACCTCGACTACCGCACGCTGGCGGAGGGCTTGCGGGTCCAGTTTTACTGGGCCGCGGCCGGCGTCACCAGTGGCAGCGTTTCGAAGTTCGCGCACGACAATTTCCTGCAGATGCAGGACACCGAGCTCGGCTGGATCCGCAACGTCATGCGCGTCGCGGGCATGGAGTGCGACGTGGCGCCGAACCTGGAGCCGCGTGGGGTGAACTTCGCCGTCGCGGAATGGATCGGTGACGACAGGTCCGGCCAGCTCGGCTACTACCGCAGGAAATCCGCCCAGCGCATCGTCGAGCACGATTCCACGATGCGGATCGGCCGGCTCGGGATCTGGACTACGATCATCGCCCTCGCGACGCTGCTGTTCGTCGGCTCGGCGCTGTCGGACGACGTGCGGACCCCGGTCGTCTACCTGATGGGTATCGTAATGCTGATGGTGGGCGTGCGGCAGTCGTACGCAAAGACCACGGCCGAGGCCGAACTGATCAAGCAGTACGAGTTCATGTACCGCATCTTCCGCAACGCGCGCCGCCGCATCGACGACGCCGACAACGACGGCGACAAGCGACGGATTCTCAAAGTCCTCGGCGACTCGGCGCTCGAGGAGCACGCACAGTGGATCCTGATCCACCGCGAGCGTTCGATCGACGAGAAGGAAGGGTTGAAGCTCGGCGGATGATCAGTTCTTTTTCGGCGGCACTTTCGAGTACTCGCCGCGCCCCTCGAGCACCGGATCCGTCGAGAGGTTCCAGGCGAGATTGCGCGCGTCGTTCGGGTCGACAGGTTCACTCGAAATCCACACGACGAGGCGCATGCCGTCGGTGATGTAGGGGTCGCCCGTGAGGTTGTGGCGCGGGGCTTCCTTCGTGGCCTCGCCGACACCGCGCACGAAAGCGAACTGGCTCACCGCGTCGTGGTGCAGCAGGCTGTGCAGCAGGTATTCGCGCGATTCGTCGACGACCGGGTCGATGACGTGCGTCGTCAGCGTGGGTGACTTCGTCGTTCCCCTGACGCCGATGTCGCGGCTGACCTGGCCCACCCACACCGGCCGTCCCTCGCAACGGAACGGCGCCAGCCAGAGGCGCATGTGGTTGCGCTGGGCGATCGTCGACCTGCCACGTTGCAACGCCACGTCCTGCTTGCGCCCGAAGGCCTGCAGCGCACTGACCGGCGCCGTCAGGAACGACTTTTCCGCGATCGCCGCGCCGACCATGCGCCGCACGCTGTCCGCGGTGATCGCCTCGGTGAAACTCCAGCCGCTTGATGCCAGCGCCGAGATGGCTTCCTCGCCGGTGCCGACAATGACGACGTTGAGCGGATCGCCCTCGCCGGTGCCGTCCGCGTTGGTCGCGCAGCATGGCAGGTCCCGCAGACGCGCCCGCATCTCATCGAGCCCCAGGTCCGGGTAATCGTTGACCTTCTCGTAGACAGCCTTGAGCGCTGAACGCTCGTAGTCGAAACCCTCCGTCGGGAGCATCACGGCGAACCGCATGCGGATGCCTTGCTGGTGGCCGGTCATCCGGATGTCGACGAAGCGTCCGCCGCGTACGTGCGAGGCATAGACGTAGCCTTCGTTCGTCGTCCGCGCGCGGGAAAAGAAGGGCAGGGCGTTCTTCTGGAGCATCTCGGCGTGCGAGCCCCGCTGCTGCTTCGGCACTTTCTTGAGCGTGACGAGGGCCACTTCCTCGGCCGAGTAGTAGTCGGGATCGATCGAGATCGGCAGCAGCCAGTAATCGTGGTCGCTGGTGTTTTCGACGCGCAGCCAGATCGGCTGGATGCCGACCGCGGCCAGCGGTACGCCGAAGTACCTGGCCGCCTGCTCCTCGGTCGGGATCGCCAGATGCACGATCACGCCGTTCTGCTGCTGCGTGCGCAGGCGTCCGAGATGGAGCGGCAGGCCCGCAGTCTCGGCTTGCATCTGGACCACAGCCGCGGCTTGGACCGGAGCCTGCGCCTCGGCGCTCGCTGCCGCAGGCGGGACCTCCGCGCCAGCGCTCGCCGCAGGCGGCGCGAATGCCGCAAGCAGCACCGCGAGCACGCTGAACCTGGCGCTCGAGCTGAGCCGTGGCCAGAACCGGAATGTCATGCGTTGTCTCTCCGGGGCGCTGACGATCTTCGATGCCGGGGACCCCGGCCCCGCGCATGTCGCTCGCGCGCGATGCTGACTGTAACTTATATTTGGCGGGTCGCGATCCGGGCCGGCTATCCACAATGCGTCTTCAATCCACGCTGCTGCTCGTTGCAGCCACGGCTTCGCTCACGGGCTGCGCTGCAACCTCGCCGGCCGGCGCGCCTGCCGCAGTCGGCGAGTCCCGGGCGTTCGTCGAGGAGACCAGTGCCACCTCAGTGCTCGGGCCGGACAGCGTGTTCGTCGGCAGTCCGTACGCGGATGTCGGATCCTCCGGTCTCTTTCCGCCGCACGGCCCCGCCGCTTGCCGTCTCGCAGTCCTGGCCAATGGCGAGGACTCGCTCGCCGTGCGCCTGCAGGTGCTGAAGGCCGCGCAGAAGTCGATCCGCATCCAGGCGCTGGTGTTCAAGGGCGACGAGTCGGGCCTGCGCGTCGCGGAGGTCCTCAAGCAGAAGAAGGACGAAGGGCTCGACGTGCGCGTCATCGTCGACGCGTTTTCGAACCCCTGGCTGCAGACCCAGTGGATGTATTTCGACCTGAAGCAGCACGGCATCGAGGTCGAAGGGTACGAGGCCATGGCGCTGCAGTGGCTCAACGAGGTGCCCGTGCCGCACCTGACCCCGCACTTCGATCCGCAGCAACCCGACAAGCGGTTCCACGACAAGATGTGGATCATCGACGGGGAGACCGATGCCGCCGTCGCCGTGACCGGCGGCCTCAACATCGGCAACGAATACTTCCGTGCCAATCCAGCCGATCCCGACTCCACGTGGCGCGACCAGGACGTCGTCGTGCGCGGCGCCATCGTCCGCGATCTGGTCACGGCTTTCGACCGCAATTTCGAGTATTTCACCGGCGTAAAAACGAGCCGCGGCGTCTTCAACACCAACCTCTACTGGGACGCGACCCGCGACGTGCTCGACCAGACCGGCAAGGTGCCGGTGAAGTTCACGACGAATCCGGACGTCGTGGCGCACGTGGCCGAGATCGAAGCGCGCCGGCTGGCGCTCGCGTATGCGGGGGCGACCTGCCGGTTTTTCCAGAGCCGCCCCCGGTTCAAGGAAAGCTACATCCAGCAGGCCTACGTCAAGCTCATCGAGCGAGCCCGGTCCGAGGTGCTGATCGCGAACGCGTACTTCGTGCCGACGCCGTCGATCAGGCTCGCGCTGCAGGACGCAGCCAAGCGCTGCGTGGCCGTGCGGTTGATATCGAACAGCCCCGAAACGAACGACCTGCCTGAAATCAGCCTCGTCGGACGCGGGTATTACAAGGACCTGCTGGCCGTGAACGAGACGCCGGAGGTGGCCGCGTGCGGGAACGCAGAGAAGGGGCTGCGGATCTGGGAATGGATCGGACAGTCTGCGACCGAAGCCGAGCGGCGGCAGGGCACGATGCATTCCAAGTATGCGGTGGTCGATGGACGTCGCAGCCTGGTGGGCTCGTACAATCTCGACCCGCGCAGCGAAAAGCTGAACAGCGAGACTGCCATGGTGTTCGACCAGCCCGAGCTATCGAGTCAGCTGCGCAATGCTTTTCTCAACAGCGATCTCAGCTACAGTCGCGAAGTGACGTGGGCGCAGGCAGCGGAGTTCGAGGCGCCAGAGGACGTGATCGAACGCTTCCGCAAGTCGATCGGCCACCTGTTCGAACAGCACCTGTAAGTCATTCACGCTTGACGGCGACCGTCAGCAGCAGCCCCGCCAGGGTGCCGGCCGCGGCCATGCCCATGTCTTTCTGGGCGTCCCACTCATCTCCCTGCGTCCCGAGGTAGGCCACGCCAAGGTCGCCGCCGAACATTTCCGCGGCGCCCCATTCGACCAGTTCGTAGACGACCGAGTGCGCCAGGAGAAACGTCACGGGCATGACGTAGCGCCAGATGCGCTGCGGGTTGGCGCGAGCCGCGAACAGTTCCCACACCGCCGGGAACATCAGCAACCCGTAAGAGAAGTGCACGAAGCGGTCGTAGTGGTTGCGGCCTGCCGAGTCCGGCCCGGCACCTGCGTCCTGCAGGTGCAACCACTCGCGCCAGGGAACCTCACTGTAGGTGTAATGCGCGCCGATTTCATGCAGCACAAGGAAGAAGAACAGGCAGGTATAGGCGCGGTTGGAGAAACGCAGGGTGCGCGACGTCGCCACCAGCAGGGGTACGGCGACGAAGACCAACACGTTCTCGAGCAGCCAGTCCTGCCGGTAGGACGGCGCGATGGCCAGCGCGGTCCAGAATGCACCGAACGCAAACAGCAAGACCGCGGGGTAACGCTCTGCAGGTTTCATCCAGGGCCGCCTCCTGACCGCGCAGGCCCATTATGCCGGCACCGGGGTTTGCAGCGGCATGACTTCGGCGCAGTCCTGGCGGCGATTCCTACACGCGCCGGATCAACTGCCCTATGTCCGACTGCAGGAGTGCCCAGATGCGCTGCACGAACATGACCGCGAGGTACAGAACCAGTGAGTTCGCCATCATCCAGGTGACGCAGTTCGTCAGCGCGATTCGGCTTCTGCCGCGGCGCTGCCAAGCGGGATACATGTTCCCCATGGCTTCGGCCCCCTCATTCTTTTTATGCTCTGGACGCTACGCTTGCGCGCGCTGAGGCGGCGGTGGTTTTGACTTAATCCTGTTGTATTTTCAAAGTTGACCCATGCCGATATCGGCATGGCGGGCTTGCAGCCGTCCGGTCGTCGTGCAACAGGAATTCGGCACCAGCGGCACCGACGATGTGACCGCGGTCTCGGTCGCGGTCGGCGGCCAGGGCTATTCTTTCCTCGGTCCGGGAGAGACAGGTCCAGTGCCCAATCAGAAGAAGCCCGCGGAATCGAGTCCCGACGCACCCGTCGAGCGGCGCGGGCAACCGCGAGAGGATGTGGGATCCACCGACTGGGAGACCATCGTGCTCAAGCGGGTCGAGCGCCATGTCGAGTCTCTGTCGGTTGGGCCCGGTGCTCAACAGGACCCACTGAACGCGTCCGGTTGGGAAGAAACGGCGCTCCTCGCACTGCGGCGCCGAATCCGGGATCTCAAGACCTAGTACGCGGGCGGTCGTCCCGCTGCATCCCTGGTCGGCG
>CAVWGG010000032.1:0-117840 GCA_963754535.1 uncultured Gammaproteobacteria bacterium
AATCGAGGCATGCCGTCCCCCCGCGTAGTCCTCGCGATCTCCGGCGGCGTCGATTCCGCCGTCTCCGCCGTGCTGCTGCAGCGCGCGGGCCACGACGTGCATGCGCTCTTCATGCGCAACTGGGACGAAGACGAGGACGGTTACTGCACGGCGGCGGCCGACTTGCAGGACGCGCGACGCGTCTGCGACGACCTCGGCATCCCGCTGCACGCCGTAACGTTCGCGGCAGAGTATCGGGACCGCGTCTTCGAGCATTTCCTCGATGAACTCCGGCCGGCCGCACTCCCAATCCGGACGTCGCCTGCAATCGCGAAATCAAGTTCGGCGTCTGCTATGAGCACGCGAGCGCCTCGGCGCCGACTGGTTCGCCACCGGCCACTATGCGCGGATGCGGGATGGCCAGTTGCTGCACGGCGTCGATCCGGGCAAGGACCAGACGTATTTTCTGCACACCGTGCCGGGCGCCAGGCTCGCACGCACGCTGTTTCCGCTCGGTGACCTGCCGAAGGACGAGGTCCGCAGGCTCGCGCACGAACAGGCCTGCCGGTGCTCGACAAGCGCGACAGCACCGGCATCTGCTTCATCGGCGAACGTCCTTTCGGCGAGTTCCTGGCGCAATACCTGCCCGCGCAACCGGGCCCGATCGAAACGCCCGCGGGACAGCGGCTCGGCATCCATCGTGGCCTGATGTTTTACACGCTGGGCCAGCGCCAGGGGCTCGAGGTCGGCGGCGTGCGTGCTGCGGCCGAAAAGCCCTGGTACGTCGCCGCGAAGGACCTGCGCCGGAACACGCTCGTCGTGGTGCAGCAGCACGACCACCCGCTCCTGCTCTGCAGCGACTTCGTCACCGAACCCGCACACTGGACTGCAGGTACCGCGCCAGCCGCCCACTTCCGCTGCACGGTAAAGACCCGTTATCGACAGGCGGACCAGGCCTGCGAGGTCGCGTCCTGCCCGACGGGCGCTGCAGCGTCCGCACCGACGTGGCGCAACGCGCCGTGACCCCCGGCCAATCCGCCGTGTTCTATCGGGGTGACGAATGCCTGGGCGGCGCTGTCATTGCCGACATTCCCGGCATGGCCTGCGAGGTCGAACACGAGGGCTTCCGGGCTATAATTCCGCGGTTAACCGCTGCGTTTTCCGCCCCGGAGGTTCCATGCAAGACAGCTTCAAGACCCGCACGACGCTTGCCGTCGGCAACCAGTCGTACGAGATTCACAGCCTCCCGGCGCTGCAGGGCCACAACCTCGCCCGCCTGCCCTTCTCGCTCAAGATCCTGCTCGAGAACCTGCTGCGCTTCGAAGACGGCGTGAACGTCACGCGCAAGGACATCGAGGCGCTGCTCAAGTGGGACGCCAAGGCGGCCCCGAGCTACGAAATCGCCTTCACGCCCGCGCGCGTGATCATGCAGGACTTCACCGGCGTGCCGGCCATCGTCGACCTCGCCGCCATGCGCGAAGCGATGATCCGCCTCGGCGGCAACCCGCAGGAAATCAACCCGCTCGCCCCGGCCGAACTGGTCATCGACCACTCGGTGCAGGTGGACAACTACGGCACCGCGGATTCGCTCGCGAAGAACAACGCCACCGAGTTCGACCGCAACGTCGAACGCTACTCGTTCCTGCGCTGGGGCCAGACGGCGTTCAGCAACTTCAAGGTCGTGCCGCCGAACACCGGCATCGTGCACCAGGTCAACGTCGAGCACCTCGCGCGCGTCGTGTTCGCCGAAGACAAGAACGGCGTGAAGCGCGCCTTCCCCGACACGCTGGTCGGCACCGACTCGCACACGACGATGGTCAACGGCCTCGGCGTGCTGGGCTGGGGCGTCGGCGGCATCGAGGCCGAGGCCGCGATGCTCGGCCAGCCGGTCACGATGCTGATCCCGCAGGTCATCGGCTTCCGCCTGAAGGGCGCGCTGCCCGCCGGCACGACGGCCACCGACCTCGTCCTCACCATCACCGAGATGCTGCGCAAGAAGGGCGTGGTCGACAAGTTCGTCGAATTCTTCGGCGACGGCCTCGCCGCGCTGCCGCTCGCGGATCGCGCGACCATCGCCAACATGGCGCCGGAATTCGGCAGCACGTGCGGCATCTTCCCGATCGACGAAGAAACGATCCGCTACCTCGAACTCACGGGTCGCCCGGCCGAGCAGATCGCGCTGGTCGAGGCCTATGCCAAGGCCCAGGGCATGTGGCGCACGAACGGCATGCCGGAAGCGGATTACACCGACGTCCTCGAACTCGACCTCGCGACGATCGAGCCCAGCCTCGCCGGCCCGAAGCGCCCGCAGGATCGCGTCCCGCTGCGCACGTCAAGGCGGTCTACCGCGGCGCGCTCGCCAAGATGGTCGAAGAGCGCACGCAGAAGAACCCGACGGCGACCGGCAAGGCGCCTGTCACCTCCGGCGGCAAGACTTCGAACTGACTGATGGAGCGGTGATGATCGCCGCGATCACCAGTTGCACCAACACGTCCAATCCCGCGGTGCTGATCGGCGCCGGACTGCTCGCGCGCAAGGCGCGTAGCCACGGCCTGGTCTCGAAGCCCTGGGTGAAGACGAGCCTCGCGCCGGGCTCGCGCGTGGTCACGGACTACCTGACGAAGGCCGGCCTGCTGCCGGACCTCGAGAGCGTCGGCTTCTACGTCGTGGGTTACGGCTGCACCACCTGCATCGGCAACTCCGGCCCGCTGAAGCCCGAGATCTCGGAAGGCATCAAGGCCGGCGACGTCGTCACCACCTCCGTGCTCTCCGGCAACCGCAACTTCGAAGGCCGCGTGCATCCGGAAGTGAAGATGAACTTCCTCGCGTCGCCGCCGCTGGTGGTGGCCTACGCGCTCGCCGGCACGATGGACATCGACCTCAACAACGAGCCGATCGGCACCGGCAAGGACGGCAAGCCGGTGTTCCTGAAGGACATCTGGCCGACCGCGCAGGAAATCCAGGAATCGATGACGGCGAACATCAACTCCGCGATGTTCAAGAAGGGCTACGCGAGCGCCTTCGCCGGCGACGAGAACTGGAAGCGCTCAAGGTGCCGGAAGGCGAGATCTACAAGTGGGAGCCGACCTCGACTTACGTGCGCAATCCGCCGTACTTCGAAGGCATGACGATGACGCCGGGCGCGGTGAGCGACATCCGCGGCGCGCGCGTGCTCGCACTGCTCGGCGACTCGGTCACGACCGACCACATCTCGCCGGCCGGCAACATCGCCAAGGCCAGCGCCGCCGCCAAGTACCTCATGGCGCAGGGCGTGCAGCCCGTCGACTTCAACCAGTACGGCGCACGCCGCGGCAACCACGAAGTCATGATGCGCGGCACGTTCGCCAACATCCGCCTGCGCAACCTGCTGTTGCCGGGCACGGAAGGCGGCATCTCGGTGCACGTGCCGACCGGGCGAGCAGCTGTCGATCTACGACACGGCCATGAAGTACAAGGCCGAAGGCACGCCGCTCGTCGTGATCGCCGGCAAGGAATACGGCACGGGTTCGTCGCGCGACTGGGCCGCCAAGGGCACGATGCTGCTCGGCGTCAAGGCGGTCATCGCCGAAAGCTTCGAGCGCATCCACCGCTCCAACCTGATCGGCATGGGCGTGCTGCCCCTGCAGTTCAAGGACGGCGAGAATGCACAGTCGCTCGGACTCACGGGCAGGGAGAGCTACGAGATCATCGGCCTGAACGGCGGCGCCGCGAAGGTCGTGACCGTCACGGCCACTCCGGAGACTGGCGCACCGATCAACTTCGAAGCGCGCGTGCGCATCGACACGCCCAAGGAGCGCGACTACTACCAGCACGGCGGCATCCTGCAGTACGTGATCCGTACCTGCAGGACGCGCGACGCGTCTGCGACGACCTCGGCATCCCGCTGCACGCCGTAACGTTCGCGGCAGAGTACCGGGACCGCGTCTTCCAGCACTTCCTCGACGAACTCGCGGCCGGCCGCACTCCCAATCCCGACGTCGCCTGCAATCGCGAGATCAAGTTCGGCGTCTGCTATGAGCACGCGATGCGCCTCGGCGCCGACTGGTTCGCCACCGGCCACTATGCGCGGATGCGGGATGGCCGGTTGCTGCGCGGCCTCGATCCGGGCAAGGACCAGACGTATTTTCTGCACACCGTGCCGGGCGCCATGCTCGCACGCACGCTGTTTCCGATCGGTGACCTGCCGAAGGACGAGGTCCGCAGGCTCGCGCACGAACAGGCGCTGCCCGTGCACGACAAGCGCGACAGCACCGGCATCTGCTTCATCGGCGAACGTCCTTTCGCCGAATTCCTGGCGCAATACCTGCCCGCGCAACCGGGCCCGATCGAAACACCCGCGGGACAGCGGCTCGGCATCCATCGTGGCCTGATGTATTACACGCTGGGCCAGCGCCAGGGGCTCGAGGTCGGCGGCGTGCGTGGTGCGGCCGAAAAGCCCTGGTACGTCGCCGCGAAGGACCTGCGCCGGAACACGCTCGTGGTGGTGCAGCAGCACGACCACCCGCTCCTGCTCTGCAGCGAATTCGTCACCGAACCCGCGCACTGGACTGCAGGTACCGCGCCAGCCGCCCACTTCCGCTGCACGGTAAAGACCCGTTATCGACAGGCGGACCAGGCCTGCGAGGTTCGCGTCCTGCCAGACGGGCGCTGCAGCGTCCGCACCGACGTGGCGCAACGCGCCGTGACCCCCGGTCAATCGGCCGTTTTCTACCAGGGTGACGAATGCCTGGGCGGCGCTGTCATTGCCGACATTCCCGGCATGGCCTTCGAGGTCGAATCCACGAGGGCTTCCGGGCTATAATTCCGCGGTTAACCGCTGCGTTTTCCGCCCCGGAGGTTCCATGCAAGACAGCTTCAAGACCCGCACGACGCTTGCCGTCGGCAACCAGTCGTACGAGATTCACAGCCTCCCGGCGCTGCAGGGCCACGACCTCGCCCGCCTGCCCTTCTCGCTCAAGATCCTGCTCGAGAACCTGCTGCGGTTCGAAGACGGCGTGAACGTCACGCGCAAGGACATCGAGGCGCTGCTCAAGTGGGACGCCAAGGCGGCCCCGAGCTACGAAATCGCCTTCACTCCCGCGCGCGTGATCATGCAGGACTTCACCGGCGTGCCGGCCATCGTCGACCTCGCCGCCATGCGCGAAGCGATGATCCGCCTCGGCGGCAACCCGCAGGAAATCAACCCGCTCGCCCCGGCCGAACTGGTCATCGACCACTCGGTGCAGGTGGACAACTACGGCACGGCGGATTCGCTCGCCAGGAACAACGCCACCGAGTTCGGCCGCAACGTCGAACGCTACTCGTTCCTGCGCTGGGGCCAGACGGCATTCAGCAACTTCAAGGTCGTGCCGCCGAACACCGGCATCGTGCACCAGGTCAACGTCGAGCACCTCGCGCGCGTCGTGTTCGCCGAAGACAAGAACGGCGTGAAGCGCGCCTTCCCCGACACGCTGGTCGGCACTGACTCGCACACGACGATGGTCAACGGCCTCGGCGTGCTGGGCTGGGGCGTCGGCGGCATCGAGGCCGAGGCCGCGATGCTCGGCCAGCCGGTCACGATGCTGATCCCGCAGGTCATCGGCTTCCGACTGAAGGGCGCGCTGCCCGCCGGCACGACGGCCACCGACCTCGTCCTCACCATCACCGAAATGCTGCGCAAGAAGGGCGTGGTGGACAAGTTCGTCGAATTCTTCGGCGACGGCCTCGCCGCGCTGCCGCTCGCGGATCGCGCGACCATCGCCAACATGGCGCCGGAATTCGGCAGCACGTGCGGCATCTTCCCGATCGACGAAGAAACGATCCGCTACCTCGAACTCACGGGCGCCCCGCCGAGCAGATCGCGCTGGTCGAGGCCTATGCCAAGGCCCAGGGCATGTGGCGCACGAACGGCATGCCGGAAGCGGATTACACCGACGTCCTTGAACTCGACCTTGCGACGATCGAGCCCAGCCTCGCCGGCCCGAAGCGCCCGCAGGATCGCGTCCCGCTGCGCACGTCGAAGGCCATCTACCGCGGCGCGCTCGCCAAGATGGTCGAAGAGCGCACGCAGAAGAACCCGACGGCGACCGGCAAGGCGCCTGTCACCTCCGGCGGCAAGACTTTCGAACTGACTGATGGAGCGGTGATGATCGCCGCGATCACCAGTTGCACCAACACGTCGAATCCCGCCGTGCTGATCGGCGCCGGACTGCTCGCGCGCAAGGCGCGTAGCCACGGCCTGGTCTCGAAGCCCTGGGTGAAGACGAGCCTCGCGCCGGGGTCGCGCGTGGTCACGGACTACCTGACGAAGGCCGGCCTGCTGCCGGACCTCGAGAGCGTCGGCTTCTACGTCGTGGGTTACGGCTGCACCACCTGTATCGGCAACTCGGGCCCGCTGAAGCCCGAGATCTCGGAAGGCATCAAGGCCGGCGACGTCGTCACCACCTCCGTGCTCTCCGGCAACCGCAACTTCGAAGGCCGCGTGCATCCGGAAGTGAAGATGAACTTCCTCGCGTCGCCGCCGCTGGTGGTCGCCTACGCGCTCGCCGGCACGATGGACATCGACCTCAACAACGAGCCGATCGGCACCGGTACGGACGGCAAGCCGGTATTCCTGAAGGACATCTGGCCGACCGCGCAGGAAATCCAGGAATCGATGACGGCGAACATCAACTCCGCGATGTTCAAGAAGGGCTACGCGAGCGCCTTCGCCGGCGACGAGAACTGGAATGCGCTCAAGGTTCCGGAAGGCGAGATCTACAAGTGGGAGCCGACCTCGACCTACGTGCGCAATCCGCCGTACTTCGAAGGCATGACGATGACGCCGGGCGCGGTGACCGACATCCGCGGCGCGCGCGTGCTCGCCCTGCTCGGCGACTCGGTCACGACCGACCACATCTCGCCAGCCGGCAACATCGCCAAGGCCAGCGCCGCCGCCAAGTACCTCATGGCGCAGGGCGTGCAGCCCGTTGATTTCAACCAGTACGGCGCGCGCCGTGGCAACCACGAAGTCATGATGCGCGGCACGTTCGCCAACATCCGCCTGCGCAACCTGTTGTTGCCGGGCACGGAAGGCGGCGTCTCGGTGCACGTGCCGACCGGGGAACAGCTGTCGATCTACGACACGGCCATGAAGTACAAGGCCGAAGGCACGCCACTCGTCGTGATCGCCGGCAAGGAATACGGCACGGGATCATCGCGCGACTGGGCTGCCAAGGGCACGATGCTGCTCGGCGTCAAGGCCGTGATCGCGGAGAGCTTCGAGCGCATCCACCGCTCCAACCTGATCGGCATGGGCGTGCTGCCCCTGCAGTTCAAGGACGGCGAGAACGCACAGTCGCTCGGGCTCAGCGGCAAGGAGAGCTACGAGATCATCGGCCTGAACGGCGGCGCCGCGAAGGTCGTGACCGTCGTGGCGACCCCGGCCACTGGCGCGGCGATCAAGTTCGAAGCGCGCGTGCGCATCGACACGCCGAAGGAGCGCGACTACTTCCAGCACGGCGGCATCCTGCAGTACGTGATCCGTCAGCTGGCTGCGCAGGGCAAAGCGGCGTAGCCGCTTTGCCAGGGGTTAGGGGTTAGGGGTTAGTCGGAAGCGGAAGCGCAACCATCACCTATCCCCTTCTCTCCACGGCGGCGGCGCTCAGCTCAGCACGACACGTGTGCGTGCTCACTGGCGCGGGCATCTCGGCGGAAAGCGGGGTGCCCACGTTTCGCGACGCGCAGACCGGCCTCTGGGCGAAGTTCCGCCCCGAGGACCTTGCAACACCCGAAGCCTTCGCGCGCGATCCCAGGCGCATCTGGGAATGGTACGAATGGCGCCGCGAACTCGTGCGCCGGGTCGAGCCGAACGCGGGGCACCACGCGCTGGCGCAACTGGCCAATCGGGTGCCGCGAATGACGCTGGTCACGCAGAACGTCGACGGCCTGCACCAACGCGCGGGCAGCACGGGCGTCATCGAATACCACGGCAACATCCTGCGCGATCGCTGCTCCGCGGAAGGCACGCTCGCCGGGCGTTCGACACTCTCTGTCACTGGCCTTCCGGAGTGTGCACGTTGTGGCGAGCTGCTGCGTCCCGACGTGGTCTGGTTCGGTGAAGCGATCCCGCGCCAGGCGCTGCTGGCAGCGGATGCGGCCGCGGCCGATTGCGACGTCTTCCTGTCGATCGGCACCGCGTCAGTCGTGTACCCGGCGGCGGGGCTCGTCGAAAGCGCCCGACGTTGCGGCGCGCAAGTGATCGAGATCAACACCGAATCCACCGCACTGACGCCGCTCGCCGATTTCTCGTTGCGCGGACCGTCAGGCGAACTATTGCCGCAGCTGCTGCAAGCACTGCGCGGCTGACCACCCACGGGACCTTTAATCAGTCGACCCGGGGCGGTCGATACGCCCAGCCGAACTGCACTCCGATGTCGGGCGTGCTCTGCAGATTGGCCACGTTCTCTGTCAGGGCAAACGAGAACAGGTGCTTGCCCCGGTGGTGGCGCAGCCCGAGGCTGAGCAGGTACTTCGTCGACAGCAGCTCATCCAACCTGGTCTGTGACGAATCGTAGACACTGGGGCTCGCATAGAACTGCACGATGGCGTGCGTGCGGTTCGTCAGGTGCGACTCGAACCCCACGACGAACGTCGGCAGCAAACGCGCATCGGTTGGCAGGTTCCCCGCGGATCCCGCGTACTGCACGAGCGCAAGGTTGCCGTAGAACGCGTGCCCGCCGCTTCGTCGCACGAGCGTCGCCTGCAGGCCAGCGTCAATTCGCCCCGTCGACAACCATTCCCGTTGCCCCTGCAGCGGAACCTTCGCCTCGGCCTCGAGCACGAGCTGCCAGGGCGCCGCGAGCGGAGTGCCGGCGTAACGAACGCCGATCGTCGGGTCGAGCAACCCACTGAGTGACTCAGCATCGAGCGACGTGTATTGCTGGCCCTTGAGATCGACGAACACGTTGATCTGTCCACGACGCACGGCTGGACGGCCATTGTTGTCGAGCCCGAACGCCTGGTGAAACTGCTCGATCGTTCCGTCGAGCAGGCCGCCGCCGTAGTTCACGCCGCTCAGCACGACGAACGCGCCCCAGTCCTCTGACAACTGCCGATGCAGGATCACGTCGAACTGCGCGAGTTCGAGGTCGACGAGAAAATTCTCCGCCGACAACTCGCCGATTGCGTCAAGGTCCTGCGAGTCCAGTGAGCGCCGAGGCGCGGATTGCGACTCCAGGTAGTACTGCGCGGTCGGGCTGATGGCCCACGTGTTCTGGTAAGCGATCTCCGCCTCGATCGACCACGTGCCCGGCGTCACGTTGCCGGCGAACGGCGGTCGCATGTCCAGGCGCAGGTAACCGAAAGGACTCAGGTCGCGCGCGCGCAGCGGCCCGTAGAACTCCTCGGCCGCATCGATCCCGGGCAGACTGTCAGCCCGTGCTGCGCCCGCAAGCATGAACACCAACGCCAACAGCACATGACGAACGCACACGCTCGTCCATGCCTGATCCATGGCCGCCTCTCCTCGCTGCCGCCGCAACGGGCTCCGACGCGCCTATTTTGCACGCCTGCTCGGTAGGCGCAGCGCACGGTAATCTGCAGGAATCCACCGACAAACGTCGCAACGCTGGGATCGGGGTCCGCTCCTGTTCCGGCGAGCGTGTCTGCCTTTCCGCTCGCCGGAACAGGAGCGGAACCCCGTCCCTGCGCCGCGTTCTTATCGCGGCAGGAACGCGAGCCCCGCCAGCACGAACAAGCCGACGAACAACGTCTCACCGACGATGATCGCGACGGGCCGCCAGCCGACGCGCGCCAGGTCGCCCAGCGAGGTCTTGGTGCCCAGGGCCGCGATGGCAAGCACCAGGCACCATCGCGACGCTTCCTGCAGTCCTTTCTCGGCGGGCGCCGGCAGCCACCCGAGCGAATTCACCAGCACGAGTCCCGCAAAGCCGACGAGGAACAGCGGCAGCAGCGGCGGACGCTCTGCACCCGGCGTTACAGCGGCGCCAGAGCGCTGCAGCAAGAATGAGATCACGAGCACCACCGGCAACAGCATCGCGACGCGGAACAGCTTGACGATGGTCGCCGTGTCGCCCGCCACCGTGGAGACGCTGTAGCCCGCGCCGACCACCTGCGCCACGTCGTGGATCGTCGCGCCCAGGAATATTCCGGTGATGTACGGATCGAAGCCGAGGACGCCTGCCAGCACCGGGTAAAGGATCATCGCGATGGTCGACAGTGCCGTGACTGCAACCACCGTCATGATCGTGTCGCGCTCGTGATCTGGACCGCGCGGCAACACCGAGGCGATGGCGAGCGCGGCCGAGGCGCCGCAGATCGCCACGGCGCCACCCGTCAGCACGCCGAAATTGCGCGCCAGCCCGGCGCTGCGGGCCAGCACGATGCCGCACAGGATCGTGAGCAACACGGCGCTGGCAGCAAGCACCAGCGCCCCGCCGCCGAGCGACTGGATCTGGTCGAACGTGATGCGGGCACCGAGCAGCGCGACGCCGAGTCGCAGGATCGAGCGCGACGCGAAGTCGATGCCGGGTTTGCAGCGTTCGTCGCTGGAGAGGAAGTTGACGGCGATGCCCAGCAGCAGCGCGAAGAGCATGACGGGAGTGGCGTAGTGCTCGGCCAGCCAGGACGCAGCGAGCGCCACCATCCCGGCGATGACGAGGCCGGGACCGAGGCTGCGGATATTGGACATGGGCTCCCTGGACGCTGGGTTGGATCCTCCCCCCAGAGGATGGGCGCCATGTTAAAACCTCCCCGATCGAACCGCCCAGACTTTCCGAGGTCTCATCCGGATGCGACGCACCAAGACCCGCCTGCAGCCCCTGCCTTCCGAGATCACTCCGCCCGACCGGTATTTCAGTCGGCGCGAGGTCATCACGGCCCTCGCGGCGGCTGGTGCCGTGGGCGCAGGCCTGCCGCGGGAAGCGTCGGCGGCCCCGCTGAAGTACGCCAGGAATGCTCGATTCAGCCTCAAGGAAGACCCTAATTCCTTTGAAGATATAACCACTTACAACAACTTTTACGAATTTGGCACAGATAAGTCGGACCCCGCCCGGAACTCCGGCAAGTTCAAGCCACAGCCCTGGTCGGTGGCCGTCAGCGGCGAATGCGCCAAGCCTGGTACCTACACGCTCGAGGACATCCTCAAGCCGCACGCACTCGAGGAGCGCATCTATCGCCTGCGCTGCGTCGAGGCCTGGTCGATGGTGATCCCCTGGGTCGGCTTTCCGCTCGGCGACCTGCTGCAGCGTTTCGAGCCGACGTCGAAAGCCAGGTATGTCGCGTTCAAGACCGTCGTGCGGCCCAGCGAGATGCCCGGCCAGCGCTTCCCGGTGCTCGACTGGCCCTACGTCGAGGGCCTGCGCATCGACGAAGCCATGCACCCCCTGACGCTCCTGGCCGTGGGACTCTATGGCAAGACCCTCCCCAACCAGAACGGGGCCCCGCTGCGCCTGGTCGTGCCATGGAAGTACGGCTTCAAGGGCATCAAGTCGATCGTCGAGATCCGCTTCACCGAACGGCAGCCCCCCACGTCGTGGAACATATCCGCGCCGCAGGAGTACGGCTTCTTCGCCAACGTCAATCCCAGCGTAGACCACCCGCGCTGGAGCCAGGCGCAGGAACGGCGCATCGGCGCGAGCCTGTTTGCCTCCAAGCAGGCGACGCTGCCGTTCAATGGCTACGCCGACCAGGTTGCCGCGCTCTACAAGGGCATGGACCTGCGCAAGTTCTATTGAGCGGCTGACCGTGAATACCACCGCGCGCCCGGCTGCAAAGCGCTTCCGGGCCGACAAGCCCGTCGTGTTCCTGCTGTGCTCGCTGCCGCTGCTGTGGTTGGCGCTGCGCGCATTCGGCGTGTCCGGCCTGTCCCTCGGCCCGAACCCGGTGGAGGCTTTGCTGCACGGGTTGGGCCTCTGGGGACTGCGCCTGCTCTTGTTGACGCTCTGCGTCCGGCCGGCCGCCGTCACGCTGCGCCAGCCACGCCTGATGCGCCTGCGACGCATGGCAGGGTTGTTTGCCTTCACCTACCTCGTCCTGCACTTCCTCACGTGGCTCGTGCTCGACCGCGGGCTCGACCTCAACGGCGTCACGGCGGACATCGTCAAGCGCCCGTTCATCACCGTGGGTTTCGCGGCCCTGCTGCTATTGATTCCACTCGCGGTGACGTCGACGGATCGCTGGATGCGACGACTGGGGCGACGGTGGCATTCGCTGCACCAACTCGTCTACGTCGCCGCCCTGCTCGGCGCCCTGCACTTCCTGTGGCTGGTGAAGGCCGACTGGCGCGAGCCGGCGCTCTACATCGCGGCCTACGTGGCACTGATGGTGTGGCGGTGGTGGAAGCGCACGACGTGAGCAGTCAGGCGCGCTTCAGCGCAGCATGCGCAAACACGCTGCCGAGAATGACCGCCAGACCGGCATAAAACTGCAGGCCAAGTTCGCGCTGCTCACCCAGCAGCAGCATCGCCAGGAACACGGCGTACACGGGCTCGAGGCTGACGGCGAGCTGGGCACTGAAAGCGCTGAGGTTGCGCAGTGCAACCAGCGACAGCGCGAACGGGAACAAGGTGCAGGCCAGCGATAGGATGACCAGCAGCACGGCGTCGCGCGCGTCCGGCATGGGCAGGCTCGTGGCATCGCCGCCGAACATCACCGCCAGCAGCGTCAGAAATGCGGTGCCCGCGGCCAGCTCGAGTCCCGTCACGGCCACGGGCTCACCGAGCTCGACGTAACGCTTGTTCAGTGACCCGAACACCGCCACGAGGAACGCGGACAAGACCCCCGCCGCGATGCCGATGCGCATGCCCTGCGGTGTTCCACCGACCACCAGCATCACGCCCGGAATCGCCGCGACACCAATCAGTAGTTCGCGCGGATCGAACCGCTTGCGCGTGATCCAGGGCTCGACGACGGACATGATGATCGGGGCAACACCCATGCACGTGGCTGCGACCGAAGCATTCGCCAGCTTGATCGCACCGTAGAAGGTGACCCAGTGCAGCGCGACCACGACGCCGATCCCGGCAAAGATGCCGATGGTGCGCAGCCTCATGCGGAGCAGTCCGCGCCAGAACGCGGGAATCAACACGAGGGCCGCCACGACCAGGAACATGCGCCACCAGACGAGCGCGAACGCCGGCAGCGTGATCAGCTTGCCGAGGATGGCGGTGAAGCCCCAGATCACCACGCAAAGGTGAATCTGGAGCAATGCCTTGCGGGCTGGAGGCATGGTTGGCGGCGGGCTCCGGCAAGGCCGGTGGGCCGTGAACTCAGCCCGCCTTCGTCAGGTAGCCCTGCACGATCTCGAGCGCCGTGCGGTCGCTTGGCGGCAGGTCGACGTCCGTCGTGCCCAGGGGCGTCGTACGATCGCCCCAGCGTACGAGGTGCGCACACCAGGTGAGACCCGCGCCAAACCCCGGCAGCAGCAGCAGGCTGTTCGGCTTGACCCGGCCTTCTTCGATGGCCTCGACCAGCGCGACCGCGACGGTTGCGGCGGACATGTTGCCGTACTTGTGCACGTTGACGAACATGCGATCGGCAGGCGCGCCGACGCGCTTCGCGACCGCATCCATGATGCGCAGGTTGGCCTGGTGCGGAATCACGACGTCGACGTCGTCGACCTTGTAACCCTGGGCCGCAAGCACGTCAGCACAGGCGCCAGACATGCCGAGCACCGCGCGCTTGAAGATTTCCGGGCCCTCGAAAATCCACGACGTCTCGCCGTAGGGTCGACCCTGGTTGACGTAGCGGCCGCCCATGCCCTTGACGACGAGCGTATTGCGCGCATCGCTGTCGCAGCCCAGCTTCTCGCCGAGCAGTCCTTCGACCTTGTCCGTGGCCTGCAGCACCACGGCGGCACAGCCGTCACCGAACAGCACGCAGACACCGCGGTTGTGCCAGTCCATGAACGCCGAGATCAGTTCGCCGCCGACCACGACTGCGTTCTTGACGACGCCAGTACGGATCAACGCATTGGCGGTGCTGAGTGCGTAAAGGAAACTGGTGCAGGCCGTGTTGACGTCGTAGGCGGCGGCGCGTTTCGCGCCCAGACGTACCTGCAGGCCGGAAGCCTGGTTCGGCACCTGGTCGTCGAAGCTGCAGGTGCCGATGACGATGAGTTCGACGTCGGCCGGATCCAGGCCCGCCGCAGCCAGTGCCCGCATGGAGCTGACGTACGCCATCTCCTCAAGCGACACGTGCGAGATGCGCCGTTCCTTGATCCCCGTGCGCGAGGTGATCCACTCGTCGTTGGTGTCCAGGAAAGTCGCCAAGTCGGCGTTGGTCAGGACATTGGCCGGGAGGCACTTGCCCCAGCCGGTAATGGCAGCGTGAGTCACTGACGTCCCCCAGGGGCTTGTCCGGAATATGGTGCGACACTTTACCAGTCCGCGAGCGCTGTGGAATGATCCCCGCGGCCCCATTCCGGGCCGCTCCCGCCAGAGTGACTCGAATGCCCATCGCCCGCATCAACGGCCACGACATGTATTACGAAGTGCTGGGGGAAGGCGCCCCGGTGCTGTGCATGGGCGGCTGGGGCACGTTCTGCCACGACAACCACCATCACCTGGCGCGCGGCCTGACCGAGCGCTACCAGGTGATCCTGTTCGACTATCGCGGCATTCGCGAGTCCGGTGACGACCTCGGCGTGCCTTCGACCATGGAGCTGCACGCCAACGACGCGATTGGCCTGCTCGATCACCTGGGCCTGCACAACGTGCACCTGATGGGCCTCGTCGGCATGGGCGCTTGCGTCTGCCAGGAAACCGCGATCCGCCGGCCGGACCTCGCCCGCAGCATGCTCAACATGGGCGCCTGGTGCGAGGTCGATGACTTCCTGCGCGACCAGCTCGAGATGTTCCGCTGGATCCACCGTGACCTCGGGTTCCTGCCGTTCCAGAAGGCGGTCACCCTGCTCTCCTTCGACGCCGAGTATTACAACGCGCACAAGGAGCGCCTGCTGGGACCGTCCGGCGGCTGGAAGGAACTCAACGGCCGCTACGAGGCACATTCGCGGCTGATCGACGCCTGCGTCGGGTTCAATTCGAAGGATCGCCTGCATGCAATCCGTTGCCCGTCGCTGATCATCCACGCCGGCAAGGACGTCGTGACGTCGCCGCGCACTACGCTGCCGATCGAGCAAGGAATTCCGGGCGCGAAGGGCCTCCTGTGGGAGGATGTGGCGCACGTCGTCGCCGGCAAGGAGCAGAAAGTGCGTTTCGCCCAGACCCTGTTCGACTGGCTCGCGGCCCACTGACGCGCGCGTCGTGGCTCAATTGAAGCACTGGATCGTCCTCGCCGCGCTCGCGCTCGGCATCACTCTCGGCGCATGGATAGATCATTCCGGCAGCGAGCTCGCGCACTCGATCGCGAGCGGCATCGAAGCGATCGGCACGCTCTGGCTCAATGCGCTGCGCATGACGGTCGGACCGCTCGTGTTCTCGATGCTGGTCGCAGCCGTTGCGAGCGTCTCGGACGCGATGGCGACCGGACGGTTGGCATCCCGGGCCATCGGCTGGTTCACCTTCCTGTTGCTCGCCGCGGGCACCCTGGCCGTCCTGCTGACGCAAGGCCTGCTCGCGCTGTGGCCGGTGGACCGTGCAACCGCCGACGCCTTCATCGCCGGCGCGAGCCAGGGCGGCACGGGCGCGGTCACGAGCATCGGCTGGACGGACTGGCTGCAGCAACTGCTGCCGCCGAACATCATTGCGGCGGCTGCAGACAACGCGATCCTGGCACTGGTGGTGTTCGCGATCCTGTTCGGCTTTGCTGCCACGAAGCTGCCCACGCCGCAACGCAACGCGTTGACCGGCTTCTTCGGCGCCATGGCCGAGGCGATGGTGGTGATGGTGCACTGGGTGCTGCTCGTGGCCCCGATCGGCGTTTTCGCCCTGGCGCTCGGCGTGGGTCGCCAGGCAGGGCTCAACGCGGCAGGTCTGCTCGTTCAGTACGCGACGACGGTCGCCGCCGTGATCGCGATCGCGACGCTGTTCATTTATGTCGTCGTTGCCTTGCGGGGACGCGTGCCTGTCGGAGCGTTCGCCACGGCTGTCGCCCCCGTGCAGGTGGTCGCGGCCAGCACTCAGAGTTCTCTCGCAACGCTGCCGGCGATGATCGAATGCGCGCGGGAGCGGCTCGGTGTCTCGCCACGCATCGCCAGCCTGGTGCTGCCGCTGGCGGTCGCCGTATTTCGCTACACGAGCCCGCTCGGCAACCTGGCGGTCTGCTTTTTCATCGCGGCGATGTACGGCATCGAGCCGGGCGTGCTGCAGATGATCGGCGCGATCTTCGTCGCGTTCGCCGTCAGCGTCGGCTCCGTGGGCCTGCCTGGGCAGGTCTCCTTCATCGCGAGCGTCGCGCCGATTTGCGCGGCGCTGGGACTGCCCGTCGACGTGCTCGGCATTCTCGTCGCAGTGGAAATCCTGCCGGACATCTTCCGCACCATCGGCAACGTCACGGCGGACGTCGCCGTCACTGTGCTGGTCGACGAATCCGAACCAACGCACGTCTGAAGCCGTCCTTCAGCAATCAGGAAAGGCAGACATGCGCGCGTTGCAGGCGCCCAATCCGGCATGTCCCGACGCGCTTGGAAAGGCAGACACGCGCGCGTCAGGACATGCCGGATCGAGCGCCTGACATCACCGTCATGTGTAGCTTTTCCGAGTGCACGAAAGGCTGAGACGCTGCCGAGACTGCAGGCGGTTGATCCGGGACCTTCCCCCGAGCGCGTGTCTGCCTTTCCAAGCTCGGGGGAAGGTCCCGGATCGACCGCCCGCAGCGAGCGCACGTCTGCCTTTCCAAGCGCGGCAGGACATGCCGGGTCGAGTGCCTGGCAACCAAATGACTGGATTCGTTCGACGGCGCGGCGTTGATCAGCGCGCCGGACTGAGCGCCTGCAGGTACGTCACCACCTCGGCCGTGGTCGTCACGTCGGCATAACGGCGACCGACGTCGGCCAAGTTCGTCTGGTGCGGCCCCTCCTCCGCATCGCCGCAGCATTCGTCAGGCACGAGCACACGGAAGCCGTATGAGAACGCGTCGACGATAGTGGCGCGCACGCAGCCGCTCGTGGTGCAGCCCGTGACGATCACCGTGTCCATCGCGCTGCTTGACCAGGAACGTGATCAGCGGCGTCTGGAAGAACATCGACGGCGCGTTCTTGCAGTACGTGAAATTCTTCTCGTGATGGATCTTCGGATCCATCGCCGTGCACGGATCGCCATGGAAGAATTCGTCCCGGACCGGCTTCACCTTCCAGAACGGCATGTCGGCCAGGCTGCCATAGGCCGTGTAGCAGGCCGCGACCGGCACGTCCTTCTCGCGTGCGAGCTTGAGCAGATCGGCTGTGCGGTCACGTGCGGCGTGGATCAGCGGCAGCCCGCCGAGGGGCCACCGCGGATCCGTGAAGGCCAGCTGGAAATCGACGACGAGAACGGCCGGGCGCACCCCGGCGCTGAAGCTCGGCGAGCTGTAGCCGACCGTGGTGTACGTGTCGGCTGCATTGCCCGTCATTTCAGGCAGCCTTCGTCTTCTTCTTGCCGACTCCGGCCGATTTGAGCACGCGCTCCGAGAACCTCGGCTGCTGCGGCGCTTCGTGTCCCGTCTCCGCCTTGCAGCGCGCCTTGAGCGACTCGATCGAAGTGAAGCCGCGGTCGAACAACGGCACGGGCCCGCGCTCCGCCGCGAGCTTCGCCCGAAGTTTCCTGGTGGCCGCAACGTCCGCCGTCAGGTCGGTATTGATGACGACACCGTAGTTGCGTGCTCCCTGCGGCGTCACGAGACCCGCCTGCACGTCGAACACGACCTTCTCGATCTCGCGCTCGAACGGATCGCCGCAACCGCCGCCGCCCCACGTGTCGGAGAGCAGCAGGTCGCCTTCGTTGACCTTCACGCGGTCGATCTTGGACGGCAGCAACTCCTCGGTGCCATCGGCGCGCACCAGCGTCTTCTTGCTGCGGGCGCCGGGCAGGCCGCCGTTGACGCCCCACGGATACGTGAGCCAGCGATCGTCGTGGATCGAGATCTCGCCCTGCTCGAGGAAGCGGTAACCGATGCGCAGGCCATTGCCGCCGCGGTTCTTGCCCGCGCCGCCGGTGTCCGGAATGGTCTCGTAGGTGTCGATGCGCAGCGGGAAGTAGCTCTCGAGGAACTCGTTCGGCACGTTGGTGAACGACGGCCACAGCGAGTGTCCGTCCGGTCCGTCGCCGAAGGGCTTGCCCGGGATGCCGCCGAAGGTGATCTGGTACAGCTGGTACCACTCGCCATTCTTGTTGTAGCCCGAGTACATGAAATGCGGGCTGTCCGAAAAGCCCGCGGCGCACATGAACGCCGGATTGCCCTGGCCCAGCAGGCCACCGAGGATGTCGAAGATGCGGCCGAGCGCGTGCGTGCGGCACGAAAGCGCGGCGGGCTTCAACGGCTTGAGCAGCGTGCCCGGCGGAATGCGAACTTCCATCAGGTCGTAGAAGCCGTCGTTGAAGAGGATCTGCGGGTCGAACACCATGATCATGTAGACGCCCGCAAACATCTTGAACATCTCCTCGTTCAACAGGAAGTTGATCGACGAGATCGACTGCGGGTCGGTGCCCGTGAAGTCGAAGATGCACTTGTCCCCTTCGCGCCACATCGTGCACGCGATCTTGTACGGCCCCATGTTGAGGCCGTCGTCGCAGATGTAGTCCTCGAAGTACTGCTTTTTCTCCGGGACGGTCTGGCGGATGAGCTGGCGCATGGCGCGCTTGTTGCGCTCGAGCATGGCGTCCATCGCCGAATAGAACACGTCGTCGCCGAAGCGCGTCGAGATCTCGATGCAGCGGATCGCGGCAGTGCGCAGCGCCGCTGCGATGGCGTTGAAGTCCGAGAAGTTCCAGGTGGGCAGCCGGCAGTTGTGCAGGATCACCTTGAGCAGGTCGTCCTGCATCACCCCGGCCTTGATGATCTTGATCGGCGGGACCGAGACGCCCTCTTCATAGATGGTGCGGGCATCCGTCGGCAGCGAGCCCGGCACCTTGCCGCCCACGTCCGTCATGTGACCGAACATGGCGGACCACGCGATGATGCGGCCGTCCTTGTAAACCGGCATCAGCATGAGCCAGTCGTTCTGGTGGCTGATCGCGCCGTTGACCGAGTATGGGTCGTTGGTCAGGAAGACATCGCCCTCCTCCACGGTGCCGTCATACCCCTGCAGGAAGCCGTGGATGAACGAGCCGAACTGGCCGACGACCATCTTGCCGTCGAGGTTGGCGATCAGGGGGAACTCGTCGTGCTGTTCGCGGATGCCGGGTGACATGGCCGTGCGGAACAGCACCGTGTCCATTTCGAAACGGGCGTTGCGCAGGGCGCTCTCGATGATGTCGATGGCGACGGAATCGACCTTCACCTTCTTCATCGGCTTCTTGTTGCGCTGGATGATCTTGGCGGGCATATGCGTATCTCCGGAAGTGTGGCGGCGGTGGTGCTGTTACTTGGCCTTGCGAACGGATTTCTTCGCTGCGCCCGCCCTCGCTTTCGGCGCCTGGTAATCGTCGGGGTAGATCAGGATGTTGCCGTGAGCATCCACCTTGCCGTGGTGCTTCGGCAGGATCACCGAGGTCGAGTCCATCTCCATCACGATCGCAGGTCCTGCGATGCGATTGCCGGCCTTGAGCTTCGCCCGGTCGTACACCGTCGCCACGCAGTCCTTGCCGAGCATGTACGCCTTCTGCTTGCCGACGGCTGCGGCCGCCGGCGACCCGCTGCCCCGCGCGATGACCTGGCGCTTGATGTTGATGCCCTTGCCCTGCACCACGGCGCGCAATGCGACGAACTCGTGCTCGAGCGGCAGCGCGAACGTGAAGAGCCGCGTGTGCTCCGCGTCGAACGGCTGGCTGATCGCATCGAGCCCTTCCTTCTCGAGACGCTTCAGGTCCACGTCCACGGTGAGACGCAGCCCCTGGCCGTGGTAGCGAACGTCCACCTGGTAGCCGAACTCCATGTCTTTCGCTGCAACCTTTTCCCCTGCGAGCGATCTGGCCGCGTCGGTCGCCAGCGCCTTCAGCTGCTTGGCGATGTCGTCCTTGCTGGTCTCGGAAAACTTGCGGATGTAGGTGCGCGACGATTCGTCGCGAACCGCCGTGGTTGCATCACCCAATGCGCACAACACGCCCGGGACCTGGTGGAATGATCGACGGCCAGGAGCCCAGCAGGATCGACAGCGCATTGGCGTGCAACGGGCCGGCGCCACCAAATGCGATCAGCGCGTAGTCGCGCGGGTCGTGACCCTGCTCGACCGAGACGAGCCGCAGCGCGCCGACCATGTTCTCGTTGACGATGTTGTAGATGCCGAGCGCGGCGTCCTTGGCATTCTTGCCCAGCGCCTTGCCGATCTTTTCCACCGCCTGCTGCGCAAGCCTGCGATCGAGCGCCATGTCGCCGCCGAGTTTCTGCATCTCGGGGAGATAGCCGAGCACGACGTTCGCGTCCGTCACCGTGGGTTCGGCGCCACCCTTGCCGTACGCGGCGGGACCGGGATCGGCACCCGCCGACTGCGGACCCACGCGCAGTGCGCCGGTGAGTTCCGGAACGTGGGCAATCGAGCCGCCACCCGCGCCCACCGTGCGGATATCCACCGACGAGGCGCGCACCGTGACGTCGCCCACCGTGGTCTCGCGACGCAGCCGCGGCTGCCCGTTCATGATCAGCGCGACATCGGTCGACGTGCCGCCGACGTCCACGGTGAGCAGGTTCGGGAAGCCCGCCTGCACCGCACCCCACAGGGCGCCGGTCACGCCGCCCGCGGGGCCGGACATCAGCAGGTTGACCGGGAAATCCTCAGCCGACTTCGCCGAAGCGAGGCCGCCGTCGGAACGCAGGATGTGCAGCTTGACGCTCCTGGTCGTGGCGCTGAGCTTGGTCTTGAGGTTGTGCACGTACTTCTGCACGCGCGGACGCACGTAGGAATTGGCGACGGTCGTGACCGTGCGCTCGTATTCCTGCATCTCGGGCACGACCTCGGACGACAGCGACACCGGAATGCCCGGCAGGACCTCCTGTGCGATCTCCTTGATGCGGCGCTCGTGCTTGTCATTGGCGAACGCGTTGATCAGCGAAACGGTGAGCGCTTCGATGTTCTTCGCGCCGAGGGCGACCAGGTCGTCGCGCAGCTTCGCTTCGTCCAGCGCCGTGACCACGTCGCCCTTGGAGCCGACGCGCTCGTCGGCTTCGATCGTCAGCGCGAGCGGCGCCATCGGCAGCGACTTGTTATAGATGACCCAGCCGCCGAGGCCACCCGGCACGAAGCTGCGTGCGATCTGCAGCACCTGTCGATAGCCCTTGGTGGTGACGAGACCCACGCGCGCGCCGGTTCCCGTGAGCACGGTGTTGGTCGCGACGGTGGTGCCGTGCATGACGTGGTCGATTTCCTCGGGCGAGATGGCCGCGAGTCCGCAGACGCGCTCGATGCCGCGCAGCACGCCCTCCGACTGGTCGTGCGGCGTGGAGGCGACTTTCGCCTTCCACGTCTGCCCCGTCTTCTCGTTCACCAGCAGCAGGTCGGTGAAGGTCCCGCCCACGTCGACGCCAAGTCGGTAAGTCATGCAGTCACCTGTTGTGTTCGTAGTCGTCAGGCCGCCGCGATCGTCGGCCTCGGGAATCCGCCCGCCTTCACCAGCATGCCGGGCACGTTGCGCCCGAGCTGCTCCTGCAGCCACTTGCCGGTCTCAATCGCGGCATCGAGCGAAACGCCGGTCTGGTAACCGGCGCGGTGCAGTTGATAAAGCAGGTCTTCGGTCGCGATGTTGCCAGTGGCCGCCGGCGCGAACGGGCAGCCGCCGATGCCGCCGAGACTGGCATCGAGCGTGCGCACGCCGGCCTGCAACGCGGCGAATGCATTGGCAAAGCCCGAGTTGCGGGTGTTGTGAAAGTGGCAGCGCAACGGGATGCCGGGAACCGCTTCGCGCACTCGCGACACGATCTCCGTGACCTGCGTTGGAACACCAACGCCGATGGTATCGGCGAGTGCGATCTCGAACGGCCGGGCCTCGGCGACGCGCTGCGCGACTTCGACGACGCGCTCCACCGCGATTTCACCCTCGAACGGACAACCGAATGCCGCCGAGACGGTCACCTGGGCGCGGATACCGGCCTGTTCCGCCGCACGCGCGATGTCGAGCCACGCCGCGATGGATTCGTCCGTGGAGACGCCCTGGTTGCGACGATTGAACGTGTCGCTGGCGACCACCGCCATGCCGATCTCGTTGCAGCCCGCCGCCACCGCCCGCTCGAAACCCCGGCGGTTGAGCACGAGCCCGATGAAGTGCACGCCAGAGGGTGGCGCGCCGAGTGCCTGCAGCACTTCTTCGGCGTCGGCCATCTGCGGCACCTTCTTCGGATTGACGAAGCTGGTGACCTCGACGCGGCGCAGTCCGGCCGCGAGCGCACGACGAATGAACTCGATCTTGGCCGCCGTCGGGAACACCCCCGGCTCGCTCTGCAACCCATCGCGGGGACCGACTTCGACGATGTCGACGTGCGTGCTCATGGCGGGCTTCCGGTCGCGGCTAAAACATATCTAATGTATATTAATATAACATTTGATCCGGACGTGCACGCCAAGGTTAAGAACCATGCGCAGCGAATACAAGGCGATCCCTGAAATGATCCCCACGGCGACTCACGAGGTGACGTCATGACCCGTCCCGCCTCCGGCCCGCTCGCCGGGCTGCGCGTGATCGAACTCGGCACCCTGCTCGCCGGTCCCTTCTGCGGCCAGCTGCTCGGCGACTTCGGCGCCGAAGTGATCAAGGTGGAGCCGCCGGGCCAGGGCGACCCGATGCGGGTCTGGGGTCGCGAAAAGGCGCACGGCAAGTCGCTGTGGTGGCCCGTCGTCGCCCGCAACAAGAAAGCGATCACGCTCGACCTGCGCCAGCCCGAAGGCCAGGAAATCCTGAAGTCGCTGGTGGCGGAATCGGACTTCCTGGTCGAGAACTTCCGCCCCGGCACCATGGAGAAATGGGGCCTGGGCTGGCCGGAGCTCTCGGCCATCAACCCGAAGCTGATCATGATCCGCGTGTCCGGATTCGGCCAGACGGGCCCGTATTCGCGGCAGGCCGGCTTCGGCGCCATCGGCGAAGCGATGGGTGGCCTGCGCTACGTGGTCGGCGACCCCACCACGCCCCCGTCGCGCATGGGTATCTCGATCGGCGACTCGCTGGCCGCGACCTTCGCCTGCATCGGCGCGCTCACGGCGCTGCACCACCGGCACATGACCGGCCGCGGCCAGGTCGTCGACTCGGCGATCTACGAAGCCGTGCTCAACATGATGGAGTCGCTGGTCACCGAATACGACAAGGCCGGCTTCATCCGCGAGCGCACCGGCGCGATCCTGCCGAACGTGGCGCCCTCCAACGTCTACAAGACGCAGGACGGCCTGGTCCTCATCGCCGCCAACCAGGACACGGTGTTTGCGCGCCTGGCGGCGGCCATGGGACAGCCGGGCCTCGCGACCGACCCCCTCTACGCCACGCACAGCTCGCGCGGCGAGAACCAGAAGGAACTCGACGCACTGGTCGAGCGCTGGACCAGGACGCTGACCACCCGTGGCGTCCTCGACCTCATGGACGAGCACGGCGTGCCAGCCGGCCTGATTTACCGGGCCCCGGAGATGCTCGAGGATCCGCACTTCAAGGCGCGCGACGCCATCGTCACCGTGCCGCACCCGGACTTCGGCGACCTGCGCATGCAGAACGTGGCGCCGAAGCTGTCGGAGACGCCGGGCAGCGTTCGCTCCCCCAGTCCCGACCTCGGGCAGCATAATGACGAGGTGTTCCTGAGGCTGCTCGGCCTGGCGGCCGAACGCTACGCAGACCTGAAATCCCGCAAGGTGATCTGACGCCCGATGGCGAGCCTTGAAGACAACTACGCTGGCGGCGGATTCGGCCACGCGCTGCACGCGGGCCACCGGCCTGCGCTGATCGTGGTGGACTTCGTCATGGCTTACCTCAAGCCGGGCTCCCCGCTCTATGCGGGCGTCGAGACCGCCCGCGACGCATGCGCGGCGCTGCTGCGAGCGGCGCGCGACGCCGGCATCCCCGTGCTGCACACCAACGTGCGATTCCAGGCGGGAGGTCGGGACGGCGGCGTCTTTTTCCGCAAGCTCCCGGCCCTCGGCTGTTTTGCCGACGGCGCCGACCCGGAGCTCGCCGGATTCGACCCGGACCTGGAGCCGATTGCCGGCGAAACCGTGATCACCAAGCAGTACGCCAGCGCCTTTTTTGGCACCACGCTGTCGTCCACGCTCACCGCCCTGGGGGTCGACACCCTGCTGATCGCAGGGGTCACCACGAGCGGCTGCATCCGGGCCACCGCGCTGGACGCGTGCCAGCACGGCTTCATTCCCTGGGTGGTGCGCGACGCGGTCGGTGACCGGCATCCCGCGCCCCACGAGGCCAACCTGTTCGACCTGCAGGCCAAGTACGCCGAGGTCGTCAGCCTGGAGACGGTCAGACGCTACTTGTCCGGCCTGCCGGCGCTACAATGCGCGCCACCAGGACCCACAGCCCCGAGAGGCCGATGATGAAGAAAGCGAACCTAGTGTTGATGGCTGCCCTTGCCGCGGCCGGGCTCGTCGGCGTGGCCGGCGGCTCGCTGCTGCCCGTTTCGGTCGCCGTCGCGGCCGAAAAGGAAAAGCCGGCCGCCAAGCAGAAGTTGAGCCCGGCGGTGCAGAAGCCTCTCGTCGCAGCGCAGAACGCCATGACCGCGAAGAACTGGGACGAGGCCCTCGTCCAGATCCAGGCGGCGCAGGCGGTCGAGCCCAAGACGCCCTATGACGCCTTCATGGTCGACGAACTCGGGTGGTACATCTACCTGCAGAAGAAGGACTACGTGAAGTCCGCCGAGATACTCGAGCGGTCGCTGGCCTCGGGCATGGTCCCCGACGCCGACAAGCCGCAGCGGCTGCGAGCGCTCACGCAGATGAACCTGCAGAACAAGCAGTACGACAAGGCGCTTGCGAGCGGCACCGAGTACCTGAAGTTCAACCCGAACGACGCGGAGATCGCGCTCTCACTCGCCCAGGCCCGCTACCTGTCGAACGACTTCAAGGGCGCCAAGGCGGCCTCCGAGCAACTCATCGCCTCGAGCCCGAAGCCCGCCGAAGCGGCCCTGCTGCTCGCCCTGCGCTCGAACTACGAGCTCAAGGACGAACCCGGCATCATGCGTTCGCTCGAAGGCCTCGTGCGCCACTACCCGCAGCCCAAGTACTGGGAAGACCTGCTCAACGCGCAGCTCTACCGCACGAAGGAAGACCGCGGCCTGCGTTCGCTCTACCGCCTGATGAACGACACTGGCACGCTCGACAAAGGCGAGGAGTTCGCCGAGATGGGCAGCACCCTCGTGAACGGCGGCTACCCGAACGAAGCCAAGCAGGTCCTCGAGCGCGGCCTGGCGAGCAACCTTTTGCAGGGCGACTCGAAGGCCCGCGCGCAGGCGGACCTCGAGCGTGCCCGCACCGGCTCGACCGCGGACGCGAAGGACCTCGTTACAGCAGCAGCGCAGCTGGCGGCGGCGAAGACCGGCATGCAGATGGTCGCCATCGGCAAGCTGTACTTCAGCGCGGGCGACTACGCCAACGCCGTCGACGCGATCCAGAAGGGACTGGCGAAAGGCGGCGTGACCGATATCGACGACGCGAACATGCTTGCGGGCATCGCGAACTCCCGCCTCGGCAAGCTGGCCGAGGCCCGCACAGCGTTCGACGCGGTCAAGGCACCCGGACTCGCCGACATCGCCAGGCTCTGGAAGCTCAAGCTCGATACGGCGGCGCCCGCCGCTGCTCCTGCGCCTGCGGCTGGCTGATCCGGCTCGAGCCGGTGAAAACGGGCCCCGTGGGTTCCTGACCCGCGGGGCCTTTTTGTTGGCAGCACTTGCGGACGATCCACCGTGGCGACCCTGCAGCAGATCAGCGACTTCATGGCGGAATCGTTCCCGCAGAGCAAGGTGTCGATCGAAGCGGTCGACGCGGACTCCGCCACCGTTCGGCACAGGATCGGGGTCGAGGAATTGCGTCCGGGCGGCACCGTTGCCGGGCCCGTGCTGATGGCCGTTGCGGACGCCGCGCTTTACGTCGCGATCTTCGGCCGGCTCGGCATCGTCCCGCTCGCGGTGACGACGAGCCTGACGGTCAACTTCCTGCGCAAACCTTCATCGGGCCAGGACATCGTCGGTGTGTGCAAGCTGATGAAGTCCGGCCGCTCGCTCGCGGTTGGCGAAGTATGGCTCTACTCGGCCGGCAGCGATGAGCCGGTTGCGCATGCCGTAGGCACGTACGCGCTGCCACGTTGAGCGGTTGAGGTCGCGGACCCGGCGATGACGTCGGTGGGGACGCCCACAGTGCAATGGCGGGTGATCCCGTAGTCCTTCCGGCGAGCGGAAAGGCAGATACGCTCGCCGGAAGGGCTACGGAACCACCCGCTTGCATGTCGGCGCCTGAGCGAGCTTTCGCCAAGGCGCGCAACCTCGCACCGTCGGGTAGTGGTTTCACCTGACAACGCTGGATCACTGCTGGCGCGATACTCCGTACCGGAGATGCCGAGCGCGGTGACTGCCAAGCCATAGTAGCTCGGCTGCAATACTTCGATCGGAGGTCAACATGGAAGCCCATGAAGGCGATGGCGGATTCGTCTCCCGTCGCACCGTTCTCGCCGGATCCGCAGTCCTACTGGCCGGCGGCAGCGTCGGATCTGGAATCACCGCACTTGCCGCGGCTCCCGAGACTCCAGTGAGCGCGCCCCCGTTGCCTTGGAAATGGGTCAAGCTCGACCCGGTTGAGGCCGGGCGGCGTGGCTATCGTTTCTATAAAGACAAGGGTGGCTGCGGATCGGCCAGTTACCTCTCGCTGCTCAGCCTGCTGAAGGAGAAAGTCGGCTACCCGTGGACGACCATGCCGGACATGCTGATGGTTCACGCTGCAGCAGGTTTCGGCGGTCACGGGACGCTGTGTGGCGCACTCGCCGGGGCGTCCGTGATCATCAACATGGTCACCTACGGCGAGAAGCGCGACGAATACCTGCAGAACAATGCGATCGTCGATCGGTTGTTCTGGTGGTACGCGGAGCAGGACTTCCCCACCGAGCGGTTCGACGACCTCTCGCCGCTGCCGAAGCAGATCAAGGTGAAGGCCATGTCGCCGTTGTGCCATACCTCGGTGTCGAAGTGGTCGCTTGTCGCCGGCGTCAAGGACCTGCATGACCAGGCGAAGATCGAGCGCTGCGCCAAAGTCGCCGGCGAGGTCGTCTACATCGTGACGACGGCACTCAATGAATTCTTCGATGGCAAGTGGGTCGCGCCGGTCTGGAACCCCTCACCGGAGATACAGCACTGCATCAAGTGCCACGGACCGGACACGCCGACGCAGAAGGCACGAAAGTGGAATCAGCAGGGGCACATGGAGTGTTTGATGTGTCATGAGGACCACACGGCATGACCTGTTAAGATCGCATTCGGCGAAAGTGACGGCAGGCCCGCGTTCGCGGGCCTGAGAAGTCCGCGAACGTCCGCTTCCCACGGATGACATAGGCAGCAACGGGTCGCTATTCCCCGTTGAGTGGCTGCTTTGAGCGTACGACACGTATCAGAACGAGCTTCATCAACGCGGCATAGTGACGGGGCCATGGAAATTGCCGGTTGGGGATCATCGGCAGGCGTTCATGGGATGTGGCCGCGTCGACGTTGCATGCGCCGTACGAATTCTCGGGCTCGGACGAGAATTCGTTCAGGCGCGGTCGATCAGGCGTTCGTTCCGGGTCTTCTCCGGGCGAGCGTGTCTGCCTTTCCGCTCGCCCGGAGAAGACCCGGAACGAACGCCCACACCGACCACAGCATGAAAAAGGGCACGAACCTTCGTCCGTGCCCTCTCGTTCTCGATCGACAGCCGCGCATTGACGCGCCGGCAGGATCAGCGCGCGGCGATCTTCCAGAGCTTCGCGATTTCCGCGAATTTCGGATCCTTGACCGCATCAAATGCCTTCTGCGCACCGGCCTTGTCGCCCTTGCGCTTCAGCGCGATGCCCAGCAGCATCTCGGTACTGTCCGCGTCCGACAGACCGCCCTTGGTGACGGCCTTCTGCAGGGCTGCCGACGCATTGGCATAGTCACCGGCGCTGAAGTACAGCTCGCCGACCTTCTCCATCTCGTCGGCCGTCTTCGCCGCAGCAAGCGTGCCCGCCGCCTTCGACAACGCCACGCGCTCGGTATCGGCCTTGCGCTTCGCCGCGTCGAGCGTGCGCTTGGCGCGCGTCATCTCGTCGCCGCTGTACACGTTCGCCGCGATGCCCTTCTGCATGACGCGCTCGCCTTCCTGGCCGAAGCCCGCGATGATCAGTGCCTGCGTCATGTCGGTGAACTGTCGCGCCGTCTTGAGCGCGCCGACGTCCTCGGCAAGGCGATACAGCGCCATCAGCGCGTGGTCGTGCTTGGTCGTCTTCAGGTAGCCGTCGAGCACGCGTTCCCACGTGTCGGTCGTCGGGTAGTACTTCAGCAGCTGGTCGAGCGCCTTCGCCGTGCCGGCAGAATCACCTAGCTCGTAGTTCGAGCGCAGCACGAGCTGCAGCAGGTCCTGGCTCGGCGTGCCGCCGCCCTTCATGACGCGATCCGCCGCGGCGATCGCGCCCTTGTAGTCTTTCTGCTGGTAGTACGCGTTGGCGACGAGCAGCTGCATGTCCTTGTCGCCCGGAACGGACTTCAGGTATTGCTGCGCCGTCGACGCCGCCTTGCCATAGTTGCCCGCACGGGCATAGAGCTGCGCCAGGGTCTTCGTGCGCGTCACCTTCTCGCCGCCAGGCATCTGGCCGGAAGCGATCTGGCCTTCGAGCACGCGCGCCGCGTCGGCATTGCGGCCCTGCTGCAGGTACACGTACCAGAGCATCTCGTTGATCTTGTACTGGTCGTACGCCGTCTTGCCCGGGGCAGCGTCCGCTTCCTTGATCTTGGCCAGCGCCGCATCCCACTTTTTCTTGGAGATGCTGTCCTGCGCCGCCTTGAGCGGCACGCCGACCTTCTGGCTGACCTTCTGCTGCGCTTCGGCAGTGGCAGGAACCAGCAGCATGGTGCCGGCGACACCGATCCAGCCCGCCATTGCAAGCGCACCGGTGAGAACTAAACTCGCCTTGCTCATCGAAATCCTCACTGGGAATTTTAGTCCCGCTGACAAGGAAAAAGCCGCCGGAGCTATTCGCCCCGGCAGCCCCTCTTGATCCGATGCCGTCACCGCCGCCAGGCCGATGACGACAACCCCTTACTTACATGAACTGCTCGTTGCCGACGAAGCCGATCTTGAGCAGCCCGTTGCGCTGTGCCGACGCCAACACGCGCGCAACGACGTCGTACGACGCGCGCTTGTTCGGGCGGATATGCAGTTCCGGCTGCGGATCGTTGGCTGCTTCGCGGCGGAAGTAGCTGTCGAGCGAGTCGACCGTGACCGGCGAACCATTCCACAGCACGGTGCCGTCGAAATCGATCTCCAGCTGGATCACCACCGGCTCCGACAGCTTCGGCGCGTTGGTCGGACGCGGCATGTCGAGCTTCACCGCGTGCGTCATCACCGGAATCGTGATGATGAACATCACCAGGAGAACGAGCAGGACGTCGATCAACGGCGTCATGTTCATTTCCATCATCGGCTCGTCTTCGCCGCCGCCACCAATACTCATACTCATCGTTCAGGACTCCTGCAGCGGCTCAGCGGCCGAGGCCACGATCGGGTTCGGTGATGAAACCGACCTTCAGGATGCCAGCTCGCTGGCACAGCACCATCACCCGGCCGACATGCTCATACGCCGTGGCACGGTCGCCACGGACGTGAATTTCCGGCTGGGGATCCATCACGGCAACCGACTTGAGGCGCTCGAGCAACGCTTCCTGCGTCGGGATCATCGCCGTGTTCCAGTAGACGTTGCCCTCGGCATCAACCGCGATGTTGATGTTCTCCGGTTTCGTCGCCGTGGGAATGTTGGCCGCCTTGGGCAGGTCCACCTTCACCGACTGCGTGATCACCGGGATGGTGATCAGGAAGATGATGAGCATGACCAGCATCACGTCCACGAGGGGCGTGGTGTTGATCTCTGACATCGGCTTCTCGTCGCCTTCGGTGTCGCCCGAGGATACGTTCATGCTCATGGTGGAACCTGTCTCCAGCGGCTGTGGTTGGCTGGCGCTCGATTACTTCTTGGCGCCGCCCGAGATGACCTTGGCGCCCGCGCCTTCGATGCGCGAACCGCTGACGATCACCTGCTCGAGGTCGCTCGAGAAGAGCTTGACGCGCTCCATGATCTGCTTGTTACGGCCGAGCAGGAAGTTGTAGCCGAGCACCGCCGGCACGGCGACCGCGAGGCCGATGGCCGTCATGATGAGCGCTTCGCCGACCGGACCCGCCACCTTGTCGATCGAGGCCTGGCCGGCCACGCCGATCGCGACGAGCGCGTGGTAGATGCCCCACACCGTGCCGAACAGGCCGATGAACGGCGCCGTCGAGCCGGTGGTGGCCAGGAACGGCAACTGCGTCGACAGCGCGCTGTTGATGCGGGCCGTGGCGCGGGCAAGCACGTTGTCGATCCATTCGTGCAGCGGAACCTGCTGCGTAAGTCGCTCGTCGTGGTGCTCGGCGGCGTCGATCGCTTCAGCGGCCATGCCCTTGAAGATGTTGCCCTTGCCGGACAGCTTGTTCAGGCCCGTCTTGATGTTGTCGGCGGCCCAGAAGTTCTTCTCGGCCTCGTGCGCCTGCGACAACAGGCGACGCTGTTCCCACCACTTGGTGAAGATGATGAACCAGGAATAGGCAGACATGATGACGAGCAGGACCATTACGCCCTTCGCGACGAAGTCGCCCTGTGCCCAGAGGGCGCCAATTCCGTAAGGGTTGTCGACGGTTACGCTTTCGGTGGCCATTGCAATCGGTTCCTGTGTCTATTTTCTACTGATACGACGTTGAGTTCAGGGATGGATCAACTTTCGAGGATCAATCGGTCAGCTTGAAGGTCACGGCGAAGGTATGCCACATGGGCACCGGTTTGCCGTCTTCCTTGCCCGGGACGAACTTCCAGTTGCGCTGGACTTCCTTCACGGCTGCTTCATCCAGTTTGTCGAAGCCGCTGCTCTTCACGACGGAGACTTCGCTGCAGCGGCCGTCTTCCTTCACGAAGCAGCGCAGCTGCACCGTACCGGCTTCACCAGCACGGCGCGAGGCCGGCGGGTATTCCGGCAGCGATGTGCGCGAGCCCCGGCCGGTGGCCGACGGCGGCGTCTTGACGACCGCACGCTCGACAGGCTTGGCCACTGGCGGCGGCGGCGCCGCGACCGGGCGTTCAGACGTTACATTCGAGATCGCGGTGGTGGGACCGGTATCGATCGCCAGGTCGACGGACACTTCCGGCGGCGGCACGTAGGGCGGCGGCTGCTCGATGTCCGGCGGCGGCGGCGGCGGCTCCTTGTTGTCGTCAGGGAGCTCCTCGATCATCTTGGTCTCAACCGGACCCATGACCGTCTGGACCATCTTGGCACCGAGACCGGACGCTAGGATCCAGAAGAAAAAGACATGGATCATGACGGTCAGGATGAAAGCAAGCGTGCGCTTGCTGTTCTTGGCCGGATCGTCGATCGAATAACTGTAAGCCACTTCCCCTCCACTACTGTGGGCGCGCGGATGTACCGGCCTCAGGCCGCGTCCTCCCCGGGACCGCCGACACTACAAGACCGCAACCACCCTCGCAACCCCTGACGCTTGCCCGCGAAGAACGACCCAGGCTCTTGAGGAGCCATTCATTTCGTGACTGCGCGAAAACCGTCGTTGTTATCAACTCATGCTGCGGCGCAACACAAAGCAAGTCCGTTCCGGTGCCCGTGCATTCGGTCCGTTTCTGACGGCGGACGCGACTTTACCGACGCGACTACGGCAACACAATACTTGCGTGACGCGATACGCATACAAACTTCTTCAGGCTTGCGGTTCCGCGACCTTCAAACCACGGTCCGTGACCGCACCGAGCGATGCGCTGCTCACCAGTTCGGCGTACTTCGCGAGCACACCTCGCGTCGCGTACGGAGCGCGCGGTCGCCAGCTCTTGCGACGCTTGACGAGTTCTTCGGCCGCAACGTGCAGCGTCAATTCACGCTTCGTTGCATCGATGCTGATGGAGTCACCGTCGTGCACCAGCGCCAGCGGACCGCCCAGCGCCGCTTCCGGCGAGACGTGGCCGACGACGAAACCGTGGCTGCCGCCGGAGAAGCGCCCGTCGGTGATCAGCGCGACCTTGTCGCCCAGCCCCTTACCCATGATCGCCGCGGTGGGACTCAGCATTTCGCGCATGCCAGGCCCGCCGCGCGGACCTTCGTACCGCAGGACGAGCACGTCGCCCGCGCGCACCGTGCCGTCGAGGATCGCCTGCAGCGTCGCCTCCTCGCCTTCGAAAACGCGCGCGCGCCCCGTGAACTTGAGCCCTTCCTTGCCGCTGATCTTCGCCACCGCGCCTTCCGGCGCGAGGTTGCCGTAGAGCACGACGAGGTGACTCTCGGGCTTGATCGGGTTCGTCAGCGGTCGAACCATGTCCTGCCCGCTCGGGTACGGCTTCACGCGTGCAAGGTTCTGGCGCAAGGCCTTGCCGGTCACCGTCAAACAGTCGCCGTGCAGCATGCCGGCGTCGAGCAACGACTTCATCAGCGGCTGGATACCGCCGATGCGGATGAGGTCCGACATCGAGTACTTGCCGCTCGGCCGCAGGTCGGCGAGCACCGGCACCTTCGCGCCGATGCGCGTGAAGTCATCGAGTTCGAGCTTCACGCCGGCCGCGTGCGCGATCGCCAGCAGGTGCAGCACGGCATTGGTGGAACCGCCGAGCGCGATCGTCACGACGATGGCGTTCTCGAATGCTTCGCGCGTGAGGATCATCGATGGCTTGATGCCGAGCTTGATCAGGTTGACGACGGCGCGCCCTGCCCGCTCCGCATCGGTGCGCTTGTGGCGCGAGACGGCTTCCTGCGCCGAGCTGTTCGCGAGACTCATTCCGAGCGCCTCGATCGCCGACGCCATGGTGTTGGCGGTGTACATGCCGCCGCAGCTGCCCGCGCCAGGGATGGCCGTGCGCTCGACTTCCTTGAGTTGCTTGTCGTTGATGACGCCGGCCGCGTGCGCGCCGACGGCCTCGAAGACCGAAACCACGTCGCGCTTCTTTTCGCCGGGCCGGATCGTGCCGCCGTAGACGAATACAGCGGGACGATCGAGCCGCGCGATGGCCATCATGCAACCCGGCATGTTCTTGTCGCAGCCGCCGATCGCGACCACGCCGTCGAAGCCCTGTGCGCCGACGACGGTCTCGATCGAGTCCGCGATCACTTCGCGCGACACGAGCGAATAACGCATGCCGGGCGTGCCCATCGAGATGCCGTCCGACACGGTGATGGTGCCGAACGTGGTGCTCTTGCCCCCCGCCGCATTGGCGCCCTTCGCCGCCGCATCGGCCAGCTTGTCGATGTGCATGTTGCAGGGCGTGAGGTTGCTCCAGGTCGAGGCGATGCCGACCTGCGGCTTCTTGAAATCGCGGTCGTCGTAGCCGACTGCGCGGAGCATCGCGCGGCTGGGCGTCTGCTTGACGCCGTCGAACACGAGCTTCGAATACGGGCGGGTATCTACTTTGCGTCGGCTCATCGAACGGGCTCCGGGCGGAAAATATTCACGGGGCAATTGTGCGGCCTGCGGGTGCCGCGGTCACGCGGCGTTTGCGGACACCTGCAGGCGATGCATGACATGAAAGCGGTAGGCGCCGCCCATGACGAACAGCATGGGCACGAGCAGCGCCGCCGGACCGAGTCCAGCGTGCAGGCTGCCGAGCACGTGATACAGGGCGATCGTGAGCGGCGGCGCGACCAGGCCGCGCATGCCGGTCAGCGTCACGTGCAGGGCCATGTAGCGCGTCTCCTCGCCGCGCGGCGCGAAGTCGTTGTGGCCCAGCGTCCAGCCGAGGCTGCCGGCCGCCGTGCTGACGCCGAGCAGCACGGCACCTGGCGCAAGCAACAGCGGCATGTGCAGCAGTACCGCCGCGACGAACAACACGACCGCGGCCACCGTGAACTTGCCATGCACCGAACGGAACGCGAGCACCCGATGCAGGTCGAGATACCGTGCCCACGGCTGGACCGCGAACGGCACCACCATGACCGGGATCGCGGTCGTGACGAGCACCTGCCACAACGCCGGCAGCTGCAGCACGTCGCCGAGGCAGATCACCATGAGCGGCGTGAGCGAAAGCAGTCCCGCGCCGAACATCGACATCGCGTACTGGTAGCGCCGGAACGCCTCGTCGCGCGCCAGCAACGCTCGCATGCCACCGAAGCCGAAGGTGGCGCCTGCAACCACCCGCGCGCGCTCCGCTTCGAGCAATTCATCTTCGCGCCGGACCTTGAACTGCCGGAACGCGAGCGCTCCCGCCACGCCGCAGGCCGAACCCAGGGCAATCGCGATGCGCCACCACGGACCTTCGTGCCCGAGCAGCCAGCCGATGCCGAGGCCGGTGATGGCGAGCGCGATCGAGGTGTTGATCGTGATGCGTCCGGTGATCCGTGCGCGGAGCCGGGAGGGGTAGTTCACGCTCCACAGCACCGAGCGCACCGTCTCGACGCCGGCCCAGAGCAGTCGCGCCGCGGCGTACAGCGCGAGAAACAGCAGCAGTCCTGCCCCGCTCTTCGGCACGAGCGCCAGCGCGCCGACGCACGCCGTCATCGCGAGCAACAGCGGAAACAGGAACGAGACCTTGCGCTTGCCCTGTGCGCGCCTCGCGTACGCCATGCTCGCCAGGTTGGCCCAGGCCGGTGCGGCGCTCACGATGGCGACGACGAGATTCACCGCGAGCGCGGGCGCCTGGTCGCCGAACAGCGAGCGGACCATGACCGCCGCGGTGCCGCCCTCGACCAGTCCGAGACACAGGTAGATCAGCGTCCAGGCACGCCGTTCGTAACTCAGGTCGATCACGTTGCAGGTCGCTTCAGCGGCTCGTCCTGCGCTTGGAAAGGCAGACACGCGCTCCGGACGAGCCACTGAACCGACCTGCCTGGTGCAGCCCGCCCTGTTTACGCATAGCGTTCGACGAGCATGGCGTGCAGCGCGCGCACGGCATGCGCCTCCGCCCCCACGGGACGGCCCGGACGATCCTTCGGGTTCCAGGCGAAGAGGTCGATGTGCACCCAGTCCTGCGCGTTCGTCACGAATCGCTTCAGGTACAACGCCCCGATGATCGCGCCGGCAAACGCCGAGGCCGACGCGTTGTTGATGTCCGCGACTTTGCTCGCGATGTCGTCGTCGTACCCGCTCCAGAGCGGCATCTGCCACAGCGGATCCGCCAGGCGCCGCCCCTGCTGCAACAGCGCGTCGACGGTTGCCTGTCGCGTGCCGAACACGGCCGGCAACTCAGGGCCGAGCGCCACGCGTGCCGCACCGGTCAGCGTCGCCAGGTCGATCAGCAGGTCGGGGTCTTCTTCGTCGGCGAGCGCGATGGCATCGCACAGCACCAGCCGGCCCTCGGCATCGGTGTTGCCGATCTCGACGGTCACGCCCTTGCGCGTGCGAATCACGTCGCCCGGGCGGTACGCATTGCCTGCGATCGCATTCTCTACGGCTGGAATCAGGACTCGCAGCCGCACGGGCAGTTGCGTTTGCATGACGAGTTGGGCGAGCGCCAGCGCGCACGCCGCGCCACCCATGTCCTTTTTCATCAGCGCCATGCCGGCGGACGGCTTGATGTCGAGGCCACCCGTGTCGAAGCAGACGCCCTTGCCGATCAGCGTCACTTTCGGGTGCGTCGGATCGCCCCAGGCGAAATCGACGAGACGCGGACCGCACGTGGAAGCCTGCCCCACGGCGTGGATCGCGGGGAAGCCGCGCTTCAATTCATCGCCCATGATCTCCTGCGGCGACGCGCCGTGATCGCGCGCAATGCGGATCGCCGCGGCGGCCAGCCGCTCCGGCGTCATGTCGGAGGCCGGCGTGTTGACGAGATCGCGTGCGAGTGCCGTTGCACCCGCGAGCTGCACGACGTGCCCATGATCGACGGCAGGCGGCGCGATGAGACGTGCCCGCGCCATGGCTGGCTTGGCCGACTTGTAGGCGTCGAACCGGTAGCTGCCGTAGGCCCAGCCCAGGGCCAGCGCATCCGCCGCAGCGAGGGTGAGCTCGTTCGTGACGCGCCAATGGGTGCCGACCGGCAGGCGGTCCGGCAGGCCCGCGACATGCCAGAGTTCGAGGGCGTCGATCGACGGCAGTGTGCCGAGTCCCAGCGCTGCCCGGCGCGGGACGCCGTCTGGCGAAGGCAGCAGCACCACCTGGTGGCGCTCAGCCTTGAATCCCGTCGCGGCGACCCACGCTCGCGCCGATGCATCCTGGGCCCCGAGCCAGCGGGCAAGGTCGGACTGGAGGACGAGCGCAAGCTCGTGCGCGTTCACAGCGTTGGGGGCGCCGGCGTGATCGACCAGAAAATCCACGGTGAGCGGGTTCCATTGCAGGGGGGACGGAGGCGGTCCGGTAGCTTAGCAGCGCGGCCCGCGGGCGCGGTCGGCAGGGCATTGCGCCCGGCTTGGACTGACTCTTTTTGCACTGCGGTTGACAATGCACGGCACGCTGTGCTGCTATCCGCACCCTACTTTTTCCGCTCTCAACACGCAGGCGCTGGATGCAGTCGTCGCTCGACTCCTCCCACATCAACTCGGCCACCCTGCTGGCCGGGCTGCTGCTTGCGTCCCTTACCCTGCTTCCCCTGCGGAGGTGCGGGGCTCCGGGCTGAGAGCGCAAAGGCGCGATTGGACATCAGGAACCCCGCACGGCCAGCCAGCCGCAGCGGGGTTTTTAGTTTTAGTTACGGCAAAACGGCAACGATTCCGAGGAGATTGCAAAGATGCGTGCGTATTCCAAGAAGGACGTCGACAAGAAGGCGCTCAAGGGCGCGAAGATCGCCGTGGTCGGCTACGGCAGCCAGGGTCGCGCGCATGCGTTGAACCTCAAGGATTCGGGCTACGACGTCGTCATCGGCGTCCGCAAGGGCGACAGCTGGAAGCAGGCGAAGAAGGACGGCCTCGCAGTCGCCACGCCGGCCGAAGCCGTCAAGGGCGCCACGCTGGTCGCGCTGCTCACGCCTGACACCACGCAGGCCGAGAATTACAAGGAAATCCTGCCGAACCTCGGGCAGGGCGCCACGCTGCTCTTCGCGCACGGCTTCAACATCCACTTCAAGCAGATCAAGCCGCGCAAGGACCTCGACGTCGTGCTGATCGCGCCGAAGGGCCCGGGCGGCCTCGTGCGTCGCCAGTACCAGGAAGGCCGCGGCGTGCCGTGCCTCATCGCAGTCGCGCAGGACGCCTCGGGCAAGGCGAAAGCCAAGGCGCTCGCCTATGCCGACGGCATCGGCGGCACGCGCGCCGGCGTCATCGAAACGTCCTTCAAGGAAGAGACCGAGACGGATCTGTTCGGCGAACAGGCCGTGCTTTGCGGCGGCGCCACGGAACTCGTGGTCAAGGGCTACGAGACGCTCGTCGAAGCCGGCTACCAGCCCGAAGTCGCCTATTACGAGTGCCTGCACGAACTGAAGCTGATCGTGGACCTGCTGCACGAAGGCGGCCTCGCCAAGATGCACAAGTACATCTCGCACACGGCCAAGTGGGGTGACCTCACCCGCGGCCCGCGCGTCGTGAACAAGGCCACGAAGAAGGAAATGAAGAAGATCCTCGGCGAGATCCAGGACGGCACGTTCGCGCGCCAGTGGATCAAGGAAAACAAGACGGGCCGCAAGAAGTACGACGCCCTGATGAAGAAGGACATGGCGCACCCGATCGAGAAGGTCGGCGCGCAGCTCCGTGCCCGCATGCCCTGGTTGAACCAGGGCTGAGTCCCGCTCCCCTTTCCCGTCCACCACGGTGACAACCATGTCCAACCGCGACCCGAACCGCGTGCTGATCTTCGACACCACGCTGCGCGACGGCGAGCAATCGCCGGGATGCAGCATGACGCAGCCCGAAAAGCTGCGGATGGCGCGTGCTCTGGCCGAACTGGGCGTGGACGTCATCGAGGCCGGGTTCCCGGTCGCCTCGCCGGGCGACTGGGAAGCCGTCCATGAAATCGCGCGCGAAGTGCGGGGCCCGATCATCGCGGGCCTTGCGCGCTGCAACCGCGAGGACATCGACAAGGCGTGGAGCGCGGTCAAGGTGGCTGCCAAGCCGCGCATCCACGTGTTCCTCGCGACCAGCGCGATCCATCGCGAGCACAAGCTCAACATGGCCAAGGAACAGATCATCCACACGGCCGTCGAAGGCGTGAAGTACGCGCGCAGCCTGTGCGAGGACATCGAGTTCTCGCCCGAGGACGCCTCGCGCACGGAGCCCGAGTTCCTGCGTGAAGTGGTCGAAGCCGTGATCGAAGCCGGCGCGACCACGATCAACGTGCCCGACACCGTGGGTTACACGGTGCCCGAGGAATTCCACGACGTCTTCTCGTTCCTGACCAAGAATGTTCGCGGCGCTGACAAGGTGACCTTCAGCGTCCACTGCCACAACGACCTCGGCATGGCCGTGGCCAACAGCCTCGCCGCCATCCGCGGCGGCGCGCGCCAGGTGGAATGCACGATCAATGGCATCGGCGAGCGCGCGGGCAATGCCTCGCTCGAAGAAATCACGATGGCGATCAAGGTGCGCGAAGGCATCTACGGCCTGCACACCGGCATCGACACCAAGCGACTGTTTCCGACAAGCCGCCTGCTCTCGAGCATCACGGGCATGCCGATCCCGCGCAACAAGGCGGTGGTCGGCGAGAACGCGTTCGCGCACGAATCCGGCATCCACCAGCACGGCATGCTGAAGCATCACTCGACGTACGAGATCATGCGACCGCACGACGTGGGCATGTCCCGCACCAACCTCGTGCTTGGCAAGCACAGCGGCCGCGCAGCCCTGCGCGAGCGCATCAAGGAACTCGGCTTCGAGCTGTCCGATGCGGAGCTGGCGCGGGTGTTCGACGACTTCAAGTCGCTGGCCGACAAGAAGAAGGAACTCTTCGACGGCGACATCGAGGCGCTCGTGCTCAAGGCCGAAATCGGCCACGAAGGCGGGCCCTGGCAGCTCGAGAACCTGCACGTGGTCAGCGACTCGACGCGCTTCGCCACCGGCCGCGTCGTGCTGCGCCACGCCGACGGCCGCATCGTCACGCAGGAATCGACGGGCGACGGCCCGGTCGATGCCGCGCTCAAGTCCATCGAACAGGCGACCGGCGTGTTCGTGAAGCTGCGCAAGTTCGAAGTGCGCAGCGTCTCGAGCGGTGAAGACGCCCAGGGCGAGGCCGTCGTCACCTGCGAATACAACGGCCGCAGCTATCGCGGCACCAGCGTCACGACCGACATCGTCGAGTCGGGCGTGCGGGCCTTCCTCGAAGTGATCAACGCCATCGAATCCTCGCGCCGCCGCGGGGCCGACCAGAACGAGACGTCGCCGCCCGTCGCGGCCGTCTGAAGCGAACGACCGGAGCCGGAATGACTGCGCAGAGCCTGTTCGAGAAAGTATGGCAACGGCACGTCGTCGTGCCCGAGACGGCCGAGACGCCGGCGATCCTGTACATCGACCTGCACCTCACGCACGAGGTCACGTCGCCCCAGGCGTTCGACGTCCTGCGGGCCCGCAAGCTCAAGGTCCGCCGGCTCGACCGCACGCTCGCGACGATGGACCACTCGACGCCGACCGACACGGCGCAGATCTTCGGCGGCCTGCCGATCAAGCTCGAATCGGCCGCCAGGCAGGTGCGCCAGCTCGAGGTGAACTGCGCCGAGTTCGGCGTGAACCTGATCGGGCTGCAGGACCCGCGCCGCGGCATCGTGCACATCATCGGGCCCGAACAGGGCGCCACGCAGCCCGGCAAGACCATCGTCTGCGGTGACAGCCACACCAGCACGCACGGCGCGTTCGGCGCCCTCGCCTTCGGCATCGGCACCACCGAAGTCGGCTATGTGCTGGCCACGCAGTGCCTGCTGCAGCGCAAGCCGAAGACGCTCGAGATCGTCGTCAACGGCCGGTTGCCGGCGGGCGTGTCCGCGAAGGACGTCGTGCTCGCTGTCATCGGCAGGATCGGCGTGAACGGCGGCACGGGCCACGTCATCGAATTCCGCGGCTCCGCCATCGAGGCGATGTCGATGGACGAGCGCATGACGGTCTGCAACATGTCGATCGAAGCAGGCGCACGCGCAGGGCTAATCGCGCCGGACGCAACCACCTGCGAGTACCTGCAAGGCCGCCCTTTTGCGCCGACCGGCGCGGATTGGGACAAGGCCGTGGCCGACTGGGACACGCTGCGCAGCGATGCGGGCGCGGTCTTTGACAAGTCCGCTGCGTTCGATGCCAGCACGCTCGAGCCCATGATCACGTTCGGCACCAATCCGGGCATGGTCACCACGATCAGCGGCAACGTGCCGGAACGTCCGGGCGATGCCGTGTTTGCGCAGTCGCTGGCGTACATGGGACTGACCGCCGGCGAGCGCCTGGCCGAGAAGCCGGTGCAGGTCGTCTTCATCGGCAGCTGCACCAACGCGCGCATCTCGGACCTGGAAGCCGCCGCAGCCATCCTGCGCGGGCGCAAGGTCGCCAAGGGCGTGCGCGCACTGATCGTGCCCGGCTCGCAGCAGATCAAGCTGGAAGCCGAACAGCGTGGCCTGGCCAAGGTCTTCACGGATGCGGGCGCTGAATGGCGCGAGTCCGGCTGCTCGATGTGCCTCGGCATGAACGGCGACCTCGTCGATGCCGGCCAGTACTGCGTCAGCACCAGCAACCGCAACTTCGAGGGCCGGCAAGGCATCGGGGCACGTACCCTGCTGGCAAGCCCGGCCTCCGCCGCTGCCGCCGCCGTGCGCGGTCGCGTCACCGACCCGCGCGAGTTCCTCGGCTGAGCCGGGGCGCGCCAACAACACAGAACCAGCACATGGACCCGATCACAGTCATCCGCTCGCGGACGGTCGTCATGCCGTCCACCAACATCGACACGGACCAGATCATCCCGGCCCGCTTCCTGACCACCACCGTCCGCGAGGGCCTCGGCGTCTCGCTGTTCGCCGACTGGCGCTACGACAAGGCCGGCCAGCCGAAGCCCGACTTCGTGCTGAACCAGCCGGCGGCCAGGGGCTGCCAGGTGCTGGTGGCGGGTCGCAACATCGGCTGTGGCTCGTCGCGTGAGCACGCGCCCTGGGCGTTGCTCGATTTCGGCATCCGCGTCGTCATCAGCACCGAGATCGCGGACATCTTCCGCAACAACAGCCTGAAGAACGGACTGCTGCCGGTCGTCGTGGACGAGGCGACGCACGAGTGGCTGCTCGCGAATCCGGGCGTCGAGGTCGAGGTCGACCTGCCTGCTTCCACGCTGCGGCTTCCGGACGGTCGCGAAGTGAAGTTTCCGATCGAGTCGTTCTCGCGCTATTGCCTGATGAACGGCATCGACGAACTGGGTTACCTGCTGAGCCAGATGGAAGCGATCGAGCGTTACGAGCGCGCGCGGGAAGGCGCATGAAGGCGCGCATCGCAGTCCTCGGCGGCGATGGCATCGGCCCCGAAGTCACGGCCGAGGCCGTCCGCGTGCTGCAGGCAGTGGGCTCGAAGTACGGTCACGACTTTGAATTTTCCGCGGCGCTGATTGGCGGTGCGGCCATCGATGCGTCGGGATCGGCACTGCCGCCCCGCACCATCGATGCTTGCCGCGAGAGCGCGGCAACGCTGCTCGGCGCCGTGGGCGGCCCGAAGTGGTCGGATCCGGGCGCTCGCGTGCGCCCCGAACAGGGCCTGCTGGAACTGCGCCGCACCCTCGGCGTGTTCGCGAACCTGCGCCCGGTGCGCACCATGGCGTCGATGCTCGACGCCTCGCCACTGAAGCCCGAGGTCATCACCGGCACGGACATCATGGTCGTGCGGGAATTGACCGGTGGCATCTACTTCGGCAGGAAAAGCCGCACCGCGCACGAGGCCGAGGATGTGTGCACGTACACCACCGTCGAGGTGGAGCGCGTGACTCGAGTCGCCGGACGGCTGGCCATGGGCCGTCGCCGGCGCATCGTTTCCGTGGACAAGGCCAACGTGCTGGAGACCTCCCGGCTGTGGCGCGCGGTCGTCGAGCGCGTGCTGCGAGACGAGTTCCCGCAGGTGGAGTTCGAGCACATGCTCGTCGACGCCGCGGCCATGCACCTGATCCGGCGCCCTGCGTCGTTCGACGTGCTGCTGACCGAGAACATGTTCGGCGACATCCTGACCGACGAGGCATCCATGATCGCCGGCTCGCTCGGACTGCTGCCCTCAGCCTCGCTCGGCGAGGGCACCAACGGTCTCTACGAACCGATTCACGGCTCCGCACCCGACATCGCGGGGCGTGGCATTGCGAATCCGTACGGCACGATCCTGAGCGCCGCGATGATGCTCAGGTATTCACTCGGGCTCGAAGCCGAGGCCGCTGCAATCGAGTCCGCGGTCGAGGACGCCGTCAGCGCCGGCGTGCGCACGGCGGACATCGCGCTGGCCGGCAAGGGCCCCGTCGGCAGCCGGGAAGCCGGTTCGGCGGTCGTCGAACGGCTATTGTCAACTCGTTAAATTTCAATAGCTTACCGAGTTATCCACAGAAACTGTCAAGCTAGGGTTTAGAACCCGCGACCGGTCGATTATTCGCCCGATTCCAGCTGGACTCCGACCGGATTTTCGGAGCTATACTGCGCGTCCGCAGGCAGCCGCAGGCTCCTGCTCCCAGGTTTAGCGATCGTTTCTCCGAGTTGTGTGGACTTGAGTCGGGTTAGTCTTTGTCTCAGGGAATGAGGCAGCTCGGGTCCCAGCGAAGGCCGGCAGCAATGCCGGCCTTCTTTTTTTGTGCGAGCGCTAGCGAGCGGCCGCGTCGAGTCCTGCCGTCAGGTCGCGCACGAGATCGTCGCCGTCTTCGATGCCGATCGACAAGCGCACCAGCGTCGCCGATATACCGGCGCGCTCCCTCGCCGTTTCGTCCATCGCCGCGTGCGTCATGCTGGCCGGATGCGCCACGAGGCTCTCGACACCGCCGAGCGATTCGGCGAGCGAGAACAGCTCCATGCTGCCGAGCAACGCCTTGACGTTCTCGACCCCACCCACGAGTTCGAAGCTCACCATCGCGCCGAAGCCCTGCTGCTGGCGCTTCGCGATGTCGTGGCCGGGATGCCCGGCGAGTCCGGGATAGTAGACGCGGGCCACCGCCGGATGCCGCGTCAGCAGTTCCGCGACGCGTTGTGCGTTTTCGCCGTGCGCGCGCATGCGGGCGTGCAGCGTGCGCAAGCCGCGCAGCGTCAGGAAACTGTCGAATGGCGCGCCGGTGACGCCGATGCAGTTGCCCCACCACTTCACCTGGTCGTGCCGTTCGGCCGTGGCCGCGATCACGGCGCCACCCACGATGTCGCTGTGCCCGTTCAGGTACTTGGTCGTCGAATGAATGACGAGGTCGGCTCCCAGCGCCAGCGGTTGCTGCCACACGGGCGACAGGAACGTGTTGTCGGCCGCCACCAGGGCACCGGCCGCCTTGGCCCGGGCCGCAACGGCCGCGATGTCGACGATGCGCAGCAACGGGTTGCTCGGTGTCTCGATCCACACCAGCGCCGGCTTGTCCGCGATTGCAGCGTTGAGGGCTGCAGAGTCCTGGAAGTCGACGAACCGTACCGTGAGGGCCCCGCGCTGGTTGAGTGCATTGAAGAGCCGGTACGTGCCGCCGTAGCAGTCGTGCGGCACGACGGCGACCTGGTCCGGCTTGAACAGCTGCGTCACGAGCGAAACGGCGCCCATGCCCGAGGCCGTCACGACCGCGCCCGCACCACCTTCGAGATCCGCGAGGGCCCGCCCGAGTGCGTCTCGCGTCGGGTTGCCCGACCGCGAGTAGTCGTATTCACGCTTTTCGCCGTAGCCGCTGAAGGCGAACGTCGAGGTGAGGTGAATCGGCGGCACGACGGCACCGTGCTGGGTGTCGGTCTCGAGGGCCGCCCGCACGGTGCGGGTCTTGATGCTGTCTTGGTGGCTCATGGGATCCGTATCGGGTCTGTTATATGCGTTGGTCTCATTCGAGTGTGCGGTGGAAAACATCGCGCAGCACTGCCGCTTCCTTGAAAAAGGCATCGTGGCCGTACATCGAGCTGATCTCGATCAACTGGCAGGCACTGCCGAAGCGGTCGCGCAGGGTGCGCATGTCGGCGGGCGGCACCAACTGGTCCTCCAGCACGGCCACCATGGTCATCGGCACGACGATGCGCTCGGGCTCGATGCGGTGCAGGTCGATCGACTCCGACAGGCAGACGAACGCCTCGGGCCGATAGGTCTTCGAATAGGCCTCGCCGCGCGAGACGATGTATGACTCGACGGGGAACACGAACCGTCCATCGCGGCGCGTGGGCTCGCCCGGAAAGCGATCCTCGAATTCGCGCACGGAGCGGTACGTCGTCATGGCCAGCGCACGCGCGAGCGCGAGGCCCTGCTCGCCTTCGCCGTGCGCGATGGCGTAACGCACGAAATTGCGCTGGACGCTGCGCCACGCGGTCGACATTGGATGCGTGCGGTGCGCCGCGCTGACGACGATGCCGTGCCGCAGGCGCGCGGGGTGCTCCGCGCCCATCACCAGCGTGACCATGCCGCCATAGGACGCGCCGATGCAGCCGTGCAAGGTTTCGATGCCGAGGTGGTCCATCACGGCCACGAGGCAAGCCGCCTGGTCGTGCGCGCTGACGCTCGGGAAGACTTCACCAGGGCCCGGGCCCGTCGTGCGGTGGCTGCCGCCCAGGAAATCGAGCCCGAGAATCCGGAATCGATCCGTGTCGAGCGCCTTGCCCGGTCCTGCGATTTCGTCCCACCAGCCCGGCACGCCGTCCCGAACCTTGAAGACGTTGCGGCCCGCCGAAATGCCACCGAGTACGACCACGACCGGGGCATCTTCGGCGCCGGCGATCCGATACGCGATTTCGACGCGCGGCAGCTCGCCGCCGAAGTGCAACGGGAAGGGCTTGCGATCGAGGACGAGGATGCCCTCGTCGAACGAGTAGCCGGCCGGCAACACGACAGGACGCAGGGCCGCAGCCGGATCCATCGACGACGGATCGGCGGCGCCATCCGGTGCGACGTCTTCTTCGACGACCGGTGGGTTGTTGCTGGTTGTGACGGACGAAGACACGGCTGCTACTCGAACTCGCGCTGGATCTGGACAAACCACGGGCACGCATGTCGGGCCCGTGCCGGCCTGCCGGTCGAGACTTAAACCACGTGTGGGTAGATTCTGCGCGCGCGGGGATGGTTGCGGCGACCAACACCCCCGTCCGTCGTGAAACTGGCCGGGGCAGCCTCGCTGCAACTCATCTTCCGGCGACGCGCAATGGTCCCCGTGGAGTTGGCACCATTTCGGGCGGGTTGGGCCCGATGGTTGCCCCGGCTTCAAAGGGCCATTCCCTCAGCCGGTCTCGATGAGCGGGGCGAAGTTTAGGTGTGACAGCACGTTAGCGCAAGGAACGACGGCGCATCCGAAACACGGTCCGGGCGAAGCCAAGGATAGCGGCCTGCGAGCGCCGTCAGGCGTCCCCGGTCCCGAAGCGCCCCGAAAAGCGCCGTAAACCCGTCCCTGGGGGCTCCGCCGCGCCGTCCATGGCGCGGACGGTTTTCGGAGCGCTTCGGGACCGGAGACGCCGTCGGCGCGGAGGCCTGCGGCCGTTTGGCTCCGCCCTGCCCCCGCTTTGCGGTTGCGCCGGACGTTCCAATGTATTAACGTGCTAGCACATTAATACATCCCCGCCGATCGAGACCCGTGAAGAACCACCGTGGAATCTCCCCCCGCCAGGAAGCAGCCGCCGAACGCGCGCTGTGCCAGGCGCTGCTGACCCTGCGCACCATCGACGAGTGCCGTGATTTCCTGCGCGATCTCTGCACGCCGGCCGAGCTGCAGGCCCTCGCCGATCGCTGGACCGTGGTCGGACTGCTGCAGGCAGGGATGCCCTACCGTGAGATCGCGAAACAGACGGGCGTGAGCGTCACGACCATCGGGCGTGTCGCCCGCTACCTCGGTGCCGGCAACGGCGGCTACGAACTGGCGGCGCGCCGCCTCGGAGAACGCTGATGGATCGCCAGCAACGCCTGCGCATCGCCCTGCAGAAGTCGGGGCGCCTCACCGACGAATCGCTGGACCTGCTCCACCGCTGCGGCCTCAAGTTCAGCCGCGGCAAGGACCAGCTGATGTGCTACGGCGAGAACATGCCGCTCGACGTGCTGTTCGTGCGCGACGACGACATCCCCGACCTGGTGCAGGAAGACGTCTGCGACCTCGGCCTCGTCGGGCTCAACGTGCTGGAGGAAAAGCGTCTCGCGATGCTGGCGCGCGGCACCACTCCGCGCATCGAGATCCTGCAGAAGCTCGACTTCGGCCGCTGCCGCCTGTCGCTCGCCGTGCCGCACGAATTCAACTACGAGGGCCTGTCGAGCATCGCGGGCAAGCGGATCGCCACGACGTATCCGCACGTGCTCGAGCGCTTCCTGCGCGAGAACGGCATCACTGCCGAAATCGTCACGCTGTCCGGCGCCGTGGAAATCGCGCCACGCCTCGGCCGTGCCGACCTGATCTGCGATCTCGTCTCCACCGGCTCGACCCTGACCGCCAATCACCTGCGCGAAGTGGCCGTCGTGCTCGAAAGCCAGGTGTGCCTGGTGCGAACGCCGATCGCGCTGCCCGACATCAAGGCCGACTGGGTCCGTCGACTGCTGGTCAGGATCGACGGCGTCCAGCAGGTGCGCGAGAGCAAGTACATCATGCTGCACGCCCCGCGCTCGGCCCTGCCGCAGATCGCGAAACTGCTGCCCGGCAGCGAGTCCCCGACGGTGATCCCGCTCGATGGCACCGGCGACAAAGTCGCGGTGCACGCCGTCTGTCGTGAAACCGTCTTCTGGGAGACGCTCGAAAGCCTGAAAGCCGCCGGCGCCAGCGCGGTGCTCGTGCTCCCGGTGGAGAAGATGCTCGCATGAAGAGTCCGCTCGACATCCTCGACTGGAGCACGCTCGACGAAGCGCGGCGCGATGCCGTGCTGCGTCGTCCGGCCCAGCGCGACGCAGCCGGCCTCCTCGACCAGGTCCGCCGCATCGTCGATGACGTGCGCTCCCGCGGCGACGCCGCGCTGCGCGAATACACGGCCAGGCTCGACGGCGTCCAGCTTGAATCGTTCGGCGTGTCGGAAGCCGAGTTCGCCGCAGCAGAGGCAGCGCTCACGCCCGTGCAACGGGCAGCGCTCGAACGCGCGATCGAGACGGTCACCCGCTTCCATGAACTGCAGACCTTGCCGCCGCTGCGGCTCGAAACCGCGCCGGGCGTCGTGTGCGAGCGCATGACCGTGGCGCTCGAGGCCGTCGGGCTGTACGTGCCCGCGGGCACCGCGCCCCTGCCGTCGACCGCGCTCATGCTGGCCGTGCCCGCAAAGATCGCCGGCTGCCCGGTGCGCGTCATGTGCACCCCGCCCCGTCCCGACGGCACGGCCGATCCCGCCGTGCTCGTGGCTGCGCGGCTCTGCGGCGTCCGCAAAGTGTTCAAGCTCGGAGGCGCGCAGGCGGTCGCGGCGATGGCGTACGGCACGGCTTCGGTGCCCAAGGTAGTCAAGATCTTCGGCCCAGGAAATTCCTGGGTCACGGCGGCCAAGCAGATCGTGGCGCAGGACGCCGATGGCGCAGCGCTGGACATGCCCGCCGGACCGTCGGAAGTGCTGGTGATCGCCGACGAGTCGGCCCGGCCCGCGTTCGTCGCTGCCGACCTGCTCGCGCAGGCTGAGCACAGCGTGGATGCGCAGGTCATACTGGTCACGATCTCGCGCAAGGTGGCCGAAGCCTGCGTGGCCGAAGTGGCCAGGCAACTGGCCGCACTGCCGCGGCGCGCAATCGCGAGCATGGCGATCGCCGAGAGCCGCGTCATCATCGTGCCGACCATCGCGGCCGCGATGGAGGTTTCGAACCGATACGCGCCGGAACACCTGATCCTGCAGGTGACGAGCCCGCGCGACCAACTGCCGCAGGTTCGCAATGCCGGGTCCGTCTTCCTGGGCGCATGGACGCCGGAGACGATGGGCGACTACTGCAGCGGCACCAACCACGTGCTGCCCACGTACGGGCATGCCCGCGCCTACAGCGGGCTGAGCGTGTTCGATTTCGTCAAGCGCATCACCGTGCAGGAACTGACCGCGGACGGCTTGCGTAACCTGGGGCCGACCGCGCGCACGCTGGCGCAACTCGAATCCCTCGACGCGCACGCGAACGCGGTGACGGTGCGACTCGACGCGCTCGCGCAAGCAGGCCACTCATGAGCACTTCGATCCTGCAACTGGCGCGCCCCGACATCCTCGAACTGCAGCCCTACCAGCACGCGGCCTGGGATCCATCGCTCGAGCGCATGCACGCCAACGAAATGCCGTGGCGAGCTTCCGGCGACAATTCGATTTCCGGCCTCAACCGGTATCCCGAGCCGCAGCCGCATGCCTTGGTCGAGCGCATGGCGCAGCTGTATGGCGTGCCGGCCCGGCAACTGCTGGTGGGTCGCGGCAGCGACGAGGCCATCGACCTGCTCGTGCGTGCGTTCTGCCGCGCAGGACAGGACAACGTGGTGATTACCCCGCCGACGTTCGGCTTCTACAAGGTCGCGGCGAAGATCCAGGGTGCAGGCGTGCTCGAAGTTCCGCTGGTGCGCGCTGGCTTCGTGCTGGATGCCGAGCAGGTCATTGCGGCGGGCACGCGCGCGAAGATCGTGTTCCTCTGCTCGCCCAACAACCCGACCGGCAACCTGCTCGACGAAGCCGCGATGCTGCGTGTCTGCACGGAACTCGCGGGCAAGGCACTGGTCGTCGTCGATGAGGCTTACGTCGAGTTCTGCGGCCGGGCGAGTCTCACCGCCCGGCTGGCCGAATTCCCCAACCTCGTCATTCTCCGCACGTTGTCGAAGGCCTACGCGCTCGCCGGTGCGCGCCTGGGCACGGTGATCGCAAGCGAGGAAATCATCGGGCTGCTGCGGCGAATCATCCCGCCGTACGCGATTCCGGCGTCGACGGTGGAAGAAGTCCTGGCCCTGACCGAGGCTCCCCAGCGTGCGCTGTCGGCCGCGCGCATCCGCACGCTTCTCGACGAACGCGGTCGCATGCACGAACGCCTCGCGCGCTGCGCAAACGTCGCGCGGGTCTTTCCGTCCGATGCCAACTTCCTGTTGATCGAGTGCCGCGATGCCGGGCGATTCTTCGCAGCCGGCAAGGCGGCGGGACTGATCGTGCGTGATTTCTCTTCCTACCCCGGGCTGGCGAATTGCCTGCGCATCTCGATCGGTACGCCCGAACAGAACCAGCGGCTGCTGGCCGCGGTGGAGCAGCCATGAGCGGAACACGCGTCCTGTTCATCGATCGTGATGGCACGCTCGTGGAAGAACCAGGCGACGAGCAGGTCGACAGCCTCGCGAAAATTCGCCTGCTGCCGGGCGTGATTCCGGCGCTGCTCGAACTCAAGCGAGCCGGCTACCGCTTCGTGCTCGTGAGCAACCAGGATGGTCTCGGCACGCACACGTTCCCGGAACCCACGTTCCGCGAACCGCAGGATTTCATCCGCACCCTCTTCGCCTCGCAGGGCATCGAATTCGACGCGGAGTTCTTCTGTCCGCATCGGCCCGCCGATGGCTGCGAATGCCGCAAGCCGAAGACCGGGCTGTTGACCGATTACCTGCGCGACAATCCCATCGACCCGAACGACAGCTACGTGATCGGCGATCGCGAGACAGACCTGCAACTGGCGGCGAATCTCGGCATCCAGGGACTGAAGGTCCATGCCGATGGACGCGATGGTTGCACCTGGGAGGCCATCGTCGAGAAGCTGCGCCGCCCCGCCCGCACCGCGACAGTCCTGCGCAAGACGAAGGAAACCGACATCCGGGTGCGGGTCAACCTCGACAGCACCGGCCCCGTCGCCATCGCGACCGGCATCGGCTTTTACGATCACATGCTCGAGCAGGTCGCGCGTCACGGCGGCTTCGCGCTGGAACTCACCTGCACGGGCGATTTGGAAATCGACGAGCACCACACGGTCGAGGACTGCGCACTCGCGCTCGGCCAGGCCTTGCGTGAAGCACTCGGCGACAAGCGGGGCGTCGCACGCTTTGGCTTCGTGCTGCCCATGGACGAGTCCCAGGCGCAGGTGGCGATCGATCTCTCCGGCCGGGCCTACGCCGTCTTCGAGGGCACGTTCGGTCGCGAGTCCGTTGGCGGCCTGCCCACCGAACTGGTGCCGCACTTTTTCCGCTCGCTGGCCGACAGCCTGCTGGCTGCAGTGCACGTGAAAGTCACGGGCGAAAACACACACCACATGATCGAGGCCTGCTTCAAGTGCACGGGCCGCGCACTGCGCCAGGCGCTGCGGATCGAAGGCACCGAGCTGCCCAGCAGCAAGGGCGTCCTTTGAGATGACCGACGTCGCGATCATCGCCAATGGCGGGGCCAACATCGCTTCGCTGCGCTTCGCGCTCGACCGGCTCGGCGTTTCGTCGCAGCTGACGTCCGACGCGGGTGAGTTGCGTCGCGCACCCCGCGTGATCCTGCCTGGCGTGGGTGCCGCGGCCGATGCCATGGAACGACTGCACTCCCTGGGCCTCGCCGCCGTCATTCCGACACTGACCCAGCCCGTGCTCGGCATCTGCCTCGGCATGCAGCTGATGTTCGCGGGCAGCGAAGAAGGCGACACGGAGTGCCTGGGCATTCTTCCGGCGCGGGTCACCCGCTTTCCCGATCGCCAGGGTTTTCCGGTCCCGCACATGGGCTGGAACCAGGTCGTGCCGCGGGCGGATTCACCGCTCACGCGCGGTCTCGGCGAGGACGGCTACGTCTATTTCGTTCACAGCTACGCCGCGCCGATCGGCCCGTGGACGGAGGCCGTCACCGACTACGGCGGTGAATTCTCGGCAATCGTCCGACATGCTAATTTTCACGGCGCGCAGTTCCATCCCGAGCGCTCGTCCCGTGCGGGCCAGCGCCTCCTCGCGAACTTCCTGGCGCTGACCTGACATGCAACTCGTTCCAGCCATCGACCTCCGGGGCGGCCAGTGCGTGCGCCTGCTGCAGGGACGCTTCGACGCCGAGACCGTCTACGGCAACGACCCGCGCGCGATCCTTGCACGCTACCGCGATTTCGGCGCCCGCTACGTGCACGTCGTCGACCTCGACGGCGCGCGCGATGGCTCCCAGGGCAACCGGGCGGCCATCGCCGGCCTGGCGCAAGCATTCGCGGACACAGCGATACAAGTCGGCGGCGGCGTCCGCACGCGCGAGGTGGCCGGCGAACTGCTCGGCCTCGGCGTGCAACGCATCGTCGTCGGCAGCGTGGCGGTGACGAAGCCCGCGGTGGTCCAGCAGTGGATGCGCGAGTTCGGTCCCGACCGCGTCGTCCTGGCGTTCGACGTCCGCCTCGACGAAGGCGGCACGCCGCGCCTGACCACGCACGGGTGGGAATCACAGACCGAGGCGAGCCTGTGGGACGCGGTCGCGAGCTACCTGCCGCACGGTGCACTGCACGTGCTGTGCACGGACGTCGCCCGTGACGGTGCGCTCTCGGGGCCGAACCTCGCGCTGTACGCCGAGGCGGCTCGCCGCTTTCCGACGATTCAGTGGCAGGCGTCGGGCGGCGTAAGCTGCGGCGCCGACCTCGTGGCTCTCGCAGCCACGGGCGCTGCAGCCGTCATCAGCGGCCGCGCCCTGCTCGAGAACCGGATCCCGGCCGAGGAGATCGCCCCATTCTTGCCAAGCGCATAATCCCCTGCCTCGACGTCCGCGACGGCCAGGTCGTGAAGGGTGTCCGCTTCCGCGATCACAAGGTCGTGGGCGACATCCTCGAGCTTGCTGCCCGTTATTGCGCGGAAGGCGCGGACGAGCTCGTCTTCTACGACATCACGGCCAGTCCCGAGAACCGCTCCGTGGACCGCAGCTGGATCACGCGCGTCGCAAGGGTTCTCGACATCCCCTTCTGCGTGGCTGGCGGCATCCGCACGGTCGCCGATGCCGAGGACGTCCTCAATTCCGGCGCGGAAAAGATCTCGGTGAACTCCCCTGCCCTGGCCGACCCCAGCCTCGTGAACGCGCTCGCACGACGCTTCGGTTCGCAGTGCGTGGTGGTCGGCATCGACAGCCAGACCGTGGGTGACGAGTTCGAGGTCTACCAGTTCACCGGCGATCCCGACCGCTCGCGCAGCACGCGCCGCCGCACGCTCGACTGGGTGCGTGAAGTGCAGGACCGCGGCGCCGGTGAAATCGTCCTCAATTGCATGGCCAGCGACGGCGTCCGCCAGGGGTACGACTTGCGCCAACTGCAGGCCGTGCGCAGTATCTGCCGGGTGCCGCTGATTGCCTCCGGGGGCGCCGGCACGATGGAGCATTTCGCCAGCGTCTTTGCCGATGCCGGCGTCGATGGCGCGCTGGCGGCGAGCGTGTTCCACGGCGGCGCCATCGCCATCCCGGATTTGAAGGCCTACCTGCGCGAACGACGCGTGGAGATCCGTCCATGAACGACCTGAACCTGGCGCGACTCGACTGGGACAAGGGCGGTGGCCTGCTGCCCGCCATCGTCCAGCACGCGGTCGATGGCCGCGTCCTGATGCTGGGTTACATGAACGAGGGGGCGCTGCGACGCACGCTGGCCGATGGGCGTGTCACCTTTTTCAGCCGCAGTCGCAACCAGCTCTGGACCAAGGGTGAAACATCGGGCCATTTCCTGCACGTCGCGCACGTGAGCGCCGACTGCGACCGCGACTCGATCCTCGTCCTGGCACACCCCGACGGCCCGACCTGCCACAACGGCACGCCGACGTGCTTTGCCGACTCGCGCGAACCGCAGGCGTCGCGGATCGCGTTCCTGTCGACGTTGCAAGCGACGATTGCCCAGCGCATCGCCGAAAGTCCGGAAGGCAGTTACACGGCCCGGCTCTTTTCCAGCGGCATCGGCCGCATCGCGCAAAAAGTGGGCGAAGAAGGTGTCGAGACGGCACTGGCCGCGGTGACCCGCGACGATCCCGAACTCGTCGGCGAATGTGCCGACCTGCTGTATCACCTGCTGGTGCTGCTGAAATCCCGCAACCTCACGCTCGAGCAGGTCGTCGGCGAACTTGCCTCAAGGCATGGTGCGCGCGTCCCGGGCAGCCTCTAGCCGTGCGGCTAACCGGCGCGTGCGACCGGCTCACGCGCCAGCCAGGACATCCACGCTGCGCCGAGTGCCGTCACGATCGCAGCCGTCGTGAACGCCGTGCTCGAACCGAAGCGCTCCCAGATCGTGCCGAAGATCACCGCGCCCGGCAGCACCAGCAGGCCGCTCGCCAGGTGATACAGGCCATAGGCCGTGCCACGTTCGTGTTCCGCGGCATGGTCGCCGATGACCGAGCGCTCCGCCGGCTCGGTCACGGCCAGCGTCGCAGCGTAAGCTATGAACAGCAGCCATACCTGCCAGGCCGGCGGTGAAGGCAGCGCGGCGAGCAGCAGCAACACGAACACGCGCAGGGTCCAGCCACCCAGCAGCACGGGAATGCGACCGAGCCGGTCCGAGACGATTCCTGCCGGCATCGCGATCACCATCTTGGCGAGGCTCGCGGCAGCCCACACCAGCGGCACCCAGTGCACCGAGAGTCCGGCGCCGGTCGCCCACAGCACGACGAAGGCCTCCGGCACGCTCGCGAGCGCGAGCCAGCCTGCCGCCATGATCATCGCGCGCAGCCTGCCGTGCAGCGAGCGCCATGAGAACGACGTGCGCGGCGGCGCTACGAAAGGTTGCCCCCGCGGCAGGCCAAACGCGAGCAGTGTCAGCACCAGCAGGCCGGGCACGATCGACGCGAGGAACACGTGCTTGAGATCGACCTGCATCGACAGCAGCGCGAACGCGATCAACGGGCCAATGACGGCGCCCGCGTGATCCATCGAGCGGTGAAAGCCGAAGGCACGGCCGCGATCCGCTGCGTGCGTGGCTCCCGCGATCAACGCATCCCTGGGGGCCGTGCGAAACCCTTTGCCGACGCGGTCGAGAAAGCGCAGCAGCAGCACCGAACTCCACGCCGCCGCCAGTCCGATCAGGGGGCGCGTCGCATTGGACAAACCGTAACCCGCGAGCACGAGCGATTTCGGATCCACGCCGCGATCCGCCAGGCGGCCTGCAATGAGCTTCAGCACGCTCGAGGTCGCTTCGGCCAGGCCCTCGACGAGCCCGACGATCGCCGGCCCGGCACCGAGCGTTGCTGTCAGGAAGATCGGCAACAGCGGTGTGATCATTTCACTCGATGCGTCGTTCAGCAGCGAGACCAACCCCAGCACGACAACCGTGCGGGGTAAGGCCGACGATTTCGGCACGCCGGGAAGTGCAGGCGGGTCAGGGTTATCGCGCATTCGATTCCAGCTGAATATTCCCTACAGAACCTGGACCGCGGACGGGGCTAAAATCGAGCCTGGCATCGTTGGCCTGAAGAAGAAGGCCGCCCAGACGCCGCAGAAGCTGAACTGGCGCACGTCCATCGTCGACCTGATGAAGCTGCTCGGCATGGAAAGCAGCCTCACGGAGCGCAAGGAGCTTGCGACAGAACTCGGCTGCCCGGCCGAGTACATGCACGACTCGACCAGGATGAACGTCTGGCTGCACAAGGAAGTCCTGCGCCAGATCGCACAGAACGGCGGCAACGTGCCGGCGGAACTGTACGACTGACCCCGACGGCCCTCTCCCGCAAAACGTGGGCGAGGGCTCTTACCGCGCAACCCAGCCGCCGCACACCGGAAAGACCTGGCCGACAAAGCAGTCGGCTGCCGCACTGCACAGGTACGCGGCGAACAGCGCGTCTTCCCGCGCGCCGACCAGGCTGCCCAGCGGCACCTCGCGCTTGAGTCGTTCCTGGAACTTCGGCAAGGCCTGCACTTCCGGCGGGAAATACGTCGGGTTCTCGACGAAATTCTGCGCGATCGCATTGACCTGCACATTGTGCGGAGCCACCTCGACGCCGACAGCCTGGACGTAGGCCAGTTGCGCCCCTCGAGCGGCGCTGTACGTCGATGCGCGCTTCATGCCGCGCAGCGCCGAGGCACTTCCGATCACCAGGATCTTGCCCGACCGGCGCTCGATCATCTGCGGCAGCACCGCTCGCACCAGCCGCGGCAGCGGGTCGACCAGGTGCCGAAAGACAGCCTGCCATTCCGTGTCGTCGACGTCACGGGCCGGCGTCGTCGGAGCGGCCAGCGCCAGGTTCGCCACCAGGACGTCCACTCGACCCGCTTTGTCGACGATGGCCGCAGGTGCGTCCGGAGCGATCAAGGAGGAATCGTCCGCAACGACGTCGGCACCCGCTTCGGCCAGCACCGAGCACAACACCGGGCCCATGAATTCCCGGGCCTGGGTCACCAGCACCCGTTTGCCGCGGAGGCTGACGATGCCGGTGATCGAGTCAGTACTGCTCATGAGCGGCGCCTCCCTTCACGCGCTTCACGCGGGCTCGTCGTACTTGCGCGAACTGCCGCGAAATTTATCGACCGGATACTTGATCGCATTCAAGCCGATCTTGCGCACGGCGGCGGCGCCGAGATCGATCTCGAGCTTGTCTGCAAGGCGGACCAGGTAAAGCAGGACGTCGGCCATCTCGAGCGCGACGGCGTCCTTGGCGTCGGCCGACAGGTTCGCGCTCTGCTGCTCCGAGAGCCACTGGAAGTGCTCGAGCAGTTCGCCCACTTCACCGGCGAGCGCCATCGCCAGGTTCTTGGGCGCGTGGAACTGATCCCAGTCGCGCTCGCGTGCGAATTCCGCGAGCCGCGCGGCCAGTTCGTCGAGCGAAGGCTGGTCGCGCTGGTCGGCCATGCGACGTCGCTCAGCCCCGCTGCCGTTCGGCGAGGATGCGCAGCATGCGGCGGATCGGCTCGGCCGCGCCCCACAGCAACTGGTCGCCGACCGTGAAGGCGGTAAGGTATTCACCGCCCATCGCAAGCTTGCGCACGCGTCCGATCGGGATGTCGAGCGTGCCGCTGACCGCCGCCGGCGTGAGGCCTGCGATGGAAGCCTCGCGCGTATTCGGCACCAACCGCACCCACTCGTTGCCGCCGGCAATCAGGCGTTCGATTTCCGCCAATGGCAGGTCGCGCTTCAATTTGATGGTCATCGCCTGGCTGTGGCAACGCATCGCGCCGACACGCACGCAGATGCCTTCGACCGGGATCGCCGCCCCTTCCGCGCGCCCGAGAATCTTGTTGGTCTCCGCGCCGCCCTTCCATTCCTCGCGGCTCACGCCGTTACCCAGGTCCTTGTCGATCCAGGGGATCAGGCTGCCCGCGAGCGCCGCACCGAAGTTCGCCTGCGGCAGCACGGGCGAACGCAACCGGTCCGCAACGACACGGTCGATGTCGAGGATGGCGCTCGCAGGATCGCGCAGCAGCGTGGCGGCGGCCGCGTGCACGCTGCCCATCTGCTCGACGAGTTCGCGCATGTTCTGCGCACCAGCGCCCGAAGCCGCCTGGTAGGTCATCGAGGCGATCCACTCGATGAGGTCCGCGCGGAACAGCCCGCCCAGGGCCATCATCATCAGCGACACGGTGCAGTTGCCGCCGACGTAATCGCGCACGCCGGCAGCGAGCGCGGCGTCGATCACGCTGCGATTCACGGGATCGAGGATGATGACGGCGTCGTGCTTCATGCGCAGCGCGGACGCGGCGTCGATCCAGTAGCCCTGCCAACCGGCTGCGCGCAGCTGCGGATGGATGTCGTTCGTGTAGTCGCCGCCCTGGCAGGTCACGACCACGTCGCACTGCGCGAGCGCCTGCAGGTCATTGGCGTCCTGCAGCGCGCCGGACGGCCGGCCATTGATCACGGGACCCGCACCGCCCGCCTGCGACGTGCTGAAGAAGACGGGGTCCACATGGTCGAGATCGCGCTCGACCGCCATGCGCTGCATGAGCACCGAGCCCACCATGCCGCGCCAGCCAACGATTGCAGTCTTCACAAGCTCACTCCGGCCGCCATCGGCCCACTCAGATGATCACTTCGCACGCGGGTTCGCGCAGGTTGTAGTTCGAGCTCATCGCGTGGCCGTAGGCACCCGCGTTCGCAATCAGCAGCACGTCGCCTTCCTTCGTGGCCGGCAGCAGTCGCTCGTGCCCGAGGTAGTCGGCCGATTCGCAGATCGGACCGACGACGTTGTAGACCTCCGTGCCCGGCTCGCCGAAGCGCGTGAGGTTGACGATGTCGTGATGCGCGCCGTAGAGCGCGGGACGGATCAGCGAATTCATGCCCGTCGACACGCCGACGTACTGCACCGCGCCCTTGCCCTTCAGCTGGGTCACTTCGACGACCAGCACGCCGCCCTGCGCCACCAGGAACCGCCCCGGCTCGAGCCACAGACCGATCTGCGGCCACTTGGCGCGGATGTCGTCGATCACGCCCTGCAGCGCCGCGAGGTCCACCGGCACCTGCCCCGGCTTCTCGGGCACGCCGAGGCCGCCACCGAGATCGATGGCCCTCGCCTGCGGAAAGCGCTGCGCGAGTCCGGCCAGCATGTGGCCGACCTCCTTCCAGTTGCGCACGTCGAACACGCCGCTGCCGGTGTGCGCATGCAGCCCCACCACGCGCGCGCCCACCTGCTGCACGAGACGCTCGACCTCGTCCATCTCGAAGAGCGGCACGCCGAACTTCGAATGCACGCCCGCGGTGCGGACGTGATCGTGGTGGCCACGGCCGAAACCGGTGTCGATGCGGATCAGCACATCGCGGTTGCGGAACAGCTCGCCCCATTCGCGGAGCGCGTAGACGTTGTCGATCGTCAGGTTGACGCCCTGCTCGATCGCCCACTCGTACTCGCTGCGCGGGGCGAAATTCGGCGTGAACAGGATGCGGGACGGGTCGATCCCAGGCACCACCTGCAGCACGCGCTCGCATTCGCCGCGCGAGACGCATTCGAACGAGAGCCCGAGTCCCGCGAAGGTCTGCAGCAGTTCCGGGTGCGGGTTGGCCTTCATCGCGTAAAAGACGCGATCGACGCCGCGGATGCCGAGCAACTGCTGCGCCGCGAGTTCCGACGAAGCGCGGTTGTATACGTACGCGCTGCCGTGCTCGTGTGCGATGCGTTGCAGTTCTTCGCGGCGATCCTGCCACCACGGCGGTCCGCCGGCGGGCAGCACCGGACCGAGACCATGAATCTGTTCCCACGTCGGGCCGAGCACGTGGTCGGACGGCGCGTTCCAGACGATGACGTCGTGCAGTCGGCGCACGAGACGATCGCCCTGCTCTTCGTCGACGACGAACGTGATGTTGAGGTCGTTCGCGGCCTGCGTGACCAGGTAGATGCGCTGTTCCTCGAACAATTCGAGCGCATCGCCCAGGCGGTGCAGCGTGGCGCGGATGCTGCGGCCGACGAGGCTCACCGCCGCGCAGGGCCCGATGACTTCGACGCGGCAAAGCCTGGAGAGCGCCGTCACCAGCGTCTCGAGCGTGCGGCTGTCGAGCGAGTTCGCGGCCGGGTCGAGCGACACGGTGACGCTGGTCTCCGACGTCGACACGAGGTCGACCGAAAGGCCGTGCTCCTTGAAGACGGCAAACGCATCGGCGAGGAAACCCACCTGGTGCCACATGCCGAGCGTCTCGAGCGAGAGCAGCGTGATGCCCTTCTTGATGCAGACCGCCTTCACGCGCGCTCCGCCGTCACCACCCGTTGCGGTGACGACCGTGCCGTCGAGTTCGGGCTGCTGCGTGGCGTGCACGGTGAGCGGAATCGCGTACTGCTTCACCGGCAGGATGCAGCGCGGGTGCAGGACCTTGGCGCCGCTGCTCGCGATCTCCTGCGCTTCGTCGTAATCGAGCGACTTGAGCAGGCGCGCGTTCGACACGGACTTGGGATTCGACGTGAACATGCCCGGCACGTCGGTCCAGATCTCGAGACGGCGCGCACCGAGCTTGGACGCGAAGTAACTGCCCGACGTGTCGGAGCCGCCGCGACCGAGCAGCACGGTGTCGCCGTGCGCGTCGCTGGCGATGAAGCCCTGCGTGATCAGCACCTTGCCGCCCGACGCCAGCCGCTCCTGGAACGCGGTGTCGGGTTCGAAGTTGCACGTGGCGGACAGGTAGTTCGCACGTTCCGATGCACCGGGCCGCACTTCGGCGTGCAGCAGCGTGCGCGCATCGAGCCACTGCACGTCGATGCCTTCCGCGTGGAGGAACGCCGCGCCGATGCGTGTCGCCATCAATTCGCCGTTCGCCATCACGCGCGCGCGCAGTCGATCGCTGATTTCGCCGATCAGGTGGATGCCTTCGGCGCTGCGACGGAGATCGGTGAAGTGACGATCGAGCTCGGCGTCGATGTGAATGCCGAGATCGCGCGCGAGGTCGAGGTGACGACGCTCGATCTGGTCCATGACCGGCTCCCATTCACCGGTCAGTGCTTTCGCGAGCAATTGCTCGAGGCGGTCCGTGATGCCGGACAGCGCCGAATGAACGATGACGGGATGGAGACCTTCGACCAGCCGCGCCTTGACGACGCCGGCGACGTTCTTCCAGTTGCTGACGCTCGAAACGCTGGTGCCGCCAAACTTCAGGACGACCCAGTTCGATTCGGTATGGCTGGTCATTCGAGCGGACCCCGGCGCAACGCTCTGCGGCGTCGACTGCAATCTTCCTGACCAGCTCCGGCACCGCGTTGGCGGACCGGACGGTCACTGGCTCCCCGAGTCAGGAGCCGGGGGCCCGTGTTGTTCCGGACGGACTACTTGTCTTCGTAGTAATCCTTGAGCTCTTTCTGCAGGCGTTTCTCCGCCAGCACGTCTTCAAGCTTGCTCCAGGCAGCCTTGCCCTTCTTGACGGCAGCCGCCTGCTTACGCCGATCCACCCTGTCGATGAAACGGTCGTAATCCTCTTCCTCAGCTCCAGCTACAAACTCTTCGTCCAAGTCGAAGTGTTCCCCGTCTCGTTCCATTGCGCGGCCCCGAGAGAAAATCCTTGATATATCAATGTGCTGCCCACTTCAGCTTGGGCACAAGGCTGCGAACTATACACGGATCGGTTTGCATCTCAACCGTTTCGTTTTGCGGTGCAATGACCCCGCACATCAAGGCGGCTCGTCGGTCAGACCCGCAGACCCGGGGCGGGTTCCCCTGCCCGCTGCGCCGGCAGCTAGCCCCGGCGCGGTGCGACGACGATGGGAGCGCCCCGACCGAGACCGAGCCCGTCGGCCGCGCTTTTTTCGGCCCTGGCCACCTCCAGCACCCCGAACGAATTGACCAGGGCGACGTACTCGCCGGGCCGGACGTCGGAATAGGTCCGCCGGAGCTGGATCTCCTGCCCCCCCGCGCGGACGACCGGCGTCGCCACCTGCGCCACGAGCGAAGCGTCCAGGTTGGTCAGCAGGTTGCCGAAGTGGTCGACCGTCACCACCGCACCGGTGAGCTGCCCGCCGGACAGGACGGGCTCGTCCAACCAGCCCGGCACGAGTTCCCGGACGACCGGTCCCAGGGCCTCGGGACGCAGCCGGCCAGCCGCCAGCTCGGCGGCCACCGGCGCGAAGATGTCGCGGCCATGAAAAGTCGCGCTCGGCCGGTGGATTCCCAGGTCACGCAGGACGTTGTCGTCGAGCCGCCTGAGGATGGGGGTCGATTCCAGCCGCTCCAGGACGCCGGCCAGCAGGCCGTTGTCGGGCGCCAGGAAAAGCTGCCCGTCGGCCTCGACCACCGCGATGTCCCGTGAGCTGCCGACGCCAGGATCCACGACGGCCACGTGCACCGTGCCAGGCGGAAAGTACCCGAACGAGCGTCCGAGCCAGAAGCCGGCCTCGGCGGGCCAGTGCACCAGGATCTCGTGCGTCAGGTCGACGAGCCGGGCCGCCGGGAAGCGACGCAGCACCTGCCCCTTCATCACCCCGACGAATGGATCCTTGTGGCCGAAATCCGTCGTCAGGGTGATGACGCCGGACGGCTGGAACGGTAGCGATGGCGCGGCCTTGGGCATGGGGTCTTCCGGGCTAAACTGGGAGGCTTATGCCCTATCTTTATCTCGTACGCCACGGCCAGCCCGATTTCGCGGGCAATTACGATTCGATCACCGACCTCGGCGCGCGCCAGTCGACCTGGCTCGGTGAACACTTCGCGGCCCGCGGCCTACGGTTCGCCCGGGTGCTCGCGGGCACACTGCAACGGCAGGTGTCGACGTGCGAACTGGTCATGAGTGCACTCGACGGGCCGCACGACTTTGCCCAGGACGCGCGCTTCAACGAGTACGACCACCTGTCGCTGCTGCGTTTCTTCGAAGGCGACCGCCTGCAGGCCATCCGGGCATCGGGCGACCGGCGCGAGTATTTCGCGGCGATCCGCAGCGCCATGCAGAAGTGGTCACAACACGACGTCGTCGTCGCCGGCGGCGAAAGCTGGAACGAGTTCGGCGCTCGCATCCGTGCGGGCGTTGCCGCAGCGTGCGCAGGGCTCGGGCGCGACGACAACGTGCTGATCGTCACGTCCGGTGGCGTGATCGGCCGTTACACGTCGGAGGTGCTGGAGGCCGGCGCGGACGCGGCGATACAGCTGAACCTGCAGACACGCAACACCAGCGTGACGGAAGTGATCCGCCCGGCTTCCAGCAATGCCCGGCTGGTCTCGTTCAACGCGATCCCGCACCTGGAGCGCGCCGATCGCGCGGACGCGATCACGCACTCGTAGGAAGGGGTTAGGGGTTAGGGGTTAGGGGTTAGTCGGATGTGCAGCGATAGCGTCACGTTCGTCACCTTTGCTCGGTGGCGAAACGTAGGGTTGGGTGGTCACGGATTTCCGACTAACCCCTAACCCCTCCAACCCCTTCCTCAGCCCTGCTTGACCAGCTCCACGAGCTTCCGCGTGTCGATCGTCTGCGCGGCCTGCTCGATCTGTGACTGGTATCTGGGCGCCATGCCACGCGCCTCGGCCAGCAAGGACGTGAACGTTTCCTTGAGCGTTGCCGAATCGAGCGTGCGGCCGCCCGCGTAATAACGCTGCGCCACGCGGCCGATCGCGTAAGTCGTGGCGAACGTGAGGCCCGAGCTGGCCGCCTGGCGCCCGAGCGAACGACCGATACCGCCGCCGATGCCGCCGAGCAGCCCGCCCAGCAGTTTGCGTCCGAATTGCTCGACGTACTGCGACGTGAGGCCGACACCGAGCGTGGCGATGAAATCCTTCGCGTGCGACATGTCCATCTCGTAGCCGTACGCCTTGCCGATTCGATACACGAGACGCAGCTGCAGCGGAATGATCGCCATCGACGCGATCGATTCCGGCAGCAACTCGAGCGCCGCGTTGGTGATCGCCGCGGACGTGATGGTTTTGTCCATTTCGGCATCGCTCACGTTCGCCTTGCCGAGCACGGTGCCGGCCACCGCCGTCGGTGCGGAAGCAGCGGTCGCCGCACCGGCAGGCGGCGCGGGACCGGTGGGCTCGACGGCAGCATCCGCCATCGCGCTGGCCTGCTGCGCGACGGACTCCGCCGCAGCCGTGGGCAACTGCAGCGCCGCTGCCAATTGCGCGAGGAAGGCAGCTTCGGCCGCATTCTGCGAACCGTCGGAATTGACGACGCCGACGGCCATTTCGTAGGCGTACTGGCGCAGTCCCTGCGTATCGAGCGGTTTCACGACCTGCGTGAGGTCGGGACGCGAGAGCAGGACGTCGCGGTACCAGGCCGGCAGGTCGATGCTGGCTTCGGCCCCGAGCACCTCCGCCAGCTTGCGGACCGACTCGCGCTCGCGCTCATCCTTGAGCCCATCGGCGAATGCCGCCATCAGGGCCACCGTCAGTATCGATTTCGTCTGCTGGTTGTTCATGGGCCAAAAGATACAGGATTTCAAAACGAAAGGGCCGCCCCCGCTGCGAGGGCGGCCCGGTCCCGCGCGGGACGTCAGGGGGACGGCCTTACTTGGCCTTGGCGGCGTCCTTCGCGGCTACATCGAACTTCTTTACCCCTTCGGCCGTCTTGCCGGACTGGCAAAGCTTCGCGGCTTCGGCGCGCAGGTCCTTGGCCGTGGTCGATGCGTGCGGGTTCGCTGCAATCGCGGCGTCCGCCTTTTTCTGCGCAGCGCCGCAATCTTCCTTGGTGGCGATGGTGGCGGCGAACGCGGCAGGTGCGATCAGCGCGGCAGCGGTCACGGTCAGCAGGGTATTACGGATGTTCATGTGTCTTCACTCCTGGATGGGTATTCAACTTGGTTCGGTTCTCGATCCGGGGACGTCTCCGGACGAAGGACAGTTGAACACCGGTTTGTAAGCGCACTGTTTCGCCCCACCCCCTGTTGGGTAACGCAACGTTGCAGGCCGTCGTCCCGTTACATGCCGTTACACGATTGAACCCCGCGGCGTTTACACGGTCGGAAGATCGACGTCCATGCTTTCACGCCGATGGAAACCAATCCGCACATCCTCATCGTCGATGACGATCGTGAACTCCGCGACCTGCTCTCGCGCTTCCTGACTGCCAACGGCTTCCGGGTCACCGTAGCGCGAGACGCGCGTGAAATGGGCAAGGTGCTCGGGGAAGCCGCGATCGACCTGGTCGTGCTCGACGTGATGATGCCGGGCAAGGACGGCTTCACCGCCTGCCGGGAATTGCGGGCCACGAACGACGTGCCGCTGATCATGCTGACCGCCGTAAGCGACCCGACCGACCGGATCGTGGGCCTCGAGCTCGGCGCCGACGATTACCTGCCAAAGCCGTTCAATTCGCGCGAACTGCTGGCGCGCATGCGCGCCCTGCTCCGCCGCACCGCGACGAGCCCGCGCCGCGTCGCCGCCGGGACGACGCAATCCCTGCAATTTGCAGGTTGGACGCTCGACGTCGGACGCCGCTGCCTGTTGTCACCGGAAGGCACGATGGTGACGCTATCGACCGGCGAATTCGACCTGCTGCTCGCGTTCCTCGAGCATCCGCAGCGCACTCTCACCCGCGACCAGTTGCTCGACCTCGCTCGCGGCAGGAGTCCGGTGCCCTTCGACCGCAGCATCGACGTCCAGGTCAGCCGGCTGCGCCGCAAGATCGAGGCCGACCCGCGCGTGCCGCAGATCATCGCCACCGTCCGCGGCGATGGCTACATGCTGGCGACGGACGTCGTACGGACGTGAAGCGCTTCGTTCCCGATACCGTCGCCGGATGGATCATCGTCGTCCTGGTGAGCGGGCTTGCCGTGACGCAAGCCGCCACGCTTGCGATCAACGCCAGCGCACGCTCCCGGACCAGTTCTGTCCTTGCCCATTTCCACCTGGCCGAACGCATGGCAGACCTCGTCCGACTCGTGCTCGTCACGCCGCCGGCACAACGCAGTGCGATCGTGAATTCAGTGCGCGGCGGCACGCTGCACGTCAGCTGGAACGATGTCGCCGCACCCACGGGCACCGACATCGACGATCCGCGGGCGAGCCTGTTCTCGCAAGTGATGCAGGCCGCCATGTGGGACGTGCCCTGGCGTACGCTGCGCGTCTCATTCGCCCCGGCACCCGACGCGGGCTCCGCCATCCCGGGCGGTCGCCCGAGCGATCGCTCGACCAGTCTCGGGCGACGCCTCGATTCCATCCTGGCAGAGCACACTCACGTGCCCTTGCTGCGGGTCGCCCTGCAACTCGACGACGGCTCGTGGCTCAATTTCGAGGCGCCCTTCATCGAGAACCCGGCCACGGTATCGGCGACCTCGCTGCTGCTGCTCGCGTTCGCGGCGCTGGCGATCATCGGCGCGTCCATCTGGGCGGTGCGGCGCCTGACCGATCCGCTCGTGACGCTCGCACGCGCCGCCGAACGGCTCGGTGACGACGTCAATGCCCCGCCGCTGCAGGAGCGCGGCGCGCGCGAACTGCGCCAGGCTGCACGCGCATTCAACGCCATGCAGACCCGGCTGCAGCAGCAGGTGCACGATCGACTGCAGATGACGGCCGCCATTTCGCACGATCTGCGCACACCCATCACGCGCCTGCGCCTGCGCGCGGAACTGGTCGCAGACGACGAGCAGCGACAGAAGATCCTCGCTGATCTCGCGCACATGGAAGAGCTGATTGGCTCGACGCTGGCATTCGCGAGCGAGGATTCACGACACGAGGCAACGGTGGACGTCGACCTCGTGTCGCTCGTCGAAGACCTGTGCGACGACAGGCAACGCGCGTCGTTCGAACTCATCGGCAACGCGGGGCCGCGCGTGCCCTACCGGTGCCGGCCGACCGCGATGCGGCGTTGTGTCGGCAACCTCATCGACAATGCACTCAAGTATGGGCACGTGGCGCGGGTTACGATCGAGTCGACCGATGCCGCGGTCCTCATTCGCATCGATGACGACGGGCCCGGCATCCCGGACGCCGACCAGGCACGGGTCTTCGAGCCGTACCAGCGCCTCGAGCCCTCACGCAACGAGGAAACGGGCGGCGCCGGCCTCGGCCTCGCGATTGCGCGGATGGTTGCCCGGGCGCACGGCGGCGACATCCGCCTCCGCAACCTCCCGGCGGGCGGCCTCGAGGCGATCATCGAATTGCCTCGTTGAGGCGTGAGCGGAGGCCCACAAACGAAAAACGCCCTTGCGGGCGTTTTCGGAGAAGCTTGTTCATTGGTCGGAGCGAGAGGATTCGAACCTCCGACCCCTTGCACCCCATGCAAGTGCGCTACCAGACTGCGCCACGCTCCGACCGGGCGCGGATTATAGCCGAATTGCTCAGCGCCGCAGGATTTTGATCAGTTCTTCGAGCTCGACGCGCAGCTGCCGCGCCAGCTGATGGGTCTGGGTGACGTCCTCGCGGGCTTCCTCGCCCTCGAGCCGATTGCGGGCGCCGCCGATCGTGAAGCCCTGGTCGTACAGCAGCGCGCGGATCTGGCGGATCACCAGGACGTCCTGGCGCTGGTAATAGCGGCGGTTGCCCCGGCGCTTGACCGGCTTGAGCTGGGGGAATTCCTGCTCCCAGTAACGCAGCACGTGCGGCTTCACGCCGCACAGCTCGCTGACCTCACCGATGGTGAAGTAGCGCTTTCCCGGGATTGCCGGGAGTTCGTCGTTATTGCTGGGTTCCAGCATACGCTTCCACGCGCGCCTTCAGTTTCTGCCCAGGACGGAAAGTCACGACGCGTCTTGCGCTGATCGGGATCTCCTCGCCGGTCTTCGGGTTGCGACCCGGGCGCTGGTTCTTGCTGCGCAGGTCGAAGTTGCCGAAACCGGAGAGCTTGACCTGCTCGCCATGCGCGAGGGCCATCCGCAACTCTTCGAAGAACAGGTCGACGAGCTCGCGGGCCTCACGCTTGTTGAGGCCGAGCTGGTCGAACAATGCTTCTGCGATTTCCGCCTTGGTCAATGCCATTTTTGTCTTATCGATCTCGTATCGTGGCGGAGCACTCCCGCTCCAGGTCGGAGACGACCCGAGCCACGATGGCATCCGTCTCATCGTCGGTAAGCGTGCGCGAAACGTCCTGCAAATTCAAGCCTATCGCGACACTCTTGCGCCCTGTTTCGATGCCTGCGCCGCGGTAAATATCGAACACCGTCGTGTCGCGCAGCACCGTTCCCGCCGCGTTCTGGACGCAGTCGAGCAATTTCTGCACCGGCACCGCTTCCTCGACGACGAGCGCGAGGTCGCGCCGAACGGCGGGAAACCGCGAAACCTCGGTGAAATGCGGCAACACGGCAGCCATCGCCGGCTCGAGTTCGAGTTCGAAGACGATGCCGGAATATGTCAACTCGAGCCGGCGCTCGACGTCAGGATGCAGCCGGCCGATCCAACCCGCGTGCGCTTCGCCGCGGCGAATCTCCGCCGTCTGGCCAGGATGCAACGCGGGGTGCTGGCCCGGCACGAAACGGAACTCGTTGACCGCGCCCGTCGCGCGCAGCAGCGCTTCGATGTCGGCGCGCACATCGAAGAAATCGACGGCGGCCTTCGGCGCGCCCCACTGTTCGGGCACGGCAGGACCCGCAGCGATGCCAGCAATGACCGGTACTTCGTGCAGCGTGCCGTCGTCGCGCGCGACGACGAACTTGCGGCCAACCTCGAACAGGCGCACACGCGGCTGCTGCCGGCGCTGATTCGACGCGAGAGCGGCCGCGAGACCCGGCCACAGCGAGGCACGCATCGTCGCAAGCTCGGCGGAGATCGGGTTGCTCAGCGTCAGGCTGGGCGCGCCGGGAGCGAACAGTTCCTGCTGGCCCGGCTCGATGAAGCTGTAGGTGATCGCTTCGAAATAACCGCGCTGCACGAGCATGTCGGCCGCCGCGTCGCCACGAATCCGCGTTTCGGTGACGGCGGGAATCGGTTGCCGTGCTGCCTGGACCGTCTCCGGGATGCGGTCGAACCCGTGGGTGCGCGCGATTTCCTCGACCAGGTCTTCTTCGATCGCGATGTCGAAGCGCCACGTCGGTGGCGTCACGCGCCACGCGCCGTCGGCCTGGTCGAGCGTCATGCCGAGCCCCGTGAGCATCGACGCGATCGTCGCGTCACTGATGTCGGCACCGATCACGCGGCGTGCGCGCTCAGGGCGCAGCCGGACGATCGCCGGCTGCGGCACTTCATTGGTGAGTTCGGCCAGCTGAGTCGGGCCCGGCGTGCCGCCCGCGCAGGCGCACAGCAGTGCCGTAGCGCGCTCGATTGCACGCTCCTGCAGCGTGGGATCGACGCCGCGCTCGAAGCGCTGCGAGGCATCGGTGACCAGGCCGTAGCGACGGCCACGGCCCGCGATCGCGTCGGGCAGGAAGAACGCGACTTCGAGCAGGACGTCGGTGGTGTCGTCGCCGATCCCTGAGTGGTCACCGCCCATCACGCCTGCCAGCCCCAGCGACTTCTCGTGATCGGCGATGACGAGCACGGACTCGTCCATCGCGATCTCGCGACCGTCGAGGAGCTTGAGCTTCTCCCCTACCCTTGCGCGACGCACGACGATGCCACCGGCGAGTTCGCGCAGGTCGTACGCATGCATCGGCTGGCCGAGTTCGAGCATCACGTAATTGGTGACGTCGACCGCGGCGCTGATCGGACGCAGGCCGGCGCGACGCAGGCGTTCCTGCATCCAGGCTGGCGACTTGGCCTGCGGGTTCAAGCCACGAATCACGCGCGATGCAAAGCGCACGCAGCCTGCACCCGCTGTCAGCTCGACCGGGAAGCTCTCGTTGGAGGCCGCAGGCACCGCAGCCAGAACCGGACCAGTCAGCGACTGCCCGGTCAATGCCGCGACTTCGCGGGCGATGCCGAGCACGCTCATGCAGTCGCCGCGGTTGGGCGTGAGGTTCACTTCGAGGATGGTGTCGTCGAGGCCCAGGGCCGCGACCAGCGATGCACCCGTCTGCAACTCCACCGGCAGCTCGAGCAGGCCGCTCGATTCCTCGGACAGCGCGAGCTCGCGCGCCGAGCACAGCATGCCGAACGACTCGACGCCGCGCAGCTTGGCCTTCTTGATTTCCATGCCGCCCGGCAGCTTCGCGCCGACGATGGCGAGCGGTGCCTTCAGACCCGCGCGCGCATTGGGCGCACCGCAGACGATCTGCACGGTTGCCGTGCCCGTGCTCACCTGGCAGACGCTCAGCGTGTCGGCGTTGGGATGCTTAACGCGCTCGACGATCTCGCCGACGATCACGCCGGGCAGCGGCGGCGCGGCAGCCTCCACGCCTTCGATCTCGAGGCCCGCCATCGTGAGGCGCGCCGCGAGGTCCTTCGGCGCGGGCAACGGCCCGCCGATCCATTCACCCAACCATTGCAGACTGATGCGCATCGTCGGTTACCGGATCAGCCGAACTGCCGCAGGAAGCGCAGGTCGTTCTCGAAGTAGAGGCGGATGTCGTTGACGCTGTAGCGCAGCATCGTCAGGCGCTCGATGCCCATGCCGAACGCGTAGCCCGTGTAGCGCTCGGGATCGATGCCTACGTTGCGCAGCACGTTGGGGTGCACCATGCCGCAGCCCGCGACCTCGAGCCAGCCCGTCTGCTTGCAGACGCGACAGCCCGCGCCGCTGCAGAACACGCACTCGATGTCGACCTCGGCCGAGGGCTCGGTGAACGGAAAGTAAGACGGACGGAAGCGGATACCGAGATCGCGCTCGAAGTACTGCTGCATGAATTCGTGCAGCACCGACTTGAGGTTGGCGAAACTCACGCCGTCGTCGATGACCAGGCCTTCGACCTGGTGGAACATCGGCGTGTGGGTCATGTCGGAATCGCAGCGATAGACGCGCCCCGGCATGATCATGCGCAGCGGCGGCTTGTCGCGCAGCATGGCGCGCACCTGCACGGGCGACGTGTGCGTGCGCAGCAGCCGGCCGTCCGGGAAATAGAACGTGTCGTGCATCGCGCGCGCCGGATGGTTCGCGGGAATGTTGAGCGCTTCGAAGTTGTGCCAGTCGTCTTCGACTTCGGGCCCGTCCTCGACGGAGAACCCTGCGTTGCGGAAGATCGTCTCGATGCGCCGGCGCGTGCGCGTCACCGGGTGCAGGCCGCCTGGCTGCTGGCCGCGCCCGGGTTGCGTCACGTCGATGCGCCCCGCCGCGAGCTTGCGCTCGAGTTCGATGGCGTCGAGTTCCGCCTTGCGTGCCTCGAAGGCTGCACCGATCTCGTCACGAACCGCATTGATGCGCGCGCCCGCGGCTTTGCGCTCGTCCGGCGCCAGCGCACCCAGCGACTTCAACTGCGCGGTGATCGCGCCTTTCTTGCCGAACAACTCGACCTTGAGCGCCTCGAGGTCCGCGAGGCTCGAACAGGCCGCAACCCGGACCCGGGCGTCCGCCGCCAGGTCGTCGAGGCCGAGGGTCGTGGTCGTGTCGCTCATCGGGCGGGGTGTCCGTCGCGGCGTGCGCTGCTGCTGTTCGTGGAAGTGAAAAAGGCCGGGGCGCGTGCGCGTCCCGGCCTTCTCGTTCTGGTTACCCATGGCGACGGGACCGTGGTCCCGACGCCCACCGGAACCAGGAGCATGTCTCCTGACTCCGGCCTGCGGTAACGCTTACTGGGCGGCGGGGAGGCTCTTCTTGGCCTGCTCGACGATCTTGCCGAACGCTTCGATGTCGTGCACCGCCAGGTCTGCGAGGAGCTTGCGGTCGATCTCGAGGCCAGCAGCCTTGAGGCCCGCCATCAGGCGGCTGTACGACATCTCGAACATGCGGGCGCCCGCGTTGATTCGAGTGATCCACAGCGCGCGGAAGTCACGCTTCTTGGCCTTGCGATCGCGGTAGGCGTACTGGCCGGCCTTGATGACCGCCTGCTTTGCCGTGCGATACACCTTGCGGCGTGCGTTGTAGTAACCCTTCGCCTTGGCGAGGACCTTCTTGTGCCGGCGTCCAGCGATGACGCCACGTTTAACTCGTGCCATGGGTCACCTCAGGCGTGGGGCAGCAATTGTTCGAGACGGCAGAGATCCTGCTTGGCGACCATGGTGGTGCCACGCAGATTCCGCTTCCGCTTGCTCGACTTCTTGGTAAGGATGTGTCGCTTCTGCGACTGACCGCGCTTGAAGCCGTTCGCTGTCTTGCGAAAACGCTTGGCCGCGGCCCGGTTGGTCTTCAACTTGGGCATGTCATAACTCCTGATTTTTCATAGCCCATTTCCCCATGGCTTGCGCCACGGATCGAGGGCGAAGAAGCGGCCGAAACCGCCCTTACTTCTTTTTTGGCGCGAGCATCATGACCATCTGCCGGCCTTCCATCAGCGGATGCTGCTCGACCACCGCCACTCCGGCGAGGTCTTGCTGCAAACGCATCAGCATCTGCCGACCGAGGTCCGTGTGCGCCATTTCGCGGCCACGGAAACGCAATGTCACCTTGGCCTTGTCCCCTTCCTCGAAAAAGCGAATCAGATTCCTGAGCTTGATCTGATAGTCGCCTTCGTCGGTTCCAGGGCGAAACTTCACTTCCTTGATCTGTATCTGTTTCTGCTTCTTCTTCGCGATCGCGGCTTTCTTGTTCGTCTCGAACTGGAACTTGCCGAAATCGATGATCCGGCATACCGGCGGTTCCGCCATCGGCGAAACTTCGATGAGATCGAGCTCTTGCGCGGCGGCCATTTCGAGCGCCTCGAAGCGTGTCATCACCCCGACTTGTTCTCCGTCCGCGCCAATGACGCGAAGTTGCGGGGCCGTGATCTCGTGGTTGCGCCGGATGCGCTTGGTCGTTGGAGCAGTGATGCGATCAATCCTCTAAAGCTAAAACAGTACGGCCGCGACTCACGACTTCGTCGGCAAGCTTCGAGGCGAGGGTTTCCAGTCCCATCGACCCGAGGTCCTTGCCGCTGCGCGTGCGCACGGCCAACGAATTTGACCCTGACTCGCGGTCGCCCGCGACCAGCAGGTACGGGACCCGCTGCAAGGTGTGTTCGCGGATTTTAAAGCCGACTTTCTCATTTCGCAAATCCATTTCGACCCGAAGCCCCTGATTTTTCAGGAATTCGGTCGCTTTGCGCACGTAATCAGCCTGCCCGTCCGTAATATTCATGACCACGGCCTGCACCGGGGCGAGCCAGGTCGGGAACTTTCCGGCGTGGTTTTCGATGAGAATCCCGAGGAAACGCTCCATGGAGCCCAGGATGGCCCGGTGGAGCATGACCGGCCGGTGCACGGCACCGTCCTCACCCACGTACTCGGCGCCCAGGCGCTCCGGCAGCACGAAATCGACCTGCAGGGTGCCGCATTGCCAGTCCCGGCCAATGGCGTCCCGCAGCACGAATTCGAGCTTGGGGCCGTAGAAGGCGCCCTCCCCCGGATTCAGCGTGTATTCGAGGCCCGCGGTTTCGACGGCCGCCTTGAGGGCCGCCTCGGCCTTATCCCAGGTGGCGTCGCTGCCCGCGCGCTTGGCCGGGCGGTCCGAGAACTTGACGTGCACTTCCTCGAAGCCGAAATCCTTGTACACGCTCATGAGCAGGTCGCAGAACGCGACTGTCTCGGCGTTGATCTGGTCTTCGGTGCAGAAGATGTGCGCGTCGTCCTGGGTGAACGCGCGCACCCGCATCAGGCCGTGCAGCGAACCCGAGGGCTCGTTGCGGTGGCACGAGCCGAACTCCGCGATGCGCAGCGGCAGGTCGCGGTAGGACTTGATGCCCTGGCGATAGATGAGCACGTGACCCGGGCAGTTCATCGGCTTGACCGCGAGGATCCGATCCTCGGATTCGGCGATGAACATGTTGGGCCGATAATTTTCCCAGTGGCCCGACTTTTCCCACAGCACGCGATCGAGCAGCTGCGGCGTCTTGACCTCGACGTAGCCAGCGTGCTCGAGCCGGTTGCGCATGTAGGTTTCGACGGTGCGCCAGAGCGTGTGACCTTTCGGATGCCAGAACACGCTGCCCACCGCCTCTTCCTGCGTGTGGAACAGGCCGAGCTCGCGCCCGACGCGACGATGATCGCGCTTCTCGGCTTCCTCGAGGCGGGTGAGGTACGCCTTCAGCGCCTTCTCGTCCGCCCATGCGGTGCCGTAGATGCGCTGGAGCATCTCGTTCTTGGAGTCGCCGCGCCAGTAGGCGCCGGCAACTTTCATGAGCTTGAACGCACCGAGCTTGCCCGTGCTGGGCACGTGCGGGCCGCGGCACAGGTCGAACCAGTCGCCCTGCCCGTACAGGCTGATGTCTTCGTTCGCGGGGATGCTCGCGATGATCTCGGCCTTGTAGTGCTCGCCGAGTTGCTTGAACGTCTCGACCGCCTGGTCGCGCGGCATGAGCTTGCGCTCGACCTTGAGGTCGGCCTTGGCGAGCTCGTGCATCTTCGCTTCGAATTTCGCGAGGTCTTCCGGCGTGAAGGGCCGGCTGAAGGCAAAGTCGTAGTAGAAGCCGTCCTCGATCACGGGACCGATGGTGACCTGGGCTTCCGGGTAGACGGCCTGCACGGCCTGGGCGAGCAGGTGCGCCGTGGAGTGCCGGATGATTTCGAGCCCGTCCGCGTCCTTGCCGGTAACGATCGAGACCGTTGCGTCGCGATCGATGACGTGCGAGGTGTCCACGAGCTTGCCGTCGACACGGCCGGCGAGCGCCGCCTTGGCGAGTCCCGCACCGATGCTCGCGGCAAGGCCTGCCACGGTCACGGGTTGTTCGAAACTGCGTTGGCTGCCGTCAGGCAGTGTGATGACCGGCATCGTCTTTGGTCCCGTCAAGATTCACGATGACCCAGGTGCCGGGATCGTGGTGGGCGCACGTGGGATCGAACCACGGACCCCTACCATGTCAAGGTAGTGCTCTACCGCTGAGCTATGCGCCCTCAAACGAGCCGCGAAGGATACAGGAAGAAAGGGGTTAGGGGATAGGGGTTAGGGGATAGTCGGAGGAGGCTTCTGCAACATCAGGTTCAGCCACACCTCCGACTAACCCCTAACCCCCATCCCCTAACCCCTCCCCCTACCCGGCCCGGGAATCCGGAACCCCGAACGCCTGGTGGCGCAGTTTCTCGATCTGGTCACGCAGCCGGGCCGCCTCCTCGAACTCGAGGTTGCGGGCGTGCTTGTACATCTCGGCCTCGAGCTTCTTGATCCGCTTCATGGCCTGCTCCGGCGCGAGCAGCAGGTCGTCTTCGTCCGCCCCCACGCCGCGACGGCCATCCCGGTCGCCTTCGCTGCGAGCGCCTTCCATGATGTCCTGCACGGCCTTCACGATCGACTGCGGCGTGATGCCGTGCTTCAGGTTGTATTCGATCTGCTTCGCCCGGCGGCGGTCGGTCTCGTCGAGCGCCCGCTGCATCGAACCGGTCACGCGGTCCGCATACAGAATCGCCCTGCCGTGCACGTTGCGCGCGGCCCGGCCGATCGTCTGGATCAGCGCTCCCGTCGAGCGCAGGAACCCTTCCTTGTCGGCGTCGAGGATCGCGACGAGCGCAACCTCTGGCATGTCGAGGCCCTCGCGCAGCAGGTTGATGCCGACCAGCACGTCGAACTTGCCCAGGCGCAGGTCGCGGATGATCTCGACGCGCTCGACCGTCTCGATGTCCGAGTGCAGGTAACGCACCTTCACGCCGTGCTCGTTCAGGTACTCGGTGAGGTCCTCGGCCATGCGCTTGGTGAGCGTGGTGATCAGCACGCGCTGGTGCGCCGCGACGCAGAGGTGGATCTCGGACAACACGTCGTCCACCTGCGTGCGCACCGGACGGATCTCGACCTCCGGATCGATGAGCCCCGTCGGACGCACGACCTGCTCGACGATGTCGCCGGCCGCGTGGCTCAGTTCGTACGGGCCGGGCGTGGCCGAGACGAAGATCATCTGCGGCGCCAGCGACTCCCACTCGTCGAATCGCAGCGGCCGGTTGTCGAGCGCCGAGGGCAGGCGGAAGCCGTACTGGACCAGCGTTTCCTTGCGCGAGCGGTCGCCGCGGTACATGCCGCCGATCTGCGGGATCGTGACGTGGCTTTCGTCGACCACCAGCAGTGCGCCGGGCGGCAGGTAATCGAACAGTGTCGGCGGCGGCTCACCGGCCTGGCGGCCCGAGAGGTACCGCGAGTAGTTCTCGATGCCGGAGCAGTAGCCGACCTCCATCATCATCTCGAGGTCGAACGTGGTGCGCTGCTCGAGACGCTGCGCTTCCAGGCCCTTGTCGGCCGCGCGCAATTCCTTGAGCCGCTCACGCAGTTCCTCGCGGATGTTCTCGATCGCGCTGTCGACGCGCTCGCGCGGCGTCACGTAATGCGACGATGGATACACGGTGAGCCGCGGCACCTTGCGCAGGACTTCGCCGGTGAGCGGATCGAAGTAGCTGAGCGTCTCGATGTCGTCGTCGAACAGCTCGATGCGCACGGCCTCGCGCTCGGATTCAGCCGGGAACACATCGATGACGTCGCCGCGCACCCGGTACGTGCCCTGCGTGAGGTCGAGCTCGTTGCGCGTGTACTGCATGTCCGTGAGCCGGCGCAGCAGCTTGCGCTGGTCGATGCGCTCGCCGCGCACGAGGTGCAGCACCATGCTCAGGTAGGCCTTCGGATCGCCCAGGCCGTAGATCGCCGACACGGTCGCGACGATGATCGCGTCGGGCCGTTCGAGCAGCGCCTTGGTGGCCGAGAGGCGCATCTGCTCGATGTGCTCGTTGATCGATGCGTCCTTCTCGATGAAGGTGTCCGACGACGGGACGTAGGCCTCCGGCTGGTAATAGTCGTAGTAGCTGACGAAGTACTCGACGGAATTATTCGGGAAAAACTCCTTGAACTCGCCGTAGAGCTGCGCGGCCAGGGTCTTGTTGTGCGCCATCACCAGCGTCGGGCGCTGCACCTGCTGGATCACGTTGGCGATCGAGAAAGTATTGTGGACGATCGCACCTCCGTGCCCCGCGAGAAACGTCTCCGGTCCAGGTACCGACAGGTCGTACACATACGGATGTGGATAGTCGATTGCCCGCACGCTCTTGACCTGTGTCCAGCGTACGCCGCACAGGTTGTTCAACTGCCTCCATGCGCCCCACCAGGCGAAATCCGCTACCGGCTGGTTGTCGGCCGCGGCGGCGAGCGCGGCGAGCAAACGGCGCAGCAGACGCCGACTCGGCTTCCGCTTGCCAGCCTCGATCATGCTGATCGCACAGCGGCTGACACCGCTCGCCGTACCCAGCGCCTTCATCGTCAGGCGCAGCGACACCCGCAAGCCTCTAAGTGATTCCGGCAGAATGGGCACCAGATCGACATTCGTATTTGCCTGACGCTGCAGAAAGCCACTCAGCTTCGATGACTTCTCCGGATGATCGAATCCGATCGAGTCCGCGTAACGTCCGATATCCTCCCCGCCCGACACACAGACATCGAAGTAGATTCCGCCCGCATGCGCTGAATTGGTGGCCCTTTTCCAACGTGAACGCAGTCGCGCATGGATTCCAAACCGCTTCAGCGCGTATGCGAGGTCCGACGCCAGTGCCCGGCTTGCGGTCGTCGCGATGACCTCGCCATTGGAGCCGACCGTCCCGTCGCCGTCGAAGTACGCGCGCAACATCGTCGCCAGTGAAGCATCTGCCAGCTGGGGCCAGAAATCAGGCAGACGCTTGGTGTAAGCATTCGCGCCGCACGACCTGCTGAGCAACTGCGCGAGTGCCGTGGATGTAACTGAGTAGTCGCTGCTCGAACGGATGTGGTACGGGATACCCAGGCTCGCCAGGGACTCTTCAATGCGCTGACGCAGCACCGGATGACGGTTGGCCAGCACGACGTACCGCAGCTGCGAATTCCCTTCCGCAATGTAATAGCCAAACAAGCGAAGTACTTTGTCCGATAGGGGCAGTGCGGCCGGGATACGGCAGCGCTCGAGCTTGCCGCCGACGCGCCAGCCCTCTGCGCTGCCGGAGTGATAGAGACCGAGCCGGATGAACTGATGAACCTTGATGCCCCGACCGCGAATACCGTTGCGAATCGCGAACAGCTTGGCATAAGGATTGAGCCCACTCGCCCGAATGACATCCGCGAATTCGGCCTGCCCGCCGGACGCCACATAAGCGAGGACGGACTCGTCCGCGAATACCGACAACTTCGTGCCGGACAGGTATGGCAACACGTCGAGTACGCGCAGGTCGCTGGTGCTCCCGATGGTCTCGGGAACGGGAACATAGTCTGTCGCCAAAGCTTCATCAGTGCGGACCAGGACGGGTATCCCGTCACGCAGCACCCATAGGTTATGGTCTCCCGTCAGAGTGATCGTGCGGCCGCAACGAGTCTCCAGTTCGAACATCTGCTGCGGAGCTCGATGCCGAAGAAACGCACCAACGCGTTGGAGTCCCGCAACGCCTCGTCGTACGTCGAAGGCATGGGTCGAGAAGGCTCGGTCGACGCATCCGTAGCTCTCCGTGTCACCGCCGCCAACCGTGGCAGCACCGTGTTCAGCTATGAGTCGGTCGATGAAGGGTCCCGCGCGGACTATCGACGCCCGGTTCTGTCCCTCACCGTGCTCAACGATATAGACCTCATCGTCGTATCCGATGCTCTTGCCGCTTCCCGTCACTCCCAGCAGCGTCTGGTGCGCCAGGCCGTTGCGCAGCCCTTCGACCAGGCGTGCGATCGCCTCGGGCTGGTCGCCCGCCGGCTGGTAGCCAGACTGCAACTGAAAAGCGCGAGGAGCGTCGGTCATCCGTGTGTGCCGCCGATCGGTGTCTTCTGCCTTGGGGGGACCGCCAGATTAGCCTAAAATGCGCCGTCCTTTTTACCCCCCGGAACTCCCCCAGTGCCTGTCCAACTCGCCGAGCGCGTCAAGCGCGTCAAGCCGTCCCCGACCGTCGCCCTCACGGGCCGCGTGGCCAAACTCAAAGCCGAGGGGCACGACATCATCGGGCTGGGTATCGGCGAGCCGGACTTCGACACCCCGACGCACATCGCGGACGCGGGCGTGGACGCCATCCGCAACGGCTTCACGCGCTACACGGCCGTCGAAGGCATTCCGGAGCTGAAGGACGCGATCATCGCGAAGTTCAAGCGCGACAACGGCATCGCCTACACGCGCCCGCAGATCCTGGCCTCGACCGGCGCCAAACAGACGATCTACAACCTGTTCATGGCGGTGATCGATCCGGGTGACGAAGTCGTGATTCCGGCGCCGTACTGGGTCTCGTACCCGGACATGGCTCTGCTCGCCGACGGCGTGCCGGTCATGCCGTATGCCGGCCCGGACCAGGGCTACAAGATCACGGCCGCGCAGCTCGAAGCCGCCATCACGCCGCAGACCCGCGTGTTCATGCTCAACAGCCCGAGCAACCCGACGGGCGCGGCGTATACCCGGGCCGAACTCGAGGCGATCGGAGCGGTGCTGCGCAAACACCCGCGCGTGATTATCGCCACCGACGACATGTACGAGCACATCTACTGGGCGCCGGAACCGTTCTGCAGCTTCCTGACCGCCTGCCCCGACCTCTACGACCGCACGGTCACGATCAACGGCGTGTCGAAGAGCTACGCGATGACGGGCTGGCGCATCGGCTACTGCGGCGGCCCCGTCGAGATCGTGACTGCGATGTCGACGATCCAGAGCCAGAGCACCTCGAATCCAAGCTCGATCGCGCAGAAGGCGGCCGCCGCGGCGCTGAACGGCGACCAGGCCTGCGTCGGCGAGATGAACAAGCACTTCAAGGCGCGGCACGATTACTTCAATGCCGGCCTCAATGCCCTGCCCGGCTTCAAGGTCCTGCCGGCCGCGGGCACCTTCTACGCCTGGTGCGACGTCAGCGAAGCCATCCACATGCGCGGGCTGGCCGACGACAATGCGTTCGCCGAATTCCTGCTCGAAAAGGCCGGCGTGGCTGGCGTGCCGGGCTCGGGCTTCGGCGCACCGGGGCACATCCGCTTCTCGTTCGCGGTGAGCATGCAGACGCTGGAACAGGCCCTGGCCCGCATGGGCAAGGCGCTCGCCGGCGCCTGACTTGAGAAACAGCTTGCCTTGACTAACAGAGTCGCCAATCGCAAAATTGGCGGCTCTTTCGAGACCGTTCCGACATAGCTCAGCGGTAGAGCAGCTGACTGTTAATCAGCGGGTCCCTGGTTCGAATCCAGGTGTCGGAGCCATTTCAATACTTGTCCGCCCCACCGCATTTTCCTGCACACAGTAGAGCGGCCGTATTAGTTGCCGGCGCCCTGGCCGTGCTCCTCGTCGTTCTGTTCGGTCGACTCCCGGGCGAAGGCCGCTGGGTCTCGGACCTCAGCAACGCCGCGCACGGGCCGGCATTCGCACTCGTGACGCTGGTGGTCTTTGCGCTCCTGCGCCATTCGTCGGCGCCAAGGATCTCGATCTTCGGCGAGTACTCGGCCGCGATCCTGATCGCGATTCTCCTCGGCGGCCTGATCGAACTGCTGCAGCACTTCACGGGCCGCGACGCCGAGCTGATCGATCTCCGGACCGATACCCTCGGTACGCTGGCAGTGGCTGGAGGCCTCCTGGCGTTCGATCGCAGGATACCGGCGACACGTCGACGCATCGGATGCCTGGTGGCGGTCGGCGCCTCCGTACTGATGCTGGCGCCATTGGCTGTGACGGCTACGGCCTACGTGAAGCGCCACCTCGACTTCCCCACCCTGGTCGATTTCCGGTTGCCCCTTGCAACCAGCTTTCTCCACGCTGGCACGTGGGTGACTATGGAAAGGTCTGAGCTGCCGCGTGAGCTTCAGTCCCCCGAGCGAGATTCAGTCGGGGTGCGCGCGCACCTGACGGAGAAGACGGGCTGGGTCGTGGTGCTGTCGGAGCCGGTGGCTGATTGGCGAGGCTATACGCACCTCAACCTCGATCTCGCCAACCCGACCGACGCGCCGCTCGCGCTGCGACTGCGGGTCTTCGACCAACCCCATGGACGCAGTCGCCATACGGGTTATCGGGGTTCCGTGGAGATCGCGGCGCATTCACGCGCGATCCACTCCGTCGCCCTGGCGGCACTGGTCTCCGGATCGGGCGAGGCGCAGGTCGACACTTCGCGTATACAATCCGTCGTGATTGCACGTGCACGCGCGAATCGCGCGCGCGAGCTCTACCTGGTGCGCATCTGGCTCGACTGATCACCCAGAATGGTGCTGCAACGATTGCAAGGCGTGCCGGAGCCCGCTACAGCCAAATGTGATGCGGTTCACGGAACGGTCCCCTAGGAGTTCCGTACGCTCACTCATGGGAATCTACCTGCGACCTCCGATTGTCTAAACTATGCATTTCAGGAACACCAACCCCGCCATGAGCGCAACAATGTCTCGTCATTTTCCTGCTTACAGTCATCCAGCGATTGGACGGCTCGATATGCGCGCCCGTGCGGGGCAGCTGACCGCCTGGCTGTCTGCGCTAGTGCTGCTGGTGGCAGCGTTCTTCGCTGGCCCCGCGAGCGCCGCCGTCGACCTGCGCGTCGAATCGCGCCCCATCAGCGACCCGATCCAGGCCTACGTGACTGTCACCGATGCGGCTGGCAATCCAGTGGGTGGGCTCACGGCCGGCAACTTCACGCTCACCCTGGACGGCAATCCACTCACGATCCAGCCGTCGGACTTTTCCCTGCCACCGTCCGCGAATCCGGCCAAGAACGTTTCGATCGTGTTCGCCATGGACTACAGCCCAAGCACAACGGGTGACCCGCGTGCTGCCATGGAAGGTGCGGTCGTCGACTTCATCAACTCCATGAGCCCGGGTGACTACGCGGCCATCGTCAAGTTCAACGGCACCAATCCGGCCGGGGCCTCGGTCGTGCAGCCGTTCACGCAGATCGGTGCGGTTGGCGGTAAAGACAGCCTGGTCAATGCGGCGATGCTTCCCTACACGGGCAGCTATACCACCGTGTTCGACGGCATCAACGTTGCGCTCGACCATTTCCTGTCGCCTCCGGCCGGTGTCACGCTCCCGGACGGGCCCAGGGCGGTGGTCGTGATCAGCGACGGCAACGACAATGCTTCGATCAACACGCAGAGTTTCGTCATCGACAAGGCCAGCAGCCTCGGCATTCCTCTGTTCACCATCGGCGTTGGCACGCCCGGCACGACCGGCAGCAACGTGATGAATGCCCTCGCGGCCCGGACTGGCGCGAACTACATCTCGGCGCCGACCCAAGCCGAGGTGACCAACGCGTACGTAACGATTTCCAGCCGGCTCGACAACGGGTACCTGCTGAGTTTCGTGTCGTCCATCACCGACTGCAATCAGCACACGCTGTCGGTCACGGTCACCGGCCAAGGCACGACCGAAACCAAGTTCACGCGCTGTGACGCCACGACCGGCCCGACGACCGTGCCGAACGTCGTGAATCAGACGCAGTCGGCAGCGAGCACGGCGATCACGGGCGCAGGGCTGGTCGTAGGAACGGTTACGCAACGGTCGAGCGCCACGGTGCCTGCGGGTAGCGTGAGCAGCCAGAATCCGGTGGCGGGAGTGGGCGTAGCCGCGGGCTCGGCAGTGAACCTGGTGGTGTCCACGGGCCCGACGCCGACGCCGGGGCCGGTCTCGGTAACGGTGCCGAACGTGGTGAACCAGACGCAGGCGGCAGCGACCACGGCGATCACGGGCGCAGGGCTTGTGCTGGGTACGGTCTCGCAACGCTCGAGCACCACGGTGCCTGCGGGCAGCGTGATCAGCCAGAACCCGGCGGCAGGAGCGAGCGCGGTGGCTAATTCAGCGGTCGCGCTGGTGGTGTCGACTGGCCCGGTAGCGGTACCGAACGTCGTGAATCAGACGCAGGCGGCGGCAACCACAGCGATCACTGGCGCAGGGCTGGCGGTCGGTACGGTCTCACAGCAGACGGATGCCACGGTGCCCTCGGGCAGCGTGATCAGTCAGAACCCGAGTGCGGGGACGAGCGTAGCGGCCGGTTCGGCGGTCGCACTGGTGGTGTCCACTGGCCCGGCGTCGACACCCACGCCGACACCTACGCCTACGCCTACGCCTGCAAAGAAGAGCGGCGGCGGTAGCATGGGCCTCGGGAGCCTGGCGCTCGGATTGGTTGCGCTGGCGGCCAGGCGGCGCAGGCGGACCTCCGTCGACTAAAGCCTTGATCCGCGGCCGTCGCATCTCCGATCTGTGATGCGACGGCCGCGCCTTCGCGCGCTCGCGGGGGCAGTCCGTTGTCACAACGTACCGGTGAGGCCTGTGGTCACAAGCATCGCCCCGACTCTGCAGGGCGTTTCTTGGTCGCCCGACACGTCGAACATCGGGTAGCGCCGCGCTGCTTCGCACAGCCGGCCACCATCCCGCACCGGACGTCGCAGGTCCTGAATCCGGCCGGTTCGACGACACACTCATTCGCCGGTGGGTCGCCACTTAGCGGGCCATGTCACAGCTCTATATGACCGCAGCGTGGTCGGCAGGCGCGGGACAGGCGACAGCAGCCGGATTCCGCCGAGGCCCGCCGACCGTTGACGGCACTGCGCCACTGCGCGATCGGCATCGAGCCCGAGTTGACGGCAGTTTCACGCCCGGGTGACCGGATCGCTTCCACGGCCGCCACATCGACCGGCAGCGGGTCGAAGGTGACTAACCCGAAGCTCAAAGTCGGATCGTTGAAGTTCACTCCGATGGCTACCCGCTCAGGCGGAAGGTCCACACCAAAGCCGGCGAGCTCGTCGACCGCAATCGTGAAATCGCCGGTCGGCAACATCTGGCCGCGCAGGTCAATCGTTACCGACCCCAGCAGGGTGCCGACCGGGCCACCGTTGGGATTGTCGAACCGCCGAAATTCGATGACGCCCAGGCTCCCCGGCTGAGGCGTTTCGGAACAACCGGATGGAGGTTCCAAGGTTCGAGTAAAGACCGGCAACGCTCCTGCGCGAGGCCCGCCGTCGCGGTGCAAATCGCCAGGCACGCGGGTATGGATTTCCAACCATTCGCAGTAATCCCTAGCGCTGGTTGGACTCACTCAAACGAAAATGCCCGCAACTTGCGTTGCGGGCATTCTCGTCGTCAAGCCTTCGGACTGAAAAAGTCTTTACACAGCCTGAGTCACAAACGACTGGACCGGATTACTTCGGCCAGACCGGTGCGCCACCGCCGGGCGGCACGATGATGGCCGTGTAGCGGAGTTTCATCGGGTAATACAGGTTCCAATTGGGCGTACCGAACCACTTGTCCATGAAGCCATCATAGCTGTCCGGCTGGTGCTTATTCTTGTCCCCGATGTGCAGCATGATCACGTGCGGCTTGCGGGTCCAGTCGATGGCTGAGCTGTACTGGTAGAACGTGGTCATGTCCTGGGTCGAGTAGTACGTGCCAGGGCCCGTGAAGCTGATCTTGTTCATGTCGCCGCACGCGTGACGCTCGGCCCAGACGTTATCCTGGAACATGCACACTGCGTACAGGGCCGGCGTAGAAGTCGGCTTCGAAATGATCTGCACGCGCTGGTACATCGTGCCGCGCGAGTAGTCGACCGGCGAGCGCCAGTTGGAGGGACTGTTCGACGGCATCTGGAAGAACTTGAATGCCTCGTGGTTGCACACCCGAGTGCCGTTACCCTTCTCCAAGCTCCGGGACCCAGATGCAGTTGGCGTCCTTGCTCCAGGGCGTCTCGCCCAGCAGCGACATCTTGTACGACGTCGTGTGGTCGAACGTGCGATCGAGCAGGAGCAGCTGCCCCGTGGTCGGCGTACCGCCGCCACCCGTCGAGACGGTCAATGTCGCCGCGTTGCTGGTGTCGCTGCCGTAGGCGTTGTTCACGGTGACGCGGAAGGTCGAACCGCTATCCGCAAAGGTCGCGGCTGGGGTCGTGTAGGACGACCCTTTCGCACCGACAATGTCGACACCGTTCTTCTGCCACTGGTACGACAACGGGCCGGTGCCCGAGGCTGTGACGCTGAACGAGGCCGTCTGCCCTTCCGTCACCGTGCGATTCGCCGGATCCGACGTCACCGTGGGCGCGGTTGCGACCGACGTTGACGCCTTGCTGAGCGTCGCGTCGTCGAAGTAATACACGTCCCCGTTCGCGTCATACGACTGCAGCGCGAACATCAGGCGCGCATCACTGACGGTGCCGCCGAAGTTCTTGGTCGTGAACTGGACCGAGAAGGTCTTCCATGCCGTCGTCAGGTCGAACACCTGCTTCGACAGACCATAGCTCGTGTACGGCGACACGTGCTTCAGCACGCTGACCGCGACGTCGTGGCCCGTATTGGAATATGCCTTGAAGGTCAGCGTGTATTGCGTGTTCGGTTCGAGGGACAAACCCGGCTGGTACAGCTGGACGTTCGAGCCCTGCGTGGTGATGCCGACGCGCGCTGCGTACGTGCTGCCAGCGCCCGCGGCGCCGTTCGTGAACGAACCGGCGCCATTCGTGTAAAAAAGCCACGGCTTGGTGCCGCTCTCGAAGCCCGGATTCACGACGACGTTCTGCGCCGAGGCGGTCGACGTCGTTCCTGCCAGCGCGATACCGAGCAACACCATGCCGGCAACCAGATCTAAAAATTTCCGCATTACTAATCCTCATTCGTATCCAGAGGTTACTGTCGGCCGCGATCACTCGCCAACCGAACCCCGCGGCCAGGATGGGACGCGCGTATTGGGGGCCAATTGAGCGTGCGCGATGCACTTATGTCAATGCGACACCTGTCGCTGATCAGCGACGCTTGCGGTGACTTGCAGACCGGCGCGCGCAGCGCTTGCCCGCCCAACCTCATGCGCAATAGAGAGTTTAGCGTCGAAACCTGCGCAGTGATGTGAACCAATGCCGGTTGCCGAGCTTTCGCAGCGAAAAAATATTTTCGCCGACCCATGCCCTGACCGCGTTATGTCCAATTGCGGAACGACACACGTCGATCAACCCTGCGCTACAAGCCCGCAGACGTTCGCGACCGAGACTATTGCGGCCAGACCGGCGCACCGCCGCCGGGCGGCACGATGATGGCCGTGTAACGCACCCGCATCGGGTAGTACAGCCCCCAGTTCGGCGCGCCGAACCAATTGTTTATGTACTCGGGATAGCTGTCCGGCTGGATCTTGTTGGCATCGGTAATGTGCAACATGATCACGTGCGGCTTGCGCGTCCAGTCGACTGCCGTGCCGTACAGGTACAGCTTGTTCATGGCCTGGCTCGAGGTGTACGTGCCTGGCGTCGTGAAGCTGAGCTTGTTCAGGTCGCCGCAGGCATGTCGCGTCCCGATGAGCTCATCCTGGAACATGCACAACGCGAACTTGACCGGCGTCGTGCTCGGCTTCGATATGACTTCCAGGCGCTGGTACAAGGTGCCGGTCGAATAGGCGACGGGCGACGTCCAGCTGGCCGGATTGCTCGTCGGCATCTGGAAGAACTTGAACGCCTCGTGATTGCACACGTTGGCGGGCGTCTTCCCTGACTTGTAGATGCCCTGCACCGAAATGCAGTTCGCATTGGAGGGGCTGGGCGTCTCGCCCAGGAGGCTCGCCTTGTACGACGTGGTGAAGTCGAACGTGCGATCCAGCAACACGAGCTGAGTCCCGCCCGGTGCCGTCACCGTCAAGGTCGCCGCACTGCTCGTGGCGGTTCCGTACGAGTTCCTCACGTTGACCTGGAAGGTCGAACCGCTGTCCGCGAGCACCGTGACCGGAGTCGTGTAGGACGCGCTGGTCGCATTCGGAACGTCGATGCCGTTCTTCTGCCACTGATAGGTCAACGGGTCACTGCCCGAGGCGGTGACGCTGAACGTAGCGGTCTGCCCCGCCGCTACTGTCCGGTTCACCGGATTGGTGGCGATGCTCGGCGGGACGCTCGTCGGCACCTTGGTCAGCGTGACGTCGTCGAAATAGAACTGGTCGCCGGCCGCGTCATAGGCGCCCACGGCAAACATCAGGCGCCCGTCACTGACCGGCTCCGCAAACCCTGCCGTCGTGAAGGTGGCCGAGAACGTCTTCCACGCGGTGGTCAGGTCGAACACACGACCGGTCAGCCCATAGCTGGTGCCCGGCACGAGGTGCTTAAGAACACTCACCGCCACGTTGTGGCCGGTGCTGCAATACGCCTTGAAGCTCAGCGTGTACTGCGTGCTGGGCTCCAGCACCAGGCCCGACTGGCTGAGCTGGACGTTCGATCCCTGCGTGTTGATCAGGACCCGCGCTGCCGACGGGCTGGCCGGCCCAGCGACATCGCTGGCCACCGCCGCTGCCCCATTGGTGGTGAAGTCCCATGGGCGGACACCGGTCTCGAACCCGGAGTTGGCGACCAGGTTATTGTCCGGCCCGACCGGCTGGACCCTGTCCGCCGTATTGACGAAATAATCGATCGCACTGGCGACGCTGGGATTATCGACCGCATTGCCGGCGAAGACACCGACCTGGCTGACCGCCAGAGTGTGAGCGAAAGTCACGGAGGTGAGCCAGTTCGACCCGTCGAACGAGTACCACTGGGTCCACTGGGCACCACTGCGCTGAACCCGCAGGTACATCGGCGACCCGCTGGGAACGCTACCGATGACGAGGTTGCGCCGGATCGTGGGCACACCGTCCAGAAAGGAAGCTGCAAAGACCCTGAGGCTCGTACCGTCGCTGTAATAGTCGAAACGGATGAAGTTCCGGTCGTCGGCCTGCACCAGGATGCCCTGCACTTCGTTACGGCCGACGAGGTTCGAGTTGAACTTGACCTCGACTTCGAAATTGGTGTCGCTGGCCGGTTGCATGATGCGGGGAGCCCGGTTCTGGGCCTGCCACAGGTCATGCGATGACCCTGCGGGGACCGAGATCTGCGCCTCGGTTCCGGTCATGAACAGTTGCGAATCTCCTACGGGATCGGAGAAGGTCCAGACGCTCGTGTTGAGCGTCGCCCCATTGAACTCGTCGGAGACGATGCCCGAGGCATCGGCCAATGCCAGCCGCGAGGACAACAGGCCCAGCAGCAACACAGCCCTGGCCACGCCAACGAACCTTCCACTATTCATGACAGTCCCCAGTTCCATTTCGTGCGCCGCTAACCGCTTGATTTTTTTAGAGTAACAAAGACAGAGCACGAGCAAGCGGTGCTTTAACTTAACGACCGACAAATTTTGGGGCATGTTGCATGCCTTGCGCAACGCGACCCCCAACTGCAGCCCGCCCTGCTAACACACGTGTTCGTCGTTCATACCAGACAAGGCGGCATCGATAGCGTGACGCACGTCTCATTCCACGTATTGAGCGGCGTCCTGCGATCAACCCGGGGTTCCCTGGCTCTTCACATCGACGCCCTGTGCGATCTTGTCGGTCGTGGTACGGGCGCTTCCTCTTCTTGAAGCACGTCCCAATTCCGGGCTGCCGGGGACGCTATCATGGCGTGGCCCTGGCGGTACGCGACGAATTGACGCGCGCACCAGCCAGGCCCCCAGGAGCGTCCAGCGTGTCCGAACAACCGGACTTGTCGGTCATCGTCCCCTTCTACAACGAAGAGGACAACATCCGTCGCATGCATGCGGCCATCGTCGCGGCCATCGAGCCGCTCGGCGTGCCGTTCGAAATGGTGCTCGTCAACGATGGCAGCCGCGACCGGACGCTCGAACGGGCGACCGAGATCGCCCGGGAAGACCCCCGCGTGCGCGTGGTGAACTTCCGGCGCAACTATGGACAGACCCCCGCCATGGCAGCCGGCATCGAGCAGGCCCACGGCAAGGTGCTGGTCACCATGGACGGCGACCTGCAGAACGACCCGCGCGACATCGAGCACTTCCTGGCCAAGATCAACGAAGGCTACGACATCGTGGTCGGCTGGCGCTTCAACCGGCAGGACAAGCTCATCTCGCGCAAGATCCCCTCGAAGATCGCCAACTGGCTGATCGGCAAGGTGACCGGCGTGCCGATCAAGGACAACGGGTGTTCGCTCAAGGCCTACCGGGCCGCGCTGATCAAGGAGATCCCGCTCTACTCCGAGATGCACCGCTTCATCCCGGCCATGGCGTCCATCGCCGGGCCGCGCGTCGCAGAGATCAAGGTGCGGCACCATGCGCGGCAGTTCGGCCAGTCCAAGTACGGCCTGTCGCGCGTGTACAAGGTGCTGCTCGACCTCATGGTGATCAAGACCGTGGCGTCGTTCACGTCCCGGCCATTGCAGTGGTTCACGATACTGTCGTTGCCGCTGCTGGCGATCGGCAGTTTCGCACTGGGTTACGCACTCCAGGACTGGGCGGTCACCGGCGGCATGATGTCGCTGCCCATTGCCGGCACCGGCGTGGTGCTGCTGACCGGGGCCATCATCCTCGTCAGCGGAGGCGTGCTCGGCGAGCTTGTGTACAAGCTTGGCGACGTCCGCGAGAGCGATTTTTCACGCCTGACCGTCAAGGTCTGGACGCAATCTACCGGGGCCCAGCGCCCCGAGGTGTCTGTGCATGGTTGAACTGAATCCGGACGTCGAACTGTCGGTGATCGTGCCCGTGGGCAGCCGGCAGGCTGACCCCGCCACGCTCTATGCCGAGTACAAGGCCGGGCTCGACGCCCTGCGTCGAGCGCTACGAAATGATCTTCGTGCTGGACGGGCCGCGCGAAAAGTTCGCCACCGGGCTACGTGCCCTGCTCGATGCCGGCGAGCGCTTCACGGTCATCAGCCTGAGTCGCCCGTTCGGCGAGGCGACCGCACTGATGGCCGGCTTCGAACACGCCTCCGGACAGGTGATCGTGACCTTGCCGGCCTACCACCAGATCGAAGCCGCCGATGTCGCGAAGCTCGTCGCCGGACTCGATTCCGCCGACGTGGTCATCGGCCACCGCCACCCACGCGCAGGCGGGCCGCTTGAGCGCATGCGCCGCGCGATGTTCCACGGCCTGCTCGGCTGGGTGACACGCCTCAAGTTCCGCGATCTCGGCTGCGGCGCCCGCGCGCTCGACCGGCGCGTGCTGGAGGAGATCCAGCTGTACGGCGAACAGCACCGCTTCCTCGCCGTGCTCGCCGACCGGCAGGGGTTCCGCGTCCGCGAGGTCGACGTGCGGCAGTCCCCCAAGGACCGGTTCGAGGGCGTGTACCAGCCGCGCGAGTACACGCGCGGGTTCCTGGACATCTTCACGGTGTTCTTCCTGGTGCGCTTCACCAAGAGGCCCCTGCGTTTCTTCGGCATGGTGGGCGTGACGACTTTCGCGGTCGGCGCGATCGCCGTCACCTGGATGGTGATCGAGAGGCTGTTCTTCGGCCAGGCGCTGGCTGACCGCCCAGCGCTCCTGCTCGCCTCGTTGCTGGTCGTGCTGGGGCTGCAGTTGTTCGCGCTCGGGCTGCTCGGCGAACTGATGATCTTCACCCACGCCCGCGGCCTGAAGGACTACCAGGTCGAGCGGGTGATCCAGTTCCGCGACGAACGCGCCAATTCCACCAACCGCCCCGTAGCATCATGAGCTGGACACCGCAGATCGCAGTGCTGATTCCCTGCCTCAATGAAGAGGTCGCGATCCCGAAGGTGATCGCCGACTTCCGGCGGCACCTGCCCGATGCCCTGATCTTCGTTTACGACAACGGTTCGACGGATCGCACCTCCGATGTCGCCCGCGCGGCCGGCGCCATCGTGCGCCGCGAACCGCTCAAGGGCAAAGGCAACGTCGTGCGCAGGATGTTCGCCGACATCGAGGCCGATATCTACGTGCTCGTGGACGGCGACGACACCTACGACGCGGCCAGCGCTCCCGCATTGATCCAGCGCCTGATCGAGGACTCGCTCGACATGGTGAACGGCGCCCGCGAAGAAAAGTCGGACCTGGCCTACCGTCGCGGACACCGCTTCGGCAACCGGTTGCTGACCGGCCTGGTCGTGTACTTCTTCGGCGAGCGCATGAGCGACATGCTGTCGGGCTACCGCATCATGTCGCGGCGGTTCGTCAAGTCGTTCCCGGCCCTTTCCACCGGCTTCGAGACGGAGACGGAATTGACCGTGCACGCATTGGAACTGCGCCTGCCGATCGCAGAGGTCATGACGCCATACCGGGAACGACCGCCCGCCTCTTCCAGCAAATTGCGCACCATTCCCGACGGTATTCGCATCGTGCGCCTGATCGCCCGCCTCGTGCGCGAGGAACGCCCGCTGGAATTCTTCTCTGCCGTGGCGGGCTTGCTCGCCGTCGCGGCCGTCCTGTTGGCCGTGCCGGTGATCGGCGAATACCTGCGGACCGGGTTGGTGCCGAGACTGCCCACGGCGTTGCTGTCCACCGGGTTGATGCTGATCAGCTTCCTCAGTCTTGCCTGCGGCCTGATCCTGTCCACGGTCACCCGCGGGCGCATGGAAAACAAGCGGCTGCAGTACTTGAACATACCGATCCGGCCGCCCCGCCCGCAGTGAAGACGACGCCGGGAGCCATGGCCACGCGGCAATTGCTGTCGTTCTCGGTCGTGGGGGCGATCGGCTTCGTGGTGGACGCTGCGGCGCTTTATGTGGCGATGCACGTGCTCGGCGCCGGCCTCTACGCCGGCCGACTGCTCTCCTACCTGTGCGCCGCGACCAGCACCTGGGCGCTCAACCGCTGCTACACGTTCCGGGCGCAGCGCAGTCCCGACAGGTTTGCCGAATGGGGACGATTCATGGCGGCGAACGCCGTGGGCGGACTCGTAAACTACACGACCTATGCGCTGCTCGTGGCCACCTGGAAGGTCGCGACGGCGCACCCTGTACTTGGCGTGGCCGCAGGCTCGGTCGCCGGTCTCGCAATCAATTTCTTCCTGAGCCGTCGCGTCGTCTTCAGGGAGTCTGCGAACGGCGGAGGGTTCAGGCGATGAAGAACATCCTGATGGCCATCGACAAGGCCGGCACGAGCAACGCAGCACTCGGGATGGCCCGGTCGCTTGCGAAAGCCTTCGGCGCAAAAGTCTGGCTGGTGCACGTAGCAGCGCCCGATCCCGCATTCGTCGGCTTCGATGCAGGTCCCCAGGCCGTCCGGGACGACCGTGCGAGGCAACTGCGTGACGAGCACCGGGCGATGCAGGACATGGCGGAAGCGCTTCGCCACGAGGGCCTCACGGCCGAGGCCCGGGTTCTTGAAGGGGAAACCGTCGAGACCCTGCTCCAGCAGGCCCGGGCCGTCGCCGCCGACATGATCATCCTGCAGCGTTCGAATCGCAGCCCCCTGGCGCGGAAGTTCATTGGGGCGACTTGCGAATCAGTGGTCAGGCACAGCGAATGCCCGGTGCTCGTGCTGCCGTCGGAGTGACGTGAGACGTCGCGGCGACTCGCGCGGCACGTCGACCCCATCAACGCCCGCACAACGGGGCCAGTGCATCGGCAAACGCGCTCGCAGTTGCCTGCGCCTCCGGCGGGCTACCGGTAGTTCCCTCCTGTTCGACATTGCCAGCGCGCACCGCCGCCAGGACCTGCGGTTTGAACTGCGCGAATTCACAGGCAAACCGCACCGCGCCCGCATCGTTGAGATGCAGCAAGTCCCGGAACATGGAATCCGGGTATTCGACGAACTCGGCCCGGAGGATGGTGAGGTCGCCCCTCTGCTCGAACGGGCGAAGGTAAGCGAGCAGGTCGGCTTCGTAGTCCGAGGGCGCCCTCGCCTCGATCACCCGCGCCGGGGATGGCAACGTGATCCAGAAGACCGCGACACCGTTCGATCGCGCGAGACTGAGGATCTGCCGGAAGTAGTAGTCGTTCATCTCCTTGACGACGAAGGGCTTCGCATACAGATCCGTGATTCCGGGGCGCAGCACGCTGGCGTCGTACCGGCCTTTCGCCGCGTCTTGCGCGTAGCTGGCCACTCGATCCGGTCCGGCGGGAAGTAATGGGGCACCTTGGCGTCCGCGAAGAAGCTCGTGTCTCCCTTGGTCAGCAGGTCCCGCAGGCTGTCGCGATGCATCAGGATCCAGGACACGCGCGTCGAACACCCCGTACAACGCATCCGTCCAGCTATCGGACTGGACAACCAGCGACGGGCACCTCGCTCCAGTGCGCGAAGCTCCCGATGAGCACTTCGTATCGAATCTGCCCGAACGTGTGAGGGCTGTGGCGCGATCACCAGCGCCTTCGGGATCCTGCCCTCGGCAAACTGGCGCGCGAGCAGCAGATAGGTCTTAGGGGTACCGCCGGCGGGGATGGCGTCGTTACGGGCCACGAGTCCGTCGTCCACCAGGGCACTGGCGAGCAGCCCGGATCGCGCGACCGAGTCCCCGACGACCTGCACGTCCGGCGCAGGTTGGCTCTCGACACGGGCGCGAATGATGTCTTCCTGCTTGACCAGCCACCCTTCCGGCAGCAATGCACGGCAGGACAGGTCCAGGGCGACGACCAGGACCAGCGCCCAACCGCACGCAACGAGCGCTCGCCGACCGCGCGCCTCAGAACTGGAAGTAGATGAATGAGGCGCCGTCATAGCTTCCCAAAATGAGGAACAGGCAGACGATGCCGCTGTATGCGACCGCCTGGACAGCCATCGGGGCACGGGTGATCACCGGATCGGTGCCCCGTGAGCGGTACTGGAGGAAGTCCAGCAGTATCACCGGCCACGCGAAGAACAGGAGCCTGGCCAGTTCCTTGACCAGGAAATCCATCGAGCCCGGATTCCCCAGGGCCAGGGTCATTTCTGCGATCTGCGCACCGCTGGTGGCGCGGAACAGGAGCCAGCCGTAAAGCGTAAACATGAACATCACGGCCATCTCGACGACCGTGCGGAACGGAGTGCCCGACGCGGGTTCCTTGCCCGCACCGGCGTGCCGCCCTGCCCGTTCCTCGTACAGCCGGTAGCCGACCAGCAGGGCGCCGTGATAGACGCCCCACCAGACAAAGTTCCACGCCGCGCCGTGCCAGAGCCCGCCCGAGCACCATGGTCAGCGTGAGGTTGCGGTAGGTCTTGAGCCGGCCTGCCCGGTTCCCACCCAGCGAGACGTACAGGTAGTCGCGCAGCCACGTGGACAGGCTGATGTGCCAGCGACTCCAGAAGTCGCTGGGGTTGCGGCGCGAAATACGGCTCCCGGAAATTGGGCATCAGCTCGAAGCCGAGGATACGGGCCGTGCCACGAGCGATGTCCGTGTATCCCGAAAAGTCGCCGTAGATCTGGAACGCGAAGAGAACGGCAGCGACGATCACTTCTTCCGCGGTGTATCCGCCGGTCTTGGCGAAGATGGCGTTTACCGTGGGCGCCAGGTTGTCCGCCATCACGACTTTCTTGAAGAAACCCAGCGCAATCAGCGACAGTCCGGAACCGATCTTCGCCGAGGTCATGATCCTCGGCGCGGTGATCTGCGGAATCAACGTGGTGGCACGCTCGATCGGGCCGGCGACGAGCTGCGGAAAGAACGCGACGTAGAGCGCGAAATCCTCCAGCCGCCGGCACGGCTCCAGGTGACGGCGATACACGTCGATCGTGTAGCTCATCGACTGGAAGGTGTAGAACGAGATGCCGACGGGCAGGACGATCTGCAGCGTGATGGGTGAAACGGTCAGACCAAACGTCGCGGCGAGTTGCACGAGACTGTCGGCGAAGAAATTGAAATACTTGAAGATGCCGAGCACGCCCAGGTTGGCGACGATGCTCAGCAGCAGGATCTTCCGGCGCCTTTCCTCGTCGGTCCTGGCTGCGGAGCGCCAACGCAACCCAGTAGTCGACGAGCGTCGTGCCGATCAGTAGCACCAGGAACCGGTAGTCCCACGCCCCGTAGAATACGTAGCTCGCGACGAGCAGCAGCCGGTTCTGCCCGGGATGCTTCAGGACGGCGTACAGCCCCAGCACCACCAGGAAGAAGACGAGGAATTCGAGACTATTGAACAGCATCGCCGCAATGATGGACTGAACCCATACGGCTAAACTTCAAAATCCGTCACGTTTGCGGACACGCCCCGAGCAATCGCCTGAAGCGCACCCAGTCGCTGCCCTACTGCAGCGCGCTACCTGGTGTAACGCGGGGTGGAGCATCGCACCACCACGCGCGAACGCCCGTGCCGGCCGGCAGGCTCAACTCATCGCAATGAGCCTCGATCACCTCGAACGCCTCGCTGCTCACACCGCTCGATCGACCGAGCTTCGACGCCTCGATCACCAACAGAGTCGTGCCAGGCAGCGTGAGCACCTGGCGGATTGATTCCGCGGTCCCGATCGCTTGGCGCCCGGTACGACGGTCACGGCCGAACTCGGCGTGCGTCTCCGTCTCCGGGACGATCGTGGCATTCAACTCGTAGTCGTACCGGCCCAGGTAATACAGCGCCTTCATGGAATTGGACGTGACGACGTGGTCCGCGCTGCGGGCGCGTGGCCCCAACTCCGCGACAAGCGACGTCCAATCGGGCTCGTCTGCGTACGGCCGATTTGAGGGACTCGTGTCACGCCCGGCCAGGAGGTTCAGAGCGCGCGAGCCCTCCTGCGAGAGCAGAAAGACGGCGGCAAGCAAGGCTGTTGCGGCCAGCGTCGAGCGTCGCGCGCCGCCGCTCCCCGGCGACGTGCCGCGCTCGACAACCAGGGCGACTACATTCGCGAGTCCGATCGCCCACAGCACGCACATCAGCGGGACGAGGTAGTACACGTAGCGCAGCGACTTCTGGGCCGCAACGGAATGCACCAGGAGCGCGGAGCCGACTGCCACGGCGCAGAACACCGCCAGACGCCGATTGGCGGGACGCAGCACACCGACGACCACGGCGACCGGCAGCAGCGGCCATAGCAAGGGCAGCTCGTTGCGAAACTCCACCAGGTAGTACTGGTAGCGGGCTGCATTGCGGGCCGCCCAGAGCGGTGTCATACCAAGCTGGGCGAGCAGCCCGCGGGATTCGACCGCGACAAGTATGCCGGCCACAACCAGACCCAGAACGCCGAGGAGCAGAATCGGCTGTCGCCGGATGAGCGGCTTGATGCCGGCCCAGTGGTCCAGCAACAGAAGCGCCAGCGCAGCCGCTACGGCCGCTCCGACCGCAATGACGGTCGTTTCCTGGAAATGCGCTCCGAGTGGGATCAGCCCGGCAAACACCACCACGGCCAGCGCCCGTGCCCACGCGGCCCTCCCCGGCAGCATTGCCGCGTAGGCGGCGATGAACAGCAGCAGCATCAGCACCGCATGCACGGTGTAAAAGCGCGCAAACACCGCCACCCCGATCGTGCCAGGCACCACGCATAGGAGCAGCACTGCCGCAGCGCCCGCCAGCAGGCCTGACTGCCGCACAACCCACACGCCTAGTATGAAGGCCAGTGCAGCGGCGGCGGCCAACGCCGGTAGCCGCGCCGATACCGGATTGTCGCCAAAATGGCGGAAGGACCACGCCACCGCCCGCGTGAACAGCTCGGCGCGTGTGTAGAAACCCTCGGCGATTGCCGGCTGCCCCGTCTGCAGCAGACCGCGAGCCGACAGGATGTGCAGCAGTTCGTCATAGTGAACGGGGTGATCGATGACTGCCCACGCCAGCACAGCGAGCAAGACGGCACCCACCAATCCAGCCACGACTCCCCAGCCCCGGCCACGACTGAACAGGAACATGGGCGATCGCACGTTTGTCATTCGCCTACCCGGATCACGTAGTACCCACCACTCTGAAATAGAATCCGATTCGTCGGCGGCGCCTTCAGCACAAACCCCTCCTGCGCTCCACGCGCAAGCAGACTGCGGGTCAGTTCGTCGAACGGTGCAAAATACTTGTTTTTCTGCCATACCGGCGGTCCAGTCAACATGACCTTCACGCCGAACGGGACGAGCGCTGCGTCCACATCCTCGATGCGCGTGGCGTAGGCCGCACGGAGCGAGGCTTCCACCCGCGGCTTCATCAGCTTGTAGTACCCGTCCATCCAAGGCATGGAGCCCTCCGTAGAAGTCAGTACGCTGCGGCGGCTACGCAGTGGCACGCCGTCTGCCAGATCCGGGTGTGCTGCCACCAACGTCGATTTGGGCAGGGTCGAGAGGAACGCATAGACGTTCTCCAGATCGGTATCGATCGGTCGATTCCACACGGACATTGCCCAGGGCAACATCACCGCGGTAACCACGAGCGGCGCGGAGACGGCAACCCACAGTCGTGACCTCGAAGAGATTTCCTGCGAGTTCGAAACAAAACGCCTGGCGGCCCGTTCGATCACAGCGGCAGCGCCTGTGGCAATCGCGAGCATCCCGAATGCGCTCACGGCCCAGCGGGAGTGACGATTCGGCAAGTAGAGCCCGAACATCAGTTGCTCGGGAAACAGCCTCATGGCACCCCAGATTCCCACCCCGACAATCGCCATCACCCACGCCGCAAATGGAATGCTACGGACTCGCCCGAGCATCCAGGCCAAACCCGCGCCTGCCGCTATGAACAGGAGGACATACGGGGACCATCCGAGCCCGGTGCGGTGGCCCCGCAGCCAATTGCTGATTACCGATTCCGGGTACATGGCCAGCCGTCCCGCGGGCCCGAACTCGACCATCCTCATTGCCTGCTCGTAGGTAAACGCCGGCCCTATTTCCGGCGGTATCGGAATCCCCACTGCTGCTACTGCAAGCGCGAGCCCACCCGCAATACCATTGAAAACCCAACGGGGGGGCATCCGTTGATCTCGAACGACGTCACGCAGGAAGACGACAGCTGCAGTGATTCCCTGCACAGGCAGGACTGCCGGATACACCAACGCGGCCGCCAACCAGGAAACGCCAACCCATGCATATTGGCGGCTGACCAGCGACCAGAGTGTCAGCAGCAACAGCGGCAATGCAAAAGTTCGCTGAAATGCGACCGGCGGCAGCAGGTCTTTCTGTTCCGACCACCTGATCAAAATGACCAGGGCCACGACCGTCAAGAGCCCGTGCAGCGCGCGCTCGGACCCGCCACCAGACGCACCAATCTTCCAGGCGAGCAGCAAGCTCGCGACAAGCAGCACGGACGACAACAGTTCGGCCGCCAGGAGGACATCCATGACCGGAGCCACCACGGAGTAGAGGGCTCGATAGCCCCACGGTGCACTCGTGTGGAAGTACAGGATGCTCGGATCGCCAGGAAAGAGGCCAGGGTCTGCGTACTGGTACAGCCAGAAGATGTGCTGCGCGGCATCATTGCTGAATAGATCAAGCCGCCATGCATAGGGCCCCACCCAAAGCACCGCCGCGATGACGACGCACGCAATGAGCGACCAGCGCTCCGCCAATCGTGGTTCCGAATCAAGTCTCATGCCGAAATCCTATATGGCTACCGTCGGCAAATCCGTGAGCAATATCCTGCATTCCCTTGCGCGCCGAAGGGCCACGCCGACGGCGAATGGTCTTCTTCGGCCGATGCCAACGCGCCAGTCGAACGGTTGATGGTCGCCGGGCGTGACGTGAGTCAATCCCTGGTTCGTCCTTCACTTTCTGAGACGCCTTCGCGATTCTGGCAGGTTGATTACCTTATGATATTGTCGTGCCATGTCCGTATGCGGCGTTGGTTGGCGAATCGCGATCGTTGGCCGCCCACAATCGCGGATCGCTTGGGTATTCGTTGACGGCCAGATCGAAGTCGTCCACACGGTTAATGCAATGACAGTTTGGAAAAGATAAAGACCTGTGTCCAAGATTATCTATGTTTGTTTGCGTGACCCACTCCAGGCGCCGGCAACTGCGCAAGCGGTGGGAGCGATCGCCGACAGGCTACTGCCCGACAACGCGGCCAGAACGCCCTCGCAGGTACTGAGTTCGGGTGGAATCGTCACCGGTATATCGAATCCCACCGACCTGATCGCAGCGCGAGGTACGAGTCTTGCGGCAGGCTATCTGGTCGAACCGGGCGCCTGGGAGCACCCCCGTACGGGACGGCCCGATGGTGCCTATGCCCTGTTCAGGAGCGACGACGCATTCGTTGAGATCGTCACCGACACGTTGGCCTCGCGCACCGTCTGGTACGTACTGACCGACAGGATGTTCATCGCGTCGACGTCGCAGCGGGGGATCGTCGCCCTGCTCGGGTCGTTCGAGTTCAACCCCGCGGTCTTGCCCTGGATGCTGGCCACCGGCACCTTGGGACCGGGGCTTTCCTGGGACAGACGGATCCATCACGTTGCTGGCGCGACAACCGTCACGCTTGATCGACGCTCGTGGACAGTCGTCGAGCGTACTGAGCCGACGCGGTTCGTTGCCGGATCCGCGTCCGACGCGGAGTTCGAGCGTCGTGCCGGCGATGTGCTGAAGCACGTGGTCGGCGCCGCCCACGTGGCCGATCCACGGTGGGCGATCACCCTCTCAGGTGGCGTCGACAGTCGTGTCATTCTGTCGCTGCTGCAAGACACGCAGGGTCTTCGTGCCGTGACCTGGGGCATGCGTGCTTCGCTCAATGACCCATTGAATGATGCCCACATCGCTCAGCGACTCGCGCGTAAGTTCGGCGTGGAACACCAGTACTTCGAGACGGACCTCACCCCCGAGCCCGTGGATCGGGTTTTCGAGCGGTTCGTGGCCAATGGTGAAGGCCGCGTTGACCACATCTCCGGCTACATGGACGGGTTTCAACTCTGGAGCCGAATGATCGACAGTGGTATCCGCGGCATCATTCGGGGAGACCAGGTTTTTGGCCATAAGCCGGTCCGCAGGCCGCTGGATGCACGCACGCGCGTGGGATTGACGCTCTGGTCTGATTTCGGTGCCCTACCCCCGCTCGAGCAGTTCGGGTTGCAGCCGGCATCCCTTCCGGACAACCTCCAGCAGGCCACTGGCGAATCGCTCGAGACATGGCGCGACCGTCTGCAGCAGCAGTTTCGTGTGCCTTGCGTTCTTGGCGCCTTGAGCGATCTGAAATTGCCCTATGTAGAAATCATTGACCCGCTGCTCTCGAACAGCGTCGTCGACCTTAACAGGCAGCTTCCCGATACGCTGCGTACCGGGAAGGTACTGCTCAAGCGGATTGCTCGATCAATGGCCCCGGAGATCCCATTCGCCACCACTGTGGCAATACAGGCACGCGACGACATCCTCAAAATCGTCGTCCGTGGTCGAACTCCTGGCGGACAGCCTCTCCAGCCCAAAGTCCTTGTCTGTAATCCCTGCGGAGCTGGCAGCGCACGCAATCGCAGGTCTTACCGTAGACGCGCCCTCGAACTCACGTGTCACCACTAGCCGCCGCCTGCGCCGGACGGCCAAGGCATGGGCCCCAGCATGGGCCGCACGACTGCTTACACGGTCACTACCCACACCGATGCTGAACTACAACCGCATCGCGTTTCGTGCGTATCTTGTTGAACGCACCACCGCCCTGCTGCAACAAGATGCGGCCCTGTTGTCCTGAGCCGGGTGCAATGAGCGTCCCCAGATACATCTATATTTGCTCGGCTGGACACTCTGGCTCGACGCTGCTGGATCTCCTGCTCGGCTCGCACTCCAGCATCGCCTCACTGGGCGAAATCGACCAGCTTTCCAAGAACATTGCGCTGAACACCGATTGCAGTTGTGGTGCGCCGATTCGCTCCTGCCCACTGTGGTCCGAAGTGGTGCGGCGGATTGGCGCCGAGATTGGCATTGATATCGTTTCGCACCCTTACGCTCTGCACATGGGCTATCCATTGGCCTCGACCGTCATCGACAAATCGCACCAGACCGCACTGTACCTGGCGCGCCGTCAGCTAGTCCTTGGTTTGCTTTACGTACAGTTGCGCACCGAAGTGGATTTCCTTGGCGTCGCCACCCGCTCCACCGTAACCGCCGCTGACAACAACGTTCGTGTCTTCGAGGCAGTGCGCGAAATACTTGGTGTGCAAGCCATAGTCGATTCGTCGAAGTCGTACCTGAAAGCGCTTTCGCTGTACCTGCGGCATCCCGATCGTGTCCGAATTCTGTTGCTGACACGCGATGGGCGCGCTGTGCTCTCATCCAACCTCAAACGTGGCCAGCCCCGGAAGAGTGCAATCCTGGATTGGCAACGTCAGTACAAGCGCGCCCTGCCGCTGCTGCGTCGGCATGTGCCTGCCGAGCATGTCCTGCAAGTCAACCTATGAGAGCCTCACCGCAGATCCGCGCTCGACGCTACGTCACATCTGCGACTTCGTCGGCCTTGCCTTCGAGGAAGGAATGCTGAACTTCCGCTCGAAAGCTCATCACGTCGCCAACGGCAATCGAATGCGCATGTCCAACTCGTCCGAGATCAGTCCCGACAACGAGTGGCAGTCGCGACTAACGCCAGACGACCTGCGGTACTTCGAGCGCAAGGCGGGTGCCTTGAATCGGACGCTCGGATACACATGAGCGTCGCTCGTCCAAGGCTTTGCGTCGTGACACCCGTGCACTGGAAGGCCTTCATGGGCGGCGCCCAGTACCAGATCAAGTGCCTGCTGGACTACCTGCGCACGCTGGATCGCTACGACATTCATTACGTCGCCCGTCGCGTGCCCGACGACACGGAACTCGACGGCTACTCGATCCGCCACATCGGTGACGGCCGGCAGTGCCGCGAATCGGCTTTGTCGCCGACGCCCCGGACTTGTATCGCGCACTGCGGCGCACTGCAGCCCGACGTCATCTACCAGCGCGTCGGCTGCGCCTACACCGGCATCGCGGCGCATTTCGCCCGTCGCAACGGTTGCGGGCTGGTCTGGCACGCGGCCAACGACACCGACGTGCAGCCCGGCTTGAAGGTTGCCGAGCGCAACTTCGTGCGCCGTCGGCTCGAACGCTCACTCCTTTCGTACGGCATTCGCCGTGCCGACCGGACCATAACGCAGACCGAGCACCAGGCGCGTCTGCTGTTCGAGAACTTTGGCCGCCGTCCCGACGCCGTCATCGCCAACTTCCATCCGCTTCCCGACGGAAACGCGCGCGCCTGATGAACCACTGCGCATCGTCTGGATCGCCAATTTCAAGCGCGCCAAGCAGCCCGAAGTCTTCGTGCGACTCGCAAATAGTCTCCGCGGACTGGAGCGGGTTCAATTCGTGATGATTGGTGCGCCAGCCAGTGGCGAGGGCGAGGCCCAGTGGAACGACGCGCTGAGGCAGCAGATTGCCTCTCTCCCCAATCTGACGCACCTCGGTCAACTGAACCAGGACGAGGTGAACAAGCAACTCTCAGGCGCCTACGCCTTCGTCAATACCAGCGTTTACGAGGGCTTTCCAAACACATTCATCCAGGCCTGGTTGCGCGAGGTTCCCGTCATCAGCCTCGCGGTCAATCCTGACGACATTCTGGATCGCGCAGCGGTCGGCATCCACGCCCGGACTGAGCAGGGCCTGATGGAAGCCGTCCGGCGCCTGGTGGAGGATCGCGCGCTTCGCGATCAGACTGGCTCGCAATGCAGGCGAACATGCTCGTGAGTATCACTCGATGAAGAATGCGCAGCGGGTGGCGCAGGTGATCGACAGCGCGCTGGCGTCGCGTAAGCAAGCGCCGCCAGACTACACGACATCGGATGTCCAGGCGTGAGGCCATGACGACCCTGCTGTCCGTCAACAACTATCACTACTACCGCGGGGGCGCAGAGACCGTCTTTCTCGAACACAACCAGATGTTCGAACGGCAGGGGTGGCAGGTGGTGCCCTTCGCCATGCGCCACGCGCGCAACCTGCCGAGCCCGTGGAGCGAGCATTTCGTCGACGAAATCGAGTTTGGCGAGGCCTATTCCTTGCGCGAGAAATTGACCCGCGTGCCGCGCGTAATCTACTCGCGGCAGGCCCGCCAGCGGCTGCGACAACTACTGGATGCGACCCATCCGGACATCTGCCACGCGCACAACATCTATCACCACATATCGCCATCGATCCTCGGACTGCTCAAGCAGCGTGGCGTGCCGGTGGTGCTGACACTGCACGACCTGAAGATCGCCTGCCCCGCCTACCAGATGCTGGCGAGCGACGGCATCTGTGAGCGATGCAGAGGCGGACGACTCTACAACGTCGTGCGCCACCGCTGCATCAAGGACTCGTCCGCTCTCAGCGCCATCGTCATGGTCGAGGCGATCGTGCACCGAATGCTTGGCTCGTACCGAAACTGCGTGGATCGCTTCGTGGTGCCGAGTCGGTTCTATGCCAGCAAGCTCGCCGACTGGGGCTTCCCAGCCGAGAAGTTTCGCCACGTGCCGAATTTCGTCGACGTTCCGCGCTACGAGCCCGACTTCAAGCCCGGCGAACGGTTGCTCTATTTCGGTCGCCTGGCCCGTGAAAAGGGCCTGCACACGCTCGTCCGCGCGACGGCGGCGGTGCATGGCAAGCTCTCGATCGCAGGGACCGGGCCGGAGCTCGAGCCGCTGCAGCGACTGGTGGCCGAGACCGGTGCGGACGTCGAATTTCTCGGCTACCTGTCGGGCGCGAAACTCCACGAGGCGGTGCGCGAGCGCTCGAGCGGTCGTGCTGCCGTCGGAGTGGTACGAAAACGCGCCGATGAGCGTGCTCGAAGCCTACGCGCTGGGCAAGCCGGTGATTGGCGCGCGAATTGGCGGCATACCCGAACTGATCCTGGACGACGTGACGGGATTCCAGTTCGAGAGCGGTGACACGGCTGTCCCTTGCGGCGGCGATGGAACGCGTGGCCGCGATGTCGGATACACGCCTGGCCGAAATGGGTCGCGCGGGCCGCGACCTGGGTCGAAGCCGAATTCACGGCCGAGGTCTACCTGGAGCGCATGCTGGCCGTCTACGGCGAACTGGGTGTCGCGACGCCGGGTGCAACAGCGGCCCCAGGCGTCAGGAGTCTGGCGTGAGGGTTCTCGTGCTGGGCGTGCGTGGCATCCCGAACGTCGAGGGTGGTGTCGAAACACACGTCGAGCAACTGTATCCACGGCTGGTGTCGCTGGGCTGCGAGGTCGAAGTGCTGGTACGTACGCCGTTCGTGCCGCGACAGCAGACGCACTTTGGATCGATTCGCCTGCGGCGCCTCTGGTCGCCGCGAACCCCGGGGCTGGAAGCACTCGTGCACTCAGTCCTTGGCGTGCTCTATGCCGGTTACGCGCGACCCGACATCCTGCACATCCACGCCATCGGGCCGGCGATCGTGACTCCCCTTGCGCGTCTATTCGGACTGAAGGTGATCGTTACGAATCATGGCCCGGACTACGACCGCGACAAATGGGGCTCTTTCGCCCAATACGTCCTGCGTGTCGGTGAACGCCTCGGAATGAAGTACTCGAATGCACGCATCGTCATTTCAAAGGTGATCGACGACCTCGTCCGGGCGAAGTACGGGCGCGACTCCGAGCTGATTCCAAACGGCGTTACGATCCACGAGCCAAGCATGGACACGGACCACCTCGCCCGCTTCGGGCTGCTGCCCGGCCGCTATTTCCTGCATGTCGGACGCATGGTGCCGGAGAAGCGCCAATTGGACCTGATCGAGGCGTATCGCTCGATGCTGCCGAACGACTGGCAATTGGCCATCGCCGGGCGAATGACCGACGAACCCTATTCCATCTCCGTGCGCGAGGCAGCCCGCGAGGCGGGCGTGGTGCTGACTGGATTCGTGAAAGGCGCCGCGCTCGAGCAGCTTTACTCGCATGCAGGGGCGTTCGTGCTGCCGTCCTCGCACGAGGGCTTGCCTATAGCAATGCTCGAGGCGCTGAGCTATGGATTGCCCGTGCTCGCCAGCGACATTCCCGCGAATCTTGCGGTGGGACTGGAGCCGAAGGACTACTTTCCACTCGGCGACATCCCGGCCCTGGCGCAGGCCCTGCAGCTTCGCAGCAAGCAATCGCCGGACCCGGATGCCCGCGAAAATCGTCGGCGCTGGGTTGCGGAACGGTACGACTGGAATCGTATTGCCGAACGAACCTACGCTCTGTACGAAACAACGCTTGGGGCCCGGAAATGAAGCCCACATTCATCGGTCTGGGCGGTCAGAAATGCGCCTCGTCCTGGCTCTACACGGTCTTCAATGACCATCCCGATGCTTTTGTCAGCACCCCGAAAGAACTTAACTACTTCTCGGCCGTTTATGACCGCGGGCATCAATGGTACGAGAGTCACTTCACCGCCGGCGCCGGTCGTGCGGCGGTGGGCGAGATCTCGCCATCGTACCTGCCGGATCGAGACGCGCCAGCACGCGCGCACGCGTACAACCCCGACTTTCGCATTCTCGTTGCGCTGCGCGACCCAGTGGAGCGGGCCTACTCCAACCATCTGCATAACATCCGGCTGGGCTATTACCAGGGCGCCGACCTTTCCTTCGAAGCCGGACTCGCCAACAATCCGATGTACGTCGAGCAGTCGCGATACGCAAAGCATCTGCGTGCCTGGCTCGAATATTTTCCACCGGAACAGATGCTGATCGTGCTGCAAGAGGAAATCGCAGCGGACCCGCAGGCCCAGGCTCGTCGAGTCTACGAGTTTCTCGGTATCTCCAGCGATCATGTATCGGACTTCGTCGGCAAGCGTTCCAACGACAGCTATCTGCCGAAGTCGCGCCGCCGGGAACAATTCATACGCGACGTCGGCGCGTGGACGCGTCGAGCGGGACTCGGGTGGGTCGATCGCAGCCTGCGGGAACTGGGCGTCGTGTCAGCCATCCATGGCAAGAATCGCCTGGATATTCGTGAGATCGTGCCGCCGATAGACGACGCGACGCGGGCCACACTCATCGAAATCCTCGGGCCGGACACGCTTGCGCTCGCAACGCTCATGGGCCGGCAAGAATTGCCGTGGAGGACCTGGGTGCATGCCACGCGGACAAATTCCGATGAGTGACCGCAAGATCCGCATGTTGTTCTTTCCACGTGAAACGTTCCCGACGGACAGGGTTCGCCTCAACACGCTATTTGGCCGCGAATTGCTCGGCCGCGGTCACGCCATCGACATTGTCATGCAAGCCAGTGAGACTCCAGTGTTCGCGTCGGCCGTCACGATTGGTCAGGTCGCAGTGTTTGGGTTGGCGCCACCGATACCGGCGACGACGTTCGTTCATCGCGCGCGGAAGAATCTTCTGGACATCTGGCACGACCTTCGCTGGCTTGATGCGCGCCACGTCAGAAGGAATACGACAGCATTCTGGTCAGCGACAAGTACCTGCTCGCCGCAATCGCTAGCGTTGTCGCACGGTTACGCGGCATGAAGTTCTTCTTCTGGCTGACTTTCCCATATCATGAGGCCGACGCGACGCTTGGGCAGCGAACGTATCGCACGGAATCCTCGCCTCGTGCTTCTGCGTGGATTCATCACGAAGGTCGTGCTGTACCGATGGATACTTCCTCTCAGCCATCACGTATTTGTCCAGAGCAGTCGGATGGCGGACGATTTCATCGCCAGAGGCACGATAAGCGGAAATTGACACCAATCGTCACCGGTATCGATCTTGCCCAAGTGCCGCCTCGGACCCGCCCGCCGGAACGATCACGCTCGCAAACGTTGACGGTCGGGTATCTTGGCACTTTGGTGCCCGAGCGGCGCCTCGAGGTTCTGGTCGACATGCTTGCGGAGTTAAACGAGCGCGGACTGCATGCAAAGCTTCTGCTGATTGGCGACGGAGCAAGACCCGAAGACCGGCGCTCCCTGCAGGAGCGCGCCAGGATGGTCGGTGTCGAATCTCAACTGGAGATTACAGGCTTCCTGCCACGCCGTGACGCACTGGCACTCGATATGCACCGCGGATGTTTGCATTTCGCCATTCCACCCTTCGCCAATCCTCGACGTGGCATCACCGACCAAATTGATCGAGTACATGGCTCTAGGGCTACCGGTCGTGGCCAATGCTCACCCGGACCAGAGCCTCAGTACTTCGCGAAAGCCGCGCCGGCGTTTGCGTTCCCTGGGGCGCGCGACACTTTGCACGTGCCGTGCACTGGCTGGCAAGACGCAGCGATGATGAGTTGATCGCGATGGCATCGCGAGGCCGTGAATGGGTTGCCGCCAACCGAACCTACTCCAGAATCGCAGACGCTTTCGAGGATGCCTGCGTCCGGACTTTACATAGCCAATAGCTCGAGATTGCCGATGTTACCGATGCCAACTGCTCCTGAACGCAATGCGAACGGCCAATTCCGTGACGAATGCCTGCTATTCGTCACTCGAGCACTTGTGCGGTGGCATCTAGGGGTCTAGTACGTGCCAAGTTGTGACTGTTATCGCAAGCCTTCACGGTAATCGCGCCTATCCTTCAGGTAGGGCCGTACCTCCAGCGGACATGGCGACATATTGGAGCGACACTTTTCAGGAATTTGCACAGTCCCAGTGCATCGGAGCTCTCAGAATGGCAAGACTCACTGTTTCTCTTCCAGGACTCCTTACAGCAGTCGTGGGAATCTGCGCGATGTCTTCCCTGGCACTCGCAGCGACCCCGCCGCTTCCTCCTGCAAATCTGTGTGTTGACAACAACTGCACTGCGACTGCTCCATCCGGCAGTTTCATTAAATGGCACCCAGGTCATGGCTTGAAGACACAAGGGTACGACTCAGCATCGATTGCGAGTCAACTCACCAAGGTCAATGATAGCCCGTATATCACTTTCGCCAAGATTCACTATCAGTGGGGCGACTTGGAGACATCGAAGGGCGTCTACGATTTCTCGGCAATACGTAAGCACTACGACTACTTGGCCGCTCGCGGGAAGCGAATGATCATTGCAATCGATGACAAGAAATTTGCCACGACCAATCCCGATGGCTTGGTACCGGCTTACCTATCGAGCGATGCTGTCCCGTCGAACAACGGATTCGTCGCGGCAACTTGGCGCGCGAACGTCATGGACCGCTACATCGCACTTCTCGACGCCATAGCCAAGCAATTTGATGATGAGCCGTACTTTGAAGGCGTCGCTACGCAGGAAAGCGTGCCCAGTTTTGGCGGTGTCGATGCACCTGCTGATTACAGTGCGGGCGCTCTCGCGACGCAGCGCAAACGTTTCGTGACTGCGGCGACACAATCGTATAAGCACACGAATGTCTTCTCGATGGTAAACTTTTTGGGCGGCTTCGAGGCCGACGTGATCGCTCAGGCCTATGACTCCCGTGCTGGGACGGGCGGTCCAGACGTACTTCGGAAGAATATGACGACTGGCCAAGAAGTCATGTACGGGGTCAGTGGGGGTGTCGATTATCGCGGCAAGATGCCAATTCATTTCGTCGCATCCACACCAACCTTTGATTACGGGGACGCACGCGCCGTATACGACGATTCATTCAAGAACAAGACCACCCATCTCGCGTGGGTTTCGACAGACAGCACTGTCTCCTGGAATTCAATCCTCAGCGTACTTAGTGCCGAGGGTGGCCGCATCTATAGCAACTGCCCCACTAACTATAATGGCGCCTGCGATACGAAATAAGTGCGGAAGCGACAGTCTGTCACTGCGCGGGCGCCGCAATTGTTCGGCCTGGCTGAATCTGTATCCCCCGGCGGTGGCGCGCGTTGCTGCCGGGGCACGGATTGCCGCTGCAATTATTCCTGACGAGTTGAGATCCAGCTTTTGCGGAATACCTGTTTTGACTGCTTAGCCATTAGGATCAACTCGCTTGCGGCGATACTGGCCTGTGCATACGGTGACGTGTGGTTGCCAACAAGACACGCCACAGAGACGCTACTGTATGGCCGTTAAGCCACTGGAAAACGATTCATTGATTCAACAGAAGCTTTGCAAATGCTCCCTAACTTCGTAGTAATCGGCGCCCCAAGATCTGGTACCACATGGATTCACGAGAACCTTCGGCGGCATCCAGAGGTTTTCGTACCAAGCGTCAAGGAGGTACACTTTTTCGACCGGCACTACGAGCGTGGCATAGCCTATTACGAGTCTTTCTTTTCCAACTGGTCCGGTCAGCCTGCAGTTGGTGAAACAACGCCAGCGTACCTGCATGGCGCCTACTCTTCTCAGGACATACCGACCCTGATGAAGCAACACCTGCCGGATGCCAAGCTCATTGCCTGCCTCCGAGATCCTACAGAACGCGCATATTCAAGGTTCTGGAATTCAAAAGCGGAATACGACAAGAACGCAACGCTGACCTTCGAGCAAAAACTTATCGACCGACCGGAGTTTATTGCCGAAGGATTTTATTTTGATCAGCTGAGTCGATTCTACGGTCTGTTTCCGAGAGATAACATCTTGGTGACGCTGTACGACGACTTGCATGCCGATCCCGTAGCATTCATGCAATCGCTCTACAGATTCCTCGGCGTCGACACGTCGTTCGACGCCGGTTTACGCGATATTCGAGTTAACGCGGCGGCGGGAAAGAAGCGACTTGCCAAGTCTCGCGTTCTGTGGGGCGCTAGCAAGCTGTTGACGCATCTTGGAATGCATACAGCTGCGGAGAGCCTGCGACGCGACAATCGCGTCGAAATGCCACCGATGAATCAGCAGACCCGGGACCACCTCAATAATGTTTACGGGACACACAATCGCAAGCTTGAGCAGTTGATTGGTCGTGACCTCTCGCAATGGGGGCGCTGCTAGCGGGCACAGTTTTGAACCGCGTCGGCTTTCCCGAAGACTTCAACCTGAGAGAGGATGGAGTCTATGGCAACACAGAAGCGGTATTCAACGGAAGTCAGGGAGCGTGCCGTGCGGCTGGTCCTGGAGCAACAGGGCGACCTCGGCGGTGTCAGCCCGGAGACCTTCGAGAGTGCCTCAAAATGAGGCTCGGAACTGTCCCCCATAGCGAGGGAAGTCCACTATTGCCTGGTGGCACGAAGCACAATTGATAGGCAGTCTAGATTCGGGTCATCCTGAAATCGCTGATGCACGCCTCTGCCAGCCGTTTCCTGAACTTTTGACGGCGTAATCGTGACTTCTGCCCACCCGTTGGCCTCGAAAATTCGACGATATTCAATTGGTCTGACCCTATTGGGCTGACCCGGAAAATAGAAGGCGCGATACAGCCACTCTGGATAACGATAGATATTGTTCGGGTCGACCTCGCGAATCCATCGGGAGTGAGTTTGAAGATCGATTACCGCACAGATAGTTCCGCCCGGCCTTACAACGCGGGAGAGTTGGCGGACAGTCGCCTCTACATCGTCGAAATGCTCGAAGGCGGCGTTCGACAGGACAACGTCGATGCTGCTCCCCGGGATCTCGGCTGCAATATCGAAATCGCTGCGAGCGATATATCGAAGTCGACCATCTCGTATTGCGTCCGCAACAATGGGGACTGGATATCGCTCTCGGAATCTTAGATAAAACGCTTCCGGTACTGACTCCGCCAAATTATGCCGATCAACTGCGCTGTACTTCGATGCACCGCTCGCCAGCAGATAAAGTCCCGCCCCTAGATCCGAGCCTGGACCGAGTTCAAGTACATGTTGACCGACGATTTTGATGGGCTGCTTGAGCCAGGTCTCCACGATTGAGACATCGTAGTCAATACAGCGATCGACCTCGTGGATTGAGAACGGTTTGGGTGTTTTATATCCCGCGATCAGATTTTTTATCTTTGCGAGCAAGAGGAAGGCAATTCCTGCGACGAAAAGGAGTGCCTCACGCCCGACGCGTGCCTGACTTCGATCGTTCAATGCGCCGCCCTGTTCGACATTAGCTCGTGACTCCCATGGCGCCTCATCCGCGCTGCGACAACCAGCCCCGAGAAATACCAAAAGAGGTAGGAAAGAGACGTTTGAAGAATAATATCTTTGTATACGATCGAAAGTCCCATGACTACAGTCACGCCTACCCACGCCGCCGCGAGTGACGTAACGATGTCGTCACGCTGCCTGGCGACAACCCTGCAGTCTTGCCAGACAAGCCACATCAGCGCGTAGACGAGGCCGACACCGAGAATCCCGAGCTCCAGCAGTAGACGTGCGAACGACGTAGTAAGGAATGGCGCAAATAGCTTATATCGCTCCCCGACGAAGCCGTGTCCAAGCCTTGATTCGGACACGTTTCCGATTCCAAACCCAAAGACGGCTTGAGCCGGCTCGGCCATCAGATGGCGAATGGGAACGACGATAGAGTCAACCCTTCCCGCTGTCTTAGTTGCACCAACGTCGTCCTTTTTCCACAGATAAGCCTCCAACCGCGCCGGATCCGAAAGCATTTCGCCAAGCGGCACGGAGTATTGTCGCTCCGCATTGAAGTAATCGTACACGGGAAAGAACACCGCCACGAAGGCGGCGAGAAGTCCTGAGGCCATCACGATTACCCTGACCCTGCGGCCGGGCTCTGCTGCTGCCAGGAACGCAAACAGCAAACCGATGGGCAGCAGAAACAAGGTTGCTTTCGTCTCGTTGATCATCGTCGGCAGCAGCAGCAACGTGAACAAGAGGAGAAACTGCCAGGCCCGAAGGTGTTTGCGCACGAAAAGCGCAGCCAAGACACACATCCCGCAGATCAGGAATATGGACATGACCGATGAAATTCCCAGCGTCCCGCTGGTGAAATCGCCGGTCGCCTTGTCTTGCTGCATGCTGGTCATGCGCTGTTGAATTGAAAATGGCACTTGCATAAGCGCAACCACCAGCAACGCCCGCAGTTGAGCCGCCACCTGCTCGTTCGAGAATGCATAGACCGCCGGCACCAGGAACCAAGGGATGGCGCGCAGGTAGGTCCGGATTCCCGCGAAGACAGGGCCTGAATCGACGCCGTTGACCAGAATCCCGCAAATGATCGTGATGACCAACGCACCGAAAACAATCCAGTACTGCGGCCTAACGAATTGAAAGCGATTCCGTGTGCCAAGCATGATCACAACAATGATCGCCGCCAGGCCGAACAGTTCGGGCAGGTATTGCGTGCCGCCCGGCAGGTACGCCCACCGTCCCCAGTGATCTCCCTGTGTAAAGAATTCAAATGTCGTCACGACGACGAACATTGCCAGGGTCAGCTTCTGCATGGATTACTCGATTTCTTCACTGGTCACCAGATGCCGCCTCCCGGCGACGAAGCAGCCCGAGGCGACGGAGGATCTTCGCCTCCTTGCCGCTGAGCACGTTTGCCAGGATGGATCGGTCGCCGTCCGAAATCGCGGGTCCGCGCACATGGAGCAGCGAGGCCAGAGCAACGACAATTACCCCGACGCAGAGGTTAACGACTGGCGCACTGTCAATGACCGAACTGATCGCCCGGCAGATCAGCACCACGCCACACCACAGTAGGCCACTCACCAGGATCGCGGCACCCGCATTGGTCCAACGCGCCCGTCGTCGCACGAACCACCAGATAAAGGCGTTCTTCAACGCTTGGGCGGTGCCACTAGCAATGGCAGCGCCATACACGCCGGCGACCGGCAGCAGCGCCAGCAATGCAATCACATTATAAATACCGAACACCTTACTGGTCAGGAGTACGCCAGCCTTCTCCTCGTACTGGGCGACCAGCGTGACCGGAGTCCCCACCAGGTTCAGGGTCGCAAAGCCGGCGATGACGGGCAGCATCCAGGAGTCCTCGACGAACTTGCCACCGAACACCACCTGGACGATTTCAGCGTGGTAGGCGGTCACGAACGCGAGAATCGGCCATTGCAAAGCCAGATTGAGGTTCATGAGCAGTGAAAAGTACTGGGGCAACTTTCGATCCGCCTCGGCGGCCGGCACCGCGAAGAACAGCGGCTGCACCACGTTTTCGAACAGATTGATTGGCAGCACGCCCCGCGCCATCTCGTTGAGGCGGGTATAAAAGGAATAGATGCCGACGGACACAGGATCGATGATCGCCGCGATGAAGAAGTTGTCCGTCTTCGTCGTCAGCATCAACGTTCCGGCATCGTTGAAATTGTTGTATATCCCGTAGCGCAGCAGCCGGCGACGCTCTTCCGGATCGGGCCGGTAACTTGCAGCCGCAATTTTGTCGGCGCAATGCCTGCGATAGGCGCGAAACATGAAGGCGTAGGCAACGCCGAATGCGAGCGTCTCCGCAAGTATGACGTTGTCGATCGTCATGGCATGGTTCCATGCCAGGAGTCCGTACGCGATCAACTTGATCACCGACAGCACCGCCAGCGACCCCACGCTGTAGCGATGCAGCATGTTCCCGGCCAGTGAGATCTGCAGGATGCGCGCTTGGAAATACAGCAGCACGAGCAGGCAGAAGAGCACGAACTCCGCACGGTAGGGTTGCAACTTGAACAGCGGGGCCGCGTAATTCCAGCCGAGCAAGATCACGCTGAGCAGGATCACATTAGTGCCGAAGCGCGCCGATGCCACGAACCGCACCAACCATGCGGCGGCGCTTCGATTACCCGCCCTGAGGTATTCCGGCTGATAGCGACGCAGCGTCTGTTCGAGCCCCAGCGAGGCGAACGTGCTGATGACTGGGATGAACGAGTACAGCAGGCTGAAGACGCCGAAGTCTTCCTTGGTCATGCCCCGGACCATGACCACATAGCCCAGGATCGTCGCCACCTGCGAGATCGCCCGGTAGGTCACCGTATCGATCAGCGCGCGACGGGCCCGGCCGCGGGTGTAAAGCGCCATGGATTGCCTAGCCAGGTCTATGGACGGTTTTGCTCAAAGGGCCCCGCTGGGTCTCGGCGCGGGCCCACCGGCTCTAGTAGCCGTAGTAACCCGCGTGCGCCACGTCGCCTGATCGATTCATGATGATGCCCGCGACCGCAAAGTCGCCCAGCACGTCGACCGCCTTGGCAAGGCTGTCACGGCGAGTGATGCCCTCGGACACGACGAGGAACATGGCATCCATCCGGGGCGCGACGACCAGCGCCTCGTCCGTGCTGAGCACGGGTGGCAGGTCCGCAAGAATGAGGGCGCCCGGCGATCGCCGTTGGATATGCTGAATCAGGTCGTCCAGCCGAGGGGTCGCGAGCAATTCCGAAGCTCCCTGAACCGGATCGCGATTGCCCGCAATCACCAGGTTTTCGACACTCGTCGCAAACAACACGCTCTCGGGCACCGCGTCGTCCGTAAAGAACTGCGACAAGGCCCGCGGCGGCTGGACGCCGACACTCTCGAAAGCACTGGGATTGCGCATGTCCAGGTCCAACAGGTACACCATCCGCTGCTTTTCCCGCGCGATGCTGATCGCGAGATTTACCGTGGTCACCGTCTTGCCCTCGCCGGCGCCCGGGCTGCTGATTCCGATGCACGACCAGTTGCTGCCCTTGAACCGGTGCAGGACCCGGCTGCGCATCAACCGATAGGCCGCGGCCGCCTGTGCGGATTCTGCCAACTGCTCGCTGGTAAAGAGGATCTTGTGCTGCAGGCAGGCCGCACTGTCGAACTCGACTCGCCCAAGATCCGGGTAATAGACGGGAGCCGCCGACTCGGCCGGTAACGGCTCCCTGACGATGGCAAAGGCGCCTGTTTCATCGCGCGCCGCCTGTGCTCGCTCGGCACGCGCGGACGAGCCGCCCTCCCGCGTCTTTCGCAACAGCTTGGCCCGCTCGAGGGCGTCCTGGATCGTCATCGCATCACCCCGTCAAGAAGTGACCACCGTGACGGCCACAAGGGCAGTCGCGATGGCCAGCACGCTAGCGTAGGAAGCCCACCAGACGCGATTCCTGCGGCGGTCGGCGTGGTTCAGTATCACCGGCACGAACCCGATGGTCGGGATCGTCGTAATTCCCTTCACGTCCTGCACGCTGCGCACCGATGGATCCGACGACTCACGGAACGCAGCCAGCCCCACGGCCAGGCCGCCGCCGAGCACCAGTCCGAGCAGCACGATGCCGAGCCGGTTGGGCGAGAACGGCGTGCTTGGAACCCCAGGCGGCCTGATCAGCGAGAACTTGTCGCCCTTCTGCTCGCTCTCGAGGCTGCGAGCGATGTCGGCTTCGCGGAGCTTGCCCTGGATCTCGATGATCTGCCGGCCAAGGAGGTCCCTGGCCCGCGTCAATTCGGCGTAATCGCGTTCGACGCCGGGTGCCGCCATGCTGCCGGATTCGTACTGGTAAATCTGGCCTCGCACCCTCGCCGCATTCGCCTGCAGCGCGCCGATTTCACGTTGAGTGGAATTGAGCTGGCTCTGGACGCTGAGGTATTCCGGGTTGTCCGCGACGATCCCCGCGGTGCCTGGCTGCGCGGCGGCCTGGGCCGACAGCGCCTCGATCTGCCGTTGCAGGCGCTTCACGTCCGGGTGGTCCGGGGTGTACTTCATGCGGGCATCGGCCAGCTGTCCCTGCAGCATCGCAAGATCGGTGCGCCAGTTACCCGCGGTGGTGGACAACGACGGATTGAGCTTGCTCAACTGCAGTTCGAGCTGTGCCTTGCGCTCCTCCGCATCACGGATACGCGCCTCGACATCCAGCAGGTCACGCTGGGCCCGCTCGGCCTGCCCTTGCTCGCATCATCTGCACTTCCGGCAGCGCATCGCCATGGCGCGCCTTGAACTGGGCGATACGCTGGTCTGCATCCCCCATCTGGCGCTCCAGGCCTTTTGCCTGCTCCGAGAGGAAGTTGTAGGTCTCCGTCGCTCGCTCGGCGCGTGTCTGCCGTTGTAATCGAGGAACAGGCCGGCGATGCGCTTGGCCACCTGCTGCGCCCGCTCCGGATCGGCATTCAGGTAGTGAATGGAGAAGGCATTGGACTCCGGACAAGACCTCCAGCGTGATCGGATCCACGCGTTCGACACTGGTGTCGGCGACATCTGCGACGCCTTGTCGCGTCAGCGACAGGTTAGGCATGTCGGGATAGGGATCAATTTCCGGACGATCGTCTCCAGGTTCTCGGTCGTCAACACTCGTCGTGAGACCAGCTCGATCTGCTGGTCCGCATAGCTCGTCACCGTAGTCTGCACCAGCTCCGTCGGGATCGACGACGGCTCGAGCAGGATGGTTGCGGACGATCGGTACGGACGGCGGCAATGCGTACGCGAGGTACACGGCCAGCAGCAATGCGGCTGGGATGATCGTGACCAGGTACATCCGGCACCGCCGCAGGATGCCGAGGTAATCGCCGAGCGTATTCGGAACGTCTTGCGTAGTCATTCAGCGACGCTGCCTGCGGATTCCCTGGTACCCAACGCTGACGAACAGTTTGTTGTTGTCGGCGTCACCATTGTCTTGTTCGCGATCCTGCCAGATATAACTGTATCCGCCCCGCAGGTACCATGTCTCCGACATGAACCAGGTTGAGCGAGAGATCCAGGCGCGCATAGTCGCGATCGTCGCCGCCGCCGGACTCCGTGATGGCGTTGCGCATCTCGTAGCGCGCGGCCCAGGAAGGACAGTCGCTCACTGAAGTCACGCTTGTACTGCAGCCTGAACTGGTCCGACTCGGACTTGCCGCCGTCGCCGGTGGGAGGTACTGCCGGCTCAGCGTGAAGCGCCAGTCGCTGACCTCGAGCTTGCGGTAGGCGACCAGGGAGCCGCCCAGGCCTGAGGTACTCTCCTCGAATTTCACGGGCGCGTAATCGGTGACGTCGTTATTTTCATGATCGAGGCGAGCTTCGACGCCGGTGACCTCGGACCATTGATAGGTGTAGCCGACGCCCGCGCCATAGGCATCCGTCTCTGAACTGTCATCTTTCGCCTGGTACTGCGAGGCGTAGACGGCCAAAGCAACCTCGCTCTGGGGGTCAGGGTCCAGGCGAGCAACCGTCCACGATTGTAAAACGTCGTCCGTCCTCGTGGACTGCCCGGACTCGGCATCGTAGCGGACGTCTTCGTAGTTCAGGCCCACGCCCGCCCGGAGCCGCTCGGTCAACGAGTAGTCAAAGGTCGGATTCAACTCGAACCGCTGCCGAGTTTCACCGACGAGGATATTCGAGGAATCCGAATTGTCGCCGTCGTTCGGGTCGAGCGGATGTATTCACCGGTGGGCGTATCGACATTGTAGGAATCCTGCAACGCGTAACGACCGATCAACAGGAACTCGCTGCGTTCCCAGTTGTACCTGGAGCGCAGGTCCAGGAACGCTTCGACACGCTGCAGGTCGTCGCGGTCAGGGAACTCCTGGAACCTCAGGCGGGGCCGCACCGACGTCTCGCTGCGCTGGGTATAGATGCCGACCAGCGTCTGCGCGTCGGCGATGAAGCCGTAGATGTCGCCTTCCGGGGTTCCTGCCGGCTTCAGATCGAGGTTGTCATTGGCCTCGGTGCGAAGGTCGATCTGCGGCTGCACGTAGACCTGGGCGCCCCACGCCGCCACCGGCAAGGCTGCACCCGTGGTGATGACGCATTGGCGATGGCGGCCTTCAGCCGAGCGGACTCAAGGTACGACGACGACATCGCCACTCTCCAGGAAGATGTTCTGCCCCAGCGACTTGCCTTCGGTGACCTGGCTGTACCGGAACGGCAACGTCGTCTGCGACGCGCCTCCGCCCCGGATCACGATGATGTCGTCCAGCTTCGCGAACGGCGTCGCACCCTCGGCCAGGCTCAATGCTTGCAGTACGTTCAACTGCGGGTTCATCACGAACATGCCGGGTTTCTTCACCTGGCCGATGACATACACGCGGTTGCCCCCCACGTCGTCGACGGTCACGGTCACGACCGGCTCGGGATGTACTTCTGCAGGCGACCCTCGATGTCGATCCGCACCTGGTCGGCCGTGCGGCCAACGGCCTGCACCTCGCCGGCCAGTGGAAATGAGACTTGCCGTCCGGCCGGATGGTGACCGGTCGCTGCAGGTCCACTTCTTCCACACCGACACCTGGATCTTGTCGCCGGCGTGCAACCTGTAGTCACCCGCTGCCTGGGCCAGGACGTCGGGCGAATGCAGCGCCGCACCTGCCAGCAGCAGGAGCGTAGGCGCAAGGATTCTACGTGTGTGCACGATCATGCCGGGGTCACCTTGAAGTCGGGGGCAAGAATCGGGCCCTGTCTGCTGTCGGCGCCGCACGCATGGTCCGAAATTCCGGCCCGTGGGTGCAAAAAACTGTGGCGTCTTAAGAACATACAGCCGGATGTTAAACGGCCTCTCCGTGGCCGACCGGAACTGTATCACAATCGTGCCATCGGTCCGGACGCCAGCCAGCGAACATCCGCCAGCCAATGCTGTCGCTGGCCTCAGTACGCCTTGCGGTCGAAGAACACGAGCATTGCCGTCTTGGCCAGGATCTTGAGATCCAACCCCGTCGACCAGTGCGCGCAGGTAATCAAGGTCGAAACGAACTCGCGCCTGCATCTGCTCGAGCGTCTTCGTCTCACCGCGGCAGCCGTTGACCTGGGCCAGTCCCGTGATACCGGGCTGCACCTTGTGGCGAATCATGTAGCCCTTGATCAGCTTGCGGTATTCCTCATTGTGGGCCACGGCATGTGGCCGCGGCCCGACCAGGCTCATGGTCCCCTGGATCACGTTCAGGAGTTGCGGCAGCTCGTCGATGGAATAGCGCCGCAGGATCCGACCCAGCGGCGTAATGCGATCGTCGTCCTTGGTTGCCTGTCGGATGGTGTCGCCGTCCTCGGTCACGGCCATCGTCCGGAACTTGTAGACCATGATTTCCTGCCCGTCGAGACCGTACCGGCGCTGGCGGAAGATCGCCGGACCCGGCGAAGTCAACTTCACCAGCAGTGCGACCAGCGCGAGGAAGGGCGCAAGCAACAGCAGGCCGATGGCCGAGAGACCCGACGTCCGTGAATCGCTTGACGACGCCCCGATACCCGTAGAACGGCGTCTCGCACATGGCCACGACGGGAATCCCCAGGATCTCCCCGGTACGGGACTGGATCAGGTCGAAGACGAAGATGTCCGGCACGTAGTAGATCGAGGCCGTCGTGTCTCGCAGGTCTTCCAGGAGGTCCAGCACGCGCTGCACGTGGCGCATGGGCAGCGCGACGAAGATGACGTCAATCCCCTCTTGCTTCACGTATTGCGTGAGGGTCGGCAGCCCGCCCAGGAGCCTGTGATCGCCGTCGAGCCTCAGGCGCTCCGCGCTTCGATCGTCGAAAAACCCATCCACGGAAATGCAGAGTTCCCTGTGCTTCTTGAGGCGCTCCGCCATCTGCATGCTGACTTCATTGAAGCCTGCGAACACGGCACGACGGGCATTGTCCGAGGAGTACATCACGCGTCGCAGGGCGCCGTTCAGCGCCATGCTGGCCAGGACCAGCGGGATGGGCGTCAGGATCGCCCAGCTACCGATGACGAGCCGCGAGAATTGAGCTGAGAACTTCGTGACGTAGCCGATCAGCAGCAAGATCAGCAGCAGCACGACCCAACGCAAGACCAGGCTTGCGGCCGCGGACCACCGTCGGGAGACAAACTGCGTGGGGCTGCCCGCAGGCTCCAGCAGGACGACGGGCGCCAGGACGGCCAACAGGACCGACAGCATCAGGAAGTTATCCCCGAACGGCCTGTCCAACGTGCGCGCCAACAGGGACAGCATCCCGATAGCGATCACCGCCGGCATGATCAGGCGAAGCATTGCCAGCACGGCGATCGCCATGCTGCGTTTGTAGATCAGGGTGTTGGTCATGATCGGGTCGGATACGTCGTCCGAAAAATATCGCACACTTCCATGGGGTCAACTGAGACAGGATTAACATAAGCGTACGGTGCGCACGCATCGCACGCAGCTTGGCCACAGCACCCCGTCCAAGGCCGGCCGGCGAGGCTGTCGCGACAGGACGCCCAAAATGTGCGCCACGTCACGTTTTTCCGGTGTCTTGCCGCAAGAGCTGCAGACGACGGCACGTTCTGCCAAGCTGCGTGTGGTGCCGCCGAAAAGCTTAATGTACTAATATTAAAAATTACGGCACTGGAACCCAGTACGGGAGCTAAGTTGAAGGTTGCAATTCTTGCCGGGGTGGTCTGGGTACCCGCCTGGCCGAAGAAACGGAAATCCGGCCGAAACCCATGGTCGAGATCGGCGGGCAAGCCCGATCCTGTGGCACATCATGATGCACTACGCGGGCTATGGATACCGCGACTTCGTGATCGCCCTGGGCTACAAGGGCGAGTTACATCAAGCAGTGGGTGCTCGATCTTCGACGCTGTGGGGCGACGTGTCGGTGCACACCGGCACCGGCAA
>CAVWGG010000033.1:0-82913 GCA_963754535.1 uncultured Gammaproteobacteria bacterium
GGGAATCGAACCCACGCTAGTAGCTTGGGAAGCTACAGTTCTACCATTGAACTACACCCGCACCGGTCGCTGATTGTAGGCGAATTTTCCGGGCGGATGAACCTTCTCCCCTGCCGGACATGCCTCGGGGCCCTGGCGTGACCGGGGTCATCGATTTGGCCGGCCCAACAGGGTGTAATGGCGGTACCCATGACCGCCGTCCAGTTCCGCAATCCTGAAGTCCGTCTCTCCGAGGCGCTCACCACGACGCGCCACGCGATCGAAGGTCATCAAGTCACATTGCGCGAGCTGCTCATGCTCGTCGGCGAACAGGGACTGCTCGTCTTCTGCGCCATCCTGGCGATGCCGTTCTTGCTGCCCGTGTCGCTGCCGTTCATGAGCACGGCGCTCGGAGCGCCGATGCTGCTGATCGCGTACGCGGTCACCATGAACCAGGTGCCCTGGTTGCCGGGTCGCCTGCTCGATCACTCGTTGCCGAGCGCAACGGTGCAGCACGTGCTCGAGCGTGCGGCCAGGGCCGCCGATCGATTCGAGCATCTCGTACGTCCGCGCCTGTTGGGCCTGACGGGGACGCCCGCCGTAAATGCCGTGAACGGCGCGGTGCTCGTGGTTGCGGTCCTTGCATTGATGGCGCCGCTGCCGCTGATTCCCCTCGCCAACACCTTGCCTGGCATCGGCATCATCCTGCTTTGCCTCGGCATGGCCGAGCGCGATGGCGTGCTGCTGCTGTTCGGACACCTGGTGGTACTGGTGTCGGTGCTGTACGTCGGCATCCTGCTGTATTTCGCCGCCAAGGCCGGCAGCAATCCGCAGGCGACGCTGGACATGGCCCTGAATCTCTTCGAAAGGCTTTTCGGCGGGTAAATTCCCAAGGAGCGCTCATGCACTTGAAGAACCTGTTCGCCAGGCTGGCCAGCCTGTCACTGTTGGCGATGGGGCCGAACCTTGCGCTGGCCCAGCACGAGCATCAGCAACACCAGATGCACGGCTCCGGTGGCGCCGTGGCGCAACTGCAGCTGAAGGACGGCCAGAAATGGCAGACGGATGCTTCGCTGCGCTCGGGGATGGCCAGCATCCGCGCCGCCTTCGATGCGGACCATCCGGCGATCCACGCGGGCAAGCAGACCGACGCGCAGTACGCCACGCTCGCGACGCAAATCGACCAGCAGGTGAAGTCGATCGTCGCCAACTGCCGTTTGCCGGCAGATGCCGACGCGAACCTGCACTTCATCGTCGCCGACCTGCTGCAAGGCGTTGCGCTCATGCGCGGCGAGGACCCGCAGCGCTCACGTCATGATGGTGCGGCGCTGGTCCACGGAGCACTGAAGGCGTACGGCAAGTACTTCGACGATCCGGCGTGGCAGCCGGACGTGCCGATGCACGAGAAGTAACGCAGGAGATTGCGACAGCAGTGGCGGTCACGCGCCGTGCCCTCAGTGCGCGCTAGCCGAGGATGTCGTCGAGACTCCACTCGTGCTGCCGCTCGTAGCGCTCGGCCAGGAATTCGACGAACGAACGCACCTTGGCCGAAAGGTGTCGCCGGCTCGGATAGACAGCGGCTATCGGCGACCGCGGCGGCCGGTAATCGGGCAGCAGCGGCACCAGTTGTCCCGCGCGGATTGCGTGCGCGACGATGAAGTCCGGCTCGTACACGACGCCCATTCCCTGCACCGCGAGCGACGCGAGCACCTGGCCATTGTTGGCGCGATGTCGTGGCGGGATGCGCAGCGACACACGCGATTCGCGACCGTCCTTGCCTTCGAAGTGCCACGTGTTCGGCATGCCGACGTTGGTGTAGCTCAGGCATTCGTGTTGCGACAGGTCTGCAGGGGTAAGGATCGGTTCGCTGCGCCGCGCGAGGTACGAAGGTGACGCGCAGCACACGATCTGCGTCCAGCCAAGCCGCTTCGACACCATGCCCTGCGAGCCGATGTGCCCGATGCGGATCGCGAGATCGAAACCTTCCTCGACCAGGTCGACGACGCGATCGGAAAGATCGAGGTCGAGCAGCAGGTCGGGATGGAGCGCGTCGAACTCCGCGAGCGCCGGCGCGAGGTACCGCATTCCGAAGCTGACCCCGCAGGTCACGCGCAGCGTGCCCCTCGGTTCCGCGGCTGCCGCACGCACCGAAGCTTCGGCATCTTCGAGGTCGGCGAGCAACTGCACGCTGTGCTCGTAGAACGACTGCCCGGCTTCGGTCAGCGACAGGCGCCGTGTCGTGCGGTTGAGGAGCCGCACGTTCAGATGCGATTCAAGTTCCGACACCTGCCGGGAGACGGCAGAGGTGGACAGGCCGATCCGTTCCGCCGCCCGCGCAAAACTGCCCAGTTCGACGACTTTGGCGAAGGTGCTGACGGCCAGGAAGCGATCCATGAGCTCATTGTTGCATTTCGCGCAACTATCAATCCATCAGGGCTGTATTTATCCCATTGATCGGCTGGATCAGGATGCGCTCACGCTCGAGGCACAAGGCCCGGGCACGACACACCCGATCAAGGCCAGTCAAAGACTCACCCGAGGAAGACCCAACCCATGAAGCTGTACTACACACCCGGCGCCTGCTCGCAGGCCCCGCACATTGCCATCAACGAACTCGGCCTGGCGTACCAGCCGGTCAAGGTGGACCTGGCCAAGCACACGCTGCCGGACGGCACCGACTTCTACGCGATCAATCCGAAGGGCTACGTCCCGATGCTGGAACTGGATGACGGCACGCGGCTCACGGAAGTGGGTGTCCTGCTGCAGTACATCGCCGACCAGAAGCCGGGCACGCTCGCGCCGGTCTTCGGCAGCAAAGCGCGCTGGCAGCTGATGGAGTGGCTCAACTTCATCTCGACCGAAGTGCACAAGGGCTTCGGTCCGCTGTGGAACCCGCAGAACCCGGCCGATGTGCGCGAGCGGACCGTGCAGGCGCTCGGCAACCGGTTCACGTTCATCTCCAAGACGCTCGAGAAGCAGCCGTTCCTGACGGGCGACACGTTCTCGATTGCCGACGCCTACCTGTGGGTCGTGCTGAACTGGGCCGACTATCACAAGGTCGACCTCGCCCCGTGGCCGGCCGTGCAGCAGTTCCGTGCGCGCGTCGCCGCACGTCCGGCAGTGCAGGCCACGTTGAAGGCCGAAGGCCTCGCCAAGTAGCGCGCGCAGAGAAGTGAACCGTCTCCCCACGCTTTTTCTCTCGCATGGCTCACCGATGCACGCCCTCGACCCGGGCGGCGCCGGCAAGGCCTGGCGCGCGATCGCCGACTCGCTGCCGAAACCGCGGGCAATCCTGATGGTGTCGGCGCACTGGGAAACGTCGCTGCCAATGCTGACGAGCGGCGCCCAACTCCAGACGATCCACGACTTCGGGGGTTTCCCGGAGCAGTTGTACAAGCTGCGCTACGACGCGCCCGGCTCGCCCGCTCTCGCCGACGAAGCAGCGGCCTTACTGCGCGACGCGGGGATCACTTCATCGATCAACGGCTGTCGCGGCATCGACCACGGTGCGTGGGTCCCGCTGCGCTGGATGTACCCGGCGGTCGACGTGCCCGTCGTGCAATTGTCGGTGCAGCCGGGGCTCGGCACCCCGCATCACCTGCAGATGGGGCGTGCACTGCAGCCGCTCACGGAGCGCGATGTGCTCGTGATCGGCTCGGGGCATGTCACTCATAACCTGCGTGACTGGATGCTGAGCCGCGACGCGTTGCAGCCGCTGCCGTATGTAGCTGCGTTTTCCCAGTGGCTGGAAAGTCACCTGGCGAGCGACGACGAAGCGGCACTGCTCGCCTACCGCGAACAAGCGCCAGAAGCCGCGCGTGCGCATCCGACGGAGGAGCACTTCCTGCCGCTGTACGTTGCACTCGGGGCCGCCGGATTGGACGTGAAATCGACCCGGATCTACGCGGGCATGGAAGGCGCGGCGCTGTCGATGGACGCCTACCGCTTCGATACGCGCTGACAAGCCAAGTAGCCGCCCCGAATAGTTGCGGCCCGGACTGTGCCGGGCCTCATCTTCGTTCACGCCCGCGAGCCGTAGCTCCTGGGCTTGGGGCGACGGGCGCCACCGCCACTGCCCGGCCGCCCGTGCGCCTGTCCGCCGCAGCGCTGGCGCTGCGGCTTGGCGTGACGCTGCTGCTGGTCACGCGGATCGACGTGTCGCGGTTCGCGCGTCTTCCCTTCGCCCGACGGACGCGCAATCTGCGTACGGTCAAGCGGCAGCACGTGATCGTGCGGCCGAGCACGCGCTCGATCGAGCGGAGCACGATCACGCTCGTCGTCCGAGACCGGCGACAGCGCCGGCCCGAGGAGCCGGCAACTCCAGACGATCGACGGCTTCAGGGGTTTCCCGTAGCCGTTGTACAAGTTGCGCTGCGAAGCGCCCGGCTCGCCTCATCTCGCTGCAGAAGCAGCGGCTTACCGCGTGACGCAGGGATCACTTCGTCGATCGACGGCTGCTCGCGGCATCGACCACGGTGCGTGCGTCGCGCTGCGCTGGATGTACACGGCGGTCGACGTGCCCGTCGTGCAATTGTCGGTGCAGCGGGGGCTCGGCAAGGCGCATCATCTGCAGATGGGGCGTGCACTGCAGCCGCTCACGGAGCGCGATGTGCTCGTGATCGGCTCGGGGCATGTCACTCACAACCAGCGTGACTGGATGACGGAGCCGCGACGCGTTGCAGCCGCTGCCGTATGCATCGGCGTTCTCCCAGTGGCTGGAAAGTCACCTGGCGAGCGACGACGAAGCGGCACTGCTCGCCTACCGCGAACAGGCGCCTGAAGCCGCGCGTGCGCATCCGACGGAGGAGCACTTCCTGCCGTTGAACGTGGCACTCGGAGCCGCCGGATCGGACGTGAAATCGACCCGCGATCTACGCGGGCATGGAAGGCGCGGCGCTGTCGATGGACGCCTACCGCTTCGATACGCGCTGACAAGCCAAGTAGCCGCCCCGAAAAGTTGAGGCCCGGACTGTGCCGGGCCTCATCTTCGTTACGCCTGCGAGCCGTAGCTCCTGGGCTTGGGGCGACGGGCGCCACCGCCACTGCCCGGCCGCCCATGCGCCTGTCCGCCGCTGCGCTGGCCCTGCGGCTTGGCGTGACGCTGCTGCTGGGCACGCGGATCGACGTGACGCGGTTCGCGCGTCTTGCCTTCGCCCGACGGACGCGGAATCTGCGTACGGTCGAGCGGCAGCACGTTGATCTTGCGGCCGAGCACGCGCTCGATCGCGCGGAGACGATCACGCTCGTCGTCCGAGACCAGCGACAGCGCCTGGCCCGTGGAGCCGGCACGACCGGTGCGGCCGATGCGGTGCACGTAGTCTTCCGGCACGTGCGGCAGCTCGTAATTGACGACCTGCGGCAGTTCGGTGATGTCGAGGCCGCGTGCTGCGATGTCGGTCGCGACCAGCACCTGCACCTTGTATTCCTTGAAGTCTTCGAGCGCGCGCGTGCGTGCACTCTGCGACTTGTTGCCGTGGATCGCGGCGCACTGCAGGCCGTCGTGCGTCAACTGCTCGGCAAGGCGATTGGCGCCGTGCTTGGTGCGGGTGAAGACGAGCGTCTGCGCATTGGGGCCGGACTTGAGCAGGTGGCTCAGCACGGCGCGCTTCTCGCCCTGCGAGACCAGGTGCACGCGGTGGTCGACGAGTTCGGTCGGCGCATTGCGCGGCGCGACTTCGATCGTGAGCGGATTGCGCAGCAGGCCATTCGCGAGTCCGCGGATGTCTTCCGAGAACGTCGCCGAGAACAGCAGGTTCTGGCGGTTCGGCGGCAGCATCGCGAGCACGCGACGGATGTCGCGGATGAAGCCCATGTCGAGCATCCGGTCCGCTTCGTCGAGGATGAGGTAGCGCACGCTGCGCAGGTCGATGTTGCGCTCGTTCGCGTGATCGAGCAGGCGGCCCGGCGTGGCGACGACGATGTCGACGCCGCGGCGCAGCAGGTCGATCTGCGGGCGCGGGCTGACGCCGCCGAAGATCAGCGCCGACTGCTGGCGCAGGTGGGTGCCGAGATCGGCGATGGACTGCTGGACCTGTGCAGCGAGTTCACGCGTCGGGACGAGCACGAGTGCACGCGGCGCACGCGAGCCACGCGGGTTCGGCTGGTCTTCGTGCAGCTTCTGCAGCAGCGGCAGCGCAAAGGCGGCCGTCTTGCCGGTGCCCGTCTGGGCGGCGGCGAGCAGGTCACGACCTTCGAGCACCGCGGGGATGCCGCGCGACTGGATGGGGGTTGGCTGCGTGTAGCCCATTTCGACGACCGCACGCACGAGTTCGGCCTGGAGGCCGAAATTTTCGAATGACATTAAATGACTTTTCCGGGCGCCAAACCTGAGCGTGCAAGCACGTGCAGGCACCGGACTGGCGCCGTAACTTTGATGAATCGAGCAGCGAAATGCAGACTTCGATCAGTCTGCAGGAGGGGCCGCATAGGCATTCCCATGAAGGGAAGCGCTGAAGACTCTCGTGCGCAGACCGGACTGCGCGGCGGCAAACTGTGGACGCAGTATGCCTGAAACCGCTATTTCGTGCCAGCCAGCGTAGTGAGCAGCACGTACCAGTGATCAAGACCGGCATAAAACGCCCCGACTGGAACGCGTTCGTTCAAGCCGTGCGCGAATTCGTCGGATTCCTTCATGAAGAGGCTGCTGACGCCGTAAGTTGGAATACCTGCACCACGGAAGATGGAGCCGTCGGTGGCGTAGGGAGCCATGTCCGGCACGATCGGCACGCCAGGATGGCGCGCCCGGACCGCCTTGGTCACGGCCGCCATGACGTCGCCGCGCATCGGGGACGGTGGGCTCGAATGCGGTTCGCCGAGCACTTTCACTTCGATCTTGTCGCCGACGACGTGCTGCAGCGAGTCGCGCACTTCTGCAACGCCGGTGCCCGGGAAGATGCGGCAATTGACCGTGGCGGTGGCTGACTGGGGCAAGGCATTGTCCGCATGTCCGCCGGTGAGCATCGTCGCGACGCAGGTGGTGCGGGTGCGGCCGATCATCGCCGGGTTCTTCGCCAGAACGGCGGCGGCCTCGGCGTCGCCCGGACTGGCGGCGAACTTCGCCATGGCCTGACCGAGCTCGCCGGGCGTGACCGGGGCAGCCGCCTTGAAACTGCCGATCGTCCAGTCGTTCCACATCACCGGGAACGAGTATCCCTGCAACGCCTTGAGCGCATCGGCGAGATCGTAGATGGCATTGTCCGGGCGCGGCTGCGAACTGTGTCCGCCCGGGTTGCGGGCCGTGAGCGAATAGCTGGCATAGGATTTCTCGGCGCCCTGCAGCGCATAGAACTGCGCCTTGCCAGTTTCTTCGTCGAGCGTGCCACCACCACCGTCGCCGTTGAGCGCGAATTCCGCGTCGGTGAGCGCGCGGTACTTCGTCGCCAGTTCGCGCGCCGTACCCATCTGTGTTTCCTCGTCGCCGGTGAACGCGATGATCAAGTCGCGCGTCGGCACGAACTTCTCGGCCTTGAGCCGCAGGAACGTTGCGGCGATGACGGCGATCTCGCCCTTGACGTCCATCGTGCCGCGACCGAAGAAGTAGCCGTTCTCCTCGACGAGCTTGAACGGATCGCGCTCCCAGTCGGCAGGCTTTGCCGTGACGACGTCCATGTGGGCGAGCAGCAGGATCGGCTTGCCGCCCTTGCCGGTCGCCGCGATAGCGCACGACGAGCGACGCGGTCTCACCCGACGGCAGGATGTGAATGTCGTCCTCGGGGAAGCCGGCTGCCCGGAAGCGATCCGCCAGGTACTGCGCTACTGCCGGAACCTGGCCGCGTCCGGCTTCGCTCGGGATGGAGATGATCTTGTCGAGGATGACGCGTGCATCAGCGCGTACGCTGGCCGGCGCCTCGGCGTGCGCCGTCACTGCCAGGCTGCACACCAGTGCCGCCATCGATCCCATCAGACGCTTCCGCATTCGGTCACCTGTTTCATTCGTCGGCATCGCAGCCGTTCGCATTCGTTCAATGGACTGCATTGTCGCTCACGTACGCCTGCATGGCTCGCTCGAGCTCACGCGCGGGCTCGCCAGCGGCCATGGCCCGGGCCAGCCATTCGTCCACGACCACCTGCAGCGCGGGGTCGCGCGACATCAGAATCCGCTTCTCGCCCCGAGTCAACGTGCCGGGGTAGGTTCGGCACAACTGGCCGGGCCGCCGGCGAGCCTGCAGTTCGGCTTCGACGTCGTCGGTGACCATCACGTCGGCCCGGCCCGCCGCAATCTCCGCGAACACGCCGCGGTTGTCCGGATGCACGAGGATCTGCGCCTGGTGCACGTGCTCGCGCACGTAGCGCTCGTTGGTCCCGCCCGGATTCACGATCACGCGCACTCCGGGGCGATCGATTTCGGCCGGAGTGTCGAACCGTTCGCGGTCGGCGCAGCGCGCGATAAACGTCTTGCCGCCTTCATGGTAGGCAGCCGAGTAGAGGCCCAACGCCGCACGCTCCTCGGTGTAGCTGATGCCGCTCAGCGCGACGTCGAAGCGTCCGTTGCGCAGGTCATCGGCCAGGCTGGGCCAGCTGGTGCGGACGAACACCGGCACGGCACCAAGATGCGCGGCCAGGTCGCGCGCCAACTCGATGTCCGCACCGGACAGGTGCCCATGGGCTTCGAGACTGAACGGAGCGTAGTCACCGGTGGTGGCCACGCGGAGCATATGCGTCACCCGCACGCGGTCCAGGACCGGGCCGCCCGCGACCCGCACGACGCTTCGCAAGGCCGTCGCCAATGCGACGCTGTCTGCCGACGGGAATCCGTGGCGCCGAACCGTGGCCTGCATCTGCTCCATCACCGCGGCTGCCGTGTCGTCACGCAACGGCGCCAGCAGGTACAACGCGGCGAACTGCTTCTCGTTCGTCGCATCGATGCGCTCGCGCACGGCCTGCAGGTCCGCGGGCTTGTCGCACGGTGCACAGCGCCCGGCCCGCTGCCACTCGTCGTGCCAGTGCTGCTGCAGGTCGCGAGCGAGACGGATCTGCTCGGCAAAGAATGCTTGCGTCGTCACAGGATCCAGGCCGAGCGACTGGGCCCGCGCCGCAACCTGCTGCAGCACGACGGCTTCACGCGCTGCATCGAGGATCGGCGCACCCGACAACCATTTCGCGGCAGCCACGTCCCGCATGATCGTCAGTCGCTCGTCGATGGCTTGCACGAGGGACTGCGCCGCCTTCGCGTCGGCAAATTCGGCCGGCGGTATCGCGATGGTGCCCGTCGCCAGCGTGGGCGTGACTGCGGCTGCATCGGCCTTCCCTGCTGGAGTCGCGGCGCCGCCCGAGATCACACAACTGACCGCGACCAACGCCAGCAGCGCGCGAAATCCACCGCCGCAGCGAACGAGCGCGTTTCGATCCAGATATAGGATCATGACTTCGCCCCGGCCCGGCCACGGATGACCGCTCGCAACCCAAGCCAGCGCGCGAGCAGCTCGAGTTCGTCGCGCAGCCCGGCATCGACGACGCGCCGGTCCACCTTCGGTTCGTAATGAGTGGCGATGACGCGCAGCTTGCCCGCTTCGCGGTCGGACTTCAGGTCCACGCGCGCCACGAGCTGCTCATCCAGCAGGAACGGCAACACGTAATAGCCATGTACGCGTTTGTGCGCCGGCGTGTAGATCTCGATGCGGTAGTGGAAATCGAACAGGCGTTGCAGCCGGTCGCGAAACCAGACGAGCGAATCGAACGGTGATAACAGGGCGCGGGTCTCGATCCGCGTGGGCACCCTGGTTCCTGCAGCCAGGTACGAGGGGCCTTTCCAGCCTTCCACCTGCACGGGCACCAGCTCCCGCGACTCGACGAGCTCGGCGACGCGCGCCTTCGCATCCGCCGGCCCGAGCCGGAAGTAGTCGCGCAGGTCCCGCTCGGTGGCAATGCCCATCGCCACGCTCGCGAGGCGCAGCAACTCGCGGTGCGCGTCCTCGACGGCCGGAGTCGGCGCATCGACGACGGCTTGCGGCAGCACCCGCTCAGTCAGGTCATAGACACGCTCGAAGCGTCGCCGCGAATGCGTGGTGACCTGCCCGGTCCAGAACAGCCACTCGAGGGCGATCTTGCCTTCGCTCCAGCCCCACCAGCTGCCCTTGCGGCGGTCCCCGGTGCCGATTTCCGACACTCCGAGCGGGCCTCGATCACGAATTTCCGCCAGCACCTCGGCGCAGAAGGCGGCACGGTCACGACCGAATCGGGCGACGTTGCCCCAGGTGCCGTCGCCGTTCTTCGCGCGCTGCATGCGCCAGCGCAATAACGGCTGGTGCTCGACCGGCAACAGCGACGCTTCGTGACCCCAGTACTCGAACACCTGCCGCCGCCGCCCGCCGTAGGCCGCCTCGTCCAGCAGGGGCATCGCGTACGCCCCGAGCCGGGAGAACAACGGCAGGTAGTGCGACCGGACGAGCACATTGACCGAGTCGATCTGCAGCAAGCCCAGAGCGCGCACGGTGCGGACGACATCGGCCTTGAGGACGTCCCGATCGGGTCGTGGACGGCCGAATCCCTGGGCCGCCAGCGCGACCCGCCGCGCCTCGGGCAGCGACAGCGATTCGCGTGGCCTGCGGAGGTTGCTCATGCAGGCGATGATACCGTCGCGTTACGCTTGGCATCTCGCCATCCTCCCCGGAGTGGTCGAATGATCCGCTACTCGGCAGACGTGATCGTGATCGGCGCCGGCATCGCGGGCGTGACGGCGGCCATCGAGCTGGTCGATCGGGGCCGGCGCGTCCTGCTGCTCGATCGCGATACCGAAGAGAACATGGGCGGTCTCGCGAAGGAGAGCTTCGGCGGCATCTGGTTTGCCGGCACGCCGCTGCAGAAGCGCTATGGCATTCGCGACGGCGCACAACAGGGCCTGCGTGACTGGCACGCATTCGCCGACTTCGGACCGGACGATCACTGGCCGCGCGCCTGGGCCGAGGCCTACGTCCACCGCGCCAACGAAGAAATCTACGACTGGCTCCGCGGCGTCGGCGTGCAGTTCATGCCGATGCCACTATGGGTAGAGCGCGGACTGCACACGCCGGGAAACTCGGTGCCTCGCTGGCACATCGTCTGGGGCACCGGGCACGAGTTGCAGGTGGTGCTGAACACGCACTTGCTGGCGCGGCCGAATCGCGACCGGCTCGACTTGAGGTTCGATCATTGCGTCGAGTCGCTGGTGGTGACCAATGGCCGCGTGACGGGCTGCCGCGGCCGCCTCGAAGGCAGCGACGACGAGTTCGAGGCGAGCGCCGAGAACGTCGTGATCGCGAGCGGCGGCATCAACGGCAACCTCGAGCGCGTGCGGCAGAACTGGCATGCGGACTGGTCGCAGCCGCCGGTCACGCTGCTGAACGGTTCGCACAAGTACGCGGACGGCACGCTGCACGACGCGGCGGCTGCGCACGGCGCGCGCATCACGCACCTGGACTGGCAATGGAATTACGCTGCGGGCGTCCACCACTGGCAACCGCGCAAGCCGTCGCACGGGCTCTCGCTCGTGCCGCCGAAATCGGCGCTGTGGCTCAACTGGCGCGGCGAGCGCATCGGCCCGATGCCGCTGGTGACGGGCTACGACACGCACGACCTCGTAGCGCAGATCTGCCGGCAGGAACGCGCCTATTCGTGGCAACTGCTGAATCGCCGGATCATGCTCAAGGAGCTGGCGATCTCAGGCGGCGAGTTCAATCCCGCGTTTCGACGCAAGAACCGGCTGGCGGTCGCGCGCGACATGGTGCTCGGCAACCACTGGCTCTACGACCAGATGACGCAATTCTGCCCGGACGTCGTGGTCGCGCCCACGGTCGAAGCGCTGGTGGAGAAAATGAATGTGCTGGCCGGCGACGGGTCGGTCGACGTCGATGCGGTCCGCAAGGCAGCGACGAATTACGACGACATCATCGGCCTCGGCCCGCGGTTCCACACTGACGAGCAACTGCGCCGCATCGAGTTCGCGCGCCGCTGGGTCGGCGACCGGCTGCGCACCTGCAAGTTCCAGCAGATCCTCGACCCGTCGGCGGGTCCGCTGATCGCCATTCGCGAGTTCATCATCAGTCGCAAGAGCATGGGCGGACTGCAGACCGACCTGGAATGTCGCGTGCTGGGCCGCTCCGGCGAACCGATTCCTGGCCTGTATGCCGCGGGTGAAAGCGCCGGCTTTGGCGGCGGCGGGATGAACGGCAAGCGCGGACTCGAGGGGACGTTCCTCGGCGGCTGCCTGCTGGGCGGTCGCATCGCAGGCAGGATTGCCTGAACGGACACCTCTCCCGCTGACGCAGGAGAGGTGCAGCGTCACACGAAGCGGTTCGCCATCCGCTCCGGCAGGTTCTTCACCTTGAAGGCGAAAATGATCTTGAGCACACCCATGATGATCGCCCACGTCGCGATCATCAGGATCACGGACAGGCCGCCCATGGCTGGATTTACGATCACGAGGATGCCGAACAGGACCGACAGGCCGCCCGCGAGGTAGAGGATCCATTCGCGCTCGGTCGCCGCTCGCACCTTGTAGCCGAGCATCACGAGGAACACGCCGGCAATGAATGCCTCGAAGGCAACCAGCAGGATGAACGCCTTCATGCTGACGAGCGGATTGAGCAGCGCGTAGCCGCCGACGACGACGCCGAGCACGCCCATCAGCAGCATGATCCACCAGCCGTCCTTGTCACGGTGCTTGATCGAGCCGACCACGTTGAAAGCGCCATCGACCAGGATCGCGGCGGCGAAGAAGACCGCGACGACGAGCCAGGCTGTCATCGGCTGCGAGAAAGCCAGCACGCCGAAAATCACGCTGGCGATGCCGCCAACCAGGAACACCCACCACGTGCGCTTGCACAGGATCTTGGCGTCGCCGCCGAGCCGGGTCAGCAACAGTCGGTCCGATTGGGCCATCGTTTTTCTCCATGCCCGTTGGCCGGGCCTTATGATTGCAATCCCCCAAGCCAGCGAAACTTTAGACCCTTGCCGTCATCGAAGCCAGACGCCGAGAATGCAGTCGCTGCTGCAGCGACCGCGCCCGACACGTCGCACCACCGTGCGATTCGCAGCTTCGTCGTGCGCGCAGGGCGCATGACCGGCGCCCAGGAACGCGCCTGGCGTGAACTGTGGCCCGCGCTCGGCATCGAAAACGGCGACGAGCCGCTCGATTTCGCAGCCGCATTCGGTCGCGACGCACCCGTGGTGCTCGAGATCGGCTTCGGCAACGGCGAGTCGCTCGTCGCACTCGCGTCCGCCCATGCCGAACGCAATTACCTCGGCCTCGAAGTGCATCCGCCCGGTGTCGGTCACCTGCTGCTGCGCTGCGAAGCCGAAAAGCTGGGCAACGTGCGCGTGATCTGCGAGGACGCCGTGCAGGTCCTGCAGCGGCGCGTGCCTGACGCATCGCTCGACGAGGTGCTGCTCTACTTCCCGGACCCGTGGCCCAAGAAGCGGCACCACAAGCGCCGCATCGTGCAGCCTCCGTTCGTCGAACTGGTGGCGCGCAAGCTCAAGCCGGGTGGCGTCTTCCGCATGGCGACCGACTGGCAACCGTATGCCGAGCACATGCTGGCAACGGCAGGCAGCAGCACGGCATTGCAGAACGAATCAGCGACGGGTGATTACGTGGACCGGCCGGACAGCCGTCCGCTGACGCGCTTCGAACGGCGTGGCCAGCGGCTGGGGCACGGCGTGTGGGACCTGGCGTTCCGCCGGGGAAGCGGTAGGAAGTAAAGGAAGGGGAGGAAGGGGAGGAAGGGGAGGAAGCATGGGGAGTGACACCTTCCTCTACTTCCTCTACTTCCTCTACTTCCTCCCCTTCCTCTCCCTTCCCTCACGCCATCGCCCCGCGCACGCCGTCGATAACGAATTGCGCTGCGAGCGCAGCGAGCAGGACACCGAGCAACCGACCCAGCACCGCACTGCCGGTCACTCCGACGACGCGCATCACCGGTCCCGTGACCAGCATCAGCGCCAGCGTCAAAGCAAGCACCACGCCAATCACGGCAAGCTGCGCGAAGAACTGCAGTGAACCGAATGGCACCGCGGAAAACGCCAGCAGGATGGTCGCGATTGCACCGGGGCCTGCGATCATCGGGAACGCCAGCGGGAACACCGAGATGTCGACTCGGTGATGCGCTTCCTCGCCTTCACCCGGCGTGATCGAACGCACGCCCGACTCGCGCGCGAACACCATCTCGATCGCGAGCATGAACAGCAGTATACCGCCGCCGATCTTGAAGGCGTCGACGCTGATGCCGAGCACCTTGAGCAGCGCCGTGCCGCCGACAGCGAAGAGGACGCACACCAGCGCAGAAATGGCGACGGCCTTGACGGACATGCGTCGCCGGTAGGCGTCATCCGAGCCTTCCGTCAGCCCGGCGAGGATGGGCAGGAGCGACAAAGGCTCCACCACCACCAGCAGGACCACGAAGAATTTCACCAGTTCGTCGAACATCGTGCCTTCGCGTGTTTCGCGACTTGAACTCCGGACCGCGCAGGTCTAAAACAAACACAGGATACCAAGCGCAGGGACGTGTCGAGGACAAGACGATGAGCAACCCCGCACCTGTCGTTGGCAAATGGTACGCGCGAGCCGGAGGAGACTCCTTCGAGGTGGTCGCTATCGACCGTGACGATTCCACGATCGAGCTGCAGTACTTCGACGGCACGATCGAAGAACTCGATTTCGACGAGTGGCGCGAGGAAGAGATCGTCGTCGCCTCGGCGCCCGAAGACTGGACCGGCTCGGTCGACGTCGATCCGGAAGATACCGAGAACGAATTCGACCTGACGCCTGGCAGTGGCAACAGCCCGTTCGAAGCCATCGATCGTGGCGAGGCGGACGGCTACTCCGAACTCGAATTGCCCGAAGAACCGCAGGAGCGTCCTGCAGGCTGAGCAGCGATCAATTCGGGTCGCGCAGCGGCACCGAATCGTCGAGCAACACGTAGCCGTGCCGGACATGCACCGGCAGCGGCTGCAGTCCAAGCCCCAGGCAGGGGCCGGAAAGGCAACTGCCCGTATCCATCTCGAACAGCGCGCCGTGCATCACGCAGCGGATCGTATTGCCGCCCGGGACGAGAAACTGATCTGGCTGCCAGTTGAGCGGGAAGCCGGCGTGCGGGCAATGGTTGACGTAGCCGTAGACTTGCTCGCCCTGCCGGACCACGAAGCCCTTCAAGGGCCACTCGCCCTGCCCCATCGTGAATCCGCGCGCACCGGGGTCCGCCAGTTCATGCAGCGGGCAGATCACTCGCGCCATGTCGATCTCGTTGGCCACGGCGGTTCACCTTGATTCCTGCCGCATCTTGCGCGCGAGGAAGAACAGCAGCACCAGCGCGGGCAGGCCGAGCGTCGAGGTGTAGACGAAGAACGCCGGATAACCGATAGCATCGACGACAAAACCCGACGTGCCCATCAGCAGCTTGCCGGGCAGCGCATAGATCGACGAGAACAGCGCGTACTGCGTCGCCGTGTACGAAGCGCTGGTCAGGCTCGACAGGTAGGCGATCAATGACGTGCCTGCGATTCCCATCGCCAGGTTGTCGGCGCTGATCAGGAACGCGAGCCCGTAGAGGTTCGGCTGGTTGTACGACGCGAACGCGGCAAACATCAGGTTGGCGATGATCACCAGCACGCTGCCGAGCGCGAGCGAGCGGATGACGCCCAGGCGCGCCACGGCCATGCCGCCGAGCAGCGTGCCGAGGATCGACCAGAACACGCCGAAGCCCTTGGCGACGGCGGCGATTTCCTTGAGCGTGAACCCGACGTCCAGGTAGAACGGGTTGCTCATGACGCCCATGGTGAAATCGGCGAGGCGATAGCTGCCGATGAAGGCAAGCATCAGCACAGCGAGCTTCACGCCGTACCGCGTGAAGAAGTCGACGAACGGGTTCACGACCGCGCCGACGAACCACGCGCCGAGATTGCGCATCGACTCGGGCCAGTGCGCCTTGCGCTCGAGCCAGTCGCTGACGCGGGCTTCCTGCGCCAGCGTGTGCTTGATCACGCGCGCCTCGGGCTCGCGGATGACGAGCGTGGTGACGATGCCGATGCACGCACAAATCGCCATCGTGGTGTACGACACCGTCCAGCCGTGGTCGGCCGCGATCCAGAGTGCGCCGGCGCTGGCCACCATCATCGCGATGCGGTAACCGAGCTGGTACGCCGCCGCCATCACGCCTTGCATCGCGACCGGCGCCGATTCGATGCGCCAGGCGTCCACCGCGATGTCCTGGGTGGCGGACGAGAACGCCACCATCAGCGCCAGCGATGCGACGACGGCCAGGTGCCCGACCGGGCTCATGTGCGCCATGTTGAGCAGGCCGATCGCGATGCCGACCTGGCCGAGCAGCATCCAGCTGCGCCGCCGGCCCAGCAGCCGGTGCAGCACGGGCAGGCGCAACTTGTCGACGACGGGCGCCCAGAAGAACTTGACCGTGTAGATGATGCCGACCCACGACAGCATGCCGATCGTGGCGCGCTCGATGCCGACCTCGCGCAACCAGGCAGACAGCGTCGAGAACACCAGCATGAACGGCAGGCCGGCCGAGAAGCCGAGGAACAGCATCGCCGCGACCTGTGGATTGCGATAAGCGAGCACCGCATCCGCCCAGCCGCGCCACCAGGGCTTCTTGACGACGGGTTCGGCCGGCGGTGCGCCTGCGCTCGCGCCGGTCACAGGTCGTACGTCATGGTCAGCGGAGCGTGATCGGAGAAGCGCTGCGCCTTGTAGATTTCGGCGCTGCGCACGCTCCCGCGCAGTCCCGGGCTCAGCACCTGGTAGTCGATGCGCCAACCCACGTTCTTCGACCAGGCCTGGCCGCGGTTCGACCACCACGTGTACTGGTCAGGCTCGGGGTTCACTTCGCGGAACGCGTCGACGTACTTCACGTCGTCGAACAGCTCGTCGAGCCACGCGCGCTCTTCTGGCAGGAAGCCCGAGTTCTTCTGGTTCGACCGCCAGTTGCGCAGGTCGATTTCCTTGTGCGCGATGTTCCAGTCGCCGCACAGGATGTAGTCGCGCTTCTTGCGCTTCAGGGCCCGCAGGTACGGCATGAATTCCGCAAGGAAACGGAACTTGGCCTGCTGCCGCTCTTCGCTCGACGAGCCCGAGGGCAGGTAGAGCGAGATCACGCTCAGGTTCTTGAAGCGCGCCTCGATGTAACGCCCCTCGCCGTCGAATTCCTTCGAGCCGTGGCCAGCCACGACCGTCAGCGGCTTCTCGCGCGAATACACAGCCACGCCGCTGTAGCCCTTCTTGATCGCGTCGAAGTAGTAGCAGTGGTAGCCGGCCGGGTGGAAGTGGGGCTCGTTGATCTGGTCGCGCTGGCACTTGGTCTCCTGGATACAGACGACGTCTGCGTCCTGGGCCGGGAGCCAGTCGAAGAAGCCCTTGCGCGCCGCGGAGCGGATGCCATTCGCGTTGAGGGTGATGATGCGCATGGGCGCAAAGTATAAAGTACACGCCCATGCACCAACCCGACTTCATCCGTCTCTGCATCGAACTCGGCGTCCTGCGCTTCGGCGAGTTCACGCTCAAGTCCGGCCGCAAGAGTCCGTATTTCTTCAACGCGGGCCTGTTCAACACCGGCCACGCCATCGGCTCGCTCGGGCGCTTCTATGCCCGCACGGCCGCGCAGTCGGGCGTGCCGTTCGACATGCTGTTCGGCCCGGCCTACAAGGGGATCCCGCTGGTCACGGCGACGGCAGCAGCGATGGCCGAGCACGAGGGACGCGATCTTTCCTTTGCCTTCAACCGCAAGGAAGCCAAGGACCACGGCGAAGGCGGCACGATCGTCGGCGCGCCGCTCAAGGGCCGCGTCCTGATCGTCGACGACGTGATCACGGCTGGAACGGCCATCCGCGAGTCTGTTGAGATCATCCGCTCGCAGGGGGCGACCCCGGCGGCCGTCCTGATCGCCCTCGATCGCGAAGAACGCGGCCAGGGCGAGAAATCGGCGGTGCAGGAAGTGCAGGATTCGTTCGGCCTGCCGGTCATTTCGGTGCTGCGCCTGCGCGACCTGATGGCCCACCTGGAGGCCACCGGTGACAGCGCGGTGCTGCAGACAGTGCGGGCCTACCGCGACCAGTATGGGGTCTGAAGGCGCCCCCAGTTTGAAGCAGGTCACAATGCTGAGCCCCGCCGACACGAAAATGCTGCAATCCCGAGGGGGTCTGGCCTCAGAATCCCGGTCATGCGCGCAGTCCCTCTGACCGCCTCTTCCCCGGCCCCCGCCCGAGTCCGTCTCGGCGTGGCTGCGGCCCTGCTGCTGGTGGCCTGCGCCCTCGGGGCCGGTGTCGCCGATGCCGCGCAGAAAAGAAGCATTCGAACGAGCCCTCGCTCAGCGACAAGTACATCTATCGCTGCAAGAGTGCGTCCGGCCAGAGCTTCTTCGGCCAGAACATCCCGCCCGAATGCATGGGCGCCGACGTCGAGGTGCTCGACCAGACGGGCCGCGTGGTACGCATGATTCCGGGCGCCAAGACGCTCGAGCAACTCACCGCGCAGAAGGCAGCGGACGACGCCAAGGCCGCCTCGGCACAGCGTGACCGGACGTTGCTGGCGACGTACCTGACGGTGTCGGACATCGAACGGCTGCGTGACCAGCGCATCGACCTGCTCGAACAGCAGAACGTCGTGACGCGCCAGTACATCACCAACCTGCGCGCACGCGAGGCGCGGCTGATGGAATCGGTGCAGCGCTTCCGCCCCTACAGCGCGAAGCCGAACGCGCCGGCGCTGCCGGAGCAGATCGCGAGCGAAATCGTGAATACGGTGAAGGGCCTGCAGGTTTACGAGCAGGAACTGACGAAGAACACCACCGAGCGCGAACGCGTGACGCAGGAATTTGCTGCGGACATCAGCCGCTTCAAAGAGCTGAAGGGCATCAAGTAGGGGGTTAGGGGATAGGGGTTAGGGGTTAGTCGGAAGCGCCTGCGGCGCGAGAGTGTTTGCTCCGCGCGCAGCGCACTTCCGACTAACCCCTGACCTTCCGCCTATCCCCTAACCCCTAACCCCTAACCCCTTCCCGAACTTCCGAACCCCCCAGCTCCCCGGTCACTGGCAGAGAACGCCTCGACCACCTCGAACTCGACCTGCACGACAGGCACCACGACCATCTGCGCGATGCGCTCGCCCGGCTCGATCGTGAACGCGGCCTGGCCGCGATTCCAGCACGAGACCATCACCTGCCCCTGGTAGTCGGAGTCGATCAGGCCGACGAGGTTGCCGAGCACGATGCCGTGTTTGTGGCCGAGGCCGGACCGCGGCAGCAGCACGGCGGCCAGGCCCGGATCCTCGAGGTGGATGGCGATGCCAGTGGGGATCAGCTGCGTCTTGCCGGGCTCCAGCACGAGAGGTGCATCGAGGCACGCGCGCAGGTCCAGCCCCGCGGAACCGGGCGTCGCGTAATGCGGCAGCGGATATTCCTGGCCGATGCGGGCATCGAGAATGCGCACCTGCAGCTTCGGTCGCTGTGCACTCATCGCTGTCGGCTCCCTGCATAACGCTCCGCGATCACTGCGATCAACTCACCGGCGAGCCGGCACTTGGGCGCGCGTTCGAGTTCGCGCTTGCCGCCCTGCCAGTACAGCGTGAGCGCGTTGTCGTCGCAATCGAAGGCGAGGCCTTCACCCACCTGGTTCGCGGCGATCATGTCGAGCTTCTTGCCCTCGAGCTTGAGCAGCGCATTGCGCTCGACGTTCTGCGTTTCGGCCGCGAAGCCGACGACGAACGGGCGCGGTGATCCGGCCGCCACGGTGGCGAGGATGTCGGGCGTGCGCGCCAGGTGCAGCGACAGTTCGTCGCTGGTCTTCTTGATCTTGTGTTCCGCGATCTCGCGCATGCGGTAATCAGAAACGGCCGCGGCAGCGATGAAGATATCGGTGTCCGCGATTTCGGCCTGCACCGCATTCATCATCTGCTCGGCGGTCTCGACGTCGACGCGCTTCACGCCGGGCGGCGTGGGCACGTTGACCGGACCACTGACGATGACGACGCTGGCGCCGGCATCGCGTGCGGCCTCCGCCACCGCGTAACCCATCTTGCCGGAGCTGCGATTGGTGATGAAACGCACGGGATCGATGCGCTCGCGCGTGGGGCCGGCCGTCACGACGACCTTGCGCCCGCGCAGCAGGCCCGCGGTTGCGACGCGCGGCGTCGCCAGCACGGCCTCGACGATTTCCTGCGGTTCGACCATGCGGCCGGCGCCGGTTTCACCGCACGCCTGGCTGCCTTCCGCGGGACCCAGGATCGTCAGGCCACGCTGGCGCAACGCAGCGACGTTCGCCTGCGTCGCTGCATTGGCCCACATCAGTCGATTCATCGCGGGCACGACGACGATGGGAACGTCGGTTGCGAGGCACAGCGTCGACAACAGGTCGTCGGCCAGGCCGTGCGCGAGCCGTGCAATGAAATCCGCCGTGGCTGGCGCGATGACGATGCGCTGCGGCCAGCGCGCGAGCTCGATGTGCCCCATGGCTGCTTCGGCCGCGGCATCCCACAAGTCCGTACGCACGGGACGGCCCGACAGCGCCTGGAACGTAAGCGGCGTGACGAACTGCTGCGCGCCGGACGTCATGACGACCTGCACGTCCGCGCCACGGTCCTTGAGTCGACGCGTCAGTTCGGCGCTCTTGTAAGCGGCGATGCCGCCCGTGACGCCGAGCACGACGCGCATCGTTGGAGCTTCTGGTGCTGACATGGCGGGCGATTATGGGGGTGCGCCGCGGGGCGCGGCAAAGGGACTGTCCGCATTTCGGCGCAGCGGTCTCAGGTCATAACCACCGGCTCTGGCGGCGGGGCGCGCCGTTGGATCCTGCCGTTCACCCCTCGCCCGGCGACTATTTCTGGCAGACGGGGCAGAAATACGTCGAGCGCTGGCCCTGGACCAGGTGCCGGATCGGGGTCTCGCAGCGGCGGCAGGGCTCCCCCGCCCGCTCATAGACGAACAGCTGCTGGCGGAAATAGCCGGGCGTGCCGTCCGCATTCACGTAGTCGCGCAGCGTGGTCCCGCCCTGGCGGATCGCCTCGCCCAGGACCTGCCGGATCGACTCGACGATCCGCTGCCATTCCGCCGGCTTGATCCGTCCGGCGGCCCGGCGCGGGCGGACCCCGGCGCGGAACAAGGTCTCGCTCGCATAGATGTTGCCGACGCCGACGACGACGTGCTGATCCATCAGGAACAGCTTCACCGCGGCCTTGCGGCGCTTCGCCCTGGTCGCGAGGAGTTCCGCCGTGAAGCCGTCTTCGAGCGGCTCCGGCCCGAGCGCGGCCAGCAGCGGGTGCTCGTCCACCGGCCCCGTGCACCAGAGCAGGCTGCCGAACCGGCGCGGATCGTTGAAGCGCAGGCACTGGCCGGAGTCGAGCACGAGGTCGTAGTGGTCGTGCAACAACCGCGGCGAACCGGCCGGCATCACGCGCAGGCTGCCGGACATGCCGAGGTGTGCGATGAGCGAGCCGCGGTCGAGATCGAGCAGCAGGTACTTGGCGCGGCGGCGCACGTCGTGAATGCGCTGGCCGACCAGTTCCTGCACGAGCGTCGGCTCGACGGGCCAGCGCAGGCGCGGCTCGCGCAGGTCGAACGCCGTGATGGCGTGACCAACGATGGCCTCGCGCACTCCGCGACGCGTGGTTTCGACTTCTGGTAACTCGGGCATCAGGCTCGCGACGTTCCGCTATTTCTCCTGGAAAAAACAGGGGCCCGGAAACGAAAAACCCGCCGAAAGGCGGGTTCTTCAGGCATCCGGCAGCACCGGACGCAGCAAGCTCGACCAAGGATTACTTGATCTTCGCTTCCTTGTAGGCCACGTGCTTGCGGGCCTTCGGGTCGAACTTCTTGACCTCGAGCTTCTCCGGGTGGAGACGCTTGTTCTTGGTGGTCGTGTAGAAGTGGCCGGTGCCGGCGGTCGAAACGAGTTTGATCTTGTCGCGCATTTGAGTGACTCCTGCGGCTGGCGGGCCGTCAGACCTTGACGCCCTGGGCGCGAAGTTCGTTCACGACGACTTCGATGCCCTTCTTGTCGATCGTGCGCATGGCATTGCCGGACACGCGCAGGCTGACCCAGCGCTTTTCCGTTTCGAGCCAGAAACGCTGCGTGTGCAGGTTCGGCAGGAAGCGGCGGCGCTTGCGGTTGTTGGCGTGCGAAACGGTGTTGCCGCTCATCGGCCGCTTGCCGGTGACCTGACAGACTTTCGACATGGTGCTGATCCTGTAACAGACGGGCCGGCCGAATGGCGGACCCCGATAAACGAGCCGCGTTTTATACCAGTCCATCCCCGCCGAGGCAAGCCTCGGCGGGGATGGACTGGAGGGGTTAGGGGATAGGGGTTAGGGGATAGTCGGAATGAAGCGCCCACCCGTCGGTCGGCGACCAACTCTCCCGCAAGCGCTTCAGGCGGGTCTTGGTGGCGCAGCCGACCTCCGACTATCCCCTAACCCCTATCCCCTAACCCCTTGTCCCTACAGGAGTCCTCGCTCGGCGAATGAAACACAGGCCCCGTCTCCCACCACGATGTGGTCCAGCACCCGGATATCGACCAGTGCGAGGGCATCCCGGAGCCTGCCGGTGATCAATTCGTCGGCCTGGCTGGGCTCCGCGATGCCCGACGGGTGGTTGTGGGCAAGGATCACGGCCGCCGCATTGCGGGTCAGAGCGAGCTTGACGACCTCGCGAGGGTGGACGCTGGCACCGTCGATCGTGCCGCGAAAAACCTCGTCAAAAGCGATGACTCGGTGGCGATTGTCCAGAAAAAGACAGCAAAAGACCTCATGTTCTCGGTCCCGGAGCCGGGCTTTCAGGAAGTCTCGCGTGGCTCGGGGGTTCGCCAACGGCGGACCGGCCAGCATCTGTTCCGCGTAGTGCCGCCGGGAAAGCTCGAGCGCCGCCTGCAGCAGGGCGAATTTGGCCGAGCCGAGGCCCGGGGTTCGGCAGACCGCCTCACGCTCGGCGGTCAGCAAGCCACGCAACGACTTGAACTCGCCTAGCAAGCCACGGGCGGTATCGACCGCCGTGCGACCGCGCGTTCCCGACTGCAGCAGGATCGCCAGCAGTTCGGCTTCCGAAAGCGCCGTCGCGCCTAGTTTCAGCAGCTTTTCACGGGGACGTTCGGCTTCGGGCCACAGGGGCAGGGGCAGCGGCAACGACGACATCGGGGCTCCTCGGTCGGGGAGCACCATGTTCGTGTCGGCCGCAAGCGGCCACACGGCCCATATGCGCTGGATGCGCCATGAAATGGCGCGGCGGCCGATGCCGGAACGCCTTACCGACGGGCGGACCTCAGAGCGCTTGCTTGGCGAAGCGCGCGCGCAGGGCGTCGGCTACGGCCGGATGCACGAACTCTGAAATGTTGCCGCCGAGGCTCGCGATCTCGCGGATCAGCGTCGACGAGATGAAGTTGAACTGCTCGGTCGGCGTCAGGAACACCGTCTCGACCTGGTCGGTCAGGTGGCGGCTCATGGTCGCGAGCTGGAACTCGAACTCGAAATCCGACACCGCGCGCAGGCCGCGCATCATCACGTTGAGCCCGTTGGCGCGCGCGAATTCCACCGTGAGACCCGTGTAACCCATGACTTCGACGTTATCGAGGTCGGCGAGCACGATCTTCACCAGCTCGATGCGCTTCTCGAGCGGAAACAACGGCGCCTTGCCCGGGTTCGCGGCAATCGCGACCACGACCTTGTCGAAGATCCGGCTCGCCCGCCGGACCAGGTCGTTGTGGCCGTTCGTAAATGGATCGAACGTGCCTGGATACATCGCGCGACTGCTCATTCGGTTCCCCGTGCCTGTTTGTTGTCTTCTGGGGCCGGCACGCCCCGGCGAGCGAGATGATAGCCGACGTCGCCCGCGCGTTTGCTGCGCAACAGCGTCCAGCCGGCCGGCAGCGTCGGCTCACCGCGCGCCGCCGCGTCTTCCAGGTAGATCCACGCCCCGGGGGCGAGCCACCCGCCGCACTCCAGCTTTTCCGTAAGTGCGGGCAACCACGCCGCGTCATAAGGCGGGTCAAGGAACACGATATCGAAGGGTCGTACGGGCGGGGCACGCTCGAGCCAGGCAAAGGCATCGGACTGGTCGATGCGGCCACGGCTGCACTTGAGCTGGCCGAGCACTTCGCCGATCGCCCGGGCGGACGCCGTGTCGCGCTCGACGAAGACGACTTCCGCGGCGCCCCGCGACAGCGCCTCCAGCCCAAGTGCGCCACTGCCGGCGAACAGGTCGAGGCAACGCTTGCCGGCGAGTTCGAACTGCAGCCAGTTGAACAGAGTTTCCCGGACTCGGTCCGGAGTCGGGCGCAGGCCGGCGGCCGACGGGAAATGCAGCTTGCGACCGCGCCATTCGCCGCCGATGATTCGGACTTCGTGCCGGCCGCCGCGGAGGGCTGCCGTGCGACGTGTCGGGGGACGGTCTGCCGGATCGACTGTTGCGTCTGCAAAACGGTCCGCTCGCGGTGTTTCCGGGCGATTGTTGCGCGGCATCGTCAGGCGAGCGTAGGCTTCGTGAAGATCACTAATACGCGTGATGCTACGCGCGGATTTAACTGAGGGGAAAGCAAATGTTCGAGTCCAGGAACAGGCCGTTCGCACCCGCGCTTGCGGCAGTGATTGCAGGCATCGCGCTCGGCGGGTGCCATGCTTCAAGTGAGGGACCAGAGTCGCCACCGCCGCCAGTGGAAGTGGCCTTCGCGAAGTTCGATATCAACCTCGCGGCGTCTGTCCTCGACGTGCCTTACCCATACGACCTGTACTTCGCGATCCCGGGCGCTCCGGTGGACGGCACGCTCAACCTGCCTACCGTGCCGTGGCGCGCGGCTGCAATGCAGACCGCGCTGAACTCGCAGGACGGCTGGTCCACGACCGCGTCGCTGACGACTGGCTTCTCGCTGCCTCTTGATCCGGCTTCTATCAGCGCCAGCTCCGTGAAGATCGTGAAGCTGTGGCTGGACCCGACCACCAAGGCGCCAGCCACCAACCCCGCTTTCCTGCCCACCGGCGCGACGAGTCCGGTCGCCGGCGTGCTCACTTACGGAACCGACTTCACCGCTGATGTGTCACCCGACGTCGACTCTTCCGGCACGTTCCTGCGGATCACGCCGCTCAAGCCGCTCGCCTTCAGCTCGGGACCGGCCGTCAATGACAGCGGCCCGAACATCGGCAAGGTCCTGAACGTCGGCTACCTCGTGGTACTTACCGACGGCCTCAAGGCCACGAACGGCGCCGCCATGGGGTCAAGCACGCTATACGGGTCGTTCAAGTCCGCGCCGGCCGACTGCAGCACGATCACGGATACGACGCTCCGGCAGATCTGCCAGCTCACGAAGGCGCACCTCGGCATTGCCCAGGCCGTCACGGGCACGAGCCCGGCCTCGGTGATCCTCACCTGGAGCTTCTCCACGCAGTCGATCGACGACGTGCTCGACGTGGTCTCTAAGATCACGACGCCACAGCAGACGCTGATCGTGCCGACTGGCCTCACGACCAAGGCGGTCAACGCGGCGTTTGCCGGCAAGGCGGACATCTACGTTGGCTCGACGAAGTTGCCGTATTACCTGACGCCGGCGGCTAGCGCGACTGACAGCGCGTCGGTACTCACCAAGTTCTGGACCGCGGCCGGCCCATCGCAGGTGCCGGGCATCGACGCCACGAGCCGCAACCTGACGATGTTCAACCCGGTCCCCGCCAAGGTCGCCGACGTCACCGTGCCGATCGTGGTCACGATTCCGAACGCCGCGTCGTCCTGCACGGGCAAGCCCGCCGCCGGCTGGCCGGTGGCCATCGTGCAGCACGGCATCACCGGTAACCGTGGGCAAGCGCTCACCATGGCGGATGCCTACGCGGATGCCTGCTTCATCGTCGTCGCGATGGACCTGCCGCTGCACGGTATCGTGCAGGGCGACCCCGCCTTCGGGGCGCTGTACTGCTCGCCGGCGCTGCCGCAGTGCATCGGCGCTACGGAGCGCACCTTCGACGTCGACCTCGTCAATAACACGACCGGTGCCGCCCCCCGCGACGGAAAGGTTGACGCCTCCGGCACGCACTTCATCAACCTGCCGAGCCCGTCCACGGGGCGTGACAACCTGCGCCAGGCCGAGGCCGACCTCATCCAGCTCACGAAGTCGATCCCGGGCCTTGCGATCGCCCCGGGCACCCCGGCCCCGGCCGGCCCGGTGGGCGTGGATCCGGCGCGCATCAGCTTCACCGGCCTGTCGCTCGGCGCCATCGTCGGCGGCTCGCACATCCACTTCACGAACGATCTGCGCACGGCCACGCTGTCCGTTCCGGGCGGCGTGATCACCAAGCTGCTGCTCGACTCGCAGACCTTCGGCCCAAGGATCAAGGCGGGCGTGACGGGACAGCTCGCTGAAAATTCATACGCCTACAACCTGTTCTTCCGCGACTTCCAGGCAGTGGTCGATTCAGGCGACCCGATCAATCACATCAAGGACGCGGTGACGATGCACCCGGTCCACCTGATCAAGGTCCTGAACGACACGGTCGTGCCGAACAACTCCACGGATCGACTGATTGCCGTGGGCGGGCTCAACAAGCTCAAGACGATCGGCCCGAATGCAGTCAGCGCGGGCAACGGCGGCTACACGTTCTTCTCGAAGGGTTCGCACGGCACGCTGTTCGACCCCACGGCCAGCCTCCCCGCCACCGTCGAGATGCAGCGGCAAGCGGTGCTGTTCGGCGCCACGGCAGCGCAGCCGGGCGGCCCGTTTGTCGTGATCACCGACCCGACGGTGCTCGACCTGAACTGACGCGCAGACAGTCAGCGTGAGCGAAGGGCGGGAGCGATCCCGCCCTTCTTTTTTGGGGTCCGCTACAATCGCCGTTCCTGACGCCTGGACGACGACGCAGCACCATGGGTTTATTCGGTTTCCGGTCGAAGAAGACCGGCGAGGGCGCCCAGCCCGACGCCGAGGAAGCTGCGTCCGCCGTTCCCGCATCCGCGCCGGCCGCGACCGAAGCGCCGAAGCAGGGCTGGCTCGCGCGCATGCGCGCCAAGCTGAACCGCGGCGACTCGTGGCTCACGTACGACCTCACCAACCTGCTGCCCGGCGGCAAGATCGACGAGACCGTCCTCGACGAACTCGAGACGCGCCTGATCGCCGCCGACGTCGGCATCGAGACCACCGAGAAGATCCTGGGCTCGCTGCGCGGTCGCGTGCAGCGCAAGGAACTCGGCGACCTGAACGCGTTGCTCGCCGCACTGCGCTCGGCCATGCTCGAAATCCTGCAGCCGGTCGCGCAACCACTCGTCATCGACGCGGCGAGTAAGCCGTTCGTGATCCTCGTGGTCGGCGTCAACGGCTCGGGCAAGACGACGACGATCGGCAAGCTCGCGCACCGCTACAGCGCCGAAGGCCGCAAGGTGCTGCTCGCCGCGGGTGACACGTTCCGTGCCGCAGCGATCGAGCAGCTGCAGGTCTGGGGCGAGCGCAACAACGTTCCCGTGATCGCGCAGGGCGCGGGCGCCGACCCGGCCGCAGTCACGTTCGACGCATTGCAGTCCGCGCAGGCGCGCGGCACCGACGTGCTGATTGCCGATACCGCGGGCCGGCTGCACACACAGAGCAACCTGATGGCAGAGCTCAAGAAAGTGCGGCGCGTGCTCACGCGGCTCGATCCGACGGCGCCGCACGAAGTGCTGCTGGTGCTCGACGGCAGCCAGGGCCAGAACGCGCTGGCGCAGGCACAGCAGTTCCAGCAGGCCGTGGGCGTCACGGGCCTCGTCATGACCAAGCTCGACGGCACGGCCAAGGGCGGCATCGTCCTGGCCATCGCCGACACGCTGCAGCTGCCGATCCGTTTCATCGGCATCGGCGAGACAGCGGCCGACTTCGACGTGTTCGATGCCGGCGCATTCGTCGACGCCGTGTTGTCGCCTTCCCGCACGGGAGCCGGCGCGTGATCCGTTTCGATCACGTTTCCAAGCGTTACCCGAACGGACGCGAGGCGGTCAGCGACCTCTCGCTCGACATCGCGCGCGGCGAGATGGTGTTTCTCACGGGTCACTCGGGCGCGGGCAAAAGCACGCTGCTGAAGCTGATCGCGCTGATCGAGCGCCCGAGCAAGGGCACGCTGGTGGTGAACGGCCAGAACACTTCCGCCCTGCCTCGCTCGAAGATTCCCGCGTTCCGCCGCCAGATCGGCGTCGTGTTCCAGGACCACAAGCTGCTGATGGACCGGCCGGTCTACGACAACGTGGGCCTGCCGCTCGTCATCGCCGGCGTGCCCGAGAAGGAAATCCAGAAGCGGGTGCGCGCCGCGCTCGACCAGGTGGGCCTGCTGGGCCGTGAACGCTCGCGCCCGATCGAGCTCTCGACCGGCGAGCAGCAGCGCGTCGGCATCGCGCGCGCAATCATCGGCAAGCCGGCACTGCTGATCGCCGACGAACCCACCGGCAACCTCGACCCCGATCTCGCGATCGAGGTCATGAACATCTTCAAGCGCTTCAACGAAGTCGGCGTCACGGTGCTGATCGCGAGCCACGACATCCACCTGATCGAGCGCTTCGGCGTGCGGCGAGTAATCCTCGCGCAGGGCCGCGCAGTCGACACGTGGGATGCCCATCCCGAACCGCTGCTGCCGGAAATCCGGGCGGACTGACCATGAACCAGTGGTTCGAACGGCACGTGCAGACGCTGGTGGGGTCGCTGGGGCGGCTCTGGCAGCAGCCATTCGCGACGATGCTGACGATCGTCGTCATCGGCATCGCGCTCGCGTTGCCAGCCTGCCTGCACGTGCTGGTGCAGAACGTGCGCGTCGCGAGCGGGGGCTGGAACAGCGCGCTCGACATCTCCGTCTACATGAAGCCGGGTGCGTCGCTGGACCAGGCGAAACGCGCGGCCGAGCGCATCCGCCAGCGCCGCGACGTCGACGAAGTCACCCTGATCGAGGCCGACGCTGCGCTCGCGGAGTTCCGCCGCAACTCGGGCTTCGGCGCCGCACTCGACGCCCTCAAGGCCAATCCGCTGCCGCACGCGCTAGTGGTGCGACCGGATGCCGAGTACCGCGAAGCGGGACGCGTGCAGGAACTCTCGAACGAGCTCAAGAAGATCGACGGCGTCGACATCGTGCAGCTCGACACCGAGTGGGTCAGCCGCTTCAACGCGATCCTCGACGTGATCCGACGCGGGGTGTTCCTTGCGGCCGTGCTCTTCGCGCTGGGCATTCTCGTGATCATCGGCAATACGATCCGCCTCGACATCGAAAACCGGCGTGGCGAGATCGAAGTGACCAAGCTAGTCGGCGGCAGCGATGCCTTCGTGCGCCGGCCGTTTCTCTACAACGGCGTGTGGTACGGCCTGGCCGGTGGCCTCATTGCGGGCCTCATCGTCGCCATCGTCGTCGCCGTGCTCAGCGCGCCGGTGCAGCGCATTGCCGGCCTGTACGGCAGCCAGTTCGAGCTGCAGGGCGTCGGCCTCATTGGCTGGGTCGCGCTGCTGCTCGGCGGCGCGCTGCTCGGCTGGCTCGGCTCATTCATCGTGGCCACACGCGAGCTGCGCGAGATCGAGCCGAAATAGGAAGGCGAGGAAGGACAGGAAGGACAGGAAGGACAGGAAGGATCGGCCTTCCCGGACCTCTTGCCCTTCTTGCCCTTCCGGGCCTTCCGGGCCTTCCTCGCCTTCCCTCAAGCTACTGTTTATTAACGTGTTTATCGCGTTTCGACGCGGTTATGAGGAACTTCCAGGTCATTTAGCACTCCAACTCGCAGACTGCTAATATTGGCTTCACACAGGTACTGAGAGGTACTTCGAACCGATGACCACGGCCACCGCCCTCGTTACCCGCACGCCCGCTGAATTGGCCCTTGCCGGTCCGATTGGCAGCTTTGACGCCTACGCGGATACGGTCAGTCGCATCCCGGTGCTGAGCCGCGAGGACGAGCAGGAACTTGCCGTCCGCTATCACCGCGATGGCGACCTCGACGCTGCGCGCCAGCTCGTGCTGTCGCACCTGCGTTTCGTGCTGCATATCGCGCGCGGCTATGCCGGTTATGGCCTGCCGATCGGCGACCTCGTGCAGGAAGGCAACGTGGGCCTCATGAAGGCCGTAAAGCGCTTCGACCCGGCGGTCGGAGTGCGCCTGGTTTCGTTCGCGGTCCACTGGATCCGCGCCGAGATTCACGAATACGTGCTGCGCAACTGGCGCCTGGTGAAGGTCGCCACGACCAAGGCGCAGCGCAAGCTGTTCTTCAACCTGCGCAAGTTCAAGAAGAACCTGGGCTGGTTGTCGGCCGCGGAAACCACTGCCATCGCGCGCGACCTGGGCGTCACCGAGCACGACGTGACCGAGATGGAGCGGCGCCTCTCGTCGCGCGACGTCTCGTACGACCCGACGCCGGAGTCGGACGACGAAGATTCGTCGTCGTATTCCCCTTCGGCGTACCTGCCGGCGCCGGACTCCGACCCGGCCATTGCGATCGAAAACGCGGAATGGGACAACGACGTCGGCGATCGCGTTGCGCACGCGATGACGCAACTCGACGAACGCAGCCGCGCCATTCTTCGCGCTCGCTGGATGGAAGAGCCCAAGGCCACGCTGCACGACCTGGCCGACCAGTACGGCGTGTCCGCCGAGCGCATCCGCCAGATCGAGGCGAATGCGATCAAGAAGCTGCAGAAGCTCGTGGTCGCCGCATAACGCAGCGACCACTCGCTTCAAGGGGTCAGGGGATAGGGGTTAGGGGCTAGTCGGAGGAGCAACTGCATCATCCGGTTCACCTGCACCTCCGACTAGCCCCTAACCCCTATCCCCTTCCCTCAGCCCTGCTTCGCCTTCTGCACGCTTTCCTCGGTCACCGGCACGATCGTGATTTCCACGCGCCGGTTCTGCGCACGACCGTCTTCCGTTTCGTTCGTCGCGACCGGGTGACCCTCGCCAGCGCCGATCGTCACCATGCGTGACCGGTCCACGCCGTGGCTCGCCAGGTACGCCGCCACGCTGTTCGCACGCCTCTCGGAAAGCTGCTGGTTGTAAGCGTCACTGCCGACGCTGTCGGTGTGCCCGGCCACTTCGATGATCGTCTTGTTGTACTCGCTGAGCGTGCCGGCCACTTTGTCGAGCACCGGGTAGAACTGCGAGTTCAGGTTGGAACTGTCGAAGGCGAACGTCACGCCGCCCGGGACGTCGAGCGTGATGTTGTCGCCGGTGCGGACGACGTCGACGCCGGTACCGGCCATCTGCTCGCGCAGCTTGGCTTCCTGCTTGTCCATGTAATAGCCGACAGACCCGCCGACAAGCGCACCCGCCGCCGCTCCGATCATCGCGGACTTGAACGGGTTGTTGCCCGCGCTGAGCAGACCGACGACCGCGCCGGCGGCGGCCCCATAGCCGGCGCCCTTGCGAGTCTTTTCCTTGTCGGGGCTGGTGGCCATGTCTTCCATCGAAGCGCACCCGGCCAGGGCCACGGAGGCAGCGGCAAACAGGGCGATGAAGCCGGATCTGGCTGAACGATTCATGCGCAACTCCTGATTAAAAATTTCACAGTCTGTGAGCAGGCCTGCGTTTATTGGCTGATTATAAAATCGCAGTTGATACTTGTTCGATCGCGGCTGCGCGCACTGCGGCAGTGACGGCCCGATGAGTATCTAGATTCAATGGATCGGGCAAGAGTTCCTCGGGACCGGCTCGTTTCGCCAGCGCGTGCGCCGCTGCGACCAGCATCTCGTCGGTAAACCTGGGCACCCCTGCCTCGAGGGCGCCCTTGAACAATCCTGGAAACGCGGCGACGTTGTTGATGCCCTTGCCGTCGGCCGCGAACACGGCGCCGCGTTCGAGCGCGACCATGGGCTCGATCTCGGCGTCCGGATTCGAGAGCGCGAAGACGATCTGGCCCGGACGCACCCATTCGGCCTTGATGAGCCCCCTCACGCCGGTGGTCGCGACCACGATGTCTGCCTGGCCCAACACGTCGGGCAAGGCCATTGCCTCTCCACCGAGCGCCCTGAAGCGTTCGATGGCCTCCGGCCGCAGGTCGGCACCGATCAGGCGCTGCACGCCCTGGGCGCGCAGCAATCGCGCGATGCCGAGACCCGCCGCACCCAGTCCGACCTGTCCGATCACCGAGGTCGCCAGCTTCCGGCCGACGCGCCTGGTGGCGTTGACCAGGGCGGCGAGCGCGACGACCGCGGTACCGTGCTGGTCGTCGTGCAGCACCGGGATCGGCAGCCGTCGCACCAGCTCGGCCTCGATCGTGAAGCACTCGGGCGCCGCGATGTCTTCGAGCTGGATTGCGCCAAACGAAGGCGAGATCGCCACGATCGTCTCGATGATGCGTTCGGGGTCGCGCGAATCGATGAGGATCGGCACGGCAGTGATGCCGACCAGGGCGGCGAACAGCGCGGCCTTGCCCTCCATCACCGGCAGCCCCGCCAGCGGGCCGATGTCCCCCAACCCGAGGATGGCCGTGCCGTTGGTCACGACCGCGACCGTGTTAGGGCGATTCGTGTACAGCGCGGCCTTGGACGGATCGTCCCGGATCGCCAGGCAGACCCGAGCCACGCCAGGCGTGTAGATATCGCGCAGGATCTGCTGCGTCGTGATCGCGAGCGTCGGCTGCATGTGGATCTTGCCGCCGCGGTGGCGGTTGAACACGCGGTCGGACTTGCCGACGAAACGCGCGTTCGGCAGCGCGTCGATCCTGGAATAGAAACCCGGATTGGCCTGCTCGTCGATTTCGACGGTGATTTCCCAGAGCGTGCGGCCCTGTTCACGGCGCAACGACTGCAGGTGCTCGATCGCGAGCTGCTCGTCCGCGATGACCGCCAGGACGCTGGCCAGCGAGCCGGGTTTGTGGAAGGTTTCAACGAGCAGGATTTCTGGGATTTTCATGACATTCCGTCCGGCCCGTCAGCATAGGGCCGGCGCGGGTGTCGGGCCACCGTTTCCATTAGAATCGCGCTCCCCCGAACCAGAATCCGACCGGGAGTTCCCGTGCCCGCCAATGCCCTGAATCCGCTCGACCTGTACGACGTCCGCGCCTCGCTCTCCGAAGAAGAACGCATGGTGCAGGACTCCGTGGCGCGCTTCGTCGACGATGCCGTGCTCCCGGTCATCCGGCCGCATTTCGAGAACCACACGTTCCCGAAGGAACTGGTCGGCGAACTCGCCGGGCTCGGCCTGCTTGGCAGCTCGCTCGAAGGCTACGGCTGCGCGGGCATGAACGCAGTGAGCTACGGCCTCATCTGCCAGGAACTCGAGCGCGGCGATTCCGGCCTGCGCAGCTTCGTCTCGGTGCAGTCGTCGCTCTGCATGTACCCGATCTACACGTACGGCAGCGATGAGCAGAAGCAACGCTACCTGCCGCGCATGGCGAAGGGCGAAGTGATCGGCGCGTTCGGTCTCACCGAACCGCACGGCGGCTCGGACCCGGCCAACATGAAGACGCACGCGAAGCGTCGCGGCAGCGACTGGGTGCTGAACGGCGCCAAGATGTGGATCACGAACTCGCCGATCGCCGACGTGTTCATCATCTGGGCGCGGGCCGAGGAAGGCATCCGTGGTTTCCTGGTGGACCGTGGCACGCAGGGCCTCGAAACCCCGGAGATCGAGAACAAGTTCTCGCTGCGCGCGTCGGCCACCGGCGCGATCTTCCTGAATGACGTCGTCGTGCCCGATTCCGCGATGCTTCCCGGCACTACCTGCGGCATCAAGGCACCGCTCTCGTGCCTGACGCAGGCGCGCTACGGCATCACCTGGGGCGTGATCGGCGCTGCGCAGGCGTGCCTCAAGGAAGTGCTCGAGTACTCGAAGACGCGCATCCTGTTCAACCGTCCGCTCGCCGCGACGCAGGCGATCCAGATCCGGCTGGCGGAAATGTCGCGCAAGATCACGCTGGCGCAGCTGATGTCGCTGCAACTCGGCCGCCTGAAGGACCAGGGGCTGATGTCGCCTTCGCACGTTTCGCTGGCCAAGTGGAACAACTGCCGCGCGGCGATCGAGGTCGCGCGGGATGCACGCGACATCCTCGGCGGCTCCGGCATCAGCGCCGAGTACGTGCCGATCCGGCACGCGCTCAACCTCGAGAGCGTCATCACGTACGAAGGCACCGAGACCATTCACCAGCTCACGATCGGTCGCGAGCTGACGGGCATCAACGCGTTCTGACCCTCTGCAGCACTACTTGCGCGTGACCGCGTACTCCACCGTCACCACGGCCTTGACCAGCTTCTCGACCGTGCTCGTGTCGTAGCTGCCGTAGTCGGCCGTTTCAGTCGAATTCGGCGACGTGATCTGGAACACGCCCTGCGACGCCGAGCGCAGCGGCCCCACCGTCACGCCGCTGTTCGCAGCGAACTGCTGCGCTCGCAGCAGCGAATCCTTGGTCGCCGCGCCGATCAGCCGCACTTTCACTGCGTTGAGGTCGGTGAAGAAGTACTGCGGCGGCATCGCATTGATCGCAACACCATCGCTGATCAGGCGTGATGCGCCCGTGGCAATGATGCCGATCTGCGCGACGTTCTTCGACGAGAACTCGAACTGACGGCTCAGTTCGTACCCGAGAACGCGACCGGTCTGCACGCCACCGGGGCCGAACTCATAAACGGTCTGCGTATTGACGGTGCCCTGCTGCAGTCTCTCTGCGTCAGCGCCCACGACCGACCCGATGTACGTCACGACGCGCGCCGAGTCGGCGGCGAGCTTGCCGTAAGCCGTGGCCAGGTCAGGTGCGCGCACGCTGACGATGGCGCGCCAGGCGCCGGCGTCGGAGATCACTTTCTCCTCGGCATAGCCCTTCACGGTGATCTTGTCGCCCGCCAGCTTGATGCGCTCCAGGCTCGAAGCAACGATCCACGCAGCCAGCACGAGACCGATGGCGAGCGCGGCACCGAGCGCGAGGAAGGCCACAGTGGACTGGCCGCGCTGCCGCGTGACGGCGGATGCCGGGTGAAGCCCGAGTTTCGTCATGAATGTTTCCTTGCATGGCAGCGACTTGCGCGCACCTCGTGTCGGCATTTTTTACGAAACTGACGTGCTGCGGCAGCCCGGCACGACCCGGATTTCACTGAGGACCTACAAGCCATTGAAAACATACGGCTTTTTTAGAATGGCACGCAGTTTGCTTAATCACATTGTCCTTCATTGGCCCAGAGAGCAGAAGAAACGCCGCAGGGCGAAGGACGGGCAAGCCAGCTCACGGTGGGGATGTCCGCCAGGGGATTGAATCCGAAGGAAAAGACTCGACAAGACAGAGCGTGCAATAAGAACTCTGGTTGCAGAACGCGAACAAGAAGCAGAGCAGAACAAAAAGAAAGACAGCGTTCGATCAGTGACCCCGGCCCCGCACAAGCGGGGCTTTTTCTTTTCTGCCTTACTCGTTCGAGTCGATGGCGATGACGCGGTCGCCCGCTTCGATCCGCAGCGTCGGGTCGGTCCAGCATCCGAATCGGCTTTGCCCGCGACGAATCTCGACGATCACTGTGCCCTCGGTTTCTCGCGCGAGCCGGCCGACTTCTTCCGGACGGGCCTCGCGTTCGACGAGTTGGCACTTGCCGCGGAATGACAGCAATTCCGACACGAAGTCGATCGTGCCCTGCGTGCCGACCGCATCGGCCATCAGGTAGCCGCCGACGCGCGATGGCGAGACGATCTCGTCAGCGCCACCCGAGCGCACGATCTTGACGTTCTCCGGTTCGGCGACGCTGGCGATGATGCGCGCGCCGTGCGCCAGCGCGCGTACCGTGAGGACGATCAGGACGGTGGTGTCGTCACGACCGACACTCACGATGACCGAGTGCGCGCGCTGCACGCCGGCCACCCGCAGGATTTCCTCGCTCGACGCATCGCCGTGCAGGCCGATGAAACCGCGGTCGGCCGCACGGGTGAGTTCCTCGCGGTCCGGGTCGATCACGACGATCTGCTCGGGCTCCCAGCCCCGCAACAGCAGTTCGGCGGCGGCGATCGAACCGCTGTGACCGTAACCGCAGAGGATGACGTGGTCCTTCAATTCGCGCTGCAAACGCAACATGCGCCATTCCTCGATGAGTCGCTGGATGATGAGCTGGTAGGCCGTGCCCAGGAACGTGAGCCAGACGAAGATCCGCACGGGCGTGACGAAAAACGCGTCGATGAGACGCGCCGGGTCCGAGACCGGGACGATGTCGCCGTAACCGACGGTCGTGATGGTGACCATCGTGAAATAAAGGACGTCCGTGACCGAGACGTTGCCGTCGATCTGGTCCCGCAGGCCGTCGCGGTCGAGCAGGAAGACGATGAACACCGAGGCGACCAGCGACAGCACGAAGCCGGCGCGGAGCAGCAACGTGACTTCGGGGGGTCGCGCGGCCCGCCGGACGAGGAGGGGCGATGCATCGGCGCCTCGTTCCGCCCGGATGCGGCGCATCGTGCGGCGCACCCAGCCGAGTCGAACCCGTCGTGACCCGGTCATGTGGCCGGCCCGGCGCGAAGAAGAGACATTGCTACCCCGTCAGGGGCGGCGGATCGCGCCCTGCGCAACGTGGAATATAGCGCACGCTGCCGCGAGGTTCGGCAGCGTGACAGTACCGCCGGTCGTGTCAGGCGACCGCGAGCGGCGCCAGTTCGTACCCGATGATTTCGCGGGTATGCGGATCGAGGATCGGAGTGCCGCTGTTCCAGCGGCCGGCGACCCTGGCCGTCTCGAGCAGGATGCGGCTTGGCACCACGGACGCCAGCATCAACCCGCCCTGGGGATCGCGCACGAAGGCGGTCACCGACAGGCTCGGGTTGCCGGCCGCAGCCGGCTCGGGAAACAGCAGGGCGAGGACTTCCTCTGGACTGATCGTGTCGGACATCGTCGTTGTGTGCAGGTGTTCTTGAGGAAGGAACTAGCAACTTGCGTGCCAACGCACCGGACCAGCATTTACGACCATTTCGGATGGTCCGGCCGGCACGTGGCTGACAGTACACGTCCATCTTGGTGACCGGCACTGTCCATGCGTGACGCCCGTCACATCGCGGGACGATCGACTGCGCAGTCACCAAGCGCGCATTGTCGCACATTAAGTAAACTCTGCGTCCGGGATGCATCCGCCAGTGCGGAGGAGAACAATGAACGACAACGACACCCGGCTGCCGGACATCATTGCGCATCGCGGCAATGCCATCGAGTTCCCCGAGAACACGTTGCAGGCACTGGAGTCGGCCGTGGCCCTCGGCGTGCGCCACGTGGAGTTCGACGTGCAACTGACGGCCGACCGCGTTCCCGTCGTGATCCACGATGCGGATCTCGCCCGCGTGGGCAACCGTCCCGAGAGCGTGCACTCGCTGTCCTGGTCGCAGCTCGCCGAAATCGCGGTCGGCGAAGCCGGCCGCTTCGGTGACACCTTCGCCGGCACCTGCGCCCCGTCGCTGGCGCAAGCCGTGGCTGCCATTGCCGGCTGGGGCGACGTCACCGCTTTCGTCGAGGTGAAGCGCTCGAGCCTGCGTCAGTTCGGTCGCGAAGCCGTGCTGCGCCGGATGAACGAAGTGCTGCAGCCCGTGCTCGACCGCTGCGTGTTGATTTCGTTCGACCTCGCCGCCGTCAAGATCCTGCGCCTGATGACGGGCGCGCGCATCGGCTGGGTGCTGGACCGTTACGACGCGGACAGCCTGCGCGAGGCCACGGAACTCGCGCCAGAGTTCCTTTTCTGCAACCTGGAGCGCCTCCCCGCCGCGACGGAGAAGCTGTGGCCTGGTCCGTGGGACTGGGCGATCTACGAAGTGCGTGACCTCGAGACCGCGCGTCACTGCCACGAACTCGGCGCAAAGTACGTCGAGACGATGGCGGTGCGCAGCCTGCGCGCCGCGTACGACGAGGCTGCGTCCAGAGCATGAGTGCCAGCGGCGGTGACGAGGACCTGGCCTGGCTCGCCGGTGAACTGAGCGCCATCCGCCGCGAGCTGCTGCCGCCCGGAGAATCCCGTGCGTTGTTCCTCGCGCTGGACCAGGGCGGCACGGCGAGTCGCGCTGTCCTGTTCGACTCGCTCGGCCGCGAAGTGGCGTCCGCCCACGTCCCGATCAATACGCGAAGGATGGGCGACGATCGCGTGGAGCACGATGCGGCCGAACTGCTGCAGTCGCTGCGGACGGCGGCGCACGACGCCTGCGAATCACCGCTCGCAGCAGGACGACCGATCGTGGCCGCAGGACTCGCGACGCAGCGCTCGACCATCTGTTGCTGGGACCGCACCCAAGGAACGCCGCTGAGCCCCGCGCTCTCCTGGCAGGATCGACGCAACGCATCCTGGCTGCAGGAACACCTGGGCATCCGCTCCGGATGGGTGCGGGAACTCACGGGCCTGCCACTGTCGCCGCACTATGGCGCAAGCAAACTCCGTTGGTGCCTGGACGAGCTGCCCGCAGTGCGGTTGGCCTTGCGCGACGAACGGCTCTACGCGGGACCACTCGCCAGCTTTCTCGTGCAGGGCCTGTGCGCGGCCGATGAGGCCTGCGTGGATCCAGCCAACGCATCGCGCACGCTGCTGTTCGATCCGGCGGTGCTCGACTGGTCGCCTCCCCTGCTCGAGGCCTTCGGTATCCCGGCTTCCGTGCTGCCACGTTGTGTCGGCACCAATCACGATTTCGGCACGATCGCCGTCGATGCAACCCGGCGCGCGCCGTTGCTTGCCTGCAGTGGCGACCAGTCCGCCGCGGTCTTTGCGTTCGGGCCGCCCTCGACGACCACCGTTTACGTCAACGCTGGCACAGGCGCGTTCGTGCAACGCGTGCTGCGTGACGGTGCGGGCCCGGCGCCGCGTGGGCTGCTGAAGAGCGTGCTGTACGCCCGCACCGACGATGCCGCCGGTGCGCTTTATTGCCACGAAGGCACCATCAACGGCGCCTATGCCGCGCTCGAGTGGCTCGGCAAGCGCGTGGGCGTCGACGTCAAGCGCACGCTCACGACGTTGTCGGCATCGCTTGCCGGTGGCGACGTGCCGCTCCTGTTCATGAATGGCATCGGCGGGCTGGGCGCGCCTTACTGGTTGCCCGATTTCAGGAGCGAGTTTCTGCCGGTCGCGGGCAGCGCCGCCATCAACGTGGATGACGCGACCGAACTGCAGCAGATCGGCGCGGTCGTCGAGAGCATCGCGTTCCTGATCGCGGTGAACGTCCTCGCCATGCATCGTGCCGCGCCCCTGCAACGACTGACGATCACCGGCGGACTCGCGGTGTGCGACTACCTGTGTGAAGCCCTGGCCGCGGCGACGCAGATGACCGTGGAGCGACCCGCGGCTCTGGAAGCGACGTCTCGCGGCATCGCCTATCTTGCCGCGGGCCAGCCACAGGACTGGTTGCCCGTGCCGATCGAAAAGTCTTTTGCGCCGATGGGCGAGCATCCCGTCATCGACCGGTTCGAACAGTGGCGGGCGGCGATGTCCGTGCGCGCGGGCGCGGAATAGTACTCAGCCGGGCTCGCCAGGCTCGCCAGACTTGAACGACGCGAGGATCTGCCGCTCGACCCAGGTCGGCCCGACGACGCCGTCGTAATAGCCGCAATGGCCACCGTAACGCGTGTGCGTGATTTCGAGCACGGACGGCCGTGCCACCCGCTCGAGGTCGGCCGCTGGAATGATCGGGTCGTCGTCCGCCGCAATGATGCGAACGCGTGCATCACGCAGCGCTTCCAGCGGCTCGAGCACCCCGCCGACCAGCGCGTAACCCCGCAGGTATTCCAGCAGCGAGGGAAAGCCGCCGTACCCGCATGCCAGTCGATCGGTCATCTCGGTGAGGTTGCCGAGCTCGATGATGTCGTCGAGCGAGTGGTACACGTCCGGCCACGCCTCGCGTTTCTTGCGCAATGAGCGGCGCCATTTCCACACGAAGTACTCGCGGTACAGCGCCCAGCCCGCCTCGAGGCGCGTCAGCGTGTGTGCGGGATCGATCACCGGGCAGACCGCGACGATGCGCGAGACGTCGATGCCCGCATCGGCTGCGCGCGCACCGACGCGCAGGCAGAAATTGCCGCCGAGCGAGAACCCTGCGAGCACGAGCCGCTTGCCTGGATGCTGCCGCTGCAGTTCGCGCACGGCACCGACCACTTCGGCGATGCGGCAGGAATGAAAGATCCCGGAATTGAGATGGTGGCTGTCGCCGTGATCGCGCAGGTTGAGGCGCGCCACGTCGTAGCCGGCGTCGAACAGGTTCTGTCCGAGCGACAGCAGGTACAACGAGTTCGCGCTGCCCTCCCAGCCATGCAGCAGCACGGCAAGCCGGTCGGACGGTTGCCGCCCTGCATCGGCCTGGGTTGCAACCAATGCGAGCAGACGCACGCCATCACCGCAGTCGAGGATTCGTTCGCGCGACGCCTGGCGCAGCACCGACGCACGCTGCTCCACGCCTGCCCGTCGCAGCGGCAGGCTCGGATAAATCGACTGCAAGTGGTGATGTCGCAACCGCCAGGGCGGCACGAAGTCCGGGGACGTGCCGGCGGCTCGTCGGGATGCGTCGCTCATGCGGGGGGAGGCTGCGGATTCCAGGCCCGGTCGCGGACGATCTCGATGCGGCTCGAGCCGGGCAGGGTTTCGACCAAGCCGCTGCCCATCAGCTGCGACGGCGTGCGGTGACCGGCGATGGCCGGTTTGCCATCGAGCAGGTGCTGGGCGATCGCGAGCGACGCCTGCACGGTGACGTCGTAGCCGTTGGCGACACGCACACGCGCCGTCACCCGCTCGCCACTCGGCGCCTGGACCTCGCCCCATACCAGCATCTTGTTTGCCGCACGTGCGGCCGCATCCGGTCCGGCCGGGCCCCTGGACACCATGCGCTTCACCAGGCCCTGCAGCGGACCAAACCGCAGCAGTCCGCCGAACGTGTTCAGGCGCTTGAGCTTGGCGATACTGGCAGCAGGCATTGCGATGTAGCACTCGATATTGCCGATGCCGGTCGTCCAGTAGGCCGTACTCACGTCGCCCCAGGGGATCGTCACCGCCGTGCGCACGCCCGTTCCGAAGTCGATGTCGCGCTCACGGAAGGCGTGGGCCACCGGCGTGATGCGCCCTGCGCTGCGAATGCGTCCACCGCGCGCAAGATTCTCGACGCTGGTCTTGAGCGTGCCGCGGCTCGGCCGGCCGTCCGCGGCAAAGCCCAGCGCCAGGTAAGTGGCGTCGGGCAGCTCCTGGTGCAGGCGCGCCGCGACACAATCGGTCGGAACGACGTCGAAGCCCGTCGCCGGGCACAGCACGACCCCGGCTTGCCGGGCATCGACGTCGCGCGCGTGCACGGTTTCGAGCACGTCGATTTCGCCGGCGATGTCGAGGTAATGGCTGCGCTGCCGGAGGCACGCTTCGACCATCGACGCCGACGTGGCCGAGAACGGACCCGCGCAGTGCAATGTCACGGTTGCGCCCTGGAGCGCGCGATCGAGTGCGCCGGGATCATGGAGCGACGCGATGCGATAGTCACAGCCGAGTTCCCTGGCGAAGGCGGCGACGGCAGCTTCGTTGCGACCGGCCAGTACGGGATGGAGTCCGCGGCGAACCGCTTCGCGCGCGATCAGCTCGCCCGTGTACCCCGTGGCGCCGTAGACGACCAGCCGCGCCTCGCTCATGAGGCCGGCAGGACGTGGAATTCGACGCGATTGTTCTGGGCCGCGACCGTGTTCCAGGTGCCGGCCGTCGTCTTTTCCTGCTGCTCGGGGTACGCGACGGGCTTGCTGCGGCCACCGTTCACGACTTCGATCTGGATGCCGCCACCGGTGCGACGGCGCAACGTCGCAGCAAAGTTGGCGAAGTCCACCGACTGTCGCTGCGCCGCCGACAACGAGTCGTCGAAGGGATTGCCGACGAGATCGCACTTGTTCGCCGGCACGTTGACGTCGGCCGGTGTGAACCCCTCGTTGGCATTGCCGCTCAGGCAAAAATCGCCGACGTAGGACTCGACGCGGATCCGGCCCTTGAACTGTTGCCCCTCGAGCATCGAGGCCATCGCGCGCAGCCGCTCGAGGCGACTGCCCGCCAGTGGGGCCTCACCGTAGGGCACGTACTCGGTCGCGACCGGGTCCGCGTTCGGTCCGCCAACCCCGCCGCCCGCCGACGTGGCCGCCAAGGGCGCATTGCTGGCTACCGTGGCGCTGGCCGCCGCGACCGCCGCCATCGCCGCCGCTTTCGCCCGCTCGACCGCCGCACGCGAGTCCGCGAGCTCACGCGTAAGGGACGCACTGGTCACGTTCTGCTGCCACGCCACGTAACCGAGCACCCCAGCCGGCACGGCAGCGAAGAGTGCGGTGAGCAGGACCGGCCACCACTGACGGGGCGCCGGTGGTGGCATGAGCGACTCGATGGAAGGCGGCGGCGGAATCTTGCCGATGGTCTCCTTCATCTCGCTGGTCAGCCGGCGCGCGAACGCCTCGAACGTGGCAAGCATGAACCGGCGCTGCTCGCTCAGCTGTTCCTTGACGAGATGGTGGACCGAATTGCGCAGGCCAGCCTGCAGTTCGGACGCCAGCGCCGGCGTGAAGGCCATCGAGGCTGGCGAAGGCGCCAACGGCGCCGTTGAGAGCGTCGGCCGGGTTCCCGTGGTCGACAGCGCATCGACCGTCTGCGTATCGTCGCCGTTAGCGGCCGCCAGAGCAGCAGCCATCGCCGCGTCGTCGGGCGCGCTTTCGGCAGCCAGGGCAGCCGCAGCCGCGGGCCCGGCGAACAAAGCCTGGCGCTGGGTCCGCCGATCCGGCAGCAGGTGGAGCTGGTACAGGATCCTCGAGACGTCCACCGGCCGCACCGTCTTCGGCAGGACCCCGACCGCGCCGAGGGCGCGTGCCTGGCTGACGTACAGCTCGCCTTCCTGCGAGGTGTACATCATGAGCGGGATGGTCGCGGTCAACGGATCGGCCTTGATGGTCTGGACCGCCTGGAACCCGTCCATGCCCGGCATCAGGTGATCCATGAAGATCACGTCGGGACGGCTCCGCTGCAGGTATTCAAGCGCCTGCTCCGCTGACTCGGCCGTATCGACGGTCATGCCGTGCTGTTCGAGCATCCGGCTCAGGATGACTCTGGCCGATCGCGAGTCATCCACGATCAGGGCGCGCTTGCCCGTAGTCATGTAGTCCCTGGGTCCTTCTGGAGGCACCTGACAGGTGCCGCGTGTACCGGCTTTCTACCTTGAAAGAGGCCCGAAGCCAATCCCGGCAAGTGGAAGTGGTGCTCCTCGACCCCCGGCGTATGCTCTGGCAATCGACTGAGTCAAATAAGCAACGGAGGCATACGAACATGCCCTACACAACCCAGGACATTCGCAATATCGCTTTGGTGGGCCAAGCCGGCGCGGGCAAGACGCTGCTGGCAGAGGCCTTGCTCGCGCAGTCTGGCGCAATCCGTTCCAAGGGGTCGCTTGCCCGTGGCACGACGGTCTGCGACTTCGACCCCCAGGAAAAAGCCCTGCTCCACTCCCTCGATGCCGCCATCTGCGGTTTCGAGACGCAGGGCCGTCGCGTCAACATGATCGACACCCCGGGATACCCCGACTTCCTCGGCCGCACGCTGAGCGCGCTTGAGGCGGTCGAAACGGCGGTGATCGTCGTGAGCGCGGTCGACGGCGTCGAGCCGATGACCCAGCGCATGATGGAATTCGCCAAGGCGCGGGGCCTGTGCCGGCTCATCGTCGTCAACAAGATCGACACGCGCGAGGCACGCACCGAACAGGTGCTGGCGGAACTGCGCGAAGCTTTCGGCAAGAGCTGCCTGCCACTGAACCTGCCTGCTGATGGGGGTGCGTCGGTCGTCGACTGTTTCTTCCAGTCGCAGGGCAAGGCGACCGATTTCTCATCGGTTGCTGCCGCGCATACCGAGATCATCGACCAGGTGGTCGAGATCGACGAAAAGCTGATGGCCCTCTACCTGGAACAGGGCGAGGAACTGCTGAATCCCGAACAGTTGCACGACCCGTTCGAGCAAGCGCTGCGTGAAGACCACCTGATTCCGGTCTGCTTCTGCTCCGCCGAAACCGGCGCGGGCATCCCCGAATTGCTGGCCGTGCTGGCGCGCCTCGCGCCGAACCCGGCCGAAGGCAACCCCCCACCGTTCCTGAAGGGCGATGGCGATGCCGCAGAACGCGTGGCGGTGAGCCCCGATCCGACGAAGCACGTGCTCGCGCACGTCTTCAAAGTTACGATCGATCCGTTCGTCGGCAAGATGGGTATCTTCCGGGTGCACCAGGGCACCGTGCGGCCCGGCGCGCAGCTGCTGGTGGGCGACGCCCGCAAGCCGATCAAGCTGGCGCACCTCTACCAGTTGCAGGGCAAGGACCACGTCGAGATCACCCAGGCCATCCCGGGTGACATCTGCGCAGTGCCCAAGATCGACGAAATTCAGTTCGACGCGGTGCTGCACGACTCGCACGACGAAGACAACCATCACCTCAAGTCGGTGACGTTCCCGCCCGCGATGCTCGGGCTCGCGATCCGCTCCGAGAAGCGCGGCGACGAGCAGAAGCTGTCCGAGGGCCTGCATCGCCTCATGTCCGAGGATCCGTGCGTGCGCGTCGAACATCACGTCGCGCAGAACGAAACGGTGCTGTACGGCCTCGGTGATCTGCACCTGCGCGTGATGCTGCAGCGACTGACGGAGCGCTACGGCGTGTCGGTCAAGACCAGCCCGCCTGCGGTGCCCTACCGCGAGACGATCACGCGGCCGGCCGAAGGTCATTGCCGGCACAAGAAGCAGACGGGCGGCGCCGGCCAGTTCGGCGAGGTGTACCTGCGCATCGAGCCGCTCGAACGCGGCGCGGGCTTCGAGTTCGTCGACGACGTCGTCGGCGGCGCGATCCCCGGCCAGTTCATTCCGGCGGTCGAGAAAGGCGTGCGGCAGGTGCTGACCGAAGGCGCGATCGCCGGGTTCAACCTGCAGGACATCCGCGTCAGCGTGTACGACGGCAAGCATCACGCGGTGGACTCGAAGGAAGTCGCGTTCGTGTCGGCAGGCCGCAAGGCCTTCATCGAGGCGATCAGGCAGGCGGCCCCGATCGTGCTCGAGCCGATCGTGCGCATCGTCATCAACTGCCCGACCGTGTCGATCGGCGACGTCAGCAGCGACCTGGCGACGCGACGCGCGCGCATCAACGGCCAGGAAACGCTGCAGGGTGGGCGGTCGGAAATCGCCGCGCTGGTGCCGTTAGGCGAACTGCAGGACTACCTGTCACGCCTCAAGGCGCTGACCGGCGGCGAAGGCACGTACACGATGGACCTGAGCCACTACGATCCGGTGCCGGCGCGGAAGCAGCAGGAACTGGTGTCGGCGTTCAAGCCGCACGAGGAAGCGGAGTAGGAGGGGGCGGAAGGGCAGGAAGGGCAGGAAGGCTAGGAAGTGGAAGAAGTTCCTGCCTACCTTCCTACCCTTCCTGCCCTTCCTGCCTCCGACTAACCCCTTTCCCCCATCTCGATCCCGAGCAGGCGTCGCACCCGCCGCCACGCGCCGCGCCATGGCTTGTCCGATTGCGTCACGTTGGCGTGCGGCCAAGGCTGGCCGGGCAACGGCTTGCCGAGGAACTCGCACAGCGGGCTCCACTCGCGCATTTTGGTCGGATCGAATTCGAGGAACTGGTCGGGTCGGCTGCGAAAGTGTTCGCGTACGGCCGCGTTGTGCGCGCGGTACGCATCGAGCCATGCCTGCCGGCTCGCGGCGCTTGCACCCGGGTTCGCGTGCTCGCCGAACATCCACACGCGCATCGGCCGGATGCGGCGATTGCGGTAGAAGCTCGCGCAGCTTTCGATCCAGCGCTCTTCGTCGCGCACCGTCAGGATGTATTTCGCGTCCGGGTATTGCGCGTAGATCTCGCGCCAGAGGTGGAAATAAGGGTTATCGGTGAACGCATCGAAGAGCTCGAACGTCGGCAGCCGATAGTCGCCGCGCTCGATCTGCCGCAGCATCGTCTCGCCGTCGTCGGCGTCCGGATAGCTGCCGGGCTTGTCGCCGTTGATCGTGCGATACCCCAGGACCTTCAGCGCTTCGTAGATCGTCGTCGTGCCGGTCTTGTAGAAACCGATGGCGAAGATCTTGCCGGCGTAGGGTGTGCGCTGCATGGGGCCGGATTCTGCACTCAGCCGCGCGGTTGCGCGAGGCTGCGGAGCAGCAGGATGCGCTCCGGCGTTACGACGTTTATTGGCGGTCGTCGCCGGATCCAGGCGCGAGGTTCAATTGCATCGCCTCAGGCGGCTCCTCCACTGGTTCGATCAGCTGCGGCCCCTGGTTGCGCGCATTGCTGACGAGCCGGCTCACGCGGTGCGCAACCATCTCGCCCGCACCGCCAGCGCTCAGCAGTCGGTCGAGCCGCTCCACGTCCTGGTTGCGCGGATCGAGCCACTCGGCATAGGCGGCGGCCGGAATGATCACCGGCATCCGGTCATGGATGTAGGCGATCGACTTCGGCGGCGCGGTGGTGATCAGGGTGCACGACTCGAGCGGTTCGCCCGAAGCCGGGTCACGCCAGGCTTCCCACAGTGCCGCGAGCGCGAACGGTCCGCCGCTCGCGGGCCGCAGGAAATAGGGCTGCTTGTCGCGTGGCCCGAGCTGCATCCACTCGTAATACCCGTCGGCCGGCACCAGCGCGCGACGCTTGCGATAAGCCGTACGGAAGGCGGGCTTCTCGCGCAGCGTTTCTGCTCGCGCATTGGTCATGCGGGCGCCGATGGACTTTTCCTTGGCCCAGACCGGCACCAGCCCCCAGTAAAGCATCGCTAGACGCCGCGTTGCCGCGATGTCGGGCGATGTGTCGTCGGGCAGTTCGCGGACGGCAGGGATGAAGGTGGTCGGCGCGATGTTGTAGCGCGCCTCGATCTCGGGCGTGTCGTCCGGCAACCCGAAGAGCCGGACGACGGCTTCGTGGGGCGAGTAGAAGGCGAAGCGACCGCACATGGGGAGGAAGTAGAGGAAGGGGAGGGGAGGGGTTAGGAGGGTTAGGGGTTAGTCGGAAGTTCGCACGAGCCCGACAGTTCATCGCCCTGCGGCAGGTCTTTGACGCATCTTTACGCATCAATTGCACCTCCGACTAACCCCTATCCCCTACTCCCCTTCCTTCACTCCCTCATGCCCGTGCCGCGATTCATCAGCAGCACGCAGGCTGCGTACAGCACCAGCACGGACATGGCCATGATCGCGAACGAGAAGCCGACGTCGACGTCGGAGTGCCCGAGGAAGCCGTAACGGAACGCGTTTACCATGTAGAGGATCGGGTTCGCTTTCGACACCGTCTGCGCCCAGCCGGGCAGCATCTGGATCGAATAGAACACGCCGCCGAGGTAGGTCATCGGGGTCAGGATGAACGTCGGCACGAACGTGATCTGGTCGAAGTTCTTCGCGAACACGGCGTTGACGAAGCCGCCGAGCGAGAACACGACCGAGGTGAGCAGCACCGCGGCGATCACCACGAACAGGTGCTCGACGTGCAGGCGCGTGAAGAAAAGGGCGATGATGGTCACGATCAGCCCGACCAGCAGTCCGCGCAGCATGCCGCCCGCGACGTAGCCCAGCACGATCAGCCAGTTGGGCAGCGGTGACACCAGCAGTTCTTCGATGTGCCGGCCGAACTTCGCGCCGAAGAACGACGACACCACGTTGCCGTAACTGTTGGTGATCACCGACATCATGATCAGGCCGGGGGCGATGTACTGCATGTACGTGTAGCCGCCCATCTGCCCGATGCGCCCGCCGATCAGGTTGCCGAAGATGATGAAGTACAGCGTCGCCGTGATGACGGGCGGCACCAGCGTCTGGCCCCAGATGCGCATGATGCGGCTGAATTCACGGATGACGATCGTCACGAAGCCGACGCGGCGCGCGCGGCGCATGTTGGCTGCGGTCGTCACCTCAGCGTGACTGCCCGGCGTGGCGCCGGGCGTGCGGTTCGGGGGGACGCCGCTCATGCGCCCGCCCTTGCCGTGGACTGGGCTGTCGATTGGGCACCGGCCTGGTTGGCCGGCTGGCCGCTGCCGACATCCCGGCCTTCGACGAGGCGCATGAAGAGCTCTTCGAGACGGTTGGCCTTGTTGCGCATGCTCACGACTTCACCGCCGACGGCGGACAGCGCGACGAAAATCTCGTTCAGGTTCTGGTCCTTGTTCACCTCGACCTCGAGCGTCGTCTCGTCCGGCGCGATCACGCGATATCCGGGCAGCGCCAACTTTCCGCGCAGCGGCCCGCGCAGGTTGAGCACGAAGGTCTCGGTCTGGAGCTTGCGCAGCACCGTCGACATGCGGTCGTTCTCGATGATGCGGCCTTCGTCGATGATCGCGATGTGGCGGCAGAGGTTCTCCGCCTCTTCCAGGTAGTGCGTCGTCAGGATGATCGTGGTGCCCTGTTCGTTGATACGGCGCAGGAATTCCCACATCGAACGGCGCACCTCGATGTCCACGCCCGCGGTCGGCTCGTCTAGGATCAGCAACTGCGGCTCGTGGATCAGCGCGCGCGCGATCATGAGCCGGCGCTTCATGCCGCCCGACAGCGAGCGCGAAATCGTCTCGCGCTTTTCCCACAGCTGCAGCTGGTTGAGCCAGTATTCCATCCTCTCGCGGGCGATGGGGCGCGGGATGCCGTAGAAGCCCGCCTGGTTCAGCAGGATCGTCGAGACCTTCTCGAACTGGTTGAAATTGATTTCCTGCGGCACGACGCCGAGGCAGGATTTCGCTGCCTCGAGGTCCGTGTCGATGCTGTGACCGAACACGTCGACCGTGCCGCTCGTCTTGTTGACGAGCGACGACACGATGCCGATCGCAGTCGACTTGCCCGCACCGTTCGGCCCGAGCAGCGCGAAGAAATCGCCCTCCTCCACGTCGAGGTCGATGCCCTTCAGAGCCTGGACCCCGTTACCGTAAGTCTTGCAAAGCTGGCGCAGCGACAAGGCCTTCATGGCGGGCGGGGGGCGTTCACGGGAGGGGAGCGAAGGGTAATGTGCGGGCACCTCCTCAGCAAGGAACGTCGGTATCGCCGGCGGGATCGCGACGGTGCGTCGGCCGGGCGCGCCGCGTCGGACCGTAACGGGCGACGACCGGTTCGCGTTCGCAGTGCCCCAGCAGGCACAGCCCGGCCGAATAAGCCCAGTAGAGGTCTTCTTTCACCGTTCCTGCGGCGGCTTCGGCCAACAGGCTCCAGTAGCGCGCATGTCCGGGCCAGCGCGGGCGCACCAACCCGGGCCAGTTCGCGAACCGGAACGAATCGGACGGCGTGAGCGAGGACAGACGCGCCTCCGAGGCCGACCCCAGCCCGAACGCGATGCGGGACGAGAAGGGCACGCTTTCGGCCAGTCGACGCGCGACCAAGAGCGCCACCAGCCCGAACGAACGACGAGTTTCGCCGCGCGTGCGCTCGACCGTGTGCGCATCGGTGTCTGCCACGGACTCGAGACGCCAGGGCGGAGGCTCGTCGCCCTCAGGCAGCGCGAGTTCGAACAGCGAGATCGGGCTGCAGGCCGCGCGTTCCCGTGCCTCCGGCGGAACCTCCAGCAGTCGCCTGACGGTCGCGGCCGGCAACTGAAACCAGCAATCGGTGCCGTGGCCGGGATCGAGCGCGTGCGCCAGGAACAGGCGGTTGAGGTCCGCGATGTCCCGGCGAACGGCTGGGTTAAGGAGGTTGCCCTGGTGCGGCCAGGCGGCGTCGGGCAGCGTCAGCTTTGGTTCAGACATGATCAAAACTCCATATATGGTCCAATTGGACCATATATGGATATAGACTGTCCTATATGGTCTGGATAGACCATATGTGGCCAAAACATCAAGAATGGGAGGAAGGCCATGAGAATCACGGACAGCCGGTATGACCGCGACCGCCTGCGGCTGCAGATCACCCACCGGATGATCGCGCTGGAAGCCCGCACCCGCACGATCCGGATCGCAACGCAGCTGTCGGACGACCGCATCCGGCGCATGTATCGCGACTATTTTGCCTCGCGCGGCGGCAACCTCGTGCGGCGTCGGCGCGGTAAATCGCCGCGGCAGATGTCCTATTTCCGGCGTTCGCTCGAACATGAACAGCAGGCGGCCCTGTTGGGCTCACTGCTGCGGCTTTGCAACCTGCTGCAACGGTATCCGAGCGGCTTCCGGCCCGTGCTGGAGGATGTCAGCCGCTTCTGCGATGCCTACGAGACGCACCTCGGCCTCTGGCCGGCGGGGCACATCTCTTTCGAGCACGCGTGGCATCTCTGGCAGGTGTTCTGCCGCAACGACGAATTCGTGCTGTCAAACTGCCCCGACTGCGAATCACTCTGGGTACAGGACACGTTGGAGATCCTGCCGTACAACTGTCCGGCATGCCGGCGGGGTCTGCCCGCCCGCACCTGACCCACGCGCGAAAGGGGGCAGCAGGCAGGGGCCGCGCTAAACTCGCGGTCCCCTCGCCTGACCTTAACCGTCGTGCCCGCCCCACCCAACGTATTCGCCGGACCGTATCTCGACCGGATTGCGCACCTGCGCAAGGACGAAGCGTTCGTGGCCGATGCGTTGCGCGGCGTGCGTGCCCGCATCGTGCCCGTGCACGAATCCCGCATTCTCGTGCAGCGTGGCCCCGAGGGCTGGTCTGCGGCGTATGCCGAATCCAGGCACCTCGAATCACTGCCAGCACTCGCTGCCGAACCCGTGCTGCTGGGCCGCTTCGACGACTGCATCTATTTCGCGGTCGAAGTGTCGAGCCAGGAACCGGTGCACGCGCTCTTTGCCGAGGGTTCCGTGCGGTTCGAGGATCTCCGCATGGCCGGGGGGCAAGTGCCGGAGCAACAGGCGGGCGTGCTCGCGTATGCGCGCGCGATGCTTTACTGGCGCAGCCGTCACCGGTACTGCGGCGCGTGCGGCGCGCCCACCCGCAGCGCGAGCGCGGGTCACGTCATGAGGTGCACGAACGACGCGTGCGGCATCGATCACTTCCCGCGCCTCGACCCCGCGATCATCGTGCTGGTGACCGATGGCGAGCGGGCATTGCTCGGCCGCCAGGCCTCGTGGCCAGCGGGACGCTATTCGACCATCGCCGGCTTCGTCGAGCCGGGCGAGAGCCTGGAAGACGCGGTCGTCCGCGAAGTGCTCGAAGAAACCGGCGTGACCGTGCTCGAGTCCACCTACCACTCGTCGCAACCGTGGCCGTTCCCGTCGTCGCTGATGATCGGCTACACCGCGTCGGCAAGCGCCGAGTCCGTTCCTCGCGCTGACGAGGAACTCGAGGACGTACGCTGGTTCACCCGCGCGGATGTCGCGTCAGGGTTTCCCGGCCTGCCGCCACCGCAGTCCGTTTCGTTCCGATTGATCGAGCACTGGTACGACTCAGGCTCGGACCTGCCTCTCGCGCAGACGCCCGGCATCACGCTCTGGGGTTCGCGGCGCGGCTGACGCCCGCCCGCTGCCCACGACCTTCGCCGCCGAACCGTGACGCTGGAAATATTTCTCGTCCTCGTCGCTGCGCTTGGCGCCGGTTTCATCGACGCGTTGGCAGGAGGCGGCGGCCTGATCCAGCTGCCCGCGCTGTTTGCGACGTTTCCGCATGCCCCGCACACCACCCTGCTCGGTACCGGCAAGCTCGCCGGGTTCGCCGGAACATCGAGCGCGATCGTCCGGTTCATCCGGCACGTAAAGCTCGACTGGGGACTGCTGTTGCCGGCCGCGGGCGGCGCCTTTGCCGCCGCGCTCGTCGGCGCCTGGCTCGCGACGGGCGTTTCGCCGGAGCGGTTTCGGGCGCTCGTACCGTTGCTGCTGAGCTTCGTGCTCGTCTACACGCTGATGAACAAGGACCTCGGACGCGACCACAATCCGCGCGTCCTCGGCGGGCATGGCAGGTGGCTCGCGGCAGGCACCGCAGGAATCATCGGCCTGTACGACGGGTTCTTCGGCCCGGGCACCGGCAGCTTCCTGGTCTTCGTTTTCGTGCGCGTGTTCGGCCTCGACTTCCTGCACGCCTCTGCCTCGGCCAAGATCGTCAATGCTGCAACGAATGCCGCCGCCATCATCCTGTTCGGGATGACCGGCGAACTGTTCTGGCTGCTGGGCCTCGCGATGTCGGCCTGCAACATCGTCGGTGCCCAGTTCGGCAGCCAGCTTGCGATCCGGCGCGGCAGCGCGCTCGTGCGCAAGGTGTTCCTGGTGGTCGTGTTCACGTTGATCGCGAAAACGGCGTGGGACGCCATCCGGCTGTACCTGTAAACAGGGCGAGCGTCCGGACCGTTAGAATGCGCGGGCGGGGGTGTTCGCGCGGTCGAGGTAAGGAATCATGGATTTTTCTTGGACGACGTTCGCCGGCATCGCTCTCGGTATCGGCCTCGCCGCGGCCACGGGCTTCCGTGTGTTCCTGCCGCTGCTCATTGCCGGGCTCGCCGCCCACTTCGATTACATCCCGTTGTCGGAGAACTTCCAGTGGCTCGCGAGCATGCCGGCGCTCGTGATGCTCGGCACGGCCGCTGCGGCCGAAGTCCTCGCCTATTACATTCCCGGCGTGGACCACGCTCTCGACGTCATCGCGAGCCCGGCCACGCTGGTGGCCGGCGCGGTAGCAAGCGCCGCCGTGATGACCGACCTGCCGCCGAGCGTCCTCTGGCCCGTCGCAATCATCGGCGGCAGCGGGATCGCAGGACTGACCAAGGGCAGTTCTGCGCTCATCCGCGCGAAGTCCGGCTTGATGACGGGCGGCCTCGGCAACCCCGCGGTCTCCACGGCCGAGACGATCGGCGCCACGGGCCTGTCGCTGTTCGCCATCGCGCTGCCCCTGGTCGCGCTCGCGCTGATCGTCGTGCTGCTCGTCTGGGTGGTGCGCAGGACAGGCCGCTTCTTCTTCGGGCGCCGCAAGGCCGACGCCGTCGTCACGCCACAGGAGCGATGAGCAGGGTTTATGTGCCTGCTCGTGCTCGCATGGAAGTTTCACCCGCGCTACCGGCTGATCGTGGCGGCGAACCGCGACGAGTTTCATGATCGGCCGGCTGCGCCGCTCGGCTGGTGGCCCGACGATCCGCGCATTCTCGCGGGCCGTGACCTGCGCGGAGCCGGCACGTGGATGGGTGCGGCGCGTTCGGGCCGGTTCGGCGTCGTCACCAATTTCCGTGAGCTCGAGCGACCCGCAGAGAACGCGCCATCGCGCGGTGACCTCGTGACGCGCTTCCTGTCCGGCGCGACGTCGCCGCAGGAATATCTCGACGACCTGCGCAACCGTGCGCCGCGCTACGCCGGATTCAACGTGCTGCTCGGCGGGCCGCGCTCGCTCCATTACTACTCGAACCGGGACGGGCTCGAGGCGAAACCGCTCGCGAGCGGCATCTACGGGCTCAGCAATCACTGGCTCGACTCCCCGTGGCCCAAGTTGCTGCGCACTCGCGCACGGCTGGCGGAACTGATCGCGACCGACCGCGTCGAGCCGCCGTCGCTGTTCACGCTGCTCGCCGATCGCACGCCGGCAGACCTCGACGAAACGCCCGAGACCGGCCTGCCGCCCGAATGGGAGCGCGCCTTGTCGTCGCCTTTCGTCATGCACGAACGTTACGGCACGCGCTGCTCAACCGTGCTGCTCGTCGAGCACGATGGCCGCACGACGATGTGCGAGCGCCGGTTCGACGCAGGCGGAAACACGACCGGCGCGACAAGGCTCGAATTCGCGAGCGCTGATGTGCCGGAACGCTGGCTCGATGCCGAGCACGAACCCGTCCCGCTCGCTGACGCACTGCATGAGCAGTTCGACCGGTCACGGGAATGAGGATATTCGGCGCGCACGGGCATCGAATACCGGCCAGCCTGCTCGGGCGGCTCGTGTTCGCCTGCACGCTCGCCTGGACTGGACTGACGGTCGCGGCCGCGCCGAAAGAGCGCATCGAGATCAAGGTCGACGGCGTGACGGACGACATGGCCGCCAACGTCCGCTCGTACCTGACGCTGTCGCGCTACCTGACGCGCGAAGACCTGACCGACCCGCAAGTGCGACGGCTTGCCGACCGCGCCGTGGACGAAGCCGCCGACGCACTGCGTCCCTACGGCTATTACGCGCCGACCATTCGCAGCCGCACGAGCCGCGACGATCCCAAGTGGATCGTCCGGTTGAAGATCGTCCCCGGCGAACCCGTGCGCATGAAGGAGGTCGACGTCGAGATCATCGGCGCCGGCGCGGCAGACAAATCGCTGACGAAGATTCCCCTTGCGACCACGCTCAAGCCCGGCGCGCGACTCGATCACACCAGTTACGAAACGCTCAAGGCAACATTGCTGCGCACGGCGCGCGATCGTGGGTACCTCGACGCCACGCTCACCCGTCGCGAGCTGATCGTAGATCCCACCGACCTCACGGCGGACGCCCGCATCACGCTCGATACCGGTGGCCGGTACGAATTCGGCGCCGTGGAGCTCGACCAGGACGTGATCAATGACGACCTGCTGCGGGCCTACGTGCGCTTCGTGCAGGGGCAGCCGTATTCGCCGGAGCAACTGAACGGCACGCAGTACGCGCTCGAAGACAGCAACTATTTCTCGACCGTTGTCGTCTCGCCCGGTGAACGCGACCGTGAAAGCCTGACGGTGCCGATCAAGATCCACGTCGAGCCGATCAAGCGCAACCGCTACGGCATCAATGCCGGTTACGGCACCGACACCGGCGTTCGCGGCCAGTTCACCTGGGACAATCGACTGATCAATACCCGCGGTCACCGCTCACGCGTCGAACTCACGGCCTCCGAGATCCGCTCCGAGGCCCTCGCTCGCTACGTGATTCCGGTCGGCGACCCGAGTCTCGAGAAACTCGAGTTCTCGCTCGCCTACGTCGACGAAGACATCGGCGACCTGAGGAGCCAGCGCACCGAGCTCACCGGCGGCCTGACCCAGGTGTTCGGCAAGTGGCAGCAGGTCATGTTCCTGCAGCTCAGCGACGAGCGCACGATCTACCCGGATGGCGGGGCAGACGACGCCCTGCTGCTGATCCCAGGCATCAGCTATGCGAGCCTGCCGCCGAACTTCCTGACGGGCTGGGTGCGCGACGCCGCGTATTACGTCGAGTTGAGCGGCAGCCCGGCCACGCTGGGATCCGACGCCTCGTACCTGCGCTTCTACGGCCGGGCCGAACGGGTATGGCCGATCCATGGACCCTGGTACGTTCGCGGACGCGCGGAACTCGGCACCAGCTGGGTGGACAACTTCTCCGAACTCCCAGCTTCACAGCGATTTTTCGCGGGCGGTGACCGCAGCGTTCGCGGCTTCGCGCTCAACTCATTGAGCCCGCCGTTGCCGCCAAGCGACGTGAAGGCCGGTTCGTCCTCAGGCCAGGGCGGCGGCGGCGAGCACAAAGTCGTCGCCAGCATCGAATTCGAGCGCGATTTCCCGCGCAACTTCCGCGGCGCCGTGTTCTTCGACACCGGCAATGCCTTCAATGACTGGAGCACGCCGCTCGAATACTCGGTGGGATTGGGCGTGCGCTGGAAGCTGCCGATGCTCATGATCGGCTTCGACGTGGCGCAGGCGCTGTCGCAGCCCGACCTGAAGCCGCGCATCCACCTGAACATCACGCAGGTGCTGTAGTGAGTCGCCGCTCCCTCGTGTTGATCGGACTGCTGCTGACGCTGGCGGGTGGCGTCGCCGTCTTCCTGAACTGGCTATTGTTCACGCAGCAGGGACTCGAGTTCGCAATCGGGCAACTGAGCCGCTTGCCCACCGTCAAGATCGAAGTGCGTGGCGCAAGAGGCTCGATCGCGGGACCGTTGTCGGCGGACAGCGTCGTCGTCGATCACGAATCAGCGCACGTCGTCGCACGCGGCCTGACCGTGAATCCCGAACCGAGCGGCCTGATCGTCGGTCGCTTCGGACTCGAGGGACTGGCGGTGTCGCGCCTGGAAGTGACGCTCAAGGACCGGCCGCCGCAACCCAAGAAGCCGCCGTATTTCCTGCCGGCCGGACTGCACATCGTGGCCCCGGACTTCCGACTCGGCGACATCGCGCTCACATTGCAGGGCGGCCGGCGCATAGAGGCGCGCGAAGCCCGGGGATCGCTCAGCCTGACGCGCTGGCGGCTCGATCTCGACCCCGTCGAAGTGCATGGCCCGAACGGACGAATCAGCGGCAACCTGGCCGTGCGCGCCTCCGAGCCGCTCGGACTGCGGACCGACCTGCGCGGCGAATGGCGCCTGCCGGGCGATGACTTCGAATACCGCTTCCGCGTCGTGACGCGCGGCACTCTCGACCGACTCGGCGCGGATGTCTTTCTCGACGCGCCGGCGAAACTGACGTTTGCGGGCACGCTGCTCGACCTGACCGGGCAACCGCGAGCGGATGGCACCTTCCGCATGACCGCGTTCGATGGCTCACCGTGGGTTCCCGCGGGACGATTCCCGCAACTGACGGGCACGATCACGCTCGCCGCGGGCCTGGCATCGCTCGGGATCGATGGGACGCTGACCTCGCCGGCGCTGCCAGACCAGCAACTGCGCGTGCAGGGCGCGGGCCGGTGGGACGAGCGGACGATTTCACTCGCCAACCTGCACGTGTGGCTGCCGCGCATGGGGCTCGCCGTGACTTCGAGCGGCTCGATCAAGTTGCCGGAGGTGGACGCCCCGGAAGGCACGCTGCCGCTGCTCGCGCTGAACGGCGAGTGGTCGGCGCTGCAATGGCCCATCGCGCTGGAAGGCGAGCCGGTCGTGCAGAGCCCGCAAGGCGTTTACACGCTAGAGGGATCGATGCCCTACCGGTTCTCGACCCGCGCACTGGTTGCAGGCCCCGCCATCCCCTCGACGAGTTTCGAGGCGGCTGGCGTCGTGAACCAGACAGGCGTCGTGCTCGATCGCTTCGACGGTTACGCACTGCGCGGGCGGATCAACGGCCGCGGCGCACTGTCATGGTCGGGCAACCAGGCGTGGAACTTCGACGTCGACGCGCAGGGACTCGCGATCAGCGAGTTCCGACCGGGCGTCGAAGGTCGGATCAGCGCGAAGGGCACGATCGCGGGCACGGGACTCAGCGCGACGGCGCCGTGGACCGCGCGCCTCACTTCACTCTCCGGCACGATGTTTGGCCGGCCGCTGACGGGGCGCGGCGAAGTCGCCCACCGCGACGGAGTCTTCGACTTGAAGGGCGTGCGCATCGCGAATGGCACGTCGTTCGCAGACGTCGACGGCCGCGTCGGCACCAATGTGCTCGACCTGGGCTGGAACGTCGACCTGCGTTCGCTGGCCGTCGTCGTGCCCGGCATGGATGGGACACTCGTCTCGCGCGGCACGGCTCGTGGCACGCCCGCACGCCCGGTCGTCGCCGGCACGGCACGCTTGCGCCACTTCGATTACGCCGGAGTGCAGGTCGCAAGCTTCGACGCCGAGGCCGATGTCGATTCGGGCGACAAGCGCCGCTCGAGCATCGCGTTCAGCGCCAGCACGATCGATGCCGCGGGGCTCACGTTCGACTTCGCACGCGGCAGCCTCAACGGCTTCGTCGGCGACCACACGATCACGCTCGACTTCGCGTCTCCCGGCGACCCCAAGCGCCGCATCACTGAATTCGGTGGCGAATTCGTCGCCGAAGGCGGCTACGACCTGGCGCGCAGCCAGTGGGCCGGCGACCTCTCCAAAGCCGAGATCCAATTCCCCGAAGGCGCTGCGCGCCTGATCCAGCCGGCGGCGCTGGTGCTCGGACCGTCGCTGCAGCGTTCCGCGCCGCTGTGCCTGCGCACGGACCAGGACGCGCGACTGTGCATCGAAGGCGAGCATCGCCCGCAGCCGCTTTCGTGGCGCGTGATCTACAGCGCGGAGGACTGGCCCCTGCAGCGCATCCTGCGCTCGCTCCTCGGCTGGCGCGAGTTCGACGGTCGGCTGCAGGCCAGCGGGTGGGCAGAGAAATTGCCGGGCAAGGAATGGGTTGGCGGCTCGACGCTGCTCGTGCACGAACCGACGATCAACGTGCAGCGCAACAAGTTCCGCGTCGAGCGTATCCGGCTCGGCAGCAGCCGCTTCGACCTGCTGGCGGAGCCCACGCAGATTCACGCGACGCTCGACATCGACGTCGATGATTCCACGCGGATCGAAGGGGAAGCGCTGGTCAAGCGTAACCCGGACGCAGCGCTCGACTCGACGCTGACCGGGCACATCAAGGGCACGTCCGAAGCGATCAAGGTACTGCCACTGCTGGTGCCGGAGATCGACCGGGCGGCCGGCCGGCTCGACGGCAACGTCGTGCTTGGAGGCACGGTCGGCCAGCCGACGTTCAATGGCGACTTCCACGTGCGCGACGGCGTGCTTGAACTCTACCGAACCAACCTCAAGATCACGGCACTGCAGGCCGATGGCTCGTTCAACGGCGATGATCTCAAGTTCGATGCGAAGGGCGAGACGGCCAAGGGCAAGCTGACGATCGACGGCAACTTCACCTGGCCCGAAGGCGTCATGACCGGCGCCATGCGGCTGCGCGGAGACCAGCTGCTGGTGGCCGATACGCCCGAACTGCGCGTCCTCGCCTCGCCCGATATCGTGTTGCACGCCGGCGCAGACGGTTACCAGGTCGAAGGCGAAGTGAAGATTCCGAATGCACGGATCTCGCCGCGCGAGATCACGACGTCGGTCAGCACGTCGCCCGACGAACGCATCGTCGGCCTCCCGGACGTAGAGGACACCGAGCCTTCGTCGGCGGACCGCATCACCACCCGGGTCAAGGTTGTGCTTGGCGACGCGGTGCGCGTGGATGCCTACGGCTTGAAGGCTCGCCTGGACGGCAGCGTGACGGTGTCGACCGTGCCGGACGACGTGGCACGTGGCAACGGCGTCATCAGGGTCGCCGAAGGCCAGTACAAGGCGTTCGGGCAGGACGTTCGCATCACCCGCGGCACGCTGTCGTACAACGACACGCCGCTCAGCGAGCCGGTGCTGGACATCGTGGCCGAGCGCAAGATCAAGGACTCGGACATCACCGTGGCGGTCAACGTCCGCGGGACGATCGAGCAGCCCTTCATCACGATCACCTCGCAGCCGGCGATGCCGAGCAACGAGGCGTTGTCGTACCTGCTGACGGGTCGTTCGATCGACACGCTGCAATCCGGCGAGGCCGCGAGCGTCAACCAGGCGGCCGAAAACCTGGCGCTGAGCGGCGGCGGCCTGCTGCTGGGCGGGCTGGGGACGCGGCTCGGCCTCGACGAAGTCTCGCTCGAGCGCGACAGCGACAGCAACGACACGACGGTGGTCCTGGGCAAGGCGCTGTCGCCGAAGCTGTTCGTCAGTTACGGCATCTCGATCGCCGAGGCGATCAATACCATCAAGCTCCGATACACCCTGAACGAACGGTGGTCGCTGAAGGCCGAGGCGGGCATCGAACAGAGCGCGGATATCGAATACCGGATTGAGCGGTAGCCTGTCGTTGCGCTTGCGGTTCGTGATCGCAGGGGCGGAGTTCCGTGCTTTTTCCGGCGAGCGGAAAGGCAGACACGCTCGCCGGAAAAAGCACGGAACTCCGCCCTGACGTCACGCGCCTGAGCGAGACATCGGGCGTACGGTCAATTCGATACTGTCGATGTTCGCGCCCGCCCGATGCCTCGCACGGCGCATGCAGCCGGCCCGCGTTCGTGGCAGCAACAGGCCTGATGGATGAGCGAAGCCTAGGACCGGCATGCCAGGTCGTCGGCCTACATCGGACTTCGTTGCGCTGGTAGATAGCAGTTCGGCGTCCAGCACTCGCATGCACTCGCCGAGGCAACCGCTGCAATGCCGCGGCGATCGCGCTGACCAGGCTCAAGGAGAACACGCAAATGAAGCCAAAGAACACGGTCTGCATCTGGTTCGACAAGGACGCGCACGAGGCCGCGCGTTTCTATGCCGCCACCTTCCCGGACAGCAAAGTGATCGCGGTTCACAAGGCGCCCAGCGACTATCCGGGTGGCAAGGAAGGCGCGGTTATTACGGTGGAGTTCACCGTGCTGGGCATTCCCTGCCTCGGTCTCAACGGCGGGCCGGCGTTCTCCCACACCGAGGCCTTCTCCTTCCAGATCGCGACGGACAATCAGGAGGAGACAGACCGCTATTGGAACGCGATCGTCGGCAATGGCGGCAATGAGAGCGCGTGCGGTTGGTGCAAGGACCGTTGGGGCCTCTCCTGGCAGATCACCCCGCGTGTGCTGACCGACGCGCTTGCGGCGGGTGGCAGCGAGGCAAAGCGCGCCTTTGAAGCGATGATGCCAATGAAGAAGATCGACATCGCCATCATCGAGGCAGCGCGACGGGCATGATGCGGACATGAGTTGCCCGGTGGCCGCGCAGTCGCGGGGTATCACAAGCGACCGATCCGGGGCCTTCCCCCGAGCGCGTGTCTGCCTTTCCAAGCTCGGGGGAAGGCCCCGGGTCGGTCGCCATCGAATCTCCGCCGCCCGCGAAACCTCAATCAAAGTCCGTTGGCATCTCCGGACGCAGGAAATGCTGCCGCATGCGCAAGACCTGCTGCGGCGTGCACCGGCCGACGGACATGGGCGGCAGGTCGTCCGGATCGAAGAAATCGACCCCGTCCGTCTCGTAGCTGCCGCGAGCCTCCCCACCCTCGATCTCGCAGAGGAAGAACGCCTTCCAGCTGTGATGCAGTGACGGCGTGTGCCCGTGGGCGTTGCGGTCATACAGCGCCGCGAGTTTGACCACGCGCACGCGAAAGCCCGACTCCTGCTCGATCTCCTTGCGGACGGCGCCGGACGGCGAGTCGTTCACGTCGGCCCAGCCCCCGGGCAGTGTCCACAAGCCGTCCGCCGTTTCCCGGACCAGGAGGACCTTGCCGTCGGCCGGTCGAAACACAGCGCCGCGCACCTCGACCTTCGGCGTGACGTAACCGCCCTCCCGGGACCATTCGGCCCGCAGTTCGACGGGGTCGGCCCCGGCACCTGCGGCGAGCAGTTCCGACGCGATGCGCTCGATGGCTTCGTAGCGCTGCCGGTCGTACTCGTCCTGGCAGAAATGCAGGCCCGTGCGCGACAGCGCCTGCAGGCTGCGGAAGTGTTCCAGGCGCCAATCCTTCATTCCGGCAATTCCGGGCTTGACACGCTCTGCATAATTATGCACATTTACGCACCTTTTATTCACCCCAGCCGGACACGACGCCCGTGGCCACCGACCTCAACGCCCAGACCCTGCGTCGCGATGCGATCGTCCGCATCCTGCGGCAGAACGCGGTCGCGCGTCAGGCCGAACTGGTCACCCTGCTCCACCGCGAGGGCCACGACGCGACCCAGTCCAGCGTCAGCCGCGACCTGCGCGAGCTCGGCGTGGTCAAGGGCGGTGACCGTTACCTGCTGCCGGCCGTCGAAGACGCGCTCACGCCGAGCCACTTCGAGGCGGTCCGCTCGTTGTAAAGGTTACGCGCGGGAATGATTAATCGTCCTGGCAGAAATGCAGGCCCGTGCGCGACAGCGCCTGCAGGCTGCGGAAGTGTTCCAGGCGCCAATCCTTCATTCCGGCAATTCCGGGCTTGACACGCTCTGCATAATTATGCACATTTACGCACCTTTTATTCACCCCAGCCGGACACGACGCCCGTGGCCACCGACCTCAACGCCCAGACCCTGCGTCGCGATGCGATCGTCCGCATCCTGCGGCAGAACGCGGTCGCGCGTCAGGCCGAACTGGTCACCCTGCTCCACCGCGAGGGCCACGACGCGACCCAGTCCAGCGTCAGCCGCGACCTGCGCGAGCTCGGCGTGGTCAAGGGCGGTGACCGTTACCTGCTGCCGGCCGTCGAAGACGCGCTCACGCCGAGCCACTTCGAGGCGGTCCGCTCGTTCGTCAAAGGTTACCGCGCCGCGGGACCGGCATTGACGGTGCTGCGCACCTCGGTGGGCACCGCCCAGAGCGTCGCCATTGCGCTCGACAAGGCGCGCTGGCCCGAAGTCATCGGCACCATCGCCGGCGACGACACGATCTTCATTGCGACGGAAAGTGCGAAAGCGCAGCGCCGCCTGCACGAACACCTCCGTACCCACTTCGGCCGCTGAGACTCCCCGATGACCACCAAATCCCAGGGCGCCAAGCCCATCCTGCTCGCTTTTTCCGGCGGACTCGACACCTCGTTCTGCGTGCCCTGGCTCGCGGAAACGTACGGCCGCCCCATCGTCACGCTGACCGTCAACACGGGCGGCATCGACGCCGCGGCGGCGAAAGTGCTCGAGGAACGCTCGCAGACGCTGGGCGCCGTCGAGCATCACCTCGTGGATGCGCGCCCGGCCTATTTCGAGCAGGTGCTCAAGTACCTGGTCATGGGCAACGTGCGTCGCGGCAACCTGTATCCGCTGTGCGTCGGCGCCGAGCGTGTGCTGCAGGCACAGACCGTCGCCCAGTTCGCACGGCAGGTGGGCACCGATGTCGTCGCCCACGGCTCGACCGCCGCGGGCAACGACCAGGTTCGCTTCGAAGTCGCCCTGCGCACGCTCGCCCCCGAACTCGAAATTCTCGCCCCGGTCCGCGACAAGGCGTTCAAGCGGCCAGAGCAGCTGGAGTACCTGCAGGCACGCAAGCTCCCGGTGCCGCCGTTCGGCGCGGCCTACTCCGTGAATCGCGGCCTGTGGGGCGTGACGATCGGCGGCAAGGAAACGCTGGTCTCCGAAACCTGCATTCCCGACGAGGCCTGGGTACTCACGAAAGAGGCCTTCACGCACCCGCACGCGCCGGAGCGCCACACGATCGGCTTCGAAGCGGGTGTGCCGTGCTCGCTCGACGGCAGGCAGCTCGACGCAGTGAGCCTGATCGAGCAGGTGGAAGCGATCGGCGCGAAGTTCGGCGTCGGCCGTGGCATCCACCTGGGCGACACCATCATCGGCTTCAAGGGCCGCGTTGCGTTCGAAGCGCCGGCGGCCGAAGTGCTGCTGACGGCGCACCGCGAACTCGAAAAGCTGGTGCTGTCCGCGCGACAGGCCCGGCTCAAGGACACGCTCGCCTCGCCGTACGGCGACCTCGTGCACGAAGGCCAGCACCTCGATCCGGTGTGCCGCGACATCGAGGCGTTCTTCGTCTCGACGCAGCAGCGCGTCACGGGTGAAGTGCACGTGCTGTTCCGTCCGGGCGTGGTCTTCATCGAGGGCACCTCGTCGAAGTACTCGCTGATGAAGGCGTCGAAGGGCGCGTACGGCGAATCCGCCGGTGAATGGACGGCCGAGGAAGCCCACGGCTTCTCCAAGATGCTGGCGCTGCCGGGCATCTTCTACACGCGCGCCGGGCGCAACTGAGCACCGGCTTCGGCCCGGGGGAAATGTCATGCAGATGAAGACAGTCGTCGTCGACAAGATCGGTTCCATCGCGCAGGCCTGCGGCCTCGGCCACGAGCTGCGCGTCGCCACCACCGACATTCCCTGCGAGGAAGGCGTGGTGCTGGTCGCCGAGGTGCTCACCAACAAGTCGACCTACAACCAGCTCGAACTCACCAGCGGCCGCATGGCCAAGGTGTCGAAGGGCGACGTGATCGTCGGCGCGCTCGGCCATCGCCAGGCGCTGTTCGGCTACTCCGGCCACATCCCCGAGAAGGTGGCCGTGGGCGACATCATCCAGGTGCTCAACATCGGCGGCGTGCTCGGCATCTGCGATTCGGTGAACCCCGACCGGGGCCAGCCGTTCAACGCACGGGTGCTCGGTTGCGTGCTGCAGTTTCCGTTCCTGGGTGAGCGGATCGGCGTGCCGGCGCGGGTCGGTTACCACCGGCTCGACCAGGCCGCGACGCTCGACACGCACGGCGTGCCGGTCGTGGCCCTCGCTGGCACGTGCATGGAAGCCGGCAAGACGGCGGCTGCCTGCGCGATCGTGAGCCGGATGCGGCATCGCGGCCTCGCCGTGCATGCCTTCAAGGCGACGGGCGTCTCGCTGCGCAGGGACATTCTCGCGATGGAAGACGCGGGCGCGCGTCGCAGCCAGATCTTCACGGACTTCGGCATCGTCACGACGACCGCGGCCTCCGGCCCGGCGCTCACCCGCACGATGCTCACTGAAATGACGCAGGGCAAGCCCGACGTCGTCGTGTTCGAACTGGGCGACGGCATCCTCGGCGCTTACGGCGTCGAGGCGATCCTGTCGGCACCGGACATCGCCAGGTCCCTGACCGCGGTGATCCTGTCGGCCAATGATCCGGTCGCAGCCTGGGGTGGCGTCAAGCTGTTGCGGGAGCGCTTCAGCATCGAGCCCTGCGCAGTCACGGGCCCGGCCACCGACAACGCCGTGGGCGTGAACATCATCGAGCAACAGATGCAGGTGCGCGCGTTCAACGCCATCACGGCCGGCGCGGCTCTCGGTGACCACATCATCGAATCGCTGGGTCTCGCGGGGCAGGCCGCGGCGGCAGTCAATCAATGAGCGCGCGCACGCCCGCAATCGTGCTGGGCGGCACCGGCTACGTCGCCGGGGAATTGCTGCGCCTGCTCGCATCGCACCCCTATTTCGACCTGGCGGCCGTGGCCTCCGACAGCCAGCCGGACGAGCCGGTCGCCAGGTTCTTCCGGCACCTGCAGCCCGTGCTGCCGCACCTGCGCTTCGCGAGCCACGAAGAGATCCTGGAGTACGTCACGGCGAACCCGACGACGGCCGTTTTTTCGGCGGCGCCGCACGGCGTGTCGGCCGCCCTGATCGACCGGTTGCTGACCGCGGCCGAGCAGGCAGAAACGCAGGCGCGGGTCGTCGACATCTCGGCGGACTTCCGCTACGCGAGCGCCGACGCTTTCGAGGCGGTGTACAAGCATGCCCACGGCGCGCCGGACCGGATCAGCGAGTTCACGTGCGCGGTGCCCGAGCACCTGAACGCACTCACGACGCCGCACGTCGCGCATCCCGGATGCTTCGCGACCGCCGTGCTGCTCGCGAGCGTGCCGCTGCTTTCGCTCGACCTCGTCGAACCGCGCCTGTTCGTGTCCGGCGTGACCGGCAGCACCGGCTCGGGCCGCCAGCCCGTGGCCGGCACGCACCACCCGCAGCGTCACAGCGACATGTACTCGTACAACGTGCTCGCTCACCGGCACACGCCGGAGATCACGGCACTCGCACTGGCCGCCTCGGGAACACAGGCCGACTTCGCCTTCGTGCCGCACAGCGGCCCGTTCGCTCGCGGCATCCACGTGACGGTGCAGGCGACGCTGCAGGAATCGATGTCGACGCACGAGCTCGTGCACGCGTTGCGCGAATACTACGACCAGTCCGTGTTCGTGCGCGTGAGCGGCGAAATGCCGCGCCTCAAGGACGTCGTCGCGAGCAACTTCGCCGAGCTCTCTGGCGTCAGCAACGGCCGCACCGTCGCCGTGATGTGCACGATCGACAACCTGACCAAGGGTGCGGCCGGCGGCGCCGTGCAATGGATGAACCGCATGTTCGGGCACGAAGAGACCGCCGGCCTGATGACGCCCGCACCAGGGTGGACCTGATGAACGCAGCCGCAAACTGGACGCCGCCCGCAGACCATCTGGCGCCGGTGTACTCGCAGTGGGCCCTCGACGTCGTCGATGGCACCGGCGTGCACCTGAACACGCGCGATGGCAGGAAGGTGCTGGACCTGTACGGTGGCCACGCCGTTGCGGCGCTCGGCTATTCGCATCCGCGTCTGCTCGCCGCGCTCGAAGGACAGGCGCGGGCCCTGATTTTCCAGAGCAATGCCGTGCCGCTCGATGTGCGCGCGCGGGCTGCGCTGCGTCTCACGCAGTTTGCGGGCCTGGGACTGAACACTGCGTTTTTCATCAGCACAGGCGCGGAAGCGAACGAGAACGCCCTGAAGCTCGCGCTGCGAATCACCCGTCGGCGCAAGGTCGTTGCCATCGAAGGCAGCTTCCACGGCCGCACGGCCGCGGCCGGCGCCGTCACCTGGGGCGCGGCACAGAAGTGGTATGGCTTTCCGCAGGCGCCGTTCGACGTCGAATTCGTGCCGCGCGGCGACCTGGCCGCCATCGAGCGAATCATCGGCACCGACACGGCGGCTGTCATCGTCGAGCCCGTGCAGGGTGTCGGCGGCGCGCTCGACCTCGGCGAAGCGTTCCTCGCGGCGCTGCGCAAGCGCTGCACCGAAACCTGCGCGTTGCTCATCTTCGACGAGGTGCAGTGCGGCATGGGCCGCACCGGTTACCCGTTCGCCGCCAACATGTATGGCATCTCGCCCGACATGATCACGACGGCCAAGGCGCTCGGCGCCGGCTTTCCGTGCGCGGCGCTGCTGCTGGCCGATCACGTTGCGGGTCACCTGAAGCTGGACGATCTCGGCACGACATTCGGCGGCGGGCCGATGGCTTGCGCCATGATCGAGGCGGTGGTCGACATCATCGAGAGCGAGGGCCTGCTCGCAAACGTGCGCGAGCTGTCGCAACAGATGCGCGACACGTGCGTCGTCGGGCCGGTGACGGGCACGCAGGGCGCCGGATTCCTGCTCGGCTTGCGCACGCGCCGGCCTGCGAAGGACGTGCAGCGAGAGCTGCTCGAACGGCACGACATCCTGACGGGGACCAGCGGCGATCCGCACATCGTCCGCATCCTCGCCCCTTACGTACTCGAGTCGAAGCACGTCGAGCAACTGCGCGACGCCCTCAGCGCCTTGCCCGCGTGACGATGAAACGCGTAGCGAAGTTCGTCTCCCCGCGCAGCGCTCCGACTAACCCCTATCCCCTATCCCCTAACCCCTCATGAAGAGCTTTCTCGACCTTGCCGATCTTTCCCGCGAGGAAGTCGTGGACCTGCTCGCGCTCGCCCAGAGCCTGCAGGACCGGCCCGAGCCGACCGCGCTGGCCGGGAAGATTCTCGGCCTGCTGTTCCTGAACCCGTCGCTGCGCACGCTGGCTTCGTTCCAGGCCGGCATGCAGCGTCTCGGCGGCACGGCATTCGTCGTGACGCCGGGCCAGGGCACGTGGCAGGTCGAAACCCGGGACGGCGCGATCATGAATGGCGGCGCGGCGGAACACGTGCGCGAAGCGATTCCGGTGCTCGCGTCGTATTGCGACGCGCTCGGCATCCGCTCGTTCGCCGAAGGCAAGGACCTCGCGGCGGACATTGCCGAAGAGCAGTTCATGCGCATGGCCAGCCTGTGCCCGAAGCCGCTCGTGAACATGGAATCCGCCGTCAATCATCCGTGCCAGGCGCTCGCCGACTGGCGGACGATGGACGAACTGGCCGTGCCGCGGGCCGGCAAGTTCGTGCTGAGCTGGGTCTCGCACCCGCGTGCCCTGCCGCTCGCCGTGCCGGCCGCCACCGTGCACATGGCGGCGCAGCGTGGCATGGACGTCGTGGTGCTGCGGCCCGAAGGCTTCGCGCTGCCCGACGCGATCATGAACAAGGCGCGGGCCGCCGCCGCGGCATCAGGTGGCAACGTCTCCGAGACGGCCGAGCGCGAATCGGCGCTGCGCGGCGCGCACGTCGTGTACGCGAAGGAATGGGGCTCGCCGCAGCACTACGGCGACGCCGCGGGCGAGGCGAAGGCGCGTGCGCCGCTCGGGGACTGGTGCGTGCGCGAAAGCTGGTTTCAGCGGGCGCAGGCCGACTGCCATTTCATGCATTGCCTGCCGGTGCGCCGCAACGTCGCGGTCGCCGACGAAATTCTCGACGGACCGCGCAGCCGCGTGATCCGCGAAGCCGCCAACCGCATGGTCGTCCAGATGGCCGTGCTGCATCGATTGCTCAAGGGGAACTGACGATGATCGGACACAAGGTCGAACAGGCTGTCACGGTGCGGGCGCTGCGCGGCGCGGCTCCTTACATCCACATGTACAAGGGCAAGGTCTTCGTCATCAAGACCGGGGGCGGTGCGTTCCGCGACGCCGGGACGATGCGTGCCTTCGTCGAGCAGGTCGCGATCCTGCACCACCTCGGCATCCGCGTCGTGCTCGTGCACGGCGGCGGCCCGCAGCTCGACGACGTCACGGCGAAGCTCGGCGTGCCGACGCGCATGGTCCAGGGACGCCGCGTGACCGATGCATCGGCCATCGATGCGACCAGCATGGTCCTCAACGGGCTGATCAACACCCGGCTGGTGGCGCTGTGCCACAGCTTCGGCATTTCCGCGATCGGCATCGGCGGCGTCGACGGCGGTCTCGTGCAGGCGCGCCGCCGCGCCCCCGTGACGCTCGCGACCGGCGAAGTGGTCGATTACGGCATGGTGGGCGACATCGACGGCATCGACGGCACCGTCATCACGCGCCTGCTGGACGACGGCTTCCTGCCGGTCGTGAGCCCGCTTTCGTGCGACAGCTCGGGGCAACTGCTCAACATCAATGCCGATACGGTGGCCGCAGCCATCGGCGGCACGCTGGTCGCGGAGAAGCTGATCCTGTGCACCGGCGCACCGGGCATTCTCGAACGCGTCGACGACCCGCAATCGCTGATCTCGTACACGGACGTGGCCGGTCTGCGTCGCTTGCGCGAGGAGGGCGCGATCACCGAAGGCATGTTGCCGAAGTCGAGCGCCATCGAAGCCGCGATTCGCGGCGGCGTCCGCCGCGTGCACGTCATCTCGTACGCGGAAGCCGATTCGCTGCTGGCCGAGATCTTCACGAACGAAGGCAAGGGCACGCTCGTCGTCGCGGACACCAAGGCCCTGACTGCGGCCGAACAAGGCCAGATAGAAGGACCACTGCATGAGTAGACTGTGGGACAAGGGCGCACCCCTCGACGAACGTGTGCTGCGATTTACGGCTGGCGAGGACCACGGCCTCGACAACCGTCTCGTGGCCTACGACGTCCGCGCCTCGATCGCGCACGCCGAGATGCTGCACGAATGCGGCCTGCTCGCGCAGGACGAACTGGACGCGATCCGCAACGGCCTGGGTGAAATCGCGGCCGCGCACGAACGCGGCGAATGGTCGGTGACGCTCGATCTCGAAGATGGCCAGACTGCGCTCGAGACCCTGCTCACGCGCAAGATCGGCACGGCGGGCGCGCGCCTGCATGCCGGCCGCTCGCGCAACGACCAGGTGCTCACCGCCCTGCGCCTTTACCTGCGCGATGCGGTCGAACAGCTGGCCGGCGCGGCGCGACACGTAGCCGAAGCGCTGGACGGCCTGGCCGCCGACCAGGGTTCGATCGCCCTCCCCGGCTACACGCACATGCAGCAGGCGATGCCCAGTTCGGTTGCATTGTGGGCGCAGGGTTTCGCGGCCGAAATCCGCGACGACATCGAAGGGTTGCGGCACTCGCATCGGCGCATCGGCAAGAATCCGCTCGGTTCAGCGGCGGGCTATGGCACGCCCAACCTGCCCGTGAACCGGGACGCGACTCGCGCCAGGCTCGCGTTTCCTGCCAACCACGAGCCCGTGACGGCGGTGCAGTTGTCGCGCGGCAAGGCAGAGGCCGAGGTGCTGTTCCAGGTCACGCTGCTGATGCAGGACCTGGGCCGGCTCGCGTCGGACCTGCTGCTGTTCTACACGCGCGAATTCGGTTTCGTGCAGTTGCCCGATGCGTTCACGACCGGTTCGTCGATCATGCCGCAGAAGCGCAACCCGGACGTCTTCGAGCTGGTGCGCGGCCGCACCGCCACGGCACAGGCATGCCTGTCGGAAGTGCTCGGAATCACGGCCAAGCTGCCGTCGGGATACCAGCGCGACCTGCAGCTGATCAAGGCGCCGCTGTTCCGCTCGGTCGACCTCTGCCTCGAGGCGCTCGACATCATGGCCGCGGCCATTCCGCAGGTAAGGTTCGTCCCGGAACGCATCCGCATGGATGCCGACATTCATGCGGCGGCCGAAGCCAACGAGCTCGTTGCGAAGGAAGGCATCCCGTTCCGCGAGGCGTACAAGCGCGTCGGGGCCAGGCACCGCCGCGAGGAGTAACGCGCCGCGCGCGGACGCGTTAGCATCGGTATCCACTAGTGACGCAGGGGAATGTCGATGCAAGCAGCCGCCGCCACCGCACTCCGGAACGGTTCCGGCAGACACGCCGTAAACCCATCCCTGGGGGCTCGCGCTCGCCGTCCATGGCTCGCGACGGTCTGCCGCAACCGTTCCGGAGTACGTGTCGGCGTTGTTGCGCTTCGCGCCTTCGCTGCCTCAATTGCGTTGCTGGGCTGCGCCGTCAGCGCCGGCGCCGCGGACTTCTCCCGCCTCGGCAAGGAACTCACGCCGATCGGCGCCGAGCGCGCCGGCAATGCGGACGGCACGATTCCCGCGTGGGACGGCGGCCTGATGCAGCCCCCGGCCGGCTGGACGCCGCAGCAGGGCTACGTCGATCCTTTTCCGGGCGACAAGCCGCTCTTCACGATCAACTCGACGAACGTCGGCCAGTACGAAGCGAAACTGACCAAGGGGCAGGCAGCTCTGCTGCGGAAGTATCCGCAGAACTTCCGCATGAACGTGTATCCGACACGGCGCACGGTCGGCTATCCGAAGGCCGTGACCGATAACGTCATCGCGCAGGCCGGCAAGGTATCGCTGCAGGGTTTCGGCCTCAAGGACCTGAACGGGTCCACGACCCCCTTCCCGATTCCCGGCGACGGGCTGCAGGCGATCTGGAATCACCTGGTCCGGTATCTCGGTGGCGGCATCGTCCGTGCCGGACACTCGTTCCCGGTCCGTCCCAACGGCGACTTCTACAAGATCGGCTTCCGCTCGCAGCGCATCTATGCGGCGAACGTCGAAAACGTCGAACCCAACCGCCTGTTCTACGCCCTCGGCTATTTCACCGAACCGGCGACCCTGCGCGGCACGATCTTCCTGGTGCACGAACCCGTGGACCAGGTCTCGGAGCAGCGCTCGGCGTGGATCTACAACTCCGGGCAACGCCGCGTGCGCCGCGCGCCGGACCTTGCGTACGACGGCATCAACGACGGCTCCGAGGGCATGCTGACGACCGACCAGGTCGACGGTTACAACGGTGCGCCCGACCGCTACGAGTGGAAGCTGCTCGGCAAGCGCGAAATCTACGTGCCGTACAACTCGTACAGGCTTTCCGACAAGTCGCTCAAGTACAAGGACATCATCCAGCCGAAGTCGATCAATCCCGACTACGTGCGCTACGAACTGCATCGAGTGTGGGTCGTGGAAGGCACGCTCAGGCCAGGCCAGCGCCACATCTACGGCAGGCGCACGTTATACCTCGACGAGGACAGCTGGTCGGTGCTCGCCGAGGACGCGTACGACACGCGCGGCGGCCTGTGGCGCGCTTCGATGCACGGCCTGCTGCAGGCTTACGATGCGCAGGTGCCGTTCTACCGTTTCGGCATCTACCACGACCTCAACAGCGGCGGTTACCTGGTCGGCGGTCTCGACAACGAGGTCAAGGACCCGATCCAGTTCAACGCCAAGGCCAGGGTGGGCGATTTCCAGCCCGACGCACTGCGCCGCCTCGGCGGAACGCTTTAGCTCGGCACACAGCAAGCCGGCTCATCGTGCCGTGGCGTCGCGCCGTGCCCGTCTGGCTCGTGATCATCGCCGCCGAATCGGTGAATGGCACATTGCGGACCTTGTATCTCGCGCCGGTCATCGGTGATTTTCCGGCACGGCGCATTGGCGTGTTCGTCGCCATTGCGCTCATCTTCGTGATCACGCTGGCGTTTACGCGCTGGATGGGAGCCCGCACGAGGGCCCAACTGCTGGGCATCGGCCTGCTGTGGGTTGCGCTGACGGTAACGTTCGAGTTCGGGCTGGGCATGGGCGTGCTCCATTACAACCTGTCACGCATGCTCAGCGACTACGACCTGTCGCGCGGTGGCCTGATGGTCTTTGGCCTGCTGGCCATGCTGTTCACGCCGTTGTTGGCCGCCCGAGTCCGAGGCCATAGGTCTTGATTGCAGCAAGCGCAGTTAAAAAGGTCAGTCAAGGCCTAGCTGAAAGCCGGCGTCGAGGTCCTGCTTCGAATAGACCTTGAAGGAGATCAGCGTCTCCGAGCCCGTGATGCCCGGCAGCTTGCGCATCTTCTCGCTGATGACGCGCGCCAGGTCTTCGTTCTCGCGCACGCGCACCAGCGCGACGAGGTCGTACTGGCCGGCCACCGAGAACACCTCGCTGACGCCCTCGAGCTCGGCCATCGTCTGCGCCAGCTCCGGCACCTTGTCAGTCTCGGCCTTGATCAGGACGACGGCGGTCACCATGGGGAGCCTCGGAAGTGAGTAGTGGGTAGTGACTAGCGATCGGTCGGAAGGGATTCTAGCCTTAACCGCCGGCCACCTATCACTAATCACCAATCACTACTCACCACTCACTTGCCTTCAGCGTCCGGCTGATTCTCCGGCCGGGCCGCTGCGAATGCCGGCAGTCCTTCGAGGTGCGCGCAGATCGCGACGAGCCGCGGATACGGCTTGGCGTCGACGCTGAAACGGCGCGCGTTGTACATCTGCGGCACCAGGCACACGTCCGCCAGTGTCGGGGCGTCGCCGCAACAGAAGCGCTGCTGGCCAACGTCGGCAGGGGCGCCGGCTATCGTACCCACCCAACGTTCGAGCGCTGCAAAGCCACGATCGATCCAGTGCGCCACCCAGCGGTTGACGGCCGCGTCGTCCGCGCCGAATTCACGGCGCAGGTAACCCATGATCGGCAGGTTGTTGAGCGGATGCGTGTCGCAGGCGACGACCATGGCCATGCCGCGGACGGTGGCGCGGTCCCGAGCAGAACCCGGCAGCAGCCGTGGCTCGGGATGGATCTCTTCCAGGTATTCGCAGATGGCGAGTGACTGCGGGATGACGAAGCCGTCATCGGCCAGCGCCGGGATCAGTCCTTGCGGATTGACCGCGAGGTAGTCGGGCTTGCGCTGCTCCCCGCCGTCGCGCAGCAGGTGCTTCGGCACGGACTCGTAGTCGAGACCCTTGAGGGCCAGTGCGATGCGAACGCGGAACGCGGCCGAGCTGCGCCAGTACGTGTACAGCCGGAATGCCATCTGCTTACCCCCGGAGCGATCAGACGATGGTCGTGCGCAGCGTATCGAGCCCGTCGATGCCGGCGACGATGCTGTCGCCACGCTGCACGGCGCCGACGCCGGCCGGCGTGCCGGTGAAGATCAGGTCGCCGGGCTGCAGCTCGAACAGCGTCGAGAGCTCGGCCACGATCTCGGGCACGCTCCAGATCAGCTCCGACAGGTTGGCGTCCTGTCGCGACTGGCCGTTGACCTCGAGCCAGATGCGGCCCGACGTGAGGTGACCGCCGTCGGTCACGGGACGGATCGCGGTGATCGGGGCCGAGTGATCGAACGCCTTGGCGACGTCCCAGGGCAACCCGTTGTCTTTCGCGTGCGCCTGCAGGTCACGGCGCGTCAGGTCGTTGCCGACCGCGTAGCCGAACACGTGATCGGGCGCCTCGGCTGCCGGGATCTGCTTGCCGCCCTTGCCGATCGCAACGACGAGCTCCACCTCGTGGTGGAGGTTGGAGGTACGCGCCGGGTAACGCACCGGCGCGCCATTGGCGACCACCGCGTCGGCTGGCTTGGTGAAGAAGCACGGCGGTTCGCGCGTCGGATCCGAGCCCATCTCGCGTGCATGCGCCGCGTAGTTGCGCCCGACGCAGTAGATGCGGTGCACGGGGAAGCGTACGGCAGTGCCAGCGATGGCCACGGTCGGACGCGGCACGGCGAACGGAAGCGGATCGGACGTCATGGTGTGTTCCTCGGTTTGCGAGCGGGCCGACGCCTGTACGCGCAGCAACTCGGGCAGGAAGACTTCCTGCACGAGGATCGGCAGGCCGCCGAGCCGATACACGGCACGACGGGCCCACAAGGCCAGGTCGCCGCCGCCGCGCGCGGCCCGGGCCAGTGGGTGGACCGCGGGCAGTTCGGCATATTCGAGCGGCTCGCGCTCGAGCGTATCGTCCACCTGCCGCAGCGCCTCGCCGAGCGGCGAATCACCGAGCTCGCGCAGCCACGGGTAACGATCGACGGTGGAGGCTGGCAGTACCGTCTGCGCGAACACGATGCGCTCGTCGCTGGCGCAGAACTCGACTTCGCGCAGCAGGCAGGTTGCGTCGTCGACCTTGAGCCGATTACGCAGCGACGTCGAGAGCCCGGCGTCGCGCAGCCGGCCAAGGAGCCGAAACCCCATCGCGGGACCGCACAGCGCACGAACGCGCGCGGTGAGCATGCCCGGCTCGGCCAGCCAGGAAAGCAGGTCGTGCGGCACTCGCGCCGAGACGGCGCTGAGCGGTGACCAGTGCGACGGGTTGGCCAAGAGCCGTCAGCGGGTCAGAACTGGTCGGCGGTCAGCGCCATGATCGAACTGCTGCCCGCACGCACGGCCACGCCGTAGGCGAGCGCACGCGGCAGCACGTGTTCCGCGTAGAACCTGGCCATCAGCACCTGCGTGCGCAGGAAGACCGGGTCGGTGCCATCGGTTGCGAGCTTGGCGCTCGCGACCAGCGCGCCGCGCGCCAACTGCCAACCGCCGATCACGGTGCCCATCAGCATCAGGTAATTGAAGGCCGCGGAACTGACGAGTTCCGGGTCCTTGCGCTCGCCGGCCAACAGGTGCGACGAGCACAGCACGAGTTCGTCGAGTCCCTTCGCGAGCCAAAGGCGGACGCTGGCCATGTCTTCGCCCGCGTTCGCGAGCGGCGCGTCGACGAGGCGCATCTCCGACACGAACGCCGAGACGGTGGCGCCGCCGTCGCGCATCAGCTTGCGGCCGACGAGGTCGATCGCCTGGATCGCGTTCGTGCCTTCGTAGATGGAAGCGATGCGCGCGTCCCGGTAGAACTGCGCGACGCCGGTTTCTTCGACGTAACCCATGCCGCCGTGGACCTGGATGCCGAGTGCGGTGACGTCCTGTCCGATTTCCGAGGAGAACGCCTTGGCGATCGGCGTCATCAGGTCGCCGCGCGCGAGCCAGGCCGCCGAGGTCTCCGGCGTGTCGCCGTGGTTGCCGCGATCGAGGCACGACGCCGTGTAGTAGCAGATGGCCCGGCCAGCCTGCGTGAGCGAACGCATCAGCAGCAGCGTGCGACGGATGTCGGGATGACGAATGATCGCGACGCGGCCCCTTTCGCCCGGGGCACGGCCCTGCACGCGATCACGCGCGTACTTGACCGCGGCCTGGTACGAACGGTCGGCGAGGCCCACGCCCTGCGCACCGACGCCGAGGCGCATGTAGTTCATCATCGTGAACATCGCGGCCAGGCCTTCGTTCTCCACGCCGACGAGGTAACCCAGCGCACCGCCGCTGTCGCCGAACGCCATCACGCACGTCGGGCTCGCGTGGATGCCGAGCTTGTGCTCGACCGACACCGGGAACACGTCGTTGCGTTCGCCCGGCGTGCCGTCGGCATTCAGCTTGTACTTCGGCACGAGGAACAGCGAGATGCCTTTCGTGCCCTGCGGCGCGCCCGGCAGCCGCGCCAGCACCAGGTGCACGATGTTCGACGTCATGGGGTGATCACCCCACGTGATGTAGATCTTGCGTCCGGTCAGCAGGTAGCTGCCGTCGCCCTGCGGTTCGGCGCGACTCGTGAGCGCGGCGAGGTCCGAGCCGGCCTGCGGCTCGGTGAGGCACATCGTGCCGGTCCATTCGCCCGAGACGAGCTTGCCCAGGTACTGCGCCTTCAGCTCGGCGGAGCCGTGACGGTCGAGCGCGAGAATCGCGCCCTGTGAAAGTTCGGGGCACAGTGCGAAGGCGACGTTGGCGCTCGCCCACATTTCATCGCAGGCGATGGAGATCGTCTTCGGCAGGCCCTGGCCGCCGAAGTCGGGATTCGCGGCGATGCCCGGCCAGCCACCTGCGCTGAACTTCGCGTAGGCGTCCGTGAATTCAGGCGGAACCTGCACCGCCTGGTCCACGACCTGCACGCCCTTGCGGTCGCCGAGCCAGTTGGTCGGCGCGAGCACGCCACTCGCAAAGCGGCCGGCCTCTTCGAGCACGGCTTCGACGGTATCCGTGTCGACCGCCGAATACGATTGCAGCGCCGCCACGTCCTTGAAATCGGCGAGGTGTTCGATGGTGAACCGCATCTGCGGCAGGGGGGCGCTGTAATCAGGCATGGTCGGCTCCGGCGATCGTTTGTGCTGTGCAACAATTCATTTTGCCCTGCCCGGACGGGTCATGCCATGCCGGCCCGGCCCGCGCGGGTACAATCGCAGTCTTCCCGCGAGGTTCGAATGAGCATCTGGTTTCGACCCACGACCATCGAGCAGGTCAACGCCATGTTCGGCAAGGTCCGCGACATCAATCTGCACCTGGACATCCGGCTGACCGAGATCGGCGACGATTTCCTCCGCGGGTCGATTCCCGTGGATGAACGCACCCGCCAACCGTTCGGCTTGCTGCACGGCGGGGCCAGCGTCGTGCTGGCCGAATCGTTGGGCAGCACCGCCAGCAATCTCTGTCTCGATACCAGCAAGTTCTATGCCGTTGGGCAGGAAATCAGCGCAAATCACCTCCGTTCGGCGCGGTCTGGGCGGGTGACTGGGACGGCCCGGCCGGTGCACCTGGGCGGCCGATCCCAGGTCTGGGACATCCAGCTGCAGGACGAGGCCGGGCGGCTGACCTGCGTTTCGCGACTCACCATGGCCGTGATCGAGGCACCCGGGAAAGGCATGACGCTCGTCGGGACGGAGAAATGATGCAGCACGGTTACGGCAACGCCCTGGCAGCCGCCCTCCTGGCCTCGCTGGCGGTCACCGGCTGCGGCCTCAAGGGCGCGCTCACGATGCCGTCGAGATCCGACGAAGTCGTGATCCGCGCGCCGGCCGAGGCCGCCCCGACGGAATCGACCCAGGAAGCTCCCGCGAAGAAGCCACCCAAGGACGAGCGCATTCCGCCGCCGCCGCTGCCCGGCGGCAATCCAGGCACCGCCCGCGGTGGTTGACGCACGCACACTGGTCCTAGTGGATGGCTCTTCGTACCTCTACCGGGCCTTCCACGCACTGCCGCCGCTGACGAACTCGCGCGGCGAGCCGACGGGCGCCGTGCTCGGCGTGCTCAACATGCTGCTGCGCATGCAGCGCGAGCAGAACCCCGAGCTCGTGGCCGTCGTGTTCGACGCCCCGGGCAAGACCTTCCGCGACGAACTGTTCGCGGAATACAAATCGCACCGGCCGCCGATGCCGGACGACCTGCGCTCCCAGATCGAGCCGCTGATCGACGCCGTGCAGGCGCTCGGGCTGCCGCTGCTGCGCATTGCGGGCGTCGAGGCGGACGACGTCATCGGCACGCTGGCGCAGCGCGCCGTGGATTCGGGTATGCAGGTGCTGATCTCGACCGGCGACAAGGACATGGCGCAGCTGGTCAATGAACGCGTCACGCTCGTCAACACGATGACGAACTCGTCGCTCGACCGGGCCGGCGTCAAGATCAAGTTCGACGTCTATCCCGAGCAGATCATCGACTACCTCGCACTCGTCGGCGACGCGTCGGACAACATTCCCGGCGTGCCGAAGGTCGGCCCGAAGACCGCCGCGAAGTGGCTCAACGAATACCGCACGCTCGACAGCCTGCTCGAGAACCAGGACCGCATCGAAGGCAAGGTCGGCGAAAGCCTGCGCGCATCGACGGCAGACCTCGCGTTGTCGCGTGAGCTTGCGAAGATCCGCTGCGATGTCGCACTCGAGGTCGGCCCCGAGCAGTTGCGCCGCCACGAACCGGACGTCGCGAAACTGCGCGAGCTCTACACGCGGCTCGAACTGCGCTCGCTGCTGAAGGCGCTCGACGCCGCAACTTCCGCTCCTTCCCCACCTTCCTCCCCTTCCCCGCCTTCCGCTCCTTCCTCCCCTTCCTCCGCAGGCTGGGCACCCGGCCGCAACTACGAGCTCGTGCTCGAACGGCAGCAACTCGACCGCTGGCTCGACGCGCTGCGCGCCGCCGACGTTTTTGCCTTCGACACGGAAACGACGTCGCTCGATTACATGCAGGCCGAGATCGTCGGCGTTTCGTTCGCCGTCGAACCCGGGTCGGCGGCGTACGTGCCGCTCGCCCACACCTATCCCGGTGCGCCGGATCAGTTGAGCCGCGCCGAAGCGCTGGAACTGCTGCGGCCGCTGCTCGAGGACGAGCGTCGCGGCAAGCTCGGCCATCACCTGAAGTACGACGCGCACGTGCTGCGCAACCACGGCATCGAGCTGCGCGGCATGCGCTTCGACACGATGCTGGAGTCGTACGTGCTGAACAGCACGGCTACGCGCCACGACCTGGATTCGGTGGCAAAGCTGTACCTGGGCGTCGAGACGATCCATTACGAGGACGTCGCCGGCAAGGGCGCCAAGCAGCTCAACTTCAGCGACGTCGCCGTCGAAACCGCGGCGGAATATTCGGCCGAAGATTCCGACGTCGCGCTGCGCCTGCACCGCACGCTCTGGCCAAGGCTCGAGGCGTTGCCAGCGCTGGCCCGGCTGTACTGGGAGGTCGAGCAGCCGCTCGTGCCCGTGCTGCTCGACATGGAACACTACGGCGTGCTGGTCGACGCGCAGATGCTGAAGCGCCAGAGCCATGAGCTTTCGCGCAGCCTGGTCGATCTCGAAAAGCGTGCGCACGCAGCGGCAGCGCAGCCTTTCAATCTCGAATCGCCCAAGCAGTTGCAGGAAGTGCTGTTCGGCAAGCTTGGCCTGCCCGTGAAGCGCAAGACGCCGACGGGGCAGCCGTCGACGGCCGAGGACGTGCTCGAGGAACTGGCGGACGAGTTCGAACTGCCGCGCGTCATCCTGGAGTACCGCGGCCTCGCGAAGCTGCGCTCCACCTACACGGACAAGCTGCCGGAGCAGATCGATCCGCGCACGGGCCGCGTTCACACCTCGTATCACCAGGCGGTCGCCGCGACGGGGCGACTGTCTTCGACCGACCCGAACCTGCAGAACATCCCGATCCGGACCGCGGAAGGCCGCCGCATCCGGCAGGCCTTCGTGGCGCCACCGGGCCACGTCCTGGTTGCAGCGGACTATTCCCAGATCGAACTGCGCATCATGGCGCACCTGTCGGGCGACGCAGGCCTGCTCGGCGCATTTGCGCACGACCGCGACATCCACCAGGCCACCGCCGCCGAAGTGTTCGGGCGCCCTCGCCCGACCAGGTCACGCCCGACCAGCGGCGCTCGGCCAAGGCCATCAACTTCGGTCTGATCTACGGCATGTCGGCCTTCGGGCTCGCGCGCAACTCGGCATCGAACGCGGCGAGGCGCAGCAGTACGTCGACCTGTACTTCCAGCGTTATCCCGGCGTCAAGCCCTACATGGACGAGACGCGTGCGATGGCGCGCGAGCAGGGCTATGTCGAAACCGTGTTCGGCCGCCGCCTCTACCTGCCCGAGATCCGGTCACGCAACGCGCAGATGCGGCAATACGCCGAACGCACCGCGATCAACGCGCCGATGCAGGGCACGGCGGCGGACATCATCAAGCGGGCGATGATCGACGTGCACCGCTGGCTGTGCGGCCCGCCGCGCGGCTGATCATGCAGGTGCACGACGAACTGGTGCTCGAAGTGGCCGAGGACCACGTCGACATCGCGCGCGCCGAAGTCCGCAGACGCATGGTGGCGGCGGCGGTGCCGGTTCCGCTGGTGGACGTCGGCGTCGGCAAGAACTGGGACGAAGCGCATTGAACTTCGCCACGGTGCGCTGCTCCAAACGGCAGTAAAATCGGGTGCCCGGGCGTTCCGCCCAGCAAGGAGATTCCTCATGCGCAAGACGATCATCATGGTCACAGCCGCGGTTTCGTGCGGCCTGCTCAGCCTGCCCGCCCTGTCTGCCGACAACGGCATCTATCTCGGCGCCAGCGTCGGCCAGAGCAGCGTGCGAGTTCGACGACAATTTCGAGCGGGCAGAACCTCAACTTCGACGCCAGCGCGACGGGCTTCAAGGCGATCGCCGGCTGGCGGTTCGTGGCACCTGGGCTGGCGGTGGAAGCGAACTACGTCGACCTCGGCTCCGGCGACGACAACGTGCTGGGCGAGCGAGATTGAATCCGACGTCAACGGCGTCTCGCTGTCGGCGGTGGGCTTCGTGCCGATCGGTCCGGTGGACGTGTTCGCGCGCGTCGGCGCCGATCAACTGGAACGCCGACCTCGATGCGCACCGGGCCTCGGCGTCGAGGGCGAGCGACGACGGCACCGACCTGACGTACGGCGTCGGCGCCCAGTTCCGCGTGTGGAGCCTCAGCTTCCGCGGCGAGTACGAGCGTATTCGATGTCTCGGACGCCGACACGGTCGACATGTTCTCGATCGGCGTCACGTGGACGTTCCTGTGAGCGTGGCCACGCGTAACTGACCTGAGCTGAAAGGTATTTTTGGTCGGCCAGGGACGGCAGGCATGAGCCGCAGCGGGACGGCCGCCCGGAACTTTTCCGTGACGAGACCCCCTCTAATCCGTTTCGGAGCGTCCTTGTGACGCTTGGCGTCGGCCTACTCTCCCTGGGCCCGACGCCTGCCCGGTCATCCCCCAATGCCGGGTTGATTTGCCCCGGCTGGATACCGCTGGTCCAGCCGGGGTTTCTTTTATGCGCGTGCCGTCGAGCAGCTTTTCCAGCGCGCCGCGCGCTTCGTGCACGCCGTCGCCGGAGTGCGCCGAGAACAACTGCACGGTGACGAGGCCGTCCCGCGGCAGCTTGCGGCGGACCCCCTGCAACGCGTTGCCCGCGGCGCCGCGGCCGAGCTTGTCGGCCTTGGTGAGGAGGATGTGCACCGGCAGGCCGCGCGTCGTGGCCAGCTCGCAGCATGTCCTGGTCGTGGTCGGTCAGCGGGTGGCGGACGTCCATCACGACGATGGTGCCCCGCAGCGACTCCCGCTTGCCGAAGTACCCGGTGAGCAGCGTGCCCCAGTGGGCGCGCATGGCCCCCGCGACCCTGGCAAAGCCGTAGCCGGGCAGGTCGACGAGCCGGCGGCCCGGCTGCAGCTCGAAGAAAGTTGAGCAGCCGGGTGGCGCCCGGACTCTCTGCTGGTCCGGGCCAGCCCCTTGCGCTGGGTGACTCGCGTTGATGGCGCTCGACTTGCCGGCATTGGAGCGGCCGGCCACGGCGACTTCGGCGCCCGTGTCCGGGGGCACCTGCCCGAGCTTGTTCGCGCTGGTGAGGAATCGGACTTCGGGAGTATGCGGCCATGCTTCCTGTCCAGTGGGACGCGCCCACGACGCGCGAAGGCCTTAGTGTACAATTTGCGGCTAGCCCGGCAGGCCGCAGAACAGCAAAGTCCCCGGCCTTTCTGCGCCCGGCGCCCGTTCGGTTTCTGGGAGGTGTCGATGCCGTCGTGAGCGCCGAAGTTCGCCGCCCTCACGCTGGTTGCCGTGCTCGGCTGGACCGGCTCCGCCCACGCAGCAGGCACCGTCGAGGCCGGCCAGGCCAAATCAGCCACCTGCATGGCCTGCCATGGCATGGACGGTAACAGCGCGAATCCAGAGTGGCCGGCGCTCGCGGGCCAGCATTCGTCGTACATCATCAAGCAGCTCAAGCACTTCAAGGCCGGTGAGCGGCAGAACGCGCTGATGGCTCCGATGGCCATGATCCTGGCCGACCAGGACATGGAAGACCTCGCGGCGTATTTCTCGTCGCAGAAGCGCCTGCGCCCCACGGGCGAGACGGAGCCCTCGAAGCTCCAGCGCGGCCAGAAGCATCTACCGCGCCGGCATCGCGTCGAAGGGCGTGCCGGCGTGCGCCGGCTGCCACGGCCCGAGCGGCGCGCGGCATCGCGGGTGCCGCGTTCCCGCGGATCGGCGGCCAGCACGCGGTGTACGCCGCGACCCAGCTGCGCAGTTACAGGTCGGGCGCCCGCGCCACGGACCCGAACTCGATGATGCGCACGATCGCGTCCCGGCTGACGGACGAGGAAATCGACGCCGTCGCCTCGTACCTGCAGGGCATGCGTTGAACCTCGCGGCCCGTCGCCGGTCAGAAGCCACCATGAGCAAGCAGACCCGCGTTTCCCTGGACCCGGCAGGCGTTCGCCGCCGGCGTGATGTTGCTGGCGGCCGGCACGGCCTCGGCCGCGTTCGACGCCCCAGCAGGGCGTGCACTACAAGCTGCTGACGCCGGCGCAACCGACCAGCGTCGCGCCGGGCAAGGTCGAGGTGGTCGAGGTGTTCTGGTATGCCTGCGGCCACTGTTACCTGCTCGAGCCCAAGCTCGAAGCCTGGAACCGCAGCGGCAAACCGGCCAATGCAGAACTCGTGCGCCTGCCTGCCACCTGGAACAACTCGCTCAAGACGCACGCGCGGGTCTTCTACACGATGGAACTGCTCGGCAAGCAGAACCTGAACGCCGAGATCTGGCGTGAGATCAACCTGAAGGGCAATCGCCTCGATACGCCGGCTGCGATCGAGACGTTCTTCACGTCGCGCGGCGTGAGCAAGGCCGACTTCCAGAAGGCGTTCGCCAGCTTCGCAGTCGACTCCAAGATCATGAAGGCGGAAGACCTCAACCGTCGCTACAAGATCACCGGCACCCCCACCGTGATCGTGAACGGCAAGTACGTCACCGACGTTGGCATGGCCGGCAGCGAGGACAAGCTGTTCGAAGTGATCAACGCGCTGGTGGCGAGGGAAAAGCCGGCGGGCTGATCCCCGCCGGCAGCACGCGCTCGAGCGCAAGACCGCCCCGGGCAACCAGGGCGGCTTTTGCGCGGGTCGTTCATTGCGGAAGACCGCCGCCGCGCGCGGGGGTTTTTCGGTGCGCCCTGTGTTACAACGGCGGCCGGACTTCAGGGCGGATTTCCGGATGCTGCGCTTATTGATTCCCACCGGCAGTGGCTACACCTGGGGTCGAGGCACGGCCCCGCCGGCGCCCTTTCCGGACGAGTTCCTGTGGGCGGACCTGTTCGAGCCGACCCCCGAGGAGGAGCGCGCGGTCGAGGCGCTGCTCACCGTCGACGTGCCCACGCGCGACGAGATGAAGGAGATCGAAACCTCCAACCGCCTGTATGAAGAGGGCGGCGCCGTGTACATGACGGCGACGGTCGGCAGCAAGCTCGACAGCGAGCGCCCGGAGAGCAGCGCGATCACGTTCATCCTCGCCAACGGGCGGATGATCACCAACCGCTACGTCAACCCGACGCCGGTGCAGCGCTTCATGCAGTTCGTCGAGCGGTCGCCCGCGGCGTGCACGTCATCGGCCACGCTGTTCGCGGGGCTCCTCGAAGCGTTCGTCGAACGTATCGCCGACCTGCTCGAGCGCGTGCAGACCGAACTCGACGGGGTGTCGTTCGCGATCTTTCCGCGCGGCGGCGCGGGCTCGCCGAGCAGCGCGGACCTGCACGCCCTGATCCGGCAGATCGGCGCGGACGGCGACCTGGTCTCGAAGGCGCGCGAAAGCCTCGTCAGCTTCCAGCGCATCCT
>CAVWGG010000034.1:0-24920 GCA_963754535.1 uncultured Gammaproteobacteria bacterium
TCGCGTTCCGTCTAAGGAAAGCAGGGTTCTCCGTGACCGTCCCGCCGACCGATACCTCCCATCCGGACTACTTTCACCGGGTGGTGGATTGCCAGTGGGCCTGCCCGGCCCACACCGACGTCCCCGAGTACATCCGCCTCATCGCGCTCGGGCAGTTTTCCGACGCCTACATCGTCAACCGCGAGTCCAACGTGTTTCCAGGCATCCTGGGCCGCGTTTGCGACCGTCCCTGCGAGCCGGCCTGCCGGCGTGGGCGGGTCGAGGACAAGCCGGTCGCGATCTGCCGCTTGAAGCGCGTGGCCGCCGACCACAAGGACGACATCTCGTCCCGGTTGCCGGTGATCCCTGCGCAGAAGAACGGCAAGAAGGTGGCCTGCATCGGCGCGGGTCCCGCGTCGCTCACCGTCGCCAACGACCTGCTCCCGCTCGGCTACGAAGTCGTGATCTTCGAGCAGTGGGACAAGCCGGGCGGCCTGATGCGCACGAACATCCCGGCGTTCCGCCTGCCGGAAACGGTGCTGGCCGAAGAAATCGGCTACATCGAGCAGATGGGGGCGCAGATCCGCTACAACTCGCGCATCGACAGCATGCGCGAGCTGCTCGAGACGGGCGGTTTCGACGCGGTGTTCGTGGGCAGCGGCGCGCCCAAGGGCAAAGAGCTCAAGCTCCCCGGCCGCACCGAGGGCGGCGCCAACATCCATATCGGCATCAACTGGCTCGAGTCGGTGGCGTTCAAGCACCTCGACAAGATCGGCGAGAAGGTGCTGATCATCGGCGTCGGCAACACGGCGATGGATTGCTGCCGCTCGTCGCTGCGCCTCGGCGCAAAGGAAGTGAAGGTCATGGCGCGCAAGCCGCGCCAGTTCTTCAAGGCCTCGGAGTGGGAGCTCGAAGACGCCGAGAGCGAGAACGTCGACATCGTCGTCAACCACTCGCCGAAGGCGTTCGTGGTCGAGAACGGCAAGCTCAAGGGCATGCTGTTCGAGCAGATGGAATACGACTTCGACGGCCGCGGCCGCATCACGGCCGAGCGCATCACGGGCGAGACGTTCATCGCCGCGGATGACGTGATCCTGGCGATCGGCCAGGAGAACGCGTTCCCCTGGATCGAGAACGACCTCGGCATCGAGTTCGACAAGTGGCACGTGCCGGTCGTGGACGTAAAGACACACCAGTCGACGCGTCCCGAGGTGTTCTTCGGCGGCGACGCCGCGTTCGGCCCCAAGAACATCATCTGGGCCGTCGAGCACGGCCACCAGGCCGCCATCTCGATCCATAATTACTGCTGCGACCAGCCGGTCACCAACCGCCTGCCGCCCACGCTGAACCTGTCCTCGCGCAAGATGGGCCTGCACGAGTGGTCGTACAAGAACGACTACAACCCGGTCGAGCGCCGGCTCGTGCCGCACGTGAGCCTGGTCGAGCGTTTCAAGAAGATCAGCATCGAGGTCGAGCTCGGTTTCGACGCCGAACAGACGGCGAAGGAAGTCGAGCGCTGCCTCAACTGCGACATCCAGACGGTGTTCGAGGCCAAGGCGTGCATCGAATGCGACGCCTGCATCGACATCTGCCCGACGGACTGCCTGACGATCACCCAGAACGGCGCTGAAGAGGACCTTTCCAGGCGCCTCAAGGCGCCGCGCAAGCACCCGCACGAGCCACTCTTCGTCTCGGCGCCGCTCAAGCACACGGGCCGCGTCATGGTGAAGGACGAGGACCTCTGCGTGCACTGCGGACTCTGCGCCGAGCGCTGCCCCACGGCGGCCTGGGACATGCAGAAGTCGAAGATCAACCTGCCCCACGCGAACGACCACCAATGGCCCAGCCCCAAGCAACGCAAGACCGCGTAAACGACTTCGTCATCAAGCTCGCCAACGTGAATGGCACCGGCTCCGCCAGTGCCAACACGATGCTGATGAAGTCCATCTTCCGGATGGGCGTGCCCGTCATGGGCAAGAACTACTTCCCGTCCAACATCCAGGGCCTGCCCACCTGGTATGAAATCCGCGTCACCAAGGACGCGTACGTCGCCCGTTCCGGCCGCGTCGACCTCATGGTCGCGATGAACGCCGAGACGTACCAGAAGGACGTGCGCGAAGTCAGCCCCGGCGGCTTCCTGATCTACGACTCGACGTGGCCCCGCTCCGCGGTGCTGGCACGCGACGACATCACGATCCTGGGCGCGCCGCTCGCCAGGATGTGCAACGAGAACTTCGTCGGCGTGCGCAACCGCATCCTGATGAAGAACGTCGTGTACCTCGGCCTGCTCGCGGCCCTGCTCGAGATCGACGTCGAAGTCATCCGCCAGCTGCTGAACGAGAGCTTCGCGAAGAAGCCGGCGCTGGTCGAAGCCAACATGAAGGCGGTGCAGCTCGGCTACGACTACGCGCAGCAGCACCTGCCCTGCCCGCTGCCCCTGCGCATCCAGCGCATGGACAAGACCAAGGGCAACATCATGATCGACGGCAACACGGCCGCCGGCCTCGGCGCGGTGTATGCCGGCGCGACGGTCGGGCCGTGGTACCCAATCACGCCGTCCACCTCGTTGATGGACGCGTTCAAGTCGTTCTGCTCGAAGCTCCGCGTCGATCCGGACACCGGCGAAAGCCGTTACGCGGTGATCCAGGCCGAAGACGAACTGGCAGCGATCGGCATGGTCCTCGGCGCCAACTGGAACGGCGCGCGTGCCTTCACGGCCACCAGCGGCCCCGGCATCTCCCTGATGAGCGAGTTCATCGGGCTGGCCTATTACGCCGAGATTCCGGCCGTCATCGTCGACGTGCAGCGCGTCGGCCCGTCCACCGGCATGCCGACACGCACGCAGCAGTGCGACCTGCTGATGTGCGCGTATGCGTCGCACGGCGACACCAAGCACGTCCTGCTGTTCCCTTCGAACCCGGAAGAATGCTTCTACATGATGGTGCAGGCCTTCGACCTCGCCGAGCGCCTGCAGACCCCGGTGTTCGTGATGTCGGACCTCGACATCGGCATGAACGACTGGATGTGCCCCGAGCTCAAATGGGACGACGCCTATCGGCCGGACCGCGGCAAGGTCCTGACCAGGGAAGAGATCGAGGCGCTGCCGAAGTTCCATCGTTACCTGGACAAGGATGACGACGGCATCCCGGCCCGGACGCTGCCCGGCGTCTCGCCGAAAGGCGCGTACTTCACGCGCGGCTCGGGCCACAACCAGTACGGCGGGTACACCGAGGATTCCGCGGAATACCAGGTGGTCATGGAGCGCCTGCTGCGTAAATTCAGCCAGGCGAAGACGCTCGTGCCGGCGCCGGTCATCGAAGCGACGGGCACCAGCGACATCGGTCTCGTGGCCGTCGGCAGCAGCCGCGGCGCCGTGAACGAGGCGCGCGACATCCTGGCCAGGCGCGGCATCCCGATCGACTACATGCGCATCAAGGCCTTCCCGTTCACCAAGAACGTCGAGGCCTTCATGGCGTCGCACGACAAGATCTTCGTGGTCGAGCAGAACCGGGACGCGCAGCTGAAGTCGCTGCTGACGCTCGAGACCGACGTGCCGAAGTCGAAGCTGCACTCGATCCTGCACTACAGCGGCCTGCCGATGACCTCGAAGGAGATCGTCGAGGCCGTGATCGCGGAGCTGGGCGACGCGCGACGCGCACAGGTTGCTGCCGCAACCTGAGGGGTTAGGGGTTAGGGGATTAGGGGTTAGTAAGACGGTCCCATCGTGACGCTCACCTACTACTCACCTGCTCCGATCCCAGCAACCGCACAATGCACTACGGCAACGCGCACACTTCCGACTAACCCCTAACCCCTATCCCCTAACCCCCTATGTCTTTCATCAACAAACCGAAAGTCCGCCACCCGGACCTGCCGAAGAACGAGCTCGGCCTGACGCGCCGCGACTACGAAGGCGCGATGTCGACGCTCTGCGCGGGCTGCGGCCACGACTCGGTCACGGCCTCGATCATCCAGGCGATCTGGGAGCTGAGCCTGCGTCCTGAACAGCTCGCGAAGCTGTCGGGCATCGGCTGTTCCTCCAAGACCACGGCCTACTTCGCCAGCGGCGCGCACGGCTTCAACGGCGTGCACGGGCGCATGCCGTCGATCGCGACCGGCGCGAACGCCGCCAACAAGGACCTGCACTACATCGGCGTCTCCGGCGACGGCGACTCGCTGTCGATCGGTTTCGGCCAGTTCGCGCACGCGATCCGCCGCAACGTGAACATGCTGTACATCTGCGAGAACAACGGCGTGTACGGCCTCACCAAGGGGCAGTTCTCGGCGTCCGCGGACATCGGCACCAAGTCGAAGAAGGGCGAGGAAAACCAGCAGGCGCCGGTCGATCCCTGCCTCGCCGCCCTCAGCCTCGGCGGCACGTTCATCGCGCGCAGCTTCTCGGGCGACCGCGAACAGCTGGTGCCGCTGATCAAGGCGGGCCTGACGCACAAGGGCTTCGCGATGATCGACGTGATCTCGCCCTGCGTGACGTTCAACGACCACGTCGGCTCGACCAAGAGCTACGAGTTCACGCGCGAACATTACGAGGAAGCGGTCCACACGGATTACATCCCGGCGCGCCAGGAAATCACGGCGTCGTACGGGCCGGGCGAGGCCCTGCCGGTGAAGATGCACGACGGCAGCCAGTTGCTGCTGCGCAAGCTCGACCAGGACTACGACCCGACCCATCGCGGCAAGGCGTTCGAGTACCTGCGCACGAAGCTGCGCCAGGGCGAGCACGTGACCGGCCTGATCTTCCTGTCGCCGGGTCACGATCCCGACATGCACGAGATGCTCAAGACCAGCGACGTACCCCTGAACCAGCAGCCGTACGAGCAACTGCACCCGGGTGCGGCAGGCCTCGCGCGCATCCTCAAGCGCTACGCCTGATTCTGGCGCGGAGCTAACCCACTGGCCGATAAGGGAGATATCGCCGGATCATGACGCAGTTCACTCGCGCAGGCCGGCCGCGGCCGTAGAATCACGGCATGCCGCAACAGCCGCCCGTTCATCCCTGCAGCAAGGTCGCCCGATTCGCGGCGGCGGCAGTGTTGCTGCTGGGTTGCGCAACGAGCGCCCTCGCCTCGTCTGCCGTCTACCGGTGGGTCGACGCATCCGGCGTGACGCACCTCTCTTCCGAGAAGCCCGCGGCCGGGATCAAGTACGAGCGCGTCCTGCTGGCGACGACCCGCAAGTCGTCGTCGTCCGGGCGCGCCAATTACAGCGCGGCGAGCGCCCCGACCGGCACGCGCATCTCGTCGGCCAGCGCCGAGCAGGTGGCGCGTCGCAACGACATGGTGACGTCGCTGCGTACACGCGAGTGCGTGGTGGCGCTCGAGTCGATCGATCGCATGGCCAAAGGCGGCCAGGCCGTCGAACCGTCCGAGTTCCGCCGGTTGCAGCAGACTGCGGACCAGAACTGCAGCACGGATCCGGCCGTGCGGCGGCAACAGGAAGACATGGCGGCGAAGCTGCGCGTTGCGAAGGGCGACACCTGCGTCGACGCGCGCAACAAGCTCGCCGACATGCTCGAGCCCGGTCGCCGGCCGACGCGCGACCAGGTCAAGACGCAGCAGGAGTTCATCGAATCCCACTGCACGGCGCCGGTGCGCTGAGGCACGCGCGTTGACCGACGCGGCAGCCTGCCCGGTCGGATCCGAGCACGCTGTTGACCGCGCTGCGAATTCTCCGGCAATTGCCCCGTGGCTCGTCGTCGTCAACCCGGTGGCCGGCCGGTCGCGACGCGACGCGCGTGCGTGGCGCGCGATGGAGCAGGCACTGCGCCAGGCCGGACTCGCTTACGACGTCGAATGGACTACCGGGCCCGGCGATGGTGCCCGCATTGCGGCCGAGGCCTGGCAGCAAGGCCGCCGGCGCTTGCTGGTTGCGGGCGGCGACGGCTCGGTGCACGACGTCGTCAACGGGCTGATGCGGGCGCGACGCGCGCACAGTGAATCCGCATCAACCGCCCCACCCTGCACCCCGACCGTCGTTCCGCTGCCGCTCGGCACGGGCAACGACTGGTCGCGATCGCTCGCCTTGCCCAGGGATCCGGCAGAACTCGCTGCGATTGTCCGACGGAACGAGGCGGTGTCGCACGATATCGGCCGCATCGACTTCGCCAGTTCCGGCGGGACGGCGGCGCAGACCTGCTGGTTCGTCAACGTGGCTGGCGCGGGTTTCGATGCGCACGTCATCGAGCGGTTGCCCGCGCGGACGCCCTCGAAAGTCGCCTACCTGGCGGGCGCACTGCGTGAACTTGCCGGGTATCGTTCTCCGGCTTTCCAGCTGACGGCGGACGACGAGCGCGAGGCAGCCGCCAGCACGTTGCTGCTCGCTTTCGTTGCGAACGGACGGTACTGCGGCGGACGCATGCACGTCGCACCCACCGCGCGGCAGGACGACGGGGCATTCGACCTGGTGACGATCGCTGACGTCGGCCTGCTGCGTGCGCTGCCGAAGCTCGCCAGGCTGTATTTCGGCAACCTGCTGCGCGATCCCCTGGTGCAGCACCGACTCGTGAAGAAGGTGCGAATCGACGCACAGCCGGCCGCAGGCATCGAGGCGGACGGCCAGTTCGTCGGGCGAACCCCGGCGGTGATCTCGGTGGAACCAGGGGCGTTGCGGACCCTGCGCGGACCGTAACTGCCGGCAGCTGCTGGAATCAGAAGGTCTGCGGACCCAGCGCGAGTGCGTGCAGCAGTTCGGCCTGCGACTGCACTTCACGCCATCCAATTTGCAACACCGACGCTTCGAACCCTCTCCCTGCAGGGGGCGGCAAACGCCTGACTCCCGCTTTACAAACGGAATGCATGTTCCACCTTTCGGGCGCGAATAACGCTGCTTCGATCCCACTTCGGCAACTTTCTGAAAACTCCGATAACCGGATCACGGTTCGCCTGGCCGGTCACGAACATACTTTGCGGCAGGCCAAGCCACCCCGCGGGGGACAGGAGAATCCGATGGAAGTTGCAGCCCTGGTGTTGTTCAGTTCGATCGCACTCTGGTTCGCGGAAGAGATCAGCGGCAACCAGCTCTGACGAGCGCGCCGTTGGTGACGGGGTGTAAGGTTGCGGCATGACCGCTGCGATCACCGACCTCGTCACCCACCGCGGTGGCTGCCATTGCGGCGCCGTCCGCTTCGAGGTCGACGCACCCGCCCGTCTGCTCGTGCACGACTGCAACTGCTCGATCTGTTCGATGTCGGGCTTCCAGCACCTCATCGTGCCAGGCTCCCGGTTTCGCCTCCTGGCCGGCGCCGACGCGCTGGCGGAATACGCCTTCAATACCGGCGTGGCGCGCCATCTCTTCTGCCGTCGGTGCGGGATCAAGTCGTTTTACGTGCCGCGTTCGAACCCGGACGGCTTCAGCGTCAATGCGCGCTGCCTCGAACAGGGCACGATTGAATCCCTGACGGTAGAACCGTTCGACGGCCGGAACTGGGAAGGCTCAGCGGGGGCCCTGCGTCACCTGTCGTCAGGGTGACGCCGATACGGACTAGCGATCGTCGACGTACTCGTCGTCGCGCGAGCCGGGACGCACGGGCTCGATGGTCTGGGTGGCCGTCACGCCCTTGACGTTGTTGGAGACCGTCGGCACGCGGGCCCTGTGGCGGGCAATCGCGGTCCGGGAACGGGACTGCGCAGCCGCCTCTGCCTCACGCACGGCAGCACGGCGACGCGACAAGGCGACAAAGCACAGCACGGCGAGCAGCAGCAAGGCGATCAAAGCGACTTTCATTTCGTCTTCCCTGGGTTCCGTTTGCTCGCAGCTGGCAGCGCATCTTCGCGCTGCCGGTGTCGACTGGCAGGTGAGTTTCACCCCGCCCCGCGCCGTTCGGAAGCCCCATTAGGGCTTGATTCGTACGGGAATGGCCATTCGACGCGGCAATTTAACGCGCTGCGTCACAGGTCTGCATCACCCATCCGGGTGATGTGGGCGTAAGAAGCTTCCGACCGGGGCGGTCAGGCCGCGAGCCCCGCCCGGGAGTCCCAGGGCAGGGCTGCCATTTTACCAGTGAATGCCCCGCATCAGGGACGCAAAGATCATGGCTTCGCGGGTGGCCGGCCGCTGCTCTTCGCCCTCGCGCTTGCCCTGGGCGGCAGCCGAATCCGGGAACATGCGGTACGCCGAGTTCATGACGACCTCGGACATCTTCGGCATGACGAGGTGCATGATCTCCGCCATCACGCCGAGGCGAGTCGCGATGCGCTGCGGCTTGCGGATGATCGCGTCGGCAATCATGTCGGCCGCTTCTTCCGGCGAGATGACCGTCGGCATTTCCTCGTACAGCTTGGTGGGCGCGATCATCGGCGTGCGCACCAGCGGCATGTTGATGATCGTGAAGTGCACGTTCTCGTCGTGGAACTCGGAGGCAGCGCAGCGCGCGAACGATTCGAGCGCGGCCTTCGAGGCGACGTAGGCCGAGAACCGCGGCGCATTCGTCAGCACGCCGATCGACGACACGTTGATGACGTGGCCGTCCTTGCGCGCCGTCATCGACGGCAGCAGGTTCATCGTGAGCCGCACGCAGGCGAAGTAATTCAGCTGCATCGTGCGCTCGAAGTCGTGGAAGCGGTCGTACGAGAGCGCCAGCGAGCGGCGGATCGAGCGGCCGGCATTGTTGACCAGCACGTCGACGTGGCCGAACTCCTTGAGGATGTCCTTCGCGAGCTTGTCGTTCGCGGCCAGGTCCGTGATGTCGCACGAATACGTCTTCACGAAGCCGCCGGCGTCGGTGATCTTCCTGCGGACGTCGGCGAGCTTCTCCTCGTCGCGAGCCACCACCAGCACCTTGCCGCCGGCCTCGGCGACGCGGATCGCGGCGGCTTCGCCGATGCCGGACGAACCGCCGGTGATGACGACGACCTTGCCTCTCACCGCACCCTTGAGGCTGCGGTCGATCGAGAGATCCGGGTCGAGGTGACGCTCCCAGTAGTCCCACAGGCGCCAGGCGTAATCCTCGAGCGCGGGCACGCGGATCTTGGCCTTGTCGAGCAGCTTCTGCGTCGCGGTCGAATCGAAGCGCGTCGGGTAGTTGATGAACTGCAGCACCGAGCGCGGCACCTGCAGGTCGCGCAGCAACTGGTTGAACACGTTCTGGATCGGCTTGCTGCGCCCGACCGACTGCGTCACCGGTTCGGGCAGCATCGCGAACACTTTCGGATCGAGGCGGAACGCCATCTCGGGCGCGTGCGCCGCGCGCGCGAACACGTTCAGTATCTCGCCGACGCGACGGACCTTCGGGTCGGTGAGGTGGAAGCAGCGACCGTCGAGCTTCGGCTGGTGCGAGAGGTGCACGAGCGCATCGACCACGAAGTCGACCGGCACGACGTTGATGTAGCCGCCTTCGATGCCGACCAGCGGAATCCAGCGCGGCCAGGACTCACGCAGTTTCTGCAGCGCCTTGAAGAAATAATACGGCCCGTCGATCTTGTCGATGAAACCCGTCTGCGAGTGACCGAGCACCGCGCCCGGGCGGTACACGCGGAACGGAACGCGGCCGTTCGCGCGCACCATCGCTTCCGAGTCGTGCTTGGTGCGGTGGTACGGATGATCGAGCTCTTCCGCTTCCTCGAACATGTCCTCGGAGAACGTGCCGCGGTACAGGCCCGCGGCGGCGATCGAACTCACGAGGTGGAAGCAACCGGCATTGACGGCTTCGGCGAATTCGAGCGCACCCTGGGTGCCGGTGATGTTCGCCTTCTCCATCGCCTCGGCGCTGGCTTCGAGGTCGTACACGGCGCCCAGGTGATAGAAATGCTTCACCTTCCCCTTGAGCTTCGCCAGGTCGCCCCTGGCCACGCCGAGCTTCGGCAGGCCGAGGTCGCCCTTGACCGGCACCACGCGCTTGAGGCTGTCCTTGCCCCAGAACTCGCGCAGTTCGTCGAGCTTGCCGATCGACTTCGGGCGGACCAGCACGTAGATCGTGCCCTTGCCCTTCTGCAGCAGTGATTGGACGAGATAGCGACCGATGAAGCCGGTCGCGCCGGTCACGAAATAGGTCATCCGTGGAGCCCCCTGATTTTGTCGGACTACCTTAGGGTTCGTACGTACTAAGGTCAACGTGGCATCGGCTCCGCATTGGCTAAGATGACCGTGCGGCCGGCGGGTTAAAGGCAGGCCACCGGGGGTGCCATGGCAAGCAGGAAGCGGACGGCGACGGGGGGTGGGCAGCACGAGCGGATGTCCGCCGTGGACACCGCCTGGCTGCGCATGGACGGTCCCGGCAACGCCATGATGATCGTAAGCGTCATGGCCACGGCCACGCCGGTGCGCACGGCCGACCTGCGGCGGGTCATCGCGACCCGGCTGCTCTGCTTCCCGCGGTTTCGCAAGCGGGTCGAGACGGACCCCCTCGGCGCTTCGTGGATCGAGGACGAGAATTTCGACCTGGACGCGCACTTCGTCGTCACCGCGCTGCCCGGCAAGGGCGGCCCCCGGGAGTTACAGGCCCTGGCGGCCGGGCTGGCCGGCCAGGGCTTCGACCCGGCACGCCCCCTGTGGCAACTGCACTTCATCGAGCGTTATGGGGCAGGCAGCGCCTGGGTGCTCCGCCTGCACCACTGCTATGCGGACGGCATCGCAATGATCCGCGTGCTGCTTTCGCTCACCGAACAGGATGCGGGACCGGGACTCGCGGGTGCGCAGAAGGCGGAGTCTCGAGCCAGGCAGCGCAGTCGACGCAAAGGCGCGCCGGACCCGTTGCGGCTGCTCGACTGGGTGACCCAGCTGTCGCAACCTGCCGGCGACATCGTCGAAAGCGCACTGGCCGAAGGCGCGCGCCTGCTCGAGACGGGGGTGCACCGGCTCTTTCACCCGGAAACCGCCGCGGCGGTTGCGCTGCAGGCGAGCGGAATGATCGGCGAGTTCGCGCGGGTCGTCGCCCTGCCCGACGACCCGGCCTCGCCGCTGCGTGCGCCCCTGAGTGGCGAGAAGCGCGTGTCGTGGTCGGAGCCGCTGGACCTGCAGGAGGTCAAGGCCGTGAGCCGGGCCCTCGGCTGCACCGTCAACGACGTGCTGATGTCCACCGTGGCCGGCGCGCTCGGCGCCTACCTGCGCGCGGAAGGGTTCGACACGAAGGGCATCTCGTTGCGCGCATCGGTGCCGGTGAACCTGCGCGAGGCCGAGGAGACGATGACGCTCGGCAACAAGTTCGGGTTGTTGTTCGTCGAGCTTCCCGTCGGCCTGTCGAACCCGCTGCAGCGTGCGTACGCCATGCACGACACGATGCGCGAACTGAAAGGCTCGCAGCAACCGCCCCTGACGCTGACGGTCCTCGGCCTGCTCGGCATGATGCCGAACGTCGTGCAGGGCCCCGCCATCGAACTGTTCAGCCGCAAGGGATCGCTCGTCGCCTCGAACGTGCCGGGGCCGCAGGCGCCGCTGTACCTCTGCGGGCAGCGCATCGCGGAAATGCACTTCTGGGTGCCGCAAAGCGGCTCGATCGGTGTCGGGGTCAGCATCCTGTCGTACGCGGGCAAGGTGTTCTTCGGGCTGATCGCGGACCGCGCGTGCATCGCCGAGCCAGCCCGGGTGGTGGAGCGGCTGGCCCCTGAATTCGAGCGCTTGCTGCTCGCAGCGACGGTGGGCTTGCTTGGCCTGGAGCAGCGCAACCCGGGGGCGAGCCGCAAGCGAACTCCAGCCGCCGGCAAGCCACGGCGCGGCAGACGAGCGCCGACGACCTCGGGAAATACCTAGCCTGCGGATTGACACACTGCAGCAACCGCCTACGATTCCGCACAATCCAGCTTGCGGCAGTCCCTTCGGACGCGCCCTACCAGGAGTTCCGTCATGGCCACGTCCCGCTCACGCACCCACAAGACTGCCGGCTCCAAGGCCCGACGCGGCGCACGCAAGGAAGGGCCGACGGCATTCCAGGACGCGGTGGTCGAGGGCCTGAAGCTGCTGGGCCAGTCAGGCACGACGGCGCAGCGCCGCGTGCGCGACGCGTTCGAGACCGCGCAGGAGACCCTGCAGTCGCGAGTGGGCGGCGCGCGCGAACAGGCGCAGGAGACCTGGGACAACCTCGAAGCGCTGTTCCAGAGCCGCGTGCAGCGTGCGATGCACCAGCTCGGCGTGCCGACGGCCGAAGAAATCCGCGTGCTGACCCGCCGCGTCAGCGAACTGAACGACAACGTGAGCAGGCTCAACCAGAGTCCGGCGAAGCGTGCAAAGCGAGCAAAGCGCAAGGTCGCTGCAGCAGCGCCGCGGCGCGCGCAGGCGAAGCGCAGCAAGACTGCGGGCTGATCCCGCCCGCATCCCAGCCCAGATCAACGACGCACGGAGGTCCAGCCATGCTCGACCTGCAACCGGCGAGAGGACGAAGCAGGGCAAGCCACGGACGCTTCGGGCTCGCGCTCGCCGGCGGCGGGCCGCTCGGCGCGTTCTACGAGGTCGGGTGCCTGCACGCGATCGGGGAAGCGCTCGACGGCTTCCAGCTGACCGGCCTCGAGATGTACGTCGGCGTGAGCTCGGGCGCGATGATCGCGGCCGGGCTCGCGAACGGCTTCGATACGGCCGACATGGGGCTCGTCTTCATCCACAACGCGTCGCACGAGATGAAGTTCTCGCCCGCGTTGTTCCTGATGCCCGCATTTCGCGAGTACGCGCGTCGCATCGCGGGAGCGCCGGGCATGCTCGCCGGCATCGCACGCGAGTACCTGCGCGATCCGGGCAAGGATTGGGCCGAGGTGATCGACCCGCTCGGTCGCTTGCTGCCCACGGGCATCTGCGACAACCGTCCGCTGGAGCGGGTGATGGCCCGGTTGTTCGCGGCGGACGGCCGCACCAACGATTTCCGCAAGCTCCTGCCGAAGCTCTATATCGTCGCGACCGAACTCAACACCGGGCATTCGGTGCGCTTCGGTGAACCGGGGTACGACCACATTCCCGTATCGCGTGCGATCCAGGCGAGCACCGCCCTGCCCGGCCTGTACCCACCCGTTGCGATCGACGGTCACCTGTATGCCGACGGCGCGCTGCTGCGCACCATGAATGCCTCGATCCTGCTCGAGGCAGGCATCGATTTAGTGATCTGCGTGAACCCACTGGTCGCGTTCGACGCCTCGAGCGCCCCGCGTCCGGCGCACGGCTTCCCGCCGGACGAACACGACCTCACGTACGGCGGCCTGCCGACCGTGCTGAGCCAGACCTTCCGGTCACTGATCCAGTCACGCATGCTGGTAGGCATGAAGGATTACAAGCAGCGCTATCCGCACGCGGACGTGCTCCTGTTCGAACCGGACCGTGGCGACGAACAGCTGTTCTTCCAGAACGTGTTCCGTTACTCGGATCGCCGCCGGCTGGCCGAGCATTCGTACCAGCGCACGCGCCGCGACCTGCTGCGGCACGCCGATGGCCTGCGGCCGATCCTGGCGCGGCACGGGATCACGCTGCGGCTCGACGTGCTCGAGGACCGCCAGCGCACGTTCCTGCGCGCCGTACAGGAGCGCAAGCGCCGGCAGTTGCCCGTGACCGGCGCACTGCACCGCACGCTTGACCGGCTCGAGCACGCCGTCGCGGGCGGGCGGGCCTGACGTCTTGAAGCTCCTGGGCATCGAAATCGGCGCTCCGCCGGAAGATCGCGGCACGCTCGGGCGGCTGCTCGACCGCAACAAGGCCATGCGCGACGTATTCGCGGCCGATCCCCGCCTCGCCAGGCAACTGCTGCGGCTGCAGAAGTGGCAGTCGAAACGGCTCATGCGCTCGCACGCCGACCTGCATGCGAATCCACGCTACCGGCTCGCGGTCGAATTCTTCTTCAACGAGCTCTACGGCGCGGACGCGCGCAGTCGCGACTCCGACATGATCAAGGTGCAGCGCGCCATGGAGCGCCTGCTGCCGCGTGAAGGGCTCGAAGCGTTGTGTCTCGCCATACGGCTCGAGACGCTGTCACAGGAACTCGATGCCGGGGTGGCGCGTGCCCTGCCCGAAGGCGGCATCACCGTGGCGCGGTATGCAGAGGCCTATCGCACGACAGGCCGGCGTGCGGACCGCGAACGACAGATCGCGCTCACCAGCGAAATCGGCGAATATCTGGACGGCGTGGTCCGCAAGCCGATCGTCCGTGGACTCGTGCGGCTGGCGCGCGGACCGGCCCACGCGGCAGGATTCGGCTCACTGCAGGAATTCCTCGAGCGGGGCCTCGATGCGTTCGAGGCGATGCACGGCGCGAAGGAATTCCTCGGCACGGTGCAGGCCCGCGAACGACGGGCGATGGAACGGCTGTTCGCCGGCTCGGCGGACCCGTTCGAGTTCGATGCAGGCGAACGCAGGGCGAAACAGAGGGCGATACCGGGATGAGTTCAAGCGGCCGGCCGACAGGCAGGAAAGGCAGGAGAAAAGCAGTCCGCAAGCCGCCGCCCCACTGGCGCAAGTACCTGACCCAGGCCGAGCTGGAGTTGCCACCGCCCGCGGCCGGCGCGCTGGCCTGCGATTCCGACGACAGCGGCGACGAGTTCGACTACCCCGAGTCGCCCGCGCTGGCGTGGTGGCAGACGCGGCCCGTCGTCGCGGGTCTCGCCGTCGCTTGCGTTGCGTCGCTGGCGCTGGCCGCCGCGTCGATGATGAGCGCTGCACGCGATCGCGAGTCGGCCCGCGTCGCCGCCGAACGGGAGCAGACCCTCACGCTGCGGGCGATCAACAGCGTGCGCGCGCTGCGCATCGCACCGAATCCCCGCAGCTGGTCCGCGTCGCAGGACGCGACCCTGGCCTGGCCCGAGCCGCCGCAATTGCTCGAGCTGCACCTGCCGGTGGGCTACTCGGAATTCCTGGCCTTTGCAGTAATCATCGACAAGGTCGATCACGGCCGGGTGCTGGTGGTCGAGCGCATCGCCCCGGACTCCAACAAGGAACTGCTGCTGTCGCTCAACAGCTCGGCCTTCGGTCCCGGCGAGTATCGACTGCGGCTGCAGGGCTACACGTGGCGCGGCGAACGTGTCGATGTCGGCTGGGTGAGGCTGCAGATCACCGATCCGCGCGGACCCGACGCGGCGATCCTAGATCTCCGCGCGCAGGGCCCGCATCGGCGGTTGCGATACGACGGAGCGCGCCGCAAGGATTCCTGCGGTGCCGACCAGGGCAGCACCGCCCACGATACCGATGAGCCACACCCACGGGTCGGGGGAATACTGCAGGTCGAAGACCCGCGTCGCCAGCACGTAGCCGACCGCTGTGGCTCCAGCGGCCGCGAGCAGACCTGACAGTGCGCCCAGCACGATGAACTCAGCCGCCACGCCCTGGAACACGACACTGCGGCTCGCGCCCAGCGTGCGCAACATCGCGCTTTCGTAGCGCCGTTCGTCGCGCGTGGCCTGCACGGCCGCCAGCAGCACCATGAGTCCCGCCGCGAGCGTGAACAGGAACACGTACTGGACCGCCAGGCTCGCCTTGTTCATCACGTCGCGCACCTGCGCGAGCAGCGCTTCGATGTCGATGATGGTGACCTCGGGAAACTGCCGCACGAGGTCGACCAGCAACGGCCGTTGCTGCGGCTCCACGTGCACGCTCGTGATCAGCGTGCCGGTCGCGGTCTCGAGCACGCCGGGCGAAAACACGACGAAGAAATTGGGCTTGAACGTATCCCAGCGCACTTCACGCAGGCTCGTGATCCTGCCGGTGACGGCCTCGCCCGCAATGTCGTACGTCAACGTGTCGCCGAGCTGCAGTCCCAGGCGCTCGGCGTAGTCGGCCTCGACCGAGATCTGCGGTGCGCCCTTCGTTGCGCCGGGCCACCACTGGCCGGCGACGATCTTGTTGCCAGGCGCCAGTTCGGCCGACCACGAAAGATTCGCCTCGCGCTCGACGAAGTCCCTGGCACGTTCACCCTGGAAGGCGATCTGGTCGACAGGCTGCTCGTTGATCGCGGTGAGGCGTGCCCGCAGCATCGGCACCATTGCCGTCGCAGGCAGCCCTGCCTGCGCGAAGAACCGCTCGACGCCGGCGCCTTCGTCCGGGCGGATGTTGATCATGAAGTAGTTGGGCGCATCGGCCGGCAGGCTGCGCTGCCAGTCCCGCAGCAGGTCGTCACGCACCAGCGCGAGCAGCAGCAGCACCATGAAGCCGAGGCCGAAGGCCACGATCTGCACGATGCTGTCGCGACCACGGCGCGCGATGTTCGCGAGGCCATAACGCCAGGCCACGCCCACGCCGCTGCGCAGTGGCGCCAGCAGCTGCACCAGCGCCCAGCCCGCGACGGCGAGCAGCAGGAACGTCGCGCCGAGCCCGCCCGCCACGTAACCCACCAGCCTGGGATCGCGCACGATCCAGTACAGCAGCGCGAGCACCGCGCCGATCGCCAGGCCGTAGACGACGGCGTACCGCAGCGGCGGCGGCTCGAGATCGCGGCGCAGGACTCGCGCCGGCGGAACGCGCTTCAGGCGCAGCAACGGCGGCAAGGCGAACCCGACGAGCACGACGATCGCCGTGACGATGCCGAGGATGAATGCATCGCCCGAGGGCGGCGGCAGGTCGCCGCGGAGCAGGTCGCGCAGGAGCCAGGCGATGCCGGATTGGGCGACGTAACCGATCGCGGTGCCGATGACCGCCGTCACGCTTGCAATCGCGACCAGTTGCACGACGGTCTGCAGCAGCACGAATCGCTGCGGCGCACCCATGCACTTCATCAGCGCGACGGTGTCGAGATGTCGGCGCGCGTAGCGCTGCGCGGCCATCGCGACGGCAATGGCCGATAGCAGCACGCTCACCAGGCTCGCGAGCGAGAGGAAACGGCCCGCACGATCGGCCGAAGCGCGGATCTGCGGGCTGGCATCGGCGATCGACTGCACCCGCTCACCGGGCTTCTTGACTGCCTTGAGCCACTCGCGGAAGTCGTCGACCGGTCCCGGTTCGCCGGCAAACAACACGGCCCGACTCACTCGACTGCCGGGCTGCACCAGTTGCGTGGCAGGCAGGTCGGCACGATTGATCATCAGGGTGGCCGAAAGATCGGCGAAGCCGCTGCCCTGGTCGGGGCGATAATCGAGTACTCGCGTGACGCGAACCGTGTGCGCGCCGACCATCAGGTTCGAACCCACCTGCGCGCCGAGCTTCGCGAGCAGCCGCGAATCGGCCCAGGCTGCGCCCGGCGCGGGGATGCCGTCGGTCACGACGCCCTTGCCAAACGGTTTTTCCGCCGTCTTGAGCCGCCCGCGCAATGGGTAACCCGCGCCGACAGCGCGCAGCGCGATCAACGACGATTCCTGGCCGAAGAAGACCACGCTCGGCATGGACTCGACGCGCGCGGAGCGCAGGCCACGCTTTGCAGCCTCCGCGTCATAAGCGTCGGAAATTGGCCGCGCGGACCCGAGGCGCAAGTCGGCAGCCAGCACTTCGCCGGCCTGGCGCTCGACGGCCAGGCCGATTCGGCTGGTGAAGAACCCGACCGCCGTCAGCGAGGCGACGGCGACGAGCAGCGCCAGCACGAGCACGGCGAGTTCGCCGGACTTGAAGTCCCGCAGCAGGTTGCGCAGCGCGAACGCGAGGGACGGCATGATCCGGCTCAACCCGGGACGACGCGTCCGGCTTCGAGTCGGATGACGCGGTCGCAGCGTGCGGCGAGTTGCCGGTCATGCGTGACGAGCACGAGCGTGGTCTGCGTTGCGCGATTGAGGCCGAACAACAGGTCCATGATCTTTTCGCCGGTCGTGGCGTCGAGGTTGCCGGTAGGCTCGTCGGCGAACAGCACGTCCGGCTGGCGCACGAAGGCGCGCGCAATGGCGACGCGCTGCTGCTCGCCGCCGGACAGCTGCCGGGGATAGTGCCCGACGCGTTCGGCGAGACCGACGCGACCGAGCACTTCTCGTGCTGCTTCCCGTGCATCCGGGCGACGCGCGAGTTCGAGCGGCAGCATCACGTTTTCGATGGCCGTGAGCGACGGCACCAGGTGAAACGACTGGAAGACGAAGCCGACGTGATTGGCGCGCACCGCCGCGCGGCCGTCTTCGTCGAGCGTGGTGAGATCGTTGCCCGCCAGCAGCGCGCGGCCTGACGTCGGCTCGTCGAGCCCCGCAAGCAAGGCGAGCAGCGTCGACTTGCCGGCGCCCGACGCGCCGATGATCGCCACGGATTCGCCGCGCCGGATCGACAGCGACACGTCCGCCAGGATGGCCAGCGTTCCCTCGGGACTGCTAACCTGCTTGCCGAGACCTTCCGCTGCCAGCACCACCGTCGTGTCGTTCATCAAAGCCCGTTTCTCACTCGCTGCCATTCGTGTCCTGTGCCTCGTCCTGCTTGCCTGCGGCCCGGCCGCTGCGGCCCGTGCAGCGGACGCACCGGCGGCCGCCCCCACCATCCTGGTCCTGGGCGACAGCCTCAGCGCGGGTTACGGAATTCGAGTTGAGCAGGGCTGGGTCGCCCTGCTGCAGGCTCGGCTGCGCGCCAAAGGGTACGGTCACCGCGTCGTCAACGCCAGTTCGAGCGGCGAGACCACGGGCGGCGCGCTGGCCCGGCTGCCCAGGGCCCTGGCGACGCATCGGCCGGCGATCGTCATCGTGGAACTGGGCGGCAACGACGGACTGCGCGGCCTCCCCATCGCCGACATCCGCCGGAACTTCGAAGCCATCATCCGTAGTTCGCAGCAGGCGGGGGCGAGGATTCTGCTGGTCGGCATGAAGATTCCGCCCAACTACGGCCCCGCCTATACCCGCGACTTCTACGGCGTGTATGGCGACCTGGCGCAGAAGTACAAGCTGCCGAGCGTGCCGTTCCTGCTCGAGAACGTCGCCCCGGACGAAGCCCTCTTCCAGGAGGACGGCATCCATCCCACGGCGGCGGCCCAGCCCCGGTTGCTGGACGAGGTCTGGCCACACCTGCAGCCGCTGCTGGCCCGGAAGTAGCGGCTACCGATTTCTGCGGATCGCGGGTCGGTGTTTTCAGGCGGCCGCGCTGTTATACAGACCGGATGACGCTTACCGCGGCCACGACCGCGCGCGCAAACACCAGGGGAACCGTCTTGGACAAGATCTGGCTGCAGCATTATCCGGCCGGCGTGCCGGCCGAAATCAATCCGTCCGAGTATCGCTCGCTGCTCGAGTTGATCGAGCAGGCCATCGCGACGCATCGCGACCGTCCGTGCTTCACCTGCATGGACCGCACGCTGACCTTTGGCGACATCGACGTGCTCGCCGGCCGTTTCGCGGCCTACCTGCAGCAGGTCGCCCGGCTCCGCAAGGGTGACCGCATCGCGCTGATGCTGCCCAACGTGCTGCAGTACCCCGTCGCGATCCTCGGCGCGTTCCGTGCCGGCCTCACGATCGTCAACACGAACCCGATGTACACGCCGCGCGAACTGCAGCACCAGCTGCACGATTCCGGCGCACGCGCGATCCTGATCCTGGAAAACTTCGCGCACACGCTGGCCGAGGTGCACGGCGACCTGGACCTCGACACCGTGATCGTCACGGGCGTCGGCGACTTGCTCGGCTTCCCGAAATCAGTGCTGGTGAACTTCGCGCTGCGTCACGTGAAGAAGCAGGTGCCGGAGTACAGCCTGCCCGGGGCAGTGAGCTTCACCGAGGCGCTGGGCAAGGGGCGCTACGCGAACCTCGAGCGCGTCGAGCTTGGCCACGAGGACATCGCGTTCCTGCAGTACACCGGCGGCACGACGGGCGTGTCGAAGGGCGCCGTGCTCACGCATCGCAACCTCGTCGCGAACGTGCTGCAGTCCGAAGCATGGATCCGCCCGCAGCTCGACCCGCACCAGTCGCTGGTCGCGATCACGGCGCTGCCGCTTTACCACATCTTCGCGCTGACGGCGAACAGCCTCACGATGATCAAGCTCGGCGCGCACAACATCCTGATTCCGAACCCGCGCGACTTCGCCGGATTCGTGCAGGAGCTGGCGCGGCATCGCTTCTCGTTCTTCGCGGGCGTCAACACGCTCTTCAACGCGCTGCTGCACACGAAGGGCTTCGACGGCCTGGATTTCACCGGGCTGCGCGTGAGCCTGGGCGGCGGCATGGCCGTGCAGCGGGCCGTGGCCGAGCGCTGGAAGGAGGTGACTGGCAACGTGCTGACGCAGGCCTGGGGACTCACCGAGACCTCGCCGGCCGCGTGCATCAACCGGCCGGGCGACGACTTCAACGGCTCGATCGGCCTGCCGATTTCGTCGACGATCATCACGATCCGCGACGACGACGGCAATGCCTTGCCGCAGGGCCAGTCCGGCGAGATCTGCGTGGAAGGCCCGCAGGTGATGCGCGGCTACTGGAACCGCCCGGATGAAACCGAGAAGGTGATGCTGCCGGGGCAGGTGCTGCGCACGGGCGACATCGGCTACATGGACGCCAGGGGCTTCGTCTTCATCGAGGACCGCAAGAAGGACATGATCCTGGTATCCGGCTTCAACGTGTACCCGAACGAAGTGGAAGGCGTCGCGGTGACGTGTCCCGGCGTGGTCGAGGTGGCGGCGGTGGCACAGCCGGACGAACGCGCAGGCGAAGTGGTCGCGCTGTTCGTCGTGCGCAGTGATCCGTCGCTGACGGAGGAAGCGCTGATCGAGCATTGCCGCAAGGAGCTGACCGGCTACAAGGTGCCGAAGCACGTGATCTTCCGCGACGAATTGCCGAAGACCAACGTCGGCAAGATCCTGCGGCGCGAACTCAAGGACTCATTGAAGCCGCAGCCGGAGGAAGCTCGGATGGCTAGCGGGGAATGCAACTGCGGCACGGTTCAATTCGAGATCGCCGCGGATCTCTCCGGCGTCTTCGTGTGCCACTGCTCGATCTGTCGCAGGTCCACGGGGAGCAACGGGATTGCGGTGGTCGTCTTTCCGAAAGAACAATTCCGGTGGATCCGGGGCCAGGAGTTCATCTCAACGTGGAAAAAGCCGGGCACAGACTGGCAAACCTGGTTCTGCAGTGTCTGCGGTTCTCCCGTGCCGGGCTGGAAACGACGCGACCAGGATGTTCGCGCCGGCAGGGTACATCACCCAGGGAGGCGACGCGCTCAAGGTCACCCACCACGTCTGGGTGGGCTCGAAGGCCCCCTGGGACGAAATCGGGACGCAGGGCAGCAGCACCCCGGGCAATTTCGTGGCTGACATCCTGGCTGCGCGCAACCCGCACCGACGTTTGCCCGACTGGAGTGGTGAATGGCGCTCGGTGCAACCATGTACGTGTTCGAGGTGCGCCTGGCCGATGCCGACCGGGGCGTCTACGAGACGCTGACGATCCGTGCGGCGCGGCACCCTCGGAGACCGCCGAGTACCTGGTCACGCGCCTGCTCGCCTACTGCCTCGAGTACACCGAGGGCATCGCGTTTTCGAAGGGCCTGTCCGATCCGGATGAGCCCGCGATCAGCGTGCGCGACCTGACAGGCGTACTGCAGGCCTGGATCGACATCGGCGCACCGGATGCGGCCCGGCTGCACAAGGCAGCGAAAGCTGCGCCGACGTGGCCGTGTATGTGCACCGGGACCCGGACCAGCTGTTGTCGCGCCTCGCCGGCGAGCGGATTCACCGCGCCGAGGCCCTGCGGATCTGCGAAGTGGATCGGGAGCTGCTCGCGGCATTCGTCGCGCGGCTGGACCGTCGCATGAATTTCGACCTGGCGATCTCCGACCGCACGCTCTACCTGTCGCTCGGCGAGGACACGCTCACGGGCGCGGTGAACGAGCGGCGGATCGTCACCTGCCGGTCGGCGGCCGTAGCGGCGCTAGCCACCGCCCGGCGCGCGGGTAGCTCGGTCGTGGCCGAGGTCAATTGCGAGCGGATCATGCCTTGGATCTGGACCACGACCGTTCCGCCCCGATTGAGAGTGGAACCGATACGCATGATGCCACCCGACCCCCCGGCTTGAACACGTAGTCGCCACGGCCGCCAGAGTGGGGCCTCTCCCAGCCGAAGGTGCACGGCGAAGATGACCGCAAGCGCGCCCTCTCCGCGGTCGCCACGGACCTGAACGGGCGGCTCAAGCAATGCTGCAAGAGCGCCGGTTCGCCGTCCGGCGCCATGGTCGAGATGCGCAGCCACCTGACCCTGTTCTCCCGCTACGGACTGCCCAACGAGAAGGCGACGCAACTGGTCAGGGACCTGACGATGAAGGCGTTCACTCCGCAGAAGCGATGAACGCAAGGGAACGGCCACTGGCGCAAGCCACGGCGACGGCGATTCTCGGGATCGACACGCTGTGGGGCGGCGACGTCTGAACCCGTCGGGCACCGGTCGCTTCATCGCGGATTCCTGGCGTTTTCCGACTGGAGCTCGCTGCCCAGGGCCTATAAACATCCGGCCGCTGCGAAGCTCCGTCAAGGCGGCGGCGTGGCCGGCAAGACCATCGACGTGCCAGCCGTCGATGCGTACCTGAAGGCCGTCGACATTCCGGGCGCGATCGGCGCGCTGAACGAGGCGGCCGGGAACGCCGGCCAGCTGCGAGGCGCGTACCTGCAGGGCCTGTGCGAATGCCTGGGCGTGATGTGGGACCTGGTGCAGGAACGGCTCGAGCGCGGGCCGCCCGTGCCGTACGAGCGCTGCGTGACGGCGTCGACCGGTGCCGCCCCGACGCCTTCCGCTCCCGTCGCCAAGCGCGAGCGCATTGCAGAGTTGCTGGCCAGGCAGGGCTACAAGTCGGCCACGCGGGCGAAGCTGCTCGCCGCCGTCGATGCCTGGCGCCGCGAGCGCATGGTGCCGAAGAAATGATCGCGATGCTGGCCGATGCCTGCATCGCGCAGTTCGACGCGGGATCGGCGCAGCACATCGTGCCTTTCCTGCCCAAGTCGCTGCGTGACGTGCCACGCGCCAACATCAAGTTCCTGGCGATCGAAAACGCCTGGTTTTCCGGTTCGATGAATTACATCGGCCGCGCGCGCAACCGTGACGGCTCGCCGCAGTACGAGGCGACGTACGAGATCAACGCGGCGCTCGAGATCTCGGTGCCCGAGTTCATGCAACTGGTGTCGCACGAGGTCGTGCCGGGCCACGTGACGAACTTCGCCTGGATCCAGGCGCTGTACGCGCGCCGCAAGCTCGGCTTCGAGTCGACCGTGCTCACCATGAACACCCGCGGCGCAGCGCTGTCGGAAGGCATCGCGAACAACGCGATCCTGATGGCGTTCGGCGTCACGGAAATCGACGAGCTGCCCGGCGTCGACCTGCAGATCGGCACCCTGCTCGCACTGCTGCAGGACGATGCCAAGAACCAGTCGTCGTTCCTGACGTGGGAGAAGCACTGGGCGCAGGACAGGGTGCGCGGCGTGTTGCGCAACGAGTTCCTCTGCTCCGACGAGCGTGCCGACAAGCTGTCGGGCGCCTGGGCCGTCATCCGCTGCTGGGACGCATGTACCTGCCGGCGTACCGTGCAGGCACCGTGAAGGTGGCGGCGCTGCGCAGGAAGCACGCGCCGGAGAAGATCATTCCGGCACTGTATGGCGCGCTCGGACTGGTGGACCTCGTGACGATCGACCAGGCGCTCGGTGACGGCACGTCGCAACGCCGCCGTGCCTGAGGCCACAGGCAAGATCGCACTCGACGCAGGCGCGGACGACGCAGTGACGGCGAAACCCTGGGCCGTGTACCTGCTGCACTGCAAAGGCGGCAAGAGCTACATCGGCATCAGCCCGATGCCGCAAGAGCGGTTCGAAGCTCACCTGTCCGCCAAGGGTGCCGCGTTCACGCGGGCGAACCCTCCTGTGTCGCTCGCTGCGATTGCATGGTTCACGAATCGCAGTGCAGCCGCTTCGATGGAAGTGCGGTTGAAGGCCCTGGCCCGGCCGGCGAAGCTCGCGTGGTTCGAGCGCTTCACGGCGACGACTGCCGCGGCGCCGGCGACACTCGATGCCGGATTGACCAGCCTGGCGAGGCGACCTGCTCTTCGCTCAACCTGACGCGCCGGCGTACGATTTCTTCTTGCTGCGCCGGGAGGCCGCTGCCATCGAGTGCTGCGCCACGTAGTGCGCCGCCACGTCATCGCCTGCACCCGCCGCGCGGTGAATGCCTTCGATGATCATCTTCTCGGCGCGTTCGGTGCCCACCCAGTTCACGATCGTCACCCACTTGCCCTTCTCCAGGTCCTTGTAGTGCTGGAAGAAGTGCGCGATCTGGTCGACGAGCGTGATGGGCAGGTCCTTGTACGACTTCACTCCTGAGTAGAACGGGTGGAGCTTGTCCACCGGCACGGCGATGATCTTTTCGTCATCGCCGGCTTCGTCCTTCATCAGCAACGCGCCGACGGGACGGACCCGCACGAGCGCGCCGGCCACGATGGGGCTCGGCACCACGACGATCACGTCGACCGGATCGCCGTCACCCGACAGGGTGTGCGGCACGAAGCCGTAGTTGCCGGGGTAGAACATCGCGGTGTTGAGGAAGCGGTCCACGCGCAGCGCGCCCGATTCCTTGTCGAGCTCGTACTTCACGGGCACGCCGCCCTGCGGAATCTCGATCAGGACGTTGATGTCGCTGGGCGGGTCCGCGCCGATGCTGATCTTGTTGATGTCCATGGGGAGGGGGAAGTAGGGGGAAGGGAGGAAGGGGGGAAGGGAGGAAGGTGGGAAGGCGTTAGGCGTGGTATTGCGGCGAGAGCTCGTGCACGGCCTCGATCATGGCGAGCGCGTGCTCGGGCTTCACTTCCGGATGGATGCCGTGGCCGAGGTTGAACACGTGGCCCGGGCCCTTGCCGTAGCTGGCGAGCACTTTGCCGACCTGCTCGCGGATCTGCGCCGGCGGCGCGTAAAGCACGCTCGGGTCGAGGTTGCCCTGCAGCGCGACCTTGTCCTGCACGCTGCGACGAGCATCGGCCAGGTCGGTCATCCAGTCCACGCCGAGCGCGTCACAACCCGTGGCCGCCATTTCGGCGAGCCAGCCGCCGCCGCCCTTCGTGTAGAGGATGACGGGCACGCGGCGCCCCTCGGCCTCGCGCGTGACGCCGTCGACGATCCGCTGCATGTAGCGCAGCGAGAACTCGCGGTAATCGGCGGGAGTGAGCGCCCCACCCCACGTGTCGAAC
>CAVWGG010000035.1:0-29643 GCA_963754535.1 uncultured Gammaproteobacteria bacterium
GCTGCCATTTTACCAGTGAATGCCCCGCATCAGGGACGCAAAGATCATGGCTTCGCGGGTGGCCGGCCGCTGCTCTTCGCCCTCGCGCTTGCCCTGGGCGGCAGCCGAATCCGGGAACATGCGGTACGCCGAGTTCATGACGACCTCGGACATCTTCGGCATGACGAGGTGCATGATCTCCGCCATCACGCCGAGGCGAGTCGCGATGCGCTGCGGCTTGCGGATGATCGCGTCGGCAATCATGTCGGCCGCTTCTTCCGGCGAGATGACCGTCGGCATTTCCTCGTACAGCTTGGTGGGCGCGATCATCGGCGTGCGCACCAGCGGCATGTTGATGATCGTGAAGTGCACGTTCTCGTCGTGGAACTCGGAGGCAGCGCACCGCGCGAACGATTCGAGCGCGGCCTTCGAGGCGACGTAGGCCGAGAACCGCGGCGCATTCGTCAGCACGCCGATCGACGACACGTTGATGACGTGGCCGTCCTTGCGCGCCGTCATCGACGGCAGCAGGTTCATCGTGAGCCGCACGCAGGCGAAGTAATTCAGCTGCATCGTGCGCTCGAAGTCGTGGAAGCGGTCGTACGAGAGCGCCAGCGAGCGGCGGATCGAGCGGCCGGCATTGTTGACCAGCACGTCGACGTGGCCGAACTCCTTGAGGATGTCCTTCGCGAGCTTGTCGTTCGCGGCCAGGTCCGTGATGTCGCACGAATACGTCTTCACGAAGCCGCCGGCGTCGGTGATCTTCCTGCGGACGTCGGCGAGCTTCTCCTCGTCGCGAGCCACCACCAGCACCTTGCCGCCGGCCTCGGCGACGCGGATCGCGGCGGCTTCGCCGATGCCGGACGAACCGCCGGTGATGACGACGACCTTGCCTCTCACCGCACCCTTGAGGCTGCGGTCGATCGAGAGATCCGGGTCGAGGTGACGCTCCCAGTAGTCCCACAGGCGCCAGGCGTAATCCTCGAGCGCGGGCACGCGGATCTTGGCCTTGTCGAGCAGCTTCTGCGTCGCGGTCGAATCGAAGCGCGTCGGGTAGTTGATGAACTGCAGCACCGAGCGCGGCACCTGCAGGTCGCGCAGCAACTGGTTGAACACGTTCTGGATCGGCTTGCTGCGCCCGACCGACTGCGTCACCGGTTCGGGCAGCATCGCGAACACTTTCGGATCGAGGCGGAACGCCATCTCGGGCGCGTGCGCCGCGCGCGCGAACACGTTCAGTATCTCGCCGACGCGACGGACCTTCGGGTCGGTGAGGTGGAAGCAGCGACCGTCGAGCTTCGGCTGGTGCGAGAGGTGCACGAGCGCATCGACCACGAAGTCGACCGGCACGACGTTGATGTAGCCGCCTTCGATGCCGACCAGCGGAATCCAGCGCGGCCAGGACTCACGCAGTTTCTGCAGCGCCTTGAAGAAATAATACGGCCCGTCGATCTTGTCGATGAAACCCGTCTGCGAGTGACCGAGCACCGCGCCCGGGCGGTACACGCGGAACGGAACGCGGCCGTTCGCGCGCACCATCGCTTCCGAGTCGTGCTTGGTGCGGTGGTACGGATGATCGAGCTCTTCCGCTTCCTCGAACATGTCCTCGGAGAACGTGCCGCGGTACAGGCCCGCGGCGGCGATCGAACTCACGAGGTGGAAGCAACCGGCATTGACGGCTTCGGCGAATTCGAGCGCACCCTGGGTGCCGGTGATGTTCGCCTTCTCCATCGCCTCGGCGCTGGCTTCGAGGTCGTACACGGCGCCCAGGTGATAGAAATGCTTCACCTTCCCCTTGAGCTTCGCCAGGTCGCCCCTGGCCACGCCGAGCTTCGGCAGGCCAAGGTCGCCCTTGACCGGCACCACGCGCTTGAGGCTGTCCTTGCCCCAGAACTCGCGCAGTTCGTCGAGCTTGCCGATCGACTTCGGGCGGACCAGCACGTAGATCGTGCCCTTGCCCTTCTGCAGCAGTGATTGGACGAGATAGCGACCGATGAAGCCGGTCGCGCCGGTCACGAAATAGGTCATCCGTGGAGCCCCCTGATTTTGTCGGACTACCTTAGGGTTCGTACGTACTAAGGTCAACGTGGCATCGGCTCCGCATTGGCTAAGATGACCTTGCGGCCAGCGGGTTAAAGGCAGGCCACCGGGGGTGCCATGGCAAGCAGGAAGGGGACGGCGACGGGCGGTGGGCAGCACGAGCGGATGTCCGCCGTGGACACCGCCTGGCTGCGCATGGACGGTCCCGGCAACGCCATGATGATCGTAAGCGTCATGGCCACGGCCACGCCGGTGCGCACGGCCGACCTGCGGCGGGTCATCGCGACCCGGCTGCTCTGCTTCCCGCGGTTTCGCAAGCGGGTCGAGACGGACCCCCTCGGCGCTTCGTGGATCGAGGACGAGAATTTCGACCTGGACGCGCACTTCGTCGTCACCGCGCTGCCCGGCAAGGGCGGCCCCCGGGAGTTACAGGCCCTGGCGGCCGGGCTGGCCGGCCAGGGCTTCGACCCGGCACGCCCCCTCTGGCAACTGCACTTCATCGAGCGTTATGGGGCAGGCAGCGCCTGGGTGCTCCGCCTGCACCACTGCTATGCGGACGGCATCGCAATGATCCGCGTGCTGCTGTCGCTGACCGAACAGGATGCGGGACCGGGACTCGCGGGTGCGCAGAAGGCGGAGTCTCGAGCCAGGCAGCGCAGCCGACGCAAAGGCGCGCCGGACCCGTTGCGGCTGCTCGACTGGGTGACCCAGCTGTCACAACCTGCCGGCGACATCGTCGAAAGCGCACTGGCCGAAGGCGCGCGCCTGCTCGAGACGGGGGTGCACCGGCTCTTTCACCCGGAAACCGCCGCGGCGGTTGCGCTGCAGGCGAGCGGAATGATCGGCGAGTTCGCGCGGGTCGTCGCCCTGCCCGACGACCCGGCCTCGCCGCTGCGTGCGCCCCTGAGTGGCGAGAAGCGCGTGTCGTGGTCGGAGCCGCTGGACCTGCAGGAGGTCAAGGCCGTGAGCCGGGCCCTCGGCTGCACCGTCAACGACGTGCTGATGTCCACCGTGGCCGGCGCGCTCGGCGCCTACCTGCGCGCGGAAGGGTTCGACACGAAGGGCATCTCGTTGCGCGCATCGGTGCCGGTGAACCTGCGCGAGGCCGAGGAGACGATGACGCTCGGCAACAAGTTCGGGTTGTTGTTCGTCGAGCTTCCCGTCGGCCTGTCGAACCCGCTGCAGCGTGCGTACGCCATGCACGACACGATGCGCGAACTGAAAGGCTCGCAGCAACCGCCCCTGACGCTGACGGTCCTCGGCCTGCTCGGCATGATGCCGAACGTCGTGCAGGGCCCCGCCATCGAACTGTTCAGCCGCAAGGGATCGCTCGTCGCCTCGAACGTGCCGGGGCCGCAGGCGCCGCTGTACCTCTGCGGGCAGCGCATCGCGGAAATGCACTTCTGGGTGCCGCAAAGCGGCTCGATCGGTGTCGGGGTCAGCATCCTGTCGTACGCGGGCAAGGTGTTCTTCGGGCTGATCGCGGACCGCGCGTGCATCGCCGAGCCAGCCCGGGTGGTGGAGCGGCTGGCCCCTGAATTCGAGCGCTTGCTGCTCGCAGCGACGGTGGGCTTGCTTGGCCTGGAGCAGCGCAACCCGGGGGCGAGCCGCAAGCGAACTCCAGCCGCCGGCAAGCCACGGCGCGGCAGACGAGCGCCGACGACCTCGGGAAATACCTAGCCTGCGGATTGACACACTGCAGCAACCGCCTACGATTCCGCACAATCCAGCTTGCGGCAGTCCCTTCGGACGCGCCCTACCAGGAGTTCCGTCATGGCCACGTCCCGCTCACGCACCCACAAGACTGCCGGCTCCAAGACCCGACGCGGCGCACGCAAGGAAGGGCCGACGGCATTCCAGGACGCGGTGGTCGAGGGCCTGAAACTGCTGGGCCAGTCAGGCACGACGGCGCAGCGCCGCGTGCGCGACGCGTTCGAGACCGCGCAGGAGACCCTGCAGTCGCGAGTGGGCGGCGCGCGCGAACAGGCGCAGGAGACCTGGGACAACCTCGAAGCGCTGTTCCAGAGCCGCGTGCAGCGTGCGATGCACCAGCTCGGCGTGCCGACGGCAGAAGAAATCCGCGTGCTGACCCGCCGCGTCAGCGAACTGAACGACAACGTGAGCAGGCTCAACCAGAGTCCGGCGAAGCGTGGCAAAGCGCAAGGTCGCTGCCGCAGCGCCGCGGCGCGCGCAGGCGAAGCGCAGCAAGACTGCGGGCTGATCCCGCCCGCATCCCAGCCCAGATCAACGACGCACGGAGGTCCAGCCATGCTCGACCTGCAACCGGCGAGAGGACGAAGCAGGGCAAGCCACGGACGCTTCGGGCTCGCGCTCGCCGGCGGCGGGCCGCTCGGCGCGTTCTACGAGGTCGGGTGCCTGCACGCGATCGGGGAAGCGCTCGACGGCTTCCAGCTGACCGGCCTCGAGATGTACGTCGGCGTGAGCTCGGGCGCGATGATCGCGGCCGGGCTCGCGAACGGCTTCGATACGGCCGACATGGGGCTCGTCTTCATCCACAACGCGTCGCACGAGATGAAGTTCTCGCCCGCGTTGTTCCTGATGCCCGCATTTCGCGAGTACGCACGTCGCATCGCGGGAGCGCCGGGCATGCTCGCCGGCATCGCGCGCGAGTACCTGCGCGATCCGGGCAAGGATTGGGCCGAGGTGATCGACCCGCTCGGTCGCTTGCTGCCCACGGGCATCTGCGACAACCGTCCGCTGGAGCGGGTGATGGCCCGGTTGTTCGCGGCGGACGGCCGCACCAACGATTTCCGCAAGCTCCTGCCGAAGCTCTATATCGTCGCGACCGAACTCAACACCGGGCATTCGGTGCGCTTCGGTGAACCGGGGTACGACCACATTCCCGTATCGCGTGCGATCCAGGCGAGCACCGCCCTGCCCGGCCTGTACCCACCCGTTGCGATCGACGGTCACCTGTATGCCGACGGCGCGCTGCTGCGCACCATGAATGCCTCGATCCTGCTCGAGGCAGGCATCGATTTAGTGATCTGCGTGAACCCACTGGTCGCGTTCGACGCCTCGAGCGCCCCGCGTCCGGCGCACGGCTTCCCGCCGGACGAACACGACCTCACGTACGGCGGCCTGCCGACCGTGCTGAGCCAGACCTTCCGGTCACTGATCCAGTCACGCATGCTGGTAGGCATGAAGGATTACAAGCAGCGCTATCCGCACGCGGACGTGCTCCTGTTCGAACCGGACCGTGGCGACGAACAGCTGTTCTTCCAGAACGTGTTCCGTTACTCGGATCGCCGCCGGCTGGCCGAGCATTCGTACCAGCGCACGCGCCGCGACCTGCTGCGGCACGCCGATGGCCTGCGGCCGATCCTGGCGCGGCACGGGATCACGCTGCGGCTCGACGTGCTCGAGGACCGCCAGCGCACGTTCCTGCGCGCCGTACAGGAGCGTAAGCGCCGGCAGTTGCCCGTGACCGGCGCACTGCACCGCACGCTTGACCGGCTCGAGCACGCCGTCGCGGGCGGGCGGGCCTGACGTCTTGAAGCTCCTGGGCATCGAAATCGGCGCTCCGCCGGAAGATCGCGGCACGCTCGGGCGGCTGCTCGACCGCAACAAGGCCATGCGCGACGTATTCGCGGCCGATCCCCGCCTCGCCAGGCAACTGCTGCGGCTGCAGAAGTGGCAGTCGAAACGGCTCATGCGCTCGCACGCCGACCTGCATGCGAATCCACGCTACCGGCTCGCGGTCGAATTCTTCTTCAACGAGCTCTACGGCGCGGACGCGCGCAGTCGCGACTCCGACATGATCAAGGTGCAGCGCGCCATGGAGCGCCTGCTGCCGCGTGAAGGGCTCGAAGCGTTGTGTCTCGCCATACGGCTCGAGACGCTGTCACAGGAACTCGATGCCGGGGTGGCGCGTGCCCTGCCCGCAGGCGGCATCACCGTGGCGCGGTATGCAGAGGCCTATCGCACGACAGGCCGGCGTGCGGACCGCGAACGACAGATCGCGCTCACCAGCGAAATCGGCGAATATCTGGACGGCGTGGTCCGCAAGCCGATCGTCCGTGGACTCGTGCGGCTGGCGCGCGGACCGGCCCACGCGGCGGGATTCGGCTCACTGCAGGAATTCCTCGAGCGGGGCCTCGATGCGTTCGAGGCGATGCACGGCGCGAAGGAATTCCTCGGCACGGTGCAAGCCCGCGAACGACGGGCGATGGAACGGCTGTTCGCCGGCTCGGCGGACCCGTTCGAGTTCGATGCAGGCGCGCGCAGGGCGAAACAGAGGGCGATACCGGGATGAGTTCAAGCGGCCGGCCGACAGGCAGGAAAGGCAGGAGAAAAGCAGTCCGCAAGCCGCCGCCCCACTGGCGCAAGTACCTGACCCAGGCCGAGCTGGAGTTGCCACCGCCCGCGGCCGGCGCGCTGGCCTGCGATTCCGACGACAGCGGCGACGAGTTCGACTACCCCGAGTCGCCCGCGCTGGCGTGGTGGCAGACGCGGCCCGTCGTCGCGGGTCTCGCCGTCGCTTGCGTTGCGTCGCTGGCGCTGGCCGCCGCGTCGATGATGAGCGCTGCCCGCGATCGCGAGTCGGCCCGCGTCGCCGCCGAACGGGAGCAGACCCTGACGCTGCGGGCGATCAACAGCGTGCGCGCGCTGCGCATCGCACCGAATCCCCGCAGCTGGTCCGCGTCGCAGGACGCGACCCTGGCCTGGCCCGAGCCGCCGCAATTGCTCGAGCTGCACCTGCCGGTGGGCTACTCGGAATTCCTGGCCTTTGCAGTAATCATCGACAAGGTCGATCACGGCCGGGTGCTGGTGGTCGAGCGCATCGCCCCGGACTCCAACAAGGAACTGCTGCTGTCGCTCAACAGCTCGGCCTTCGGTCCCGGCGAGTATCGACTGCGGCTGCAGGGCTACACGTGGCGCGGCGAACGTGTCGATGTCGGCTGGGTGAGGCTGCAGGTCACCGACCCGCGCTGAGCCATACAGCTCCGATTCCGGGTGCTGGCTCACTGGCGTGATGTCGTTGGCGCAGCGACAATGGGACATGCCAGTGGATTTCATCGGGCTGTTCTCCGTACTCGTCGCCGCACGGGTGCGGTTCGTCGTCGTGGGCGGCTTGGCGCTCCTGCTGCATGGAATCGACCGTTTGACGGCAGATGTGGATCTCGTCATCGACCTGTCCACTGACACCACCGCCGACACCGTCCGCGCGTTGACCGCGTCGGGCTACCGTTCGATGGCGCCGGTCGATCCGATGGCCCTTGCCGATCCCGCGCGGCGCGCGGAATGGCAGGCGACCCGCGGCATGCAGGTATTCAGCTTCTGGGACTCCACGAACACGCGCCCCACCGTCGACATCATGCTCGACCCGATCGTGAGCTTTTCCGATCTGTACGAAGGCGCGTCGGTGGTCACGATCGGGAGTACGGTCGTGCGGGTGGCCTCGATCCCGCACCTCATCGCGTTGAAGCAAGCCGCCGGACGCCCGCAGGACCTGGTGGATATCGAACGTTTGCGCGCCATGCTGGCGCACTGATCACATGCCGGACTTCGATTCCGACAGCGCACCGAGCGCCTGGGGCACCTGGCAGGATGCGGAATCCCTGCGCCGCTGGTCTTTCGCACGTCGCTCGCCGGAGCAGCGACTCGCGTGGTTGCAGTCCGCCCTGGAACTCGCCTACCAGAGCGGCGCGATCAAACCACGCCGTCCCGACGACATCGACCTGACGCGCAAGCGGCCCGGTGAGTAGCCGGGGCTAGGAATCTGCGCGCAGGGCCCGCATCGGCGGCTGCGATACGACGGATCGCGCGGCCAGGATACCTGCAGTGCCCACCAGCGCAGCGCCACCGACGATGCCGACCAGCCACACTCGCGGGTCGGGGGAATACTGCAGATCGAAGACCCGCGTCGCCAGCACGTAGCCGACAGCGGTGGCTCCAGCGGCCGCGAGCAGACCTGACAGTGCGCCCAGCACGATGAACTCAGCCGCCACGCCCTGGAACACGACACTGCGGCTCGCGCCCAGCGTGCGCAACATCGCGCTTTCGTAGCGCCTTTCGTCGCGCGTGGCCTGCACGGCCGCCAGCAGCACCATGAGTCCCGCCGCGAGCGTGAACAGGAACACGTACTGGACCGCCAGGCTCGCCTTGTTCATCACGTCGCGCACCTGCGCGAGCAGCGCTTCGATGTCGATGATGGTGACCTCGGGAAACTGCCGCACGAGGTCGACCAGCAACGGCCGTTGCTGCGGCTCCACGTGCACGCTCGTGATCAGCGTGCCGGTCGCGGTCTCGAGCACGCCGGGCGAAAACACGACGAAGAAATTGGGCTTGAACGTATCCCAGCGCACTTCACGCAGGCTCGTGATCCTGCCGGTGACGGCCTCGCCCGCAATGTCGTACGTCAACGTGTCGCCGAGCTGCAGTCCCAGGCGCTCGGCGTAGTCGGCCTCGACCGAGATCTGCGGTGCGTCCTTGGTTGCGCCGGGCCACCACTGCCCGGCGACGATCCTGTTGCCAGGCGCCAGTTCGGCCGACCACGAAAGATTCGCCTCGCGCTCGACGAAGTCCCTGGCACGTTCACCCTGGAAGGCGATCTGGTCGACAGGCTGCTCGTTGATCGCCGTGAGGCGTGCCCGCAGCATCGGCACCATTGCCGTCGCAGGCAGCCCTGCCTGCGCGAAGAACCGCTCGACGCCGGCGCCTTCGTCCGGGCGGATGTTGATCATGAAGTAGTTGGGCGCATCGGCCGGCAGGCTGCGCTGCCAGTCCCGCAGCAAGTCGTCACGCACCAGCGCGAGCAGCAGCAGCACCATGAAGCCGAGGCCGAAGGCCACGATCTGCACGATGCTGTCGCGACCACGGCGCGCGATGTTCGCGAGGCCGTAACGCCAGGCCACGCCCACGCCGCTGCGCAGTGGCGCCAGCAGCTGCACCAGCGCCCAGCCCGCGACGGCGAGCAGCAGGAACGTCGCGCCGAGCCCGCCCGCCACGTAACCCACCAGCCTGGGATCGCGCACGATCCAGTACAGCAGCGCGAGCACCGCGCCGATCGCCAGGCCGTAGACGACGGCATACCGCAGCGGCGGCGGCTCGAGATCGCGGCGCAGGACTCGCGCCGGCGGAACGCGCTTCAGGCGCAGCAACGGCGGCAAGGCGAACCCGACGAGCACGACGATCGCCGTGACGACGCCAAGGATGAATGCATCGCCCGAGGGCGGCGGCAGGTCGCCGCGGAGCAGGTCGCGCAGGAGCCAGGCGATGCCGGACTGGGCGACGTAACCGATCGCGGTGCCGATGACCGCCGTCACGATTGCAATCGCGACCAGTTGCACGACAGTCTGCAGCAGCACGAATCGCTGCGGCGCACCCATGCACTTCATCAGCGCGACGGTGTCGAGATGCCGGCGCGCGTAGCGCTGCGCGGCCATCGCGACGGCAATGGCCGATAGCAGCACGCTCACCAGGCTCGCGAGCGAGAGGAAACGGCCCGCACGATCGGCCGAAGCGCGGATCTGCGGGCTGGCATCGGCGATCGACTGCACCCGCTCACCGGGTTTCTTGACGGTCTTGAGCCACTCGCGGAAGTCGTCGACCGGTCCCGGTTCGCCGGCAAACAACACGGCCCGACTCACGCGACTGCCGGGCTGCACCAGTTGCGTGGCTGGCAGGTCGGCACGATTGATCATCAGGGTGGCCGCAAGGTCGGCGAAGCCGCTGCCCTGGTCGGGGCGATAATCGAGTACTCGCGTGACGCGAACCGTGTGCGCGCCAACCATCAGGTTCGAACCCACCTGCGCGCCGAGCTTCGCGAGCAGCCGCGAATCGGCCCAGGCTGCGCCCGGCGCGGGGATGCCGTCGGTCACGACGCCCTTGCCAAACGGTTTTTCCGCCGTCTTGAGCCGCCCGCGCAATGGGTAACCCGCGCCGACAGCGCGCAGCGCGATCAACGACGATTCCTGGCCGAAGAAGACCACGCTCGGCATGGACTCGACGCGCGCGGAGCGCAGGCCACGCTTGGCAGCCTCCGCGTCATAAGCGGCGGAAATTGGCCGCGCGGACCCGAGGCGCAAGTCGGCAGCCAGCACTTCGCCGGCCTGGCGCTCGACGGCCAGGCCGATTCGGCTGGTGAAGAACCCGACCGCCGTCAGCGAGGCGACGGCGACGAGCAGCGCCAGCACGAGCACGGCGAGTTCGCCGGACTTGAAGTCCCGCAGCAGGTTGCGCAGCGCGAACGCGAGGGACGGCATGATCCGGCTCAACCCGGGACGACGCGTCCGGCTTCGAGTCGGATGACGCGGTCGCAGCGTGCGGCGAGTTGCCGGTCATGCGTGACGAGCACGAGCGTGGTCTGCGTTGCGCGATTGAGGCCGAACAACAGGTCCATGATCTTTTCGCCGGTCGTGGCGTCGAGGTTGCCGGTAGGCTCGTCGGCGAACAGCACGTCCGGCTGGCGCACGAAGGCGCGCGCAATGGCGACGCGCTGCTGCTCGCCGCCGGACAGCTGCCGGGGATAGTGCCCGACGCGTTCGGCGAGACCGACGCGACCGAGCACTTCTCGTGCCGCTTCCCGTGCATCCGGGCGACGCGCGAGTTCGAGCGGCAGCATCACGTTTTCGATGGCCGTGAGCGACGGCACCAGGTGAAACGACTGGAAGACGAAGCCGACGTGATTGGCGCGCACCGCCGCGCGGCCGTCTTCGTCGAGCGTGGTGAGATCGTTGCCCGCCAGCAGCGCGCGGCCTGACGTCGGCTCGTCGAGCCCCGCAAGCAAGGCGAGCAGCGTCGACTTGCCGGCGCCCGACGCGCCGATGATCGCCACGGATTCGCCGCGCCGGATCGACAGCGACACGTCCGCCAGGATGGCCAGCGTTCCCTCGGGACTGCTAACCTGCTTGCCGAGACCTTCCGCTGCCAGCACCACCGTCGTGTCGTTCATCAAAGCCCGTTTCTCACTCGCTGCCATTCGTGTCCTGTGCCTCGTCCTGCTTGCCTGCGGCCCGGCCGCTGCGGCCCGTGCAGCGGACGCACCGGCGGCCGCCCCCACCATCCTGGTCCTGGGCGACAGCCTCAGCGCGGGTTATGGAATTCGAGTTGAGCAGGGCTGGGTAGCCCTGCTGCAGGCTCGGCTGCGCGCCAAAGGGTACGGTCACCGCGTCGTCAACGCCAGTTCGAGCGGCGAGACCACGGGTGGCGCGCTGGCCCGGCTGCCCAGGGCCCTGGCGACGCATCGGCCGGCGATCGTCATCGTGGAACTGGGCGGCAACGACGGACTGCGCGGCCTCCCCATCGCCGACATCCGCCGGAACTTCGAAGCCATCATCCGTAGTTCGCAGCAGGCGGGGGCGAGGATTCTGCTGGTCGGCATGAAGATTCCGCCCAACTACGGCCCCGCCTATACCCGCGACTTCTACGGCGTGTATGGCGACCTGGCGCAGCAATACCAGCTGCCGAGCGTGCCGTTCCTGCTCGAAAACGTCGCCCCCGACGAAGCCCTCTTCCAGGAGGACGGCATCCATCCCACGGCGGCGGCCCAGCCCCGGTTGCTGGACGAGGTCTGGCCACACCTGCGGCCGCTGCTGGCCCGGAAGTGACGCCTACCGATTTCTGCGGATCGCGAGTCGGTGTTTTCAGGCTGCCGCGCTGCTATACAGGCCGGACGACGCTTACCGCGGCCACGACCGCGCGCTAACACCAGGGGAACCGTCTTGGACAAGATCTGGCTGCAGCATTATCCGGCCGGCGTGCCGGCCGAAATCAATCCGTCCGAGTATCGCTCGCTGCTCGAGTTGATCGAGCAGGCCATCGCGACGCATCGCGACCGGCCGTGCTTCACCTGCATGGACCGCACGCTGACCTTTGGCGACATCGACGTGCTCGCCGGCCGGTTCGCGGCCTACCTGCAGCAGGTCGCCCGGCTCCGCAAGGGTGACCGCATCGCGCTGATGCTGCCCAACGTGCTGCAGTACCCCGTCGCGATCCTGGGCGCGTTCCGTGCCGGCCTCACGATCGTCAACACGAACCCGCTGTACACGCCGCGCGAACTGCAGCACCAGCTGCACGACTCCGGCGCACGAGCGATCCTGATCCTGGAAAACTTCGCGCACACGCTGGCCGAAGTGCACGGCGACCTGGACCTCGACACCGTGATCGTCACGGGCGTCGGCGACCTGCTCGGCTTCCCGAAGTCAGTGCTGGTGAACTTCGCGCTGCGTCACGTGAAAAAACAGGTGCCGGAGTACAGCCTGCCCGGTGCAGTGAGCTTCACCGAAGCGCTGAGCAAGGGGCGCTATGAGAACCTGGAGCGCGTCGAGCTCGGCCACGAGGACATCGCGTTCCTGCAGTACACCGGCGGCACGACGGGCGTGTCGAAGGGCGCCGTGCTCACGCATCGCAACCTCGTCGCGAACGTGCTGCAGTCCGAAGCGTGGATTCATCCGCAACTCGATCCGGACCAGCCGCTGGTCGCGATCACGGCGCTGCCCCTGTACCACATCTTCGCGCTGACGGCGAACAGCCTCACGATGATCAAGCTCGGCGCGCACAACATCCTGATCCCGAACCCGCGCGACTTCGCCGGATTCGTGCAGGAGCTGGCGCGGCACCGCTTCTCGTTCTTCGCGGGCGTCAACACGCTCTTCAACGCGTTGCTGCACACGAAGGGCTTCGACAGCCTGGACTTCACCGGGCTGCGCGTGAGCCTGGGCGGCGGCATGGCCGTGCAGCGTGCCGTGGCCGAGCGCTGGAAGGAGGTCACGGGCAACGTGCTGACGCAGGCCTGGGGACTCACCGAGACATCGCCGGCTGCGTGCATCAACCGGCCCGGCGACGACTTCAACGGCTCGATCGGCCTGCCGATCCCGTCGACGATCATCACGATCCGCGACGACGACGGCAATGTCCTGCCGCAGGGGCAATCCGGCGAGATCTGCGTGGCAGGCCCGCAAGTGATGCGCGGCTACTGGAACCGTCCGGATGAAACCGAAAAGGTGATGCTGCCGGGCCAGGTGCTGCGCACCGGCGACATCGGCTACATGGATGCCAGGGGCTTCGTCTTCATCGAAGACCGCAAGAAGGACATGATCCTGGTGTCCGGCTTCAACGTGTACCCGAACGAAGTGGAAGGTGTCGCGGTGACGTGTCCCGGCGTGGTCGAGGTGGCGGCGGTGGCGCAGCCGGACGAACGCGCCGGCGAAGTGGTCGCGCTGTTCGTCGTGCGCAGTGATCCGTCACTGACGGAGGAAGCGCTGATCGAGCATTGCCGCAAGGAGCTGACCGGCTACAAGGTGCCGAAGCGCGTCATCTTCCGGGACGAACTGCCGAAGACCAACGTCGGCAAGATCCTGCGGCGCGAACTCAAGGATTCATTGAAGCCGCAGCCGGTGAAGCCGCTGGCGGCCGCGCCAGTCATCGGCTCGCACGGACACTGACTTTGGTTACGTCTGCCGTGGCAGCCAAGGTTCCCGAAGTCACGCTGGTCTTCTGGTTGATCAAGATCGCCGCGACCACGCTGGGCGAAACGGCCGGCGACGCCGTTTCGATGTCGATGAACCTTGGCTACCTCGCCGCCACCGCCGTCTTTGCGGCGATCATGATTGCAGCCGTCACCGCGCAGATCCGGGCCCCGCGCTTCAGTCCATTCCTGTACTGGGCCACGATCATCGCAACGACCACGCTCGGCACGACGCTGGCCGATTTCGCCGATCGCTCGCTCGGCATCGGCTACCCCGGCGGCAGCCTGCTGTTGCTCTCGTTGCTGGTCGGATCACTCGTCGCCTGGCGTTGGAAGCTCGGCACGGTGTCGGTCGATTCGGTGAGTTCCCCGCAGGCTGAGGTCTTTTACTGGGTGACGATCATGTTCTCGCAGACGCTGGGCACGGCGCTCGGCGACTGGACCGCCGATACCGCAGGACTCGGTTACCTCGGTGGCATGGCAATTTTCACGGTGCTGCTCGCGTTGGTCGCAGCGGCGTACTGGTGGACGAGCATTTCACGGACTGCGTTGTTCTGGGCGGCCTTCGTGCTGACCCGGCCACTCGGCGCAGTCGTCGGCGACTTTCTGGACAAGCCATTGAGCGCGGGCGGTCTCGACCTGAGCCGGTTCGGCGCCTCGGCGGTCCTGCTGGCTTTCATCGTCGCCTGCGTGCTGTTCATTCCACAGCGGCCGGCAACCGCCGGACACTGAACGGCGAGTGAGGTTTTCCATGCAGCAACCCTCCTTCGGTCGACGCGAGTTCCTGGCGATGGCCACCGGGGAATGCAACTGCGGCGCGGTTCAATTCGAGATCGCCGCGGATCTCTCCGGCGTCTTCGTGTGCCACTGCTCGATCTGTCGCAGGTCCACGGGGAGCAACGGGATTGCGGTGGTCGTCTTTCCGAAAGAACAATTCCGTTGGATCCGGGGCCAGGAGTTCATCTCAACGTGGAAAAAGCCGGGCACAGACTGGCAAACCTGGTTCTGCAGTGTCTGCGGTTCTCCCGTGCCGGGTGAAAACGACGCGACCAGGATGTTCGCGCCGGCGGGGTGCATCACCCAGGGAGGCGACGCGCTCAAGGTCACCCACCACGTCTGGGTGGGCTCGAAGGCCCCCTGGGACGAAATCGGGGACGCGGGGCAGCAGCACCCCGGGCAATTTCGTGGCTGACATCCTGGCTGCGCGCAACCACGCACCGACGTTGGCCCGACTGGAGTGGTGAATGGCGCTCGGTGCAACCATGTACGTGTTCGAGGTGCGCCTGGCCGATGCCGACCGGGGCGTCTACGAGACGCTGACGATCCGTGCGGCGCGGCACCCCTCGGAGACCGCCGAGTACCTGGTCACGCGCCTGCTCGCCTACTGCCTCGAGTACACCGAGGGCATCGCGTTTTCGAAGGGCCTGTCCGATCCGGATGAGCCCGCGATCAGCGTGCGCGACCTGACAGGCGTACTGCAGGCCTGGATCGACATCGGCGCACCGGATGCGGCCCGGCTGCACAAGGCAGCGAAAGCTGCGCCGAACGTGGCCGTGTATGTGCACCGGGACCCGGACCAGCTGTTGTCGCGCCTCGCCGGCGAGCGAATTCACCGCGCCGAGGCCCTGCGGATCTGCGAAGTGGATCGGGAGCTGCTCGCGGCATTCGTCGCGCGGCTGGACCGTCGCATGAATTTCGACCTGGCGATCTCCGACCGGACGATCTACCTGTCGCTCGGCGAGGACACGCTCACAGGCGCGGTGAACGAGCGGCGGATCGTCACCTGACGGTCGGCGACAGTCGTCGGCGCCAGCCACCGCCCGGCGCGCGGGTTATCTCGATTGTGGCCGAGGTCAATTCAGCGGATCATGCCTTGGATATGGATCACGCCCGTTCCGCCCCAATTGAGAGTGAACCGAACGCATGATGCACCCGACCCCCAGGCTTGAACACGTAGTCGCAACGGCCGCCGAGTGGGGCCTCTCCCAGCCGAAGGTGCACGGCGAAGATGACCGCAAGCGCGCCCTCTCCGCGGTCGCGACGGACCTGAACGGGCGACTCAAGCAATGCTGCAAGAGCTCCGGTTCGCCGTCCGGCGCCATGCTCGAGATGCGCAGCCACCTGACCCTGTTCTCCCGCTACGGACTGCCCAACGAGAAGGCGACGCAACTGGTCAGGGACCTGACGATGAAGGCGTTCACCCCGCAGAAGCGATGAACGCAAAGGAACGGACCCTGGCGCAGGCCACGGCGACGGCCATCCTCGGGATCGACACGCTGTGGGGCGGCGACGTCATGAACCCGTCGGGCACCGGTCGCTTCATCGCGGATTCCTGGTTCTCCGACGAGCCGCTGCCCAGGGCCTATAAACATCCAGCCGCTGCGAAGCTCCGTCAAGGCGGCGGCGTGGCCGGCAAGACCATCGACGTGCCAGCCGTCGATGCGTACCTGAAGGCCGTCGACATTCCGGCCGCGATCGGCGCGCTGAACGAGGCGGCCGGGAACGCCGGCCAGCTGCGAGGCGCGTACCTGCAGGGCCTGTGCGAATGCCTGGGCGTGATGTGGGACCTGGTGCAGGAACGGCTCGAGCGCGGGCCGCCCGTGCCGTACGAGCGCTGCGTGACGGCGTCGACCGGTGCCGCCCCGACGCCTTCCGCTCCCGTCGCCAAGCGCGAGCGCATTGCAGAGTTGCTGGCCAGGCAGGGCTACAAGTCGGCCACGCGGGCGAAGCTGCTCGCCGCCGTCGATGCCTGGCGCCGCGAGCGCATGGTGCCGAAGAAATCGATCGCGATGCTGGCCGATGCCTGCATCGCGCAGTTCGACGCGGGATCGGCGCAGCACATCGTGCCTTTCCTGCCCAAGTCGCTGCGTGACGTGCCACGCGCCAACATCAAGTTCCTGGCGATCGAAAACGCCTGGTTTTCCGGTTCGATGAATTACATCGGCCGCGCGCGCAACCGTGACGGCTCGCCGCAGTACGAGGCGACGTACGAGATCAACGCGGCGCTCGAGATCTCGGTGCCCGAGTTCATGCAACTGGTGTCGCACGAGGTCGTGCCGGGCCACGTGACGAACTTCGCCTGGATCCAGGCGCTGTACGCGCGCCGCAAGCTCGGCTTCGAGTCGACCGTGCTCACCATGAACACCCGCGGCGCAGCGCTGTCGGAAGGCATCGCGAACAACGCGATCCTGATGGCGTTCGGCGTCACGGAAATCGACGAGCTGCCCGGCGTCGACCTGCAGATCGGCACCCTGCTCGCACTGCTGCAGGACGATGCCAAGAACCAGTCGTCGTTCCTGACGTGGGAGAAGCACTGGGCGCAGGACAGGGTGCGCGGCGTGTTGCGCAACGAGTTCCTCTGCTCCGACGAGCGTGCCGACAAGCTGTCGGGCGCCTGGGGCCGTCATCCGCTGCTGGGACGCATGTACCTGCCGGCGTACCGTGCAGGCACCGTGAAGGTGGCGGCGCTGCGCAGGAAGCACGCGCCGGAGAAGATCATTCCGGCACTGTATGGCGCGCTCGGACTGGTGGACCTCGTGACGATCGACCAGGCGCTCGGTGACGGCACGTCGCAACGCCGCCGTGCCTGAGGCCGCAGACAAGATCGCACTCGACGCAGGCGCGGACGACGCAGTGACGGCGAAACCCTGGGCCGTGTACCTGCTGCACTGCAAAGGCGGCAAGAGCTACATCGGCATCAGCCCGATGCCGCAAGAGCGGTTCGAAGCTCACCTGTCCGCCAAGGGTGCCGCGTTCACGCGGGCGAACCCTCCTGTGTCGCTCGCTGCGATTGCATGGTTCACGAATCGCAGTGCAGCCGCTTCGATGGAAGTGCGGTTGAAGGCCCTGGCCCGGCCGGCGAAGCTCGCGTGGTTCGAGCGCTTCACGGCGACGACTGCCGCGGCGCCGGCGACACTCGATGCCGGATTGACCAGCCTGGCGAGGCGACCTGCTCTTCGCTCAACCTGACGCGCCGGCTACGATTTCTTCTTGCTGCGCCGGGAGGCCGCTGCCATCGAGTGCTGCGCCACGTAGTGCGCCGCCACGTCATCGCCTGCACCCGCCGCGCGGTGAATGCCTTCGATGATCATCTTCTCGGCGCGTTCGGTGCCCACCCAGTTCACGATCGTCACCCACTTGCCCTTCTCCAGGTCCTTGTAGTGCTGGAAGAAGTGCGCGATCTGGTCGACGAGCGTGATGGGCAGGTCCTTGTACGACTTCACTCCTGAGTAGAACGGGTGGAGCTTGTCCACCGGCACGGCGATGATCTTTTCGTCATCGCCGGCTTCGTCCTTCATCAGCAGCGCGCCGACGGGACGGACGCGCACGAGCGCGCCGGCCACGATGGGGCTCGGCACCACGACGATCACGTCGACCGGATCGCCGTCACCCGACAGGGTGTGCGGCACGAAGCCGTAGTTGCCGGGATAGAACATCGCGGTGTTGAGGAAGCGGTCCACGCGCAGCGCGCCCGATTCCTTGTCGAGCTCGTACTTCACGGGCACGCCGCCCTGCGGAATCTCGATCAGGACGTTGATGTCGCTGGGCGGGTCCGCGCCGATGCTGATCTTGTTGATGTCCATGGGGGGAGGGGAAGGGGTTAGGGGTTAGGGGTTAGGGGTTAGGGGTTAGGGGTTAGTCGGAAATCGTGGCTTCAGGTGCGGTTCAAGTTCGGCAGCGTGACGAATCCAGGTAGAGAATTCAGAGCGGAATCAGGGTCTTCATCGAACGTTGGCTACTGCGTTCCGACTAACCCCTAACCCCTAACCCCTAACCCCTTTCCTCGTGGTATTGCGGCGAGAGCTCGTGCACGGCCTCGATCATGGCGAGCGCGTGCTCGGGCTTCACTTCCGGATGGATGCCGTGGCCGAGGTTGAACACGTGGCCCGGGCCCTTGCCGTAGCTGGCGAGCACTTTGCCGACCTGCTCGCGGATCTGCGCCGGCGGTGCGTAAAGCACGCTCGGGTCGAGGTTGCCCTGCAGCGCGACCTTGTCCTGCACGCTGCGACGAGCATCGGCCAGGTCGGTCATCCAGTCCACGCCGAGCGCGTCACAACCCGTGGCCGCCATCTCGGCGAGCCAGCCGCCGCCGCCCTTCGTGTAGAGGATGACGGGCACGCGGCGCCCCTCGGCCTCGCGCGTGACGCCGTCGACGATCCGCTGCATGTAGCGCAGCGAGAACTCGCGGTAATCGGCGGGAGTGAGCGCCCCACCCCACGTGTCGAACACCATCACGGCCTGCGCGCCCGCGGCGACCTGGCCGTTGAGGTACGCAATCGTCGCGCGCGTGATCACGTCGAGCAGGCGATGCAGCTCCTGCGGCGCGCCGTAGAGCATGCCCTTGATGTGCTCGAAGTTCTTGCTGCCGCCGCCTTCGACCATGTACGTGCCGACCGTCCACGGGCTGCCCGCGAAACCGATCAGCGGCACGCGGCCGTTGAGTTCGCGACGAATGGTGCGAACCGCATCCATCACGTAGCGCAGCTCGCCTTCCGGGTCCGGAATCGGCAGCTTGTCGATGTCGGCGCTCGTGCGCACCGGCCGCGCGATCTTCGGGCCTTCGCCGGTCTCGAACGAGAGGCCGACGTTCATCGCGTGCGGCACGGTCAGGATGTCCGAGAACAGGATTGCCGCATCGAGCCGGTAACGGTCGAGCGGCTGCAGCGTCACTTCGCAGGCCAGTTCCGGGTTCATGCACAGCTGGAGGAAGCTGCCCGCCTTCGCGCGCGTGGCGCGGTACTCCGGCAGGTAGCGTCCGGCCTGGCGCATCATCCAGAGCGGTGTGCGGGGCGTGGGCTGGCGCAGCAGGGCGCGCAGCAGCAGGTCGTTCTGCAGCGGTGCGCTCATGGGCGTGCTCCGGCAAAGGACTGGGCAATGGTCTGTTGGATGGCTTCGGCGGCCGCGCGCGGATCGGCGGCGTCACGGATCGGGCGGCCGACGACGATGTAATCGGCGCCGTTGGCAAAGGCCTGCGCGACATCCACGGTGCGCTTCTGGTCGTCCACCGGCTTGTTTTCCACCGGGCGAATGCCCGGTGTCACGACGAGCAGGCGGTGATCGATGAACTGCCGCAGCAGCGGGGCCTCGAGTCCCGACGACACCACGCCGTCGCAGCCGGCTTCGAGCGCGCGCCGCGCGCGGGACAGCACCAGTTTTTCGACGTCCACGGTGAACCCGAGGTCGTCGAGGTCGCCGCGGTCGAGGCTGGTCAGCACGGTCACGGCGAGAATCTTGACGTCGCCCTTGGCGGCCGCTGCGGCCTCCATGATGGCCTGGTTGCCATGCACGGTCGCGAGCGTCACGCCGCGATTACGCAGCTGCTTGACCGCCGCCGCGACCGTGGCGGGCACGTCGAAGAACTTGAGGTCGACGAACACCTTCTTGCCGCGCGCGACCAGCCAGTCGAGCAGTTCGAAGTAGCCGCCGGACATGAACAGCTCGAGGCCGATCTTGTAAAAGACCACCGAATCACCGAGCTTTTCGACGAGCTGGCGCGCCGCCTGCGGGTCGGCGACGTCCATGGCGAAGATGAGGCGTTCCCGGTCGGGGATGTTCTTGGGGGTCAAAGCGTCACTCCGGAAAAAGCACGCGAATGCTACCAGACCGACCCTGGCCGGGCGTCCGGGCATGCCCTCACGGGGGGGTCAGGTCCGCTCGGCGGGATTGAACAGCCGGCGGTGCTCGAGGATCGCGAAGCGGTCGGTCATGCCCGCGATGTAGTCGGCCACGGCGCGGGCACGACCCGGCGCCCCGTCGGCCTCTTCGAGCCGGCGGGCCGCGTCCTGGTGCTCGGTCGGCATCAGGTTGACCTCGCCGAACATCGCATCGAACAGCTCGCGCACCACCCGCTGTGCCTTGGTCGTCATGCGCAGCACCCGGAAATGCTTGTAGAGGTGCTCACGCAGGTAGCGCTTGAGCTCCAGGTGCTCCTCGCGGACGGCATCGCTGAACATGAGCAGCGGCGCCGCACGCGAGCGCACTTCGTCCACGCCCTGCGGCGCGGCGCGGGCCAGCGAAGCCGACGACGCATCGACGAGGTCGTTGACCGTGTAATCGATCATGCGGCGCACGACTTCGTGCACGAGCCGGCGTCCGCCGAGCTGCGGGTAAAGCCCGCGCACCAGTTCGAACTGGCGACCGAACATGCGGCACTCGCAGAGATCCTCGATCGTGATCAGCCCGGCACGAATGCCGTCGTCGACGTCGTGGTTGTTGTAGGCAACCTCATCGGCCAGGTTGGCCAGCTGCGCCTCCAGGCCGGGCTGCAGGCGCTGCAGGAACCGCTCGCCGAGTTCACCGAGCTTGCGGGCGTTGGCGGCCGAGCAATGCTTGAGGATGCCCTCACGCACTTCAAAGGTGAGGTTCAGGCCGGGAAATTCGGCGTAGCGCTCCTCGAGTTCGTCCACCACCCGCAGCGACTGCAGGTTGTGCTCGAACCCGCCGAACTCACGCATGCATTCGTTCAGCGCGTCCTGCCCGGCGTGGCCGAACGGGGTGTGGCCAAGGTCGTGCGCGAGGCAGATGGCCTCGACCAGCGGTTCGTTGAGGCCGAGCGCCCGCGCCACGCTGCGCGCGATCTGCGCGACCTCGAGCGAGTGCGTGAGCCGCGTGCGGTACAGGTCGCCTTCGTGATTGACGAAGACCTGTGTCTTGTAGACGAGCCGGCGGAACGCCGTCGAATGCACGATGCGGTCGCGGTCGCGCTGGTATTCCGTGCGATGACGCGGCGGCGGCTCGGCAAAGCGGCGGCCGCGCGAGGCTGTCGAACGCTGCGCGTAGGCCGCGAGGACCGTGTCGTCGTCGCTGCCCGGGACGTGGATGCGGTCCTGCTCGCTCATGCCGCCACCTCGAAGTGGTCGCGCAACGTCGCCTGCAGCGCGTCGGCTGGATAGTCGCCCGCGACGATGCCCGCGCCGAGCTTGCGCAGCAGCACCAGCCGGATGCGCCCCTGCAGGACTTTCTTGTCCATGCCCATCAGCTCAAGGGCCCTGGCAGCGCCGATGGCCGGCGCCTCGGTCGGCAGTTCGGCGCGACGCAGGAGTTCGCGCACGCGGACGACGTCGGCCGGGTCGATGTAGCCGAGGCGCTGCGACAGGTCCGCGGCGAGCAGCATGCCCATCGCCACGGCTTCGCCGTGCAGCCACTCGCCGTAACCGGCCGCGGTCTCGATGGCGTGACCGAAGGTGTGTCCCAGGTTCAGCAAGGCACGCTGGCCATGCTCGTGCTCGTCGGCCGCGACGATGCGCGCCTTGATCTCGCACGAACGGCGCACGGCCTGCGCCAGGGCATCCATGTCTAGCGCGAGCAGCGAGTCGACGTTGGCTTCGATCCAGGCGAGGAACCCGGCGTCGTCGATGAGGCCGTACTTGATCACTTCGGCGAGTCCCGCGCGCAATTCACGCGGCGGCAGCGTGCGCAGCGTGCCGAGGTCCGACAGCACCGCGCGCGGCTGGTGAAACGCGCCGATCATGTTCTTGCCGCCGGGGTGGTTGACGCCGGTCTTGCCGCCCACGGCGGAGTCGACCTGCGCCAGCAGCGTCGTCGGCACCTGCACGAAATCGACGCCGCGCTGGTAGCAGGCGGCCGCGAACCCGGCCATGTCGCCGACCACGCCGCCGCCAAGCGCGACCACGCAGGCATCCCGGTTCAGGCGGGCTTCGATCAGCGCATCGAACACGCGCTCGAGCACGGACAGCGTCTTGTGCTGCTCGCCGTCGGGCAGCTCGACCGAACGGACACGCTTGCCCGCAAGGCTCGCGAGCAGGCGGCCGGAGTACAACGGGCCGACGGTCTCGTTGGTGACGATGAGTACGTCGCGCGCCTTGACGTGACGGGTGACGAGGTCCGAGTCGTCGAGCAGGCCTGCGCCGATGACGATCGGGTAGCTGCGAGCCCCGAGATCGATCTGCAGCGTCTGCCGCGCGCCGCCCGTCACGGTTCGATCTCGTCGACGCCGAGCTGGCTGCAGATCCGGTCGACCACGGTCTTCACCTTGCGGCCGTCCGTGTCGACGACGATCTCGGCCACCTCGGCGTAGAGGGGCGCACGCTGTTCGAACAGGCGTTCGAGCGTGCCACGCGGGTCGTCGTTGTTGAGCAGCGGCCGGTCATTGCTGCGCCGGGTGCGGGCGAGTTGCTGGTCCACGGAGGTCCGAAGATACACGACACGGCCGCGGGCGCGCAGTCGCTCCCGGGTGCCGGCGTCGAGGATGGCCCCGCCGCCGGTCGAAACCAGCACCCCTTCGCGGCGGGTAATCGCGTCGATGACCTCGACCTCGCGCCGCCGGAAGCCGGCCTCGCCCTCGCGCTCGAAGATGTAGGGGATGTCGACGCCCGTGCGGGCCGCGATTTCTTCGTCGCTGTCGATGAATTCGAGCGCCAGCCGCTGCGCGAGCTGCCGGCCCACCGCGCTCTTGCCCGAACCCATCGGGCCGACGAGGAAGACGTTCATGCGCGGCGGTGCATCGGCGTTCAGGATCCCCAAAAGAAAAGCGGCCGCAGGGTCACTGCGGCCGCCCATTCTCGCACCGGAGGGCCGGTGCGTCAGTAGATCTCGGCGCCCTCGCGCAGGATCTTCGGGGTCACGAAGATCAGCAGCTCGTCCTTGTTGTCGGTCTTCGACTTGCTGCGGAAAAAGTACCCGAGGCCCGGGATGTCGCCGAGGAACGGCACCTTGTTGACGGTGTCGCGGCGCTCGGTTTCGAGGATGCCGCCGAGGACGACCGTCTGGCCGTCGTTGACGAGCACCTGGGTCGTGATCTCGCGCGTGTCGATGCTCGGCACGTTGCCGCCCGTCGCGCTCGGCAGGACCTGGCCGACGCTGTCCTTCGACACGGTCAGGTCGAGGATCACGCGGTCGTCCGGGGTGATCTGCGGGGTGACCTTGAGCGAAAGCACGGCTTTCTTGAACTGCGTCGTCGTCGCGCCGCTCGAAGCCGATTCCTGGTACGGGATCTCGGTGCCCTGCTCGATCACCGCTTCCCGGCCGTTGGCAGTGATGACGCGCGGGGCCGAGACCACTTCACCGCGGCCTTCGCGCTGGGCAGCCGTGATTTCGAGGTCGACCACGTAGTCGGAGTCCAGCAGGGTCATGGCGATCCGGGCGGCCGGGTTCGCGATCGGCAGGTTGACCATGTAGCGGTCGTTGACCGTCGGCGTCGTGACCTGGCTGCCGCTGAGACCGACGCCGCCCGGACTGGTCGGGTTGATGATCGGACCGGCATTGCCCGGATCGGTGTCGAGACCCGAGTTGCCGACGTACATCAGGCCGTCGCTGCTGCCGTAGTTACCCACGAACGCGCCGCCGAAACGCACGCCCAGCTCGCGGCTGAAGTCGTCGTTGACGATGACGATGCGGGCCTCGATCAGCACCTGCTTCACGGGAATGTCGAGCGTCTGCACCAGGCGACGGATGTCGGCCAGGCGGTCCGCCGTGTCCTGCAACAGCAGCGTGTTCGTGCGGTCGTCGATCGCGAGGCTGCCGCGCTCCGACAGCAGCGAGCCCTTGCCCTGCGACTTGATCAGCGCAGCGAGGTCCGACGCCTTCGCGTAGTTGACCTGCAGGTACTCCGTGCGCACCGGCGCGAGCTCGGTCAGCGACTTCTGCGACTCGAGAATCAGCTTCTCGCGCGCGGCGAGTTCTTCGGACGGGGCGACGTAGATCACGTTGCCTTCCTGCCGCTTGTCGAGGCCCTTCGTGCGCATGACGATGTCGAGCGCCTGGTCCCACGGCACGTTCTGCAGGCGCAGCGTGACGTTGCCCTGCACCGTGTCGCTGACCACGATGTTCTGGCCGCTGGTCTCGGCGAGGAGCTGCAGCACGGCGCGGGTCTCGATGTCCTGGAAGTTGAGCGTCAGGCGCTCGCCGCGATATTCCTTCTTGGCCGAGTCGGCAGTGGCGGCCGTCTTCACCCGCTGGCGCAGCTCGAGCACGTAGTCGCGATCGCTCTGGTAGCCCAGCTGTTCGTAGTCACCCGTCGCGGCGACGATGATGCGGGCGCCGTTCGGCGTGTTCGTCACGTCGAAAGAGCTGACCGGCGTGGCGAAGTCGACGACGTCGTAGCGACGCGCGGCTTCCGGGGCGACGCTGGTGCGCGGGAAATCGACGACCAGGCGGCCGCCTTCCTGCTTCAGGCTGGCCTGCACGCGCGGATCGCTGGTGCGGACCATGATGCGGCCGGCGCCGTCGGCGCCGCGGCGGAAATCGACCTTGTCGATCGCGAAACCTCCGGGGGCTGCCGCAGCAGACGTTGCAGCGCCGACCGTTGCGGCCGGAGCGGCGTCGGCGACCGAGCGGCCGAGCGAAACGTAGACGTTGTTGCCGTCCGTGCGCGTCGAGTACGGCTGCAGCGAATCGAGGTTGAACACGACGCGCGTGCGGCCCGAAGCCTCGGCTGCGACGATCGAGTCGACGCCACCGGCCTTCACGTCGATGCGGCGCGATTCGAGCGCGACCGACGTGCCCGGCAGGTCCACGGCGAGGCGCGCCGGGTTGTCGATGGTGAACGCGACCGGCTGCGGCGCCGGGCCGTCCAGCACGAGCTTCACCTCGATCTGGTTGCCGGACTGCGGCTGCAGCTCGACCCTGGTGAGCCGGGTGGCCGCCTGCGCGAGCGCGGCCTGCGCGGCGAATGCGAGTGCTCCGGCCAACGCGACGAGCGCCGCGGCGCGGAAGGGCCGATGCGGGCGGCCAGCCTCCTGGCGGCGATGGTTCACGTGCGACGATGCAGCGGTCATTCTCGGATCTCCTTGCAGATCATTCGCTCAGCGCGAGTGCGGCGGGGCGCTCGATGAAGCCCCCCATGCCGTCAGGAACGATCTCGATGAGCGAGATCTTGCCTTCCTCGATGGCCGTGATACGGCCATCGCTCTGTCCCACGTGGTTGCCAGGCAGCACCCGGTGCACCAGTCCGTCCTTGGTCTGAACCAGGCCGAACAACTTACCCTTCAGTTTCACGGTGCCGACCATGCGCAGCGTGTCGAGCGAGAACTGCTCGAGAAACTCGCGCGGCCGGTTCTGGTCCGGGCGAATCGCGTTCGGTGCGTTCGCCAGGGCGGAAATGCCCGGCTCGAACGGCGAGCGCTGGTCGGCCGCGGCGTAATCGAACGTCTCGTACGGCTTCACCTCGGGCAACGGCTCGACGCCGGTGCCGGGTGCATTCTTGATCTCGTCGACCTTGGCCGCCAGCTCGTCCATGTCGTTGCCGCAGCCTGCCAGCAGCAGTGCGACCGACGACGCGAGCAGCGTGAGCCGGGTGACGGACGACCGTGTCTTCACCGTCGTGCTCATGGTCATGCCTCGTCCGCAGCGGACTTCTTCTTGCCCTTCTTGGCCTTGCCCTTGTCCTTGTCCTTCGACTCCGCCGCAGACTGCTCCTCTTCGTCGAGGTAGCGGTAGGTCTTGGCAGTGACGTTGAGGGTGAGCTCACCCGGGTCCGTCACGTTGCGGCCGGCCGGCGGCGTGATCTCGATGTCGTGCAGCGTCACGATGCGGGGCAGCGCGGCGATGCCGCTCGCGAACTTGCCCATCTCGTGATAGCCACCCGTCAGGCGGATGCTGATCGGCAGCTCGGCGTAGAAGTCCTTCGTGATCTCGCCCTGCGGCTGGAACAGCTTCTCTTCGAGGCCCGCAGCGAGGCCGGTCTGCGAGATGTCGACCAGCAGGTTCGGCACCTCGGTCTTGTCCGGCAACTGCCGCAGCATCGCGCCGAAGGATTTCTCCATCTCGGCGAGTTGCACGCGGTAAGCATCGAGGTTCGCCGCGCGCTTGGCCTTGGTGGTCAGCGATTCCATCAGCTGCCCTTCCTTCGATCGTTCCTCGAGCAGCACCGGGCGCTGGCTCTTCCAGACGAGGAAGTAGTAGCCGCCTGCCGCGGCGACGAGGAAGAGCAGCGCGGCCGTGGCGATGCGCACGCCGACCGGCCAGCGGCCCGGATCGTTCGGGTCGAGGTTGCGCAGCTGTTCGAACAGACCCTGCAACTTGTTCATTTGGCGGCCGCCTTCTGCTTGGCCTTGCCGGTCGTCGCGGCCGCCGGGTCGTCCTCGGCCGCAGGCCTGGCGCCGCTGGTTCGCGAACAGCGTGAACGAGGCGCCGCCGGCCGTGTCCTTGGCGCGGGTCTCGACGATCTGCAGGGTCGGGTCGGCGAGCCACTGCGAAGCGTCGATGTTGCGCATGAACGAGGACACGCGCGTGCTGGACTGCGCGATGCCGCGCAACTCGAAGCGCGTGTCCGTCTGCTTGAGGTACGTCAGGTAGACGCCCTCCGGCAGGACACGCACCATCTCGTCGAAGACGTGGACGATTTCGGGACGGCTGCGCTGCAGCGTCTCGATGATCTCCATGCGCGCGAGCAGCCTGCGCTTCTGCGCGTCGAGGCCGTTGATCTCCTCGATCTGCTTGTCGAGCCCGGCGATTTCCAGGTTCAGGTAATCGTTGCGCTCGCGCTGATGGTCGATCGCGGAACTCATCTGCCAATGGCCGAGCAGCGTGACCAGGGCCGCCGTGGCCACTGCCGCGCCGAGCGACAGGAAAAATTCCTGGCGCTTGCGCTTGCGCTCTGCCTCACGCCACGGCAGCAGGTTGATTCTTGGCATCAGTCGAAGCTCCTGAGCGCCAGGCCGCAGGCGGTGAGCAATGCCGTCGCGTCCTTCTTCACGCCCTGTGCGAGGGCACGAGTCGAAATCTTCATCTGGCCCAGCGGGTCGCCACGCTCGGCGGGGATACCCACCCGGCTCGCGATCACGTCGGCGACGCCCGGGATGTTGGCGCAGCCGCCGCAGATCAGGAGCTTCTCGGGCTGCTCGCGCCCCGCGCCGGCCGCGAGGTAGAACTGCAGCGAACGGCTCACCTGCTGGCACATGTCGTCGATGAACGGATCGAGCACTTCGGCCTGGTAATTGGCCGGCAGCCCGCCTTCCTTCTTCGCGCGCCCGGCTTCCTCCACCGAGAGGCCGTAGGTGCGCATGATCTCTTCGGTCAGCTGCTGGCCGCCGAAGGAGAAGTCGCGGGTGTAGGCAACCTTGGTGTCGCGCAGCACCGAGAACGTGGTGCTGCTCGCGCCGAAGTCGATGACGGCGATGTTGCGCTCCATCCCGCCGTCCGCCATCTGGTGCGTCAGCAGGCGGCACGCGTTTTCGAGCGCGAACGCTTCGACGTCGACGATGCGGGCGGTGAGGCCGGCAGCCTGCACGGCGGCCTGGCGCTGTTCGACGTTCTCGGAGCGCGTGGCCACGAGCAGCACGTCGAGCATCTCGGGGTCTTTTTCCGACGGGCCGATCACTTCGAAGTCGAAGCTGACCTCTTCCATCGGGAACGGAATGTACTGGTCGGCCTGCATCTCGACCTGCGACTCGAGCTCGTTGTCGCGCAGGTTGCGGGGCATCTGGATGACCTTGGTGATCGCGGCATCGCCGCTGACCGCCACGGCGCAATCCTTGCTGCGCGCGCCGGCGCGCTTGACGGCGCGGCGCACGGCTTCACCGACCGCCTGGGCGTCGACGATGGCCTTCTCGTTGATCGCATTCGGCGGCGTCGGCTCGGCCGCATACGACTCGACTCGATACGAGTCGCCGCTGCGCGTCAGCTCGATCAGCTTGATCGAGGACGTCGTGATGTCGAGTCCTATTACCGGTCGGAACCTGCGCTGGAACAGCACGGTTGATCCTTCTAGTTCAAGAGGTTGCGCCGCGATTGTGTGGCAGTTTCAAAGCCCCCGCGCCACTATATATCAGGCTTTGGCCTAATAGAATTGTGAGTGGGCTAGCAAAAACCGTCATCCGCGTCGCTCCCTGCGGGCGTGGTGGTGAAAAACCGTCAACCGTGCGCAGGGGCGGCGCTCGCGCGGCGGGTGCCGTCGGCGGGTGGGTATGCCCTTGCGTCGGCGGCTACTATGCACAGGCGTCTCGGGCGCAGCAAGGAACGGTTCGCAGTTTTCGCAATGGGTCGCAAAGTCATGACGAGAATCCTGGGCGCGCTGCTGGCCGCCGCTTTGTCGGTGCTGGTGATGGTGTGCATGGGGTTCGCGGGCGCCTACCAGTACCTCGCGCCCGACATTCCGGATGCTGCTGCACTGCGGGACGTGAAGACGCAGCTGCCGCTGCGGGTCTATTCACTGGACGGCAAGCTGATCGCGCAGATCGGCGAGCAGCGCCGCATCCCGGTGGCCTTCGACCAGATCCCTGCCGTGGTCATCGACGCTTTCCTTGCTGCAGAGGACGCGCGCTTTTACGAGCACCCCGGGGTCGACTGGCAGAGCCTGGTACGCGCGCTGGTCGCGAACGTGAGTTCCGGCAGCGTCCGCGAGGGCGGCGGCACGATCACGATGCAGCTCGCGCGCAATACCGTGCTGACCTCGGAAAAGACCCTGCGGCGCAAGCTCAAGGAGGTTTTCCTCGCGCTGCGGCTCGAGCGTGAATTCTCGAAGCAGGAAATCCTGACCCTGTACCTGAATCGCATCTTCCTCGGGCAGCGCTCCTATGGCATCGGTGCAGCGGCCGAGGTGTACTTCGACAAGCCGGTGCACGACCTGACCGTCGCCGAAGCGGCGCTGATCGCGGGCCTGCCGCGGTCGCCCTCATTGGACAACCCCGTCGCCAGCAGCACCCGGGCGCACGATCGCCGGGCCTACGTGCTCCGCCGCATGCTCGAACTCGGCAAGATCGACCAGGCCCAGCACGACGCCGCGCTCGATGAACCGATCTCCAGCCGCATGCACGGGCCGATCATCGAACTCGATGCGCCCTACGTGGCCGAGATGGTCCGTGCCGAAATGGTGCGTGAACACGGCCCGGACGCGCTCACGGCCGGTTACAAGGTCTTCACCACTTTGGACAGCCGACTGCAGCAGGCGGCCAACGCGGCCACCTGGCGCACCATCCTCGAATACGAGCGCCGCCACGGCTATCGCGGTCCGCTCGAACGCGTGGACCTGTCAGTGCGTGGCGATGCCGCCGCACTGAACCAGCTTTTCAAGCGCAATCCGCCGCGCGGCGGCCTCCTGCCGGCGATCGTCACCTCGGTGGCCGATCGCAGCGCGGAGCTGGTCCTGCGCAGCGGGTCGGCTGTCGCCGTCGACTGGGACGGGCTGTCCTCGGCGAGCCGGTGATCGACCCGCTCAGGACGCGCTGGGTCGAATCCAAGACCGCGCGCGATGTGCTCGCTGCCGGCGACATGGTCTACGTCGAGCCGCTGCCCGA
>CAVWGG010000036.1:0-20556 GCA_963754535.1 uncultured Gammaproteobacteria bacterium
CGGGTAGAAAAGAAGCCCCGTTCCTGTCAGGCAGCGGGGCTTCTTGATGCTGTCGAGTTCACGTCGCCGATGCGAACCCGCAACTGATCGTCAGGAGTAGGATCGCGGCAGGAGACGCCCATGCAACGATTGACCTGCAGCGGAATCATGCTGGCAGCGCTCGTCGCGTCCTCGCCCGCGTGGCCAGGCACGGACACGCTCGCTGCTCCGGCGCCACGAGAAGTTGCGCCGGGAGTGTGGCTCGTGCCCGGCGGAATCCTTCCCGACCGCCAGCCCGACGGCAACACGGTGATCTTCGCAGCCCCGGCCGGACTGGTAGTCGTCGATACCGGTCGTCACTCCGGGCAGCGCGACGCGATCCTGTCGCTGGCGCTCGCACGGAAGACGCCGATCGTCGCGGTCATCAACACCCACTGGCACCTCGATCACGTGAGCGGCAACGCGGACTTGCGCGCTGCCTACCCGGGCCTGCTTGTTTACGCGAGCGATGCGATCGAAGGAGCGCTCACGGGCTTCTTTCCGGCGAGCGTGAAGGAGTCCGCCGTCTATCTCGACGACCCGCAGATTCCGCAGGCGACGCGCGACGACATCCGCGGTGACCTTCTCACGATCGGCAACGGAGCGGCACTGAAGCCCGACCAGGTGATCGCGACTTCCGGGACGATGACGCTGGGTGGACGCGCACTGCGGATCAACCTCGCACCGGACGCCGCGACAGCCGGTGACGTGTGGCTCTACGACGAACAGACTCGAATGGCCGTGCTCGGCGACCTGGTCACCCTGCCGGCGCCGTTCCTGGATACCGCGTGCCCGGATGGCTGGAAAGTCGCGTTGGGCCAAGTGGCCGCCACGCCATTCGAACGGGCGATTCCCGGTCATGGCGATGCGATGACACGCGCGCAATTCCTGCTGTACCGGGACGCTTTCGAGGCCTTCATCGCATGCTCGACCTCGGCCCGTTCCCCGGACGAGTGCGCGTCCGCCTGGACCGACTCAGTCAGCACCTTGCTGGCCGACGACCCACTCGAACGAAAGCAGGCGCGCGGCATGGCAGCGTATTACGTCGACATGCTCAGGGCGAACGGCGGACGCAGCAAGTACTGCACCTCGTCCCAGGCACGCTGATCGCCCACGAACCGTCGCTTCCTGCGACGATGCCGACGCGTCAGTGCGGCGCCGCCCGGTAATACGGGAACAGCTGGTCGTCGCTCGCGAGTTGCTCGAACAGGACATCGGAGCGATTGCGCAGCGCGGCATAGACGTTCGATGTCACCAGCGTCTCGTTGCCACGAGCGGTGTCCTCGCCCAGCTTCGAGGCGCGATTCATTTCATCGCCCATCGCCAGGTTGGGACCGATTGCGTACACCTCGCCGTAGCCGATGCCGATGCAGGCGAGCGCCGGATTCTCGGATGCATGCCCCGAGTGGTTGAACTGCGTCACGCGGCGGTGAATCTCGAATGCGGCGTCGAGCGCCTGGCCCGGCTCTTCGAAGAGTCCGACGAGATCGTCGGCGAAAGCCCGCACGAGCAGCGCGCTGTGCTCGTGCAACACCGGGATGCAGACCTTCTGCGCGTCCAGGATGCGCAGCAGCGCATCGAGCGGACGGCCTTTCATGGCCTGCACCGTGAAACCCGTGAGGTCGAGGGTCAGGATGGCGCGACGGCACAGGTACTTGGCATCCAGCGCCTCATGGGAGAGGGCACCCTCCTGCAAAGCGAGCAGGTCGCGATAGACCTCCTCCGTCCATCCATCGCACCTGGCGAGGGCAGCGGGTACGTCGAGCAGCGGAAACGGCAGTCTGGTTTTCATCCTGGATCCCACGGTCATCAAAACCGGTCGTCGGGCGGCCGGCCGGCCACCTCCCAGTCCTGCAGCCACTTCACTTCGGTGCGGAGGCTGCCATCGGGCAGCAACTCGAGCCAGCGATATCCCGGCGGCTTGACGTCCATCACGCAGTGTTCGGTGAGTGGTGTGAACTGCGCGCATGTCGAAGGTGTCGCCAGCACGACCGCGTTTTCGTGCTGGCGTTCGAACGCCTGGTGCACGTGGCCACCGAGCACGGCACGAACGGTGGGATACCGCTCGATGACGGCCAGGAACTCACTGGCATTGCGCAAACCCACGCCATCGAGCCACGCGCTGCCTACGGGTAAAGGCGGATGATGCAGGCACACCAGGATCGGCCGGTCGCCAAAGGCCTGCAGCGCCGACTCCAGACGTGACAGTTCCCCTGGCTGGACGCGCCCTTCGGGGCGGGCATGCACGTGCGTGTCGATGAACACCGCGCCCCATGCACCGAACTCCGCCGTGCCTCCGTACTGGAACCCATCGCCGTCCACCAGGCCAGGCATGAGGTCAGCCATGAGGCTGGGCTCATCGTGGTTGCCGGGCAGGCAGAACACGGGCAGATCGTATGGCCGCAGCGCGCGGCGGAAATTGTCGTACGCGGCGGCGCTGTGATCGTCGGCGATGTCGCCCGTCACGAGAATCGCAGCGGGCCGCGGCGTGCCGGGCGCAAACGCCTCGGCCAGTACCTTGCGCAACGACACCGCCGTCGTCACGCCGTAGATCGTCCGCGACTCGTCGCCAAACAGGTGCGGATCGGTCACCTGCAGCAATCGAACCGGAGCCCCGGATGCCCCGGTCATGGCACGAGCCGCGCGGCGGGTTCGCCGAGCTTGACCAGCGACTCGAGCAGCACCGACAAGGACGACGCGAACTCTGCGTAACGACGCGTATCCTGTTCGTCGAACGGCCGGCCGTCCCGCCGATTGAGCAATTGCGTCACCGCGAAGACCGCACCACTGCGGTCCTGCAAGGGCAGGCACAGCATGGAGCGCGTACGGAATCCGGTCTCGGCATCGACCGCCTGGTTGAAACGCGGATCGCTGTAGGCATCGTCGACTCGCACGGTCTCACCCGACAATGCAGCCGCGCCAGCGATGCCGCTCCCCAGCGGGATGCGAACGTAATCCCCCTCCGGCATGTCCTGCGCGACGCGCAGCACGAGTTGCTGGCGCTCACGGTCCACCAGGAACAACGATGCACGCTCCGCATCGAGCAGTTCACCGACCCGCCGCGTAAAGACGCGCAGCGACTGCTCCAGCATGCTCTGGTAAGCCTCGTCGCTCGCGAGCGCCGTCGCTTCGAGAAACTTCTGCGACTGCTGTGTAAGCTCCTGCAGCGTGCCGCGAAACGTCGTCTCGTCCATCTCGTCGACCAGCTGCTCGATGTGCTGCCGGTCGGTGTTCCGGGCCAGCAGGTGCATCATCTGTTGCGTATTGGCAATGACGGCGTCGGTGAAGGTGGCGAGCCTGCCATCTTCGAGGTGAAGGATGCGGTCGGCAACGTCGAGGATGCGGTTGTCGTGCGTGACGAGCAGGATGGTGGTGCCCCGCTCCCGCGCCAGTGACTGCATCCGGTCGACCACCTCACGCCCGGAGGCCTTGTCGAGCGATGCGGTGGGTTCGTCCGCCAGCACCATCGCCGGCTCACCGACCAGGGCGCGCGCAATGGCCACACGCTGCCGCTGCCCTCCAGAAAGCTGCTCCGCACGCTTGTGAGTGTGCGCGCCGAGACCGACCGCCTCGAGCATCGCATCAGCCCTGCGTCGAAGCTCGACACGGGCGGCGCGACCAGTCACGCGCAAGCCGAGCTGCACGTTCTGCGATGCCGTCAATGCGCCGAGCAGGTTGTGACTCTGGAAGATGAAGCCGATGCGCCTGCGGACGTCTTCAAGAGCCGGGCCTTTCGCGCCGTCGAGCTGGTGACCGAGCACGCGCAGCCGTCCCTCCTGCGGCGCGCGCAGCGCGCCGACGAGCGTCAGCAGCGTCGTCTTGCCCGATCCCGACGGCCCCGTGACGATGACGATCTCGCCCGTTGGAATCGTCGTCGTGACGTCGTGCAGGATCTGCCGGCGCAGCGGACCCTTGCCGTAGTAATGGTTGAGATTCTCGACGACGATGGGCGCATCCGCGATCGCAGGCATCAGAAGACATCCGCCGGATCGAGGCGGCGCACCTTGCGCAGCGCCAGGAATCCGGAGAGCGCGCACATCACGAGCGTCAGCACGAACACCGTGACGGCTCGTTCCGTCGTCAGGTGCAGCGGCAGGCGGGTCGCGTGCGCAGCCGACCGGTAGAGAAACCACGCCGCGGCCATGCCTGGCAGGAAGCCGAGCACCGCGAGGATCGCAGCCTGCTGCATCACGATGCCCGACACGAATCGATTGCGATACCCGATGGCCCGCAGCGTGGCGTATTCACGCAGGTGCTCGGAGACATCCGCGAACAGGATCTGGTAGACGATGATCGCGCCCACGACGAGACCCATGATCGCGCCGAACGCGAACACGTAGCCGATCGGGGTAGCCCCGTTCCAGTACGCCTTCTCGCGGGCGGCGAAGTCGGCCTTGGTCATGACCAGCACGTCGGCAGGCAGGTAAGCGCGCAGGCGATCGCGCGCGGCAGCGGGATCGACGCCGGGCTTCAGCGTCACGAGGCCCAGCTGGATCTGGTTGCGCGAGCGATCCGGAAACAGTCGCAGCCAGTTGTCGACACTGGTCAGCACGGTGCCGTCGATGCCGAAGGATGGACCGATTTCCACCAGCCCCACCACCGTGACCGCGCGATCGTTGAGCTCGGTGCTGACCGGCACGTCCGGGCGCCAGTTCACCCCCACCGGCCCGAATTCCGGCCGTGAGGCCTTATCGAACAGCACGACGTCCTGCGCGACCAGTTTGGAATAATTGTCCGCGAAACCCGGCGTGTCGAGCACGTCACGCGTGGGCTCGATGCCGACCGCATTGATGCTGCGACGGGCGTTGGTCCATGGATTCTTCCAAGTTGCCGGAAAGATGTAGACCGGGCTCACCGACCCGACGTCTGGCGAACCCAACGCCTCGTACAGGCGGCGGATCGTGAACGGCGACGGACGCACGATGAACACGCTGTCCGTGCTGAAGAGCGCAATGTCGTAACGGAAGCGCTCGTGGAAACGCAACGTGCTCTCGAACAGCGCCGAGCGAAAGCCCAGCTGCATCAGGATCAGCAGCACGGCAAACGCGATGCCCGCGACCGCGACGGCGAGTCGCAGCGGTTTGTGCCACAGCTGCAGCCACCCGAGCGGCGCAGAGGGCAGCAGCCGACCCCACGTACGTTCAGCGGCCAATCTCGACTTCCACCTGGAGGTTCGTGAGGTTCGCAACGGCGCGGCCGTCATCGAGCTTGATCTCGACTTCGACGATGCGCGCATCCTTGCGTGCAACGGGGTCGTCACCGATCTGGTCGATCTTCTGCACCTTGGGGCGAATGCGTGTCACGGTGCCGGCCAGGTCTTTAGTCAACGCCGGGCTGCGCACCAGCGCGCGCTGGCCCACCCGCACGCGGCGGACGTCGGCCTCGAAGACTTCAGCGATCGCCTGCATCTGGTCGATGCGTGCGAGTTCCAGAACGCCCTCCACCCCCACGATCTCACCGGGACGGCGCAGGACGTCGATGACACGGCCGGCAAACGGTGCGCGGACGAACGAGCGCTCGAGTTCGGCCTCGAAGCGTGCCACGCGCGCGGCGGCCGAACTGATGCGTGACTGCGCCACGCTGGCCGAGGCACGTCGCGCCTTGCATGACGCGTTGCCGGCATCGGCGTCACCCTTGGCCTGCTCGGCGTCCTCGCTCGAGGCGAGGCCGCGGCCCAGCAGGTCCTGTTTGCGCTGCGAGCGTTTCGCCGCCACATCGGCGAGCACGCAGGCCTCGTCCGCGAGGCTGATGGACGCGGTGGCATCGCGCTTCGCGGTCTCGAGTTCGGCTTTGGCTTCGACGATACGGCTACGCGCCAACGCCGCCGTATCGACTTCGGCGAGCAACTGGCCGGCCGTCACGTTGGCGCCGCGGTCGACGAGCAATTTGCTCAGTATGGCGCCCGACATCGCATCGGGCGTCGAGGCTGCCGCAACGCGAACGATGCCGTCGTAGGGTTCGATGCGTCCGAGGGCCGCGACGCCCCGCGTGCCCGCAGCCGTCTTCATGGCGGCATCCGCCGCCGTCGACGCGGCCAGCGCTGGCTGGCATACCAGCGCCCAGGCGATGGTCGTCAGCGCAGCCGCACGCGCGAACTGCCTGATCTGGATTGAATGCTGCAAGTTCCCCCCCTGCTTTGCCAGCCTGCCGAGTATCGTCGACTCAGTCCTGCGACGACCAGCCTTCTGCGATCGCCTTCTGCGCCTCGCGATAACCGACGTCGACGACGCGGTCGAAATTGCGCACGTCCGTGAAACTGAAACCACCCACCGGCGGTCGCACCAGCAAGTCCGCGCGCGCGCCGGCCGCACGTGCCGAACCGATCGCGCCGATCGACATCGCCATCAGCATCAACGACACCGGGCTCGGCACGCGATAACGCCTGGAGAGCGGCAGCGCACGGCCGGCGAGCACGCGCCAGGGCGAAGGCACCGATGAGTAATCGACCGTGTAATCCTTGCGCGAGCTCAAGTCGACGGCAATCACGCGGCCGACGGGACGGGCCCGCATGAGATCGACCGGCAGGTTGTCGAGGATGCCGCCGTCGACGGACAACTGGCCGTTGATCACGGCCGGCGGAAAGATGCCGGGCAGCGACACGCTTGCGCGCAGGGAGCGAGGCAGCGAACCCCGGTCGTGCACCTGCACGCTGCCATTGCCGAGGTTGCTCGAGACGCAGAAGAACGGCACCGGCAAGTCTTCGATTTCGCCCGGCAGGTGGGCATCGATGAGACGCTCCATGCGCCGTCCGCGCAGGAACGAGATGATGGGCACCGTCACGTCGCCGAACGGCTTGCCATCCACGAACGCCTTGCGCGCTCGCTCGATCGCGACACCCGGTTCGAGTCCCGTCGCCATGCCAGCCGCCATGACGGCACCGATACTGGCGCCGCCGAGCCAATCCACCGGCGTGCCGGCTTCGTACAGCGCGCGATAGACGCCCAGATGCGCAAACCCACGAGCGGCGCCGCCACCGAGCACGAGGCCGACGGCGCGCCCGGCGATGACCCGGGCCAGGCGATCGAGATCGCCCTGCACGCCGGAACGAACGTGCAGGTGGAAATCCAGCTTGCGCGGCGCGAGCCACTGCGCCGTGCCCGACAGCGTTTCGCCGTGCTGCTCGTGCCACAACACCAGTGCCCGACGTGCAACGGGGGCGCTGACCTCGTCGAACGCCTGCATTTCCCAGGCTCGCGGCGCGGCATCGTCACCGGCCTGGCCGACCAGCAGGATGAGGTCCGCGTTGTGGAGGGCCATCTCGGTGAAGACGGGGTCCGCCGGATTCGCCACGTACATGACAAAGCGGTGTTCGTCCTCCTTGACGGCCAGCCAGTCGACCATCGCCGGCGAAAGGTCCTCGTGACGCGTGGCCGGCAACTCAGGTGCGCCCGCATCACGCAACGTCGTCGCCGACAGGACGCAGGTGGGGCCGAACACCTGCAGCGCGACGCCGAGTTTCGCGGCAAGCAACCCGGCCGCATGCACGGAGCCCAGTGGCACCAGCGCGATCGTCTTCAGGTTACGCCGGATGTGCGAGACGCCGGCCGTGCGATCGCGCAACCGTCCGGCGATGCCGCCCGCGATGTGGCGCGTGAGGTCAGGCCGCTGGCGCGCGAGCCGGTCGAAGGCCGCTGAGGTCATCTTGAGCAGGAGGCTGTTGCGCACCGCCCGGATGCTCGCGGATCGCGCGCCGCCGGTGAGCATGCCGATCTCGCCGATCGTCTCGCCCGGATTGACCTCGGCCACCAGTCGTTCGCCGGTTTCCTGGCCATTCGCCTGCGCGAGCCAGACCTGCATGCGCCCGCGCGCCAGCAGGAACAGGCAATCGGCGCCGTCACCCTGGCGGAACAGCCAGTCGCCGCCGCGACACACGCACGGCTCGAATTCATCGAGCACCAGCGCTGCTTCGTCGCGGGGAATCGAAAAATATTGCTGCAACGCCGTCACCAGCGTCGCTCGCGCGGCTGAATTCATTCCCTCGCCCCGGAATCAGTGAATTGTCGTGCAATCGTCGACGCACACAGGCGAGCCGCACGGATGGCCCGTTCCCCCCTGATGCATCAACCCACGGAGTCTAGCTGCAAACGCGGTCGATGAAGCACCTCAACGATCGCGCATCCGGCTTCTGATCTCGCCCAGGAGACCGTCGGCGGCGGATTGCACCAGGTCGAGCACCTCGTCGAATCCTCTTGCACCGCCATAATACGGGTCCGGCACGTCGGCGGGTGCCGACTTACCAGCGAACTCAAGCAGCGTTCGAATGCGGGCGTGATGCTCGGGCCGGCTGCGGTCGAGCAAAGTCGCGTGATTGAGACGGTCCATGGCCAGGATCAGGTCGAAGCGCTCGAAGTCCTCGTCCTGCACCTGTCGCGCCCGCAGGCTGGCAAGGTCGATGCCCCGGCGCGCGGCCGCTTGCATGGTGCGCGGATCGGGTGGTTCCCCGACGTGGTAGTCATGAGTGCCCGCGGAATCAATCTCGATGTCGAGCCCGGGAGCATGACGACGTACGTGATCGCGAAACACGCCTTCGGCCGTGGGCGACCGGCAGATATTGCCCATGCAGACGAACAGTATTTTCATCGGGACCACGCCGCTGCAATCCAGTCAATCGATATTGCGATCAATTTCCGCTCGAAGCTTCGAGATTCTTGCCTTGCAGGCGATTGACAGCAAGACGGAGCGCAGACTTCCGAATGAGCTTTGCCGCGCCGCACGACCATGTGAAAATTGCGCTGACACAGACCACACGCGACGACCGCGACATCGGCCGGTCCCCGGCGCAGGATCATGCACTATCCGTCACTCGCGGAATACTCCGACGCCCTGCAGTTGAGCCTGGGCATCGCCTTGTGGGACCCGCTGCTGGCCCGCGGCACCCTCCGCTCGCGCGGGCCAGGCCAACCGGTCATTCGCAGCGGCAATTTCGCGCTGACCTTCGAAGTCGAGGCCGACGGCCGCAGTTACGCGGTCCGTTGCTTCCACAAGCCCTCCGATTCGCTGCAGGCACGCTACGCCGCCATCGGCAGTCACCTGGACCGCATCCGCAGCACCTGCTTCGTCGACTTCGAATTCCAGCCGTCCGGGATCACGACCGAAAGCGGCACCTACCCCATCGTGCGGATGGACTGGGCGCCCGGCCAGACGTTGGCGGCATTCGTGGCCGCGCACCGGGCCGACACCGATGCGCTGCTGCAGTTGCGCATGTCGCTGCGGGGAATTTCGCGCGAACTGCTCAGGCACGGCATCGCGCACGGCGACATCCAGCCGACCAACGTGATCGTCCAGGGCGCGACGCAACTACGGCTGATCGATTACGACGGCATGTTCGTACCGCAACTCGCGGGCCTGCAGAGCATGGAACTCGGCCAGCGCAATTTCCAGCACTCCGGCCGGCGTGCCCGGCATTTCGACGCCCGCCTCGATTCGTTTGCGTTCTCGCTCCTCGATCTGACGCTGCACGCGCTCTGCCGTCGACCCGAACTCTGGGACGAATCCGACAGCGATGCGGACGCGTTCATCCTGCGCGCCACGGATATCGCCGATCCGGCCCGTTCACCCGCGTTCAGCCGGCTGGCCGCGGTGCCGGAGCTCGAGCAACGGGTGCGCAACTTCGCCGCTATCTGCGCTGCTCCTTTCGACGCGGTCCCGACGTTCGAAGACTTCCTCGCGGGCCGCAACATCCCGAGCCGCGAGGTGGCGTTTACCGCCGATGCGGCCCTGCCCCTGCGTCGCGAGTACATTCCGGCGTGCGACGTCGTCGACGCAACGAACTTCGCGCAGTGCTGCAGCCACGTGGGTGATCGCGTGGAGATGATCGGCAAGATCATGCGAGTCTGGATGGATTCTTCGTCGCAAACCGACACGCCCTGCCTGCGCGTCGAGTTCGCCGACCAGGCACACGACATGGCCTGCCTGAAGATCTGGCCGGAGGCTCTCGCCAACGCCAGGGACGTTCCCGACGCCTCGTGGGTAGGGCAATGGGTCCGCGCCATCGGCCTGGTCGAACCGGTCCACAGCACCGGGAGCGGCGCCTGGCAGCGTAAGGACGTCGCCATTTCGGTCACGGACTCGTCGCAGTTGCACCGGCTCACTGCGACCGAGGCGCAGCTTTGCCTGCGTGGTGAGCACAACCGAACCCGCTCGGTGCTGGACACGACGGCTGGCGTCAAGACGACCCGTGTCGTCACTGATCCAGCGTCGCAACCCGTGGTCGTGCCAGTGCCTGCAGCGCTATCAGTGCCTGCGACTGCAGTGTCATCAGTGCCATTGCCTGCATTGCCTGCAGTGCCAGCAGTGCCAGCAGTGCCAGCAGTGCCAGCAGTGCCAGCGGCGCCCGCACCTGCGCGGCGACCGGCGCCCTTACCGTCGGCGCCAACGCCAGCGCCTGCGAAAGTTCGCAAGACGGGTATTGACGGACGCCGCTGGCGCGGATGGCCCTGGTTGGCCGCGGCGTTGTTGCTCGGTGTCGCAATCCATGCCGTCATCGATCGGCGCGACTCATCGACCTCCGCCCCACCACCGGTTGCAGCCAGCGACGAGCGCCAACCCCTGCCCGTAACGACGACGGTGCAGCCTGCCGACGCCGGCCGGCTCGAATCGCAGGAGGTGCTGCGCAAGTCGCGGCTGCCACTGGCGACGACCGCCGGCAGCCTGACCATCGGGCCCGCCGACGGGTCCACGACCACGCCCGTCGTCGTTCTGCTCGACGGCACTGCCGTCCCCGGCCTGCGCGACGACGCGATTGCGTTGACGCATCGCGCCGTGTACTCGAACCGCGAGATCGTGGTCGGATTCACACGGTGCAACGGCACGCTCGCGCCCTGCGGCCTGCTGCAGCCGTTCTGGCTCGAGCTGCGACCCGGCCGGCCACCGACTGTCCGGCGGTCAACGGGGCTCTGGGTGGGCACCGGCGCCGGAGCCGCGGTCGCGTCGGCCGACGGCGCGCGGGTCGACCTGGGCGTGTGGAACGGCGAACGGCGCAGTGCGACGTTGACGGCGGCCGGCGACGTCACGGTCGCACGCCAGCGCGCGCCGCGCCGGTCGCTGAACCGCGAGGAGTGTGCGACGGTGATCAGGGCGGCCGAGTCGTGCGCGACCAGCCGCGACTGCCGCTCGTTCAGGAGCAGCGCGCGGCCCATCCCCGCGTCCCGCTGGGCGCGCCTCACGCGCCTGTATCACGAATCCACGGGCCTCAACGCGCCCGCATTCCGTGCGTTGTGCGTGCGCAGCTGCGAGCTTGGACTGACCCCCAGCGATGCCTTCGTCCAGCGTCGCGTCTGCAGCGGCGCGGCACCGGGTCAGTGGCCGCCGGACGACCCCGCGGCGGGCCTGTAGTCTGCGAGACTCTGCAGATCATGACTTCGAACCTGTCCCTCGCCGCCCGTGTCATCTCCGAGGGATTCCTCCCGGCCCGATCCGCCTTGCTGCAGGGTCCACGCGAACCCGTCAGCGGTCCGGTATCGCCGGGCCGGATCCGCGGCATGTTGCTGGGCCTGGCAATCGGCGATGCGCTGGGCAACACCAGCGAAGGCCTGTCGGCGGCTGAACGCGCCGAACGTCATGGCGAAATTCGCGACTACCTGCCGAACAGTCGCGCGGCCGGTCATCGGGTCGGCCTCCCCTCGGACGACAGCCAGCTTGCGTTCTGGACCATCGAAAGCCTGCTCGAACGCGACGGACTGGACCTGGACGACTTGTCTGCGCGCTTCGCCGCGCGCGAGATTTTCGGGCTGGGCAAGGCCATGCAGCAGTTCTTGCGCAATCGCGAGCAGGGCGCCGCGTCCTGGTACCGCTGCGGCGCCGAGAGCGCGGGCAACGGCGCACTGATGCGCATCGCACCCCTCGTGCTGCTGCACCCGCAAGGCACGAGTGCGGCCCTCTGGCTGGACGTTGCGCTGGCTTCGATCGTTACCCATCGTGATGCCAGTTCGGTTGCATCGTGCGTCGCGTTCGTCGACCTGCTCGCACGCCTGCTGCGATTGCCGGCACCGCCGACGTCCGACTGGATCATCGCCACGTTTCTCGCCACCGTGCGCCAGGCGTGCGCCGACCAGGCGTACCGTCCGCGCGGTGGAACCTTCGCCGCCCGGGAAGGCTCGTTCCCGGACTACCTCGAGTTCGTGCTGGCCGAAGCGAAACGCCATGACTGGAGCACGCGGGATGCCTGCGAGGCCTGGTGCTCCGGCGCATACCTGCTTGAGACCGTGCCGAGCCTGCTCTGGATCCTGGCCAGGCACGCGCATGACCCGGAAGAAGCGATCGTCCGCGCCGTCAACGACACGCAGGACAACGATACGATCGCGGCCCTCGTCGGCGCCGCCGTCGGCGCACTGCACGGCAAGGACGCGTTGCCCGCCGCCTGGCAACGCGGCCTGCTCGGCAGGACGACCGCGAACGACGACGGCCGCGTGTTCCGCCTGATCGAGGAAGCTGTCCGCCGGGATTGGCCCTAGAGGCGGACGACTGCGACGCCGCCGCGGGATTCGGGTGTAGGATCGAGTCGTTCATCCCGGGGGATACGACATGCTCTACGCTGCACCCGGCGCCGCTGGCGCCAAGCTCGCTTACAAGCCGCACTACGACAATTTCATCGGGGGCAAATGGGTCGCCCCGGTGAAGGGCCAGTACTTCGACGTCTACACACCCATCAGCGGCAAGGTCTATACCAGGGTCGCACGCTCCACGGCCGAAGACATCGAACTCGCGCTCGACGCCGCGCACGCCGCTGCCGACAAGTGGGGCAGGACGCCACCGGCCGAGCGTTCCAACCTGCTGCTGAAAATCGCCGACCGGATCGAAGCCAACCTGGAGTTGCTCGCTTACGCCGAGACCGTTGATAACGGCAAGCCGATCCGCGAGACGCTCAACGCCGACATTCCGCTCACGGTCGATCACTTCCGTTACTTCGCCGGTTGCGTCCGGGCGCAGGAAGGCAGTGTCAGCGAAATCGACGAGACCACCGTCGCCTACCACCTCCACGAACCGCTGGGCGTCGTCGGCCAGATCATTCCCTGGAACTTCCCGATCCTGATGGCCGCATGGAAGCTGGCGCCGGCACTCGGCGCGGGAAACTGCGTGGTGCTGAAGCCCGCGGAATCCACGCCCATCAGCATCCTGATCCTCGCGGACCTGATCGCCGACATCCTGCCGGCCGGCGTGCTCAACATCGTCAATGGTTACGGTCGCGAAGCCGGCATGCCGCTCGCCACGAGCAAGCGCATCGCCAAGATCGCGTTCACGGGATCCACGACCACCGGTCGCGTGATCGCGCAGGCCGCGGCCAACAACCTCATTCCCGCGACGCTCGAACTCGGTGGCAAGTCGCCCAACGTCTTCTTCGCCGACATCATGGACAAGGACGACTCGTTCCTCGACAAGGCGATCGAAGGCCTCGTGCTGTTCGCCTTCAACCAGGGCGAGGTGTGCACCTGCCCCAGTCGCGCGCTGATCCAGGAAAGCATCTACGACAAGTTCATGGAGCGGGTGCTGCCACGCGTAGCCGCGATCAGGATGGGCGACCCGCTCGATACCGACACCATGATGGGTGCGCAGGCGTCGAAGGAACAGCTCACGAAAATCCTGTCGTACCTCGACCTGGGCAAGCAGGAAGGCGCGCAAGTGCTCATCGGCGGCGCGCAGGCGCGGTTGGGCGCCGGACTCGAGGGCGGCTATTACGTGCAGCCAACGCTGTTCAAGGGCCACAACAGGATGCGCATCTTCCAGGAGGAAATCTTCGGCCCGGTGCTGGCCGTGACCACCTTCAAGGACGAAGCCGAAGCGCTGGCCGTGGCCAACGACACGCTCTACGGCCTCGGTGCCGGCGTATGGAGCCGCAACGGCAACGTGGCGTATCGCATGGGTCGCGCCATCAAGGCCGGCCGCGTCTGGACCAACTGTTACCACGCGTACCCCGCGCATGCGGCGTTCGGCGGTTACAAGGAATCGGGCATCGGCCGCGAGACCCACAAGATGATGCTCGACCATTACCAGCAGACGAAGAACCTGCTGGTCAGCTACAGCGAAAGCAAGCTCGGCTTCTTCTGAGCATGGTCGAGAAGGTCATCGCCACGGCAGCGGCCGTCGAGCTGATCGGACTGCTGAAGTCGAAGCACGGCCCCGGACTGATGTTTCATCAGTCCGGCGGCTGTTGCGACAACAGTGCGGCCAACTGCTACCTGCTCGGCGAGCTCACGATCGGCGCGGGCGACGTGTACCTGGGCGACATCGGCGGCTGCCCGTTCTACATCGGCAGGGCGCAATACGAATACTGGCGCCACACGCAGCTGGTCATCGACGTGATCGAAGGTCACGGCGGGACGTTCTCGCTCGAAGGCCCGGAAGGCAAGGCGTTTCACACCCGCTCGCGGGTGTTCACCGCGGCCGAGATGGCAGAACTCGACGAGGACGACAGTCGCACTGCCTGATCCCGCGGCAAAGCCGTCGGAGCCTCAGGCGGCGACTCCGAACAGCGCGCCCACTCCAGCAGTCAACGCCATGGCCAGGGCGCCCCAGAAGGTGACGCGCATGGCGGACGCGACCAGGGGCGCACCGCCTGCACGCGCGGCCAGGATGCCGAGAAACGCCAGGAACACCAACGAACTGCCTGCGACGCCCCACATCAGCGCAGTCACCGGAAACACCAGGACCATCAGGAGAGGCAGCGCAGCGCCAACTGCAAACGTGCCCGCCGACGCGAGCGCCGCCTGCACCGGACGCGCGGTCAGCGTATCCGAGATGCCCAGTTCATCGCGCCCGTGCGCACCGAGTGCGTCGTGCTGCATCAACTGGGTGGCAACGCTCGACGCCAGCGACGCATCCAGGCCGCGCTTGACGTAGATGGCTTTCAGTTCCGCGTGTTCCTGCTCGGGATTTTCAGCCAGCTCCTTGGTCTCACGCGCAAGATCGGCGCGCTCCGTGTCGGCTTGCGAACTGACCGACACATACTCTCCGGCAGCCATCGACATGGCGCCTGCGACGAGGCCGGCGACGCCCGCAATCAGGATGTTCTCGGTACTCGTGCCAGCAGCTGCGACACCCAGGACCAGGCTGGCCGTTGATACGATACCGTCGTTCGCGCCGAGCACTGCCGCACGCAGCCAGCCCGTACGGTGTGTTCTGTGTATTTCACTGTGTCTCATGGGCGTCCACCGTGTCACTGAGAAGGTTGCATTCGGCCGCTTGACGCAGTCACGTCGGGCTACGGATCGTTCGGACGCAGCGCCAGCAAGATGCACCAGATCCCGAACGCACCAAGGGACAGGATCACCTGGTAGTCAAGGAGAGTCGGCCGGCGCGCAGCGACGATGACGGCGGCCATCAGCGCAGCAATGAAGATCAGTCCCGCGCCAATGGCAAACCACGCCGGCCTTGAAAAAAGCGTCGACTGGCCATCACGTCGATGGAATGCGAGGCGATACCCTGCCTGCCAGCAGATGCCGCACAGCACCAGCAGTATGAGCGCAAAGACGACGGTTGAACTCGTGAGCGCCCGACGGCTTGCCGCGTGCGCGACGAAATCGAAAATACCGAATCCCAGCACCGCGGTGAGACCGGTTGCCGCTACCAGCAACACAATGCCCGCGACCCGCGTCCACACGGGCGAGACTGGCTCGAGGTAAGGGTTCGTCACGAGACACTCGATCAGGATTCGCCGCTGCGATCACCGTCATTTCAGGTTCTGATCAAACCACCGTTTCCCGGCACAGAGCCCGACGCCGGAGGCCACGGCCCCCAGCACCACTGCCGTTCCGAGCCCGACCCTGGCTCCGAGCCACCAGCCCGCGGAACCGGCGAGGAACGCGCCCATCCACCCGATCAATCCACGCACGGCGGCGCTCTCCAGCAGTTCGAGGTAACCCGTGCACGCCGCAACGTGCTGCACTCGAATGACACGCCGGCCACACGGCGCGGACTGCGATGTCATTCGCGCCGGGTGTCCAGCGCGTCCACGTAGACGAGTGTATTGCAGCGCGGGCAGGTGGCGGTGTCGATCGCCTGGAGCTCGAACCAGCGCTTTCCGCACTGGCACCGCACCATCAGTATCCATTGGCCGACGGCACGACCGATCTCGTGTTCGACGACTTCGATGCCCTCCGGGAGGCTCGTGATGACCGGCAACCGGGAGGTGTCGTCGTCGTCGTTGTCGTCGGTGTCGTTGTCTTCGGTGCCGTTGTCTTCGGACTCGGGCCAGGAGCGGAAGACCTGCTCGCCGCGCAACAAGTCGGGCGCGTCGTCTTGTGCCGTCACGGGTGCCGGTTCGAGTCGTGGGTGCGATTCGGAGTGGTCTTTCATGCGTATCTGCCCCGTCTGGTCCTTGCGCGCGTTGGACGGTTCACCCCACCCCCTGCCTGCGGCTACCGTTGGGTTCGACCGCATGTCGCGGGCGGGAGTGGAACTCTATCATTACCGCGAGCGCCGTATCGGCCCTGGGAGCGGGCAGCTAGACTGCCGCGCATGAAGAAAGCACTGCTTTGGGCGCTGACAACCGTCGCCCTGCTCGTCGTTGCCGGCATCGGTTACGTCTGGTTCGGTCCGGTGCAGGTCGGCAACAAGAAGGTCATGTTCGACTTCATGCTCGGGCGCGGGATTCAGCCGCCGACGTCCGCCCAGGCAGCGGCACGACTGGTCGTGGCCGACGGCTTCCGTCTCGAGGTCTACTCCACCGACGTTCCCCTCGCCCGCTGGCCACTCGTGACTCCGGCCGGCGACCTCATCGTGTCCCGCACGCGGGCCGACGAAATCGTGCTGCTCGAACGCGACGCCAACGGCGACGGCAAGCCCGACGCCGTGCGCAAGCTGCTCGACAAGCTCAATCACCCCCACGGACTCGCATTACACGACGGCTGGCTGTACGTGGGCGAGTCGAATGGCATCGGCAGAATTCGTTTCGATGCGGAATCGGGTCAGCTGTCCGGCACCCTTGAACACATCGTCGACGACTTCACGGACGACGGCTTTCACACGACGAAAAGCATCGGCTTCGGCCCCGATGGGTGGCTCTACGTGTCGCAGGGTTCGTCATGCAATGCCTGCATCGAGACGGACGAGCGCCGCGCGACGATCATGCGCATGCAGCCCGATGGCACCCGGCGCGAGATCTACGCGACAGGGCTGCGCAACAGCGTGGGGCTGGACTGGGCGCCGTGGGATGGCGCGCTATATGCGACCGAAAACGGTCGCGACCTGCTGGGCGACGACATCCCGCCCGACGAACTCAATCGCATCGAGCAGAAAGCGTTCTATGGCTGGCCGTTCGTCCATGGCTCAGGCATGGTCGACCCCGGCCTGGGTGCGGGTCATCAAGCCGAAGCCGCGCGCGCAATTCCGCCGGCGCACGCGTTTCGCGCTCACAACGCGCCCCTCGGGCTCGCATTCCTGCGCGGCCCGAACCTGCCGGCAGGCTATTCACGCACGGCGCTCGTCGCGCTGCATGGTTCGTGGAACCGCAGCAAGCCCGACGGCTACAAGGTGGTCGCCCTCGACTGGCAACCCGATGGACGCATCGTCGAGCGTGATTTCCTGCGTGGCTTCCTCAGCGACGACGGCATACTCGGACGACCTGCGGGCATTGCGCAGGGCCCCGACGGCGCCATCTTCATAACCGACGACTACGCGGGCGTGATCTACCGGGTCGTGCCTGCGACTGGACCCTGATCCGGGTTCGACAGCGACTGTTCGATGAATGCCTGCCAGACCGGGTTGGGCTGCCACACCGTGCGCATCGGATGCAGGGCCGCCTCGTGTGCTTCCCCCAGGCGCAGACGGCGATACAGGTAGACGAACGCCGAGACGCGGAAATTCTTCGCGCAATGGACCCAGACCTTGCGCCCGGCGAATGCGTCCATCAGGCCGCAAAACTGCTGCAGGTGCCGGGGCTCGGGCTTTTCCCACGGGACGGGGATCTGCACGAACGTCATCCCCTGCCCCGTGATTGCCTCGGCTTCGCCGCGCAGCGCATTCGATGCCGTCGGCAAGGCAAGATTGATCACCGCCTCGATGCCGAATTCCGGCAGGCGCTGGATATCGGCCTGCGAGAGCTGGCCCGAGGTCCAGAGGTTGTCGAACACGGGACGGGCGTTCGGCGCATCGAACTGGTAGGCACGTGTCGTGCCGAAGAGACGCACCTCGTCGCTGCTGCCGGCGAGACGCAGGGTGCCTTCCGGTTGCAGGCCGATCCGCTCGAGCAAGCGGCCCGAAGGAACGTTGTCGAGGCTCGTGATCGCAATGACGCGTGGCAGACGATGCTGCTCGCGCGCGTAGCGCAGCGTAGCCTCGGCCGCCTCGCGCGCGTACCCCTGGCTCCAGTGCTCGGGCAGGAAAGCAAACCCGATATCGACGTCGGGCAGCGTGTCGCGCTTGATCAGCCCGCACATGCCGAGCGGCAGCGCATCGCTGCGACGCTCGACCAGGAAGAGGCCAAAACCGTAACTGGCATAGAGACGCTGCGGGCCTTCGGCGATGTAGCGCCGCGCACCGTCGAGATCGTGCACCCCCCGGTCGCCGATGAACCGCAGCCAGGAGGGTTCATTGACGAGGCGGAGGACGAACGGCGCATCATCCGCGTCGAGCCTGCGCAACCGCAGGCGTTCCGTTTCGATTTCGACGATGGGGCCGGCCATGGGCCGATTGTGCCGCGATCCACGAGCCCTGCGTAGCCCTCTCCAGCCTTAGGGGGCGCGTGGGCCATGGCTTACAATGGCCGTCGACGGCAAACGGACTTCGCACCCGAGGCTGCAGCGACCCGATGAGTTCCAATCGTCTCGTCTTTTCCACCGGTGCCGGGCGCCTGTGCCCCGAGTGCACACGCCCTCTCGCCGAGTGCCGCTGCAAGCGCAGCAAGCCAGCGCAGGCGGTCGCCCCAGCCGGCGACGGTATCGTGCGCGTCAGTCGTGAGACCAAAGGCCGCAAGGGCAAGGGCGTGACGGTGATCAAGGGTGTGCCGCTCGCCGGCGACGAACTCGAGGCGCTGGCTACGAAGCTGAAGAAGCGTTGCGGATGCGGCGGCACCGTCGACGCCGGGAGCATCGAAATCCAGGGCGACCATCGCGACCTGCTGCTCGAGGAGCTCGGCAAGCTCGGTTACACGGTGCGCCGCTCCGGTGGCTGATTCCAGCGTGCGGATCAACAAGTTCCTGAGCGAAACCGGCGTCTGTTCGCGCCGGCAGGCCGATCAATGGGTCGAAGCGGGCCGCGTCGCGGTGAATGGCGTGACAGCCGTGCTGGGCACCAAGGTCGCCGAAGGCGACGAGGTGTCTCTCGACGGCCGTCCACTGAACTTCAAGCCCGAGCGGGTCTACCTCGCATTGAACAAGCCGATCGGCGTCGAGTGCACGACCGACCGCGACGTCCCGAACAACATCGTCGACTTCGTCGGGCATCGCGAACGCGTCTTCCCCATCGGACGCCTCGACAAGGACTCCGAGGGGCTGATCCTGCTCACCAATGACGGCGACATCGTCAATCGAGTGCTGCGCGCCGAGCACGAGCATGAAAAGGAATACATCGTGTCCGTCGACCGGCCGCTGACCGGCGAATTCCTGTCCGGCATGGCCCGCGGCGTCCCGATCCTCGACACGGTGACCAATCCCTGCCGCGTGACGCAGGTGGGCCGCAATACGTTCCGCATCGTGCTCACCCAGGGACTCAACCGCCAGATCCGCCGCATGTGCGAGCACTTCGATTACACCGTGCGGCGCCTGCAGCGCGTGCGGATCATGCACATCGAGCTCGGCACGCTGCCAGCAGGCAAGTGGCGCAACCTGACGGCGACCGAGGTGAAGCCGCTGCTGGTGCCGCCTGGGCGCAAGCGTTCCACGCTGTCGCTGAAGAGGCGTTAGGGGCCAGGCGACTGCTTGGGTTCGATGTCGACGATTTCGATGGGCGCCTCGCCGACGTTCTTCAACGCGTGGGTGGTTCCCGAGCCGATCCATTGCACCGCGCCGGCCTTTACGTCATGGGTCCTCGCGGCACCCTCAGGATAAGAGACCTCGAGGCGACCCGCGCTGACCAGCACGGCCACAGCGCTCGACGCGTGCGTGTGCATAGCCGTCGATTCGCCTGGCGCCAGGATTCGACGAAGCGCGCGCACGCGATCGTTCTCGAACTCCACGCGCCGATCGGACGCTGCCATCGCCGCCCCCGCGCGATCCTTGCCGACGTCATGGTCGGTCAATAATTCGATGTAGATGTTGTGGAACGCCGTCTCGCCGACATTGCGGACGCGATGCGTCCGTGCGGTCAGCGTGGCGCCATAGGCCACCGCTCCCCGCCGCAGACGAAACGTTTCCGCTTGCCCATCCTTTGGCTGGTCGTCGACCGTAGCGTCTGCCAGCCGCACCGAAATTCCATCGTGCCGATGCACGTGCCAGAGCGAGTCTTCGCCGGGCGGCAACCAGACGTCGAATACCCGTATGCTATCGTTCTGCAGCACGAGCCGATGTGCCGGCTCCTGTTCGATCGGTACCGCGGACTGCGCCGACGCCTTCGTGCCGCACAGCACCAGGCAGCACAGGCAAAGAACCTCCGCGACTTGCTGCAGCA
>CAVWGG010000037.1:0-106116 GCA_963754535.1 uncultured Gammaproteobacteria bacterium
CATCGAGGTGCCGAGGATCAGTCGCAGGCGATCAACGCCGAGCCCGTCGACCAGCATGGCGTGCTGGCTGCGCACCATGTCGTCGTAGTCGTACTGCGGGAAGCGGGCACGCAGGCCATCCGAGGGCTTCGACGAGGATCCATGGCCGATGTCATCGGGCAGGATGATGTAGTAGCGGGTGATGTCCAGCGGCTGTCCCGGCCCGAAGAGTTCGTCCGCGAAGATCGGGTTCAGCAGCGAGCGGGCGTCGCCGCCGGTGCCGTGCAGCAGCAGCACCGCGTTGTCGATGTTTCCTGCAGGATCCTTGTGCGGCTTGCCGAGCGTCAGGTAATGCAGCCTGAGCTCCGGCAGGGCCTCCCCCGTGCCGAAGCGGAAGTCACGAATCGTGTGGGTGCCGTCCTGTGTTGCCCAGGAAGCGGGCTCCGCAGCCGTTGCGACGTGCGCGGCCAGGAGTCCCAGGGCGGCCGCAATCAAGATCGAATGACGCATGGCAGGTGTCCCAGGTCGGGCTTGGCGGGGGTGAGGTTGCGTCGAGTGTAAAGCCACCCCGCGTTAACCACTAAATTCACGGGTGATCGAACTACTCTAGAATCCCGCGACCGCCGCAGGCCAGACGGCGGCCGCAGGAACAACAGGAGTTCGCCATGAGCCGCAAAACCAAGAGAAACCAGAATACCGGGCGACCCGGGCCTCCGGCGCAGGAAACACCGTCGGCGAACGGCCTCGGCACCAGGAACGTGGTCATCGGCGCGATCGCAGTCCTGCTGCTTGCAGTCGGCGCATGGGCACTGCTGCACAAGGGCGAGAACAGTGAGTCAGCCGGACTGGCCGGTACGCCACGTGGAGCGGCCCTGGCCAGCGAGCATGCGCCGACGCTCGGCGAGGCGAGCGCCAAGGTCCACATCGTCGAGTTCCTCGATCCAGCCTGCGAAACCTGCGCCGCGTTTTTCCCGATCGCCAAGCAGTACATGGCGGAAAACCCCGGCAAGATTCGCCTGTCCGTCCGCCACGTCGCGTTCCACGACGGGTCGGAGTTTGCGGTGCGTGTCCTCGAGGCGAGCCGCAAGCAGGACAAGTACTGGCAGACGCTTGAAGCACTGCTGGCGTCGCAGCACCGGTGGGCACCGAATCACGTGGCACAGCCCGACCTGATCGTTGGTGCGATTGCAGGTGTGGGCCTGAACATCGACCAGTTGATGGCCGACATCAATGCCCCGGACGTGACGCAGCGAATCCAGCAGGACCTGAGTGACGCAATGGCGCTGAAGGTGACCGCGACACCCGAATACTTCGTCAACGGACGGCCGATGCCGAGCTTCGGTGAACAGCAACTGCGGACGCTCATCAACGATGCGCTGGCGGACGCCTACTGATCCTGCCGCTGGTTCGCCGCGCAAACGCCCATGAGTTCCCCAACGTCGATGGCACCTGATCGAACGGCTCGCCCCAGCGGGTGGCGCCGGTGGCTGGTTGCGTCACGGCCACGGACCCTGACGATGGCCGTCACCCCGGTGGTCGTCGGCGCGAGCCTGGCCTGGGCCGAGGGCGCGGCGGCGAACTGGCCCGTCTTCGTGCTGACGCTGGCCTGCGCGGTCCTGATCCAGGTCGGCACCAACCTGCTCAACGACGTCTCCGACTTCGAGAAAGGCAATGACCGTGCCGACCGCGTGGGGCCATTGCGAGTCACGGCGGCCGGTTGGGCCACGCCGAGCGAGGTGCGCCGTGCAGCGGGAATCGTATTCGGCTTCGCGATGTTGATTGGCGTTGTGCTGGTCTGGCTCGGCGGCCTGGTGATCCTCGGCCTCGGCCTGTTCTCGATCGTCGCCGGCTGGGCTTACTCGGGCGGGTCGCGGCCCGTGTCGCATGGCCCGTTCGGCGAACTGTTCGTGCTGATGTTTTTCGGTCTGGTCGCCGTGGGTGGCAGTCATTACCTGCAGTCTGGCCAGTGGTCGCCGGTGATCGTGCCGGCTGGACTGGCCATCGGCTCGATGGCGGCGGCCGTTCTGCTGCTCAACAACTACCGCGACCTCGCTGCCGACACAGCCGCTGGCCGACGAACGCTCGCCGCCGTGATCGGGCCCGCGCGATCGTGGGGTCTATACGCCGTGCTGATGCTGTTGCCGCTCGCACTGCCGACGTGGCTGGCATTGCGCAACCCGCCGCACCCCACTGCATGGCTGGCCTGGGTGTCCGCGCCATTGCTGGTAAGCCTGGTATGGAGAATGGGGCGAGCGAGTGGCGCTGCGCTCAATCCCGTGCTGGGTCAGACCGCGCTGGCCCAGGCCGCATTCGGATTGCTGCTGGCCGCAGGAATGCTGCCGTGAGCCCGACCATCATCGGCACGCTGCTGCCCTTGGCACTCGGCTTCATCATGTTCGCAGTCGGCGTCACGCTCGTGCCGGCCGATTTCACTCGGCTGTTCGAACAGCCGCGCGCGGTGATCGCCGGCCTGATTGGCCAGTTGCTGTTGCTGCCAGTGCTCGCCTGGACGATGGCTGTCGTGTTTCGATTGTCGCCGCCCATGGCTGTCGGCCTGGTGATCCTCGGAGCTTGCCCGGGCGGCGCAAGTTCGGCGCTCATCACCCATCTCGCTCGTGGTTCAGCAGCGCTGTCGGTGACGCTGACGGCCATCACCAGCCTGATCGCGCTGGTCTCGATGCCGATCGTGGTGCAAGGCGCGCTGCGCCATTTCCTGGGCGCCGACAGTCCCATCGAGTTCTCGGTGGCAAAAATGGTGCGCGGAGTCTTCTTCATCACGACCGTGCCAGTCGCAGCCGGCATGCTCCTGCGCGCTTGGCGGGCCCGCCTGGCGGATCGATTGCAAACCGCCCTGGGCCGTATCGCGACGGCGCTGTTCGTGCTGATCGTCATCGCCACCTTCGTCAGTCAGCGCGATGCCCTGATGGCCAACCTTTCGACGGTTGGACCAGCTGCCGCAAGCCTGAACCTGGGCGTGATGTTGGCGGGCGCGGGCCTGGCCCTGGCCTTCGGGCTCGGTCGCCGCGACGCGATCGCCATCACCTCGGAGTGCGGCCTGCAGAATGCAGCCCTCGGCATTTTCATCGCGACCACCGTGCTCGGCACGCCGGCGCTCGCCGTTCCCAGCGTCATCTATGCCCTGCTCATGAACCTCGGCGCATTCGGCCTGATCTTCGTGGCGCGCCGCTGGGGCCGCCCTGCCCGCTCATAGCGCGAAGAACAGCTGCAGCCAGTACTTGTCGCCTTCGGCCTTGTTGCGCGTGTGGCCCTCGTGCTGCCACTTCGCGACGGCACCCCAGCGCTCACCCCGGTAGACCAGTTGCGGCCCATAGGCCAGCACGCGCAGCTTGCGGCCATCGCCACCTACGGGGTCGCCATCGATCTCGTCATCGGTGACCTGTCGATACAGGTAGCCGTTGATGCCCGCGAGCCAGCCTTTCGCAATGCGCAGGTTCAGCGAGTATTCGACGCCCGCCTCCAGTCCTGAGTGGTAGTCCGTGTCGGGGTTGGTGCCGTTGACGGTGAGATTGGTGCGCAGGTTCGCATCGAAGCGTTCGCCGAGCGGTGCTGTCACGGCATAGTAAAAAGTGGCAGCGTACTGGTTGCGGCCGGCATTGAACAGGTGACTGGTCGAATACGAGCCTGTCGGCAAGGTCACGTCGACGCCCGTCAGCGAATGCAGTTGCGGCCGATGCCAGCCGAGCATCAGCCCAACGGTCGTGTCGCCGACGCCAGTGCGATAGTCCTCGCGTGGACCGATGCTGGCGTCGCCGATCAGGTAGGGCTGGGCGACGAGCCAGCCCACCGAGCCACCGAAGAGCCTGGCCGACTCGAGGACCTGCAGGTAGCGCAATGTGTGCACGCGCACGTCGACTTCGAACGGGATCGGCGCAGGTTCACCGTCGTTCATCGTCGTGACGTCAGCCGTGTAGTACGAGTTATACGAATACAGGTAGGGGCCAGGCTTGGGCAGCACGCCGCTGGCCACGGTATTCAAGCCATAGGGGTAGACGCTGCCACCCCCCTCGGTCGCGCAGGCCGGCCGCAGGATGCAGAGCGCGAGGGCAGCCACGCACACTGGTGCGCAGAACCAAACGCTCCAGCGCGATTGCGAATGACGACAGACGGCCCGGTGGCGGGTGCCGAACTGGCTCTTCATGGAAACTCCGGTGACGCGACCGGCCGGAAGTGTTCCAGAAGCAGCCGCGCGTCGCGCCCGTGGGATTCCGAGAGTCGTCTCGGTAAAGGCCGGTTTTGCCGTGCGGCTCCGATCACCACTGTCAGGAACGGCTATTAGCCGTTACGCTATTCCACCTGAACGACTGAATCCGGAGATTCCATGGCCAGACCCCCGAATTATTCACAGCAGAAGCAGCAGCGCGAACAGGCTGCCAGGAAGAAGCGCGATGAGAAGCAGCAGCGCCGTCAGGAAAAGAAGGACGAGAGTCCTCCCTCACCTCCTCCTGCGCCCTGATTCGCGCGGCGACCGCACTCGAAATGAGCACCCTGACCAAGCTTGCACTCGGCGCGATGGGACAACTTCGGCCGCGCCCCGCGAAAGGCGATGCACGCCGCGTCATCAAGCTGCCTGCGCCCGACAAGCGTGGCGGACTGCCGCTCATGCAGGCACTGGCAAGACGCCGTTCATCGCGGGAGTTCGCACGCAAGGCACTGCCGCTGCCCGTGCTCTCCGGCCTGCTGTGGGCCGCATTCGGCGTCAACCGCCGCGACGGGGGACGCACGGCCCCCTCCGCCATCGATGCGCAGGAGGTCGACGTCTACGTCGCCTTGCCCGACGGTGCCTATCTCTATGACGCCCGGACACACGCGCTGCGGCTGGTTGCGGGCGGTGATCTGCGACGCGTCACGGGTTACCAGGATTTCGTGGACGATGCGCCGCTCGACCTCGTCTACGTGGCGGACCATTCGCGCATGAAGTTGATCCCGGTGGCAAGCCGGGAGAGCTTCGCGTCCGCCGCCGCCGGCGCGATCGCACAGAACGTGTACCTGTACGCTGCCAGCAGCAATCTCGTCACGGTGATCCGCGCCTGGATCGATCGCTCCGCCATTGCCGACGCCCTCGGCCTGACCCACGACCAGCACGTGCTGCTGTCGCAGACCGTCGGTTACGCGCCGAAGTCCTGACACGGCCTCGCTCCCGGCGGGGCCGATGTCTGTATGATCGCCGCGCCAATGAAAACCCCCACCGAGCTGCAGCCCCTCATCGACGACGGCGTGATCGACGAAGTCCTCCGTTCGCTGAAAAGCGGCAAGGAAGCGACCGTTTACCTGGTACGTTCGCGCACCGGGACGCTCTGCGCCAAGGTCTACCGGAACATGGCGCAGCGCAGCTTCCAGAAGCGCGCCCAGTACCAGGAAGGACGCAAAGTGCGAGGCAGCCGGCAGGCCCGCGCGATGAGCAAGAGCACGTCATTCGGTCGTGCGGAACAGGAAGCCGCCTGGAAGAACGCGGAAGTGGACGCGCTGTACCAGCTGATCGCCGCGGACGTGCGCGTGCCGCGGCCCTACGGGTATTTCGATGGCGTCCTGCTCATGGAGCTCGTCGCGGATGCGGACGGGAATCCGGCGCCACGCCTTGGCGAAGTCGATCTCCCAGCCGAGACCGCCCGGGAGTACCACCGCTTCCTGATCCGGCAGGTCGTGCGGATGCTGTGCGTTGGACTGATCCACGGCGACCTTTCCGAGTTCAACGTGCTGGTTGCGCCCGACGGTCCCGTGATCATCGACCTCCCCCAGGTCGTCAATGCGGCGGGCAACAACGCTGCGCTGGCGATGCTCGAACGGGACGTCAACAACCTGCGGTCCACGCTGGGCCGCTTTGCACCTGAGTTGCTCGTCACCGAGTACGCGAGGGAAATGTGGTCACTGTTCGAACAGGGCGAACTGCGGCCGGAGTCCGAACTCACGGGTGCCTTCGCGCGCGATGAAACCATCGTTGATCCCGACGATGTCATGATCGTCATCGACGATGCCCGCGAGGAAGAAATCCAGCGTCGCCTGCGCCTCGTCAGCGAGCCTGTCGCCGGATTCTAGCGGCGAACCGCCCGCTTTTTCTTTTTCCACGAAGGTTGCACGGCGAGCTGGACCTTGCCTACCTTGCGGTCGGCAATCGACTTCAGCACCAGCCGTCCGCGGTCATCGACCAGGCACGGTACGACGTACACACCCGGACGCAGCAGGGCCTGAATCGCCTTGGCCGCCGGACGCCGCTTGAAGAGCGTGGCCGCGGTCGGGTCGTCGAAGGACCACGAGTCGTCCTGCACCATGTAGTACAGCGAGATTCCGGGCAGCGTCGCGCTGACCAGCAGATAGCGAGTCCGGTCCTCCACGTCCTTGACGTGGCGTGCCAGCGCACGCCGTTGCGCCGGGGTCAGCGGCGGATCTTCGTCATCGCCGGGACGCTGGGTTTTCGGGGCTTGCTTGCGCTTGGTGACGGCCATGGCTCGCTCTTACGGTGCAGGAAGTTGGGAAATCCCCGCAATCCTAGCAGGCCACGCCGTCACGCCACGAATGTCGATGCTCTCAGCCCATCGGTTCAGAAGCGGGAAGCGACCAGTTGCACGTCGGAGTGTCGCCAGGCGTCCAGGAATTGCTTTTCCACGGCCACCGCGTCGTCGGTTCGCTGCTGTTGCCGCAGCGCCAGCGTGAGGCCCTTGAGTGACCAGCCGTTCTGCGGGTTGCGCCGCAGCTCCTCGCGATAGACCTGCTCGGCATCGCCCGGCCGGCCGGCTGCCAGCATTACCGCGCCCAGTGATTGCCGGACCGGCGAATGCCAGCCGGGCGGCTCGTCGTAGGGAATGCGATCCTCGATGGCGACGGCTTCGGTCAGCGCCGTGATGGCAGCGGCCTGGTCGCCGCGTGCCAGTGCGAGCTCGGCGTAGACCGTACGCTCCGCGATATGCGCGGCATGCGCCAGCGGATAACGATCCCAGACCGTCAGGGTCGTCATCACCGGATCGGCTGCCAGCTTCGACAGCGCGGCGTAATAGCCATTGGCGTCGTTCATCCGGTTCTGGCGGATCGCAGCCATGGCCTGGGCGTAGTTCCAGATCGCCGTGACGTAAGGCAGGTCGGGCGCCGGATTGGGTGCCGCGCGGATCTCGTCCCAGCGTCCGAAGCGGACGTTGTCGAACCAGGGCGTCATCCAGTAGTGCTGCAGGCCCGCGAATCCCGGTTGCCGCATGAGGTCCGGCAGGTTGACGCGTTGCGCCGTCTTGCGCGCGGCGTCCTGGGCGATCTTGCTCGCACCTTCCATGCTGGCCGCAAACCACAGGAAGTGCGGGTTGTGCGGCACGTAGCCGAGCGGATACACGCCCTTGGCGTTGCGGCCGCACATCGCGAGATAGTCGTTGTCGGCGGCGATCGCCGTCTGGTTCGCGACGACGGCATCGTGCCAGCGCCCAACCCGCGCGTAGATGTGTGCCGGCATGTGCACGAGGTGACCCGAGCCGGGAATCAGCGTGCGCAGTCGATCGGCTGCGACGACGCCGCGCTGCGGATCGGCTGAGGCCTCGACGGCATGCACGTACAGGTGCAGCGCTCCGGCGTGGTCTGGATTCCTCTTCATGACAGTTTCCAGCAGCGACACGACTTCCGCGGTGTTGCCCTTCGGCTGCAGCTTGTCGTCGTAGTAGTCCCACGGCTGCAGGTCCATCAGGGCCTCGGCGTGGAAGACCTTTGCATCCAGGTCGTCAGGGTACTCGGCTACGAGCGCGCCGGTCGCCTTCGCATACGCTTCGTCGAGTGCGCGACGATCCGCCGGGGGATCTTCCGCATAACGCGCTGCGAGCGCCTGGATGAAGGCGCGCTCCCTGGCCGAGGCTGCAGGTGCCAACGACACGGCGCGCTGCAGGCTCTGCCATGCCTTCGGGTTGTCGGCAGGATCCATCTGCGCATTGACGTGCGGGCCCAGTACGAGCGCCGCACCCCACCAGCACATCGCACAATCCGGATCGATCTGCGCGGCCTTCAGGTACGAACGCTCGGCCGCGTCGTGATTGAAGCCGAAGGTCAGCATCAGGGCCTGGTTGAACCAGCGCTGGGCTTCCGGCTTGTTCGTCGTGATCTTGAATTCGTACGTGCCCAGCCCGGGCAACAGCGTGGCACCGACAGGCGCCTCGACCGGTGCAGACTGCGCCGCCGCTCGCACCCGCGAGCTTTGTGTCCCGACGAAAGCTCCGGCGCCTACCGCCAGAAGGACCCCAGCCACTGCCAGCATGCGGTTCATGGTCTTCCCCCTCCTTACGTCGGCACGCCTTGCTGCCTCTTACCCCCACTCCTGGGCCGTGTCTGTAGGCCGAACGGACACGTGGGGTGAGCCGGTCCGGTACGCGTCGATGCAGCGAACCAGCGCACGAATTCTGCAGGTCGAGTTGTGCACCTGGTCGCGGTATCCGAGGCTCCGGGAGTCGGGCTGCGACGTATAGCGGAGCACATTCATGGAAAGGATGGATCCGTCCACATTGCACCTTGCGGCTGAGCGGCTGCGGGAAGTCACCGACGAGCACGCGCGCTGGCACGAGAACCTGCTGCGCTCCATTTTCTGCGAGCATCCGGTCGACCCCCATGATCTCGCGCCGTCGGCGCATCGCACGTGTCCGTTCGGGTACTGGTTCTATGGCCACGCACCGAATGGATTTCGGGGGGAGCCGGCCTTTGCCGCAATGGGCAAGGAGCACCAGCGCCTGCACCAGGTTGCGGCGAGACTACTGCGTTCGGCTCGGACCGGTTCCCCGATTGATCGCGTCGATTTCGAGGACCTCGTCGCGACCAGCGCGCGCCTGCGGCTGCAGGTCGATTCGCTGCGCTCCACCATCGACGCGGCCATCGGTAACCGGGATGCGCTCACGGGGGCCTACGGACGCATCGAAATGCTGCCGGCGCTGCATGAACTGCAACTGCTGGCGCGGCACGGGGGACCGCCCTGCAGCATCGTCTTCATGGACGTCGATCACCTGAAGCGGATCAATGACCAGCACGGCCATCCGGTGGGCGATGCAGTGCTTGCGGGCGTCGTCCGCCACCTCGACCTGCGCCTGCGCACGCAGGACAAGGTATTCCGCTACGGTGGCGACGAGTTCCTGGTTGCCCTGTCGGGCGCCGACCTGGCCACGGCGCGTGAGGTGATTTCGCGCGTGCGCCTTGGCCTCGCCGACACGCTGCTGATCGCCGGTCCGGATGGATCCACGATGCAGGTGACGGCATCCTTCGGCCTGGCGCTGCTCGATCCGGACGAGGATGTCAGCGAATCGATCGGCCGCGCCGACCAGGCCCTGCTGCTCGCCAAGACTGCCGGACGCAATCGAGCCGTGGCGTGGGACGCGTCGGTTACGACCGGCACCCGCTGGCGACTGATCGACGTTGGCGAGCGGTCCGAATAGTTCTGACATACTTGCGTACGCAAGTACAATGCATATAATGCCGGCATGAAAAAACTTGCCGCCAGCTCCGTTCTGCGCCTGCTCCGGGCACAGTCACACGTTCAGAACCGCTTCGGCTCCGAGCTCGCCTCGGTGCATGGCCTGTCGCTCAACGAGTTGCTGCTGCTCATGCAGCTCGACCAGTCCCGCGGCGGGCGCCTGAAGCGTGTCGAACTCGCTGATCGTCTCGACCTGAGCCAGTCGAGCGTCACGCGCATGGTCGCGCCGATGGAGAAAGTCGGCTGGGTTTCGCGAGCGGAGAATCCGCGGGATGGCCGGGTGGGATACGTAGTGCTGACCGAGTCAGGCCGACGCCTGGCGCGTGAAGCTGCCAGGACCCTGCAGCACCAGGCCACGACCCTGTTCGGCGATCACTGGACCGACGATGAAATCGAGCTGCTCAATCGCCTGCTCGGCCGCCTGATCGTGAACCTGCCGGGACAACTTGGCGCGTAAGCCGGCGTCCCCTCCGGACGCGTCAGAACTTGTCCTTGCCGGAAAGTCCCTTCTCGATGCGGTCGGCGCTGTACATCACGACCTCGATGACCTCGCGCAGCGCCGCCGCGTCGGCATCGGCATGCACCTGCGCCGAAAAGACGACGAGGTACTCGTCCTTGCCCTGGTTCACCTGCCAGGCCCCCAGGACCATGCGTACATTCTCCTGCAGCAGGTGAATCGCAAGGTCGGCGGGCACGGTGCCCTTCCCGCGCGCGGCCACGGACCACACGTCGCGAATCTCCAGCGGCGGCAGCGATGTCGTTCCGGACGCCACCCACACGCGCTGGCTGCGAGTCTCATCGACCTTGTAATCGAGCCGGTAGTCGCCCTCGTCGATCAGGAAGCCGAGCTTCGCGTCCTTGAGCGCCGTTTCGACGCGTGGATCGGGGGAAGTGGCAGCCGCGGCTTGCGACTGCGCGTGTGCCGCGCCAGGCACCGTCAGCAGCAGCGTCAAGGCCGCGACGACGCTCAGCGGCACGATCCGGCTCACGGCGCACCTCGCTGCGGAAAGTCGACCCGCGCGGGACCGCGATGGCGTGGCCGCACGACGACCGTGCCAGCGAGCTTGTCGTGCCAACCCTGCTTGCGAGGATCGAAGGCCACCCAGACGATGCCGGCCATCAGCGGCAGCATCGAGACGTAGTAACCGAGGTAGCGCACGATGAGTTGCCGGGTGCTGGGCTTGCCGCCCGTCGCGGCGTCGACGATGCGTGCAGAGATCGCGATCTTGCCCGGCGTCGCCTGGCGGTAGATCCAGAAGACGATGACCGCGATGGCGGGCAGCAACCAGTTGATGAGGAGATCGGCCGGTCCCTGCAGGAGCGCGTCGGACGTCCAGTAGGACCCACCGTAGACATACGTCACCAGTGGCACGCAGATGACGAGCAGCAGCAACGTGTCGATCATGGCCGCGCCCACGCGCGCCCAGAATCCGACGTATTCCAGTTCGTCCATATCCGAGGCTGTCGGAGACTGGATGGACATTATGGTTTCACCGCCTCGCATGTGACTGCGACGGCGACGGCGAACCATTTGCGCTGCGCCCGGAAGACGCTCTGTTCCGTCGCCCCCGGTTCGACGTTGAGGCTGGAACGGTACGGTGTCTGCGGCGAGGCGTCGAACCGCAACTTGCAGCGGACTTTCTGTTCCGTGTCGTTGGTGAGCTTGACGACCAGCATGCCCGTCATGGCGACGGGTTCGATCTTGATGTCCAGGTCGTTCAGTTCCGGGTGAACCTCGACCGTGTAGGTCTGCCCGAATGCGGCTGGCGCGAACAGCACGGTCAGCGCCAGCGCACAGGCGGCCCCATTCAGGCGGCCAGGTCGGCGATCTGCTGCACCATGTACAACACGAGCGCGCTCAACATGACGTAACCGATGACTTCCATGATCACTCTCCTCCTTGAAGCGCCGGACCGGCGCGAATCCAACGGTGATCATGCTAGGTCTCCAGTGTCCGTGATTCCAGTGAATAGCGACGAGTCGTTCGGCCGTCGCGACGAGATGAGGCGACGTCCAGAAAGCCGGGCGAACCTCATTCCTGCGCGCGCTGGCGACCGGGCTGCACTGCGACGATCGTCACGCTCGAGTCGAGTGGATCGAACATGATCCGCGCCTCGCCGCGCTCGAGTTGCCGCAGTACCTGCGCAACCTTCTGTTCGTGCGTAAAGGCCCGGTCGCCATAATCCGTCCCCTCGCGCAGGATGAAGTTGTCGATCACGCCATTCAGTGCGTTGGCGGACAACTCCGTGAAAGGCACGGCGACGGGGTCCGGTCGCTCTTGCGGGTCTTCCCAGCTGCCGGTGTCCGTCACAGTTCCATACCCGTGTCCTGGCCTGCCCGATTCAGGACGACATCAACGTCGGGCCGCCCTTCGCCTCGGCACGCTGGTATGCCGGTCGTGCCCGCATCCGCTTGTGGTACGCGTCGATGTGCGGGTATTTGCCGCTCGCCGCAGAGCGCGACAACAAGGCCTCGATCCCGAAACTCATCTGGAAGTCCGCCATGCTGAGGTCACTGCCCGCGAACCAGGCGTTCTTCGCCAGGTGATCCTCAATGAAATTGAGCGAGTTCTGCAGGTTGGGATCGATCAGCGTCGACTGCACTTTCTCGCACAGGCTGCGCGCGATGGGCTTGGCGAAAAACGGCATCGGTCGCGTGGGGATCGTGCTGAACACCAGCTTCATCACCAGCCAGTTCATGAGCGAGCCCTCGGCGTAATGCATCCAGTACCTGGCCTGCCAGTACGCGGGCGTGCCGGCGGCAGGCGCAAGGTGCGCCAGCTCGCCGGTGCCGAGGTGCCCGTACTTCTCGACGATGTACTCGATGATGACGGCCGATTCGGCAACCACCGTGCCGTCATCGGTCACCACCGGCGACTTGCCGAGCGGATGAATCGCCTTGAGTTCGGGCGGCGCCAGGCGCGTGACTTTGTCGCGCTTGTACACCTTGAGCTGGTACGGAGCGCCGAGTTCCTCGAGCAGCCAGAGGATGCGCTGTGAGCGCGAGGTCTCGAGGTGATGAACGGTCAGCACCGGCCCTGCCCCGCTCACTCGACCAGCCTGATCACGCCGCAAGCTTCGCGCGTACCGCCCGCGCAGCCCTTCTTGAGCTCGGACTCTTCGTCGCAATACGTGTCGGGCTGGGTATGCACGATGATGGCGCTGCCGTCGGCATCGAAGACGCTCAGGCGACCGGGCGCGAGCGTGATGCGGCTGGTCGTGTGCTTGAACGTGCCGACGCCGTTCTTGACGTCGAGGTTGACCAGGTCACCCATGTGGAACGGGTGATTGATGTCCGTCGCCGGCGTCGTGTCCATCGCGGAATCGGGCCGCGACTGTCCCGCGGGACCCGGATCATGGTGTCCGCCCGCCGCGGAGCACGGCTCGCAGGCGCCGACTTCGTGGATGTGCACGGCGTGCTTGCCATCGGGCAGGCCCTTCACCTTGAGCTCGACCATCACTTCCTTCACGCCCTCGGGCGTCACCTGCTCCTTGAGCCTGGCCGTGCCCGTGATAGCGGCGTTGGTGCAGCCCTTCACCTCGGCGACGGCGGCGAGGCCATCGGCTGCAGCGATGGTGGGCAGGGCCATGAGCCCGGCGAGGATCAACTTGAGACTTGGACGCATTGCGATCTCCTTGTGTCCGAGTTGCTTCGGTCAGCGATACACCACCGCGATGTGCGGCACGGTCGTCACGTTCGGTTGCTTGAGCAGGAAATTCCGCAGGAACGTCGTAAGCTGCTTTTCGCAGAGCGCCATGATGGCGGGATCCGACGCCAGTTGCTCACCCCGCGCCTGCGCTCGTTTTGAGGCCTCCGAGTACAGCTTCAGTCCCGCGGCCTTTTCATCGGTGAGCAGGCCGCCGGACAGCACCTTGTACTTCAGGTTGGTGACGGCGGGCGTCGCAACCAGTCGCGGCTTGCCGACCAGGACTTCGATGCCGCCGGGGCCGGACTTGACGTCATACCGGTCGGGCGACAGGTCGTAGCCGAAGGAATATTCGACGGAGTACCAGATCGCGATCGTGCCCGTCGAATGGAACCCGAGCACGGACTGGTCGATGACCTGCGTGACGGCATTCGGCTGGCGGACCGTGGCCGCCAGGAACTTCTGCTGCGCGGTGAGTTGCTGCTTGCCTTCCTGCAGGTAACGCACGTACGTCGTGAACCCGAGCAGTGACCGCTCGCTTTCGGTGACCGAATCCTGCAACAGGGTGGCCCGTTCGTTCGCGGAACGAAGCTGCCCCTGCATGATGAAGAACGTTACGGCGGCCCCGATTGCAGCGGCTCCGACCAGCCAGGGCGTACTCAATGGACGTGTCATATGACTCCTGCCTCACCCGACGTTGCTGCTGGGCCTGTCGGGACAGCGGCCAATATAGCCTTTCAGGGCCGGTTGCGGCCGAGCTTGTCGTGGCTGCTGACCCAGTCGCCGGCCAGCACGGCCGATCCCAGCGAAACGTCCCCAGCCAGCACGACGGCGGCAACGATCTCCGCCAGCCGATCGGCCTTGCCAGGGCCGTAACAACCCAGCATTTCCAGGCATTCGCGCTGCGTGCCAAGTCCCGTGCCGCCGCCATAACTCGCGACGATCAGGGACGGCAGCGTGACCGACCAGTAATAGTCGCCGTTGTCGAGCAACTGCGCGTAGGTGATGCCGGCGTGCGACTCGGCGACGTTGGCCGCGTCCTGGCCGGTCGCAATGAACATCGCCGCGATGCCGTTGGCGGCGTGCGGGCCGTTGTACGCCGAACCCGCCATGAACGAACCCGCCTGGCTGACCTGCCGCGAGCGGAACAACGTCCTGGCGTCGACGCGCATCAGTCGTTGCAGGGTCTCGTTGCGAATCGTCACTTCCGCGATCACGCGACGGCCGCGCGTGCGCAGCGTGTTGACGGCCGAATGCTTTTTGTCGGTATCGATCGAGCCCGACAGGATGTAGACCGGATGCAGCGGGTGCTGGGCCTTGATCCACTCGCAGGCCGCCAACGTCGCCTTGCCCGTCATGTTCTGGCCGGCTGCATCACCGGTGGTGTAGTTGAAGCGCGTGTACAGCAGGTTGCCGACGGCATACTGCTCGACGTCGGTCAGCTTGCCGACCCGGGTCGTGGCTTCGGCCGTCGCGCGAATGGCGTCGAATCGCTCGACGAGCCACTGGCTGAAATCGCGAGCTTCACGCGCGCTGGCGAATTCGAAGACCGGCGCGCGCTGCATGGAGCGCTTGACCACGGTGACCGTCACCCCGCCGCATTCGCTGAGCAAGCGCATGCCGCGGTTGTAACTCGCGACCAGCGTGCCCTCCGTGGTGGCCAGCGGGACGTAGAAATCGCCCGTAGCATGTTCGCCGTTGATCCGCAGTGGTCCCGCCAGCCCGATGGGCACCTGCGCGACGCCGAGAAAGTTCTCGATGTTGCCGGCTACTTGCGCGGGGTCGACGGTGAAAGAGCCGACGTGCGACAGCGCCGTTCCGGTGCGGCCGGTCACGAACTCGCGCCGCCGCTGCGCCATGTCCGCCGTGTAGTCGTTCCCGGGGTCGCGGGGTATTGGAATACGGTCGCTCACGCTTCCTCCTCGACCCGCCGGCGCGGATGCGGTCGCTCGATGTCTCTCAGAACCAGTTGAAGTTGAAGCTGATGCTCACCCGTTCGGTCTTGACCGGATTCGGCGGCACTTCGTGGCGCAGCCAGCTCTCGAACAGCAGCACGGTGCCGGCCGCGACGGGCATGGTCACCCACGGCTGGTTGTCGGGTTTGGCGTCCGCCGTACGTGGCGGTGCCGCCATGTAGCGATCGAGCCGTGGATCTTCGAGCTTGAGGCCAGGCACACCCTTGGGCGTGCGCACGTAGTACGTGCCGCTGATCGTCGAGAGCGGGTGCAGGTGCAGGCTGTGCGTGACGCCGCGGGGCATCATGTTGATCCAGCAATCGGTCATCGACAGCTCGCGGCCTTCGAGGTCGAACTCGAGCGTGCGGGCATAGCTGAGCACGTGCCGCTGCAGCTGCTTCCCCAGCGTCGCAAACGTCGGCGAGAGCGTGTGCATCCGGTTCAGCGAACCATAGGACGTGTAGCCACCCGGATACCGCTCCTTCGACCAGGCGCGCCCGGCCACGTCGTCAGCACGGTACTGCTCGCACTCGTGCAGCAGGCGGGTATTGAACGCCTCCCAGCCTGATGCCTGCAGCCTTGCGGTATAGACGCGGGTGGGAAACAACGAAAGGATTGTCATGGCGTGCCTCGCGGGCGCTCAGTCCTCGACGGCTTGGCGTCGACGTCCAGGCACGGGATCGTCCTCTTCGGGCAGGGTCCGTTGCAGGACTTCGAGCACGGCGTGTGCCGCGCGGTAACGGTATTCAAAGCGATGGTCGAGCGGCGCAGGCCGTGTATGCAGGTACAGTTCTAGCGCCTCGCTGACGACTTCGGCTTCGAGTTCGGGCAGCAGCAGCTTGATCGGTCCGTTGGCCATGCGCGTCCTGCCGGCAGGGATCAGTGCGAGAGCGGGGCCGCGGAGTCAGCTGTGCCCTTCGGCAACTCGAACTCGCCCTTCGACGTGAAGCGCTGGGTGCCGAACATCGAGGCTCCGCTGAGCTTCCCGCTCAGCGAGTACGTGACCTTGTCGACGGGCTTGCCGTCGATCATCCCGAGCACCTGGCGTGCCATGCGCATGAGGGATACCGTCACCGGCACGGCTATGACCGCTTCGCCGAAGCGCGGCACCGTGCCCGCCTGGTCGCTCACACCGCTGGCAAAATCGCGACCCATGACGTCGAGGTTGAGCGACACGCCGTCGTATTCGATCGGCGTGTCGTTCGGGTTCTGCACGCGCAGTTTGACCAGCAGGCGCAGTTCCATGCCCTCGCCCGGCAACGACTCGATTCCCGCGACGCTGACCTGCAGCGGATCGTGGCCGGGCAGCGAGGCGCACGCCGACAGCATGAGGGTGGCAAGCAGCAGCCACACCCTGGCGATCCGATGCGATGAAAGGAACATGTGGCGGTGCCTCCCTGTCTATGTCGTCGTGCCGGCTTAAGCGCGAACCAGCGACTTGAAACCGCCCCAGAACATGCGTTTGCCATCGAACGGCATTTTCTTCGGGTCCATCATCGACTTGAGCCGGGGGTCCGCCATTACCGCCTTGTTGATGCGGTCACGCTCGCGACGCGACTTGTAGACGATGTAGGAAAAGACGACGACTTCGTCCGGTTTCAGCTTGACGCTGCGGGGAAACGACGTGCGCTTGCCGACCGTGACGTCGTCGGCGACGCATTCGTGGTAGTCGAGCGCGCCGTGCTCGCGCCAGACCTTGCCAGCCTTCCGCGCCATCGTGCGGTAGGCAGCCAGTTGCGACTTGGGTACGGGAACGACGAATCCATCGACGTAAGCCATGATGACTCCTCCTGCGTGAGGTACCGGTCAGTGCCGAGTGTAGCTCGTGACCAGTTCGTGCAGGAACCGGCGCGCGTCGAGCACGGACCGCACGCGGACACGCTCGTTCAAGCCATGTGCGCCGCTGCCGGCCGCGTCCGCGAATATGCCCGAAATACCGTACGTGGGCGTGCCCGCGGCATTCAGGAACCGGCCGTCGGTCGCGCCGGTGGACATCGTCGGGACCACGCGGGCCTCAGGCCAGAGGGACTTCGCGATGGCACGGACCGGATCCATCATCTCGGCCGTGAGCGGCGGCGCCGGTGCAGCCAGACCCATCTCATCGCCGAAATTGACGCTGATCGAGTCGTCGGCCACGACCCGGATCAGGTCCGCACGCACCTGCTCCATCGCCACGCCCGGCAGGATGCGGCAGTTCACGTTGACCCTGGCGCGCTGCGGCAGCGCATTGGGCGCGTGGCCACCATCGAACTGCGTTGCGACACACGTGGTACGGAGCATGCCGTTCCAGCTCGGGTTGGCCGTCCACAGCCGCTGCGCGGCCGCGTCGTTGGACGGATCCGCGACGATTGCACGCATGTCTGCGGCGACCTCGGGCGGAGCCATCTCGGCCTGCGCCAGGAAATAGGCGCGAGTCGTAGCGTTCAGGCTGACCGGAAACTGGTACGCGGCGAGACGCGTCAGCGCCGCAGCCATGCGGTTGATCGGGTTTTCGCGCGTCGGTCGTGAGCTGTGACCGCCGGGGTGAGTCACCTCGAGCTTGAAATCCTGGTACACCTTTTCGCCCGCCTGGACGTCGAGTGACAGGTGCCTGCCATTGGCATCGAGCAGGCCGCCCGCGCCTTCGTTGACCACGAACTTGGCCTTCATCAGCGCGGGATGCTTTTCGAGCAGCCAGTGCACGCCGTTGAAGTGGTCCGACGTCTCCTCGCCGCACGTGAGCGCCAGTGTCACGCCCCGCTTCGGCTGGTACTTCTGCTCGCTCCAGCGCACGAGCAGGTCGGTGAAGATCGAAGCCATCGCCTTGTCGTCGCTCGCACCGCGTGCGTAAAAGAAGCCGTCTTCCTCGATGAGCGTAAACGGGTCGCGCAGCCAGTCCTCACGGCGGGCCTCCACGACGTCGATGTGGGCCAGCAGCATGATCGGCTCGAGCTTCGCATCCTTGCCCGGGAACGAGGCGATCAGGGAGCCGCTCCGCGGAAACTCCGCGGGCGCCAGGATCTGCATCGACGAGGCCGGCATGCCCGCTTGCTGCAGTCGTGCTGCCATCTTCTCCGCCGCTGCCGTGCAACTGCCGGCGGACAGCGTCGTGTTGGTCTCGACGAGTTCCTTGTACAGCTCGCGGAAGGCCGCCTCGCCGGGGTAAGGCTCGGGCGCGGAAGCCCCCATCGTGATCGAAAAGGGCACGATGGCCGACACGGCCAGGATCAGCGCCGACTGCGCCAGGCGGAACGTTCGCTGCAGGGACTGGTTCATTGTTTCACCGCTGGCACTGGAAGCCGAGGTTTCATGATGGAGGAAAGCAGGTCAGGCGTCTGCTCGATCCGCTCGAGGTGCGGGTAGCGCAGCCCGTCGTGGTAATCGAGGCGAATGGCGCGGAACGTGTCGGCGCTGCGAACGAGCAATTCCGTCGGCAGCTGCGGGTCGGCCTTGGCCGCCTTCAGCGCATCTTTCAGCCGGGTGTGCGTGTACGCCTTGCCGTTGACGGCAACGACGGTCATGCCGGGAGCGACGCCCGCGCGGAACGCCACACTGTCCCAGAACACCTCGCCCACCTTGCCGTCCTTGCCGAGATTCACGCCCAGCGAGTACAGGAAATTCTGCGTGCCATCCGCTGAATCGTTCTCCTTGACCGACGCCGACGGCTCGTCCCTGAAGACCAACCGCCAGCCACCGCGCTCCAGGCCCTCGAGTGGCGCGCGGGAACCGTGGCCATCGAGTCGCGTGCGTAACATCGTGCTCCAGTCGTACGGCGCGACCGAATTCAGCGTCGCGACGACGTCGTCGAACGTGTACGTGAGAGGTTCGATTCGACCGTCTTCGACGCCGTAGAATGCGCGCGCAAAATCGTCCAGTGATCGCCTGCCCCGCGTCAGTTCGCGGATCTTCGTGTCGACGTCCAGCCAGACGAAGAGACCTTCGGTGTAGTAATCCTTGCTGCGCTGCCAGCTCTGGTAACTCTGCCGGCCCCGGTAGTTCAGGATCGGTTGCTGGGTGGTGTCCTGGAGGTTGCGCCACTGTCGGCCGGCGCGACCGAGGTCGTAGTTCGCCGCATAACGCGCAAGAATGTCGCGCGTGAGTTCGGGTGACCAGAGGCCAGAGCGGCTCGCGAGCACGGCGCCGAGGTACTCCGTCATGCCCTCGTAGACCCAGAGCAGGCTCGGGCCCATCGGCACCTCGTAGGACGGCGTCCACAGGTCCGCCGGCCGTCGGAACTTGCCGTTCCACGAATGGATCATTTCGTGCGGCAGCAGGTCACGACCGTTGCCGTTGCTGTCCCAGTCCGTGAAATAGCCGAGACCGACGCCGTTCTCGCTCGACTGGTGGTGCTCGAGCCCGATGCCGGTGAAATGGTCGCTGATCGCGAGCAGGAAATCGTATTCCTGGAAATGGCGTGCGCCGAACAGGTCGACCGCCTCACGCACGACGCGGCGATGCTTCTCGAGTTGCTCGTCCGTGGCCTGCAGCTCTTCCGCCGCGTCCGCAAAGATATTGAGCCGCACCGGACCCTTCGCGCTGGTATCCAGCTCGACGCGACGGTAGTAGGAACCGGCGAACAACGGTGAATCGACCAGCGTTTCGAGCGGTACCGTCGAAAACCGCACGGTGTCGCCAGTGCGGTTTGCGCCGCGCAGCGCGGAGGCGAACTGCCATCCGGCCGGCAAACGGATCGTCGCCTCGACTGGAATCTGACGGGCGTAATAGCCCGCCGGGTACAGCAATGCCTTCTCCCACTGCAGGCCGAGCAGGTCCGGTGTCATGACGACGCGCCACTGGCTGGTGTCCGTGGGCGTGAGGAACTGGAACTCCAGCTCCAGCTGCGTGACGCCTGCGGGAACGTCGACGTGGAAAGCGTACATCTCGACGGGATCGCGTTGCCACTCGAGCCGCGCGCCGGTGTTGCCGTGAATGATCAGCCCGGCGAGCTTGTCGATTGGTCCGGTGGTCGAGTGATTGCCGGGCAACCACTTCGGATAGAGCAGTGTCGTGCGGCCTGGTGCGGCAACCGGAATGCTTTCCCTGACGCGGAACACCCGGTGGTCGAGGTCGGTCGCATCGACGTGCAACTGGATCACGCCTGGATACGGCACGTCCTTCGGCGCAGGTACCTGCACACCGGCCGCCGTGGCGTGGGCCTGGCCGACCAAGAGCAGCAGCGCCGCAAGTCCGCCGAGCATTGGATTCTTCGTGCTTCGCATGCGTGGTTGTTTCTGGTTCAGTCGAGCAGTCGTTCGCGCAGGCGGTCGAGCACGGCAGGCTCGATCGCCAGTTCATCCAGCAGGTAACGGCGCACGGAGCCGTGGCGTGCCTCGATGGCATCCAGGCTTGCCTGGATGTACTCGGGTCGCGCGGCCAGCATGGCGTCCTGGGCCGTGGCCGACAGTGCCAGGATGGGCTCGGCCGTCGCGGCGAGACCCGCACCCGTGCCGTCGCGCCCCAGTAATTGCGCCCGCAGATCCACTGCCGTGTTCGTCAGTGTGTAGTCTTCCACGATGGCGTCGCGGCGAACGCCGAGCGACTCGAGCACGAGGGCCACCGCAACCCCCGTGCGATCCTTGCCCGCCGTGCAATGGACGATCGTCGCGCCCTGCCCCGCATGGTCGAGCGCGGCAAAGACACCGGCGAGCCGCGGCTGCAGGCCGAACGGCAGCCGTTCGTACATCTTCAGCATGGCCGCGTGCACGCTGGCAACGTCGTGCGAATCGGCGAAGGCGCGGTCACGGATCGGTGACGACTCCTGCTCGCTGTCCCATTCGAAGCGACGGACCCCGGCACCGAACGAGGGGTTGGGATGCAGCGCGCGTTCCGCGGTCCGGCGCAGATCGCAGACAGCTCGCACGCCGAGTGCCTGCACTTGCGCGGCAGCCGTTGCCGACAGCCGGGCCATCACGCCGGATCGATAGAGCCGGCCCCAGCGCACGCGTGCGCCATCGGCGGTCTCGTAGCCACCACAGTCGCGAAAATTGCAGCCGCCCTCGAGGGGCAGTACGCGGGCAGGAATCATCCGTCGATGATCACATGCAGCGTGCGGCGTTGCCACCGCGCCAGTCGACTACAATGAGTCGTCGCACGTCGGGACGTCATCGTTGTCCGCTGGAGCAATTGCCCGCATGAAGCACCCTCTTCCCGCCGCCTTCCTGTCCTTCCTGGCCTTTCTCTCTCTGCTTACCGCACCCGCCCAGGCGCAGCAGGCGTCCACGAACTCGGCTGACGATGCCGTGATCGCGGCAACCATCAAGGCGGGCCTGCTCGACAACAGGAACACCAGCGGCACCCGGATCAACGTCGACAGCTACCAGGGCGTCGTGCAATTGAGCGGTTTCGCGCGTTCGGAAGGCGAAAAAGCCGCGGCGACCAAGGTGGCAGAGAGCGTTGCGGGCGTGAAGAAGGTGCTCAACAGCGTTGCGGTGGCACCGGCCACCTCGATGGGCACCAAGCTCGACGACAGCCTCATCACGGGCAAGGTGAAGGCCGCGCTCATGGATGCGGCCGATGTCAAAAGCCTGCAGATCAATGTCGAGACCCGTAACGGGGTCACGCAGCTCGCCGGCTTCGTCGCGACCGCCGCAATGAAAGACAAGGCGGGTCAGATTACGGCAGGCATCGACGGCGTGAAAAGCGTCGACAACGTACTCGTGGTCAAGCCGCGCTGACACCCGCGCTGGCATCCGCCGGGGCCGTCGTCCAGTACGCATACATATGCACGCGACCGGTGCGGACGTCGCACATGGCGCGTTTCGACTGCCCGTCCTCCACCCACTGCTTGATGTTCACTCGCGCCGGCAGTTGCACGGGCGTCAGGAACTGCGTCTCTAGCCGGGCGTCGGGCGGCGGAACGTCGATGGGACGCTCGGCCAGGCTGCGGGCAAGTGTCCACATGCCGTGAGCAATCGCGCCACGCAAGCCGAAGAAGCGCGCTGCGCGCTCGTTCAAGTGGATCGGATTGTAGTCGTTCGAGACGCGCGCGTAGCTCCACGCGCGGTTCAGGTCCACCGCCAGCTCCGTGAGCACCTGGCTGTCCTTCGGCGCTTTCGGTGGCCGCGGCGGGCGCGCTCCCGTCCGCTGCACGGAGTCCGGCCAGCGCGACATGAACACGCACGTTTCCCGCCAGACGGTTTGTCCGGCCCGCAGGATGTCCGTCACCATGTCGAAGGTGAGCCCGGCATCGGTCTTGCGGTAATTGCGGGCCGCAACCACGACGTTCACGGTCATGCCCGCTTCCAGCGCCCGCGGCTGCGCGATCGTGTTGGAGACGTGGATGAGTCCCATCGGGCGCAGCGGGAACGACGACAGCGCCATGATCCGCAGGTGCAGGGGCATGGCGAGCACGTGCGGATACGTGATGGGCACGTAGCCGTTGCGCACGTCGGAGGCGTCGAAGGCGCAGACCGACGCGTACCTGGCGACGGCCTGCGGCTCGATCAGCACCTTGTCGAGCCGCACCTCGAATTCGGTCGGCTCGTCGAGCGCAAGAATGTCCGGACGGCGCGTCAGCAGGACCCGCGGATAACTCGCCAGTCCGGAAGGCAGCTTTGACAGCTTGAGGTGGACCGTCCGGGTCGTCACCTCAGGGCTGGACCTGGTTGATGACGACGTCCAGGTTCTCGCTGCCGCCCTTCTTCTGCACAGCGCGGCCGATGAGGTCGCCCGGGGCAGTCATTGGCGTGCCGCCGTAGGCGACCCGCGCGACGATCTCGACGTCGTTCACCGACGACAGGTCGCGGCCCGCGATCATCGTGTTGGCGTCGCTCAGGACCACGACTGCCGGCAGGTCGTCCGTGGTGATGCGCGTCGCAGCGATCGGCGGACCCGGGATGCCGGGCTCGCGGGCAGCGACGAACAGCGTGGCGCCCGGCTTCACTTTGCTGGCGAGCGACGGGTCGACCTTGACGCTGATGCGAATCGTGCGTCCCGTGGGCGCGACGTCGCCTCCCATGCCGCCGCCCATGGGCCCTGCACCCATGCCACCGCCTGCGGCCGCCATGGCCGGGCCAGCGGCACTTGCGCCCGCCGGAACGTCGACGCCGAGTTCCTTGAGCTGGGTGGCGATCACTTCACGAATCTCCGGGGGCGGGTTGCCCTCGAGGAGCTTCGTCCAGTTCTTCTTCGCGGTCTCATTGTCACCGGCGCGCACGGCGATGACACCCTGGTACCAGAGTGCCTTCTGGTTGCCCGCATCGGCGGCGAGCGCGTCGTCGATGATCGCCTTGGCGCGTGGCTGCACGGCCGGGTCATCCGTCAGCACGAGCGCCTCCGCGAGGTCGAGCTGCAGGTCGATGTCCTTCTGTGGGGCCAGCGCGTTGGCCTTTTCGTAGGACTCCGCGGCCTTCACTGCGTTACCGCCCACCAGGTACGTGCGACCCAGCATGCGCCAGCCTTCACGATCGTTCGGGTCCTTGGCGAGCCGGGCTTCGAGCGTGGCGGTCACCTCGTTCATCGCTCCTGCCGCACCCATCTCACCGTGTCCCGCGGGTAACGCCTCCGCGGACACCGGGTTGTCCCAGGGGAAGTTGTTCACATTCGCGTACAGGCCAATGGCGCCCAGGCCGACGGCGACTGCCAGCGCGAAAGCGAGCGGCGCTGCTTTCGGCACGGCGGGCTCGCCCTTCACTGCGGCAGGCTGCGGTCGCAGCAACGGATAGAGCACGAGCGCGATGGCCGCAAGGATCATCAGCGCGACGACGACGAGAAATACAGACGGCATCACGATTGTCCAGCCTCCGGGCCGTCCGCATCCGCTTGCGCTGCCTGCTTGCGGATGAATCGGATGCCCACGAACGTTCCTAAAAGCAGCAGCAGCACGGGTGCTGCCCAGAGCAGGTAATTGACCGGCGTCATGCGCGGCTTGTACAGCACGAAGTCGCCGTAGCGATCGACCATGAAGGTGCGGATCTCGTCGTCCGTCTTGCCGGCGGCGATCATCTCGCGAACCTCGCGACGCAGGTCCTGGGCCAGCGTGGCGTTCGAATCGGCAATGGTCTGGTTCTGGCACACGAGGCACCGCAACTCGCGACCGATCGTCTCGTAGCGCGCCTGCAGCGCCGGGTCGTCGAAAGCGCGCTCGGTGTCGATGGCGAGCGCCGGAACCGCGAATGCGACCAGCAACGCCACGAGCACGGTGCGGGCGAAACGCGAAAAGTACAGCAACGTCATGTCGTTCATCCCCCGGCCGGCGCGATGCCGGCGTTGGCCGCCTGGATGCGCGGCAGAAATTCCCTGGTCCAGACTTCCATCGTCATGGGCGCGATATGCTTGAACAGCACCTTGCCGTCCGGGCCGATCAGGAACGTTTCCGGGGCGCCGTAGACGCCCCAGTCGATCGCCACGCGACCTTCAGGATCGGAGGCGACGACTGCGTAGGGATTGCCCAGCTGTCGCAGCCATTCCTTCGCCGCGGCGCTGTCGTCTTTCCAGTCCAGGCCGATGATCGGCACCACTCCGGTCCTCGAGATCGCGAGCAGCGTCTCGTGTTCCTCGCGACAGCCGCCGCACCACGTGCCCCACACGTTCAAGCACCCAGGTCTTGCCGGCCAGTTCCTTCGAAGCGACCGGATAGTTCGGGTCCTGCAGGCTCGGCAGCGTGAACTCCGGCGCCTGCTTGCCGATCAGCGGAGACGGTACGTAGGACGGGTCGCGCTGCAGGCCCACGAACAGGAACACACCGAGCAACGCGGCCAGTGCGAGTGGTACGCCGAACTTGAGCATGTCGAACTTCCCGGAAAATTAGGTGGCTTTCGCCGTCTTGGCCAGGCCGGCCTTTTCGTCGGCCTCGGACTTGCGCGTGCGATAGCGGCGATCGGTGATCGCGATGAAACCGCCTATGGCCATCACCAGTGCCCCGAACCAGATGAAGCGCACCATCGGCTTGTACTGCACGCGAACGCTCCAGGCGCCTTCGCCCAGGTCGTCGCCCATGGCGACGAACAAGTCCCGGTTCCAGTTCACCTCGATGCCGGCCTCGGTCATCGGCATGGTGCGGACGCGGTAAACGCGCTTCTGCGGATTGAGCCTGGCGATGAGCTTGTCGCCCTCGGTGATCGTGAAGTGCGCCTGCGTCGCGTCGTAATTGGGGCCGGCCACCTGTTCGAGGCTTTCGAAGTTGAACTTGTAGCCCTGCAGTTCGATGGACTCGCCCGGCCTGAGCGCCATGTCCTTCTCGATGCGATAGGTTTGCACCACGGTGACGCCGATGCAGAACATGGCGACGCCGATGTGCGCGACGGTCATGCCGAGCACGCCCCGCGACAGCGACTGCTTCCTGCGCAGGCGCTGGAAGGGTTCGTACAGCGACGACAGGATGACCCAGAACGCCGCCGTGAGGCCGACCGACGCCATGAAGTTGAAGCCGCCGTAGGCCACGATCGGAATGGCGACGCCGGCAACGATCGCGACGGCGAGCATGGTGACCAGCGCTTTCTTCTTCTCTTCGAGCTTGGCGTGCTTCCAGGATGCGTGCATGCCGACCGCGAGCAACGCCATCAGGGGCAGCGTCGGGATCAGGAAAACGACGTTGAAGTACGGCGGCCCGACCGAGATCTTGCCCATGTTGAGCGCGTCGAGGAACAGCGGGTACAGGGTGCCGATCAGGATCAGCGCCGCGGTCACGAGCAGCAGCATGTTGTTGAACAGCAGGAAGGACTCGCGCGAGACCACGTCGAAGCCGCCCTTGGCTCGCAGCCCGGGACCGCGCCAGGCGTAGAGCGCCAGCGAGCCGCCGACGCAGAGGCCGAGGAATGCGAGGATGAAGAGGCCGCGGCTCGGGTCGCTCGCGAATGCGTGCACCGAAACCAGCACGCCGGAGCGCACCAGGAACGTGCCGAGCAGGCTCAGCGAGAAAGCGATGATCGCCAGCAGCAGCGTCCAGCTCTTGAAGAGCCCGCGCTTCTCAGTCACTGCCAGCGAATGGATCAGCGCCGTGCCGACGAGCCAGGGCATGAACGAGGCGTTTTCGACCGGGTCCCAGAACCACCAGCCGCCCCAGCCGAGTTCGTAGTACGCCCACCAGCTGCCCAGCGCGATGCCGCACGTGAGCATCATCCAGGCGACCGTCGTCCAGGGCCGCGTCCAGCGCGCCCATTTCTCGTCGAGCTTGCCTTCGAGCAGCGCGGCGACGGCAAAGGCGAACGCCACCGAGAAGCCGACGTACCCGAGGTAGAGCATCGGCGGATGCACGGCCAGCGCGAAATCCTGCAGCAGCGGGTTCAGGTCGTGTCCGTCCTGTGCCGCCGGGATCAGGCGTTCGAACGGATTGGACGTAAACAGGACGAAGGCCTGGAAACCGACGCTGATGACGCCCAGTACGCCGAGCACGCGCGCGGCGAACGTTTCCGGCAGGTTCTTGCTGAACATCGCGACGGCGATCGACCAGGCGGAGAGCGCCAACGCCCACAGCAGCAGGGAGCCTTCGTGCGCGCCCCAGACGGCTGAGAACCGGTAGAAGGTCGGCAGCGCTGAATTGGAGTTGTTCGCGACATAAAGGACCGAAAAGTCGTTCTTGTAGAACGCCCAGGCCAGCACTGCGAACGAGAGCGCGACGAAGACGAACTGTCCAGCCACCGTCGGGCGGGCTGCAGCCATCCAGCGTCGGTTCCCCACCGCGGCTCCGGCGAGGCCAAAGAAGGCCTGTGCGCAGGACAGCAACAGCGCGAGGATCAGCGCAAACAAACCAAGTTCGACGACCATGCGGTAAATGCTCCGGTGCGGGGCTGGCTGGACTCAGTGCGGGACGATCAGGTGCTGCCGGGCGCGGCTGGCGCCGCAGCGGCCGCGGCCGCATTGGATGCGTCCATGTGCGGCTTCAGGCTGTCCGCCACTTCGGGCGGCATGTAGTTCTCGTCGTGCTTGGCCAGCACTTCTTCGGCGACGAAGCGATTGCCATCCATCTTGCCGCGCGCGATGACGCCCTGCCCCTCGCGGAACAGGTCGGGCAGGATGCCCGTGTAGCTCACCGGGACGGTCTGCTGGTAGTCGGTCAGGGTGAAAGTGACTTCCATGCTGCCCGACTCGCGCTTGAGGCTGCCGTTCTCGACCAACCCGCCGACCCGGATGGACCGGGACTCCGGTGCTTCGCCGGCGTGCACCTGGGTCGGGCTGTAGTAATAGAGCAGGTTCTGGTTGAAGGACTTCAGTGCAAAGGCGGTGGCGATGCCGACGCCGGCCACAATGGCGACGACGGTGACCATGCGCTTCTGTCGTGGTGTCATGACGATCTCTCCCGGGCAAGTTCGTTGCGCCGCTTTGCGGCGGTCTGTGCTTCGGCTTCGGAACGGCGGGCCGCCCACCAGTTCCAGAGCAGGATCAGGGCGGTGAGCCCATAGGCAGGCCACACGTATTCCGCGTAACCCCCCATCTCAAGAAACTTCTGTAAATCCATGATTATGCTGCTTCTTTAAGCCAGTTCGCATTGCGCTCGCGGCGCAGGATCTCCCCGCGCAGGCGACGGGACACCGCCCAGCCGAAGTACAACTGGAAACCGGCAATCATGATGAACAAGGGGATCAGCATCGCCAGCTGGATCGACGGCTTGTCGAGCTTGGTGACGCTGGCCGGCTGGTGCAGCGTCGTCCACCAATCCACCGAGTAGTGAATGATGGGCACGTTGATGACGCCGACCAGCGCGAGCACGGCGCTGGCCCGGTCGGCCCGCTGGGGGTCGTCGAACGACGCACGCAGCGCCATGTAGCCGAGGTACAGGAACAGCAGCAACAGTTCCGACGTGAGCCGGGCATCCCAGACCCACCACGTGCCCCACATCGGCTTGCCCCAGATCGAGCCGGTCGCCAGTGCCAGGAACGTGAAGGAGGCGCCGATCGGGGCGCAGGCTGCCGCGGCCGCGTGAGCCAGCTTGATGCGCCAGATCAGGCCGACGCCGGCCGCCACTGCCATCACGACGTACGTGAACATCGACATCCAGGCGCTCGGTGCGTGGACGTAGAGGATGCGGAAGCCGTCGCCCTGCTGGTAATCGGCAGGCGCCTTGAACAATCCCCACCAGGTGGCGAGGAGAATCAAAGCCAGCGACGCCCAACCGAACCAAGGGGCGATCGTGCCCAGGATGCGGTAGGCGTGTGGCGGCGAGGCGAGCTTATGGAACCAGGTCCACGACATGTTGATCCTCTTGACCGGTCAGCGTGCGTTGCGTTCAGTGGATTGCGTCAAATACTTGTCAATTCTCGACGCTGATACGGATCGCCGCAGACATTGCGAGCGGTCCGAGGCTCAGCGTCATGAAAAAGATCGCTGCCAGCAGCTGCAGCGGACCGGCCGGGGAGTCCCCGTCCATCTGCATGGCCACGGCGCGTGAGCCGAAAATCAGCAGCGGCATGGCGAGCGGCAGCACCAGCAGCGACAGCAGGACACTGCCCCGCCGTACGCCCACGGTGAGCGCGGCGCCGATGCCGCCCAGGATGCTGAGCGTACCGGTACCGAGCAGCAGCGAAAGCATCAGTACGCCCCATGCGCTGGTCGGCAGGCCGAGGCCCGTGCCGACGATCGGCGACATAATCACGAGCGGCAGGCCCGTCAGCACCCAATGGGCCGCCACTTTGGCCAGCAGCAGGTAGCCCAGGGGCTGGCCGGAGAGTACCCATTGTTCCGTGGTGCCGTCCTCGACGTCGGCCCGGAACAGGGCTTCGAGCGCGAGCAGCGAGGCCAGCAAGGCTGCCACCCAGACGACGCCGCCGCCAATTTCACGCAGGGCCGAAAGGTCCGGCGTGGTGGCAAGGGGGAACATCGTCGTGACGACCACATAAAAGATGAGTGGCTGGGCCACTTCGTCCCAGCGACGCCAGGCCAGGGTCAGGTCACGCTGGAAGACCAGCTTGGCCGCCGCGATCGTCGGGGTGCGCACGGCGGTCATGGCTCGAGCTCCAGTTTGCGCAGGCAGGGCGCGTCGTCGAGCAGGCGTTGGTGGGCCGCGGCGATGGCGAGGCCACCCCGCTCCACGTGGTCGACGATCAGTTCTTCGACCAGCTTGATGCCGGCGGTGTCGAGGTTGGTGACCGGCTCGTCAAGGATCCAGAGGGCCGCATCCGCGAGCAGCAGGCGTGCCAGCGCCAGGCGGCGCTTCTGGCCGGCCGACAGTGAGCGGGCCGGCAAGTCGCCGCGGGAAAGGATGCCGACGCGGTCGAGGGTCGCATCGATGGTCTCCGCCGTGAGCGTCGTGCGCAGTCCGGCAAGGAACTTGAGGTTCTCGCGGGCCGTCAGGTCGCCTTTCAGGGAGTTGAGGTGGCCGAGGTGGCCCAGTTCAAAATTGAATTCGTCGCGGCGGCCCCGGATCGACTTGCCGCGCCACAGCAGCTCGCCGGTTTCAGCGGGCAGCAGGCCGCAGATCACACGCAGCAGCGTGGTCTTGCCGACGCCGTTGGGACCCGTGACCTTGAGGAACTCGCCGGGGCGGACTGAGAAAGACACGCCACGCAGGATGTGCCGGTCCCCTCGCCACGCGTTGATCTCGCGGGCCTCGAATGCGGCCCCATCGAATGTCATCAAGCCTCCGCGCGAATTGCCTGTTTTTCGCCCTGATTGCATGTTACAGGGTCGCGATTCGGCGCGAAGTCTAGCAAAACAGACTCATTCCAAGGTCGGGGATTGCCGCAGTCACTCTGCGGGTTCTAGCCGGACGAGATCCGTCCCTTCCTCGACCCGCTGACCCGTCTGCACCTTGACATCGACGACGTTTGCAGGCCAAGGGGCCGTGAGCGAGTGTTCCATCTTCATGGCCTCGAGCACGAGCAGCACGGCCCCTTTGGCGACCGTCTGCCCAACCTGCACGCGCACGTCGAGCACGTGTCCAGGCATCGGCGCCCGGAAATGTCCTTCGTGCTCCGCCGAGACGCGATGTTCTGCGCCCGTGTCCTCGATGAAATCGAAGCGCAGGCAGTGCCGGCGCACGATCAAGCGGCCGTGATCCGGTTCGATCCGCGCTCGCACGGAGTGACCGTCGATGTAGCCTTCGAGCACGTCGCTCGCGGGGCGTCGCAACGTCACCCGATGCGACTTGCCATCAAGGACGACGGCCACGCCGTCGGTCTCGCGCCGGAACGAAAGCCAGTGCTGCAGCGGCTGGGACTCTGCAATCGACGCGGGCGCGGCGTGCGTATCGAGCCGCAGAGCGACCCGGACGCTGGCCGGCCCGTTCAGCCGGAAGCCCGTAGCCGCTTCCCACGGACTGGCCGCGTAATGGGCAGCCCCGCGATCGTCTCCCGGCATCGACTGCAATCGAGCCGCAGCCGCAATCAGCCAGGCGGCGTGGATTTCGTGGGCTTCGACCCCGGGCGCGAGCGAGGGATCGGTTTCGAGCAGTCGCGTGCTGACGTCGCCCGCTCGCACGGCAGGCGCCCCGAGGATCTGCCAGAGGAAGCGTGCGTTGGTGCGCACGCCTTCGACCTCGGTGGCTTCGAGGGCATGCTGCAGTTTTTCGATCGCCGTCGCGCGGTCGGGCGCCCAGGCGATCAGTTTCGCAAGCATCGGGTCGTAGTGGATCGTGACTTCGTCACCCTCCTCCACGCCCGCGTCGACGCGCACGTCCTGCGTCGCGGGAGGAAAGCGCAGCCGCGACAGGCGTCCCGTGGACGGCAGGAAGCCGCGCTCCGGATCCTCGGCATACAACCGCGCCTCGACCGCGTGGCCACGGCGCGGGATCGCCGCCTGTTCCAGCGGCAATAGTTCGCCCGAGGCGACACGCAGTTGCCATTCGACGAGGTCGAGCCCGGTGATCATTTCGGTGACCGGATGCTCGACCTGCAAGCGCGTATTCATCTCGAGGAAATAGAACTCGACGCCGTCGTACAGGAACTCGACCGTGCCGGCGCCGCGATAACCGACCGCCTTCGCGGCTGCCACTGCCGCTGCGCCCATCGCCGCGCGCGTCGTGTCGTTCAGGCCGGGGGCCGGGGCTTCCTCGATGACTTTCTGGTGACGACGCTGCAGCGAGCAGTCACGCTCGTACAGGTGCACCGCGTTGCCGTGCGCGTCGGCGAACACCTGGATCTCGACGTGCCGCCCCTTTTCGACGAAGCGTTCGAGCAGCACGCGATCATCGCCAAAGGACTTGGCGGCTTCGCGGCGCGCGCCGGCGAGCGCTTCGTCGAAGTCGGCTTCGGCGCGCACGATACGCATGCCCTTGCCGCCGCCGCCCGCGGTCGGCTTGATCAGCAACGGGAACTTCAGCTTGCGGGTCGCTGCGAGCAGCTTGGCATCGGACTGGTCGTCATCGTCGTAGCCCGGCAGCACGGGCACGCCGGCGGCGGCCATCAGTCGGCGTGCCTCGCTCTTCGAACCCATGCGGTCGATCGATGACGCGGGCGGGCCGATGAACACGACGCCGGCCGCCTCGCAGGCCCGGGCGAAGTCCGCGTTCTCGGACAGGAAACCGTACCCGGGGTGAATCGATTCGCAGCCATGCTGCTTCGCCACCGCAAGCAGCTTGTCGCCGTCGAGATAACTTTCGCGCGCCGCGGCAGGACCGATGCACACGGCTTCGTCCGCCATCCGCACGTGCAGCGCTCCACGGTCGGCTTCCGAATACACGGCGACGGTGCGCAGACCCAGCCGTCGCGCGGTGCGAATGACGCGGCAGGCGATCTCGCCGCGGTTGGCAATCAGGACGCTCTTGAGCATGGCTCGCCTCACATCCTGAAGATGCCGAAGGGGGTCTCGCCCTCGTCGGGCCGGCACGTGGCCGCCGCGAGCGCGAGGGCCAGCACGTTGCGCGTGTCGGCCGGGTCGATCACACCGTCGTCCCAGAGCCGCGCGCTGGCGTACGTGGGGTGACCCTGGGTTTCGTACTGGCCACGGATGTCGTCGCGGAACTTCCGTTCGTCGTCCTGCGGCCACTCCTCGCCCCGGCGGCTCAGGCCTTCGCGCTTGACGATCGCAAGCACTGTCGCGGCCTGCTCGCCGCCCATCACCGAAATGCGCGAGTTGGGCCAGGTCCAGAGGAAGCGGCCGCCGTACGCGCGACCGCACATCGCATAGTTGCCCGCACCGAACGAACCGCCGATGATCACGGTGAACTTTGGCACGGACGCGCAGGCCACTGCCGTCACCATCTTGGCGCCGTCGCGAGCGATGCCGCCGGCTTCGTACTTGCGGCCGACCATGAAGCCGGTGATGTTCTGCAGGAATACGAGCGGCACGCGCCGGCGATTGCACAGTTCGATGAAGTGCGCGCCCTTGAGCGCAGCCTCGGAGAACAGCACGCCGTTGTTCGCGACGATGCCCACCGGGTAACCGGCGATCCGCGCGAAGCCGCAGACGAGCGTCGTGCCGTAGAGTTCCTTGAATTCGTCGAATTCGGACGCGTCGACGAGGCGCGCAATTACTTCGCGCACGTCGTAGGGATGACGCGTGTCCCGCGGCACGACTCCGTAAAGCTCTTCGGCGGCATAGATCGGCGCGCGACCTGGCTCGGGCGGTGGCTTCGAGCCCGTGCGGTTGAGGTTGGCCACCAGGCGCCGCGCCATCCACAGCGCGTGCGCATCGTTGTCGGCGAGGTAATCGACCACGCCGGACTGCCGTGCGTGCACGTCGCCACCTCCGAGCGTCTCCGCATCGACGCGTTCGCCCGTGGCGGCCTGCACCAGCGGCGGTCCACCCAGGAAGATCGTGCCCTGTTCGCGCACGATGATCGCCTCGTCGCACATCGCCGGGACGTACGCGCCACCTGCCGTGCACGATCCCATCACCACGGCCAGCTGTGGTATCCCGCGCGCCGACATCTGCGCCTGGTTGTAGAAAATGCGGCCGAAATGTTCGCGGTCGGGGAAGACGTCGTCCTGCCGCGGCAGGAACGCGCCGCCTGAATCGACCAGATAGATGCAGGGCAGGCGATTCTCGAGCGCCACTTCCTGCGCCCGCAGGTGCTTGCGCACGGTGATGGGGTAATACGTGCCGCCCTTCACCGTCGCGTCGTTGCCGACGATGACGCATTCAAGACCGGACACGCGGCCGATACCGGCCACGACACCGCCGCTCGGAATCCAGTCTTCGTACAGGTTGTGACCCGCGAGCTGGCCGATCTCGAGGAAGGGCGTGCCCGGATCGAGCAGCCGGTCGATGCGATCGCGCACCAGCAGCTTGTCGCGGCTCTCGTGCTGGGCACGCGCCGCCGCGGGGCCGCCTGCGCGGACCTTCGCCGCGAGTTCACGGAGTTCGGCGGCCAGGGCTCGATTGACGGCTTCGTTGGCCGTGAACTCGGCGCCATGCCGGTCGATACGGGTCTGCAGCACGCTCATGCTTCGAGTCTCCCCTTGCGCGATGCGCGGATCAGCGGCGTTCGAGCGCGGCCAGGATGCGCTCCGCCTGCTTGACGTGCGGTCGATCGATCATGCGGCCGTCGAGCGCCACGGCGCCCTGCCCGCCCGCCGCCGACATCAGCTTGATGACGCGACGTGCCCAGGCCACCTCGTCGCTGGTCGGCGTGAACGCGGCGTGAATAGGCGCGAGCTGTGCCGGATGGATCGCGAGCTTGCCGACGAAACCGTCGCGACGGGAGGCCTGCGCCCGACGCTCGACGGCGGCGACATCCTTGAACTCGATGTCGGTCGTGTCGTACGCGGCGATCCCTGCGGCGGCAGCCATCAGCAGGCACGACGAGCGCGCCAGCCGGAACGTGAACTCGAAGTCGCCCGCGGGTGTTCGGTTGGCGGAGGCACCCACGTCTGCGGCCAGGTCTTCGGCGCCCCACGTGTAACCGATGACTCGTGCCGGAGGTACCTTGAAGGTCGAGCCGCTGAGCACGGCTTGCGCGGTCTCGGTGATCAACGCGATCACCTTGATGGCGCAGCACGGGTGGCCGTGCTGGACCTCGAGCGCTTCGAGCCAGTGATCGAGCCGTTGCAGGTCGGCGCCAGTGCGAGCCTTCGGCAACACGATGCCGTCGGGTCGTGCCGCGACCACGGCGGCGAGGTCGGGGAGCGCGTCGTCGGTCTGCGCGGGATTGATGCGCACCCACAGCGGGATCGATCGCCCGGTCGTGCGCAACAGGTCGGCCACGTTGAGCCGTGCCTGCGGACGCGTGGCCGGCGTCACCGCGTCCTCGAGATCGCAGATCACGGCATCGGCGCCGCTCGCCAGCGCCTTCGCGAATCGCTCCGGCCGGTCGCCCGGCACGAACAGCATCGAACGCATCAGGCCACTCCTGCCGGCAGCTTCTTCATCAGGGCCATGCGCTTGCACACCGCCACCTCTTCGTTGCGCTGGTTGAAACAACGGTGGACGAACGTGACGATGCCGGCGCCGGGACGCGACTTGCTCTCGCGCATCTCGTGCACGATCGATTCGGTGCGCAGGGTGTCGCCGATGAACACGGGCCTGGGAAAGCGGACCTCGTCCCAGCCGAGATTCGCTACGGTCGTCCCGAGCGTGGTGTCGGCGACGGAGACGCCGACCATCAGGCTCAGCGTGAAGCAGCTGTTCACGATGCGCGTGCCGAACTCGGAGGACTTCATGTATTCCTCGTCGAGGTGCAGGGCCGCCGGGTTGTGCGTGAGCGCGCTGAAGATGAGGTTGTCGGCCTCGGTGACCGTGCGGCGCAGCACGTGCTCGAACCGCTGGCCCACGCTGAACTGCTCGAAATAAAGACCGCCCATCGGCATCGTCGTCTCCCCTGTGCGTCAGGCCGTCGCCGCGAACAGCTCGCGACCGATCAGCATGCGGCGGATCTCGCTGGTGCCCGCGCCGATCTCGTAGAGCTTCGCGTCGCGCAGGATACGCCCGGTCGGGTAGTCGTTGATGTAGCCGTTGCCGCCCAGCGCCTGGATGCCGTCCAGGGCCACCTGCGTTGCTTTCTCTGCGGCCAGCAGGATGCAGCCAGCCGCATCCATGCGCGTGGTCTTGCCCGCGTCGCAGGCCCTGGCCACGGCGTAGACGTAGGCGCAGCACGAGCTGAGCGTCGTGTACATGTCGGCGAGCTTGCCCTGCATCAGCTGGAACGAGCCGATCGGCGCGCCGAACTGCCTGCGTTCGTGCACGTAGGGCACGACACAATCGAACACGGCGCGCATCAGTCCCAGCGGCCCGCCGGCAAGAACGACACGCTCATAGTCGAGGCCGCTCATCAGGACGCGGGCACCCTGTCCCACCTGTGCCAGGACGTTTTCGGCGGGCACCTCGCAATTTTCGAACACGAGTTCGCAGGTATCCGATCCGCGCATGCCGAGCTTGTCGAGCTTCCTCCCGGTCGAGAAGCCCTTGCAGCCTTTTTCGACCAGGAACGCCGTGACTCCATTGGTGCCCGCGCCCGGGTCGACCGTGGCGTACACGACCAGCGTGTCGGCGACCGGCCCGTTGGTGATCCACATCTTGTTGCCGTTAAGCACGTAGCGGTCGCCCTGCAGCCGCGCATGCAGGCGCATGCTCATGACGTCGGAGCCGGAACCGGGTTCGCTCATGGCCAGCGCACCCACGTGTTCACCCGAGAGCAGTTTAGGCAGGTACTTTTCCTTCTGCGCCTGCGTGCCCCAGCGATGGATCTGGTTGACGCAGAGGTTCGAGTGCGCGCCGTACGACAGCGCCACGCTGCCCGAGGCCCGACTGATCTCTTCCATGCAGATGACGTGTGCGAGGTAACCCATGCCGGTGCCGCCGAACTCTGGCGCCACCGTGATGCCGAGCAGGCCGAGGTCGCCGAACTTGCGCCACAGGTCCATCGGAAATTCGTTGTTGCGATCGATGTCGGCCGCACGGGGCGCGATCTCGGTGGCGGCGAAGCTGCGCACCGTTTCCCGCAGGAGGTCGATGTCCTCACCCAGGCCGAAGTCGAAGTCGAACATGGCGGTTACCCCGGTGTTGCGTGGTCGGTCGATGCGCTCTATATTGTCCGACAATCGGACTATCCGTCAATCGGGACGCACCATGACCGAGTCTACCCCCGCCTACAAGGCCCCGCTGTTCGAGCCCCTCGCCCGCCAGCCGGCCTCGCATCGCATCTCAACGGTCATCGAGCAGAAGATCCTGCGGCGCAGCCTGCGACCGGGCGATGCCCTGCCGACCGAGACCGAGCTGGCCGAGCAGTTCGCGGTCAACCGCTCGACGGTGCGCGAGGCATTGCGCCGACTCGAATCGGCCGGGCTCGTGGGCCGCGAAGGCGGCGGCAAGCGACTCAAGGTCACTCGCCCCGGTCACGCGGAGACCGCGTCGCGCGTCGGACGCACCCTCGCCCTCGACGACGTCACCTTCATCGAATTGTGGGAGGCCATGCGAGCGGTGGCGCCCCGCGTCGCTGCACTCACCGCAGAGCAAGGCACGGCCGCAGACGTAGCGGCGCTCGAATCGATCGTCGCGGCAGTCGAGACGGCCCGCAGCGCCGATGGTGCCGTGACCCAGGTCGTCGAGTTCTTCGGCAAGCTGGCCGAGCTCAGCGGCAACCGTGTGCTGCAACTCGCCATGCAGCCCGTGACGCGATTGCTCGCCCCTTCCCTGCGCCGCATGATCGATCGCGTTCCGCAGGGCCGCACCCGCATCCTCGTGGCACAGCGCTGCATCGTCGAAGCCATCCGCGAGCGCAAACCCGACGAAGCCGAGTCGTGGATGACACGGCACGTGCAGGATTTCCGCCGCGGCTACGAACTCGCCGGGATCGCGCTCGACACCAAAGTCGGCATCGGTACGATGGCCGACTAGGCGTTGCCGGCCGCTCGAGGACGGCATGCAGGACGATTGCAGCCGAGATGACCATCGCGTGCGCGTTGCGCTCCGCTAAACTGCGGCTCGGGCCCCGGTGGCGAAACCGGTAGACGCTACGGACTTAAAATCCGTTTCCCGCAAGGGAGTGCCAGTTCGAGTCTGGCCCGGGGCACCAGCGGTGATCACGGCCGACTCGGACGGCCGCCCAGCACGCGAGCCGGCAGCAGCACCAGCGAACGCAGGAAGGCGAACACGCCTTCGACGGCGATACCGACCAACCTGAACGGCAGCGAAATCAGCCACACGAGCGGCCACAGCAGCACCGCCAGCATGGCGAGCGGCCAGCAGACGACGAGCAGCAGCAGCCAGAGCAGGAACTTGAGCATCAGCGTGTCCTCCACGCCTGCCAATCTACATGCCGCACCTCGCTTCTCCCATGTGTCCATCGCACGCAGCACACGGTTCGGCCCGTCGCAGGGCGATTCCCGAGCGTTGGTTCATGGGGACTGATGAACTAAGCTCTGGTACACCGTCCAACCGACGGCTGCCGGAGCCCCCATGATCGAACTGTTCACGGCCGCCACCCCCAATGGCCACAAGGTCTCAATCGCGCTCGAAGAACTCACGCTGCCCTACGAAATGCGGGTCATCGACTTCGCCAAGGGTGAGCAGAAGGAACCGTGGTTCCTGCAGATCAACCCGAACGGTCGCATCCCGGCGATCATCGATCACGCTGCGGATGATTTCGCAGTGTTCGAGTCGGGCGCGATCCTGGTCTACCTTGCCGAGAAGACGGGCAGGCTCATGCCGGCCGACGCCAAGGGCCGCTCGCGCGTGCTGCAGTGGCTGATGTTCCAGATGGGTGGCGTCGGCCCGATGATGGGCCAGGCGAACGTCTTCTTCCGCTATTTTCCGGAAAAGATCCAGCCAGCGATCGACCGGTACCACGCCGAGGTGAAGCGCCTGTTCACGGTGCTCGACGGTCATCTCGCGCACAACGAGTTCCTGGCCGGCGATTACTCCATTGCGGACATCGCCAACTGGGCCTGGGTTCGCACGTCGAAATGGTCGGGCGTGCCGTTCGACGACCTGCCGCACCTGACACGCTGGGTCAACCAGATTCGTCAGCGCCCTGCCGTCCAGGCCGGCATCCTGATGCCGCCGTCGAAACTGAGCGGCTCCGAGGAGGACGCCGAGAAAGCGCGCAAGTTCGTCGAGGAAGCCCGCAAGATGGTCGTCACGGGCGGACCCGCGCCGGAAGCCGAATAGCTGCAACGCCCTGCCCACCGCTCCACGAATCGTCCCAGGGGGGACCCGAACATGAAACTTCACACCTCGCTCCGCGCACCGAATCCACGCCGTGTCGACATGTTCCTGATGGAGAAAGGCATCACCGGCATCGAACGCGTGGTGTACGACCTCAACGCGGGCGAGCATCGCAGCCCGAAATTCACCGCCATGAATCCGGTCGCGCGGGTGCCGGTGCTCGAGCTCGACGACGGCCGCTTCCTGGCGGAGTCGCGCGCCATCTGCAGTTACCTCGAGTACCTGTATCCCGAACCGAACCTGATGGGTGTCGACGCCGAGGAACGGGCCTTCATCGAGATGGCCGACCGCCAGGTCGAAATGACGTTGCTCGCGGCCGTCGCCAATCACGTGCGCCACACGCACCCTGGGCTGCTGCCGCTCGAGAATCCGCAGTTCGCCGATTACGCGGCCGAACAGGGCAAGCGCATGGTTGCGGCAGCCGCGCTTTTCGATCAACTGTTGTCCAAGCGGCCCTGGATGGCGGGCGACCGGTTCACGATCGCGGACATCACCGCGTTCTGCGGCCTCGAGTTCGCGCGGCTCGTGAAATTCCGCCCGGCCGATGCGGGCCTGAAGCACCTGGCCGACTGGCGGGAGCGCGTGGCGGAGCGTCCGAGCGCCAAGCTCTGAGCCGGGCGGACCCATGCCGAAATGTGATGGCCCCGCGTCATCCACGCGTCGGTGTAAATTGCCCTGCCGTCCTGTAGCTCTCTGATTCTGCAGGCCTTACCATCGGCCGACGGTCGCCCCTCGGCGGCACGGGGGACTTTGGTGCATGGCCGTGACTGAGCTCGACGACGACTCGACCCTCGAGCGCATCCTGGCGGAACACGCCGGGATGGAGGGACCCTTGCTGCCGATCCTGCACGCCGTGCAGGACACGGTCGGACACATCAGCGCCGGGCACGTGGCGCGTATTGCGAAGGCCCTTAACCTGTCGCGCGCCGAAGTCCACGGCGTCGTCAGTTTCTACCACTACTTCCGGCAGCAGGAACCGGGCCGTCACGTCGTGCACGTTTGCCGCGCCGAGGCATGCCAGGCCATGCACGGCGAGAAAACCGAGCAGCACGCCAAGCGCGAACTCGGCGTCGACTACGGCGGCACCAGCGACGATGGCCTGTTTACGCTCGAAGCGGTCTATTGCCTCGGCAACTGTGCAGCAGGTCCGACGGTGATGGTCGATGAGAAGCTCTACGGTCGAGTGACGCCAGAACGGCTCGCGGCAATCCTGGCCGAATGGCGGAATCGCTGATGACCGTGCGTGTCTACATTTCCCGCGATGCCGCCGCCCAGGCCCTGGGCGCCGATGAGACCACGGCAGCACTGCAGGTCGCAGCCGCCGCCAAGGGCGCCTCGATCACGCTTACGCGCGTCGGTTCGCGCGGCATGGTCTGGCTCGAGCCGCTGGTCGAAGTCGAAGATGCGGACGGTCAGCGCATCGCCTACGGGCCGGTCACGGCCGACGACGTACCCGGACTCGTGCAGGCAGGCTTGTTCGACGCCGCGCCGCACCCGTTGCGACTGGGCCGCGTCGAAGACATGCCGTGGTTCGCGCAGCAGGAGCGCCTGACGTTCGCGCGGGTCGGCGTCATCGATCCCGTCAGCGTCGACGACTATCTTGCGCACGGCGGGTTCGCCGGACTGAAGCGAGCGCTCGGCATGACGGGCGCTGAGATCGTGCAGGAAGTGCTGGAGTCCGGCTTGCGCGGCCGCGGCGGCGCGGCGTTCCCGACCGGCATCAAGTGGCGCACGGTGCTCGAACAGCACTCACCGCAGAAGTACGTCGTCTGCAATGCCGACGAAGGCGACTCGGGCACGTTCTCGGATCGCATGTTGATGGAAGGCGATCCGCTCTGCCTGGTCGAAGGCATGACCATCGCGGGCATCGCGGTCGGCGCCACGAAAGGTTACATCTACCTCCGCTGCGAATACCCGCACGCCGGCCATGCCCTGCGTGAAGCCATCGAGGCGGCGCGTGGGCGCGGCTATCTCGGCCCCGACGTCTGCGGCAGCGGCAGGGCGTTCGAGCTCGAAGTGCGCATGGGCGCAGGCGCCTATATCTGCGGCGAGGAAACCGCGCTGCTCGAAAGCCTCGAGGGCAAGCGGGCCGAGGTGCGTTACCGCCCGCCCCTGCCGGCGATCAAGGGACTGTTCGGTGAGCCGACCATCATCAACAACGTCATTTCGCTGGGCTCGGTGCCGATCATTCTCGAGCGCGGCGCTGCGTACTACCGCGACTTCGGCATGGGTCGTTCGCGCGGCACGCTGCCCATCCAGCTCGCGGGCAACCTGAAGCGCGGCGGACTGGTCGAGAAAGCCTTCGGTGTCACGCTGCGTGAGTTGCTCTACGACTTCGGCGGGGGCTCGGCTTCCGGTCGCCCGATCCGGGCCGTGCAGGTCGGCGGTCCGCTCGGTGCTTACCTGCCGGAATCGCAGTTCGACACTCCGCTCGACTACGAAGCGTTTACCGCGATCGGCGCGCTGGTGGGCCACGGCGGCATCGTCGCCTTCGACGACACCGTCGACATGGCACGCATGGCGCGCTACGCGATGGAGTTCTGCGCGGTCGAGTCCTGCGGCAAGTGCACGCCCTGCCGCATCGGCTCGACCCGCGGCGTGGAGGTCATCGACCGCATCCTCCAGGGTGTCGAGAAGCAGGCGAACCTCGCCCGCTTGGAGAGCCTTTGTGAAACCATGCAGCACGGCTCGCTGTGCGGCCTGGGCGGCATGACGCCGTTCCCGGTCATGAGCGCGGTGAAGCATTTTCCCGGCGATTTTTCTCGCGACCGCTGAGGCACGAGGAGCTACTGGATGTTCGCGATCAATCGAAAGGACGCTGGCACGCCGGCGGCCCAGGGTGAGTCGGTCACGCTGTCGATCGACGGCGCCGAGGTCACCGTACCGGCGGGCACGTCGATCATGCGTGCCGCAGCGGCCGCAGGCGGTGCGATCCCGAAGCTCTGCGCCACCGACACGCTGAAGGCGTTCGGTTCCTGTCGCGTCTGCCTCGTCGAGGTCGAGGGTCAGCGGGGCTTCCCCGCGTCCTGCACGACATTGGTCGCACCCGGCATGAAGGTGAAGACCGAGAGCGACAAGCTGCGCCAGCTGCGCAAGGGCGTCGTCGAACTCTACGTCTCCGACCATCCGCTCAACTGCAAGGGCTGCCCCGCCGACACGCACTGCGAACTGCAGAGCGTCGCCGCCGACCTGGGCGTGACGACGAGCCCGTACGGCTTCGAAGGCGCGAACCACCAGGCGGCTCCCTGCGACGACAGCAACCCGTACTTCCAGTTCGATCCGTCGCTCTGCATCGCCTGTTCGCGTTGCGTGCGCGCTTGTGACGAAGTCCAGGGCACCTTCGCGCTGACGATCGAAGGCCGCGGCTTCGAGTCGCGCGTGGTCGCGAGCCAGGACGAGCCGTTCCTCGATTCCGAGTGCGTCTCGTGCGGCGCCTGCGTCGAGTCGTGCCCGACCGCAGCGCTCATTGAGAAGCCGCTGGCGATCATGGGCCGCCCCGACAAGGCCGTGACGACGACCTGCGCCTATTGCGGCGTGGGTTGCTCGTTCGAGGCCGAGGTCAAGGACGATCAGGTCGTGCGCATGGTGCCGAGCCGCGACGGCAAGGCCAACCGTGGGCACGCCTGCGTCAAGGGCCGGTTTGCGTACGGCTATGCCACGCATGCCGACCGTATCACCACGCCGATGATCCGCAAGCAGATCACCGATCCGTGGCAACCCGTCAGCTGGGACGAGGCGTTCACCTACGCCGCGTCCGAGTTCCGCCGCATCCAGGCGCAGTACGGACGCGGGTCCGTGGGCGGCATCACCTCCTCCCGCTGCACCAACGAGGAATCGTTCCTGGTGCAGAAGCTCGTGCGCGCGGCGCTGGGCACGAACAACGTCGACACTTGCGCACGCGTCTGCCATTCGCCCACCGGGTATGGCCTGAAGCACACGCTCGGCGAATCGGCTGGCACCCAGGCTTTCGATTCCGTGATGAAGAGCGACGTGATCTTCGTGATCGGCGCCAACCCGACCGATGGCCATCCGGTGTTCGCGTCGCGCATGAAGCGGCGGCTGCGCGAAGGCGCGAAGCTCATCGTCGCCGACCCGCGCGCCATCGACCTCGTGCGCTCGCCGCACATCGAGGCGGACTTCCACCTGCCGCTGCGTCCCGGCACCAACGTCGCGCTGATCAACTCGATCGCGCACGTCGTCGTCACGGAAGGCCTGGTCAACGAGGCCTACGTCGCCGAACGCTGCGAGCCCGCTCCATTCCAGAGATGGCGCGACTTCGTGTCGCAGCCGAAGAACTCGCCCGAAGCGCTCGCCGACGTCACGGGCGTGCCGGCCGAACTGGTGCGTGGCGCCGCCCGTCTCTATGCCACCGGCGGCAACGGCGCGATCTATTACGGGCTCGGCGTCACCGAGCACAGCCAGGGCAGCACGATGGTGCTCGGCATCGCCAACCTGGCGATGGCCACGGGCAACATCGGCCGCGAAGGCGTAGGCGTGAACCCGCTGCGCGGCCAGAACAACGTGCAGGGTTCGTGCGACATGGGTTCGTTCCCGCACGAGCTCGCCGGTTACCGGCACGTGTCGGACGCGTCCACGCGCGCCCTGTTCGGCGCCGAATGGGGCGTGCAGCTCGAGCCCGAGCCCGGCCTGCGCATCCCGAACATGTTCGAGGCGGCGCTCGACGGCAGTTTCAAGGCGCTGTACGTGCAGGGCGAGGACATGGCGCAGTCCGACCCGAACACGCAACACGTCACGGCCGCGCTCTCCGCGCTCGAGTGCCTGGTCGTGCAGGACCTGTTCCTGAACGAGACGGCGAAGTACGCGCACGTGTTCTTCCCGGGCTCGTCGTTCCTGGAAAAGGACGGCACGTTCACCAACGCGGAACGGCGCATCTCGCGCGTGCGCAAGGTGATGCAGCCCCTCGCCGGCCTGGCGGACTGGGAGGCCACCGTCGGCTTCGCACGCGCGCTGGGTTACGAGATGAATTACTCGCACCCCTCCGAGATCATGGACGAGATCGCCCGCCTCACGCCGACCTTCACGGGCGTGTCGTACGAGAAGCTCGATCGCCTCGGCAGCATCCAGTGGCCCTGCAACGACGCGGCGCCCGAGGGCACGCCGACCATGCACATCGGCGAGTTCGTGCGCGGCAAGGGTCGCTTCTACGTCACCGAGTACGTGCCGACCAGCGAACGGGTCAACGTGCGCTTCCCGTTGATCCTGACGACGGGTCGCGTGCTGACGCAGTACAACGTGGGTGCGCAGACGCGTCGCACCGCCAACAGCCAGTGGTACGAAGAGGACGTGCTCGAGATTCACCCGCAGGACGCGGAGGATCGCGGCATCGGCGCCGGCGACTGGGTCGGCATCACGAGCCGCGCGGGCGAGACCGTGTTGCGGGCCACGGTCACCGAGCGCGTGCAGCCGGGCGTGGTGTACACCACGTTCCACTTCCCGGATTCCGGCGCCAACGTCATCACGACCGAGAACTCGGACTGGGCGACCAACTGTCCCGAATACAAGGTGACCGCCGTGCAGGCGGTCAAGGTGCAGCGGCCCTCCGAGTGGCAGCGCCGATTCCACGAGCAGAACGAGCAGCAGCTTGGCCTGTTACGCGGCGCGACGACTGCCGCGCGCTCACGACAATGACGCGGGAAGTCCTGCAATGAACGTCGAAAGCCTGGTCACGATGGCGAACCAGATCGCCGATTTCTTCGTCTCGGAGGCCGGCGTCGACGCGGCTCCGCAGGAGATCGCTGCGCACATCACCAAGTTCTGGGACCCGCGCATGCGCACGCAGATCATTGCGCACGCAGCGGCCGGTGGCGCAGGGCTCAGCCCCGCGGCACTGGCTGCAGCCCGCCAACTGCAGCCTCCGGTCGCAAAAGCGGCTTCAGCGGCCGTGTGATTCCGCAAGGTTGATCGCGGCCTGCAGGGTGTTCTGTAGCAGCATCGCGATCGTCATCGGTCCGACGCCGCCCGGCACGGGCGTGATGGCCGCGGCAACCTGTGCGGCCGGCAGGTAGTCGACGTCCCCCACCAGCTTGTCGCCTACGCGGTTGATGCCGACGTCGATGACCACGGCGCCCGGCTTGATCCAGTCGCCCTTTACGAACTGCGGGATGCCGAGCGCGGCGACGAGGATGTCGGCCTCACGGCAGAAGGCTCCGATGTCCTTCGTGCGGCTGTGACACAGGGTCACGGTCGCATCGGCGCCCTTCTGCACCAGCAGCGCCGCCATCGGCTTGCCGACGATGTCGCTGCGGCCGATCACGACCGCGTGCTTGCCGGCGGTCTCGATGCCCGAAACCTTGAGCATCCGCATGACTCCGGCGGGAGTGCACGGCAGGAAGCGCGGTCGCCCCTGCTGCAGCAGGCCGACGTTCTCGGGATGAAAGCCGTCGACGTCCTTCGCGGGCAGGATCGCGTCGAGGATCAGCGTGGTGTCGAGGCCTTTCGGCAGCGGCAGCTGCACGAGGATGCCGTGCACGCCGGAGTCCGCATTCAGTGCCTGCACCAGCGCCAGCAGTTCGGCCCGGCCCGTGCTCGCCGGGAGCCGGTGCAGCGTGCTCTTGAAGCCCGCCTTTTCGCAGGCGATCTGCTTGTTGCGCACGTAGACGGCGCTGGCAGGGTCTTCGCCGACCAGGACGGCCGCGAGGTGCGGAATCACTCCTGTGCGCGTCTTGAGCGCGAGGGCGCCCACGGCGGCTTCTGCCCGGGTCTGCTCTGCGATCTGCTTGCCGTCTATCACCATCGCCGTCATGAACTCGCTCCGCTGGAATTGCGTGGATCCCCGGGGGGATACAGTGGGCTGCCGTCACGCAGCCTGAAAAAGGGTGTCGTTGCCGCAGGCAGCGGCGTGTTGCCGAGGATCAGGTCGGCGCCTTTCTCCGCCACCATCATCGTCGGCGCATAGGTGTTGCCATTGGGCACGTAGGGGAACGCGCTCGCATCGACGACGCGCAGGCCGTCGAGGCCGTGCACCCGCATCGAGCCCGGATCGAGCACTGCATCCGCTCCCGTCCCCATCTTGGCGGTGCAGGTCGGGTGCAAGGCCGTTTCGGCATCGCGCCGCACCCAGTCGAGGATCTCTGCGTCAGACTCCACGCCCGGTCCCGGCGAAATTTCGCCGCCGCTGAACTCGGCCAGCGCCGGCTGGTTGAGAATGCGCCGCGCGACACGGATCGCCTCGACCCACTCGCGACGATCCTGTTCGGTCGACAGGTAGTTGAACCGCAGCGCTGGCGGTTGCCCCGGATCGCTCGAGCGGATTTGCACGGTGCCGCGCGCATCGGAATACATCGGCCCGACGTGCACCTGGTAGCCAAGGCCCTCTGACGGCGACGTGCCGTCGTACCTGATCGCCATCGGCAGGAAATGGAACATCAGGTTCGGGTAGTCCACTTCGTCGTTGCTGCGGCAGAACCCGCCGCCCTCGAAGTGATTGGTCGCGCCGATGCCCGAGCGCAGGAAAAGCCATTGCGCACCGACGCCGAGCTTGCGCAGCCAGCCGATGTGCGGGTTCACGGCGACCGGTTCGCGGCAGGCGTACTGCACGTAGACCTCGAGGTGGTCCTGCAGGTTGGCGCCGACGCCGGGCAGGTCCGTGACCATGGGGATTCCCAGCGATTGCAGCAGGTTCGCCGGACCGACGCCGGACAGTTGCAGCAGCTGCGGCGTGTTGATGGCGCCGCCGCACAGGATGACTTCGCCGGCACGGATCGTCGCCGGCAGGCCTTTGTAATGACTGCATTCGACGCCGACTGCCCGCTGGCCTTCGAACAAGATGCGCTTGACGAAGGCCAGGGTGCGCACGGTGAGGTTCGGCCGGTGCATCACGGGGTGCAGGTAGGCGCGGGCCGCGCTCAGGCGCCGCCCACGGTGCACGTTGCGGTCGAACCTGGCGAATCCTTCCTGCCGGTAGCCGTTCACGTCGTCCGTGCGCGGATAGCCCGCCTGCTCGGCCGAGCGGAAGAATGCATCGAACAGCGGATTCGTCGCGGGACCGCGTTCGAGCACCAGCGGACCTTCGCCGCCACGCCAGTCATCCGCGCCCGCAGCGCACGTCTCCATGCGCTTGAAGTAAGGCAGGCAGTGGGCGTAGCTCCAGTTCTGCATGCCTGGATCGGCTGCCCAGCGCTCGTAGTCGAGCGGGTTGCCACGCTGGAAGATCATGCCGTTGATGCTGCTCGAGCCGCCAAGCACCTTGCCGCGCGCGTGATAGACCCGCCGGCCATTCATGTGGGGTTCGGGTTCGCTCGAATAGCGCCAGTCGTACCGCGGATTGCCGATCGGCATCGACAGCGCCGCCGGCATGTGGATCAGTGGATCCCAGCGGAAGTCGCTGTGACCGGCCTCGAGCACCAGCACCGACGTGCCGGGATCGGCGCTCAGCCGGTTGGCCAGCGCGGATCCGGCGGACCCGCCGCCGACGATGACGAAATCGTAGTGACGCTTGCTCATGGGGCAGTCATGGTCGCTGCGTGGCGGCGCTCAGGCAAGCCGTGCGCCCTGCCGGCGCAGCTCCGCCTGGACCTTGCCCATGTCGATGCGGTCGAACGGCTGGTCGTGCTGCAGCGAGATTGCAGCCGCAACGCCCGCACCCTGCCCGCTCACGGCGCAGCACATCATGTTGCGGACGGCTGCGTGCGACACCTTGTCGCCGCCGATGCTGCGGCCTGCCACCAGCAGGCCCTGCACACCCTGCGGCACCAGGGACCGGTAAGGCACGTGGAAGTACCGGCCCGTGGTCGGCAGGATCAGCAGGCCGTAGCCATCGATGAATTCCGGGAAGATGCCGATCGAATCGTCGAAGCGGCCCTGCTCGCGCACGTCGGCGGCGGTCATGTTGTAGAGGGCGTCGATCTTGCGCGTGTCGCGGATGCCGAGCGTCATGCCGAAATTGCGGAGCTTGGCGCCTTCACAGCCGGGCATGAAGTGCTTCAGCGCTTCGACCGCGTGCACGGCCTGCCGCCGGCCTTCCATTTCGCCACGCGTCAGGTCGGCCGGGTCGGTGCCGTCAGCCGCGAGATGAATCAGGTTCAGGTACGTGAGGTCGCCCTGGTCGCTCACGGCACCCCAGGTGCCCGCGATGGTCGCGAGCGACGCGGGGATCACGCCTGCCTTGACCGCCTGCTTGAACGGCTTGCGCAGGAAGGGCGAGAACATCTCGTCTTCCTTGCCGGTCGTCTCGATCTGCCACTCGCCGCCGCCCTTCCAGTCGTTGTAGGTCTGCGGATCGGCCTTCACGGCGTCGATGAAGCGCTGCTTGTTGACGCCGGTCATCGAGAACATGACCGAGACCGACATCATCTCCTCGCGCGGCGTCTTGCATACCTTCGCGCCCGCGCGGGTCGCGACGTCGGCATCGCCCGTGCCGTCGATCACCCGCCGGGCCAGGATCGCCTCGCGACCGGCCTTGCTCTCGGTGATGATGCCGCGGATCTCGCCCGCCTCGACGATCGGCGCGACGAAGCTCCGGTGCAGCATCGGTTCGATGCCGGCCTCCTGCACGAGCACGTCCGCGACGTACTTGAACATCTCGGCATCGAGCGCGTGGCTCAGGGACTGCGGCTCAGGGCTGGCGGCGCCCATGGCCTTGGCACGCTCTCGAACTCCGGTGCCGATGCCCTCGCTGTCGACCGTCGCTTCGTGGCGGTACCAGGCAAAGCCCTCGACGCCGACCTGCGTGATGTTGCCGCCGAAGCAGCCGTACCGTTCGACGAGCGTGGTCTTGACGCCGGCACGGGCCGACGCGAGCGCCGCGGCCAGGCCGCCGGGCCCACTGCCGACGACCAGCACGTCCGTCTCGTGGACGACGTCGATCTCGCGTGCCGGTTCGGTGATCTTGCGCATGTTCGTCTCAGTGGAGTCTGTAGCGTTGTCCTGGAGTATTCAGCCCACGGCCGTGCCGGGATGCAGCCGCAGTTGCTCGGCCTTCCAGTCGATCGGCTTCACTTCGGGCACGACGACGAGCCAGGCCACCAGCCCGCAGAGGGCCACCACGCCCGACACGATCGACGCCGAAGTGTAGTTGCCGGTGCTTTCCACGAGGTATCCCGTGACGACAGGGGCTGTCATGCCCGCGACATTGCCCACGGCGTTCTGGATACCCATCCAGCGCCCCGTGGCGCGGGGTCCGGCGAAAGTCTGGGTGACCGAAGGGTTCGACGGACTGTTGAAGCCGTCCATCACGCCGGTGAGCAGCAGGATCAACGACGCGGCCACGAGCCCCGTCACGAGCGTACTGCCGATGAGGCACAGGCCGACGCCCGCGCAACTCAAGGCCAGCGCCGTCTTGTAGGCGCGGTTGAAGCTGGCGCCGCGCTTGACCCAGCGGTCGAGCAGGTAGCCGACGAGCAGGATGCTGGCCCCGTCGGCGACGAAGAAGGCCGTCGTGGCGTACGTCATCATCTCGAGCGTCAGCCCGCGTTCCTTGACGAGGTACAGCGGCAGCCACGAGAACACGAAATAGAAGGCGTAGTTGGAGCAGAACGTGCCGAGCATGCCGCCCCACAGCGCACGCTGGCGCAGGATGACGCCGTACGACGGGTTGTCGTCCGCATCTGAGCCGCGCCCGTCGTCACGGCGGACGCCGCCTCGCTCACCCGCTCGGCCTGCATGCGGCGGCGCCAGAAGAAGAGCCAGATCAGCGAAGCGCACCCCATCACGACGAACATCGCGCGCCAGCCGAAGTGCAGCATGATCATGCCGCCCAGCAGCGTGCCGATGGCCGGGCCCAGCACGGCGCCGAACTGCATGGTCGCGGTCGCGAGGGCCCTCTGCGTCGGCGGCACGTTGCGGACCAGCAGGCTCAGCGCACTGGGGTAAAACGTGGCCTCGCCGGCACCCATCAGCAGGCGCAGCACGACGAGCGATGCCAGGCCCCAGACGAGGCCGGTCGCCGCCGTGGCGAGGCTCCACAACGCGAAGCCCGCGGCCAGGACGATGGCCGGCCCGATGCGATCGGCCAGCCAGCCCATGACCGGCTGCAGCGGCGCGTACGCCCAGTAGAAGACGGCGAGCACCCAGCCGATCTCGCTCGGCGAGAGCTGGAGTTCGTCCTGCAGCAAGGGAGCGGCCGTGGCGATCGCACCGCGGTCGATGTAGTTGATCATCAGCGCGAGGGACAGCATGACCACGAGGCCGGCCGGCGCACGCCCGAGCAAGGACGAATTCTGTTGCATGTGTACCCGGCTCCCCCAACTGGGCACCGAGTGTAGCGGCATCGTGACGTTGCGCCATTGAATGAATTTGTGCGTCCAGAAAGATCGGGCTTGCGGCAGAATTGGCCCATGCCCTGCGGCATCGCGCGGGTCGAACAGGTGACAGAAGCATGAACATGAAAGTGGCCGTCGTGACGGGTGCGGCGCAGGGTGTGGGTTTCGCAAACGTCGCAGCTCTTGGCGACGCTCGGCTACCACGTGGTGATGACGGACCTGCAATCGCTGGACGGCCCCGTTGCCTGCCTGCAGGCCGGGGGCGGCAAGGTCGAGGGCATCGTTGGCGACGTTTCGTCCGAGGCCTTCGTCGAGTCACTGGCGGACCGGGTCGCCCAGGCGCATGGCGCAGCCGGACGTGCTCGTCAACAACGCGGGCATCAGCATGATCCAGCCCGCGGAAGACACCACGGCCGACCAGTGGCAGCGCGTGATGAACGTGAACCTGCTCGGGCCGTTCCTGCTGTGCAGGCACTTCGGGCGGCAGATGCTCGCGCGCCGGTCCGGCAGCATCGTCAACGTCGCCTCGGTTGCGGGGCTGGGCGGGGTGATTCACCGCGCGGCCTACAACGCCTCCAAGCACGGGCTGATCGGTCTCACACGCACGCTGGCGGGCGAATGGGGCGGCCGTGGCGTTCGCGTCAATGCCGTGTGTCCCGGCTGGATCAAGACCGAAATGGACATCAAGGACATGGGCAGCGGTGCATACACCGACGACGACATCATCGACCGCGTGCCGATGGCCCGGTTTGCACGTCCGGCCGACGTGGCCGCGGCAATCGCGTTCCTCGCCGACAACCAGAGCAGCGCGTTCGTGAACGGCGTCAGCCTGCCCGTGGACGGCGGCTGGACCGGTGATGCAAGCTGGGATGCGCTGCGCAAAAAAACCCGCGGCTGATCCGGCACCGCCGCCAGCACGTACGCAGGACAGATCGATCTTCCGACAGGGGTGACACTCATGGTTCGATTCACGGCACGGAGCGCGTTGTTCGCGCTCCTCGGCAGCACGGTCTGTGCAGCAATTCTCGTGGCGCCAGCGCGGGCAACGGCCACTGCTGGCGATGCGACGCTCATCGTGCAGACCAGCGAGGGCAAGGTTCACGGCATGACGGGCCAGGGCGTGCGCGAGTTCAAGGGCATCCCTTTCGCCGCGCCGCCGGTCGGCGAGTTGCGCTTCGCGCCCCCGGCCCCGGTGCAACCCTGGCAAGGCGTGCTGGACGCGACCGCGATGCGCGATGCGTGCCCGCAGGCGCGACGGTTCAACCTCACCGAGGAAAGCAACGTCGAGGACTGCCTGCACGTCAACGTCGCGGTGCCCACGACGCCGCACCAAGGCGCACGTCCGGTGCTGGTCTGGTTTTACGGCGGCGCCTTCGTCGGCGGCTCGACCAAGCTCTACCCGATCGACTTCCTCGCGCGCGAAGGCGACATGGTCGTCGTCTCGGTCAACTATCGGCTCGGACCGCTCGGCTTCATGGCACACCCGGCGTTCGCCGCCGCAGCCAACGGCGGCTACGCGCTCGAGGACCAGCGTGCCGCACTGCGCTGGGTCCAGCGCAACATCGCGGCCTTCGGCGGCGACCCCGGTAACGTGACGATTGGTGGCGTCTCCGCCGGCGCGGCCAGCGTGTGCATGCACCTGATCTCGCCGGAACGCACGTCAGGACTGTTCCAGAAGGCGATCATCCAGAGCTCCGGTTGCACCTTCCGATTGCGCAGCGTCGACGAAGGCAGTGAAGACCGGCCTCGCCGTCGCCAACGTCGTGGGTTGCGACGACCCGAAGACGGCGCTGAAGTGCCTGCGCAGCAAGCCGGTGAAGGAACTCGTCGATGCCGGCACCGTGGTTGCGGGCGCGGATTACCGCGCCTTTGCGCCGATCTACGGCAATGGCACGGTGCCGCGGCAGGGTGCAGAAGCGCTGGCCAGCGGAAATTTCGTGCGAGTGCCGATCCTGAACGGCGGCGCAAGCAACGAGATGCGCCTCTACGTGGGTTACGAAGTCGAAGCCGGCGCCCAGATCACGCGCGACAACTACAAGGAGCGACTGCGCGCCTTGTACGGCGACAACGTCGACACCGTGCTCGCGGCCTACCCCGCCGATCGCTATTCATCCGTCCCCACGGCGCTCGGCACTGCCATGTCGGACTTCATGCCGGCGGGCGGCCTGAACAGCTGCCTGTTCCTGCGCACGGCATGGCTCGCATCACGCTGGGTGCCGGTCTACCAGTACGAGTTCGCCGATGATGCGGCACCGCCCGTGATGAACGATCCCGGCATCGAACTCGGGGCCGTGCATACGTCCGAGATGCCGTATCAGTTCCCCGGTTTCTCGAACACGAGCGTGCTCGACGGTCCGCCGCTCGCGGCGCCGCAGCAGGAACTGTCCCGGCAGATGGTCGCGTACTGGAGCAGCTTCATTCACACGGGTCGCCCGGCGGGTGCCGGCTTGCCCGAGTGGCAGCCCTTCGATCCGTCGCGGCAGGCACTCAAGCTCAAGCCGGGCGCCGTCGGCATGTTCGACGCCTCCGGCGCGCACCAGTGCCCGATGTGGGAGCGGCTCTACCCGCAGGAACTCTCGCGCTGAGGAGCGGCTAGACCGGCTGAACGGGCGGCATCGGCGTGGCCAGGCCGCCGAGCCAGTCCATGAAGACCTTTACGCGTTCGACGGCGTAGGCGTCCTGGCGGCAGATCACGCCCCACGCGCCGGGGCAGGTCACCTGGTGCTGCACGGGCTGCACCAGGCGGCCGGCGGCCAGGTCGTCTTCGGCGTAGGGTCCGTTCACCAGCGCGACACCGCGACCTTCCAGTGCGATCTCGAGCGCCACGGCGAGCGTGTCGACGACGATCGCCGGCCGGGTCGCATACTGCAACTGCGCCGCTTCGAACCAGATGTCCCAGTTGTGCTGTTCCGAGTAGATCTCGACCAGCGGGAGCTCGAGCAGTTGCGCCGCCGTCGGCGCAGGGCCGAGCTTCGCCGCCAGCGCAGGACTGCACACCGGTTTCAGCGTGTACTCGAACAGCGGCACCCACCGATACTCCGGGCCGGGAGTCTCCGGGCAGTAGACGAGCCCGACATCGGCGCTCGATTCGTCGAAGTCCCACTCGAACGCGCAGGTGCTGAGCTGCAGCCGGACTTCCGGATGCCGCGCGACGAAATCGGGCAATTTGCGCGCCAGCCAGCGGATCGAGGCGGTGACGTAGGTCTGCACACGCAGCGGCGTGCCTGCGCGCGTGCGGCGAACGGTCTCGGCGCCCTCGATCAGCGTCTCGAGCGCCGTGCGCACGTGCTTGTAGAGCAACCGGCCTTCGGCAGTCGGTACCAGCGAGCGTCCGGTGCGGGAGAAAAGCGGCACGCCCAGGTCCTGCTCGAGCACCTGGATCTGGTAGCTCACGGCCGGGTGCGTCAGGCACAACTCCTCGGCCGCCTCGCGCACGCTTTCGCGTCGCGTCGTGGCCTCGAAGCCCTTGAGGGCATTCAATGGCGGCAGCTTCCGCAGGTCGATCTTGTTGCGCAAACGGTTCTCCGGCTCAGGGCACGAGTACGATCTTGCCTGTCTGCGCCTTGCCTAGGAAGTCGGATTGCGCCACCGCGATGTCCGCGAGCGGATAGACCGCGCGAACCACCGGCTGCAGCGCACCGGTCTGGATCAGGTCCACGAGGCGAGCGAACACGGCCGGTGTCGTCACCGTGCAACCCAGCAGGCGCAGGTCCTTGAGATAGAGCGTGCGCAGGTCGAGCTGCACGACGGGTCCGGCGATCGCTCCGGCGACGGCGTACCGCCCGCCTCGCTTCAGCACGTCCAGCAGGCCGGCGAATGCGGCGCCACCGACCACGTCGACGACGACGTCCATCGAATCGCGGCCGAGCGCATGGACCGGATTCGCGTCGCGCTCGACGACCTGCTGCGCACCAAGTGCGATGACGTCCCGTGCCTTGTCGCGCGTCGTCACGCCGAAGACGCGTGCACCGCGCAGCCGGGCCAGCTGCACGACTGCGGAGCCGACGCCGCCCGAGGCTCCCGTGACGAGCACGCTCTCGCCCGGCCCGACGTTCGCGCGGGTGAGCAGGTTCTCTGCCGTGCCGTAGGCGCACGGGAACGAGGCCAGCTCGACGTCCGTCAATGCGCTCTCGATCCGCGACGCGTTGCTCGCTGGCACGGTGGCGAACCCGGCGAAACCGCCGTCACGCTCGAGGCCGACATAGCCGACGTTCTCCAGTGACCCATCGGCTGGACGCAGCACCGGATCGACGAGCACGCGTTCCCCGATTCTTTCCCGTGCCACGCCTGCGCCCACCGCAACGATCCGACCGCACACGTCGGTGCCCTGGATGCGCGGGAAGACGAACGGGTTGCCGGCCCAACCTCCATCGGTCGCATCGCTGGCTGTCTCCACCACGGCGTCGGCGGTCGCCGTCGCAACGGATTTTCGAGTACCAGCCAATCCGCGTGTTGATGTCGGTGTTGTTGACGGCTGCAGCGCCGACCTTCACCAGCACCTCGCCCGCTGCGGGCGCTGGCACAGCGACATCGTCGCGGTACTCGAGTTGCTCCAGGCCACCGTGACCCTTGAGCAGGACCGCTTTCATCGTGCGCGGAATCATGGGGTGGACCTGTCGCGACAAGGGGTCATGCCGTCTTCCTCGCCCGGGCCTTCGGCTTCATGCCCGGTGCAGATGAAAAGATCGGCGAGTTGCTCGATCATCGCGTTGCCGAGTTGCTCGACGTCCGCGATCGCGACCGCCCGCTGGTAGAAGTCCGTCACGTCGTGGCCGATGCCGATCGCAACCAGTTCCACGGGCGAGCGGGTCTCGATCCACTTCACGACATTGCGCAGGTGCTGCTCCAGGTACCCGCCTGGATTCGCCGAGAGCGTCGCCTCGCACAGCGGCACGCCATCCGAAATCGCCATCAGGATCCGGCGCTGCTCATTGCGGCGCAGGAGCCGCTCGTGCGCCCAGAGCAGGGCCTCGCCATCGACGTTGTCCTTGAGCAGGTCTTCCTTGAGCATCACGCCGAGGTGCCGGCGGGCGCGGCGATACGGCACGTCCGCGGGCTTGTAGACGATGTAGCGCAGGTCCGTGAGGCGACCCGGGCCTGCAGGACGGCCCGCCTTGAGCCAATCCTCGCGCGATTGCCCGCCGCTCCACCGCTGCGTGGTGAAGCCGAGAATCTCGACCTTGACGCCGCAGCGCTCGAGCGTTCGCGCGAGGACGTCCGCACAGAGCGCCGCCACCATGATGGGCCGGCCGCGCATCGAGCCCGAGTTGTCGAGCAGGACCGTGACGACCGTGTCCTTGAAATCGGTGTCTGACTCCTCGCGAAACGCGAGGGGAGCCAGCGGGTCGGTGACGACGCGAGCGAGGCGGGCCGGGTCGAGCGCACCCTCCTCCAGGTCGAACTGCCAGCGCCGCGTCTGCCTGGCGAGCAGCAACCGTTCGAGCTTGATGGCGAGCCGTGCGACGGCTGGCGCCAATGCGCGCGACTCGCGGTCGAGGTTGCCGCGCAACTGGCCGACTTCGTCGTCCGTGCACAACTCCGTCGCACCCACGATCTCGTCGTGCGCGGTGGTGAAGACGCTGTAATGCCGGTTCGGATGATCGGAGTCGTCGTACATCGGCTCGCGCTGCATGCGCTCGCCCGAGGGCTCGGCTTCCGGTTTGCGCCCGGACTCGTCCTTCGCGTCGAGTCGCGAACCGACGACTTCGCCCGCATTGAGCTCCGGCGCGTCCTGGTCCATGGCGCCGGCCTGCTGCTTGACCGCCCCAAGCGGGTCGGCGGCGGCTTCGTCACCGGGCACGACGGCCTCGATCGTCTTGACCGCCGACTTGCGCCGTTCCGCGGCCGCACCGAGTTCGTGGCCCAGGTCGAGGTCTTCGACGAGGTCGTGGACTGCAAATGCGTAGCGCTGCTGGTCGCCGACGCTGGCCGCGAGCGACTCGAGGCCCTCCTCGGCGCGCTTACGCAGGTCGTCCCGCCAGCGCAACATCAGTTCGGCTGCCGCGGGCGGCGGCGGCAGGCCCGTCAGCTTCTCGCGGACCAGCAGCGCCAGCGCCTGCGCCATCGGCGCAGGACGCGGGCCAAACGGAGTTGCCCCTGTCTTGCGCGTCAACTGCTCGACGAGCGCCGCCGTGAGGTTCTGCGCCACACCGGCAAGGACGTTGCTGCCCAGTGACTGGCAGCGCATGTCCTCGACGGCGTCGAAGATTTCCCGCGCGCGGTGTCCGGTGGGCCGGAAGCGGGCATGCAGCACCGGGTCGTGATACGCGCTGCGCAGCGCCAGGTGGTCGGCATGGCCGCGTACACGGGCCGCATCGGCTGCGGAAAGCGGCCACTTCACCGGCGGCAGGCGCACCGAGTTCGACGACTGGCCGGGCAGGCTCGGGCCGAACGTCACGTCGAGTTCCTTTGGCACCCGCCAGGGCACGCGTGGTCTGCACGAGCGCACGCTCGCCGCGTTCTGCGGGAGCCAGCGGCGCCTGGTGCGGCCGGTTGCTCAAACGACCTTCACGCGGGTGATCGCCTCCGGCAATTCGGCGGCGAAGGCACGCTGGTAGAACTCGGCGACGGTCGGCCGTTCGAGTTCGTCGCACTTGTTGAGGAACGTCACGCGGAACGCGACCCCGATGTCGCCGAAGATCTGTGCGTTCTCGGCCCAGGCGATGACCGTGCGCGGACTCATCACGGTAGAGATGTCGCCGTTCATGAAGCCATTGCGCGTCATGTCGGCCACGCGGACCATGGCCATGATCGTGCGCCGTCCTTCGGTCGTGTCGTACGCGGGTGCCTTGGCCAGTACGATCGCCGCTTCGGCGTCGTGATCGAGGTAATTGAGCGTGGTGACGATCGACCAGCGGTCCATCTGGCCCTGGTTGATCTGCTGCGTGCCATGGTACAGGCCGCTGGTGTCGCCCAGGCCGATGGTGTTGCTGGTGGCAAAGAGCCGGAAGAACGGGTGCGGGCTGATGATGCGGTTCTGGTCGAGCAGCGTCAGCTTGCCGCTCGCTTCGAGCACGCGCTGGATCACGAACATCACGTCCGGACGACCGGCGTCGTATTCGTCGAAGACGAGCGCGATCGGGCGCTGCAGCGCCCAGGGCAGCAGGCCTTCGCGGAACTCGGTGATCTGCCGGCCGTCCTTCACGACGATGGCGTCGCGGCCCACGAGGTCGATCCGGCTCACGTGACCATCGAGGTTGATGCGGATCAGCGGCCAGTTCAGGCGCGCGGCTACCTGCTCGACGTGGGTCGACTTACCCGTGCCGTGGTAGCCCTGCACCATGACGCGCCGGTTGTGGCGGAAACCCGCGAGAATCGCGAGCGTGGTGTCCGGATCGAAGCGGTAGCTGTCGTCGCGGTCCGGCACGTATTCGCTGTGCTGCGAAAACGCGGGGACCAGCATGTCGCTGTTCGACGCCGAAGTCGCGCGCCGGGATTTCGATGTCCGGCCGCAGGGCAATGAGATCGTCGGAAGCCGTCATGTCAAGACCCCAGGTGGATCCACGCAGCCTTGACCTGCGTGTAGCTCAGCAGTCCCTCGAGGCACTTGTCGCCGCCCTGGCCGGATTGCTTGTAGCCGAGGAACGGCATGGTGGCGTCGCCATGGTCCCAGCAGTTGACGTACAGCGTGCCGGCCTCGAGCTCGCGGACGGCGTGATGCGCCGAGCGCAGGTCGCGCGTCCACACCGATGCCTGCAGCCCGTAGACCGTGTCGTTGGCGATGCGCAGTGCATCCTGCAGGCCGTCGACTTCGATCAGCGCGGCGACTGGCCCAAAGATCTCTTCCTGCGCGATCGTCATGCCGTTGTCGACCTGGGTGAACAACGCCGGGTTGACGTAAAAGCCCGGGCGGTCCGGCACGTCGCCGCCAAACTCGAGTTTCGCGCCCTCTTCGCGGCCTTTGGCGATGTAGCCCAGCACCCGTTCGTGCTGTTTCTTCGTCACCAGCGGTCCCATGTTCGTCTCGGGATCGAGCGGGTCACCAGCGACGTACGCCTTCTGACCGCGCTCGATGAAGCGCGCCGTGAATTCCGCGGCGATGCGCTTGTCGACGAGCAGGCGCGAACCCGCGCTGCAGACTTCGCCCATCACGCCGAAGATGCCGTTGATGGCGTAGGTGACCGCCCGGTCCATGTCCTCGAGGTCGGCGAGGAAGATCTGCGGCGACTTGCCGCCGCATTCGAGGCTCACGCGCTTCATGTTCGACTGGCCGGCGTACACGAGCATCTTCTTGCCGGTGACCGTCGAACCCGTGAACGAGATCTTGGCTACGTCATTGTGCAGCGCGAGCGGCGCGCCGGCGTCGGCACCGAGTCCGCTGACGACGTTGAGCACGCCAGCAGGTGCACCGGCCTCGACGAACAGTTCAGCCAGCAGCAGGGCCGACAGCGGCGCCTGCTCGGCGGCCTTCAACACCACGCAGTTGCCGGCGGCGAGCGCGGGTGCGATTTTCCAGGCGATCTGCATCAGCGGGTAGTTCCACGGCGTGATGCAGCCGACCACGCCGAGCGGTTCGCGCAGCGTGTAGTGAAAGGCGTCGGCCGGTGTCGCCGTGACTTTGCTCTCGACCTTGTCGGAGAGTTCGGCGAAGTAGCGGAACGTCAGCGCGGACTGCGGCACGTCCACGGCCACCATGTCCCGCACGGGCTTGCCCATGCACAGCGAGTCGAGCAGCGTGAAGCGCGCGGTGTGCTTCTCGATCAATGCCGCGAGCCGGTTGAGGACGTCGAGGCGATCGCGGGGAGCCATCCGACGCCACGCACCCGCCCGGAGCGCGCAGTGCCACTCGCGACCGCGGCGTCGACGTCGGTCGGCGTCGCCCGCGGCCACTTCGCACAACGGTTCGGCCGTCGCCGGATTGACCACGGTGAAGCGGCGCCGGCCGGGCCGGCAACGTGGTCGCCCGTGAATGAAGTGGCCGGTCGAATAGCGCAGCTCGGAGGCCAGGCGGTGCCACTCGGCGCGGCTTTGCGGAACGGACATTGGAAACCTCGGCAAATCGGGGGTCGCGGAACGTGGCGACCGGCGCGCAAGTTTAACGATTTCGGTGTCCTCGCGACCGGTCGCGTGGACTGGTTTCGCCGCGACTGCTTTTCCCGGTCGGTAGATAAAACTTTAGGCGGCTGGCCGCGCTTTTGTGCGAGTCTTGCGGGCGCCCGGACAGGTTCCCTGCCCGGCGCCGAAACCTACGGAGTGGCACGTGACTGATACCCCGACCCCGGCTCGCCGGCCGTCCGGGCGCGACGCCCGCAGGGCGCAGCGCGCGGGCCCCCTGCCCGACCACCTCCGCCCCGTGAAGCCCGGCATGGAATCCGGGCGCTACCAGCCGCTGTCGCCGGATGACGTCCAGAAGATCCACCGGACGGCCCTGCGCCTGCTCTCCGAGGTCGGCCTGGCCGACGCGCCCGAAAGCGGCGTCGAGTACCTGACCCGCGCTGGCTGCACGCTGAACGACAACGGTCGGCTGCTGTTCCCCGCCTCGCTGGTCGAAGACACGCTGGCCAAAGCCGCCCGGCACTTCGTGCTGCATGCGCAGGATCCTCGTTACGACCTCGAGCCCTGGGGCAAGCGCAGCTATTTCGGCACGGCCGGCGCAGCCGTCAACATGGTGGATCCGCGCACCGGTTACCGCGAATCGACGATCAAGGACCTGTTCGACATCGGTCGCATCGTCGACGTGATGGAGCATATCCATTTCTTCCAGCGCGCCGTCGTGCCGCGCGACATCCCGGATCCGTTCGAGATGGACTTCAACACCTGCTACGCCGCCGTCTCGTCGACGACGAAGCACGTGGGCAGCAGTTGGGTGCAGCCGGAACACGTCGAGGCCTCGCTCGAGATGCTGCACCTGATCGCGGGCGGCGAGAAGCAGTGGCGCGAGCGTCCGTTCGTCAGCCAGTCGAACTGTTTCGTCGTGCCGCCGATGAAGTTCGCGACCGACGCCTGCAAGTGCCTCGAAGTGGCGGTCCGTGGCGGCATGCCGGTGCTGCTGCTTTCGGCCGGCCAGGCCGGCGCCACGGCACCCGCGGCTCTCGCCGGTGCGCTCGCCCAGGAAGTGGCGGAAGTCCTCGCGGGTCTCGTCTACGTGAACGCGATCAAGCCGGGCCACCCGGCAATCTTCGGTACCTGGTGCTTCGTCTCCGACCTGCGCACCGGCGCGATGTCCGGCGGCAGCCCCGAGCAGGCATTGCTCTCCGCCGCGGCCGGCCAGATGGCGCACTTCTACGACCTGACGGGCGGCACCGCTTCCGGCATGACCGACTCGAAGCTGCCCGACGGCCAGGCGGGCGCCGAGAAAGCGCTCAATCACGCGCTGGTCGGCAACGCGGGCGCGAACATGATCTACGAGTCGGCCGGCATGCACGCGAGCCTGCTCGGCTTCTCGCTCGAAAGCCTGGTGATCGACAACGACATCATCGGCGCCACGCAGCGCACGATCAAAGGCATCGAAGTCAGCGACGAGCGCCTGTCCTTCGAGACGATCAAGGACGTCTGCCTCAACGGGCCGGGCCATTTCCTCGGCAGCGACCAGACGTTGCAGCTGATGCAGACCGAGTACCTCTATCCGGGCGTCGGCGATCGCAAGAGTCCCAACGAGTGGAACGAACAGGGTGGGCTCGACGTCGCGCAGCGCGCGATGGCGAAGGTCGAGGAAATCCTCGGCCACAACTTCCCGTCGCACGTCGCCGAAGCCGTCGATGCCGAAATCCGCCGTCGCTTCCCAGTGAAGCTCGACCGGGCGCACATGCTGCCGCCGGCCGATTCGGCGGCCGCGCGGCGAGTCGGTTCACGCTGATCGAGGACTGAGACCGATGGCACTTCCGGGACACGCCAACGTCGTCATCGTCGGGGGCGGCATCGCAGGGTGCTCGATCGCCTATCACCTGACGCGCATCGGCATCACCGACGTGGTGCTGCTCGAACGCAAGCAACTCACCTGCGGCACCACCTGGCACGCCGCCGGGCTGGTGGGCCAGCTGCGCGCGACGCGCAACCTCACCGAGCTCGCCAAGTACACGGCGGACCTGTACCACTCGCTCGAGGCCGAGACCGGCCAGGCGACCGGCTTCAAGCAGAACGGTTCGATCAGTGTGGCCAAGACGGCCGCACGTCTCGAAGAGCTGAAGCGCGGCGCTTCGATGGGCAAGACGTTCGGCCTGCGCATCGACGAACTCACGCCGGGCGAGATCAAGGAACGCTGGCCGCTGCTCGAAGTCGGCGACGTGGTCGGCGGCATCTTCCTGCCGCAGGACGGCCAGACCAATCCGATCGACACGACGCAGGCGCTGGCCAAGGGCGCCAAGCAGCGTGGCGCGAAGATCTTCGAGAACACGAAGGTCGAGCGTATCCGTGTCGAGAAGGGTCGCGCCGTCGGGGTCGAGACCGAATCCGGCTACATCGCAGCGGACACCGTGGTGCTCTGCGCCGGCATGTGGTCGCACCGCATGGCGGCCGACATCGGCGTGGCCCTGCCCCTGCACGCCGCCGAGCATTTCTACATCGTCACCGAACCCATCGACGGCCTGCCCGGCAACCTCCCGGTCCTGCGCGTGCAGGACGAATGCGCGTACTACAAGGAAGACGCGGGCAAGCTGCTCATGGGTTGCTTCGAGCCGGTGGCGAAGCCGTGGGGCATGCAGGGCATTCCCGAGAGCTTCTGCTTCGACTCCCTGCCCGAGGACTACGATCACTTCGAGCCCATCCTCGAAGCCGCGGTGCGACGCGTACCGGCACTGGGCTCCGCGGGCATTGCGCTGTTCTTCAACGGTCCCGAGAGCTTCACGCCGGACGACCGCTATCACATCGGCGAGGCGCCCGAAGTTCGCGACCTCTTCGTCGCCACCGGGTTCAATTCCGTCGGCATCGCCGCCAGTGGCGGCGTGGGCAAGGTCGTCGCCGACTGGATTCGCGACCGCCGTCCGCCAATGGACCTCGCGGACGTGGACGTGCGGCGCGTGGTGCCGTTCCAGGCCAACAAGCGCTACCTGCACGATCGCACGACCGAAACGCTCGGCCTGCTGTACGCGATGCACTGGCCCTACTACCAGTACGCCACTGCGCGTGGCGTGCGTCGCACGCCGTTGCACGATCGCCTGGTCGCCGCGGGCGCCTGCATGGGCGAGACCGCCGGCTGGGAGCGTCCCAACTGGTATTCGACGCCGGGCTCGACCCCGCACTACGAATACTCGTACGGCCGCCAGAACTGGTTCGATGCCTGCCGCGACGAGTGCGTCGCGGTGCGTGACGCCGTCGCGCTCTTCGACCAGACGTGTTTCGCCAAGTTCATCGTGCAGGGCCGCGACGCCTGTGCGGTGCTGAACCGCCTGTCGACGTCGAACGTCGACGTGCCGCCGGGACGCATCGTCTACACGCAGTGGCTCAACGACCGGGCCGGCATCGAAGCGGACCTGACGATCACTCGCCTCGCCGAGCGTGAGTACATGGTCGTCACCTCGGCGATCTGCCAGACGCGCGACCTGGCGTGGCTGCGGCGGGCGATCGAAGCGCAGCCCGATGCGCACTGCACGGTGACCGACGTGACGTCAGGCATTGCCATGCTGGGTGTCATGGGCCCGCGCAGCCGCGAGCTGCTGCAGACCGTCTCGGGCGCCGACCTCTCGAACGACGCCCATCCCTTCGGCCACTCGCGCGAGATCGAGATCGGGTACGCGCGCGTGCGCGCGAGCCGCATCACCTACGTCGGCGAACTCGGCTGGGAGTTGTACCTGCCGGCCGAGCACTGCCTCGATGTGTACGAGCAATTGCTGGCAGCCGGTGCGCCGCTCGGACTGACACACGCCGGCTACCACGCGATGGGCGCCTGCCGCGTCGAGAAGGGCTACAAGCACTGGAGCCACGACATCGGCGACGAAGACACGCCGCTCGATGCCGGGCTCGGTTTCACGGTGGCCTGGGACAAGCCGGGCGGCTTCGTTGGCCGCGAAGCGCTGCTGGCGCAGAAAGCCGCCGGTCCGCTGCAGCGCCGCCTCGTGCAGGTGATGCTGGACGACGCGTCGGATACGGCTCCCCTGCTCTACCACGAAGAACCGATCGTCCGTGACGGCGTGATCGTGGGCTCGATCCGCTCGGGCGCCTGGGGTCATCGACTCGGACGCTCCATCGGCATGGGTTACGTGAGCTGCGACGACGGCGTCGCGGCGGAATGGCTGGCGTCCGGACGCTGGGAAGTGGAAGTCGCCTGCCGCCGGCATCCGTGCCGCGTGCAGCTGCAACCTTGGTATGACCCGCGCAACGAGCGCATCAGGAGTTGAGCGAAGCATGAAGACGCATGCCCGGGTGATCGTGATCGGCGGCGGTTCCGTCGGTTGCAGCGCCCTCTACCACCTGACGCAGCTCGGGCTCACGGACGTCGTGCTGCTCGAGCGCGACGAACTCACGGCCGGCTCCACCTGGCACGCGGCAGGCAACTGCCCGAACTTCTCGACCTCGTGGAACGTGATCAAGCTGCAGCGTCACAGCACCAAGCTGTTCGCGACGCTGGCCGAGAAGGTCGGCTACGACATCAACTACCACATTACCGGCAGCGTGCGCCTCGCGCACACGCGCAATCGCGTGGACGAGTTCAGGCACGTCGTCTCGCAGGCCCATGCCCAGGGCATCGAGTTCGAGATGCTGAGCCCGGCCGAGATCGTCGAGCGGCACCCGTTCGTCGACACGACCGACATCCTCGCCGGCCTCTACGATCCGTACGACGGCGACATCGACCCGGCGCAGCTCACGCAGGCGCTGGCCAAGGGCGCACGCGACGCGGGCGCGAAGATCTACCGCGGGACCAAGGTCACCTCGATCGAGCGCCTGCCGTCCGGTGAATGGCGGGTGCACACCGACAAGGGCACGATCCAGGCCGAGTCCGTGATCAATGCGGCCGGCTACCGCGGCGGTGAAATCGCGGCGATGGTCGGCGAGTACCTGCCCATCGTCACGCTGTCGCACCAGTACCTGATCACCGAAGACATTCCGGCGCTGGCCGAGCGCGGGGATGCACGCCTGCCCCTGCTGCGCGATCCGGACATCAGCTACTACATGCGCCAGGAACGCCACGGCCTCATCCTCGGCCCGTACGAGTGGAAGGCCACGGCGCACTGGCTGGACAAGATTCCGGACGAGTTCGCGAACCAGCTGTTCGACGACGACCTCGGCCGCCTCGAGAAGTACATCGAAGCCGCGTGCGAGCGCGTGCCGATCCTCGGCACGGCCGGCGTCAAGAAAGTGATCAACGGCCCGATCCCGTATGCGCCCGATGGCAATCCGCTGATCGGTCCCGCGCCGGGATTGCCCGGCTTTTACCACTGCTGTGCGTTCACGTTCGGCATCGCGCAGGCGGGCGGCGCCGGCAAGATCATTGCCGAATGGGTCGCGCACGGGCAGCCCGAGTGGGACGTGTGGCCCCTCGATTCGCGGCGCTACCTCGAATTTGCGAACGACAAGTTCGTGCTGGCCAAGGCCATCGAGACCTACCAGCACGAATACGGCATCGGCTACCCGGCCGAGGAACGAGCCGCGGGTCGTCCGGCCAAGACCTCGCCTGCGTACCTGCGCCTCGCGGCGAAGGGCGCGAAGTTCGGCGCCCGTGGCGGCTGGGAACGCGCCGTCTACTTCCCGCACGCCAGCGATCCGACCGAGCCGGAAGTCTCTTTCCGTCGTCCGGCGTGGCACAAGGCGATCGAGCGCGAATGCGCGGCGGCCGAGAAGCGCGTGGCCGTGCTCGACCTGCCGGGCTTCACCAAGTTCGAGGTGACGGGCACGGGTGCCCCCGCCTGGCTCGATCACATGGTCGCCGGCGTCGTGCCGAAGCCGGGGCGCACCGCGCTCAACTATTTCCTGAACGACAAGGGCGGCATCGTCACCGAGATGACGCTGACCAACCTCGGTGGAGGCCGCTACTGGCTGATCAGCGCCGCCGCGGGCGAGAAGCACGACGAGCACTGGCTGCGCGAACACCTGCCGGCGGACGGCTCCGTGCGCATCGACAACGTTTCGGCGCGCTACGGCTCGCTGATCGTGGTCGGCCCGAAGTCGCGCGAGTTGCTCGCGCAACTGACGCGGGCCGACCTGTCGAACGAGGCGTTCCCGTGGTTGTCCGTGCGCACGATCGACATCGGCTACACCAAGGCCGTCGCCCTGCGCGTGAACTACGTCGGCGAACTCGGCTGGGAACTGCACGTACCCGTCGAGCACGTGCTCTCGGTCTACGACCTGATCTGGGCCGCGGGTGAACCGCTCGGCATCGCCGACTATGGCCTGTACGCGATGGACAGCCTGCGCCTCGAGAAGTGCTACCGGGCCTGGAAAGGCGACCTCACGACCGAGTACACGCCGTTCATGGCATCGCTCGACCGCTTCGTGAAACTCGACAAGCCGGGTGGCTTCATCGGCCAGGACGCATTGCGCCGTGAGGCGAAGTCCGGGCCGGTCGAACGCTTCGTGCCGCTGCTGGTCGACGCGGGTGACGCCGATGCCGCCGCGGTGTCGATCGTCTATGACGGCGACAAGATGGTCGGTCTCGTGACCTCGGGCGGCTATGGTTACCGGATGCGGCAGAGCATTGCCCTCGCCTACGTCCGCACGGACCTGGCGGTGCCCGGAACCGTGCTCGAAGTGGAAATCCTCGGCGAGCGCCGGCGCGCCGTCGTCGGCAAGGAGCCGCTGTACGATCCGGACAACCTGCGCCTCAGGGGCTGATCTACCGCCGGCTCAGCGCCGGTGGTCCTGCAGCAGCGCCTTGATGAAGCCGGGGATCAGCACCGCCATCAAGGCGAGGTAAGGCAGCGCCATGACGATGGTGGCCGACTGCAGGCCCTTCAGGCCGGCGTCGCCACCCAGCACCAGCAGCGTCGTCGCCACCAGTCCGATCAGGAACACCCAGAGCACGCGTTGTGGTCGCGGAGTGTCGGTGCGCCCGTTCGACGCCAGGTTGTCGGCCACCAGTGCGCCCGAGTCGACTGAAGTCACGGTAAAGATCACCAGCAACAGGACCACCAGCAGCGAGGTGATGGCCGACAGCGGCAGTTGCCCGAGGAACTGGAAGATCGCCATGTTGACGTCCTGCACTCCGCCGGTGAGCGCACCCTGGCCTGCGATCACCTGGGCGATGGCGCCACCGCCGAAAGCCGTGAACCAGGACGCGGCGAATGCAGCCGGCGCCACCATCACCACGCCGACCATCTGGCGGATCGTGCGTCCGCGCGAGACGCGCGCGATGAACACGCCGACCAGGGGGCCCCAGCTGCACCACCAGGCCCAGTAGTACACCGTCCAGGCGTGATACCAGTCCGTGTCGGGGCGCAGCCTCCAGTCGGACAATGGAATGATCAAACGCGCGTAGTCCGCCAGCGCCGCCAGGAGGCCCGTCAGGTAGGCGCCGATGCCCATACCCACGGCGCAGAACGCCAGCAGCAGGATGGCGAGCGCCATGTTGAGGTTGGACAGACGCAGGATGCCGACCTCGATGCCGGTCCAGACCGAGTATCCAGCCGTCAGGCAGACCGCTGCGATGAAGAGCCCCTGCATCGCGAGACCATCGGGCGTGCCGAGGACCAGGTGCATGCCGGCGGCCGACTGCATCGCGCCAAGGCCCAGCGACGTCGCGAGGCCGAACGTGGTCAACACCACGGTGAAGATGTCGACGCCCTGGCCGATGGGCCCGGCGTGACGATGCCCGATCAGCGGCGACAGTGCCGAGCTCATCGCGAACGGCAAGCCCTTGTTGTACGCGAAGTAGCCCACCACGAGCGCCGTCACGAGGTAGACGGCCCACGGGTGCAGGCCCCAGTGAAACAGCGCGGAACCCATCGCGGCGTGTGCCGCCGCGGGCGTTCGTGGCGCGACGTTCAAGGGTGTATCCGGCCAGCCGGTGTACGCCGCCACGGGCTCGGCCACGCCCCAGTACAGCAGGCCGACGCCCATGCCGGCCGCGAACATCATCGAAAACCACGACACGAAGCCGAACTGTGGCTGGGCCTGCGGCCCGCCGAGCCGAATCCTGCCGAGCGGCGAAAGCGCCAGGACGATGCACAGCACCACGAACAGGTTGCCCATGATCATGATGAAACTGTCGAAGTGCTGCAGGATGCCGCCGCGCAGCCGGGCGACGTACGCATTGAAACCGACCGGGTCGAGCAGCGCCGCAATCACGGCCAGCACGATCAGCGCCACCGCCAGCGGAAAAACCGTGCGGTGCACCCGCAGGCCCAGGAACTCGAGCCCGCGATCGGGAACGGCCTCGCGCTGGTTCACGGGAGTTCGGTGCCGCCCGGCTTGTGGATCGTTGCCGGCGCGTTCAAGCGACTGGCTCGCGCTCGATCTCGCGCAGCAGGTCGACCACATAGGTCGCGAACGAACGCCAGGCTTCGAGGTGAAAGACCTCGGCAGACGTGCGCCACAGCACGATTTCGGCCTTCGCAAAGACCGTCCGCGTACACATGCCGACCGGGAAGTCGCGCAGGTTGAGCGGCAAGCGGGCACTGCGACTTCGAGCAGCCATTCGGCGCGGGGCCCCTGGACGTGGATCGCAACCTGCCGATGACTCACGTCGACCAGCGAATAGGCGTAGCCGTCCAGGGCGCGCGACAGCGCCGCCTCGATCGACGTGCCCTCGCCGTCTGCAGCCAGCAGCAGGTGCTCGTCCGGGCCGAGCCAGAGGGCGGCACGCGAGCCGTCCCTCGTCGCGCGACACGCGGATTCGGGAAAAGCCACGCCGAATGCAATGCCAGCCGCACCACGGGCCTCGGCGCCACCGCGGAAAACGAAACGGGAGGCCGCAGGCACTGTTTCCAGCCACGATGTCGGCGGCCATGCGACGGAACGGCGGATTGCGGCATCAACCATGGAGGCGAGCTCCCTCGGCGTCGTAAAAAACGGGCGAAGTCACCTGCACGGGAATTTCGCCGTCGGGCATCGGCACGTACAGCGTCTGCCCGATCCGGGCTCGCCCGTCGGCCACCATCGCCAGCGCGATCGAGCGGCCGAGCACGGCGCTTGCATAGGACGACGTGACGTGGCCGATGAGCTGCATCGGTGGCGCCTGCGCCGGCACCGCCACGATCTGTGCGCCCTCTTCCAGCACGGTCGCAGGATCGACCGTGAGCAACCCCACCAACTGCTTGCGGCCCGGCGCCTTGATAGCCGGACGCTCGAGCGAACGCTTGCCGACGAAATCAGGCTTGGTCTTGCCGATCGCCCAGGTCAACCCGGCATCGTCCGGCGTGGCGGTGCCGTCCGTTTCCTGCCCGACGATGATGTAGCCCTTTTCGGCGCGCAAGACGTGCATCGCCTCGGTGCCGTAGGGCGTGATGCCGTGCGACTTGCCCGCGGCGTACACCGCCTCCCAGACGGCCTGGCCGTAGTCCGCCGGCACGTTGATCTCGAAGCCGAGTTCGCCCGTGAAGCTCACCCGGAACAGCAGCAGCGGGACGCCGCAGATGCGGCCCCGAGCGACGCTCATGTGCGGCAGCGCGCCCCGCGACAGGTCGACGTCCTCTACCAGACCTGCCAGCACGTCGCGCGCCCGCGGACCCTGCAGCGCAATCACCGACCACTGCTCGGTCGTCGAGGTCAGCCAGGTCCTGAGATCCGGCCACTCGGTCTGCAGGTAGTCTTCCATCATGCCGAAGACACGCGCCGCTCCACCGGTCGTCGTCGTCACGTGGAACCGGTCGTCGGCGAGGCGAGCGATCACGCCGTCGTCGTACACGAAGCCGTCCTCGCGCAGCAGCACGCCGTAGCGCGCACGCCCGACGGCGAGGTTGGCGAAGTTGTTGACGTACAACCGCGACAGGAACTGCGCTGCGTCTGCGCCCACCACCTCGATCTTGCCGAGCGTCGAGGCATCGAACACACCGCAGCCTGAACGGACGGCGAGGCACTCGCGCGCCACGGCTGCATGCATATCCTCGCCGGTGCGCGGGAAGTAGCGGGCGCGCTTCCACAGGCCGACGTCCTCGAAGACGGCGCCATGCGCCAGCGCCCACTCGTGGGTGGGCGTAGTGCGGACCGGGTCGAACAGGTCGCCGCGATCGTAGCCGGCAAAACTCCCGAACGTCACCGGCGTGTAGGGCATGCGGAACGTCGTCAGTCCGACCTGTGGCGGAGTGCGGTCGAGGCCCGCCGCCACGTACGCCAGCGCGTTCATACCCGAGGTCTTGCCCTGGTCGGACGCCATGCCGGTCGTCGTGTAGCGTTTGACGTGCTCGATCGACTCGAAGCCCTCGCGGGCTGCGAGCACCAGGTCGCGGGTCGTCACGTCGCCCTGGAAATCGACGAATGCCTTGGCCGGCGGGTCGATGCCCGGCTGGGCCAGCGCGCCCGGCGCACCGCGCCGGCTGAACTCGCGCACGACGGCACGGTAACGGGGCGCTTTACCCTCGTATCCCGAGTCGCTTGCCGCGGCGGCACCTGCCTGCGCGCCATCGTTGAGCACCACCTCGAGCCCGTCCACGCCGCGGCAGGCGCCCGCCGAGCGTTCGCGTTCAGCGGATGCGCCCGGGACGAAGGCCTGGAGTTCCGTATCCCAACGGAGCTTGCCGCGCGACTGCGAGAACAGGTGCACGCTCGGCGTGTAGCCGCCCGACATCAGCACCGTGTCGCAGTCGACCGTGTCGCCACGGCCGATCGTGCCGTCCGCGGCCACGGTCCCGAGCGTCACACTGCGAACTCCCCGCCAACCGGTCGTGGCGAGCACGGTGGCGCGCTCGGCGATCCGCAGGCCAGCAGCACGCGCCGCCTGCACGCCCTCGCCCGTCGCGGCAGCGCGGACGTCGGCCACGATGGCAATACGCGCCCCCGCCTCGTGCAGATCGAGTGCCGCCGCATACGCCTCGTCGCAACCTGCAAGCACGGCGATGCGCGAACCGACCCGGACACCGAAACGATGCAGGTAGGTCCGTGCGGCGGAGGCAAGCATCACGCCCGGGCGATCGTTGCCGGGGAAGACCAGTGGCCGCTCGATCGCACCCGTGGCCAGCACGACCTCACGGGCTCGCACCTGCCATAGGCGCTCGCGCGGCGCGCATGCGGCGGGCGCCGCAAGGTGATCGGTCAGGCACTCGACGAGGCCGACCATGTTGTGCGGGAAATAGCCAAATGCAGTCGTGCGTCGCAGCAAGGTCACATTCGGCTGCGCACCGAGCACTGCCAGCGTCTCGTCGATCCAGCGTGCCGCCGGGCGCTCGTCGATCGTCGCTGCAGGCGCGTCGAGCAACGAGCCGCCGGGCTCGCCCTGCTCGTCACAGAGGATGACTCGCGCACCGGTCGCGGCCGCCGCGAGCGCGGCGGCGAGACCGGCCGGGCCAGCGCCGACCACCAGCACGTCGCAGTGCGCAAACCGCTGCGCATACCGATCCGGATCGGGAACTCGCGGCGCGTGCGCGGGGCCCGCCGCGGCACGAATGACGGGCTCGTACCAGCGGTGCCACGCGAATCGCGGCCACATGAAGGTCTTGTAATAGAAGCCGGAGGTCAGCAGGGGCGACAGGAGGCTGTTGACGGCATTGAGATCGAAACCGAGGCTCGGCCAGCGGTTCTGGCTCTCGGCCACCAGGCCCTCGTAGATTTCGACCTGCGTGGCCTGCACGTTCGGCGTGCGACGCGCGGAGTCGCGGATGAGCGTCACCAGCGCATTTGGCTCCTCGGTCCCGGCAGCCAGCAGCCCGCGTGGGCGGTGATACTTGAACGAGCGGCCGAACAGCCGCACGCCCTGCGCGAGCAACGCGGAGGCGAGCGTGTCGCCGGCAAACCCCTGGTAGCTGCGGCCGTCGAAGGTAAACGACACGGGTCGCGTCCGATCGATGCGCCCGCCCCCGGTCGTGCGTTGCCCGGTCATGGCGCGTCCTCCCTGGCAACGGGGGGCGGCGCTTCACCGCTCCGATAGGTCGCGACGAACCGGTCAGTCGTCGTGTCGCGCAGCGCGTTGAAGAACCTCGCGCACCCACGCGCGTGCCGCCAGCGCTCCGCATGCACGCCACGCGTATTGGCGCGCAGGTACAGGTAGGCGGTCCATTCGTCGTCGCCGGTCGCGGCTGGATCGGCCGGTCGTGCGACATGGGCCTGCCCTGCATAGGAGAACTCGAGTTCCGGGCGCGGGCCGCAATAGGGACAATTGATGATTAGCATCGCTGGGCCTCAGTGCGCGACAGCCGCTGCGGCGGCTTCGTCGATCAGCCGACCGTCGCGGAAGCGCTCGATGTTGAAGGGCGCGACGATGGGATGCGGCTCGTCGTGCGCCATGGTCCACGCGAGCAGGTGCCCCGCGCCAGGGGTGGCCTTGAAGCCGCCAGTACCCCAACCGCAGTTCACGTACAGGCCTGGCACCGGCGTCTTCCCGATGATCGGCGAGCGGTCGGGAGTCACGTCGACGGTGCCCGCCCAGTTGCGCAGCATGCGCATGCGACGCAGCGCCGGGAACAGTTCGCAGATCGCAGAGAGCGTGTGCGAATTGACGTGCAGCGCGCCGCGCTGCGTGTAGCTCGTATAGGCGTCGGTGCCGGCGCCGATCACGAGCTCGCCCTTGTCGGACTGGCTGATGTAGGCGTGAATGGAGTTCGACATGACGACGCAGGGCATGACGGGCTTGACCGGCTCGGACACGAGCGCCTGCAGCGGGAAGCTCTCGATCGGCAGTCGCACGCCGGCGAGGCCGATCACGACGCTGCTGAAGCCGGCTGCCGACACGCCGATCCTGCGGCTCTTGATGAGACCGCGCGACGTCTCGACGGCCTCGACCGCACCGCTGGCGTCGCGGCGAATTCCCGTGACCTCGCAGTTCTCGATGATATCGACGCCGAGCGCATCGGCCGCGCGGGCATAGCCCCAGGCCACGGCATCGTGACGGGCAGTGCCGCCGCGACGCTGCAGCGCGGCACCGAGCACCGGGTAGCGGATGTTCGGCTCGATGTTGAGCGGCGGGCAGAATGCTTTCGCCTCTTCCGGGCTCAGCCATTCATTGGTCACGCCGTTGCAGCGATTCGCATGCACGTGGCGCTTGAGCACCTGCACGTCGTGCACGCCGTGCGCGAGCATCATGACGCCGCGCGGCGAGTACATCACGTTGTAGTTGAGGACCTGCGACATGTCCTGCCACAGGTCGAGCGCGTGGTTGTAGAGCCGCGCGCTTTCGTCGAACAGGTAGTTGGACCGGACGATGGTGGTGTTGCGGCCGGTGCTGCCGCCGCCGATCCAGCTCTTCTCGAGCACGGCCGTGCGGGTGATGCCGTGCTCGGCCGCAAGGTAGTACGCCGCAGCGAGGCCGTGCCCGCCCCCGCCGATGATGATCGCGTCGTACTCCGGCTGCGGTGTCGCGCGTCGCCACTGCGACTGCCAGCCCCGCTGGCCGCCGAAGGCCTCCCTGAGCAGGGACCATGCCGAATACTTCTGCATCAGGCCCTCAGCTCCAGGTTCTGCGGATCGTAAGGCGAGTCGACGAGCACGGTCGCGCGCTTGCGCTCGCCGAGAACCTCGATCTCGAGCTGGGTGCCGACCGGAGCGATTCCGGGCTGCACGTAGGCGATTGCGAGGCTCTTGCCGAGCACGTGGCCATAGTAGCCCGACGTCGCACGGCCGACGATCTTGCCGGCTTGGTCGAATATCGGTTCGTTACCCAGCGGGTCTGCGTCCGTGACGTCGTGCACCTCGAGCGTCACGAACTCATGCGGCACGCCGGCGGCGAGTTGCCGCTCGAGCGCCTCGCGGCCGACGAACGCGCCTTTTTCCATGCGCACGAAGCGCGCGAGGCCGGCTTCGAGCGGCGTGTAGTCGCGCGTCAGGTCGCTGCCCCACATGCGGTAAGACTTCTCCATGCGCAGCGACTCCATTGCGCGCATGCCCGCCATGCCGATGCCGTATTCGGCGCCGGCTGCAAAGATCGCGTCGAACAGGCCGTGTGCGTACTCGATCGGGAAATGCAGTTCCCAGCCGAGCGCCCCGACGAAGTTCACCCGCAGTGCATAGACGTCGGTCGCGAGACCCGCTTCGATCACCTGCCCCGTCAGCCAGGGGAACGAGGCATTGTCGAGCGGCGTGTCGGTGAGCTTCGCCATCACGTCGCGGGCGCGCGGGCCCGCGAGCACGAACACACCGCGCGAGCCGGTGATGTTGCGCAGCGTGACCGACCCATCGGCCGGCAGGCGCTTCTGCAGGAAGTCCGAGTCGTAGCGCTCGGCGGCGCCGGCGCTCACGACGTAGTAGTGATGGTCGGCCAGCTTGGTGATCGTGAATTCGGAGCGGATGCCGCCACGCTTCGTGAGCGCATGGCACAGCGCGATGCGACCGACCTTGGTCGGCACCTTGTTTGCGACGAGGCTTGTCCAGCCACGCCTCTGCACCGGCGCCCGTCACTTCGAACTTGGTGAACGGAGTGAGATCGATGACGCCGACCTTCTCCCGCAGCCGGCGGCATTCATTGCCGACGTGCTCGAAGTAGTTGGTGCGGCGGAAACTCCAGACGTCCTTCGGTTCGACGCCTTCCGGCGCGAACCAGTTGGCGCGTTCCCAGCCGTAGCGCTGGCCGAACACGGCGCCCATGCGCTTCAGCTTGTCGTATACCGGACTCGTCTTGGCCGGACGCGCGTCATGACGCTCTTCGTCCGGGTAATGGATCGTGAAGACGTCGCGGTACGCTTCTTCGTTCTTCGCCACGAGGTACCGCTTGCTCGTGTAGCCACCAAAGCGACGCGGATCCACCGCCAGCATGTCGATGCCCGGCTCGCCTTCGACGATCCATTCGGCCAGTTGCCAACCGGAACCGCCGGCGGCCGTGATGCCGAAGCTGTGGCCTTCGTTGATCCAGACGTTCTTGACGCCCCACGCTGGCCCGACGAGCGGGCTGCCATCGGGCGTGTACGCGATTGGACCGTTGACGATGTCCTTGATGCCGCAACGCTCCAGCCCCGGCACGCGACGCTGCGCCGCTTCGACGTGGGGCAGCAGCCGCTCCAGTTCGCCTGGAAAGAGGTCCTTGCCGAACCAGCTCGGCACGCCGTCGGCGAAGCGCGCAGGCGCGCCAGCCTCGTAAGGGCCGAGGATCCAGCCCATGCGTTCTTCGCGGAAGTAATACGACTGGTCAGGCTCGCGCAGCACGGCGAGCTCGCGGCCGCCCGCATTGCGATACGCCTTCAGCTCGGGGGATTCGTCGTAGACGATGTACTGGTGTTCGACCGGAATCGCCGGCACCTTGAGGCCGAACATGCGACCCGTCTGGCGCGCGTAGTTGCCGGTGCAGAGCACGACGTGCTCCGCGATGATCTCGCCGCGGGTCGTCGTGAGCTTCCACTCGCCGCTTGGCAGCTGCACCGCGCCGGTCACTTCAGTCTGTTCGTTGATCTCGGCACCCGCGGCGCGCGCGGCCTTGCGCAGCGCCATCGTAAGGTCGGCCGGCGCAATGTGGCCGTCGTCCGGGTGATAGAGCGCGCCGATGACGGCCGGCGTGTCGGCATCGCCACCGAGGTTCACGAGCGGCCACAGTTCCTTCACTTCAGCCGGCGAGATCAACTGGAACGGCACGCCGATCGTGTTGGCCGTGCCGCAGTACTTCCTGTACTCGTCCATGCGGTCGCGGCAGGTGGCGAGGCGCAAGTTGCCGGTGACGTGGAAGCTGACGTCCTGGCCGGTCTCGGCAGGCAACCGCTTGTACAGGTCGACCGAGTACTTGTGCAGCTGGCCGACGGTGTAGCTCATGTTGAAGAGCGGCAGCAGGCCTGCGGCGTGCCACGTCGAGCCAGCCGTCAGCTCCGTGCGCTCGAGCAGGACGACGTCCGACCAGCCCTTCTTGGTGAGGTGATAGAGCGTGCTCACGCCCACCACGCCACCGCCGATGACCACTACGCGCGCATGCGATTTCATCCGGGTTCCCCTTCCGCGACAGCGCGCGCCCGCGCGGGCGAGTTCCCCCACGGTTGCACGATCTTTCGCCGCAGTTTAGCAACGGGGCCAACGGTGAGCACTCTGTTTGCGACAGAGGCTTATTTAAATGCGTCAGCCCGCCGTATACTGGCTCACGCCGGCCCGGTCCGGCGGGGGGACCCCAGTGAGATCGTCAGCCACCGACGCGAACCGGCACTCCGCCACGGCCAGGACACGCTATGCGTTCCTGACGCTGCCGGACTATTCCATGATCGCGCTGACCAACGCGATCGAACCGCTGCGCATGGCCAATCGCGTCTCTGGCCAGAATGCCTACGAGTGGCTGGTGGTCTCGTCGGACGGTGAACCCGTCACCGCCAGCAATGGCCTGATGATGACGCCGACGACGCGGCTGGCTGACGCGCTCAACGTCGATCTCGTGTTCGTGTGCGGCGGCATCAACGTGCGCGAAGCCGTCTCCCCTGCCCTGGTCACCGTGCTGCGCCGGCTTGCTGCCAAGCGCATGCCGCTGGGTGCGCTCTGCACCGGCGGGTACGCGCTCGCCCAGGCCGGCCTGCTCGACGGGTATCACGCAACGATCCACTGGGAGAACCTGTCCGCACTGCGCGAGCAGTTCCCGCGCGTGCTGCTCTCCGATCATCTCTACACGGTCGATCGCAATCGCTACACGTGCTCGGGCGGCGTCGCGCCACTCGAGCTGATGCTGAAACTGATCGAGGACAAACTTGGCCCGCAGGTGTCGCAGCGCGTGTCCGAGCAGTTTATCGTCGAGCGCATCCGCGACGCGGACGACCGGCAGTACGTGCCGTTGCGTGCGCAGGTCGGCAACGTGCACCGCAGCGTGATTGCAGTGGCCTCGATGATGGAAGCCAACATCGAGAATCCGCTGCCGCTCGAACACATCGCCCGGCAGTCCGGGTTGTCGCGGCGGCAGATCGAACGGCTGTTCCAGCGGCACGTGAACTGCGTGCCGAAGCGGTACTACCTCGAACTGCGCCTGAAGCGTGCGCGGGAGCTGCTGGTGCAGACGTCGATGCCCATCATGGCCATCAGCACGGCGTGCGGGTTCAAGTCGCCGCCGCACTTCTCGAAGTGCTATCGCAGTCACTTCGGGCGGCCGCCGACGGCCGAGCGGCAGCCTCGGCGCGGTGGCGTCGTCGCCTCGTAAGCCACTTCGACGCCGGCGTGCATTGCGCTTCGCGACGGCAGACAAGCCGCCAGGAAGCGCGGTAGCGAATTACGATGGGTTTCGGGAAACACGCCGCAAGTACGTCCCTGTAGGCTCGCACGCGCCGTCCATGGCGCGTGACGGTTTCCCGAAACCCATCGGAACCCGCTACCGCGCAGTCGAGCGGCGTCGCCGCAGCGGTTGGCTCGATGACGCTAACGCACGCGCCCTCGCGCAAATAGCTGCGAGCCAATTGTCGCGCTGGCTAACGCGTTGAGGCGGTTGCGCGGGTTCGGCGTGGCAACGCCTGCGAGTGGTGCTGCGATTACACTTCGCGGCGTGCGGCGCGAGTTGTCCGCATGGCTTCAGAGAAGCTCCGATTCTTGCCGTATTTCAGCGAAGACCGGATACGTCAGGTGCATCGACACCGGGTCAGATCGAGGCTCGGGGGACCGTCCCGCGCCATGGACGGCGCGGGCGAGCCTACAGGGATGTATTTACGGCGTGTCCCCCGAGCCTCGATCTGACTCGGGTGTGTGCGCCTGGCACGATTCTTCTTAAGCTGGAACAGACGAAAGATCAGGAGCGCATCCGCAAGCCCTGAGGATCGACGAGCGCACCCGCGCTGCGAACCGCAGCCCGCCGCTCACCCATCAACTCGACGGCAAACCCGTCCGTCTCCCCCGCCACCGCATTGTCGACGTAGCCGAGCGCGATCGACTTGCCCACCGTGTGGCCATAGCCACCCGACGTGACCCAGCCGACGACCTTGTCGCCGTGCCAGATCGGTTCGTCGCCGATCGCATCCGCATCCTTCGCATCGACGGCCAGCGTGATGAGCTTGCGCACGCCACCGCTCGCCTTCTCGGCCACCGCCGCGGCCTTGCCAATGAAGTCCGGCTTCTCGAGATGCACGAACCGGCCGAGGCCCGCCTCGTACGGTCCGTAGATCGGACGGAACTCACGCGCCCAGTTGCCGAAGCTCTTCTCGAGCCGCAGCGAGTTGAGCGCGCGGCCGCCGAAGTTCTTCAGGCCATGCGCCTTGCCCGCGTCGTGCAGCAGGTCGTACAGCGTGCGCAGGTATTCCGACGTCACCCACAATTCGTAACCCATCTCGCCCGTGAACGACACGCGACCGACCAGCGCCGGCACCATGCCGACGTCCATCCGCGCGAACGACATGAACGGGAACGCGGCCGTCGACAGGTCGTTATCCACGAGCTTCTGCAACACCGCGCGCGACTCGGGGCCGGCCACCGACAGGCCGAGGTATTCCATCGCGCAAGGACGCACGGAGACGCCGGTCGGCGGCAGGTGCTGCTGGAACCAGCGCATATAGAAGACTTCGGCAGCGTACGTGCCGACGACGAAGAAGCGCTCGTCGGAAACGCGACACAGCGTGAAATCGCCGATCAACCGGCCACGGTCGTTCAGCATGGGCGACAGCGCGATGCGGCCCACGGCCGGGACATTGCACGCCATGACCTTCGACAGCCACTCCGCGGCGCCCGGGCCCGTGATCTCGAACTTGCCGTAGTTGGAGATCTCGATCAGGCCGCAGGCCTCGCGCACCGCGCGGCATTCGGCGGCCACGTGCGGATGCGCATTCGAGCGTCGGAAGGTTGCATCTTCCTTCGCCGGCGTGCCTTTCGGCGCGAACCAGAGCGGGTGCTCGAGCGTGCAGTAGTCGCCGAACACGGCGTTCTCAGCCTGCAGCATTTCGTAGATCGGCGTGGTGCGCAGCGGGCGCGCTGCCTCGAGTTCCTCGTTCGGGAAGCGGATGCGGAAGCGCCGCGAGTAGTTCTCGCGCACCTTCGCGTTGGTGTACGGCCGATTGGCCCAATCGCCGTAGCGCGCGACGTCCATCGCCCAGATGTCGGCACCCGGATCGCCCTCGACCATCCAGTTCGCGAGCGACAGGCCCACTCCGCCGCCCTGACTGAGGCCTGCCATGACGCCACAGGCCACCCAGTAATTCTTCAAGCCCTTGACCGGGCCGATGAGCGGATTGCCGTCGGGCGCGAACGTGAACGGTCCATTGACGACCTTCTTGATGCCGGCGCTCTCGAGGCGCGGGAAGTGCTCGAAGGCCACGCTGACGCTCGGTGCGATGCGCTCGAGGTCGTTCGGCAGCAGGTCCTGGCCAAAGTCCCAGGGCGTCGTCTTCGGCGACCACGGCACGCCCGCGCGCTCGTACGTGCCGAGCAACATGCCGCCGCGCTCCTGGCGCATGTAGATCTCGGCCTCGAAGTCGATGACGTGCATCAATTCCTTCTGGCCCTTCAGTTCCGGCAGGTCTTCGGTAATGAAGTACTGGTGCTCCATCGCCAGGATCGGCAGCTCCAGCCCGACGAAGCGCCCGACCTCGCGCGCCCACAGGCCGCCTGCGTTGACGACGTGCTCCGCATGCACCGTGCCCTTCTCCGTGACGACATCCCACGTGCCGTCGCGCCGCTGCCTCGTGTCGACCACGCGATTCTGGCGCACGATCTCGGCGCCTGCGATCTGCGCTGACTTCGCGTACGCGTGCGTCACGCCGTATGGATCGACGTGGCCTTCGATCGGGTCGTAGATCGCGCCGAGGAAATGCTTCTCCTCGAGCATCGGGTACAGTTTCTTGGCCTCGGCTGGCGTGATCAGCTGCAAGTCCATGCCCAGGTAGCGACCGCGCGCCACGGCCATGCGCAGCCAGTCGACGCGCTCAGGCGTGCCGGCGAGCATGAGGCCACCGGTGATGTGAACCCCGCACGAGACGCCGGAGACCCGCTCGATCTCCTCATACAGGTTGATCGTGTACTGCTGCAGCTTGGCCACGTTGGGATCGCCGTTGACCGTGTGCATGCCGCCCGCGGCGTGCCAGGTCGAGCCCGAAGTGAGTTCCGCCCGCTCGATGAGCAGGACATCCTTCCAGCCCGCCTTCGTCAGGTGATACAGCACGCTCGCGCCCACGACGCCGCCACCGATCACCGCCACCTGCACATGGTTCCGCATGCCAAACCCCACTGAATGTTCTGTTTCGGTCTTTGATTCGAATCGCATCCCGACGCCCCGGCATTCCGCCGGCCGCGTCAGGTGATCGGAGGCGCGCCGCCTTCAGCCGTGCGTCGATCGACGAACGCGTTCAGCTCCTCCACGACGCCCGGATCGCGTTCCGGCGCGACGTAGCGTGCCAGCGTCTCGTGGTACACGGTGTTGGCGCGCTCGGTCGCCGTCTTCGCGCCGTCGTTCTCCCACGTCCCGTAATTGCGCCAGTCGGAGATGAGCGGCGTGTAGAACGCAGTGCGATAGCGCTCCATCGTGTGCGCGCAGGCGAAGAAGTGACCGCCATAGCCGACCTCGGCGATCGCGTCGAGCGCCATGTCCGACGCTTCGGCGCCCACGGGCTGGAACAGCTCCGCGAACATCTGCAGCATCTCGATGTCCATGATGAATTTCTCATAGGAGGTCGAGAGGCCGCCTTCGACCCAGCCGGCGGCATGCAGCATGAAGTTGGCGCCACCCATCAGCGCGCCCCAAAGGCTCATCTGCGCTTCATAGGCCGCCTGGGCATCCGGCGTGTTGGAAGCCGTCGCGCTCGACGAGCGCCACGGCACCTTGATGTAGCGTGCGAGCTGGCCCGCGCCGAATGCGGCCTTCGCATACTCCGGCGTGCCGAAGGCAGGCGAGCCGGACTTCATGTCGACGTTCGAGGTGAAGCTGCCGTAGAGGATCGGCGTGCCCGCTCGCACGCTCTGGGCCAGCGTGATTCCTGCGAGCGCCTCGGCGTGCGCAAGCGTCAGCGCGCCCGTGATCGTCACCGGAGCCATCGCACCGGCGAGCGTGAACGGCGTGATGATCAGCACCTGCCCCGCCTCGGCGAAGTCGATGATGCCTTCAGCCATCGGGATATCGAGCTGCAGCGGTGAGTTGGTGTTGATCACCGTCCACACGTAGGGCTTCTGCTTGAATTCCTCCGCGCTGATCCGGTGGGCGATGCGGATCAGCTCGAAGCAGTCCGCGATCTGCTGCGAACCGCGCGAGAAAATGAACGGAGTCTTGTCGGAGAGCAGCAGCATCGACCGCGTGGTCTCGAAGTGACGCACGTGGACCGGTATGTCCTGCGGTTCGACTGCCCCACCCAGGGTGTGGATCACGTCGAAGGTCTGGCAGAGCTTCATCAGGTTGCAGAAATCCTCGAACGTGCCGGAGCGACGTCCGTTGTGCATGTCCATGATGTTCGGCGGACCGGACGTCGGCGCGAGACAGACGTGCTTGCCGCCCACTTTGACGTTGAACTCCGGGTCGAGCGCCTGGAACGTGAAATCGCTGGGCGTTGTTGCCAGCGCCTTGGCGACGAGGCCGCGATCGATGCGCACAACCTGCGTGGCTTCGTCCACGTTCGCGCCCGCCTGCGCATACCGCCTGCGCGCGATCGGCGAAAGCACCTTCATGCCCTGGTTCTCGAGCAGGGTGAGCGCGGCCACGTGGATCGCAGCCACCTGGTCGTCAGAGTAGATGCGTGGGTTTTCGAACGGATTGACCATCCTGCGGTAGGCGCGTGACCGCTCGGGCGCCGGGAGGCGCGCATTGACGGGCGCCGGGCCGCCGCCGGCCCGTGCCACGGCGCGGGCTGCTCGATTCGATTTCGCTCATGCTCGATGGACTCCGGGGGTAGTCGCGGCCGTGCGCTCGGCGGCGCTGGCAGGAGAACGGGTCTCCGGGCCGAACTGTTCAATGAGCCACGAGCGGAAGAGCGCGGTGGCGGTGTCGCTCAACGCTTCCGGGTCCGTGACGAGGTAATAGCCGAAGCCGTCGTTCAGCGTCGTTGGGTAAGGCTGCACGAGCCTCCCGGCGGTGAGGTGGTCACGGAACAGGTCGAGGTCGATGAGCGCGACGCCGGAGCCGCTCAGCACGTACTGCACGGTGAGGATTTCGGTGTCGAACACGAGCCCGCGTTCGACGTCGAGTCCGGTGAGGCCCGCCTGCCGCACGAACTGCGACCAGAAATGCCGGCGCGGCAGGCCTTCGACGCGCATGTGCACGAGTTCGTTGTCACGCACGAACGCCTCGAGATCCTTCTCGGCGTGTCGCGCCGCGACGTCGGGATGACACACGACGCCGAGCCGCACGGGCCAGAGCAAGTCACTGACGCGCTCCGTCACGGTCGGACGCGAATACAGCACCGCGATGTCGACGTCCGCCGCCGGCGGACCGATGCCGTACGGACTGACCAGGTCGATCTCGACTTCCGGGTGATCCGAACGGAAATCCTGCAGCAGCGGCACCATCATGTGCGCGGCGAAGCTCGGTGGCATCTGCACGCGCAGCGTGCGCAGCCGCGGCGTGCGGGCGTCACGGATCTCGTCGATGGCGTGTTCGAGCCGGTCGAACGAACGCGAGACGACGGGCAGCAGGTGTTCGCCAGCGGCGGTCAGCACCAGCGAATGGGGACGACGCTCGAACAGCTTCACGCCGATGAGGTTCTCGAGCGAGATGACGTGCCGGGAGAGCGCGCTCTGCGCGATGCTCAGCGCGCTTGCCGCGCCGGTGAAACTGCCGTACCGCGCGACACCTTCGAACGCCCGCAGGGCATTGAGGGGCAACCAGCGACGGTCGATGCGGACTTTGTCGATCATTTGGAACCCCCAGAACGGCCGCGTCGGGCCCGGATTCGGGCCTGCCGGTGGCCTGCGCGTGCAAGGCTCACCGCCCGGCAAGCGTGGCGCATTCGCGACACCTGCGGCAATGCTTTTTTTGGCGTCCGGTTAATGCTTTTTTCAGATGATCATTTTGTGGACGCAGGCGCATTCCTCTTGATATGGTCGGGCGCACCCCGCGTTTTCCCTTACGGGATTACGTGGGTTTCTCAAAGGGTAACGAGCCCCGCCAGAAGGGGTCGTTGCGTAGACAACACGATGCCTTGGGGGTTCGAAATCGCATGAATTACAGACTCGCATCTGCGGTAGCCGCTGTGCTCGCCGCCAGCCCGACTCAAGTCGTCTGGGCGCAGGCAGCGCCCAGTGGTGGACTCGAGGAAGTGGTCGTCACTGCGCAGCGCCGCGCTGAGAGCCTGCAGGACGTCCCGCTCTCGATCCAGGCCCTGACCGGCGACACCCTCAAGGAACTGAAGGTCTCGACGATCGACGAGTTCGTCAAATTCCTTCCCAGCGTCTCCACCGCCAACCTCGGCCCCGGCCAGAGCAACATCTACATGCGCGGCCTGAGCGTCGGCGCATTCGGCACGCAGGGCACCGGTTCGGTCGGCCCCTGGCCGAACGTTGCGGTGTACTACGACGAGCAGTCGACCCAGATCCCGGGCCGCAACCTCGACGTGTACGCGGCCGACCTCGAGCGCATCGAAGTGCTCGAAGGGCCCCAGGGCACCCTCTTCGGCGCCGGCGCCCAGGCAGGCGTGCTGCGTTACATCACGAACAAGCCGGACCTGAACAACACGACGTTCAACGTCTCCGCCGGATACGCCACGACGGCCCATGGCGACGACAGTTCGAACGTCGAAGCGACGATGAACCTGCCGATCATCGAGGGCAAGCTGGCCGCTCGCGTGGTGATCTACAACGACACTCGCGGCGGCTACATCGACAACGTCGAGAGCACCTTCACCCGTCGCGGCACGGACCTGGGCTTCGCCCGCCGTACGGGCGGCGTGGTGCCGGCCGATTCCGTGGTCATCAACAACTACGACATCGCCAAGGACGACATCAACTCGGTCACGTACCAGGGCATTCGCGCCGGCCTGAAGTGGCAGATCAACGACGACTGGGATGCGTTGCTCACGCAGACCTTCCAGTCGATCGACGCCGACGGCGTGTTCTACCAGATGCCGAACGGCTCCGAAGAGCAGAAGTTGAAGGACCTGCAGGTCACGCTGTTCAATAACAGCTACGTCAGTGACGAGTTCTCGAATACCGCCTTGACGATCACCGGCAAGGTCGGCACGCACGACCTCGTGTACAGCGGCGCATACCTGACCCGCACGGCCGAACAGGTTGGCGACTACACGAACTACGCGCGCGGCGTCTGGGGCTCCTACTACCAGTGCACCGGCTTCTCCGGGGCCTCGGTGGACAAGTGCTACACGCCCTCGAGCGTGTGGTTCGACGTCTCCGACAACACCAACATGAGCCACGAGATTCGCCTGAGCAGCCCGACCGACCAGCGCCTGCGCTACATCGGCGGCCTGTTCTACGAAAAGCGCGAGCTCAACGGCCAGACGGACTGGCAGTACAAGTCGGTGCCGGAATGCCCGGATACGGGCGTCTCGACTGGCAGCTGCTTCCTGTACCTCGATCCGGGCGCTGCACCGAAGTTCCAGTCGGCCACGGGTGACATGAACAACCCGAACCGCCGCAATGCGCGCGTGGGTTTCTTCAATGACTTCCAGCGTGAATACACGCAGTTCGCTGCGTTCGCGTCGGTCGACTTCGACATCCTCGAGAACCTGACATTGACCCTCGGCACGCGCTATTACGACATCGAGAACTCGATGAAGGGCGCGAACATGGGCAGCTTCTACTGCAAGGTCTACGGCTCGGGCGAGACCGGCCCCTGCACCGGCGCACTGTATGGCTATGGCGACACGCTCGCACCCTACGGCACCAACGTCACCGAGCAGGACGACAACAACAACCAGAGCGATGGTTTCCGCAGCCGCGCCAACCTCACCTGGCGCGTCAACAGCGACGTGCTGCTGTACACGACGTGGTCCGAAGGCTACCGCCCGGGCGGCTTCAACCGCGGCTCCGGCTGCGGCCTGCCGCCACCCAAGCAACAACTACCAGCAGTGGTGCATGCCGACGTCCTACGACTCGGATGACCTGACCAACCTGGAAGCAGGCTGGAAGACGACGCTGTGGAACGGCCGCCTGCAGTTCAACGGCGCGATCTACCAGGAAAAGTGGGAGAACGTGCAGTCGAGCATCTTCGCGCCGCAACTGGGCTTCCCGAACCTGACGGCAACCGTCAACGGTCCGGAATACGAAGTGAACGGCATCGAGATGAGCGTCGTGGTCGCGCCGATGGATGGCCTCACGATCCAGGCCGCTGGCTCGTACAACAAGGGCGAACTGCAGAATTCGCCGCAGTTCATCAGCAACAACCCGGGCAGCCCGACGTTCGGCGACCCGATCACCGAGTCCTGCCTGATCTTCTCGGGCGGCACCTGCACGCTCGTGGTGCCGGTGGTGGACGTGTTCGGCAAGCCGGGCACGGAGCTGGCGAACTCGCCCGAACTGCAGTGGAACATCCGCGCCCGCTACGAGTGGGGCATGGGTGACTACGTGCCGTTCGTATCCGCTGCGATCCAGCACCAGGACGAGTCGTTCTCGACCGCAGCCGAGGTGAGCCGCGAGACGATGCCGTCGTGGACCACCATGGACGCGTCAGTCGGCGTCAGCAAGGACGACTGGATGGCCGAGCTGTACGTGGTGAACCTGACCGACGAGAACAAGAGCCTGTTCACGTCGAACTCGCAGTTCATCCAGGTCAGGTCCCGATGCGTCCCCGGACCATCGGGGTACGCTTCGGGTATAGCTTCGGCGGCAAGTAACCGTCGACAGGCAACGGGCCGGCAGGGCAACCTGCCGGCCCGTTTTCTTTGGCGCACGAATTCATTCATGATTTCCTGATGGAACCTGCAGCAACCCCCGCCTCCCCCGCCGTCGACCTCGCCGTCGAGCTCCCCCGCCTGCAGAAGCTCATTGAGTCGGGACGGCCAGCAGAAGCGGAAGCGGCCGCGTATCAGCTGCTGGCCGCGATTCCCGGCCAGCGCGACCTGCTGTACCTGCATGCGGTTGCCCTGCGCTTGCAGCAGAAAATTCCCGCTGCGCTAGCTGCACTCGTCGCGCTGGAAGAGGCCTATCCAACGTACCCGCGGTTGTTCCAGGAGCGCGGCCACTGCTACGTCGCCCAGCGCAACGCACCGGACGCGATCAAGGCGTTCGAGCGCGCCGTCGAACTGAATCCTGCCCTGCCGGCCAGCTGGCGGATGCTGCAGTCGCTCTACGGCATGGTAGGCCGTCCCGAGGACGCGGCCATCGCCGGCCAGCACGTCAAGAAGATGAGCGAACTTGCCGTCGAGGTCGTGACTGCGCGCAGCATGCTTTCGGACGGCAACCTGCGCGAAGCCGAGGACCTGATCCGCGGCTATCTCAAGCGGGCGCCGAAGGACATCGAGGCCCTGCGCGTGCTCGCACTGATCGCGCACCAGAACGAATTCTCGAAGGACGCGGTCGTGCTGCTCGAGGCGGTCCTGGCGGTGGCGCCCGACTACCACCCGGCCCGCCACGACTACGTGCTGGCGCTGATCGCCCTGCACCGACACAAGGAAGCGCGCGAGCAGATCGACCTGCTGATCAAGGCTGAGCCGAACCGCATCACGAACCGCACGACGCTGGCCAGCATCCTGGTCGGCCAGGGCGACACCGATGCCGCCATTGCGCTCTATCGCGAATTGATAGCGCAGATTCCCACCGACCCGGAGCTGTCACCTTTCGCTCGGCCACGCGCTCAAGACCCAGGGCTTGCGCAGCGATGCCGAGAATGCCTACCGCGAGGCAGCCCGCTTGCGCCCCAGCTTCGGCGACGCCTACTGGAGCCTCGCCAACCTCAAGACCTATCGCTTCTCCGACGCCGAACTCGCGACGATGCGCGAGCAAGTCGATGCACGCCGCACACCGAACGAGGACCGCATCCATCTCTGTTTCGCACTGGGAAAGGCACTGGAGGATCGCGGCGACTACCCGGAGTCTTTCAAGTTCTACGCGCGCGGCAACGCACTGCACCGGATGGGCAGCAGCTATCAGCCCGAGCTGATCGAACGCACGGCGCAACAGCAGATCGAGCTCTGCACGCCGGAATTCTTCGCGACCGCGCCGCGGCTACGGCTGTAACGATCCTGCGCCGATCTTCATCGTGGGCCTGCCACGCGCCGGATCGACGCTGCTCGAGCAGATCCTGGCCTCGCACTCGCAGGTCGAAGGCACGATGGAACTGGCGGACATTCCGCGCCTGGTCAGCACGCTCGACCTGCACCCGGGGGGCGCGCGCTTCCCCGGCATCCTGGAGGGCCTGACGGCCGACGACTACCGCCGCTTCGGCGAGGCCTACATCAACGACACGAAACATTACCGGGTCGAAGGCCGGCCGTTCTTCATCGACAAGATGCCGAACAATTTCCGCTACGTCGGCTTGCTCCACCTCATGCTGCCGAACGCGAAGATCATCGACGCGCGACGCGATCCAATGGCTTGCTGCTTCAGCAACTTCAAGCAGCTGTTCGCCTCCGGCCAGCAGTTCACCTACGGTCTCGAGGACATCGGCCGCTATTACCGCACCTATGTCCGCCTGATGGAGCACTGGAATGCGGTGCTCCCCGGCCGCGTTCTCCGCGTACGGCACGAAGACGTCATCGACGACCTCGAAGGCAGCGTGCGCAGGATCCTCGACTATTGCGGTCTCGGGTTCGAGCCCGCCTGCGTCGAATTCCACAAGAACGAGCGCCGGGTGCACACGGCCAGCTCCGAACAGGTTCGCCGCCCGATCAACCGCGAGGGTGTCGACCAGTGGCGGAACTACGAGCCGTGGCTCGGCGAGTTGCGGGCGACGCTCGGCTCGCTCGCGGAGCGCTGATTTTGCCTTCCTCCCCTTCCTGTCCTGCCTGCCCTTCCTGTCCTTCCTTCCCCCTTCTTCCCCACGTGAGGCGATGACCATGCGCACTGGATTCCGGGCGGCTGCTGCCGTCGTCGCTCTCACCGCCGCAATGACCGCTTCGGCGGCGAGTCCATGGCCCTTGCCCACGACGACTCCAGCGGCAGTCGGCTTGTCGGCCGCGCGTCTCGAGGCAATGACCGGATTCTTTCGCGGCGAGGTGGCGAAGAACAACGCCGCCGGCTACGTGCTGCTGGTCGCGCGTGACGGCAGGCTCGCGTATTCGTCCGCCATCGGCCTGCGCAACCGCGAACAGCAACTGCCGATGACGATCGACACGCGCTTCCGCATTGCCAGCATGACCAAGCCGGTCACGTCGGTGGGCGTGTTGATGCTCTACGAAGAAGGCCGCCTGCACCTGGACGATCCGGTGTCGCGTTTCCTGCCCGAATTCGCCAGTGCACGCGTCTACACCGGCAAGGACGCCAGCGGCGCCGCGACGACCGTGCCGGCTGCGCAACCCATCACGATCCGTCACCTGCTGACGCACACGAGCGGCCTGGGATATGGCGCCGGGTTCGACCGTTCCTCCGACCTGGCGAAGATCTGGGGCAGCCTCGACCTCTCCACTCCGGGCACGCTCGCCGACAAGGTTCGCGCGATCGCCGGACTGCCGCTGTACTTCAATCCCGGCGAGCAATGGCGCTACAGCTATGCCGACGACGTGCTGGGCCGTGTCATCGAAGTGATCTCGGGCATGCCCTTCGAGACAGTTCCTGCGCAACCGACTGTTCGAGCCGCTCGGCATGCGCCACACGGACTTCTGGATGGACGAGGCCGATGAAGGGCAACTCGCACAGGTCTACATGGCGGACGGCAAGGGGGGGCTGACGCCGTTTGCAGCGAAGTTCATCGGTTCGCCGCACGACCGCGGTCGCTGGCCCTCCGGTGGCGGTGGCCTGATTTCGACGGCCGGTGACTACCTGCGCTTCGCGCAGATGCTGGCGAACGGCGGCAGCTTCGAAGGCCGGCAGTACCTCTCACCCGTCACGGTTAAGCTGATGACGTCGAACCAGGTGCCGCCGGATGCGCTGGCGAAGTACTTCGGCCCGAACTCGCTCGGCCTCGGCTACGGCCTGGGGGTGGCTCCAGTCATCGATGCCAGCGTGGCGTGGCAGGCTGGCCTGAACGGGGATTACTCGTGGGGCGGGGCCCTAGACACGCACTGGATCGCAAGCCCGCAGAGTGGCCTGGTCGCCGTGTTGCTGACGCAGATGAGCCCGCTCGGAGGCACCGAGCCGCGACGCACCTACATCGACTTCCGCAACCTGCTGTACGGCACGGTGACGACGCTGGAGCCAGTCAAGGCACCCGCCAGGCGTTGAGGCCTGGCGGAGCCCTGCAGCGCTCGTTACGCGGGGCGGATACCCGTCGCGCGCTCCTCGTCCTGGACGATGCGCTTGGCGCGAGCGGAAATAGTGCCAGGTGGCCCAGGCGCCCACGGGCACCAGGCACAGCATGGCGAGCCGCAGTGACTCGCCGTTCGCGACGTGGTTCGGAGCGAACGCGTCGCTCAGGAAACCCACCAGCTGCGGGGCGACGATCAGGTTGCCGACGTTCGCCACGAAGAGCGTGGCGGCGCAGAACTGCGCTCGCATGCGCGGCTCACACAGGTTGTTGAGCAGGCCGAAGCACGGCCCGATGTAGAAGTAGATCGCCGGGATGAAGAGCCAGAACAGCCCCCTCGCCAGTTCGAGCGAGTGCGTCCAGTAGATGACGCCGGACACGAGTGTTGCGATACCGACGCCCCAGCCCATCATGCGCACGATCTTGCGCGGATCCTTCATCGAAGGCTGCGCCAGCCACCAACTCGTGGCGAGGGTTGCCAGGCCGCCGCCGATCAGATGGACTGGGCCAAGGATCGACCCCGCCGCGCCGGGCGTCAGCCCGAAATTGCGGATCAGGTAGGTCGGCGTCCACCACATCAGGCCCCAGCCCCACAACGCAGTGAGCGCGCTGGCCGCCATGACGTGCACGGCGGAGCGCTGCGTCCACAGGAAACGCATGCTCTCCGGGAATGACGCGCCTTTGTCGTCGCCACCCTTCTTGTCGAGCTGGCCCCGGCGCGGTTCCCGCACCGTGAAGAAGATCAGTAGACCCACGATCACGCCCGGGATGCCGAGCACCAGGAACACCGTGCGCCAGTTGTAATGATCGTTGACGATGCCGGCGATGTCCGCGCCGATCCACGCGCCGATGGGTGCACCGAGCGAGAAGACGGTCAGGGCCATCGGGCGCTTCGACTGCGGAAAATAGTCCGAGATGATGGAGTTGGCGCCCGGCGTGCCGCCGGCCTCGCCCGATGCCGACGCCGATTCGAGACAGCAGCAACTGGATGTAGTTTTTCGACAGCCCGCAGAACGCCGTCATGACCGACCAGGCGATGAGGCACGCCGCAATGATGTTGCGCCGGTTGCCGCGGTCGATGAGCCAGGAGATAGGAAAGCCGAGGACGACGTAGAACAGGGCCAGTGACACGCCGGTGAGGAAGGCGATGCCGGAATCGGTCAGCTGCAGTTCGAGTCGTATCGGTTCGAGGACGGTCGAAATCACGTAGCGGTCGGCGATGCTGAGCGTGTAGACGAGCACCATCATGAGCAGCACATACCAGCGCTGCATCGTCGTGCCCACTCCGCCATCTGCCGCTTCCGGCCGTACTGCTGCCACCATCTGGACTTCTCCCCCGAGCGTGACGCGGATGACCCACCGGTCTGCGCCGGTTGGCTGGACCCGAAGGGTCCGTGCGATGTACCCGTCTTGTACTGAAATTCAGCGGTTGTTGCCAGTCACTTCGACGCGCAGTCGCCAAACCCGCGCTGCCAAGAATCCTTTCGTGTCCGCTGATATTTTTTGCTTGTTCGGCCCGAGTCCGTGCCAGTAGCCTCCTCCGCACGAATGCCGGCCAGGCTGCCCGTACCGCGGGCACGGAACGCCGTCGTGGCAGGAACGCCAGGGGATCAGCGAGTGAGCAAGAACAATCGTATCGGCTTCATCGGACTCGGCAACGTGGGAGCGTCGCTGGCCGGTAACCTCCTGCGCCACGGCGTGGACCTCACGGTGCGCGACCTCAACGAGGACGCTGTCGCCGAGTTCGTCGCCAAGGGTGCCAGGAGCGCCGACTCGCCACGCGCGATGGCGGAGGCCTGCGACATCATCATCACCTGCCTGCCTTCGCCTGCGATCTCTGCGCAGGTCGTCGAGGGTCCGGATGGCATTCTCGAGGGCCTCAGTCCAGGCAAGCTCTGGCTCGAGATGAGCACGACCGACTCGGCCGAGATCAAGCGGCTCGCGCCCAAGGTCGAAGCGAAAGGCGCCACCGCCATGGACTGCCCGGTGTCGGGCGGCTGCCATCGTGCCGCCACCGGCAACATCTCGATCTTCGCTGGCGGCTCGCGCGCAGCGTTCGAACGTGCCCTGCCGGTGCTCTCGATCCTGGGCCACCAGATCCTGCACACGGGCGAGATCGGCTCGGCCTCGATGCTTAAGGTGATGACGAACTACCTGTGCACCGTGCACCTGGTGGCGCTCGCCGAGGCGCTCACGACCTGCAAGGCCATGGGGCATGGACATGAACACCACCTACGAGGCCATCCGCATCTCGTCGGGTAACTCGTTCGTGCACGAGACGGAATCGCAGGTGATCCTGAACGGCAGCCGCGACATCGGCTTCACCATGGACCTCGTCATCAAGGACGTCGGCCTGTTCGACCAGCTCGCGATCGACCACAAGGTGCCGCTCGAACTGTCGCCGCTGATCGTGAAGATCTTCAAGGACGCAGCCGACAAGTACGGCCCGCGCGAGAATTCGCCGAACATCATCCGGCGCTACGAAGAGCCGTGCGGCTTCAAGGTGCTGGGCACGGGCTTCCCGGCGACGATGGTCGACGACCTGCCGAAGGTGCCCGGTTTCGAAGTCGTGCCGAGAAACAGGGGATAGGGGTTAGGGGTTAGGGGTTAGTCGGAGGTGCAGCTGAACGGGATGCCGCAGATGCTCCTCTGACTAACCCCTAACCCCTAACCCCTATCCCCTATCTGAAGATCACCGTCCGGTTGCCATTGAGGAACACGCGGTGCTCGGTCGCGAGCCGCACCGCGCGTGACAACGCCCGACGTTCGGAATCGCGCCCCGCCGCCACCAGCATCTCCGGCGTGTGGGAATGATCCACGTGCTCGACGATCTGCTCGATGATCGGGCCTTCGTCGAGGTCCGCCGTGACGAAGTGCGCCGTCGCACCAATCACCTTCACGCCCCGGTCGTAGGCCTGGTGATAAGGCTTGGCGCCCTTGAAACCCGGCAGGAACGAATGGTGGATGTTGATCGCGCGGCCGCGCAGCTTGCCGCACAGGTCGTCCGAGAGAATCTGCATGTAGCGCGCCAGCACCACCAGGTCCGTCCGGGTCGAATCGATGAGCTCGATCAGCTTGCGTTCCTGCTCCGGCTTCGTCTGCGCCGTCACCGGCAGATGGAAGAACGGGATGCGGTTGTGGGCGGCCACCGGCTGCAGCGTGACGTGGTTCGACACGATGGCGGTGATGTCCATCGCCAGTTCGCCGATGCGGTGGCGATAGAGCAGGTCTTCGAGGCAGTGGTCGTAGTTCGAGACCATGATCAGGACGCGCGCACGGTCGCGCGAGTCGTGGATGTTCCACTCCATCTGCTCGGCGTCGGCCACTTCCTGGAATTGCTTGCGCAGGTCCCCGAGGTCGACCTTCTCGCCCCGCACTGCGCAGAAGGTGATGCGCACGAAAAACCGTTGCGAGATCGTGTCGTCGAACTGCTGCATTTCGACGATGTAGAAGCGCCGCGAGGCGAGGAACGTGGTCACCCGCGCCGTCGTGCCCATGCGGCTTGCGCAGGTGGCAGTCAGCACGAAGGGGTGTTCGGTGTCGAAACTCATGCAGTTCTCCGCGGCCAGGTCGGGTTCGGTGTGTGCCCGGGGGGCGGAGATTGTCAGAATGCGACGATGTCGCGCAAGCGTGATCCGCGGCACGGACAGGGTCTTCGTGAGAGGGATCACGCCGGGCGGTAGAAAGCATGGACCTAGCGAAAAAATAGATTCAACCGAGCACTCGCGTGCACCGGTCGCACCCGCCGGGTCACGCTCTTTACACCGCACGGCAAATGTCGCATCGTGACAAGCCTATGTCGCCGCAGCATCACCGGGAGTGGCCCGTGATGCATAGAATCGGCGCAGTACCGGGGAGACAGCGATGTCCGATGACCAGACCGACGCATTCGATCTCAGCAGCCTGAGCGACGAGGAACTCGTCGAGCAGGTCCACGACGATCTCTACAACGGTCTCCGGGATGAGGTCATCGAAGCGACCAACCTCTTCCTTGGCCGCGGCTGGGGCCCCGACAAGGTCCTGAACGACGCGCTCGTCGAAGGCATGCGCATCGTCGGCATCGACTTCCGCGACGGCATCCTGTTCGTTCCTGAGGTGCTGCTCGCCGCCAACGCCATGAAGGCCGGCATGGAGATCCTGCGGCCGCTGCTCGCCGAGACCGGCGCAGAGCCGATCGGCAAGGTCGTCATCGGCACCGTCAAGGGCGACATCCACGACATCGGCAAGAACCTGGTGTCGATGATGCTCGAAGGCGCCGGCTTCGAAGTGATCAACATCGGCATCAACAACCCGGTCGAGAATTACCTGGCGGCGCTCGAAGAGCACCAGCCGGACATCCTTGGCATGTCGGCCCTGCTCACGACGACGATGCCCTACATGAAGGTCGTCATCGACACGCTGAAGCAGAAGGGCCTGCGCGACAAGTACATCGTGCTGGTCGGCGGCGCCCCGCTCAACGAAGAGTTCGCGAAGGCCGTTGGCGCCGATGCCTACTGCCGCGACGCGGCCGTGGCAGTCGAGACCGCCAAGACGTTGATCGCTGCACGCCGCTCGGCCATCGCTGCCGCGGCGCACTGACGGTGCAATGGACGGAGAAGCCCCCGTCCTGGTCATTGCGTGCGGCGCCCTCGCCCGCGAGATCGTCGCGCTCAAGAAGCTGAATGGCTGGTCGGCACTGGACATCCAGTGCCTGCCGCCCGAACTCCACAACCGACCCGAACGCATTCCCGCGGCCGTCCGTGAAGCCATCGTGGCAGGTCGCGCGAAGTACGAGCGGATCTTCGTCGCCTACGCCGATTGCGGCACTGGCGGGCTGCTCGACGAAGTGCTGCAGGCCGAGCACGTGGAACGCCTGCCGGGCGCCCACTGCTACGAGTTCTTCGCGACCTCGGCAGCGTTCGCGGCGCTGGCTGAAGCGGAGGTCGGCACGTTTTACCTGACGGATTTTCTGGTGCGACATTTCGACAGGCTGGTCATCGCAGGGCTCGGCATCGACCGGCATCCCGAACTGGCCGACGAATATTTCCGCAACTACCGCAAGCTCACGTACCTGGTGCAGGTGGCAGATCCGGAACTGGCGCGCATGGCGCGTGCTGCCGCAGCACGTCTCGGCCTCGAGTACGAAGAACATTTCACGGGTTACGGCGACCTCGCCGGCAGCCTCGCGTCCGTGGCGACCCGCCGCGAACATCCGGTGTCCTGGGAGAAGACTGCATGGCGTCGTTGATCGTGATCTCGTGGCGTGACGTTCCGGCGCAGGTCGTGGTGAAACGCGGCCGTGAGACGGCCAAGGTGCAGTTGTCGCAACGCTTCCAGGAGGCCGTCGACCGTGCCGCCATGCGCGCGGGTCGCGGCAGCTCCGATGCCTACCTCGAGGACTGGCGTCGCGCTGCGCCCCAGCCCTGCGGCGACGAACTGCAGGCCGCGGCAGAGGCTGCCGCAGCCGCCATCGAAGCCCGCTATACCGACGAAGATCTCGAACGCCTGATCCGGGCGAAGGGAATCGACGTCAACCTCCCCGACCCGTTCAAGCCCGCGACTGACGCTGGAAAGGCCTGATGTACTCGGTCCGTCTCTGGTCCGTGCGTCACGCCGGCGGCCTGGCCAGCTTCTACAAGGCGTTCGAGGGGGCGCTGAACAAGCTGCACCCGCTGTTCAGCCGCATCGGCTACCAGCGGCTCGAACGTCCAGTCGCGGTGGTCGAGCGGCAGGTCAAGGGCCTGCTGTTCGACTGCAAAATGTGCGGCCGCTGCGTGTTGAGCTCCACCGGCATGTCGTGCCCCATGAATTGCCCCAAGCAGTTGCGCAACGGTCCGTGCGGCGGCGTGCGCGCGAATGGCAATTGCGAGGTCAAGCCCGAGATGCGCTGCGTCTGGGTCGAAGCCTGGAGCGGCGCTGAACGCATTCCTGGCGGTCTCAATGCGATCCAGCAGCTGCAGCCGCCGGTCGACCGCCGCCTCGAAGGCACCTCGGCGTGGTTGCGCGTGGTGCGCGAAAAGAACGGAGCCTCGGCATGAAGTTCGAAGACGAACCGGTGCCGGGCTACCCGCTGCCGATCCTGCCAGGGCACACGTCGCCCGGCCGCTTCGAGCGCGTGCTGCGTGCGGGCGCTTTTGCCGTCACGGCAGAACTCGCGCCGCCCGACTCCGCCGATCCGGAAGATGTCTACAAGCGCGCCCGCGTGTTCGACGGCTACGTCGACGCGATCAACGCGACCGACGGCAGCGGCGCGAATTGCCACATGTCGAGTCTCGCCGTCTGCGCGCTGCTGACCCGCGTCGGCTATGCCCCGGTGATGCAGATCTCCTGCCGCGACAAGAACCGCATCGCGATCCAGGGCGATATCCTCGGCGGCGCGGCCATGGGCGTCTGCAACGTGCTGTGCCTGACGGGCGACGGCGTGCAGGCAGGTGATCATCCGCAGGCCAAGCCCGTGTTCGACCTCGACTCCACGTCGCTGCTCGGCATCGCGCGCGGATTGCGCGACGACCATCACTTCGAGAGCGGCCGCAAGATCAGCTACGCGCCGCGGGTGCTGCTTGGCGCGGCCGAGAACCCGAACGTGTCGCCTGTCGAACACCGCGCCGTGCGGCTGGCGAAGAAAATCGCGGCGGGCGCGCAGTTCGTGCAGACGCAGTACTGCTACGACATTCCCCTGCTCCGCCGCTTCATGACCGCGGTCGAAGACGCCGGCCTGCTCGAGCAGGTGTTCATCCTGATCGGCGTGGGGCCCCTGCGCACGGCCAAGACCGGGGAATGGATGCGCAAGAACGTACCGGGCATTCACATCCCGGACAGCGTCATCGAGCGCATCAAGGGCGCCAAGGACCAGACCCGCGAAGGCCTCAACCTCTGCGTCGACCTCATCCAGGAGGTCCGCACGATCAAGGGCGTGAGCGGAGTGCACGTGATGGCCTATCGCCAGGAAGAATCCGTGGCCGAAGTCATCGACCGCTCGGGCATCCTCGCGGGACGCACCCCGTGGTTCCCGGGCCGCGACACGCAGATCAACGAAGACAGGAAACTTTCATGACCGACACCGTCATCAGCTCGGCGACGCGCGAAATCGTCATCGGCTTCGATCGTCCTTTCGTCATCATCGGCGAACGCATCAACCCGACCGGGCGCAAGCTGCTCGCCGCCGAAATGGCCGCGGGCGACTTCAGTCGCGTCGAAGCGGATGCGCTTGCGCAGGTGGCCGCCGGCGCGCACATGCTCGACGTCAACGCCGGTATCCCGCTGGCCGATGAGCCGGCCATCCTGGCGCGGGCCATCCAGCTGGTGCAGTCGATCACCGACGTGCCGCTCTCGATCGACTCGTCGATCGTCGCCGCGCTCGAGGCCGGTCTCGCGGTCTACAAAGGCAAGGCTTTGGTCAACTCGGTGACCGGCGAAGAAGACCGGCTCGAGACCGTGCTGCCGCTGGTGAAGAAGTACGGCGCCGCAGTGGTCGCGATCTCGAACGACGAGACCGGCATCTCCGAGGACCCGGACGTGCGGTTCGAGGTGGCGAAGAAGATCGTGCACCGCGCGATGGACCACGGCATCCCCGCCTCCGACGTCGTCGTCGATCCGCTGGTGATGCCGATCGGCGCGATCAACCATGCCGGCGTCCAGGTCATGCGACTGGTCAAGCGCCTGCGCGAGGAACTCAAGGTCAACACGACCTGCGGCGCCTCGAACATCAGCTTCGGGCTGCCCGCCCGCGACGGCATCAACAGCGGCTTCCTGACCATGGCGATCGCGTCGGGCATGACGTCCGCGATCACGAATCCGCTGCACGGCGACATCGTGCGGGCTTGCATGGCCGCGGACGTGATGATGGGTCACGACCCCGATTGCGCCCGCTGGATCCGTCGCTTCCGCGAAGTGCCGCCTCCGGGCACGGGCGCCCCGGGCGAACAGCGTGGCCGCCGCGAAGGTGGCGCACGCCGCCGCGCCGCCGGCACCCCGGGTGCGGCCTGAGGCAACGACGACGTGACACGGACAGATCCCCTCGTCGTCTTCACACCCTCGGGTAAGCGCGGACGCTTTCCCGTCGGCACGCCGCTGCTGACCGCAGCGCGCCAGCTCGGCGTCGACATCGACTCCGTCTGCGGCGGACGTGCGATCTGCGGGCGTTGCCAGGTGCTCGTGGCCGAAGGCGAGTTCGCGAAGCACGGGGTGCGCTCGAGCGCAGCCTCGCTGTCGCCGGTCTCCGAGACCGAGCAGCGTTACGGCACGCGCAAGGTGCTCGCCGAAGGCCGCCGGCTCTCGTGCCAGGCCCGGGTCGAGGCCGACGTCGTCGTCGACGTGCCGTCGAACAGCCAGGTGCACCGCCAGGTGGTGCGCAAGGAAGCCGAGGCACGCGACATCGAGCTGTACCCGCTCGTGAAGCTGCACTACGTCGAGGTCGCCGAGCCCGACATGCACGACCCTTCCGGGGACCTGCAGCGGCTCGAGCTGGCGCTCGCACGCGAGTGGCAGCTCAAGGATCTCGAATGCGACCTGTCGGTGCTGCAGCAGCTGCAGCCCGTCCTGCGCGCCGGACAGTGGCAGGTCACGGTGGCGGTTCACGACACGTCACGGATCATCGCGGTCTGGCCGGGATTCCACGAGAAGGCGTTCGGACTCGCCGTCGACGTGGGCTCGACGACGATCGCGGCGCACCTCTGCGATCTCGTCAGTGGCGAGGTCGTGGCTTCCGCGGGACGCATGAACCCGCAGATCCGCTTCGGCGAAGACCTCATGAGCCGCGTCTCCTACTCGATGATGAATCCGGGCGGCGCCGTGCAGATGACGGCGGCCGTGCGCGAGGCATTGAGCGAGCTGGCGGCTGAAGTGGCCGACTCCGTGGGCATCGAGAAGGAATCGATCCTGGAAGTGACGCTCGTCGGCAACCCGATCATGCATCACCTCGTGCTCGGCATCGATCCGGTGGAACTCGGCGGTGCGCCCTTCGCACTCGCGATCGACCGTGCGGTGACCGTAACGGCGGCCGAGCTCGGCATCGCCCTGCATCCCAATGCCCGCGTCTATGCGCTGCCGTGCATCGCGGGTCACGTGGGCGCGGACACCGCAGGCGTCATCCTGGCGGAACGGCCGGACCTGACCGAGGAGATGACGCTGCTGGTGGACGTCGGCACCAATGCCGAGATCGTGCTCGGCAACAGCAAGCGCCTCGTCGCCTGCTCGAGCCCCACGGGACCGGCGTTCGAAGGCGCGCAGATCAGCTGCGGCCAGCGCGCGGCACCCGGTGCGATCGAGCGCGTGCGCATCGACCGCGAGACGCTCGAGCCGCGCTTCAAGGTCATCGGCTCCGACCTCTGGTCGGACGATCCGGCCTTTGCGGACGCCGTCAAGAACACGGGCGTCACCGGCGTCTGCGGCTCGGGGATCATCGAGGTGATCGCCGAGATGTACCTGGCAGGCATCATTACGCAGGACGGCGTCATCGACGGCGCGCTGGCGGCGCGCTCACCGCGGGTCGTGGCGAGTGGTCGCACCTACTCGTACGTGCTGCACGAAGGCGCGCAGACGCTCTGCATCGCGCAGAACGACGTGCGCGCGATCCAGCTCGCCAAGGCGGCGCTGATGGCCGGCATTCGCCTGCTGATGGAACGGCTCGGCGTCGAGACGCTCGACCGAATCCGGCTGGCCGGTGCGTTCGGCGCGCACATCGACGTCATGTACGCGACCGTGCTCGGCATGATTCCGGACTGCGACCTGGCGAAGGTCACCTCGGCCGGCAACGCCGCGGGCACGGGCGCGCGCATCGCGTTGCTCGATTCACGCTCGCGCCGGACCATCGAGACGCTGGTCGGGCGCGTCGAGAAGATCGAGACGGCGATCGAGCCGCGGTTCCAGGAGCATTTCGTCGAGGCAATGGCGATCCCGCACAAGACGGCGGACTACCCCAACCTGCGCAAGGTCGTGGAACTGCCGCCGCTCAAGACGGCTGCACAGCCGGCGGGCGAGACTAGAGGCAGCAAGAGTCGAAGACCGACGCGCCCGGCGTAATCCCGGCACTCTCCGCCGTCAGACCGAGGAGAGTCGCACCGCAAGCCGAGGCAAGCTGGACGGTGCTTGCCCGCTGAACGGGTTCCGGTCTTCCTCGGCGCTCCGGGGTCTCGCGCGCATCGTGAATCGCGCGGAGGACCCGCACGATTCACGGCGAACCTTGCTCGAACGGGTGCTCGGCGATGGTGCCAGCGTCTGGTCGGAAAGGCGAAGCCGCCTCGCACCTGCGCTCGAGCTGCGGCGCTCGACACGGAGCGCCGAGGAAGACCGGAACCCATTCAGCGGGCCGGAAGTCGCGGCTTGCCTCGGCTTGCGGACGGTCACTGCAACTGGCGCAGCGACGCATGACGAAATGCTACGGCTGCGGCAGGTCACTGCCACTGACGCGAGGCGGCGACGAGCTTGCAGCGGCACTTGCGGGCGACGCCGCAGCGGGACGCAGTCCGGGTGGTCTCGGTCCGGAGCGCACGACCGTTACAGGCTCGCCGGTACGGGATCGGGTCTTCCTCTGCGCTCCGTGTCGAGCGCCGCAGCTCGAGCGTAAAGAGCGAAGCGGCACTGAAGCCATGTCGCTGCTGCGCTGCCACCATCGCTTCGCTCTCGCTCGAGCAAGGTTCGCCGTGAATCGTGCGGTTCCTCCGCGCGATTCACGATGCGCGCGAGACCCCGGAGCGCAGAGGAAGACCGGATCCCGTACGGCGGGCATTGCACACCTGCACTCACCCGGCCGGTGGCCGACCTCTCCCGCGAGGCGCGGGAGAGGCGAGAGGACTCAGACGTTCGAGTCGGGCGTCGCCGCCTTCTGCCGATTGATGTAATCGAGCAGCGCCTCGTCCACGGCGGGATCGAGCGGCGGCGGCACGTATTCATCGAGCTGACGCTTCCAGAGCGCGTTGGCGCGCTGCGCCATGTCGAGCGAGCCCTCGGCCTGCCATTGCTCGAAAGCTGTTGTTGTCGGCCAGCGGCGAGCGGTAGAACGCACTCTCGAAATTGGCCTGCGTGTGCGCGCAACCCAGGAAATGGTTGCCGGCCCGACTTCCTTGATGGCGTCCATCGCCTGGCCGTTCGGCGTGAGGTCCACGCCCGCGAGCAGCGTGTGCATCATCCCGGCCTGGTCCACGTCCATCATGAACTTCTCGTACCCCATCGCCAGGCCGCCTTCGAGCCAGCCCGCGGTGTGCAGCACGAAGTTCACGCCAGCCAGGCACGTCGGCAGCAGCGTCTGCGCGGACTCGAACGCGGCTTGCGCATCGGGCACCTTCGACGCGCACAGGCTGCCGCCCGAACGGAACGGAACGCCGAGGCGCCGCGCAAGGGCTGCCATCGTGTACAGCACGAGGGCCGGCTCAGGGCGTGCCGAACGTCGGCGCGCCCGACTGCATCGAAATCGACGAGGCGAAGCTGCCGAGCACCACCGGGGCACCCGGATTGACGAGCTGCGCGAAGGCCATGCCGGCGAGCGCCTCGGCGAGCGTCTGTGCCGCGGTACCCGCCACCGTCACGGGCGACATCGCGCCCGACAGGATGAACGGCGTGATGATCGTGGCCTGGTTCGCGCGGGCGTACACCTTGAGCGCGCCGAGCATGGTCGCGTCGTAGACCATCGGCGAGTTCACGTTGATCAGGCTGATCATCATCGTGCGCAGCTTGCCGGTCGCCGGATCGACCGCGTCGGCGCCGAAAGCGATCTTCGCGAGTTCGACACTGTCGTGCGCACGCTCGGGCGCGGTGACCGAACCCATGAACGCCTTGTCGCTGTACTTGACGTGGCTGTACACCATGTCGAGGTGGCGCTTGTTCACCGGCAGGTCCACCGGCTCGCAGATCGTGCCGCCCGAGTGGTGCAGCGAAGTTCGCCATGTAGGCGAGCTTCACGAAATTGCGGAAATCGTCGATGCGGGCGTAACGACGACCCTCGTCCGCGTTCAGGATGAACGGCGAACCGTAGGCCGGGGCGAACACCGTGGAGTTGCCGCCGATGCGGACGTTGCGCGCCGGATTGCGCGCGTACTGCACGAACTCGCGCGGCGCGTTCTTCTGCACCAGTTCGCGGCACATGCCCCGCGGAAACTTCACCAGCGAGCCCTGGACGTCCGCGCCCGCGGCCTTCCAGATGGCCAGCGCTTCGTCGTCCTCGCGGAACTCGATGCCGTACTCCGAGAGGATCGTCTCGGCATTGCTTTCGATGATCGACAGGCCCTCTTCGGTCAGGACCTCGAAGTACGGGATCGAGCGAGTGATGTAAGGGATCGAGGCGCCGGCGCGGGCTGCGCGCGCAGCACGCTTGGCGTCACGGCCGCTGGCGCGAAGGGGGCGCCTTTCGGCGGCGGGCTGCTGTTCTTCCATGCTGGACATGGTGGATCCGTCCCCGGCTGCGAGGAAGCCAGTATGGTCGCCCCGCCATCGGGCGACTGATCAATTTGCGACAACGACTTGCCCCCGCGCGCCACCAAGGCGGCACGCGGGAGCCCGGGCCGAGGGTCAGGGCGCCCCGAACCGGTAGGTGGCGCTCAGGCCGTACCAGCGCGGCCTGGCGTAGACGCCCGCGACGACGCCCGCGAACAACGAACTGTCGAAGGCATACACGCGGTACTCCTCCTCGAACAGGTTGTTGACGAAGGCCGCCACGCCCCAGCGACCGCTGCCACTGTCGTAGCTGAGCCGGGCGTTGGCCGACGGTGTAGGCATCTTCCTGCTCGACCGGTGCGCACAGCACATCGAAACAGAATTCGCTCGAGTACTGCACGTCGCCCTGGATGCCGAACGTGCCGCCAGCCAGCCCGAACTCGTAGCGGGCCAGCGCGTTGCCCGAAAAGTCCGGCGCCTGCGGCAGGTCGTGGTCCTCGACGGTGACGCCGTCCGGCAGCGGGACGTCCTTCACCTTGGTGTCGAGGAACGAGGCGCCGAGTTGCAGCGTCAGCCCATCGAGTCGGCCGCGACGTGAGCTCGGCCTCGAGGCCCGTCGTCTCGGCATCGAGATTGATGACGGTCTGCACCGCCGAACTGCGCAAAGGCCTGGTAATCGGAATAGTCGTAATAGAACGCGGCGACGTTGAGCGTCGTCGATCCCGAGCGTGGCTTTGGCGCCGAGTTCGAATGCGTCGAGCGTTTCCTCATCGAACGGCATGCCTTCGAGAATGCGCAGGGGATGGTCGGCTGCCGTCCGGATCGTATGGCGTGCCCGTCGAGAACGTGTAGCCGCCACTCTTGCTGCCGCGGTTGAAGCTCCCGTACAGCAGCAGGTCGTCGGTCGGCTTCCAGTCGAGCTGCAAGCGGGCAGTGACGCCGTCGAAGCTGTTCTTGGCGTCCTTCGGCGTGATCGATCTTCCCGTCGGCAACACCTGGTTCTGGTTGAAGATGATCGTGACCGGCGCCGAGAGCCCGGCACTTCGGGCGCGGTGCCGAAGTACGTGCCCTCGCGTTCGTCGCTCCAGTAGCGCGCGCCGACGATCAGCTTCCAGGCATCGGCGAACTGCCATTCGTCCTGCGCGAAGACCGCGTACGACGTCGTCTTCTGCGACATCTCGATGGTCGGGTCGTAACCGTAGAACGGAGTGGCGAACTTGCCGGTGTAGTCGCCGTCGACCTTCATGCCGTACAGGCCGGCCACCCAGGTGTGGTCGCCCATCTCGCCCGACAGGCGGAATTCCTGCGAATACTGCTCGAGGTCGCTGCCCTGGTAGAAGAGCACGCCGTCCACCGGCGAGGCGTCGCCGCCTTCGAGGTAGAACTTGGTGGCGTCCTGGTAGTCGGTGATCGATACCAGGTGCAGGTCGCCGATGTTCAGGTCGAAGTGCAGCGTGGCGCCAGTGATTTCACGCGGTCGACGTAGGAACGCTGCGTTTCCGCCGTCTTCCACGGATCGCCGCCACGGCTCGGCGTGATCGCGTCGTTGCGGTAACCGGTGCCGCCCTCGCCCGGCCCTGTGCCCCAGAAGGCGCACGACTGATCGGGTCGGTGAACTCGCCCTGGAACTGGTCGTTCGGGCACGCGGGTTCCTGCGAATAAATGCCGGCCTGGTTCCTTGTTCGCCTTCATGTAGCGCACGAGCAGGTTGATGGCGGTCGTCGCGAAGGCTGCCACGCGAGCTGTCCGCGCACGGCGTAGTGGTCGTTGCCACCGCGGTCCGGCACGCCGGCGACGACGGATTCCATGTAACCGTCGTCGGTGTTGCTGATCGCGGCGATGCGCGCCTGGACGTTGTCGGTCAACGGGCCCGACAGCGCGCCCTCGACGAGGAACTGGCTTGTAGCTGCCCACGGTGGCCGTGGCGTAGCCGAAGTCCTTGGTCGGCTTGTTCGACACGAACTGGATGGCGCCACCCGTCGCGTTACGGCCGAACAGGGTGCCCTGCGGCCCGCGCAGCACTTCGACGCGCGCGAGGTCGAAGATCGGGAAGCTCGCGAGGTTGATCGAGCTCGAGTAGCTGTCGTCCTGGTAGACCGCGACAGGAGGTTCCTGCTGGTCGCCGTAGTCGTTCTGCGAGTCCCGCGGATGTTGATACAGACCTGCGACGACGAGTACGCATTCATCTTCAGGCTGGGCACCGCACGCGTGATGTCCGTCGCCGTCGTGATGTTCAGGTTGGTGAGCAGTTCACCGCCAAGCGCCGTGACGGCAATGCCGACGTCCTGCAGGTTCTCTTCACGGCGCTGCGCCGTGACGACGATCTCCTCGATGCCGGAGCTGGCGCCGGCCTGTTGCGCGTGCGCAGGCAACGATGCGCCGACGGCGAGGGCAGCGGTCACTGCGCTGGCAATCGACCCTGAAGCACGTGCGGCATAGGTCAGCGGGTGACGGATTCGCATGGAGGCCTCCGAAGAAAAGTAGATCGTTCAGGTAGCAGCGCGCGAGCGTGCATCGCTGGTGGCGAGCGCGCGGATGACATCGGTGGGTCCGCAAACGCCCTGCACTATGCCGCCCTCGGCAAGCAGCACGGGCTGTCCGAACGGCACCACTGGATGAGCTGGCGCAACGGTGCTACGACATGTCGGCGACGATCGACCTCGCCTTCCGACGGCGACGCAGCGGATGCCGAGTGCCCGGCCCTCGAAAGCGGCCGCAACCGGCCGGCCCTGCTCGTCGAACGCCGCGCTGAACTGCAGCCGGGTCGAGCCGACGTTCGACCCATCCACGGTGAGCTCGGCAGGGACGCATGACCATGCGGCCGTTGAGCGACGGACAACGGATTCATGTGCTGCACGAACTCGCGAGCATAGGCATTCGCCGGGCGCAGCACGATGTCTTCGGGCGTGCCCGTCTGCACGATGCGTCCGCCTTCGACACCGTCGTCTCGTTGCCTAGCTTGAGCGCCTCGTCGAGATCGTGCGTGACGAACAGGATCGTCTTGCGCACACGCGCCTGCAACGCCAGCAACTCGTCCTGCAGCTTGGTGCGGATCGGCGGTTCGAGGACAAGCGCCGAGAACGGCTCGTCCATCGGCAGGATCACCGCATCGGTGGCGAACGCCCGCGCCAGGCCGACGCGCTGCTGCATGCCTCCCGACAGCCCGTCACCGTAGCGATCGGCCCGACCCTCCACCCGACCGTGCAGCGTCGACGATGCGGCGGCGCTCGACGCGGATTCGCCGCGCAGCTCGAGGCCGGCCCGACGTTCTCTCGCCGTCACCACGCAAACGCCGAACTGCTGGAAGATCATGGCAATCGTGCCGCGACGCAGCCGACGCAGCGTGGCCGCATCACTGGCGACGTCGACCTGCTTCTCGCCGTCGTTGACCAGCACGCGACCACGCGTGACGCGGTCAGACCGTTCGCCGCGCGCAGCAGCGTCGACTTGCCGAACACGGACAGGCCCATCAGCACCGAGATCTGGCCACGCTGCACGGTGAGGCTCGCCTGGCTCACACCCACGACCACGCCCGTCGCAGTCTCGATTTCGTTGCAATAGCGGCCTTCGTCGACCGCGTCAGCGCGGACTTGATCGCAGCCTCGCGCTTGCGCCCCGACTGGGCGGAAGAAAATGTGGGCAGCTTGGTCAAACTGAGACGCTGCGCTGCATTCCTGCCCCTTCTTCTTCTCAGCCGGCCAGGCTGATGCGGTCGACGTCGATGGCGAGCAGCACGATGGCGATAGCCTCGAAGCCCATACCGCGACCTGTACGGTATTGAGCGCGCGTACCACCGACCACGCCGACCTGCTGGGCACCGACACCAGCGCCGCGATCACTACCATCAACAGGCTCAACATAATGCACTGCGTGATGCCCGCAAGGATCATCGGAGCCGCGCTCGGCAGTTCGACTTTGAACAGGAGCTGCAACGGAGTGGCACCGAACGCCTGTCCGGCTTCGCGCAGCGTCTTGGGCACCGACGAAATGCCGATGTCCGTGAGCCGGATCGGCGCAGGCAGCGCGAAGATGATGGTGAAATCGGGCCGGGCACGATGCCGAGCCCGAACAGGACCAGCGTGGGCGTCGGTAGACGAACGTCGGGCAACGTCTGCATCAGGTCGAGCGCCGGGCGCATCACCGCGTGGCCGCAGAGCTTGGCATTCCAGATGCCCAGTGGCACGCCGATCAGCGTCGCCACCAGGGCCGCGACCAGCACCAGCATCATGTCTCGAGCGTGGCGTCCAGGTAGCAGCTCGTTCATGATGAACAGCAGCGCAAGGATGATGACACAACCAACACGATCGAACGCCGCAGCACCACGACAGGGCCGGCGATCAGCAGGATGAGCACCGGGCCGGAACACTGTTCAGGATTTCGCAACGACATTCGTCGCACCCGTCAGTACGGCCGCGATGCCATCGAACAGCGTTGTGCGTGTTTTTCGGTGTATTCGACAAACGTCGTGGCCGCGTCGCCGACGGGAATCTTGTTGGCCGTGATCCAGTCCTCGAACGCACTGAGGTGAGCGATCTTCGCCGGTACATCAACGGCCTTGCAACAGATGCCCGTCGAAATCCGTGACGCCGGCAAGCCATGTCTGCACCACGGGATCGCGTTTGGCGAGCCATTCGACGGCGAGGTCTGCGGTTCGCACCTTGTCGCTCAGGATGCGATCCATTCCACATCCTTCTCGAGCTCGACCGAGAACTCGAGGTTCTTGAGCAGCCGGGTAACATTGCGGGCATTCCTCCTGGAAACCCTTGCGCACCAACGTGCGGACGGTGGCGGCACCATAATTCGGGCCGAAGCTCGCGTCGCCGCCGGTCAGGTAACGCACCTTGAAGTGGGTGTTCATGCTGGGTACGGCGCACGCAGGAACACGACGGGCTGCTTGGTGCGGTAGGCACGCTCGACTTGCGCGAGCATGCCCTGCTCGCTCGACTCGACGAGCTTGAAGCTCGCCGAGGCCCGAACTCGCTTTTCTTCGATCAGCTCGAGGATGAGGTAGTTGCAGGTCGTTGCCCAGCGCCTCGATGCCGTAGATCGATGCCCCCAGCTCTTTTCGGAATCGATTGATGTCGGCGAAGTCCTTGAGCCCCGCGTCGTAAAGGTAATCGGGGACCCCGAGCGTGTACTTCGCGCCCTCGAGGTTATTGCGGACGACTTCGACGGACCCTTCGTCGGTGAAGGGCTTCAGCATCGATTCCTGCGCCGGAATCCGTTGCCGAGGAAGACATCGATGTCGCCATTCTTCATCGACTCGAACGTGACCGGCACGGAAAGCACGGTAATCACCGGCTTGTAGCCCAGGTCCGTGAGCATCTGGCCCAGCACGGCCGTGGTCGCGGTCTCCGCGGTCCAGCCGACGTCGGGCAGCCGCCGCGCGGCGACTCGGTGGGTCCGCAGTCGCTGCAGCGTTTCCGATACCGGGTGCGGCCGTGAGCAGCGTGGCAGCCACGACGCCAAACGACAGCAGTCCACGGAGCAGAGGGCCCGCCCGGGCGCCAGCTCGAACGCATTGCCTTCCCCTGCGTAAAAATCTTCTGACGCATTGGTAACAGGGAGCAACGGCCCACATAGAAACAATGCTGTCGAAACGGGTGATAGCGCGCGCGCCGCAATATCTCGCAGGCTATACTTGACGCGCGCTCTCCGGCGGAGAGCGCCATCACCACAGACGAGCCCGGCCGCATGGACGCGGTGACGAGGCCAACGGAGCCAGTCTCGATGGAGATCAGCGAATTCTCAATCGATTTCTTTCGCTCGCGGGCAAGAAGGCCATGATCGCCGGCGGCAACACGGTATCGGACAGGCATTCTCGCTCGCTCTACGCCAAGGCCGGCGCCGACGTGTTCGTGCCGAGCGCATGGACGACGACGGCAAGACCGGCCCGCTGATCGCCAACCGCATCGTTCGACGTTCTTCAAGATCAACATGCCTACGCCTCGCGCCGCCGCCAGGGTCATCGACACCTGCGTCGAGCGTTTCGGCGCAGATCGACATCCTCGTCAACAGCGCCAGCATGCCCCGATGGCCGAGGGTGCTCGACTTTGGCCGCCCCGATGGGATGCCACTGTCTCGCCGTGAACCTGACTGCCGCCTTCGAACTCAAGCCTCCAAGCCGGCGAAGAAGATGATTCCGCAGAAGAGCGGCAAGATCATCAACATCTGCTCGCTGTTCTCGTTCCTCGGCGGACGCTGGTCGTCCGCGTATGCGGCGACGAAGCACGGCCTGGCCGGCTTCACCAAGGCGTATTGCGGCGGCTCGGCGATGCACAACATCCAGGTGAACGGCATCGCCCCGGGGTCTACGCCACCGAGATCACGCGCCAGGACGCGAGCAATCCCGGCAACCAACAAGCGCGTCCTCGACCACATCCCAGCCGAGCGCTGGGGCGAACCGGTCGATCTGGTGGCAGAAGGCCGCGCTGGTCTACCTGTCGAGCCGCGCCTCCAATTACGTCAACGGTCACCTGCTCGTCGTC
>CAVWGG010000038.1:0-41654 GCA_963754535.1 uncultured Gammaproteobacteria bacterium
GGCCTGCACATTTCGAACGGTGGCTTGGAGCATCCGAACAACGGCACGGAAGCCGTGCTGCTGACGCTGCAGGTGCCATTGCAGGAATAGGGGACGCTCACCTGTTTCTCCCTGTTTCTCAGCAGCAGGGAGAGGTGAGGGATCACTCTTCTTCGTCGGGCTCGGGCGCGGGTCCCGCCAGCGCTTCTTCTTCGCGGCGGATCATCTCGCCGGCCAGCGCGAGGTACGCCAGCGCGCCGCGCGAATCCTTGTCGTGGAACAGCACGGCCTTGCCGAAGCTCGGCGCCTCCGCGAGCCGCACGTTGCGCGGGATCACCGTGCGGAACACCTTGTCGCCGAAGTGCATCAGGAGCTGGCCCGACACCTCGTTCGAGAGGTTGTTGCGCGGGTCGTACATCGTGCGCAGGATGCCTTCGAGCACGAGGTCGGGATTCACGCTCGCACGGATCTGCTCGACCGTGTTCATCAGGGCCGAGAGACCTTCGAGCGCGTAGTACTCGCACTGCATCGGCACGAGCACGCTGTCGGCGGCGACGAGTGCGTTTAGCGTCAGCAGGTTCAGCGCCGGCGGGCAGTCGATGATGATGACGTCGTAGTTGTCGCGGACCGATTTCAGCGCGTTCCGCAGCCGCACCTCGCGGCCGATCATGCTCATCAACTGCACTTCCGCGGCGACCAGGTCCTGGTTGCCGGGCAGCAGCGTGAAGTTGCCGGGATCGACGGGAACGAGCGCCGCCGTCAGTTCGCAGTCGCCGAGCAGCACGTCGGTCATCGAGTGCTCGAGGTTGTTCTTGTCGACGCCGCAACCCATCGTGGCGTTGCCCTGCGGATCGCAATCGATGAGCAGCACCTTGCGGTGCGTCGCGGCGAGCGACGCAGCGAGGTTGACGGAGGTCGTCGTCTTGCCGACCCCGCCTTTCTGGTTCGCGACTGCGATGACACGTTTCATGGAGCGCCTAAGGATACAGGAGGGCGCAGGAATCAGACTTTTTCGTGGGAGTGGGCGAGTTCGACCAGGTGGCGTTCCTCTTCGAGTCCCGGCACGTGCAACGGGTGGACGGCCACGACCTTCCAGCCGCTGAGCTTTTTCGCGAGTTCGTCCGCGGGATAACGCCCCTTCATCGCGAGCAGCCGGCCGCCGCCCGCCACCAGTCCGCCCGCATGCTTGACCAGGTCCGCCAACGGGCCGACGGCCCGCGCGATGACCGTGTCGAAGCGATCCATCGGCTTGTAGCCTTCAGCTCGCGACTGCACGACTTCGACGTTGTCCAGTTGCAGGGTTTCGCGGACGCATTCGAGGAACCGGCACTTCTTGCCGACCGACTCGACGAGAACGAAGTGCACGCCCGGCACGACGATCGCGAGCGGAATCCCCGGGAAGCCGGCGCCACTGCCGATGTCCGCGACGCGCGTGCCGCGCAGCCAGGGCACCATCGTCAGGCTGTCGAGAATGTGTTTCGTGATCTGCGCCGGCCGCTCACGGATGGCCGTGAGGTTCATGCGCGTGTTCCAGTCGTCGAGCAGGTCGAGGTGCTGGATCAGTTTCGCGCACTGCGCCGGGTCGAGTTCGATGCCGAGGCCGCGGGCCCCTTCGATGAGATCTGTCATCGGGGAAGGATACACCGGACCCTCACGCCGGCCCTCGCTCGCGGCACTGTGACGCAGCGCATGTGTCCTGGCGTGATCCCTTCCCCGCTGGCGCCGGCGGTCAGTTCCGGACCGTCATCGACACCAGCTCATTGACTGGCAAAGCCTGGAGCTTCGCGCGCTCCGCGAACATCGACGCAATCTTGCCTGCCTGCACCGTTGGGAAATGCGCGGTCACGCAGGCCGCAAACCGGTCGCGGATGCGGCTTTCGACGGCTGGCGCTGCTGCTGCCCGCCAGGCCTGGTCGAGCTCGGTCATTACGTCACGTCGCAGGGTGGCCTCGTCGTTCGGTTGAGGTGAGGCCGAACGAGGCACTGTCTGCCCCGCCAGGGCGATGAGCGCGAGCCGCACTCCGCGGCTGGTCGCGTCGCCGAACCGCCAACGTTCAGGCGTTTCGGCGCTTGTACCGCGCCCAGATGCCCGGTCGCCGGCGTCTCGCTGCGCGCGATCGCAACCGCAGCAGCAACCTGATCCAGGGTTCCACCGAGCAGCGAGGCTGCAGCGGCGGCGGACGCCATTCGCGTGAGTGCGCAGCGCGCCGGCACGCTCGCGATGGCATCGAAAGCCTGTGTGGCCGGCGCGGATCTGCTCGCGCGCGCCCATCGAGCCCATTCGAGCGACGCATGCTCGTGCGCACCAATCAGGGCGGCCAGCAGGTTGCGCGCGGTCGGCGGGCTCGCGCCTTCCGCGATCGACATGCGCGCGCGATAGTCGGCCACGGCGAGTATCGCGCCGAGGCTATCGGAGAGATGCCCGGACACGGTTGCCAGCGCCGGGTCGTTCGCCTCGTGCCAGCCGACCATCGTCCCGACGTCGAACGCTGCTTGTCACGGGATCGAGTTGATGCGACGTGCCGGGTACGCGTGCGCCGAAAGCCATCGTTGCGCCTGGCACCAGGGCGCCGAGTAGCCCCGTGCATGCGGGATCCTGCAGTGCCCTGAACGCGCACGCCAGCGAGTCCATGAGTGCGAGGAATGCGGCTTGGTATGCCGCCTCCGGGAAGACGTCCGACGCTGGATCGTGCGCGGCGGCTTGCATCAAGCCGCGGGGACTCGCACCCGCCCTTCCATCAGCACCCGCGCACTGCGGCTCATGATCGCCTTGGTCACGGTCCATTCGCCGTTGACCTGCTTGGCTTCGGCTCCAACGCGCAACGTGCCGGACGGATGACCGAAGCGCACCGCCGTGCGTGCACCGCCACCGGCCGCCATGTTCACCAGCGTGCCGGGAATTGCCGCGGCGGTACCGATCGCGACTGCGGCGGTACCCATCATCGCGTGGTGGAGCTTGCCCATCGACAGCGCCCGCACCAACAGGTCGATGTCGGCGGCGGCGACGCGCTTGCCGCTCGACGCAGTGTAGTCGGCCGGACCCGCGACGAATGCGACCTTCGGCGTGTGCTGCCGCCTGGACGCTTCGTCGAGTTGCTTGATGAGTCCCATGCGCATCGCGCCGTGCGCGCGAATCGTCTCGAACATGGCGAGCGCCCTGGCATCGCCGTTGATCGCGTCCTGCAGCTCGGTGCCGGTGTACCCGATCGCGTCCGCGCTCACGAATATCGTCGGGATACCCGCGTTTATCATCGTGACCGTGAGCGTGCCGACGCCGGGCACGTCGAGTTCGTCGACCAGGTGGCCGGTGGGAAACATCGAACCACCCGCACCGTCTTCTTCGGCGGCCGGATCCATGAACTCGAGCTGCACTTCAGCGGCGGGGAAGGTCACGCCGTCGAGTTCGAAGTCGCCCGTTTCCTGCACCGCGCCGTTCGTGATCGGCACGTGCGCGATGATCGTCTTGCCGATGTTGGCCTGCCAGATGCGCACGACCGCAACGCCGTCCCTGGGCACGCGATCCGCATCGACGAGGCCGTTGCTGATGGCGAACGGTCCCACCGCAGCCGAGAGATTGCCGCAATTGCCGCTCCAGTCGACGAACGGCTTGTCGATCGAGACCTGCCCGAACAGGTAGTCGACGTCGTGATCTGCGCGCGCGCTCTTCGACACGAGGACCGTCTTGCTCGTGCTCGACGTCGCGCCACCCATGCCGTCGATCTGCTTGCCGTACGGGTCGGGGCTGCCGATCACGCGCAGCAGCAGCGCGTCGCGGGCTGGACCGGGCACCTGCGCTGCCGCCGGCAGGTCCTGCAGGCGGAAGAACACGCCCTTGCTGGTGCCGCCGCGCATGTAGGTGGCGGGGATGGAAATCTGCGGCGCGTGCGTCACTTCGTGGACTCGAGGAAGTCGCGAGCAAAGCGCTGCAGCACACCGCCCGCCTCGTAGATCGACGCCTCTTCAGCGGTGTCGAGCCGGCAAGTCACCGGCGCTTCGACACGCTCGCCGCTCTTGCGGTGAATGACCAGCGTGAGTTCCGCGCGCGGCTTGCGCTCGCCGACGACGTCGTACGTTTCCGTCCCGTCGATGCCCAGTGTCTTGCGGTTCACGCCAGGCTTGAACTCGAGCGGCAGCACGCCCATGCCGACCAGGTTGGTGCGGTGGATGCGCTCGAAGCCTTCCGCTGCGATCGCCTCCACGCCCGCGAGCCGTACGCCCTTGGCGGCCCAGTCACGCGACGAGCCCTGCCCGTAGTCCGCGCCGGCGATGATGATCAGCGGCTGCTTGCGCGCCATGTAGGTCTCGATGGCTTCCCACATGCGCGTGACCTTGCCTTCGGGCTCGATGCGCGCCAGGGACCCCGGCTTCACCTTGCCGTCGACGACCACCATCTCGTTCTTGAGCGTGGGGTTGGCGAAAGTGGCGCGCTGCGCCGTCAGGTGATCGCCGCGATGGGTCGCGTAGGAATTGAAGTCCTCTTCCGGCAATCCCATTCTCGCGAGGTACTCGCCGGCTGCGCTGTCCAGCAGGATCGCGTTGGACGGCGAAAGATGGTCGGTCGTGATGTTGTCGCCGAGCACCGCCAGCGGACGCATCCCCTTGAGCGCACGCTCACCGGCCAGCGCGCCCTCCCAGTACGGCGGCCGCCGGATGTACGTGCTCTGCGCACGCCAGTCGTAGAGCGGGCTCACCTTCGGGCCCGCTTCGACGCTGATCCTGAACATCGGCTCGTAGACTTTGCGGAACTGCTCGGGCTTCACGCTCGACGCAACGACGGCGTCGATCTCCGCATCCGTCGGCCACAGGTCCTTGAGCAGGATCGGCTTGCCCGCTGCATCGGTGCCGAAGGCATCCTTCTCGATGTCGAAGCGGATCGTGCCTGCAATGGCATAAGCCACCACCAGCGCCGGCGACGCGAGGAATGCCTGCTTCGCGTAGGGGTGGATGCGGCCGTCGAAATTGCGGTTGCCCGAGAGCACGGCGGTCGCATACAGGTCGCGCTCGATGATCTCCTGCTGGATCCTGGGATCGAGCGCACCCGACATGCCGTTGCACGTGGTGCATGCGAACGCGACGACGCCGAACCCGAGCTGCTCGAGTTCCGTGGTCAGCTTCGCTTCGTCGAGGTACAGCGCGACGGCCTTGGAACCGGGCGCCAGCGAGCTCTTCACCCACGGCTTGCGCTGCAGGCCCAGCCGGTTCGCGTTGCGAGCCAGGAGTCCCGCCGCAATCACGTTGCGCGGATTGCTGGTGTTGGTGCAACTGGTGATCGCCGCAATGATCACGGCGCCGTCGGGCATCTTGCCCGGCTCGTCCGTCCACGCACCCGCTATGCCCTTGGCAGCGAGATCGCTGGTCGCCACGCGTGCATGCGGATTGGAGGGGCCCGCCATGTTGCGCACGACACTGGAGAGGTCGAACTGCAGCACGCGCTCGTACACGGCGGTCTGCAGGCTGTCCGCCCACAACCCGGCGTGCTTCGCGTAGGTCTCGACCAGATTCACCTGCGCGTCGTCGCGACCCGTGAGCTTCAGGTACGTGATCGTCTGTGCGTCGATGAAGAACATCGCCGCGGTCGCGCCGTATTCCGGCGCCATGTTCGAGATCGTCGCACGATCGCCCAGCGTCAACGCAGAGGCGCCTGCGCCAAAGAACTCGAGGTAGGCGCCGACCACCTTCTGCTGACGCAGGAACTCGGTCAGCGCGAGCACGATGTCGGTGGCTGTGATGCCCGGCTGCGGCTTGCCGGTGAGTCGCACGCCAATGATGTCGGGCAGGCGCATCCACGATGCGCGACCGAGCATGACACTTTCGGCTTCGAGACCGCCGACGCCGACGGCGATCACGCCGAGCGCGTCGACGTGCGGCGTATGGCTGTCGGTGCCGACCAGCGTATCCGGGAAGGCGACGCCGTCCTGCGCGTGGATGACGGGCGACATTCGCTCCAGGTTGATCTGGTGCATGATCCCGTTGCCCGGCGGAATCACGTCGACGTTCTTGAACGCGAGCTTGGTCCAGTCGATGAAGTGGAAGCGATCTTCATTGCGACGATCTTCGATGGCCCGGTTCTTCTCGAACGCGTCCGGATCGAAGCCGCCGCACTCGACGGCGAGCGAGTGGTCCACGATCAGCTGGACCGGCACCACGGGATTGACCTTGGCCGGATCGCCGCCCTGCTCCGCAATCGCATCCCGCAAACCCGCCAGGTCGACGAGCGCGGTCTGGCCGAGGATGTCGTGGCACACGACGCGCGCGGGAAACCACGGGAAATCCAGGTCGCGCTTGCGCTCGATGAGCTGCCGCAGGCTGGCCTCGAGGATCGCCGGATCGCAGCGACGCACGAGGTTTTCGGCATGCACGCGCGCCGTGTACGACAGCTTGTCGTATGCGCCCGGCTCGATGGCGTCGACGGCGGCACGCGCGTCGAAGTATTCGAGCGAGGTACCGGGGAGTCGCTTGCGATAGGCGGTGTTCATGGAGACAAGGGGTTAGGGGTAGGGGATAGGGGTTAGTCGGAACGAATACAGAAAGGGTCGCGAGCCGGGGAGTCACGGAGTCATTCGAGGGGCCGGCGAAGCCGGCCTGCCGACTAACCCCTATCCCCTGTCCCCTATACCCCTTTCCTTGAGCGGCACGAACTTGCGGTCTTCCGGTCCCGTGTAATTGGCGCTCGGCCGGATGATCTTGCCGTCGATGCGCTGCTCGATCACGTGCGCGCTCCAGCCTGCCGTGCGCGAGATGACGAACAGCGGTGTGAACATCGCCGTCGGCACACCCATCATGTGGTACGAGACCGCGCTGAACCAGTCGAGGTTCGGGAACATCTTCTTGACGTCCCACATGACGGATTCGAGGCGCTCGGCGATGTCGTACATCTTCATGTCGCCGGCCTCTGCCGACAACTGCCTCGCGACCTCCTTGATCACCTTGTTGCGCGGATCGCTGATCGTATAGACCGGGTGGCCGAAGCCGATGATGACTTCCTTGCGCTCGACGCGAGCCTTGATGTCCGCCTCGGCTTCGTCGGGCGTCTCGTAGCGCTTCTGCACTTCGAAGGCGACTTCGTTGGCGCCGCCGTGCTTCGGGCCGCGCAGCGCGCCGATCGCTCCGGTGATGCACGAGTAGAGGTCGGAGCCCGTGCCCGCAATGACGCGGCCGGTGAAGGTCGAGGCGTTGAACTCGTGCTCGGCGTACAGGTTGAGCGATACGTGCATCGCCTTCACCCACGAGGCGGGTGCGGGCTCGCCGTGCAACAGGTGCAGGAAGTGGCCGCCGATCGAGTCGTCGTCGGTCTCTACCTCGATGATCCGGCCCGAGTGGCTGTAGTGGTACCAGTAGCAGAGCATCGAACCCAGGCTGGCGAGCAGCCGGTCGGCGATGTCGCGCGCGCCTGCGGTGTTGTGATCGTCCTTCTCCGGCAGCGTGCAGCCGAGCACCGACGTGCCGGTGCGCAGGACGTCCATCGGGTGGCTGGCGGCAGGCAATGCCTGCAGCGCCATCTGCACCGACTCCGGCAGTCCGCGCAGCCGCATCAGCTTGGCCTTGTAGCCGCGGAGCTCTGCGGCGTTAGGCAGCTTGCCGTGTACCAGCAGGTGCGCGACTTCTTCGAACTCGCACCTGTCCGCGAGGTCGAGGATGTCGTACCCGCGGTAGTGCAGGTCGTTGCCGCTGCGGCCCACGGTGCAGAGCGCCGTGTTGCCCGCGGTCACGCCCGACAGTGCGACGGATTTCTTCGGCTTGAAGCCGGCGGGAGTCGTCTCGTTGCTGCTCATGGCTGTGCTCTCGTAGTGGACTATTTGACGGCGCCTTCGCGCACGAAGAGCTCGTCGAGCTTCTGCTCGTACTCGTGGTAGCCAAGCACCTCGTACAGCTCGGCGCGGGTCTGCATGCGGTCGATAACGCTCTTCTGCGTGCCTTCCTGACGCAGGGCACCGTAGACCATCTCGGCGGCCTTCGACATTGCGCGAAATGCCGACAGCGGATACAGCACCAGCTGGGCGCCCGCGCCCGCAAGTTCCTGCACGGTGAACAGTGGGGTCTTGCCGAATTCGGTGATGTTGGCCAGCACCGGCACGTTCACGATGGAGGTGAACTGGCGGTACTCGTCGAGCGTGGTGAGCGCTTCGGCGAAAATCATGTCGGCTCCGGCTTCGACGTACTTCAGGGCGCGGTCGATCGCAGCCTGTTGGCCTTCGACGGCGTGCGCGTCAGTGCGCGCCATGATCACGAACTGGTCGTCGGTACGGCCGTCGACGGCTGCCTTGATGCGGTCGGCCATTTCGTCGGCCGAGACGAGCGCCTTGCCCGGACGGTGGCCGCAGCGCTTTGCCTGCACCTGGTCTTCGAGGTGGCAGGCGCCGGCGCCGGACCTGATGAGGTCGGAGATCGTGCGCGAGATGTTGAACGCAGCGCCCCAACCCGTGTCGGCATCGACGAGCAGCGGTACTTCGGTGGCAGAAGTGATGCGGCGGACGTCTTCGCAGACGTCGTTCAGGCTGGTGATGCCGAGGTCCGGCAAGCCGAACGAGGCGTTGGCCACGCCGGCACCCGAGAGATAGATCGCCTTGAACCCGGCTCGCTCGGCGAGCAGGGCGGAGTAGGCGTTGACGGCACCAGCGACCTGGAGGGGCTTTTCGACGGCAAGGGCGGCGCGAAACCTCGCGCCGGCGGAGGCAGGATTCTTGGCCGTTGGCATGGTTAGCGAGTGCTCCGGCGGATGTATAGGCAAAAGGACCACTAGTTTGCTCCAACTCGCCGTTGCGAGGCCTGCAAAAAAGGGCGTATAAACTTGCGAAATTCTGCAAAGTTGCAAAACTGCAAATGCGTGACAAGCTCTTTGTCGGCCCCAAGGTCCGGGCGTTGCGGGAACGCCAGAACCTTACCCTCGACGCCTGCGCCAAGCTGTTGGGACTTTCGACCAGCTACCTGTCGCAGATCGAAACGAACCAGCGGCCCGTCACCGCCCGGGTCCTGATCGCCCTCTCGCGGATCTTCGCCGTCGGCCCGGGCGAGTTCGACAGCGACGAGGAAACACGCCTGATCGCAGACCTCCGCGAGGCCAGCGCCGACCTGGGACTGGGGCTGCCGTCGCCCGCGCTGTCCGAACTCAAGATGGCGGCGGCCACCACCCCGACCCTGGCTCGCCAGTACCTCGCCCTGCACCGGGCCTACCGCGCGCTCGACGAGCGGATCCTGCGCTTCGACGAGACGGTGAAGATGCGGACCGAGGACGCGCCAGACTCGCTGGTGCCTTACCAGGAGGTTCGCGACTTCTTTCACTACCGCGACAACTACGTCGACGAACTGGACGTCGCGGCCGAGGCACTGGCGGCCGACATCGGCATCGACGGCGAAGGCGATGCGGTGGCCACGCTCGAGCGTGCGCTGGCGGAGCGATTCGGCATCCGCGTCGTGCGGGCACAGGCGGATGCTGGCCTGATTCGTCATTACGATCCCGGAACCAAGGTCCTGACGCTGGATCGCGATCTCGCCGAGCCCACGCGAGCGTTCCAGCTGGCGACGCAGCTGGCCGACCTGCGCTTCACGGAGCTCTGCAACGACGTGCTGGCGACGGCCGGGCTCGAGTCGGCAACGGCGCGCGACATTGCCCGCATCGGCCTCCTCAATTACGCGGCCGGTGCACTCGTGATGCCGTACCGTCGCTTCGCCGCGTCGGCCATGGAGCTGCGTCACGACATCGAGCAGCTGCAGCATCGCTACAACGCGAGCTTCGAACAGGTGTCGCATCGACTGAGCACGCTGCAGCGTCCCGGCGCGCGCGGCGTGCCGTTCTATTTCGTGCGCGTGGACCAGGCCGGCAACATCACCAAGCGGCACAGCTCGACGCGCTTCCAGTTTGCGCGTTTCGGCGGCGCGTGCCCGCTGTGGAACGTCCACGAGGCCTTCGGCCATCCGGGCCGCATCCTGGTGCAGGTCGCGGAGATGCCGGACGGGGTGCGCTACCTGTGCGTGGGACGCAGCATCGTCAAACGCTCGGGCAACTTCCTGCGCCCCAATCGCCAGTACGCGATCGGCATCGGCTGCGAAGTTGCGCACGCCGACAAGGTCGTCTACTCGGAAGGCCTCAGCCTCGATGGCGCGGCCGTGCCGGTCGGCGTCAGCTGCCGCATCTGCGAACGACCCGATTGCCACCAGCGCGCGTTCCCGCCGCTCGGCCGCAAGCTCACGGTCCGCACGAACGAGCGGCGGATCGTGCCGTTCTCGATCGAGTGAAGTCTCGCGGGCGTCCGATCCCGTGCCTTTCCCCGCGCTGGGGAAGGCAGACAAGCGCAGATTGCAGGTGGCCGATCCGGTCCCTTGTCCCGAGCTTGGAAAGGCAGACACGCGCTCGGGACAAGGGACCGGATCGGCCGCCTGCAACGATCGAGTGTCGTCGTTTCCGATCGCGATAGGAGATGCCGGGTCGGACGCATGGATCCTCACCCGGCTTGTGGCCGACCCCGCCCACCCAGGCAGGAGGGCGTCGCGGCGCGAGGGGGCGAAATCGACGATGCACGCGCCGTGCGATCCTTTCCGCCTGAGCGGAAAATGCGCAGGCGCAGTCTCGCAAGCGGTTGCTCCGGGGTCTTTCCCCGAGCGCGTGTCTGCCTTTCCAAGCTCGGGGAAAGACCCCGGAGCAACCGCTTGTGACGTCAAGGCGCGCCTGCCTTGCCGCTCGCCGGAAAGAGAACCGCAGCGCGCGCTCGCAACGCGGCTCGCTTACTTGGCCGGACTGAGCACCCCCGCCTGCTGCAGATATTCGACGATCGCCTCGGCCGACTGCTCGGACGTGTGCTGCGTCGTGTCGATGTAGATCTCCGGGTGCTCCGGCGCTTCGTACGGCGAATCGATGCCGGTGAAGTTCTTGAGCTCGCCGCGGCGGGCCTTCTTGTACAGGCCCTTCACGTCACGCGTCTCCGCGACCGCAAGCGGTGTATCGACGTGAACTTCGTGGAACTCGCCCTCCTGAAACAGCGCGCGCGCCATGCGACGCTCGGCCCGGAACGGCGAGATGAACGACACCATCACGATCAGGCCCGCATCGGCCATCAGCTTGCTGACTTCAGCCACCCGGCGAATGTTCTCGACGCGGTCGGCATCGGTGAAACCCAGGTCACGGTTCAAGCCGTGGCGGACGTTGTCGCCGTCGAGCAGGTAGGTGTGCTTGCCGAGGGCCAGCAAGCGCTTTTCGACCAGGTTGGCGATCGTCGACTTGCCGGCGCCCGACAGGCCGGTCAACCACAACACCGCCGGCTGCTGGCCTTTCAACGCCGCACGCGACTTCTTATTGACGTCGAGCGCCTGCCAATGAATGTTCTGCGAACGGCGCAGGGCGAAGTGAATCATTCCGGCGCCAACCGTGGCATTGGTGAGACGGTCGATCAGGATGAACGAGCCGGTCTCGTGGCACTGCTGGTACGGGTCGAAGGCAATCGACTGGTCGAGCGACACGTTGCAGATGCCGATCTCGTTCAACTCGAGCTTCTTCGCCGCGAGGTGTTCGAGCGTGTTGACGTTGACCTTGTACTTCGGCTCGGTGATCGTCGCGGAGACCTGCTTGGTGCCGGTCTTCAACCAATACGGGCGCCCAGGCAGCATCGGCTCGTCGGACATCCACACGACGACCGCCTCGAACTGGTCGGCGACGCCGGGCAGGTCGTCCGGCCGGGCGATCACGTCACCGCGACTGATGTCGATCTCGTCGGCGAGCGTCAGCGTGATCGCCTGGCCGGCGATCGCATGATCGAGATCGCCGTCCATGGTGACGATGCGCGTGACGGTGCTTTCGCGCCCCGAGGGCAGCACGCGGACGCGGTCGCCCTGCTTCACCATGCCGCTCGCGATCGTGCCCGCGAAGCCACGAAAATCGAGGTTCGGGCGGTTGACCCACTGCACCGGCATTCGCAAGGGACGGTGCTGGGCGACGTCCTCGATGTCGACGGTTTCCAGGTACCCCATGAGCGTCGGCCCGTGGTACCAGTCCGTGTGCACGCTCGGGTCCTTGATGTTGTCGCCGCGCAGGCCCGACACCGGGATCGCGACGAACTCCTCGATGCCGATCTGCCTGGCGAACGCCGCGTAGTCCTCGACGATCCTGTTGAAGGTGGACTCGCTGTAGCCTACGAGGTCCATCTTGTTGATGGCGAGCACGACCTTCTTGATGCCGATCAGCGACACCAGGTAGCTGTGTCGCCGGGTCTGCGTCAACACGCCCTTGCGCGCGTCGATCAGGATCACGGCGAGGTCCGCGCCGGAGGCGCCGGTGACCATGTTGCGCGTGTACTGCTCGTGTCCCGGCGTGTCGGCGACGATGAACTTGCGCTTGTCGGTCGAGAAGAACCGGTAGGCCACGTCGATCGTGATGCCCTGCTCGCGTTCCGCGGCGAGGCCATCGACCAGCAGGGCGAAATCAAGTTCGCCGCCCTGCGTTCCGACTTTCCTGGAATCCGCTTCGAGCGCGGCGAGCTGATCTTCGAAGATCATCTTGGAGTCGTAGAGCAATCGTCCGATCAGGGTGCTCTTGCCGTCGTCGACGCTGCCGCAGGTGATGAACCGCAGCAGGCTCTTGTGCTCGTGCGCGTGGAGGTAAGCGTGGATGTCGCTGGCGATCAGGTCGCTGACGTGTGCCATTAGAAGTACCCCTCCTGCTTCTTCTTCTCCATCGACGCCGACTGGTCGTGGTCGATCATGCGGCCCTGTCGCTCCGACGTCGTCGTGAGCAGCATTTCCTGGATGATCGCGGTGAGCGTGTCGGCCTCGGACTCGATCGCGCCCGTCAGCGGATAGCAACCGAGCGTGCGGAAGCGCACTTTCTTCATCATCGGCTTCTCGCCGGGTGCAGCGGCATGCGGTCGTCGTCGACCATGATCAGCGTGCCATTGCGATCCACCACGGGACGCTCGGCTGCGAAGTAGAGCGGCACGATCGGGATGTCGTGCAGGTAGATGTACTGCCAGATGTCGAGCTCGGTCCAGTTCGACATGGGGAACACGCGCATGCTCTCGCCCTTGTGCATGCGGGTGTTGTAGAGCGACCAGAGTTCCGGCCGCTGGTTCTTCGGGTCCCAGCGATGCTGCGCGCTGCGGAACGAGAACACACGCTCCTTGGCGCGGCTCTTTTCCTCGTCGCGGCGCGCGCCGCCGAACGCGGCGTTGAAGCCATGCATGTCCAGCGCCTGCTTCAGCCCCTGCGTCTTCATGACATCGGTGTGGATCGCCGAGCCGTGCGTGAACGGGTTGATGCCTTGCGCAATTCCGTCCGGGTTCGTGTGCACGATCAGCTGCAGGTTGTACTTCTGCGTGATCTGGGCTCGCAGCTCGTACATCGCCTTGAACTTCCAGAGCGTGTCGACATGCAGCAGGGGAAACGGCAGCGTGGCCGGATAGAAGGCCTTGAGCGCGACGTGCAGCATCGCGGCGCTGTCCTTGCCGATCGAATACAGCATGACGGGCTTGTCGCACTCGGCGACCACCTCGCGCATGATCTGGATGCTTTCGGCTTCCAGGCGCTGCAGGTGCGTCAGCCGCTCCGGAGTCACCAACGGCTTGTCCTTGGCGGCTGCAGCGAGCGATTTCGTCGCAGCGATGTCGGTAGTCATGTGTTCTTTTCGATCCTTACGACAGTTCGGCCGGTGACGCGGGCCTCGATGTATTCGCCAAACTGCCCGGGCAGCTCGCTGAACGTGACGCACTTGCCGGCGATGCGGTCGAGTTTCGCCGGCCGCAGGTCGGTGGCGAGGCGGTTCCAGACCGCGAGGCGCAGCTCGCGGGGCGTCGCCACGGAATTGATTCCGAGCAGGTTCACGCCGCGCAGGATGAACGGCATCACCGTGGTGTGCAGTTCGTGGCTGGCGGCCAGTCCGACGCTGGCGATGTTGCCGCCATAGCCCATGGTGCGCGTGAGCCAGGTGAGCACTTCGCCGCCGACATTGTCGACGGCGCCGGCCCACAGCGCGGCCTCCATCGGCTTCGAGCCCAGGTCCAGCGACTGGCGCCGCAGGATCTGCGAAGCGCCGATTTCGTGCAGGTAGGCGTCCGCCCCGGGCTTGCCGCTCACGGCGACGACTTCGTAGCCACGGCCCGCCAGCATGTTGATGGCGAGGCTCCCGACTCCGCCGGTCGCGCCCGTGATGACGACGGGGCCGTTCTCCGGCTTCTGCCCGTTCTGCTCCATGCGATGAATCGCGAGCGCCGCCGTGAATCCCGCGGTGCCGAGCTTCATCGCGTCCGCATCCGTCATGCCGGGTGGGACGGGAATGACCCAGTCGCCCTGCACGCGGGCGTATTCCGCGTAACCACCATCCTGCGTTTCGCTGAGGCCGCAACCGGTTACGAGTACCTGCTGCCCCGGCGTAAATCGCGGGTCGGATGACGACACGACTTCGCCAGCCAGGTCGATGCCCCCCACCAACGGGTACTTCCGCAGGATAGGGGCCGTGCCCGTCGCGGCAAGGGCGTCCTTGTAGTTGATATCCGTGTACGCCACGCGCACGACGACATCGCCAGCGGTCAGGTCGGAAATACCGATCTGGTCGAACTGGGCGGTGATCTTGCCGTCCTTGCGATGGATTCGAAACGCGGTAAACGAATTTATGTCAAATGTCATCGCTGCGGAGCCGGTGATTGATTGCTTCAGTATTCAAGTGTGGAGCGGCATTTTATCGCCGCCCTCCCGGGCTTAGTGACGATTGAGCCACACTTCGAGGCCCTGGGTATTCAGGTTCACGTCTTCGTCGATGAATTCATGCCGGCGCGCGCGACTGCCGGTGTAACCGTGCTCGTCGAGCCGCGCGTTGAAGTGCTCGAACATGTCGCGCTGGATGCGCTGCGTGCGATCAGGGGCGGCCGCATGCCGCTTGCCCATCGCGACGATGGCGTCGAGGTCCGCGTGCAGGTCTCGCGCCAGGCGGTCGAGATCGGTGACCGGCCCGAAGTGCGTCTGCACGATCCGGCGCGGGTGGTAAGACAGCAACCGGTCGATCGTCCGGTGCAGGACGTCGGGCTCGAAGTGCACCGGCGTCGTCGTCGGCAGCATGAACGGTCCGGCGGCCGTGTCGAACTCGCGGTAGCAGATGCCGAAGTTGTCGCCGGCATAGACGTCGCGATGATCGAGATCGATGGGACAGTGGTGATGCCTGGCGTGGCCCGGCGCATCGATGAATTCAAACGTGCGTGCCCCGAGCTGCAGCCGCATGCCGTCTTCCATCAACAGCACGCGGTCGGCCGGGATCGGCAGGATCTCGCCGTACAGTTGGGCGTACACGGCGTCGCCGTAGACGGCGATGGTGCCGGCAATGAGCTTCGACGGATCGACCAGGTGCGGTGCGCCGCGTGGATGCAGCACGGCCTGCGCATTGGGCAGCGCCTGCATCATCTGTCCGGCGCCGCCCGCATGATCGAGATGCACGTGCGTCAGGAACAGGTAGTCGACCTGCTCGCGCGCGATGCCGAGCTCGTCGAGTGCCGCCAGCAACTTGGGCGCGGCTGGACCGGGACCGGTGTCGACGAAGGCTGCGCGACCCTGGTCCACCACCAGGTGGCTCGCCGCGAGGCCCGGTCGCACGTAATCCGTATCGATCAGGTAGAGGCCGTCGCCCATGGGCTGGGCAAGCCGGCCGCCTTCGCTTGCGGTCATGCCTTGCGGCGAAGGGACGGGGTCACTGCCCTTTGCACTTGCCCGCCGTGCGGATTTCGTCCGTGGCGCACAGGCCCGGACGCTGCGACGAGTAGTACTTCGCCAGTTCCTGGATGTCCTTCTCCGTCAGCGCGGCGGCCATGCCGGACATGACCGCGTTCTTGCGCACGCCGCTCTTGTAGGAGCGCAGCGAGTTCACGATGTAGTCCTCGTGCTGGCCGGCGAGGTTCGGGTACTCGGGCAGGATACCCACGCCGTCGTTGCCGTGGCAGGCGACACACGTCTGGCTGGCCTTCGGCGCCGTGCCGACGGCGCGACCCGTCGGCTTGAGCTCGGCGCCCGCGAGGTACGCAACGATGTCGGCCAGGTCTGCGTCGGCCAGCGTCGCCGCCTGTGCGTACATCGTGGGATGCGCGCGATCGCCGGACTTGTACTCCTTGAGCGCGACAACCATGTACGCGGCGTGCTGGCCGCCCAGCTTCGGCACGCTGTAGATCGGGTACGCGTTCTTGTAGTTCGGGATGCCGTGGCAGCCATGGCAGGTATAGGCCAGCTTGCCGCCGCGGACGGTGTCAGCGGCCTGCGCGAAGCCCGGGGCGAGCAACGCAAGGGTCAGGCTCAATGCGAGCCAGGCCGATCTCGGGGTCATGGAACACTCCTGCGGAATCATCGTTCTTGCTTCGGCGGCCGGGGCAGCCCCGGGGGTCGGCTGAAGGGTCGGGCATGTTAATAAAAATGGTCTGGCGAGTCGAATTGGGTCCCAGTCCCGTCCCGGGCCGTCGCTGGCATAGACTGCGCCTTTCGAACCTGCCGCAAGGATTCTCCCCGATGACTAAGCCGGCCCGGACCGCCTGGATTGCTATTCTGATGGCTGCCGCACTGCTCGCGATCACCGGCATCGCGACTGCCGCCGAAGCACCGCTGCGACTGGTCAACGTGACCGGCTCGGGCGAGGTGAAGGCTCAACCCGACATGGCCTACGTGACCCTGGGAGTGGAGGCGCGCAAGCCTGCGTTGGCCGAAGCCCGGACGGAGGTCAACGCAACGGTGGAGCGGGTGCTTGCACTGACCCGCGAGCTCAAGATCGATCCGAAGTTCGTGGATTCGACACGGCTGCAGGTGCAGCCCGACTACCGCTGGGACGAGAAGGCGTCGCAGCAGGTGCTGCTCGGTTACGTGGTCAGCCGGCAGATCGACGTGGAAGTGCACGACCTCGACCGTCTCGGAACCCTGCTCGAGAAGGCCGTCTCGGCCGGCGTCAACCAGATGGGTGGAGCTCGGCTCGACTCGTCGCGGCGCAAGGAACTGGAGCGCGAGGCCCTCACGAAGGCCGTTGAAGACGCGCGCCTCAATGCCGATGCGCTGGCCCGCGCGGCAGGCACCAAGCTCGGCCCGGTCCAGAGCCTGAGTGCCAACGGCTCCCCGCCGATGCCTATGTACGCACAGCGTGGCATGGTCGCGGCGGCGGCGCCGATAAGCGATGCAGCCGACGAGTCCTACAAGGCCGCCGAGATGAAATTCACCGCGGACGTGAGCGCGCAGTACGAGCTGATGCTGCCTTGAAACTGCGTTTCGATTATTCAGTCTTTGGATTTAACGATATCGCGAGCTATATAAACTCAGCTCTATTGTTAACTTTTGTAGCTGAATAGAGTCGCCGGGCTCCGGCGCCGGGTCGCCGTCCAGCGGCTTGGTCCGGGGGGTATCAGCGGCTGGGCATCCGATCGACGATCAACACGCGGCCATCGACGCCCGTGATGCGAACCTGGGCGCCTGCCGGCACGTCCGGACCGCGCAGCGACCACTTCTGCGGACCCAGCTGCACACGGCCTGCACCGTTCTCGATGCCCTTCGGCACCGTCACGACCTGGCCGATGAACCGCTCGCCCATGCGCTGCGGCGACGAGGCGCTTTCGAGGTCGCGCTGCTGCACGGAATACTGCCGCCAGTACCAGAGACCGAACGCGGAAAGAGCGAAGACGACGAACCAGGTCATGGGTGTTTTGCGGGGGTTTGATCCAGTACCCGCATCGTCGCAAGCGGAGGGTGCTGCACTCAACTTCGGGCGGGGCCGGCGAGGGCAATCTGTGACGCAGTCGTCAGCGAGCCGGCGGGTCCAGGCGAAGGTCCTTGCTGTAGACGACGTTCATGACGTTGTCGGTCCAGCCCCGGACCCACGGCTTCACCAGGTGCTTGTTGACGTAGAAGTAGAGCGGCAGGACCGGATGGTCGGCCAGCATCACCCGCTCGGCTTCCTCGAGCAGCGCCCGGCGCCGGGCCGGATCGGCCTGGTAGACCGCGTCGGTCAGCAGGGCGTCGTACCGGGGGTTCGAATAGCCGCTTTGGTTGATGCCGAAGTTGGTCTGGAGCAGCTGGGCGAAAGTGTAGGCGTCGTTGAAATCGCCGACCCAGCTCGACCGGAACACCTGCGTGTCCTTGCGGGCCTGGATGCTCTGCAGCAGGGCGCGGAACTCCTCCGCGTAGAGCGTCGTCTCGACGCCGAGCCCTTCCTTCCACATGGCCGCGATCGCGACGGCCAGCCGGTTGTGCTGGTCGCCCGAGTTGTAGCGCAGCTCGACCTGCAACGGCTTGGCGGCGGAGTAGCCGGCTTGCGCATACAGCCGGCGGGCCTCGGCCAGGCGTTCGGCATACGGCTTGCCCGCGTAGTCGAACTGCTGCGGCGTGTAGTTCCAGACTCCGCGCGGCACCCAACCGTAGGCAGGGGCTTCACCCACGCCAGTCACTGCGGTGGTCAGCTTGTCGCGGTCGATCGCCAGCGACAGGGCGCGGCGCAACTTCGGGTTGTCCTTGAACGGCGGCCGGGTCAGGTTGAACCCGTAGTAATAGACGCTCAGCTGCGGCGCGACGTGCAGCTCGTCCGGCAGGTTCTGCTTGATCCACTGGAACTGCGGGGCGGGCACTACATACGTAACGTCGAGCTGGCCGGCGCGGTATTGCCGCAGTTCGGTGCCCGCGTCGGCGATGTGGACGAAATGCACTTCCTCGAGCTTCGTCGCCGCGTCGTTCCAGTAGTGCGGATTGCGGCGCAGGACGACGTGCGACCCGATGACCCAGTCGGCCAGCACGAAGGCGCCGTTCGACACGAGCTTGCCGGGTCGTGCGTACTCCGCTCCGTGCGCGGCCAGCGAAGGGCCGTGGACTGGGAACGTCCCCGGTTGCGACAACAGGCCGAGCAGGTAAGGCGCGGGGGTCGCGAGCCGGACCAGCACCGTGCGCTCGTCAGGCGCGGTGATGCCGAGCTCGTCGGGCTTCTTCTCGCCGCGCGTGATCGCACTGGCGTTGAGCACGGGATCGATGAAGTGGGCATAAGGCGAAGCCGTCTTCGGATCGACCAGTCGCCGCATGCCGGCGACGTAGTCGGCAGCCCGCAGCACGTCGCCATTCGACCAACGCAATCCGTTGCGCAGCGTGAAGCGGTACTCGAGGCCATCGGGCGTGACGGTCCAGGATTCGGCCGCCGCCGGCACGGGCGAGCCATCGGGCCCGATCGACGTAAGGCCTTCGAACACGTCGCGCAGGATGTGGAACGCGCCTTCGGTCCGCGCCAGCTGCGGGTCGAGGGTATCGGGCTCGGGGCCGTTGCCGCGGCGCAGTACCGTGGGATTGAAATCGGACGGCACCGTGCTGCCGGTCTTCGCCGAGTCGCCGGTCTTGCCCGAGTTGCTGTCGCCGCCACCACATCCGGCCAGGGCGAACAGTGCCGCAGACAGGCCGATGACCCATGCGCTGGCCGCAGGTGCGGCTCGACGGCTCGTTCGACAGACGGACTGCGGCATGGAATCCAGACCTCGGGCGCAAAGACTGCGCCCGATCTTACCCGGCGCCCGCGGCTGGCGTGGGTGCAGGCGTCGCCTGCTGCCGCTTCAGGTGAATGAGCAGGATCGAGATCGCCGCAGGCGTGAGCCCCGGAATACGCGCCGCCTGGCCGAGCGTCGCCGGCCGCTGTTGCGCAAGCTGCTGCCGCACTTCGTGCGAGAGGCCGCGCACCTGCGAGTAGTCGAGTGACTCGGGCAGCCGGGTCTCTTCGCTGCGACGCTGTCGCTCGATCTCTTCGTGCTGGCGGTCGATGTACCCCGTGTACTTGGCCTGCACGTCGACCTGCAGCGGCACCTGCACGGCGAGCCGTTCGTCGTCGCGCCAGTCGTCGATGCCGCCGCCTAGCGCGGCATCGAGGGCCTCGTAGGGCACTTCGGGCCGGCGCAGCAACTCGAACGCGCGCTGCTCGCGCGACAGCGGCGCGCCGCAGGCCGGTTCGAGCTGAGTGGCTGCCGTCGTGCCGGGCCGGACCCAGGTCGCATGCAGCCGTTCGAGCTCGGCGTCCACGGCGACGCGCTTGCGCTCGAAGAAGCTCCAGCGCTCGTCGTCGACGAGACCGAGTTCGCGGCCCGCCGGCGTGAGCCGGAGGTCGGCGTTGTCTTCGCGCAGCGTGAGGCGGTATTCCGCGCGACTCGTGAACATGCGGTACGGCTCGGGCGCGCCGCGCGTGATGAGGTCGTCGACCATCACGCCGATGTAGGCGTCGCCGCGGGTCGGGAACCACGGTTCGCGCTCCTGCACCTGCAGGCTCGCGTTGATGCCGGCGAGCAGGCCTTGCGCGGCGGCCTCTTCGTAGCCGGTGGTGCCGTTGATCTGTCCCGCAAAATACAGGCCCGGGACATGCTTCGTCTCGAGCGTGGGTTGCAGGTCGCGCGGATCGAAGAAGTCGTATTCGATCGCATAGCCGGGCCGCGTGATGTGCGCGTGCTCGAAACCCTTGATGCTGCGCACGAACGACTGCTGCACGTCGAACGGCAGGCTGGTCGAAATGCCGTTCGGGTAGATCTCATGGGTATCGAGGCCTTCCGGCTCGATGAAGATCTGGTGCGATGCCTTGCCGGCGAAGCGCACGACCTTGTCCTCGACCGAGGGGCAATACCGCGGGCCGACGCCCTCGATCACGCCGGTGAACAGCGGCGAGCGATCGGTGCCTGACCGGATCAGCTCGTGCGTGCGCTCGTTCGTCGCCGTGATGTGGCAACAGACCTGGCGCGGGTGCTCGCTGCGGCGACCGAGGAACGAGAAGACAGGCACGGGTTGATCGCCGTCCTGCACCAGCAGTCCGGTGTAATCGATCGAACGGCCGTCGATGCGCGGCGGCGTGCCGGTCTTGAGGCGTCCGACACGCAACGACAAGGCGCGCAGGCGTTGCGCGAGACGGTTCGACGGCGGATCGCCCGCGCGTCCGCCCGGCGACTGCTCGAGTCCGACGTGGATCTTGCCGCCGAGAAACGTGCCGACCGTGAGCACCACCGCGCGCGCAGCGAACTCGAGGCCCACGGCAGTGACGACACCGGCGACGCGGCCGTGCTCGATGCGGAGGTCGGCGACCTCCGCCTGGAACAGCGACAGGTTCGGCTGGTTCTCGACGATCGAGCGGATCGCCTTCCTGTAGAGCGTACGGTCGGCCTGCGCGCGCGTCGCGCGCACGGCCGGGCCCTTGCTCGCATTGAGCGTGCGGAACTGGATACCGGCCCGGTCGATGGCACGCGCCATCGCGCCGCCCAGCGCATCGATCTCACGGACGAGGTGGCCCTTGCCGATGCCGCCGATCGCCGGGTTGCAGCTCATCTGTCCCAGTGCCTCGATGCTCTGCGTGACGAGCAGCGTGCGGACACCGCGTCGCGCCGAGGCGAGCGCGGCCTCGGTGCCGGCATGGCCACCGCCGACCACGATCACGTCGAAATTCTCGGCGAAACGAGTCATCGGCGCACTTCAGGCTGCCGCTGCCGGGCGCGCCATCGCGTCCTGCAACGCAGCCAGCCGCAATTTCACGAACCGCCGTGCCTGCCGCTCGTAGCGGTTCAGCCAGTAGCCGCGCCGATACCACTCGACCAGGTAATCGAGAACGTCCATGCGCCCACGGTTCCACTGGCGCAGCACGTGGAAGTACTCGTGCAGCAGCAGTTCCGGACTGGCGAAAAAATCGTCGGCTGAACCGCGCAGGTAAATCGTGTTGTGGCGGGTGGTGGCCGTGGCGTGCCCATGCAGCTTCGCGAACCAGGAATGCTCGCGCAGCACGACGTCGTCGACCGGATCGCCGAAGACGTCGGTGAGCGCCCGCCGCAGTTCGGCGGGCATGCGGTCGCGCGTGCGCATCTCGTTCAGGCCGGGTTTTCGGGCGCCGCTGTCTTGCGGGTGCGACGCTTCTTGCCGGCCGCCTTGGCCTTTGCGGTCCGTGGCGCGGCTTTCGCCTTCGCGCGCCGCCGGGCTGGCTTCCGCGCCAGCTTGCCTTCGATGACATGCTCGGCATCGGCCGGCGCCAACGCGGCCATCTCGGCCACGGTGAAGGCCGCTTCACGCGCTGCCGCTTCCTTCATCTGCTCGAACGCCGTGCGCATGCAGTCGGCGAAGAACGAGGGATCGGGGAGCATTTCGCGGCAGGAGACCGCGCAGAGCCACATGTTGCCGGCATAGCTGAATGCGGTGACGTTGAGCCCCATGCCATCGAGCGCGATGCTGATCGGCGCGTAGTTCACGAGCTGCGCGCCCGCCATGTACAGGGGGACGTCGGGGCCGCGCACGTTCGAAACGATGAGGCCGATGCGCGGCACCCGCACGTTGCGCAGCAATGGATCCGCCACGATGCTCGGCAACGTCTCGAGCAGGTCGCGCGCGAGCTCCTTGCCGACAGCGTCGGTCACGCGCTTGGAAGTCTCGGCCGCGTCGCAGATCGTGCGCAGGCGCTCGAGCGGATCCTCGATCTCGGAGTGCACCGGCATCAGCGTGAAGCCGACCTGGTTGCCGACGTCGCCGCCCTTCTCCGAGCCGCGCAGCGACATTGGCACCATGGCGACCATCGAGGTCTCAGGCAGCTCGTTCTTCGCTGAAAGATAGGCGTGCAACGCACCGCCGACGATGCAGAGAAACTGGTCGTTGATGGTGGCTTTCGGCACCTGCTGACGGATCGCGCGGAAATCCGCGAGCGGGAGCGAAACGGCTTCGAACACGCGGTGTGCCGAAACGTCGCCGCTGAAGCGGGTCTGCGGCGGCATGCGGGGCAGCAGCGTGCTCAGGTCGCCCGTGAGCAGCGAACGCACGTTGGCGACGAAGCCGCCCTGCCCGAGGTTGTTGAACCTGGTCAGGGCATCGGCGCCAAGCGAGGCGACCTTGCGGGCCGTGCCGAGCGAGAACCGCGCAAAATTGGGCAGCTTCTGCATGTTGTGCGCCAGCGCGCGCGAATACAGCTCGACCATCGTCGGTTCACGGTCGGCGTGGTAAATGCCGCTGGCGTTCGATTCCTCGGCGTCGAAATCGATCGTTTCGGGCGTCAGCGAATGCAGCGCCTTCATGATCTCGATGCCCGACTCGCCGTCGACGATCGAGTGATGCATTTTCGTGTACAGCGCGAAGCTGCCTGGCGGCACGCCCGGGACGTTGTGCAGGCCTTCGATGACGTAGGCCTCCCACAGCGGCTTGCTGCGGTCGAGCGGGCGGGAATGCAGGCGCGCCACCTGGATGCAGAGCTGGCGCCAGTCACCCGGGTGCGGCACGGCAATGTGGCGCACGTGGAACTCGACGTCGATGCTGTCGGATTCGACCCAGTAGGGCCGGTCGAGCGAGAGCGGCAGCGAGACCAGCCGGCGGCGGAACTGCGGGAACTGGGCGATCCGGGTGGCGAAGTGCCGCAATACGTCCTTGAACCGCACGCCGCCGCCCGGGGCAGTCGACGGGTCGTAGATCGCGAGCGACGCGACATGCATGAAATTGTTCCCGCGCTCGAACTGCAGGAACATCGAATCGGCACCGGAAAGCTGTCTCATGTCCGTCCCTCTACCCCCCGGCGTAAATCCTTTGCCGGGTCGGTAATGATAAGCCAATCCGCGAGTCACTTGCCGATGCAGAAGCTCGCGAAGATCCGCCCGAGCAGGTCGTCGCTCGACACCTCCCCGGTGATCTCACCGAGTGCCTGGTGCGCGTCGCGCAATTCCTGCGCGACGAGTTCGCCCGCATGCCGCGCCGTGAGCAACTCATCCGCCGTCTCGACATGCTCCCGTGCCCGTCGCAACGCATCGATATGCCGTGTGCGTGCGGAGAGCGCGCCTTCCGGCGGCGGATGAAAGCCGATGCACTCCTTCAGGTGCTGACGCAGGCCGTCGAGGCCCGCTCCTGATCCGGCGCTGAGGTACACACGCGGCGTGCCGCCCTGCCCCGCCTCGACCCTGGCATCGTCACCGCTGCGGTCGACCTTGTTGAAGACGAGCGTCAGCGGAATCTTGGCGGGCACGTGCTGCAGGTCGTTTTCGATCGCGGCGACCGCCTGTGCATCCGCTGCATCGACGACGAACAGCACGCGGTCCGCGCGCGAGATTTCGTGGCGGGCGCGCCGAATGCCCTCGGCTTCAACATCGTCCGGGGATTCGCGCAGCCCCGCCGTGTCGAGAATGTGCAGGGGCAAGCCGTCGATCGCAATGCGTTCGCGCAGCACGTCGCGCGTCGTGCCGGGCGTGGGTGTGACAATCGCTGCGTCGTAGCCAGCGAGCCGGTTCAAGAGACTCGACTTGCCGGCATTCGGCCGGCCGGCGATGACGACCGTCAGGCCATCTCGCAGCAGCGCGCCCTGGCGTGCGGTTTCCGCCAGTACGATGAACCTTTGCCGGACGTCCTGCATCCGGGTGCCCAGCGCACGGTCGGCGAGGAAGTCGATTTCCTCCTCCGGAAAGTCGATCGCAGCCTCGATCCAGAGCCGCAACTCCAGCACGCGCTCCGCCAGTTCATGCACGTGCGCCGAGAATTCGCCCTGCAGTGAACGCAGCGCGGCACGCGCGGCCTGCGCGGAACTACTGTCGATGAGGTCGGCGATCGCTTCGGCCTGGGCCAGGTCGAGCTTGTCGTTGAGGTAGGCGCGTTGCGTGAATTCGCCGGCAGCCGCGGCACGGGCGCCGAGCGCTAGAACTCGTTGCAACAGCAGCTCCATGACGACCGGACCGCCGTGGCCGTGCAGCTCGAGCACGTCTTCGCCCGTGAATGAATGCGGCCCGGCAAAGTAGAGGGCGAGCCCGGTGTCGATGGCCGAGCCGGTGCCGTCGAGGAAGGCGCGGAGTTCGGCTCGTCGTGGTTCGGGTGCGGTACCGAGCAGGGAGCGGGCGATGTCCCGCGTTTGCGGACCCGACACACGCACGATCCCTATCCCGCCGCGACCGGGAGCGGTGGCAATGGCTGCGATCGTGTCGTTGGTCGGCGTATTCATGCTGCGCTCTTCATGCGGCCGGCAATGGCAGCTCGCCGTCAACCCGGAACGTCTCGAGCGGGAATTCGCGAACGCCGCCGCCCGAGCGACTGTAGTAGCTCACGCGTTCGGCGGTGGTCTGGCAGAGCCACTCGTCGAGAATGTCAGGCTTTGGTGAACCCAGTGCAGCGGGCGTGAACAATGCGACGTTCAACCCCTGCTGCGGATCGCGCGCGGAACGGTATTCGAAGGCTTCGATACCCGCGTCGCGCATGGCCGTGCCGAGCGCCTGGGTAGCGCCGTAGTGGCGGCGATCGAGCAGTGCCGCCGCGTGGTCGTCGAACGGTGGGTGCTGCAATCGCAGCCCGCGGCTCGTGCCGATTGCGACACTGAACAGTGTATGCCGCGTAGCGAGTGACGCAGGTGGCAGTACGGCCATGCCGGACCAGAAGACGAACCGGTAGTACGCGCTTTCGGCCAGCACCGTTGCAATGCTGCGCGCTGCATAGAACAGGCTGGGCTCGAAGCGCCTGCCGAACCGCGAACCCCAGGGCAGCGGCGGGTAGCGAAACGGTGTCGCCAGCAGGTAGTGCAAGCCGATCGCGGGTCCCTGCAGCTTTGGCTTGGACCCTTCGATGAGGTCTTCGAGCAGTGCCTGCTCGGCGAGCGTCCGCACCAGGGAATTCGTGGCGACCTGCTCCTGGCTTTCGACCAGGCGAAGGATCGGACCGCTCAGCGTGACTGGCGCGGCTCGTTCGGAGCACGCAGCCCAGATGCCGCTCACACGCGGCCCCGGATCGCGTCCAGGTATTCGACGACGCGCATGAGGCCTGGCACGGAGCGGACGAGTTCGGCGGGCACGCCACCCACATGGTGATTGTGGGTGTGCATCCAGTGCTTCATCTGGCGAGGTTCGCCTCCCACGAGCACGAAGAGCGAGCGGTAGGCGCGGATCAACAGCAGCGCGAGTTCGCCGGATTTGGTGTCGGGTTCGAGCGCGCTGCGGCTGAGCGCGGTGCGGTCGCGGCCGACGATCGCGCCGAGTTCGGACTGGGTGAGGCCCAGTTCCTTGCCGGCTTTCACCAACGCCCGCGTCAGGACTTCGGCCGGGCTGGCATTGGCTGCGTCCGCCACGGCGTGGGTGGTCAGAATCGGTGGAATGCGCTCCATGTGCACATTCTATTCTGTTTTGTTGCTTTTGCAACATAACGAGCACCCAAAGGTAGCCACTGGAACGCGCGGACTTCGTGGCATCACCTGCGTTTGGCTTGACCTGCTGGCAAGGCGAGGGAGTTCCTGATCGAAGGGCGGTGACGTTACTTGCGCCGTGCGACCTTTTCCGCGTTCGCGGAAAAGTAGCCCAGGCGCGTGTGTCTCAAGCGATTGATCCGGGGCCTTCCCCAGAGCGCGTGTCTGCCTTTCCAAGCTCTGGGGAAGGCCCCGGATCGGTCGCCACCGACACTCACGCCCTACGGGCACCTCTCCCGCTGCAGCAGGAGAGGTGAAAAACGTCAGGCCGCTGAGCCGCTCTTCTTGGCCTCGGCCAGGACGACCCGGTTGATCTGCCACTGCTGCGCGATCGAGAGCAGCGTGTTCGTGAGCCAGTACAGGACCAGGCCCGCCGGGAACCACGCCATCATCACGGTCATGATCACCGGCATGAAGGCGAACATCTTCGCCTGCATGGGATCGGGTGGCGCCGGGTTCAGCTTGAACTGCGCGAACATGCCGAAACCCATCAGGATCGGCAGGATGAAGTACGGATCCTTCGACGACAGGTCCTGGATCCAGCCGAAGAACGGTGCCTGGCGCATCTCGACGCTCTCGAGCAGCACCCAGTAGAACGCCAGGAACACCGGGATCTGCACGAGGATCGGCAGGCAGCCCGCAACCGGGTTGATCTTCTCCCGCTTGTACAGCTCCATCGTCTGTTTCGCGAGCTGCTCGCGGTCGTCCTTGTAGCGCTCCTGGATGCTCTTGATGCGCGGCGCGATCGCTCGCATCTTCGCCATCGAGCGGCCGCTCTTTTCGGTGAGCTTGTAGAAGAGCAGCTTCAGCAGGATCGTCACGATGATGATCGTGACGCCCCAGTTCTGGACGTACTTGTGCACCCATTCGAGCAGGTGGAACAGCGGATCGGCCAGGATCGTGAGCTTGCCGTAGTCGACCGTGAGCTCGAGCTTCCTGCCAGTCGTCTTCAGCTGCTCCTGCAGCTTCGGACCGACGAACAGCTTCTCGCTGAACGTGGCGCTGGCGCCGGCCGCCACGCTCTTCAGCGGGCCGCGATAGCTGACCAGCGAATGATCGGCTTCGCGCTGGAGCGAATAATCGTACGTCTCGTTCGTCGGCGGCACGGCGGCCGAGACGAAGTGGTGCTGCATCTCGGCCATCCAGCCACCGGCGGCAGCCTGGCGGAACGCGGCATCGTCCTCGTCGTCGACGCTGAGCTTCTGGTACTTCTTGCCGTCATACACGGCCGGACCGCGGAACGCGTAGCTCTCGACGTCGAACATCGATCGCTTCTGCGAATACACGTGCCGCGCGAACTGCACGTACGAGGCGGCCTTCCAGTCCGCACCCGATGCGTTCTGCACGTCGTACAGCACGTCGATCGCATAGTGACCCGGCTTGAAGACGTAGGTCTTCATCACGGTCACGCCCTGCCCGTCCGTCCACGTGAGCGGCACGCGCAGTTCCTTTGCACCCGGGGCGAGCCGGAACTCCGTGGCCGGAGCCGTGTACAGCGCCAGGTGCGTCGGCTCGGCGCGGCCGTCCGCCGCACGCAGCCCGCTGCGCACGACACCGAACGTGGCGTCGTCCGTCGTAAGCAGTCGCACCGCGGGGCTGCCGGGTTTCTTGTCCCGCGGGTATTTCAGCAGGTCGGCGCGCAGCAGGTCACCGCCCTGCAGGCTGATGTCCATGTCCATCACGTCGGTGACGACGCGAATCTTCGGCGCGTCCGTGGCCGCAGCGCCGATGGCAGGAGCCTGCACGTTCGTCGCAGCGGCTGTGCCGGCGACCGGTGCCTCGGCTGAAGGTAGCGACGGCAAACTCGATGGCGCGTTGCCCACGGCGGGTGCAGAGGCCGTTGCCGTCGCGCCAGGTGCCGCCGTCGTGGCCGTGGCCACGGCCGACTGCGCTCCGTAATCGCGATCCCACTGGATGATGTTCATCCACGCGAGCAAGGCGAGGCCAATCCAGAGAAACAGGCGCGGGTTATCCATGACTCGGTCGCTTATCAGTGTGTTCGTGCGGCGCGTGCGTGCATTCGGGCACGGGATCGTAGCCGCCGGGATTCCAGGGATGGCAGCGTCCGATGCGACGCGCCGCGAGCCACGAGCCGCGCAGCGCCCCGTGACGTTGAATGGCTTCCTGCGCGTAGCAGGAACACGTGGGATGGAAACGGCAGTTCGGCCCGAGCAGCGGGCTGATGAACCAGCGATAGAAGGTGATGACGGCGATCAGGAGCGGGCGCATCGTCGCACGATCCTATCCCAGTGCGATTGCAGGCTCGCGCGGATCTCGACGCTGCTGCACCTGGTGGCCGCAGGTCGCGCGTTGACGACGACGTCCAGGGCAGGCAGTTCGTGCTGGCGGTGGCGGAACGATTCGCGCGCGAGGCGCTTCAGCCGGTTGCGCTTGACGGCGTTGCCTGCGGCCTTGATGCCGACGGCAAGACCGAGCCGTGCCTGGCCCGCTTCGTTGGGACGAGTGATCACGAGGAACAGCGCATCGGAAGATCGCTGGCCTTGCCGGTGAACGGCGTCGAACTGAGGCTTGTCGGTCAGGCGGCTCGCGCGCGGGAAGCGTCGCGAGGCAGGCGTGCGATCGTTACTGCTCGTGAGAACGGTCAGACCGCAAGGCGCTTGCGGCCCTTCGCGCGACGGCGGGCGAGGACGAGACGACCGCCCTTGGTGGCCATGCGCGCACGGAAGCCGTGGACTCGCTTGCGGTGCAGGTTGCTCGGGTTGAATGTGCGCTTCATCTTCGGCTCCGGGGATGTCCTGAAAAGGACCGGAAAACAGGACCAGAAACAACAACATGCACTGGCCGTAAAAGGGCCGGGAAGAATACGCACGGACCCCGGCGGAGTCAACCTCAACCGAAGATATCCACAGGCCGGGAGCCGGTATACACTCGCCGCCCCTTCCCGCTTGCAAGCGCTCGCCGCCCCCTGAATAGGCCCGTCGGTTCGTGGAGATTTCGCTCTGGCACCAATGCCTCCGCCGGCTCGAAGCGGAGCTCCCGGAACAGGCTTTCAACACCTGGATCCGGCCGCTGCAGGCCGTCGAGGACGGAGACCGGCTGCGCCTGCTCGCGCCCAACCGGTACGTGGTCGACTGGGTCAACCAGAACTGCACCTCGCGGATCAGTGAGCTCGTCGACGAGCTGGTGCCCTCCCCGGCCCCACAAGTGGTCGTAGAAATCGGGTCACGCAGGCAGCCGCTTCCCACTCCGACCCAGATGACGGACGGAATTGGTTTGCCGGTGCAGCCACGGCCCGTGGCGCGGCCACCGGCCACGTTCGAGTCCCAACCGGGCGCACCTGCTCGACGCCCGGCCGACCCGCTGCCCCAGTTCGGCGGCCGGCTGAACGCCGAGTTCACGTTTGCCAATTTCGTCGAGGGCAAGAGCAACCAGCTGGCGCGCGCCGCCGCCGTTCAGGTCGCCGAGAACCCGGGACGGGCCTACAACCCGCTGTTCATCTACGGTGGCGTCGGCCTCGGCAAGACGCACCTGATGCACGCCGTTGGCAACCAGATTCGCGCGCGCAACAAGGACGCGAAGGTCGCCTACGTGCACTCCGAGCGTTTCGTCGGCGACATGGTCCGCGCGCTGCAGCACAACACGATCAACGAGTTCAAGCAGGCGTACCGCACGCTCGACGCGCTGCTGATCGACGACATCCAGTTCTTCGCCGGCAAGGATCGTTCGCAGGAAGAGTTCTTCCACACGTTCAACACGCTGCTCGAAGGGCAGCAGCAGGTGATCCTCACCTGCGATCGTTACCCGAAGGAAGTCGACGGCCTCGAGGAGCGTCTCAAGTCGCGCTTCGGCTGGGGACTCACGGTGGCGATCGAGCCGCCCGAACTCGAAACGTGCGTCGCGATCCTGATGAGCAAAGCGTCGGCCAGCGGCGTCGAGCTGCCGGAGGAGGTCGCGTTCTTCGTCGCCAAGCGCATCCGCTCGAACGTGCGCGAGCTCGAGGGCGCGATGCGTCGCGTGATCGCGAACTCGCAATTCACCGGCCGGCCGATCACGCTGGATTTTGCGAAGGAAGCGCTCAAGGACCTGCTCGCGCTGCAGGAGCGCCTGGTCACGATCGAGAACATCCAGAAGACCGTCGCGGAGTACTTCAAGATCCGCGTGGCCGACCTGTTGTCACGCCGGCGCAGCCGCTCGATCACGCGTCCACGGCAGATGGCGATGGCGTTGTCGAAGGAACTCACCAATCACAGCCTGCCGGAGATCGGCGATGCGTTCGGCGGCCGTGACCACACGACGGTGCTGCATGCGTGCCGTGTCGTGAAGGAACTGCGAACGTCGCAGCAGCGGCTCAACGAGGACTATTCGAACCTGTTGAGAACGCTTGCGGGATGACATGATTAACCTGTGGATGAAAGCGGAGGCCGGGTACTCCACATTTCGTCCACAGGCTGCGGACAGGGCTTGCGTGAGTTGCACGGGGTGCTGACCCTGGCTGCAAATGCGCGCTGCCATTGGGGAAACTGAGGTTTTGCACAGACATGCGCTGTGCTAAAAGTCATAACAATAGATCTCTTATATAAAGACTCCGGAACTATAGAAGATGAAGATCATCGCGAAGCGCGAAGCGATCCTGAGCCCGCTGCAGGCCGTCATCGGTGTCGTCGAACGCAAGCAGACGATGCCGATCCTGGCGAACGTGCTGGTATCGGCCAAGGGCGGCAAGCTCTCGATCACGGCGACGGACCTGGAGGTCGAACTCGTGGCCACATCCGACGTGGACGTGCAACGAGGAGGCGAGATCACGATCCCGGGACGCAAGCTGCTCGACATCTGTCGCGCGCTGCCGGAAGGCACCGAGATCACGCTCACGCAGGAAGGCGAGCGGATGCTCGTACGGGCGCGCAAGAGCCGCTTCACGCTGTCCACGCTGCCGGCGGCAGAGTTCCCCACCGTGGAGGAGATCAACGCGGAGCAGACCCTGCAGCTGCCGCAGAAGGACTTCAAGCGGCTGCTCGACAAGACCCATTTCTCGATGGCGCAGCAGGATGTCCGCTACTACCTGAATGGTCTTCTGCTGGAAACGTCTGCGAAAATGTTACGAGCCGTCGCGACTGACGGCCATCGTCTGGCTTTGTGCGAAGTTGAGCTGCCGCAGGGCGGGAAAGCGGGCCAACAGGTCATCGTTCCCCGCAAAGGCGTGCTCGAGTTGCAGCGTATCCTCGGCAACGAAGAGCAGATGCTCGAGGTTTCGATCGGATCGAATCATCTTCGCGTCCAGATCGGCGAAATTCGCTTCACTTCCAAGCTCATTGACGGCCGGTTTCCGGAATACAGTCGCGTGATCCCGGCCACTCCGCCGAAGACGGTAGGCGCCGTTCGTGACGATTTGCGCCAGGCACTGCAACGTGCGGCGATCCTGTCGAACGAGAAATATCGCGGTATTCGCTTCGCACTGAAACCGAACGCGCTGATGATCCAGGCGCACAACCCGGAGCAGGAAGAGGCCGAGGAAGAGGTCGAAGTGACCTATGACGGCGAAGAGCTGGAAATCGGCTTCAACGTCAATTACCTGTTGGATGCGTTGGCGGCTGTGGATGGCGCCGACGTCCAGGTGGGTCTGACCGACGGCAACAGCAGCTGCCTGATCCGTGCCACGCAGGACGGGTCGGCCCGCTACGTCGTCATGCCGATGCGGCTCTGAGCGGCGGAGGGCGGACGCCCGTCCGTCTCCGTTCAGCCCAACGGGCCCCGAGTTGGTTCCACGTGGAACATCGGGCGGGTCTGACGCCATGAATCTTCAGCGGCTCATGGTTTGTTCCACGTGGAACGTCAGGCACACACGATGAGCCTCCGCCGTCTCGAAGTCCGCGATTTCCGCTGCATCACCGCGACCGATCTCGAATTCGACGGCCGCTGCAACCTGATCAGCGGTGCCAACGCCTCGGGCAAGACCAGTCTGCTCGAGGCAATCTTCTTTCTGGGCCGTGGGCGTTCATTCCGGACGGCTCGCAACGAAACACTGATTCGCAAAGGGGCCGACGAGCTGCTGCTCACTGGACGCTTCGAAGCCGGCGATAGCATCCGTCCGGTGGGCGTGCGCTACAGCCGTGAGGGCTTTGAGGCGCGGGCGGCCGGCAATCGAATTGGCAGCCTGGCCGAGCTCGCAACGATCCTGCCGGTGCAGGCCATCGACCCAGAAGTTCACCGGTTGGTGGAAGAGGGTCCGCAGGAGCGACGGCGTTACCTGGATTGGGGAGTGTTCCACGTGGAACCAGGGTTCGTGGAGCAGTGGCGCCGGTACCAGCGTGCGCTGAAGCAGCGCAATGCCGCGCTCAGGGCTGAAGCGCCGGAACCTGTCGTCCGCGCCTGGGATCCGGAGCTGCTGCAATCAGGCCGCGCCCTGGCAAGTTCCCGCCGTGAATACTTCGCCCAATTGCAGCCGCACGTCGCCGCGGTCGGAGAGCGACTCCTGGGAACGACGATCGAATTGTCGCTCAGCGACGGTTGGGCGGCCGGCACGGCACTCGAGGATGCCATCGAACACTCGTGGCCCCGGGACCGGGAGCGGGGCACGACCCACGCCGGTCCGCATCGGGCCGACCTGTCGATCCGGGTTGCCGGGGATCTGGCCAAGCATCGTGTGTCACGTGGACAGCAGAAATTGACGGCCTCCGCGATGCTCCTGGGACAGCTCCTATGCGATGACGTCCTGGGCAGTCCGACGGCGGCGCTACTTGTGGATGATCCTGCAGCGGAGCTCGACGAGACCAACCTGGAAAGGCTGATTTCGGTGATTCTCGAGCTGCCCGGGCAGCTGTTCGTGACGGCGCTCGACCCGAGCATGGCGGCGTTTCAGCGGCTCCCGGTGGCTCGAAGGTTTCACGTGGAACACGGAAAAATCACCCCTCTGCTATAATCCTGCGTCCCTTTGAACCGGGTATCCCATGAGCTCCGCGGACGTCTACGACTCCAGTAAAATCAAAGTCTTAAAAGGCCTCGATGCGGTCCGCAAGCGCCCGGGAATGTACATCGGTGACACCGATGACGGGTCCGGCTTGCACCACATGGTCTTCGAGGTCCTGGATAACTCGATTGACGAGGCGCTCGCCGGTCACTGCACCAACATCATCGTCACCATCCACGCCGACCAGTCCGTCACCGTTCAGGACGACGGCCGTGGAATTCCTGTGGATATCCATCCGGAGGAGGGGGTCTCGGCGGCGGAAGTCATCCTCACCGTCCTGCACGCAGGCGGTAAGTTCGACGACTCCTCGTACAAGGTCTCGGGTGGCCTGCACGGCGTCGGCGTCTCGGTCGTCAACGCGCTCTCGGAAACCCTGAACCTCACGATTTATCGCGACGGCAAGGTCTACACGCAGGAATACCGCCTGGGTGAGCCCGTTTCACCGCTTGCCGTCACTGGCACCAGCGACAAGCGCGGCACCACGATCCGCTTCAAGCCCAGCGACACGATCTTCACCAACATCGAGTTCGAATACGAGATCCTGCAGAAGCGACTTCGTGAACTCTCTTTCCTGAATTCCGGTGTGCGAATCGAACTCGTCGACGAGCGCGACGAGCGCCGCGAGACGTTCCACTACGAAGGCGGCATCAAGGAATTCGTCAAGTACCTGAACCGCAGCAAAACTGCAGTTCACGAATCAATCTTCTGGTTTCGTGGCGAGCGCGACAACGTCGTCGTCGAGATCGCGCTGCAGTGGAACGACTCCTACGCGGAGACGATGTACTGCTTCACCAACAACATTCCGCAGAAAGACGGTGGCACGCACCTCGCCGGGTTCCGCGCAGCGCTCACGCGCACGCTGAACGATTACATCGAAGGCGAAATGGCGAACAAGAAGGACAAGGTGCCGACCACGGGCGACGACTCGCGCGAAGGCCTCACTGCCGTCCTGTCCGTGAAACTGAGCGACCCGAAATTCTCGTCGCAGACCAAGGACAAGCTGGTCTCGTCGGAGGTGAAGAGCGTGGTCGAGGCGATCGTCAGCGAGAAGCTCGGCGAATTCCTGCTCGAGCAACCCGCGCAGGCGAAAGCCATCGTCAACAAGATCATCGACGCGGCTCGCGCGCGTGAAGCTGCGCGCAAGGCGCGCGAGCTCACCCGCCGCAAGGGCGCGCTCGACATCGCGGGCCTGCCCGGCAAGCTGGCGGACTGCCAGGAAAAAGACCCGGCGAAGTCCGAACTGTTCATCGTCGAGGGCGATTCCGCAGGCGGCTCCGCCAAGCAGGGTCGCGATCGCCGTTCGCAGGCCATCCTGCCGCTGAAGGGCAAGATCCTGAACGTCGAACGTGCGCGCTTCGACAAGATGCTGTCGTCGGCGGAAGTCGGCACGCTGATCACCGCACTCGGTTGCGGCATCGGCAAGGACGAGCTCGATCTCGCCAAGCTGCGCTATCACCGCATCATCATCATGAGCGTCGACGGCGACGACCACGTGTTTGTTCGTGAACGCGACGGCCTTGCGCGCATGGTGCGCATCGGTGCGTTCATCGACTCGGCGATCGAGTCGCATCTCGATTCAGGCCACGTCGACGACGATGGCCACGCCCAGAAGGTGCTTGCGGAACGACTGTCCGATAGCACGCTCGGTGACGTGCTGTGCTTCGGCAGCGACGATCACGCGATCCGGTTCCGCCCGATCAAGGCCGTGATCCGGCATCCGTTGCAGGAGAAGCTGTTCCGCGTTCGCACGGCCTATGGCCGTTCCGTGCGGGTCACGTCGAGCCATAGCGTCTTCACCATCGAGAATGGCGAATTGTTGTTGAAGCGTGGCGATGAACTGCAGACTGGCGACCGTCTGGTCGCGCCGAAGCAGTTGTCGCTGCCCGAAAGTGCACCTGGACATGTCGACGTACTGCGTTCGCTCTGGCAGGAGCGCCGGCCTGAACTGAACGCCTGGCTGCGCGGACCCGCCGTGGAGGAATGGTTCAAGAGCCGAGTGCGGCAGCAGCACGCGGACAATCCGCAGTTCACCGAGAGCCGCGTCGAGATCCCGCGCGACGTCGGGCAGGCGTTGGCGGCCAAGCGCCGCGAGAGCGGCCTGACTAATCGCGAGCTGTGCGCCACGATCGGCATCAAACAGCCGGTGACTTTCTACGCGTGGGAGCGGGGCGAATCCCGTCCCACGCAGACGCAGTTCGACATCTACCTGCGAGCCGTCGGCGCCGATGCCGACGTTGCCCAGGCGATGGTGCAGTCTGTCCCGAGCCGTCTGGATCGTGCCTGGCAGACACAATATTCGGGCTCGGGCCGTAATGCCGTGCGCAACCTCGTGCACATCGACGAACTCGAAGCAGCGGACATTGACTGGTTCGCCGGTCGCGATGACTTCGAGATCACACCCGAGCACTACGCGGATGCGGGAATTCCACAGCGCCTGTCGGTCGACGTCGACCTCATGACGTTGCTGGGCTTCTACGTGGCCGAAGGTTCGTGTTCGGACCGCAACGGCATCCGACTGTCGATCGGCAACGGCAACGTTGCGTTCGCACCGGAAATTGTCGAGCGCATGACGCGTGTGTTCGGCATTGCGCCGACGCTGTACGAAGTCGTCGACCGCGCCGCCGAGCTGAAGCTGGTCAACCGGGTGGCCGCCGCCGCATGGCAAAGCCTGTTTGGATTCCGCGATGCAGAATCCCACACCAAGCGCATCCCTGATCTCGTGTTCAATGTGCCTGCCGCACTGCGTCTCGCGTTCCTGCGCGGGTACTTCCGCGGCGACGGCACGGCCGCAGCCGGGCGCGTTGGTTTCGCCACGTCTTCGTACGACCTGGCGAGCGGGCTGATGTACCTGCTGTCGTCGCTCGGCGTCGTCGCTTCGCTGAGCGAGCACGAACCCGACGGCAAAGTGCGGCTCATCCGCGGTGAGCCTTGTATCACCCGCCGGCGTTACTGGCAGATTACGGTCACAGCGGCCGAAGACCTGCGGCGACTCGAAGGCATCTGGTCCGATCACCCGGCGGCCACGGGTATCCGCGAGCATGTGGAACGCGTCGACGGCACGATCAATCGTCGTTTCGACACGCTCGACGGCGACCTGATGGCGCTGCCGGTCGTTGCGATCGAGGAAGTCGCGCCCAGCAACGGCTACGTCTATGATTTTTCGGTCGAGACTGACGAGAATTTCGTCGCTGGCATGGGTGGCCTCTGCTGCCACAACACCGACGCAGACGTGGACGGTTCGCACATCCGCACGCTGCTGCTCACGTTCTTCTATCGACAGATCCCGAACCTGATCGAGCGCGGCCACGTCTACATCGCGCAGCCGCCGCTCTACAAGGTGAAGAAGGGCAAGAGCGAGAACTACGTCAAGGACGACGTGGAGCTCAACCAGATCCTGCTGCGCACCGCGCTCGAGGGCGCTTCGCTCGTCGTGCGCGATTCGTCGGTGCCGATGCTGGAAGGCGCGCTCGAGACGCTGGCCCGCAAGTACATGGATTTCCAGAACGCGGTGCGCAAGTCGCCGCGGCGCTACGACTCGCACGTGCTCGAGCAGATGCTGCACCTGCCGGAGATCGGCATTGCCGATCGCGAAGACCCGGAGAAGCTCACCACCTGGGGCGCGCAGCTCGAGAAGATGCTGAACGACGTGCCGCAGGCAGGGCGCCACTACACCGTGACGCTGCAGCCGGGCACGCCGCCGCACCTCGTCGTGACGCGCGTCGAGCACGGCAACGCCGTCGAGAAGCACCTGCACCGCGAGTTCTTCAATTCGAGCGAGTACCGCCGCATCACCGACCTCTCGCGCACGCTCGTCGGCTTGTTCGGCGCGGGCGCCATCGTGCGTCGTGGCGACAACGAGCAGACCGTCGGCAGCTTCAAGGAAGCCATCAACTGGCTGCTCGACGAGGCGCGTCGTGGCCAGACGATCCAGCGCTACAAGGGCCTCGGCGAGATGAATCCCGAGCAGCTGTGGGACACGACCATCAATCCCGAGACGCGCCGCCTCGTGCAGGTGCGCATCGAGGACGCCCACGTCGCGAACGAATTGTTCTCGACGCTGATGGGCGACGAGGTCGAACCCCGTCGCGAGTTCATCGAAAGAAACGCGCTGCTGGTGTCGAACCTCGACGTCTGATCGTCTCTTGTCCCGCGACCGCGTGGGAGAAGTCGGCTAAAGGCCGGGTGAGGTTCCTGCGCGACCGTGCGATGCAGTCAACGGGTGCCTTCGCTGCCCCACGGCAGCGGCGGCAGCGACACAGGCTGGGTCAGATCAAATTCGACCCGAAACAGCCGACCCGGCCGGGTCAGCTCGTAGACGAATTTTTCCCCTGGCTCGATCTCCATCGCCCAGGTGTTCGTGACCGACGCCTTCGAGCCTTCTTGTTCGAACAACTCGCGCGACTCCGCATCCACCGGAAACTCCTGGCGCGCAGCAGTACCCGCAGTTGCGGTCTCGCCGCCGTACATCGTCAGCACGTCCGGCGAACCATCGGCGTGGCGGTGATCGTGCTTCAGCTGCAGGCCAGTCGCTGTGCGCGTCATGACCCAGGTGCGCGAATGATCGTCACCGACATGAAAAGGAATGCGCAGCTGCTGCGGACTGCACGCCAACACGTGCATCACCAGTGGCTTGCTCGCGAACGGGTCGTTCGGCGCTGCCGGCTCGTTGGAGGTGATCCGGCCTGCGTAGGCTTTGCCGCAATGCCGTGCGATGGCCGCCATGAATGAGTCCGCCGGCGTGCGCTGGGTTGCGATCCAGCGCTGGATTTTCGTCTCCAGCACCTGCAGCGGGACGGCGCCGTCCTTCAGCACTTCGACGTGGAACGCGCGGATGTCGAACCTCTCGCCCAGCGCCTCCTGCGCGACACGCCGCAGACGCTGGATCTCGAGCATGCCGATCTTGTAGCCGAGCGCCTGGCCAGGCCAGACGGCATAGCGTTCGACTTCGGCTTCCGCCTCGAGCGGATGCACGCCGGCCGTCGTGATCGCGTAGTCGATCGCCTGCGCCCGGCGCCAGCGCAGCGAGTGCATGCCGGTATCGACGACGAGACGTACCGCACGCCAGAGTTCGTCCTGCAAACGGCCGAGATCACCGTAAGGATCCTTCGCGTAGAGACCCATTTCCTTCGCCAACGCCTCCGCGTACAGCCCCCAGCCTTCGCCGAATGCATTGGAGTACAGGGCCGTCGCGATGACTGGCGTGCCGACTCCCACGCCGAATGCGGCCTGGAGGTGATGGCCCGGATTGGCTTCGTGGTACGTCAGCGTCTTGAGCTTGAACGACGGCAGGATCGCCGTGTCCCGCAGGTTGATCCAGTAAGTGCCGGGCCGCGAGCCGTCGAGTGCGGGCGCATCGTAGAAGCCGCCCGACGAGCTGTTCTCCGCCTGTTGGGGTACCGCCTTCACGACGACCTGTTGTGGCGGCAACGTCCCGAACCATTGCGGCAACAGCGGCGCGATCTCTGCCAGCTGGGCATTCGCGTCGGCGAGCAGCCCGGCCTTGCCCGCGGCATCGTTCGAATATGCAAACCGCTTTTCTGCGCCCAGCGTCTCCATGCGCTTGCCGACGCTGCCTTCCGTGTAACCCTCGGCACGGAGAATCGTGTCCATCTCACCGAGAATGCGCGCCACCTCGGCCAGCCCCAGGTCGTGAATCTCCTGCGGCGACATCCTGGTGTCGGTCATGTGCAGGATCATGGCTTGGTACAAGGCATCGCCTTTGGGCAGCCGCCAGATGCCCGGTTCGTCACTGGCGCCTGCACGCATCGACTGCAGCTTGGCAGCCAACCGTGCGTTGGCCGGCAATACGCCATTTGCCACCAGCGCGGCGGCACGCTTCGTCCACGCGTCCGGTTGCGGCAGCCCGGCGTCACGGGCCTTGGTTGCCAGCGCGACCACGAGCGGGTGCTGCGTCGGGTCGCCATCGCTCGGAGGCGCAAGCGTCGCAATCGCCTTGTCGATGATGAAGCCCGGCGGCACCACGCCCAGGCGACGGTCATGCTCGATCTTCGCGATCGTCTCGTCGATGGTCCTGGCGTAGGCGGCCAGTCGCGTCAGGTAGTCCTCGGCATCGGCGGCGTTGCGCACCGGCTGCTGGCTGTCGAGGAGCTTGGTCACCAGGTCCTGTGGGCCGCCCAGCTGGCTCACGGCGTAGGGCATGAACCACATGCCCCAGGCGCTGAACACGGTGCCGTACTCGACGACCTCGGCAGGTGCGAGGCTGCCGCGCAGGGTCGCCTCGAGCGCGGCATGGAACACCTGCTCGGACTGACTCAGGCCGGTGACGTCCACCTCGCCGAAACGACTCAGGACTCGCTTGAACGCCGCACGTTTCGCGACTTCAGCCGCCTGGGTGCGCGGCGAAAGACCAGTGTTGGATCCTGCACCGGCGACCGCCGGAGCGACGCTGTAGTAGGTCGCCATCTCCGGAAACCAGTGGAAGTACGTCGCGGTGAGTTCTCGTTCGGCCTCGGCCGCGGTGGGCCGCGCGGGAGTCGCTGCGGCGGCGACCAGGCTGCTCGAAGACAGTAGCGTTGTGAGGATCCAGCGCAAGTTCATCGAACTCCTCAGGTATGCGTGCCGGTCAATTTCGATTACCGCGGCAACGCGTAGGCGACGAGAAAGTCGCCGCGCGTGCTGTCTTCTTTGTATCCGCCCGCGGCGATGACGACGTATTGCCGTCCGCCGATGACATAGGTCATCGGCGTCGCCTGACCGCCCGCTGGCAGTTTGACTTCCCACACCAGTGTGCCGCTGTCCGTGTCGAAGGCGCGCAGCCGATCGTCGAAACTGGCAGCGATGAACACCACGCCGCCGGCGGTCACGATGGGCCCGCCGAGGCCTGGGATGCCGAGATTGAGCGGGATGAACGGCGTGACGCCGAGCGGGATCTGCCACTTGATCGTGCCACGTGTCATGTCCACGGCCGTGAGCTGACCCCACGGCGGCTTGACGCAAGGAATGCCAAGGTTCGAGGTGAAGGCCGTGCGTCGCATGCCGTACGGCGTGCCGTGTTGCCGCGAGTAGTCGAAATCGTCGTAGTTACCGGAGTCCATTTCCCTTTGCAGCCGCTCGCGCGGGATCAGCGCCACGACAAACGGCAGGTTCACGGTATTGGCGACGGCCAGTTGGCGGCGCGGATCGAACGCGATGCCGCCCCAGTTCGAACCGCCCGCGTTACCTGGTTGCATGAGGGAGTCCTGCAGCGCGGGGGGTTGGAACATACCCTTGGAACGGTAGCTCTCGATGCGTTTACGGCAGTCACGGGTGTCGAACCACGTGAGTCCCCACGCGTCCTCCGGCGTGACCGGTCCCTGACGCGCGAGCGCCGGGGGCGCCACGGGATAGGGCTGGGTCGGTGACGGCCGCTCGCCCGGCACGGCGTCCTGTGGCACTGGCCTTTCGACGATGGGGAAGACGGGCACGCCGCTGTCGCGATCGAACGTAAAAAGGAAACCCATCTTGGTCGCCTGGATGACGGCCGCCACGGGCTTGCCGCCGCGCACGAGATTCACCAGCGTCGGTTGCGACGCCAGGTCGTAATCCCAGAGATCGTGGTGCACCAGTTGCTGTCCCCAGCGCAGCTGGCCCGTAGCGCCGTCCAAGGCCACGATGGAATTGGCCCAACGGTTATCGCCGGGTCGCAGGCCGCCGAAGAAGTCCGGGCTCGCTGAACCCGTGGGCACGAACACGAGATGGCGCGCGGCATCCACGGACAACGGCGCCCAGGCGTTGGCGGCGCTGGCGGTCGCAATGCTCGCGGGGTTCCATTCTTGGTAGACCGGATTCGACGCCTCGCGCGGGATCGGATCCCAGCTCCACACCTGTCGGCCACTGCGGGCGTCGTAGGCCCGTACGATTCCGAGCTCCTCGAGCACCGCGCGATTGTCGCCGATGGCGGAACCGACGATGACCTTGTCGTCCAGGATTGCCGGTGGTGAGGTGACCAGATAGTCCCGCCACTCGTCGCCTTCCTTGAACTGGGATCGCACGTCCTTCAGCAGATTGACGGCCCCGCGCTCACCGAAATCCAGACAGGCCTTGCCCGTGGTCGCATCCAGTGCCAGCAGGCGGCCGTCGAGCGTCGGCGCAAAGATGCGCGCGTGGCACACGGCGCCCGGCGGGCTCGACGAGTCCACCCACAGCGACACACCGCGCGACACGCCATCGGAATAGTGCAGGTCATTGCGGCTGCGGCTGTCGTGACGCCAGCGCAGTTGACCGGTGACGGCGTTCACGGCGACGACATCGGTGCTGCTGGTGGTGAGGTACAAGGTGCCGTCGTAGAGAATCGGCGTGGCTTCAAAAGCCGAGCGACTCCAGTCCTTCACACCCTGACCGAACTCGCCGGTGCGGAAGGTCCAGGCGACTTCCAGCTGGTCGACATTCGCCGGCGTGATCTGCGCTGCGGTGGAGTAGCGCGTGCCGCCGGCGTCACCGCCGTACGCGCTCCAACCGACATCGGGGACCGGTGCAGCCGATGCAGCCGTCGTGATGATCGACGAAAAAGCGATGAACACCGTCGCCCGGCCCACTGGTGCACTCCTGGTTACGAACAGACCTTGGCCGGCCCTCGTGTCGCGACGCTACCACACCCTCGGGAACAACCCGGGTACCACACACGCGCACGTTAACCCCGCCGGT
>CAVWGG010000039.1:0-34827 GCA_963754535.1 uncultured Gammaproteobacteria bacterium
GGAAGCCCTCGTGGATTCGACCTCGAAGGCCATGCCGGGAATGTCGGCAATGACAGCGCCGCCCAGGCATTCGTCACCCTGGTAGAAAACGGCCGATTGACCGGGGGTCACGGCGCGTTGCGCCACGTCGGTGCGGACGCTGCAGCGCCCGTCTGGCAGGATGCGAACCTCGCAGGCCTGGTCCGCCTGTCGATAACGGGTCTTTACCGTGCAGCGGAAGTGGGCGGCTGGCGCGGTACCTGCAGTCCAGTGCGCGGGTTCGGTGACGAATTCGCTGCAGAGCAGGAGCGGGTGGTCGTGCTGCTGCACCACCACGAGCGTGTTCCGGCGCAGGTCCTTCGCGGCGACGTACCAGGGCTTTTCGGCCGCACCACGCACGCCGCCGACCTCGAGCCCCTGGCGCTGGCCCAGCGTGTAATACATCAGGCCACGATGGATGCCGAGCCGCTGTCCCGCGGGCGTTTCGATCGGGCCCGGTTGCGCGGGCAGGTATTGCGCCAGGAATTCGGCGAAAGGACGTTCGCCGATGAAGCAGATGCCGGTGCTGTCGCGCTTGTCGTGCACGGGCAGCGCCTGTTCGTGCGCGAGCCTGCGGACCTCGTCCTTCGGCAGGTCACCGATCGGAAACAGCGTGCGTGCGAGCATGGCGCCCGGCACGGTGTGCAGAAAATACGTCTGGTCCTTGCCCGGATCGAGGCCGCGCAGCAACTGGCCATCCCGCATCCGCGCATAGTGGCCGGTGGCGAACCAGTCGGCGCCGAGGCGCATCGCGTGCTCATAGCAGACGCCGAACTTGATTTCGCGATTGCAGGCGACGTCGGGATTGGGAGTGCGGCCGGCCGCGAGTTCGTCGAGGAAGTGCTGGAAGACGCGGTCCCGGTACTCTGCCGCGAACGTTACGGCGTGCAGCGGGATGCCGAGGTCGTCGCAGACGCGTCGCGCGTCCTGCAGGTCGGCCGCCGCCGTGCAGTAACCGTCCTCGTCTTCGTCCCAGTTGCGCATGAAGAGCGCATGCACGTCGTAGCCCGCGCGCTGCAGCAGCACGGCGGAGACGGCGGAATCGACGCCGCCGGAGATCGCGAGGACTACGCGGGGGGACGGCATGCCTCGATTTTACCTTGCTTGCTCCCCCGGCCACGCAAATCCGCCGAGATCGGAAAGGCAGGCACGCGCTCGCTTCAAGCGGTCGACCCGGGACCAACCCCCGAGCTTGGAAAGGCAGACACGCGCTCGCTTCAAGCGGTCGATCCGGGACCATCCCCCGAGCTTGGAAAGGCAGACACGCGCTCGTGGGATGGTCCCGGGTCGACCGCTCGCTCAAACAGCGTCTCAGTGTTCGGTGAATTCGGAGACGATTCGCAGAGGCGTGATATCAGGCGTTCGATCCGGCATGTCCTGGCGCGCGCGTGTCTGCCTTTCCAAGCGCGACAGGACAGGCCGGGTCGGACGCCGGCTACCAGTGCGCGTCTCAGCCGCTGGCGGCGATCGACGTCGTCACGTCCGTGGCGGATTCGACGCTGCGCATCAGGTGCGTCAGGAGGTCGAGCGGATACCGCACGCCGCCGATGTAGTCATCGACACACCGCGACACCAGCGGGCTGCGATGCCGCGCCTGCGCCGCCGTGAGTTGCTCGCGATCGAGCCAGCGGGTGCGCAGGATGCCGTGATCGAGGGGGCGCGACGCGTCGTGCCCCTCGAGGTGGCCGCAGAACGCGACACGCAGGAAGGTCTTGGAGAGATGTTCAGGTTGCCAGAGGTAGATGCCGACGATGTCGCGTGGGACGAACGTCCAGCCGGTTTCCTCCAGCGTTTCGCGGGCAACGGCGTGCAGCAGGGTTTCGTCGCGCTCGAGGTGCCCTGCCGGCTGGTTCAGCACCACCCGGCCGCTCGCGCGCTCTTCGACGAAAAGGAACTTGCCGTCGCGTTCGACGACGGCTGCCACGGTGACGTCAGGTTTCCATACCATGCCGGTCATTATAGCGAGCCCGCGTGCGGCAGTTTGCTTTCAGGCTGCATGGGTCGACGCCGGCGGTGCAGCGGCGCCCCGGGCGCGTCAGAAGTCGACGGCCGTCGCGCGCATTTCGGGCTGGATCAGGCTGCCGGCCCACACCTCGTCGAAATACGCGAGGTAGCGCTTGACGATGGAAACATCGTCGAAATCGACGATGCCCTCCCAGGTCGATGCCTGCTGCCGGAACGCAATCGCCTTGTCGTCGGCCACGATGAACGAGCAGGGGTTGCTGCGGTACTCGGGCGCGACGTTGCGCAGGTCGATGTAACTGGTCAGACGGCGCGCCATCATCATGAAGCGGTTGCCTTCACGCGAGACGCGGCCGGGATTCGAGATCAGCACGCGCAAGCGTGCGTGGCTGCGGGCGAGCACGAGCCGCTTGACCGGCTCGAGGAAGAGGTCGTGGTCGTAGATCAGCGGTTCGAGGTCGGTGGTGTAGATGGAAAGAGTGCGATTGGCGCGCGTCGCGATCTCTGCGACCGCGGCCCGGTATTCCTCAAGGTTCGAGAGGATGCTGCGCGTCCCCGTCAGGTCCAGCCGATGTTCCATCCCGCTTCCCGACCGCCCGGCGCATGCGCTGGTGCGGTATTCCGACCTCGTCGAACTCCGGGCCATCGGCCCGGAAACCCAGCCGCTCGTAGAACCCGGTGGCTGACGCCTGCGCGTTCAGGTACACCTCGTTGAATCCGCGCTCTGCGGCGAGATCCATGAGGCGCCGCATGACGGCGATGCCAGCTCCGGTGCCACGGTACTGCGGCAGTACTGCGACGCGGCCAATCTTACCGGTGGGCTCCAGGCGTCCCGTGCCGACCGCGTCACGTTTTGCGGAAGCGGGTGGTTCGAAAACGAGGACATGGGTGACGACGGGATCGAGGTCGTCCCATTCGTCGCGTTCCGCGATCTGCTGTTCTTCGATGAAAACAGTTCGCCGCACGCTCTGAAGGTGCACGCGGTCGTGCTCCCACGTGGCGAGCTGCACGACGTAATCCGGAGCGTGCTGTGGGGCCATGGTGCGGGTGCAGCTGCGGATTTATGTCAAACGAGCGCGCGCGGCTCAGGCTTCGCGCGCCAGCCGGGCCGCGAGACCGATGTAAGTCGCCGGCGTCAGGGCTTTCAGCCGCTCTTTTTCCGCGGGCGGAATCGGCAGTCCATCCACGAATTTCGCGACGGCGGGACCGTCGATACGGCGTCCCCGCGTCAGCGCCTTCAGTTGCTCGTAGGCTTCGGGCACGGCGTAGCGACGCATCACGGTCTGGATCGGCTCGGCGAGCAGTTCCCAGTTTGCCGCGAGGTCGTCGGCGAGACGCGCGCGGTCGACTTCGACGCGGGCGAGTCCGCGCGAGACCGACTGGATGGCGATGTCGGAGTGCGCGAGCGCCACGCCGAGGTTGCGCTGCACGGTGGAGTCGGTGAGGTCACGCTGCCAGCGCGAGATCGGCAGCTTCTCCGCGAGGAAACGCAACAGCGCATTGGCGAGACCGAAGTTGCCTTCGCCATTCTCGAAATCGATCGGGTTGACCTTGTGCGGCATCGTCGAAGAACCGACTTCGCCGGCGACGACCTTCTGCTTGAAATAACCCAGCGAGACGTAACCCCAGAAGTCGCGGCAGAGGTCGGTGAGGATCGAGTTGCAGCGGGCGAGGGCGTCGCAGTATTCGGCGGTCCAGTCGTGCGGTTCGATCTGCGTGGTGCACGGATTCCATTGCAGGCCGAGTGACTCCACCAGTCGCTGGCCGAGGAGCGGCCAGTCGACGTCCGGGTACGCCGACACGTGCGCGTTGTAATTGCCGACGGCGCCATTGATCTTGCCGCGGATCGGCACGGCTGCAAACGTATCGCGCGCCTGTCGCAGGCGCCGCACGAACACCGCCACTTCCTTGCCGAGCGTCGTCGGGGTCGCCGCCTGGCCGTGGGTGCGCGACATCATCGCGTCCTCGGCATGCATGTGCGCCATCGAGCGCAGGGCGCCGAGCAGCGCATCGATGTGCGGCAACAGCACTTTCGTGCGGGCCTCCATGCACATCAACGCGTAGGACAGGTTGTTGATGTCCTCGGACGTGCAGGCGAAATGCACGAACTCGAGCCGTGACTGCCAGGCCGGATGCGCGCCGAGCTTCTGCTTGATGAGGTACTCGACGGCCTTGACGTCGTGGTTGGTCTCGCGCTCGAATTTCTTGACCGTCGCCGCGTCCGCCTCGCTGAAGTCGTCGACGATCCGTTGCGCCGTGGCGAGGTCGGCCGGCGTGACGCCGCGCAGTTCGGTGATGCGCCGTTCGCCCGCCAGGGCGTGCAGCCAGGCGATCTCGACGCGGACGCGGGCGCGGATGAGGCCCTGCTCGCTGAAGATTTCCCGGAGGTCGGCGCAGCGCGCGGCATAACGGCCGTCCACCGGGGAAAGCGCGGTCAGCGGGGTGAGACTCATGCGGTCATCCGGGAGGTGCTACGATCTCACATGATACCGCACGGCCCGCCCAGGACGCCTGCGCGGTTCCCCGGAGCTCACCATGGCCGACACCGACTACCGCGTCGAACGCGACAGCATGGGTGAAACCCGCGTGCCCGCCGGGGCGCTGTGGGGCGCCCAGACCCAGCGTGCGATCCAGAATTTCCCGATCAGCGGGCTCCCCATGCCGCGAGGCTTCATCCGGGCGCTCGGGCTCGTCAAATGGGCCGCGGCGGGGGCCAACCTCGACCTTGGCGACCTCGACCGGGTCCGGGCTTTCGCCATCCAGCGCGCGGCGCTGGAAGTGGCCGCGGGCCGCCACGACGCCCATTTCCCGATCGACGTCTTCCAGACCGGGTCGGGCACCAGCAGCAACATGAACGCCAACGAGGTCATCGCGCGACTCGCAACCGAGTACGCCGGTGGCTCGACGGCGCCCGTGCATGCAAACGATCACGTCAACCGCGGGCAAAGCAGCAATGACGTCATCCCCACCGTGATTCACCTCGGCGCGGCCATCGCGCTTTCGGAATCGCTGCTGCCTGCGCTCAAGGAACTCATCGAGACGATCTCGCGCAAGGCAGGTGACGTCGGCGAGACCGTGAAGACCGGTCGCACGCACCTGATGGATGCGATGCCGGTCACGCTCGGCCAGGAGATGGGCGCGTGGCGGACCCAGATCGAGGACGCCGTGACGCGACTGCAGGGTTGCCGACCGCGCCTGCATGCGCTGGCGCAGGGCGGCACGGCGGTGGGCACGGGCGTCAACGCCAATCCGCAGTTCGCGCCGAAGGTGGCGGCGCTGCTGTCGCAGGAGACGGGTCTCGACTTGCGTCCGGCCCGTGACTTCTTCGCTGCGCTCGCGTCGCAGGACACGGCGGTCGAATTGTCGGGGCACTTGCGTACGCTCGCCGTCGTCCTCATGAAGATCTCGAATGACCTGCGCTGGATGAACAGCGGTCCGCTCGCGGGGCTCGGGGAAATCTCGCTGCCCGCGCTGCAGCCGGGCAGCAGCATCATGCCGGGCAAGGTCAATCCGGTCGTGCCGGAAGCGGTCACGATGGTGGCGGCACAGGTAATGGGCAACGACGCAACGATCGGCATCGCGGGCCAGTCGGGCAATTTCCAGCTCAATGTGATGCTGCCCGTGATCGCCTACAACCTGTTGCAGAGCATCGAACTGCTGGCGGGAGCTTCGCGCACCCTTGCACGCAGCGCGATCGCGGGCTTCTCCGTGCACGTGCGGCAGATGTCGCTCGCGTTGAATCGCAACCCGATGCTGGTGACGGCGCTCAATCCGGTGATTGGTTACGACAAGGCGGCAGCGATCGCGAAGAAGGCCTACGCCGAAGGCCGGCCGATCATCGAGGTGGCGGCTGAGATGACGGACCTGGGTGAACAGCGTCTGGCGAAGCTGCTCGATCCGGCCGCGCTGACACGTGGCGGCGAGCATGGTGGGCCGGGCAAGGGAGAAGGCTAGTTGACGGTCCCTGGCCTCATCGCAGCCATGCCGCTGCGAGCCCGGATCGAATCCCTGTTGCGGGACACGGTGCCGGGCCGCGACCCCGAATTTCCGTACGCCGCGCAATTCACGGCGGAACAGATCGACCTGATGCGGAAGTTGTTTCCGGCCGAGCCCGCGCGCGCCGCCGTGCTCGTGCCGCTGGTCGAACGTCCCGCGGGGTTGCACGTGCTGCTGACCCAGCGGGCATCGCATTTGAAGCACCATCCAGGCCAGATCAGCTTTCCGGGCGGCCGCATCGAACCCGCGGACGCCGGCCCGTGGGAGGCCGCGCTGCGCGAGGCCGAGGAAGAAATCGGCCTGGAGCCGAACTACGTCACCCGAGCCGGCTACCTGCAGGACCACCTCGTGATCTCCGGGTTCCGCGTGACTCCCGCGGTGGGCTTCGTGCAGCCGGGCTTCAACCTGCGCCTCGACGAGACCGAAGTCGAAAGCGCCTTCGAGGTGCCGCTCGAGTTCGTGCTCGACGTGCGCAATCACCTGCCGCGCGATCGCAGCATTGCGGGCCACAAGGTCGTCACGCACGAAATCCCGTACGAAGGGCGGCAGATCTGGGGCGCGACGGCCAGCATGCTCATCTCGTTCGCGCGGATGCTGCGCGAGATGAAGGCATGAGCGGCATCGACCGCCTGCGACAGGTCATGGTCCGCCTGCGCGACCCGGACGGCGGCTGTCCCTGGGACCGCGAGCAGGACTGGGCCTCGATCGCGCCGCACACGATCGAGGAAGCGTACGAACTGGCGGATGCGATCGCCCGTGGCGAGCCCGAGGCCGTGCGTGACGAACTGGGCGACGTGCTGTTCCAGGTCGTGTTCCAGTCCCGCATCGCGGAGGAACGTGGACTGTTTGATTTCGACGCCGTCGCCACTGCGATCGCCGACAAACTCGAACGTCGTCATCCGCACGTCTTTGCCGACGCGAAAATCGCTGACGCTGCGGCGCAGACACTGGCCTGGGAGCAGCACAAGCGTGCCGAGCGCGCCGCCAGGGGGCAGGGCACCGGCGCACTGGACGGCGTGACGCTCGGACTGCCGGCGCTGACCCGCGCGACCAAGCTCGGTTCGCGCGCGGCGAAAGTCGGTTTCGACTGGGCCGACGCGGCGGGCGTCATCGAGAAAGTGCGCGAGGAACTCGGCGAGCTGCAGGACGAAATCGACAACGGCGACCGGGCCCGTACGCACGAAGAGCTGGGTGACCTGTTGTTTGCGTTGTCGCAGGCGGCGCGTCATCTCGGCGTCGATGCGGAAGCTGCGCTGCGCGATGCGAACGCCAAATTCGAACGGCGGTTCCGCCAGGTCGAGGCGCACCTCGCCGCGGATGGTCGGACCCCGGCAGACGTCGACATGGAGCAGCTCGAGGCGCTCTGGGTCCGTGCCAAGCGGGAACTCGGCTGAGCCGCCGTGAGTGCACCTGATTCCGCCGCAGCGCGTCTTGCGGCCCTGCGTGAACTGCTCCCCGCGTGCCTGCTGCGCGACCGGCGTCGGCTGCAGTCCACGCTGGACCGGTTGGCGCGCAAGCCCGCGGCGGCCGATCCGCGCGAGGTCGCCCGGCTGGAGACCCAGGTCCAGGCATCCGCCGGGCTGGTCGCGGCGCGCCGTGCTTCCGTCCCGCCGATCGTCTACGACGAGACGCTGCCGGTGCACGCGAGGCGTGACGACATTCGCCGCGCGATCGAAGCTCACCAGGTTGTCATCGTCAGCGGCGCCACCGGCAGCGGCAAGAGCACGCAGCTGCCCAAGATCTGCCTCGAGATGGGGCGCGGCGCGGCCGGGCTGATCGGGCACACGCAGCCGCGGCGCATCGCCGCGCAGGCCCTGGCCAATCGAGTCAGCGCGGAACTCGGCTCCAGCGTCGGTGACCTCGTCGGCTACCAGGTGCGCTTCGTCGACCGCACCAGTCCGCGCACGCTGGTGAAGTTGATGACGGACGGCTTGCTGCTGCGCGAGCTCGAGAGCGACCCGCTGCTGCTGCGCTACGACACGCTGATCATCGACGAAGCCCACGAGCGCAACCTCAACGTCGATTTCCTGCTCGGCGTCTGCCATCGCCTGTTGCCGAAACGTCCCGACCTGCGCCTGGTCGTGACGTCGGCGACGATCGAGACCCAGCGCTTTGCGGAGTTCTTCGGCGGCGCGCCCATCATCGACGTCGAAGGCCAGAGCTACCCGGTCGAGGTGCGTTATCGCCCGCTCGCGGAAGAGGACGAGGCGGCGCCACCGCTGCCCGAGGCCGTGCGCGATGCGCTCGAGGAACTGGAGCGGGATTCCCGCGGCCTGCGCGGCGACGCGCTCGTGTTCCTTCCGGGCGAGAAGCAGATCCTCGAGACGCGTGACCTGCTGGTGCGCAGCCGCGTCGATTGGGACGTGCTGCCGCTGTACGGGCGGCTCACCGGTCCGGAACAGGACAAGGTGTTCGCCGGTCATACGCGCCGGCGCGTCGTGCTCGCGACCAACGTCGCCGAGACGTCGCTGACGATCCCCGGCGTGCGGTTCGTCATCGATGCCGGGCTCGCACGCGTCAGCCGCTACAGCCCGCGCGCGAAGTTTCAGCGCTTGCCGATCGAGCCGGTGTCGCAGGCGAGCGCCGATCAGCGCCGCGGGCGCTGCGGTCGCGAAGGCGAGGGCATCTGCATCCGGCTGTATGCCGAGGACGACTACCTGGCGCGGCCGCGCTACACCGAACCCGAACTGCTGCGGACCAACCTGGCCAGTCTCATTCTGCAGATGGCCGCGCTCGCGCTCGGGAGTCCGCAGGACTTTCCGTTCCTCGACGCGCCCGACGCACGCCTGCTCAACGATGGCTACCGCCTGTTGCTCGAACTCGGCGCGGTCGATGGCGACCGGCGCATCACCCGGCTCGGGCGTCAGATGGCCGCGCTGCCGGTCGACCCCCGACTGGCGCGCGTGCTGGTGGAGGCCGGACGCACCGGCTGCATGGATGACGCGCTGGCGATCGTCTCGTTCCTGAGCATCCAGGATCCGCGCGAACGGCCTTCTGACAAGACGGCAGCAGCGGACGAGAAGCACGCGTTGTTTGCCGACGAACGCTCCGACTTCGTCGGCGTGCTCAATCTCTGGCGCGCCTCCCGCGAACCCGCGGCCGGCGGCAACCGCGTGCTGCGCCACTGGTGCCGTGAGCACTTCCTGTCGTTCCTGCGCATGCGGGAATGGGGCGACCTGCGCGAGCAGCTCGAGGACATGTCCCGTTCACTGACAAAAGGCAGTGGCGACAAGGCCGCGGCGAGCACGGCCGTGCTGCACCAGACGCTACTGACGGGATTCCTCGGGGGCATTGGCGTTCTCGACGAAGCCCGCACGTACCTCGGTGCGCGCGATACGCGGTTCGTCATCGCGCCTGGCACTCCGCTCGCCAAGCGTTCGCCGCACTGGATCGTCGCCGCGAGCCTGGTCGAAACCCATCGGCTCTACGCGCGCATGGTGGCGCAGGTGCAACCGTCGTGGATCGAGTCGGCGGGTGCGCACCTGGTCAAGCGCACCTACGGGGACGCCGAGTGGGACGCGCAGCGCGGGATGGCGTTTGCGCGCGAGACGGTCTCGCTCTATGGCCGTGTGCTGAGCAGCGGCCGGCGCGTCAGCTTCGCGTCGGTCGATCCGACGGCCGCGCAACGGATGTTCGTGGAGGAGGCGCTCGTCCGCCGCCAGCCCTCGATGCCGTTCGCCTTCCTCGACCGCAACACAGCGATGCGGGCGCGACTCGAACGCGTCGAGTCCTGCCTGCGGCGACGCGACCTGCTCGCCGGCGAGGATGCCCTCGTGCGGTTCTACCTCGAGCGGATTCCCCCATCGATTGCCTCGACGCGCGCGTTCGAGAAATGGTGGCGCACCGAGGAGCGAGCGAAGCCGCACCTGCTCGATGCCGCCGAGCAGGTGTTCCTGGCGCAACCGTTGCCGTTGGTGCGGGCGAGCGATTACCCGGCGACGCTGGACGTTCACGGCAACGCGCTGCAACTGCACTATCGTTTCGACACGATTGCCGCCGACGACGGCGTCACGCTCGACGTGCCGCTGCCACTGCTGCGGGCGATCGATGCACAGCGTCTCGAGTGGCTGATACCAGGCTGGTTGCGCGAGAAAGTCATCGCGCTGCTGCGCGGGCTGCCGAAGGAAGTGCGGCGCGAGATCGTGCCGATTCCCGACGCGGCCGACCGGTTGCTGGGCCGTCTGCCCGCGTTCGGCGCGGGCTCGCTGTTTGCGCACGTCGCCGCCTTCGCGACCCAGGAAGCCGGCATCCGCGTCGAGCCCGGGCAGGTGTCTGCGGTGGCCTTGCCGCCCTGGCTCACTGTCAATCTGCGGGTGCTCGACGCTGCGGGGCGCCTGCTCAAGGCCGGGCGCGACCTGCCCACCCTGCGCGACGAGTTTCGGGCGACTGCGGGCGGCTCGACCTTCGCCGAGGCGGCCCCGGATTTTGCGTGGGAGCGAGTCGGAGTGCGGCAGTGGGATTTTGCGGCCTGGCCCGTCGAGACCACTGTCAGGAGCGGGCGGCTGCAATTGCGTGCCTATCCCGGGATCCAGGACGAGGGCGCGAGCGTGCGCCTGCACCTGTTCACGACGGAGGGCGGAGCCCGGCGTGCCTCGAGGGCCGGTATCGTCAGGCTCGCGGCGCTGGCCCTGCCACAGCAGCACGAACTCGCGCGCCGTCACTGGGCGTCGGACCGTGAGTTCACTTTGTTGCTGGCGGGGGCGGGATTCGGCAAGGAATTGCTCGGCGAAATCGCCGACCGTGCCGTGGCTGACGCGGTGCTGGGTCAATCCAGTGAATTGCCGCGTACGCGAGCCGATTTCGAGGCGCGGGTGGAGCGGGGACGGGCGGACGTGGTCGATCGTGCGGCAGAGATCGCCCGGATCGTGAAAGCGGTGCTGATGGCGCTGAAGGACGTGCGCGCGCAAATGAGCCAGTCGAATGGCGCTCCTTTCGCGCCGGTGCGCACCAGCGTCAACGACCAGCTGGCCGAACTGCTGGCGCCGGGCTGGGTGCGCGACACCCCGGACGGCTGGTGGACCCAGTTGCCGAAGTACGTGCGTGCAATCGCGCGGCGGCTCGAGCGTGCACGTGGCGACGTCGAGCGGGATCGCAAGCTGCAGTTGCAGGTCGAGCCTTACGAACAGCAGGTCCGGCGGCTGCGCCTGGCCGCCGACCTCGACATGCCCGGGGCCGAACGTGAGCGGTTGCGCTGGATGGTCGAGGAGTTCCGGCTGTCGTTGTTTGCGCAGGACCTGCGCACCCTGATGCCGGTGTCAGCCAAGCGCCTCGAGGAGCAGTTGCAGTTGGCCCTGCGGGAGTCGGCGGGCGTCCCTGCAGTGGGGGCCGCACGAGGAAGAAGTCAGCGCTAAGGGTATGCGACAATATTCGTGCGAGGAGAGCGCACGAATGACGTCGAATTGCAGTCGCACCCGGTTTTTCGGTCAGGCTTTGGCAGCGCTGGCAACGCTATGCATGCCCTTCATGGCGCATGCACAGACATCGGCGCCGTCGGCGGCAAAAGCGACCGAGCCCGTGACCGAACTGCGCGTGCAGAACGTCCGGGCGGGCCTCAACGTGATCACGGGAGCCGGCGGCAACGTGGTGGTCTGGTCTGGCAACGAGGGCGTCGTGCTCGTGGACACGGGCCTCGCGGCGTCCTCGGCGGCCCTGGTCGATGCCGTCACACGCATTTCCGCGGCACCGGTCAGGTTCGTCATCAACACCAACGGTCATGCCGATCACGCCGGCGGCAATCAAGCCTTCGCGCGCAAGGGCGCCGTGATCATCGGCCACGAATCACTGCGTGAATCCAGCGGTCGCGACACCTCCGTGCCCGTTGGCAATGGCGACGCAACGATGACTGCGCCTGGGGCGCGACCCATCATCACGACGACGGGCACGCTTGCGTTGCACCTCAACGGCGAGCGGCTCGACGTGGTGCACGTGGCCGACGCGCACTCATCCGCCGACATCGTCGTGCGCTGGAACGACGCCGACGTCGTCGCGCTAGGCGACATCTACTGGAACGGGCAATACCCCCACATCGACGTCGAGTCGGGCGGATCGCTGGCTGGCACGGTGGCCGCCATCGAAGCCGCGCTCGCGCGCTCGAATGCGAGCACGGTCGTCGTTCCCGGGCACGGCCCGGTTTCCAACCGTGCGGAACTGGCCGCGTACCGCGACATGCTCGTCGCGGTCGGGCGCAAGGTGCGTGAAGCGGTTGAGAAGGGGGAGGGCATCGAGGACATCCTTGCCGCGAAACCCACCGCCGATTTCGACGCCCGGTTCGGACGCCCCGGCGCACTGGTCACGCCGGAAGAGTTCGTCCGCAGCATCTACCGCGACCTGGCGCCGAAGCGCCCAGGCCGCTGACGCTCAGCCCACGTCGAAGTTGATGCCCTGCGCCAGGGGCAGGTTCGTGCCCCAGTTGACCGTGCAGGTCTGCCGGCGCATGTAGGCCTTCCACGAGTCCGAGCCGGACTCGCGCCCGCCACCCGTGTCCTTCTCGCCGCCGAACGCGCCGCCGATCTCGGCGCCTGACGTGCCGATGTTGACGTTGGCGATGCCGCAGTCCGAGCCGGCCGGCGACAGGAAGCGCTCGGCGTGCTGCAGGCGGTCGGTGAAGATCGCCGACGACAGTCCGTGCGCCACGGCGTTCTGCGCCTCGATGGCTTCATCGAGCGTCTTGAACGGGATGAGGTAGAGCACCGGTCCGAATGTCTCCGTCTTCACGATCTCCCAATCGCCGCGCGCGACGACGATCGCGGGTTCCACGAAGTAGCCCGGACGGTCGAGTCGCTTGCCGCCGCAGAGCAGGCGGCCGCCACTGGCGACGGCCTGCGTCACCGCGGACTCGAAGCGCGCGACTGAGCCGGCGTCGATCAGCGGGCCCATCAGCGTGCCCTGCGCGAGCGGATCGCCGATGCGAACCTGCTTGTAGGCGCCGGTCAGCCGGCGTTCGAGTTCCGGCATCTGCGATTCGTGCACGAACACGCGACGCGTCGTCGTGCAGCGCTGGCCCGCGGTGCCGACGGCACCGAAGACGATCGCGGGCACGACGAGGTCGAGGTTGGCGAACTCATCGACGATGATCGCGTTGTTGCCGCCGAGTTCGAGCAGGCACTTGCCGAGGCGCTTGGCGACGCGCTGGCCGACGTCACGGCCGACGGCGGTCGAGCCGGTGAACGACACGAGGTCCACGCGCCGGTCTTCGACGAAGCGGATCGCGAGTTCGGTGCCTTCATCGATGAAGAGCTGGAAGATCGGCGGCAGGCCATTGCGCTCGAGCACGCGGTTGCACAGGTGCTGGATCGCGACTGCGCAGAGCGCTGTCTTGGGCGAGGGCTTCCACACGGTCACGTTGCCGCAGATGGCGGCGAGGAACGCATTCCACGACCACACGGCGACCGGGAAATTGAACGCGCTGATCACGCCGACCACGCCGAGCGGATGCCACTGCTCGAACATGCGGTGGTTGGGACGCTCGGAGTGCATCTGCACGCCGTAGAGCATGCGCGACTGGCCGACCGCGAAGTCGGCGATGTCGATCATCTCCTGCACTTCGCCGTCGCCTTCGGGCTTGATCTTGCCCATCTCGAGCGAGACCAGGCTGCCGAGCTCCGACTTGTACTTGCGCAGCTCCTCGCCCATCAGGCGCACGGCTTCGCCGCGCTTCGGCGCGGGCACCGAGCGCCACGCTTTCGCTGCGGCGGCGGCCGACGCCATCACCTGCTCGTACTGGGCGGGCGTGGTGGCGCGGACGCGTGCGATCACTTCGCCGGTCGTGGGGTTGATGGACTCGATGACCTTGGCCGACGTGTCGTCGAGCCAGCCGCCCGTACCCGACCAGGTGCCGGCGTTGGTCTGTGTGAGGCCGAGGCTCTTGAGCAGTGCGTCGATCATCGTGCACCTCCCGCGACACGCTGCTGACCAGTGGTGCCGGCCACGATCATGCGTGAGGAAATTTCCTTGCCACCGGCGTCGGAGTAGTGCTTGCCGAAGCGGTTGTTGAGCACGTCGACCAGGCTGAAGTCCTCCTGGCGCACGAAGCCGTGGTAGCGGCCCGGGTTCTGCATCACGAGATCGACCACCGCGCAGAGGCCGGCCGCCGTCGTGACCTGGATCGCCGACCAGAGGCGGCCCGCGATGACCTGCGGATAGATCTTGCTGACGTAGTTTTCCTCACGCAGTTCGCCGTGCTGGCGGCCGGCGACCGCGACGTAGACGATCACGACGTCCTGCAGCGTCTGCGGCACCGCGTTCTCGAGCACGCGCTTCAGCGTGGCGCGGTCGAAGTTGAGCTTGAGGTCGTTCATGAGCAGGCGCATCTGCGCGCAGTGGCCCGGGTAACGGATGGTCTTGTAATCCATCGTCTGGGCTTTTTCGCCGTAGGTCTCGGCGAGCGAGCCGAGGCCACCGGACGTGTTGAACGCCTCGTAGATCATGCCGTCGATCTCGATTTCCTCGAGGCCTTCGAGCGGGGCGACTTCGACGGCGCGGCCGTCGACGAGCGCTTCGCAGGGATTGCCGTACTCGTTGATCAGGCCGTCGGTGGACCAGGTCAGCGAGTACTTGAGCGCATTGTTCGGATGCTGGGGGAGGGCGCCGACGCGCAGCTTCACGCTGCGGATCTCGTCGAAGTGCTGGATCAGCGCGTTGGCCGCGATGCTGATGAAGCCCGGGGCGAGGCCGCACTGCGGCACGAAGGCACGCGTCGAACCTTCGGCCAGCTTGCGCACCGAGCGCGTCACGGCGACGTCCTCGGTCAGGTCGAAGTAGTGCGCGTTCACCTTGCGGGCGATCTCGGCCACCTTCACGTTGCAGTAGAAGGGCAGGCTCGAAATGATCGTGTCGGCCGGGTGCTCGCGCAGGTGGGCTTCGAGCAGCGCCGGGTCCGAGGCGTCGAGTTCGTAGGCGTGCAGGTTCGGCAGGCCATGGGCCGCCACCACCGAATTGGCGGCATTGCCGTTGACGTCGGCCACGTGGACTTCGTAATCCCGGCATTCCGCGAGGAAGCCGGAGATGAGGGCGCCGATCTTGCCGGCGCCGAGGATGAGTACCTTCTGCATCGTCGAAAACTCCTGGAAGCGCCTCTGTGACGGGCCTGGCGGCCGGTCGCGGGCGCGAATGCTGTTTTGAGGGGCGCGATTCTGACGAAACCGCGTCCCGCCGTACATCCGGTTTCTTTTGCATTGCAAAGTTTCCCGGTAGGATCAATGGGATGAACGCCGTTCCCCAGACTCCTGAGTGGTCGCCTTCGAGCTGGACGTCCCGTCCTGCGCAACAACAGCCGTCCTACAAGGATCCGGTCGCACTGGCCCGTGCGGTCGATTCCCTGGGCCGGTTGCCGCCGATCGTGGTGTCCTGGGAGGTCGAGGCGCTCAAGCGGCAGATCGCCGAGGCGCAGCGCGGCGAACGGTTCCTGCTGCAGGGCGGGGATTGCGCCGAGTCCTTCGCCGACTGCGACTCGGGCCAGATCGCCCGCAAGCTCAAGATCCTGCTGCAGATGAGCCTGGTGCTGCTGCACGGGATGAAGAAGCCGGTGATCCGGGTGGGCCGCTTTGCCGGCCAGTACGCCAAGCCGCGTTCCACCGACACCGAAACCAAGGACGGCGTGACGCTGCCTTGCTACCGCGGCGACCTCGTCAACCGTCCCGGCTTCACGGCCGCCGAACGCGAGCCCGATCCCGAGTTGCTGTTGCGCGGCTATGAACGCGCGGCGCTGACGCTCAATTTCGTGCGCGCCCTGATCGACGGCGGTTTCGCGGACCTGCACCATCCCGAATACTGGGACCTGGGGTTCGTGAAGCACTCGCCGCTCGCGGATCCAGTACCGGCAGATCGCCACGTCGATCGCGGACTCGCTCGATTTCTTCGAGGCGATGAGCGGCAGCCGGGTGCACGAGGCGAGCCGCGCACCGTTCTACGCGAGCCACGAGGCGCTGCACCTGCTGTACGAGCAGGCGCAGACGCGTTTCATTCCGCGCAGCGAGCGCTGGTACAACCTGTCGACGCACCTGCCCTGGATCGGCATGCGCACGGCCGATCTCGGCGGCGCGCACGTCGAATACTGCCGCGGCATCTCGAATCCGGTCGGCGTGAAGGTCGGCCCGTCGATGGATGCGGCGTGGGTGCAGGGTCTCTGCCACACGCTCAATCCGAACAAGGAAGCCGGGCGCCTGGTGCTGATCCATCGCATGGGCGCGAAGAACGTCGAGGCCAAAGTTGCCCGGCCTGATCGAATCCGTCCGCGCGACGGGCGTGCCGGTGCTGTGGGTGTGCGACCCGATGCACGGCAACACCGAATCGACGGCGTCGGGCGTCAAGACGCGCCGCTTCGATAACATCCTTGCGGAACTCGAGTCCGCGTTCAAGGTGCACCGTGCGCTGGGCAGCTACCTCGGCGGCGTGCACTTCGAACTCACGGGCGAGGACGTCACGGAATGCACGGGCGGCGCCCGCGGCCTCGCGGATGCCGATCTCGCCAAGGACTACCGCTCGCAGGTCGACCCGCGGCTCAACTACGAGCAGGCCCTCGAGCTCGCGATGCGGATCGCGACCGTGGCCCGGTCGGCCTGACCTGCGGCAGCTCACGCCGGCCCGCCGCCAGCACGGCCTCGGCCTCGGTGCGTGACAGCTCGCGCCACTGACCCGGCGCGAGTCCCTCGACTGTCCAGGGCCCCACCGCCCAGCGAATGAGTCGCAGTGTCGGCAAACCGACCGCGGCCGTCATCCGTCGGACCTGCCGGTTGCGGCCCTCGCTCAATTCGAGCTCGATCCAGGCGGTGGGAATCGCCTTGCGGCTGCGGATCGGCGGGTCGCGCGGCCAGAGCCCCTCGGGCTCGGGGATCAATCGGGCAGGAGCGGGGCGGGTAGGACCGTCGTTGAGCACGAGGCCCCGCCGCAAGGGCTCAAGTGCTTCGTCCGCGGGGTCGCCCTCGACCTGCACGCGGTAACGTTTCACGAACGGCGAGCCCGGCTGGGTGATGCGAGCCTGCCACGGACCGAAATCCGTCAGCAGCATCAGGCCTTCGCTGTCGTAGTCGAGCCGTCCGGCCGGGTACAGGCCAGGCAGTGACAGGAAATCCGCGAGCGAGCGACGGCCGTCCGGCGAGGTGAACTGCGGCAGCACCTGGAAAGGCTTGTTGAACAGGACGAGCTGCATCATCCAGATTGTCCCGGATGCGGACATTTCACGCTTGCCCGGACTGAACCGCGCGTCTATTCTTCATTGTGCGGTGCAACACGATGCCGGGGTCCGGCGCGTCTCCGCAACGAATACCACCAGAGGACGACGACATGACGAATCCGGCTCAACAATTGAGAGATTCCTGGGCGAAAGATCCGCGCTGGGCGGGCATTCGCCGTTCCTACACCGCCGAAGACGTCGTCCGCCTCCGTGGCAGCGTGCAGATCGAGCACACCCTGGCACGCCTCGGCGCCGAAAAGCTCTGGAAGCTGGTCAACACCGAGCCGTACGTGAACTGCCTCGGCGCCCTCACGGGCGGCCAGGCGATGCAGCAGGTGAAGGCCGGCATCAAGGCCATCTACCTGTCGGGCTGGCAGGTTGCCGCCGACAACAACAGCTACATGTCGATGTATCCCGACCAGTCGCTGTATCCGGTCGACTCCGTGCCGAAGGTGGTCGAGCGCATCAATTCGTCCTTCAAGCGCGCTGACGAGATCCAGCACTCGAAGGGCATCACGCAGGGTCACAAGGACTACATCGACTACTTCGCGCCGATCGTCGCGGACGCGGAAGCGGGTTTCGGCGGCGTGCTGAACGCCTTCGAACTGATGAAGGCGATGATCCGCGCCGGCGCCGGCGGCGTGCACTTCGAGGACCAGCTGGCCTCGGTGAAGAAGTGCGGCCACATGGGCGGCAAGGTGCTGGTGCCGACGCAGGAAGCCATCCAGAAGCTCACCGCTGCGCGTCTTGCGGCGGACGTGATGGGCGTGCCGACGATCATCCTCGCGCGCACGGACGCTGAAGCAGCCGACCTGCTCACGAGCGACGTGGACCCGAACGACAAGCCGTTCTGCACGGGCGAGCGCACGCCGGAAGGTTTCTACCGCACGAAGCCGGGCGTCGAGCAGTCGATCTCCCGCGGCCTGGCCTACGCGCCGTATGCCGACATGGTGTGGTGCGAAACCGGCAAGCCGGATCTCGAGTTCGCCAGGAAGTTCGCCGAGGCGATCCGCAAGCAGTTCCCGGGCAAGCTGCTCGCGTACAACTGCTCACCGAGCTTCAACTGGAAGAAGAACCTCGACGACGCGACCATCGCCAAGTTCCAGCGCGAGCTCGGTGCGATGGGTTACAAGTACCAGTTCATCACGCTCGCGGGCATCCACAACATGTGGTTCGGCATGTTCGACCTGGCCCAGGAGTACGTGAAGAGCGGCATGACCGCCTACGTCGAGAAGGTGCAGGAGCCCGAGTTCGCGGCGCGCGACCGTGGCTACACGTTCGTCTCGCACCAGCAGGAAGTGGGCACCGGCTACTTCGACGACGTCACCAACGTGATCCAGGAGCATCATTCCTCGACCACCGCGATGCACGGCTCGACCGAGGAAGAGCAGTTCGACACGGGTGGCGCCCACCACTGAGCTGATCCGCCTCTCCCGGTCTGCCGGGAGAGGTTGCTCAGGGCGCGGGCTAGGGTCCTGTTGTTCGATCCGGGACCTTTCCCCGGGCTTGGAAAGGGAGATACGCGGTAGTAGCGGGCGGTCGATCCAGTCGTTGTTCCCGAGCTTGGAAAGGCAGACACGCGCTCGGGAACAACGACTGGATCGACCGCTCGCGAGACTGCGCCTAGGCTCCTTTTCCGCGCAGCGGAAAAGGTCGCACGGCGCACGTAACATCACCGCGCTCCGAGCCAGTCGAATATTCCGCTATTCCGCGTCGCCTTCTTGCTGGCCGCCGGCAGCGCGCAACCCGCCAGACGCTGAGCACCTCTGCGCCCGACCGGCTACGTGCGCCGTGCGGATCGTCGGGCCGGAACCAATGGCCGCTATCGTCGGCTCTCGTTCCCGCCCGACGAGCCGCTCAGGCGCTGCACTTCAAGGCGCTCGATCCGGGACCTTCCCCCGAGCGCGTGTCTGCCTTTCCAAGCTCGGGGGAAGGCCCCGGATCGATCGCTTGCGACGAGCGCGTGTCTGCCTTTCCAAGCTCGGGTAAAGGCACTGGATCGGCTGCTATGCTCATTGCGACATGACGACGCCAGCCAACACGTCCTTCGATCCTTACTGCACGCTCTGCCCGCGGCTCGCCGGATTCCTCGCCGAGGGCAAGCGCCAGTACCCGCAGTATCACTGCGCACCCGTGGCGCCGTTCGGCGATGCGGATGCCGGGCTGTTGATCGTGGGTCTCGCGCCGGGGTTTCATGGCGCGAACGCCACGGGCCGTCCGTTCACCGGCGACTACGCCGGCATCCTGTTGTACGAAACCTTGCATGAGTTCGGTTTGTCGACCGGGCCGCAATCAATTTCCGCCGATGACGGCTTGCGCCTCGTCGACTGCCGCATCTCGAACTCGGTCAAGTGCGTGCCGCCGGGCAACAAGCCACTGCCGGTCGAAATTGCGACGTGCAATCGTTACCTGGCGCACGAGCTTGCCGGCGTGAAGGAGGGCACCGTCCTGCTGGCGCTCGGTGCGATCGCGCATGGGGCGGTGCTGCGCGCGCTGGGCCTCAAGCAGTCCGCGTTCACTTTCGCCCATGGCGCCGAGCACTCGCTGCCGCGCAACCTCACGATGATCGACTCGTACCACTGCAGCCGGTACAACACGAACACCCGCAGGCTGACGACCGACATGTTCCGCGCTGTGGTTGAAAGGGCGGCGAAGTTGGCCGCCGGCACTTCCGACTGACCCCTAACCCCTAACCCCTAACCCCTAACCCCTAACCCCTTTGCCTTTCGACCTGAAGTCGTTCCTTGCGGCGCTCCCGACCAAGCCGGGCGTATACCGCATGCTCGACAAGGACGGCGAAATTATTTATGTGGGCAAGGCGCGACACCTGCGCAACCGCGTCTCGAGCTATTTCCATGGCCGCGTTCACGCCGACAAGACGATGGCGATGCTGGCGCAGGTGGCGAGTGTCGAGATTACGGTCACCGCGTCGGAGACCGAGGCGCTGCTGCTCGAGTTCAACCTCATCAAGCAGCACAGGCCGCACTACAACATCCTGCTCAAGGACGACAAGAGCTTTCCGTTCATCCACGTCTCGGGCCACGCCTACCCGCGCATCGCGTTCTACCGGGGCGCCAAGAAATTGCCCGGGCGGTTCTTCGGTCCGTATCCGAACTCGGTCGCCACGCGCGAGACGTTGCTGCTGCTGCAGAAGCTGTTCCGCCTGCGCCCCTGCGAGGACACATTCTTCGCGAACCGGTCGCGCCCATGCCTGCAGTTCCAGATCGATCGCTGCACGGGGCCATGCGTCGGCTTGATCACGCCCGAGCAATACGCGCTCGATGTCGCGGACGCCGTCAAGGTGCTCGACGGCCGCAACGTCGAGGTCATCGAAGACCTCGGTCGCCGCATGGAGGAGGCCGCGGCGAAGCTCGCGTATGAGCAGGCAGCACGCCTGCGTGACCAGATCCAGATGCTGAAGCAGATCCAGGCGACGCAGGTGATGACGCGGATGTCGGGACACGACATCGACGCGGTCGGCATTGCGCACGAAGGCGGCGAGTTCTGCGTCTCCGTCGTCTTCGTGCGGGGTGGGCGCAACCTCGGCAGCTCGAACTACTTTCCCAAGGGCGGCCTCGGCGACGAAGGCGAGATGCTCGCGGGCTTTCTCGCGCAGTACTACCTCGCGCGCGAGGCGCCATCGGAGATCGTGCTGTCGCGGCCGGTGGAGGGCGCCGACAGCGCTGGAGCAGGCACTCGCGCAGAAGGCGGGGCACGCTGTGCAGATTCGCACCAACGTCCGCGGCACTCGTGCGCGCTGGATCGAGATGGCCTGCAACAACGCGGCACTCGGCCTGAAGATGCGCGCGTCGAGCCGCGCCACGGTCGCGGACCAGCTCGATGCCGTCGGGCGCGAGCTGAGCCTCGGCAAGACGCCGCAACGCATCGAGTGCTTCGACGTCAGCCATTCGATGGGTGAGTCCGCCGTCGCTTCCTGCGTGGTGCTCGGTCCCGAGGGCCCGCTGAAAAGCGATTACCGGCGCTTCAACCTCCGCGACATCACGCCAGGCGACGATTACGCCGGCATCGAGCAGGCGGTCGAACGCCGCTTCGCCCGGGTGATGCGTGGCGAGGCGCCCATGCCCGACCTGCTGCTGATCGACGGCGGACTGGGCCAGTTGCATGCGGCGTTGGCAGCGCTCACGCGCGTGGGCGTGACGGACCTCGCCGTCGTCAGCGTGGCAAAAGGGTCGGACCGCAGGGTAGGGCAGGAGCGCCTTTTCTTTCCCGGGCAGGAGGCCGCGCTTATACTCGCCGACGACTCGCCGGCCCTGCGCCTGATCCAGCGCGTGCGCGACGAAGCGCATCGTTTTGCGATCACCGGCCACCGGCAGTCGCGCGACCGCAGCCGGCGCGAGTCGTGGCTCGAGGAGATTCCCGGCCTGGGGCCCAAGCGCCGCCGGGAATTGCTGAAGGCTTTTGGCGGGCTGCAGGGAATCCGGCAGGCGTCGGTGGAAGACCTGGCCAGGGTGCACGGCATCAGCCGGCAGCTGGCCGCAGAAATTTACGAACGAATGAATCCTGGGGCCTGACCGAGTCGCCGCCTTGAACCTGCAGTCCCTCCCCAACACGCTCACGCTCGGCCGCATCATCGCGGTGCCGCTGTTCGTCGTGCTTTTCTACTGGGGCGGACCCTGGGGCGATCCGCTGGCGGCGCTCGTGTTCATCCTGGCGGCGATCACCGACTGGATCGACGGCTACCTGGCACGCAAGCTCGGCGTCACCACGCCGCTCGGCGAGTTCCTCGATCCCGTCGCAGACAAGCTGATGGTCGCCATCGCGTTGATCCTGCTCGTGGCGCATGACACGCGCGTAGTCATCGTCGTCTGTGCCATGGTCATCGTGGGCCGCGAGATCACGGTTTCGGCGCTGCGGGAATGGATGGCGCACCTCGGCGCGCGGGCCAAGGTCAAGGTGTCGTCGCTCGGCAAGTGGAAGACCATCCTGCAGATGGTCGGTCTCAGCCTGATGGTCTATCGCAGTGATTTGTTCGGGCTGCCGATCTACGAAATCGGCGTGGCCCTGTTGGTCATCGCTTCGGTCCTGACGCTCTGGTCGATGGTTTCGTACCTCCAGATCGCCTGGCCGGAACTGCGAAAATCGACCCCCTCTTGACAGGCAGAGGCTCGGCAGCGAGAATTTGCGGCTCACGAAAGTTCGCTTTTGTGAGCCCAAGCGGGTGTAGCTCAGTTGGTAGAGCGCGACCTTGCCAAGGTCGAGGTCACGAGTTCGAGCCTCGTTACCCGCTCCAGATCCTCGCATGACCCCGGGCTCTCCCGGGGTTATGCGTTTCTGGGAGGACGTTTTGGGCCATCGAGGCTAGGTGGCAGAGTGGTCATGCAGCGGCCTGCAAAGCCGTGTACGCCGGTTCGATTCCGACCCTAGCCTCCACACACCTGCCGACTAATACCTGCAGCAGGTTCTCCAAGCCCGGATTGTGACTTTTCCCCAGTGGGTTAGCCTCTGGACATGAGGGGGCGGTTGACGCACCACTCACGGTGCGCGCCGCTCCATCGGGAAGGAGCACGTCATGAAACGGATTCTCTTGGCACTCACGCTCGCGGTCGCGTCCACCCTGGCGATGGCAGCCGATAAAGTGAATGAGGGTGCAAAGGCCGACTATGTCGCCTATTGCGCGTCATGCCATGGGGTGGACGGGTTGGGCAACGGTCCGTTGGCCGACACGCTGAAAGTCAGGCCTACAGACTTGACCGTGATCAGTAAAAAGAACAACGGCCATTTCCCTTACACCATGTTGCGCAAGACGATCGAGGGCACGGAACTGGGCCTGGCGCGCGCTCATGGTCCGCGGGAAATGCCTGTCTGGGGTCCCGTTTTCAGCCAGACACCCGAAACACCCGTACCCGGCGGCGGCGGGGGTGGTGACTACAGCGGCAGTTTCGCTCAATGCGTCAATCTCGCAGCCCGAGCGCGAATCATGAATGTCGTGGACTACATCGAGTCCCTGCAGAAATAGCGTTCGGGGTAAGCCCGATTGACGGGGCGCGCGGCCCCTGCTTCGTGACCGTTCGAGTCCCCCTGAGTACCCAGGGGGACCCTCCTGGCGGCTTCCGCCGGATCAGTCCTGCGCCTTTCCTGCCAGCATCGCGCGCAGCACGCCGGGCCCGAGGGTCCGGCTGAATTCCCGTGTTGCGATCAAGGGCAACAGGATCAGCAGTACCACGAGGCTCTTGGCCAGCATGTGCAGGATCGAGCGGCTTTCGTATTCCGCCAGGGAGGCACCGAACGACTTGCCGTGATACCTGCCGACGAGCAATTCCTCGATAACCGACAGCACGATTACCAGCAGCCATAACTGGATGCTCTTGCCGAAAATCGTGGGTCCCAGCTGCGACATGAGCGCCTTTTCACCAACGCCCATGGCCTGTCCGAGCAGCAGGAACTTGGCGAGGATCGCTGCCTTGATGGCAGCAGTGCCGAGGCTGAAGATGCCGGCCGCCGCGCCACCGGGCAGCGTCGACTCATAGAACATCAGCACGGCGAGGCACACGAACAGGTAGGACGCAATGAGCTTGAAGCTGCGCATCTCCTCGACGGCGCGCTCCTTCAACGTCGGCTTGGACGGGCGCTCCTGCGATTCCGGACCCATGACACGTCTCCCTTGGCTTCCCTGCGCCGCACTAAACGGTCGCAGGGAGCGCGCTCGACTCGTGAAAATTTAGTTCGACGTCTTGCCCTTGACCTCGTCGAGCCGCACGCGTAGTTCATGTGCCCAATCGCCGAGAATGCGGTCGGCAGCCTGCGTATTGGTCACGCGATTTGCCTGCTTCGCGAAAGCGTCGTTGTCGGCCGCGGCATCCAGCACCCGAGCCAGCAGCGTGTTCGTCGAGGAATCCCATAGTTCGAGGAACAGCGTCATCTGGCCGGCCGAGCGCACGACTGTCGCATTGATGCCTGCGGTCATGAGGTCCGGCGCGTTGACTTCGACATTCACCAGCGCCGGGCGCAGGACCAGCACGTCCGGGCCGGCCGTTTCCACAACCTGGTATCCGCCCTTGTCCTGCAATTCCTTGGTGAAAACCTTCTTGAACTCGGCGGCGAGCCCTGTCTTCATGCGCTCGACGTCCTTCTCGGACACGCGTCCTTCGAGTCCCCGGCGGCTGTTGTTGTAGTCCTTCTGCCAGTCCTTCTCGAATTCGACCAGGCAGTCGAGGATCGCCACGCGGTTGTACTGCGCGAACGTGGCGCCGGGCTTCATGTAGACGACGCGGCTCTTCGTGTTCTTCTGCAGCACCAGCCCCTCGGGCGTGGTCTCCGGCGGCGCTTCCTTGGCCAGAACGCTCGAAACCGAGCCGACTGCGAGTGCCGCGCACATGCCAACCACCAGTCCGAACTGTCGCATCATCATGTCTTTCTCCTTGGGCGCTATCGTGGTCGCGAACGCGTTCGCGGCGGCGTGCCAGCGTCATGGCCGCGTTGCCGATCCTGGACGGTTCGCACGAGTTCATTGACGAGTTTGCCTGTTATCGCCGGGGTCCGCATCCGCTCGGACCCAGTTACCTGAACCAGAGGTATTGCCAGGTCAGGGAGTACATAGTCAGGTCGCCGCCAAAGCGGGCAGTCACGCCGGTGCTCCATGCGAGCTTGACCGAGTTCTGCTTGCCAATGGGAATGGCCAGCGTCAGGCCGGCGCGACTGTTGCCCTGGCGGTTGTCGTCGGAAACGCCATCCACCGACGTAGTGCCGCCCGTGTACCAGGTACCGCTCGCCCCGAGCCACAGGCGAGGGGCGAAGGTGTAGCTCAGGTGGCCCTGCAACGTGGTGATCGAATCCTGCGAGCGCTCCTTGTTGCCGAGGAACTCGTCGTTGTCGTCGTAGAGCCAGACACCGAGCGAGCCGTCCAGATTCCAGCGACCGAAGCGCCGCGAGCCGCCAAATTCGGGGCGGAATGCCCAGCGGTTGGTGCCGAGGTTGATCAGCTTGTCGTCGAAGTACTCACCGGTGGGAGCGTTCACGACCAGGCTCACGCCGAGCGTCCGGTCCGGTGGGGCGCGAGTGAAGTCGGCCAGGCTTTTGGCAGAGCCCGGCAGCAGGCTCAGGGTCATGCGCAGCCGGAGATCGCCCAGTCCCTCGCGATCGGCGCGCTGTGGAACACCGTTCACCAATCCGGTGGCCGTTCCATCGACATACGGCACCGCGATCGCCAGGCTGGCCAGCCGGCTCGCCACTGCGAACGTGCCGCCGATTCCTGTAGCCAGGCTGTCTGCCCGAACCTGGAAGTCCTTGATGGGGGAGGCGGCGTCCAGCAATACATCACCGTCCGAGTGCGACCACGATATCACCAGGAAACGTGCGCCGACAGGATTCGGCGCATAGGCGCGCGCTTCCAGCTCCTGGCCCACGGCAACCTGCGACCCAAGGGCCAGCGCGACCACCGCCAGCAAATGTTTCGTGCGTGTCATGCCACGGCAATCTACGCCGGCACCAGGTTCGCTGGCGGCAGCAGGTACAAGGTCATCGCGAAAATCGTGTAGACGACCAGCAGCATCACGCCGATGAACCAAGCCGCGCGGCCGGTGTTCGTAACGAACAGCACGGTGAGCGTGCTGAACATCACCATGATCACGGCGCCCGTCCAGAACTGCAGGTCCATCGGGCTCGGTGCGATGAACAGGCTCAGCAGCACCAGCACCGGCGCCACGAACAGCGCGATCTGCGAGGAACTTCCGAGCGCGATGCCCACGCTCATGTCGAGACGGTTCTTGCGTGCTGCCGCGAAGGCAGAGGTCATCTCCGCTGCCGCGCCCACGAGTGCCACGACGATGAAGCCGACGAAGGCCGGCGTCATGCCGAACGATATGGCGGCGTACTGCACCGACTCGACGAAGATCTCGCTGACCAGTGCAACCAGCACCGTGATCACTGCCAGCATCACCACGGCCACCTTGACCGGCCAGACGTGCTCGTCCTCGCCGTGTCCGCCTTTCCCGGCGCTGACAAAGAGATCCTTGTGCGTCTTCAGGGAAAAGACCAGGCCGAGCACGTAAGTCGCCAACAGCAGCACGGCCAGGCCGACGCTGAGTTGCTGCACGACGGCCGCAACCTCAGGCCGATCCGACGCGCCGATCATCGAGGGTATGAGCAGGGCCACCGTCGCCAGGAACAGCATGCCAGCCTGCAGTCGCGCCGTGCCTGCGTTGTACTCCTGCACGCGGTACTTGAGACCACCGAGCAGGAAGGCCATGCCGAGCATGAACAGCGAGTTGGTGACGATGGCGCCGGCGATCGATGCCTTTACCAGGTCGAACATGCCCGCGCGCAGCGCGGTGATGGCGATGACCAGTTCCGTGAGGTTGCCGAGCGTGGCATTCAGCAGTCCGCCGACGGCGTCGCCCGTCTTCGCGGCGACGCTCTCCGTCGCATGGCTGAGCAGGGCGGCGAGGGGAATGATCGCCAGCACGGCGAGCACGAACAGCATCGTGTGCGATTCCGGTGCGACTTGTTCGCCGATGAAGACTGCCGGCACGGCCGCGAGCAGCCACAGCAGTGGATTCGAGCGCAGGCCCTGCAGGATCTTGTTCACGATTGTTGCCCCTAATGATTCAGGTGTCGCGCCGTTGTTGCGTCGCGTACATGCCCACGAAGACCGCCACGATGACCGCGACGTAGAATTGCCCGACCGTGGCTTCGATGACGGCGAGCGTCCGTGCGGTTTCCGAGACCGGGAGGATGTCGCCGTAACCCACGGTTGCCAGCGTGATCAGGCTGAAATAAAGCAGGTTGCTCTGCAGTCGCTGCGGCGGCATGCCCTCGACCTGCAGGTTGAAGCTCGCCGGATTCCACTCGATCAGCAGCAGGTAGAGCATCGAGAAGAACATTGCGATGAGCAGGTAAACCGTGACTGTCGCGAAAATGCCGTCGACGGTCAGTGTCCGGTTGCGAAAGATGTACTGCAGGATGCCGACGGCGAGCAGTGCCAGCAGCGGCAGTGTCGTTGCAATTTCTGCGGTGCGACCGAGTCGATGCCATGCGATCGGTAGTGGCGCCAGGCCGATTGCCGACCCGATGATCGAAACCAGCCAGAGGCCGTAAACGAATCCGCGGCCGGCTCGCCAGCTGGGATTTGCCCACAGCGTCACCAGCAGCGTGTTCAGCAGGAAGAGCTGCAGCAGCGCCTCGACCAGCCAGCGGTGCTGCGCCAGTGGCGAGACCAGCATCCACGCCCCGATGAAGAGCGTGAGTTGCAGGAAGCGCCATTCCCCTCGCAGAAAGGCGCCGCCCCCGATCAACGGAAGATGCCGCGCTCGAGGATGGTGCCGTTGCCGACCGGCCGGCCAACGGCGATCCAGAGACTCCACGAATCATTGCTGGTCATGCCGAGGCCAACGGTCAATGGTCCGGCCTGCGTGCGGCCCGCGAGGTACAGCGAGCCGCCATAGATGAGTTCGTCGTCCTCGAATCCCGGCAGGACTGCAGATTCCAGCCGGCCAAATGCCTGGCCCGCCTCCAGTCGCACGCCGGCGTACAGCGCCTGCCCGCGGATCGACATGATGTCCTTGATCTTCCAGAGGTAGCTGCCGCTGGCCGTCCAGTAGTCGGTGAGTCGCAGTTCGCCCAGTTCGTAGCCCGGGAAGCTGCCCGGGCCACCCAGCATGAAATACCGGTCTGACGGCATCGAACTGTTGAGGTCGGTGCCACCGGCCAGCGTCATCCAGATGACGTCGCTGCGAACCGGGAGCGCGAGACCGACGCCGAGTTCCAGGCGTTCCCAGTCGAGGTCCCCGCCCAGCGAATCATCGACGTACGCGTACTCCAGCGCAGCCGCAACGCCCCGAGTCGGGTTGAAGGGCGTGTCGCGGGTATCGTACGTTGCCGTCAGGGTCAGCCCGGCGTCGTCGCGCTTGCCTTCGGGAAGAATCGCGGAGCCCGTCTCGACACTCGCGTCCCGGCGTGTGTACAGGTATCCAGCGCGGATCTGCGCGTCGTCATTCAAATTGACGCCCACATCGAGCTTGCCACCCAAATCACTGAATTTGTAACGCGCCAGGCGCTCGTTGTCGACGAAGACGTCTTCCCACGACCGCGTCCAAATCAGTTTCGGTTCGACGAAGAACCGCTGCGCGATGTCGAGCGGCTGGTAAAAGCTGGTCGAGAGATTGTTGAAGTAACCGAGCTGCACCTCGTTGCGCCACTCCGCACCCAGTGAATTCAGCCAGGTCCGGGTGTGCTTGGCATACACGACAAAGCCGAGGTCGCCGCCTTCGGAGCCGTAGAGTCCGAGGTCGAACTTGAGGTAGTTCGGCCCATAAGACTTCTCCTTGGGCCACCACTCGAGCGTCGGGCTGGCCGGGTCGCCGGTGAGGCGGTATTCGACGGATTCGAACTCCTGCAGCGCGGACATGCGTTGTGCTTCGGCGCTGATCTTGGCGGTGTCGACCGTATCGCCTGGCTTCACCTCGGCGCGTTGCTTCAGGTACTCGGAATTGACGCGCTCCATGCCCTTGTACTGCACGTCCGCGAGCCGAGTCTCTATGTTCTGGCCGGCGGTGACGCTTGCGCGCCACGCCATGTACTGCGCCTCGGGCACGGCGAGCGGCGCCAGCTTGGCTGCCATCTCTCGCGTGGCCTTTTCGCCGAGCGGAACGGTATCAGGGACACGCTCGAAGTCGGCCGTGGTGATGTCGCCCATGATCACGTCGATGCGGACGTCGCGCTCGGTGAGCGAATCGAGCTGCAGGTTTTCGTTGGCAACGATCATGACGTCGGTGCTGCGGCCCAGCAGTTGCGTCGCTGTCTGCAGCTTCTCGCGTTTGACCTCCTCCTCGACCAGGTTGACGACGATGACTACATCCGCGCAGAGGTTGCGCGCAACGTCGACGGGAATATTGCGGACCATGCCGCCGTCGGAAAGGATGTATTTGTCGGTCACGACGGGCGCGAAGGCGCCCGGAATCGCCATGCTGGCGCGCATGGCGGTGGCCAGGTCGCCGTCCTCGATCACCACCATCTTGCCGCTCACCATGTCGGTCGCGACGGCGCGGTAGGGAATCGGGAGCTTGTCGAAATCCGCCTGTGCCCGTGAGCGCGCAACGTAGGTCCGCAGCAGGTCTTCGATGCTGCTGGTGTTGACGATGCCCGCCGGCAGCACGATGCGCTTCTTCTGCAGCCCGAATTCGAACTCGTTGCTGTAGGTGACACCTGCGCGCTTCTGTTCGATGGTCTGGAGGTCGCGTCGCCCGACGCCACCGACCACGGATTTCCAATCGATGCCAACCACGAATTTTTCGAGCTCGGCCGCAGGGATCCCGGACGCGTAGCCGCCGCCCACGAGCGCGCCCATGCTGGTGCCAGCGATGCAATCGATGGGGACGTGCATTTCCTCGAGCACCTTGAGGACGCCTACGTGCGCGCCGCCCTTGGCGCCGCCGCCGGCCAGCACCAGGCCGACACGGAGGCGTGGCGATGCCGTCGCGGAGCTTTGCAACCCACTTTGATCTGCGGAGTAGGCCGTTGCACAGGCGAGCAGGCAGCTGACCATCGCCGGGAAGAGGTGTGACCCGAAGTTGGCGCGCGACATTAAGGGTCTCCGGGGCATGACTGCGCCCTGATTTGAGGAGAGTCGTTCGGAATGATTGACGGCCGCGTATGCAAATACCGTAAGCGTACCTGGTACTTCATGCGCGGCCAGGCAGGGAGGCGACGCGGTGGCCGCCGACGAGTTTTCTATTGCAACTTCTGATTGCTGTGCGCCAACCGCGGGATTACGATGCGGTCGATTCTAATCGAGAACCCACTGCAGGTGCTTTGACAATGTGCCAACCATCCGCGATCACTCGCGACCGCATCCCTGGCTCAAGGGCTCTCTGGACATGTGCTGCGGCCCTCGCGCTGTCCTCGCCGGCAGTGATGGCCGACGAGGACCCGAACCTGCTCACCGATACCTTCCAGGTGGCGCTGGGCACATTCGTCATCACCAGCGAGCCGACGATCCAGCTCAAAGGCGATACGAGCAACGGCGACAGGGTGGATTTCGACGAAGCCCTGGGGGGCGGCGATTCCCAGCGCATCCGCCTCGACAGCTTCTGGCGCTTTGGCGACAGCGGGCGGCACAAAGTCAAGGCGATCGCGTTCGACATGAGCCGCAGCAACAGCCGGACCTTTGATCGGGACATCGAATGGGGCGGCGACATCTATCCCGCCACGGCGAAAGTAAGCTCCGAATTCAGTTTCACCGTCATCGAAGCCGCGTACGAGTACGCGTTCCTGAAGCGCGACCGCTATGAACTGGACGGCTCCATCGGCTTGCACTACACGATGCTCGATTCGTCGCTCAAGGCCAAGGCCGAGTCCTCGGGCGGAACGCTGACCCGGGACATCAGCAATTCGGGCAGCGTCGACCTGCCGCTGCCCGTCATCGGGTTGCGCGGCATCTGGGACCTGACGCACAACTTCTGGCTGGATGCGACCGCGCAGTACTTTGCGCTGTCCATCGACGAATACGACGGCAACCTGCAGGACTACCGCGTGCTGGTGACCTGGCAGCCGAAGAAGTGGCTGGGCGTCGGATTCGGCTACAACCGCTTCAAGGTGGACGTGGACGTCGAGAAGGACAAGTTCAACGGGTCGCTCGACTGGACTTACAGCGGTCCGATGCTGTTTTATAGCGCCTCATTCTGATATCCATTGCGGCCACGGCTTCCGGTCATGGCTGACGTCGGCCGCAAGTCCTTCTCCGCCCGCCACCTCGACCCGGGGTCGCACATGGGCGAGATTCTGTTCGGCCTGATCATGACGCTGACGTTCACGCTGGCGGCCGGCATCGTCATCCAGGAAGAGGGGCGTGCCGGTGCCCGCGAGATGCTGGTCGGAATCCTCGGTTGCAACCTGGCCTGGGGCATTATCGATGGCGTGCTCTACGTCCTGGCGCAGGTTTTCGAGCGTGGTCGAGTCCGGCGCATCGGGCTAAACCTCAGGCAGGCAGTCTCCGATGCAGAAGCGCGCCAGATGGTGGCCGATGAGTTTGACGCAACCCTGGTGCCAGTGACCGACGAGCCTGTGCGGCAGCGTCTGTACCAATCCATCGTCGAGAACGTACGTAGCGTACCTGCCACGCCGAACCGGGTCCGCCGCCAGGACGTCTTGGGTGGCCTCGCGGCGGGCTGGCTCGTGTTCGCTTGCAGCTTCCCGGCCGTGCTGCCGTTCATCTTCCTCGACGACCCGCGCCTGGCGCTGCGTGTCTCCAACGCAATCCTGCTTGGCTTGCTGTTCTACGCTGGCTGGCGCGCCGCGCGCCACACGCTGGCCAAAGCCTGGCTCGCGGGGGTCACGTTCCTGCTCGTCGGAGTCCTGCTGGTCGCGCTCGCGATTCCGCTCGGCGGCTGATCATCGCCGCGCCTGACTGCGGTAGGCGCTCGGCGTGACCCCGGTCCAGCGGCGGAATGCCGTGGAGAAATTCGCCGCGCTGGCGTAACGCAGCGATTCGGCTATCTGCTGCATCTGCAGGTCGGTGTCACGCAATAATTGGCGCGCGACGTCACGCTTCACTGATTCGAGCACGTCGCCATAGTGGGTGCCGTATTGCTTGAGCCGCCGGTCCAGCGTCCTGCGGTGCATGCCAAGCACGGCCGCCACATGGTCCATGGAGAGTTCGCCACTGCTCAGCTGCTTGCGCAGGATGTGGCGGACGGTCGTCGGCATGTCGGCCATGATCGCCGCGTGCCGTGCCTGCGCTTCGGCCTCGATCCGGCGTCGAGTCAGCGGGTCCTTCGGCGGCAACGGCCGGTCGAGCCAGCGCTGCTCGAAGATGATTGCGGATTCACCGCTGTCGAAGCGGACTGGCGCCCGGAAGTACCGGTGACATTCCTGAGGATTCGCTGGGCTGCGGGCTGCAACCGTGACAGCCGTGGGCAGCCAGGCAGCCCCGCACAAGTCCTGCATGAAGTTGAACGCGATGGTCATGGCAGCCAGCTGGATGTGTCCTGTGTTGTCGATGTCATTCTCGGCGATCGCCCAGACGAAGCGCGCATAACCGCCCGCGACCGTGAGACTCATCGCGGCCGAGGTGTCATGCAGGTTGTAGTGCTTGATGAACCGATACAACCCCTCCGCGACGGATTCCCCGCAGAGCGCCAGCTCGCCCGCGAGGCCCAGGTCTAAAAGCCGCGTCCGCTGGCCGATAAGCAGACCCAGGTCATCACGGTTCATGCGCTGTTCGCAAACGTCGAACAGGCGTACCAACGCCGCATAGCTGACCGGGTTTTCTCGATCCGCAAAGATCATTGGCGGCATCTCCGCCTCTTCAAGCACCTCAGCCATGTCAAGTCCCAGCTCGCGCAAGGTCTCTGGAAAACCCCATATCGCGCTGATACGCAGCCCTCGAAAAACAGAATTCGATTCCGATATCAATAAGGGGAAATCGATAGGCTTGCCACCCATGTTCCGGATCCTATCTGTCACAAGATCAAATGCCACATCCAAGGCCGGAGCATACATTGCGATCCATGGCCCGGAGCAGCGATAGACGTGGCCGTTGTAAGGACGGACGCGTACGCGTGGGCGACGGTCACCCTAGGAGATAATGTATGAAAGCTCGTACCCTTATGAATTCAAAAGGACTTTTGTCTGCTGCCGTTACTGCCGCGCTGCTCGCCAACGTGCCAGCCGCGGCGGAAGACACCGGCCGCAGCTTTGAGTTCTACGGCTTCGCGCAAGCCGACTACATCCAGGACATCGGCGGTCGACTGGACCCGTCGTGGGACGACGCGTTCCGGCCGTCCAAGATCTGCTTCGACGGCGCCTGCGGCGAGGACGGCCAGGCAAGCATCAGCGTCAAGCAGAGCCGCTTTGGCGTGAAGGGCACGATGCCGACGGGCGAGGGCAGCGCGCCGCTCACCTTCAAGTTCGAGTTCGACCTGTTCGGCACCGGCGTGGATGCGGGCCAGACGACGATGCGCCTGCGGCATTTCTATGGCGAGTGGGGCCAGATCCTGGCCGGCCAGACCAACAGCCTGTTCATGGACATCGACGTGTTCCCGAACACGATCGACTACTGGGGTCCGTCGGGCATGGTGTTCTACCGCAACGTGCAGATTCGCTGGACGCCGTACAAGACGGACAACAGCCATTTTGCAATCGCCATCGAGCGCCCGGGCAACGATATCGACGCCGGCAACCTGCGCCTGATCCCAGGGCTGGAAGGCCTGGAGGTCAACAACGACGAGGAACTCCCGGACCTCACGGCGCAGTACCGCTACGGCGGCGACTGGGGCCACCTCCAGTTCGGCGGCATCCTGCGCAAGATCGGCTACGAGGTGCGCGCGACCAGTGCAGACCCCTGGACCGAGGGCAGCGAAACCGGCTGGGGGATCAACGTCGGCTCCGTGTTCAACGTGCTCGACAAGGACGCGATCCGGCTGCAAGTCGTCTACGGTGAAGGCATCGCCAGCTACATGAATGACGGCGGCATGGATCTTGCGCCGGCGGTGGACTTCAGCGCGGGCGTCCCATCCGACCTGCAGGCCGATGCCGTCCCGCTCACCGGCGTGCTCGCATACTTCGATCACTATTGGAGCGACAAGTGGTCCAGTTCAATCGGCTACAGCTTCACGGAAGTGGACAACACCAACTTCCAGGACCCAGGCGCGTTCAAGAAGATCGATTACGTCTCCGGCAACCTGCTGTATTACCCCGCCGAAAACCTCATGTTGGGCGGCGAGTTGATGTGGGGCCAGCGCGAGAATAACGACGGCGCGTCGGAAGACGACACGCGCTTCCAGTTCACCGTCAAGTACAACTTCGGCATCAAGCTCTGATGCCGTGCCAAGCAAAGGACACGAGCATGAAAACCATCAAGAGGAATTCGCTGGCCGCCGGGCTGGTGGCCACGCTGTCTCTCGCCATGGCGGTGCCGGCGTACGCGAGAGGACCGGTGCCGGATCCCGCCGTCAAGGAGTTCCAGCGCCTGGTGGATGCCGCCTACGCCAAGTACAAGGGACTGCAGGACGGCAAGAACGCCGACTACATCCCGATCCTGACCGAGACGCCGAGCGACCTGTTCGGCGTGGTGATCGTCACCAAGGACGGCAAGGTCTACAGCGCGGGTGACGTGGACTACCAGTTCTCGATCCAGTCCGTGTCGAAGCCCTTTACGGCCGCGCTGGTGATGACGCAGCAGGGCCCTGCGGTTCTCAAGGAAAAAATCGGCGTCGAGCCGACCGGCATGGCCTTCAATTCGAAGCTGGCGCTGTCGATCTACGAGAACTCGGTGAATCCGCTGGTCAACGCCGGTGCGATCGCAGCCGTGAGCCTGGTGCAGGCCACGTCGGAGGCGGATCGCTGGAACCAGGTGTCGCAGAACCTCAGCGACTTCGCGGGACGCCCGCTGACCGTGCTCGAGAAGGTGTACGAGTCGGAGTACACGACGGCCTTCGGCAACCGTGGCATCGCCAACCTGCTCTACAACTGGGGGCGCCTCTACAGCGAGCCCGAAGAAGCGCTGCGGGTCTACACGCGCGAGTGCTCCGTCGGCGTCAGCGCCAAGGACCTCGGCATGATGGGCGCAACCCTGGCCAATGGCGGCGTCAATCCGCTGACCAAGAAGCAGGTGATGCCCGCCAAGCATGTACCGGAGCTGCTTGCGATCATGGCGACGGCTGGGTTCTATGACGAGTCAGGCGACTGGATGTACACGGCGGGCCTGCCGGCCAAGACTGGAGTAGGTG
>CAVWGG010000040.1:0-99401 GCA_963754535.1 uncultured Gammaproteobacteria bacterium
CGCCTGCTGCTGGCGGACCGTCTTGACCAGGCCATCGCCGCGGCACGTCGCCGCGGCACGTCACTGGCGGTGCTGTATCCTGGACCTGGACCACTTCAAGCGTATCAACGATCGCCTGGGCCATGCGGCCGGCGGCGACCAGGTGTTGCAGACAGTCGCGCGCCGCCTGGTGGCATCCGTGCGCAGGTCGGACACGGTGAGCCGTCACGGCGGCGATGAATTCGGTTCTGCTGTCGGAAGTGGCCTGTGCCGAAGATGCGGCATTCAGCACTGACAACCTGCTACGGCGATCGGCCGCGTGCCGCAACGGATCGAGGGTCAGAGTCTATCCGTGACGGCGAGCGTGGGTGTCGGCGTCTACCCCTCCGATGGCTCGGACGCCGCCACGCTCCTCAGGGAGGCGGACTTTGCGCTGTTGCACGCCAAGGCTCAGCGCCTCGCGTGGCCGCCCTTAGCGATGGTCGCGGTGACCGTTCTCGCGTGGTGAACGAACGCGTCGCGCATCAGCAAACACCGGACGGCCAGCGGTCTCGCAAGACCTGTCCAATAAAAGTGTAACCCCATGAATTGGGATCGTATTCAAGGCAATTGGAAGCAAGTGACCGGCAAGGCCAAAGTGCAGTGGGGCAAGCTGACCGACGATGACCTCGACGTCATCGCCGGCCGTCGCGACCAGCTGGCCGGCAAGATTCAGGAGCGATACGGCGTCGCCAAGGACGAGGCTGAGAAGCAGCTCTCCGCCTGGCAGAGCAAAGCTGACGATTCGTGGTTTTCATGAAGCGAGAACCGAACTGATTCGCGTCTGAGCGACGTTCCCGTGTGCAGCTCCCCGGATTCGTCGGTGGACCGCGAGGCGCTATCATTGCGGGTGACTGTCGGATTTTTCACTTCCGAGCGGGAGAGGCCGATGACCGACCGCGCGGCAATTTGTGCGGCAGTGCGAATCGTGCTCGCGCTGTCCTGCTTCCTTGCGGCGGGTTGTGCCGGGGTTAATCGCGCGCAGACGACGGAGCTGTTCCGGTCGCCCCGCCTGCCCCGCCGGATTGCGGTGACCGAGGGTCCTGCGGAGGTTGTGCGGGAGACAGTTGCCGCGCCAACAGTTGTGGCGGCGCCCGCCGCGCAACCCACGCAAGCCCCGTCGCCATCGGCGATCGAGTCCGCGCGTCCAGTGAAACCCGCGCCGGCCCCGCGCGCTGCGGCACCAAAGGTCGCTGCACCTGCTGCGCCTGCCGCACCGGCCACTCCGGTCGTTGCACCCAGGCCGCAGCCCAAGCCGGCAGTCGTTGTTCCGGCGGAGCCCGCGCCGGCCCCGAAGGTGGCGACGGCACCCGCGGCACCGCTCGATCTCAACTTGCTCGAAACGCGGCTGCGTGAGACCAAGGCCATCGGTGTCTTCACCGAGCTTTCGCTCAAGAACCAGGTCGACGACCTGCTCGCCAGGTTCGTGCGTACCAGGAAGCGGCAGGGCGCCGTGACGCTCGTGGAGCTTCGCCGCGGACTACGACATGTTGATGCTCAAGGTGCTCGCCCTGCTGCAGGACGGCGATCCGTCGGCTGGCCCGCGACGTCGTCAGGTCGCGTGCGGCGATCTGGAGCATCCTCGCTGATCCGAGGAAGTTCACCGAGTCCAAATTGATGGCAGGAGCAACGCCGTGAGTAAACGTGGACTGGCGACGGCCCTGGTTGCCGTCATGGCGACCGTATTCGCGGGGGCTGCGCTCGCCGTGGAAGAGGCTCGCATCGAGGTCCCGGTCACCAAAGACCTGACGGCCGTGATTGCGCTGCAGGGATTGCCGTGCGGGAAGGTCGTCAGCGCGACCCAACAGGGAGAGGACGACTATGTCGCCTCGTGTGAGGACGGCAATCGTTACCGGATATCGGTGAACCCGGACGGCCGGGTCATCGTCGAGAACTCGACTAGGGCCTGCGGCCGCCGAGCAGCAGGAGCGCGGCGCCGATCGCGATCGCGCCGATGCCGGCCCAGACCGAGAACGTTGACCGTCTGCTTCTCTTTCACTGACATTTCGATGGGTCCCATCTTGATGTCGTGCGTCTGCTTCGTGTAACTGAAGCTACCGTAGGCTAGTCCAAGGACGCCGGCGAAGATCAGCACGATGGCGGCAATTTTACCTGCGTTCATATTCGCTCCTGTTGCACTGCATCTTCGGTTACCCGGCAGCGCGACAAAGTTGTAGCCAGGCCAAAAAAGGGGCCCGGGGACGGGGGGCGTCACCGGGCCACTTTGCGAGCACCCGACAGGGGGTGGGCTATCGAGTACTCGCAGACAGGATGGCCAGTATCGCCGATGCGGTCTGTGCGGTATCGAACAATGGTCGAATCCGCTGCTGAAGTCACCTGCCGAGCGCCTGACCCAACCTGGCCCGCGCGGCGTACTCTAGGTCGGGCCCACGAACTCATGAGTGCACGATGATCGAACAAGCCTGCGAATCATCGACGGGACCACTCGCGGCGAGACTGAACGAAGCGTGCCAGTGCATCTGGGTCGATCGCACGAAATTGCGCGGCCAGCTCCAGGCCAGTCTCGGCGACGCGGGCAGACTGCTCGTATCGCAGGCCGGACTGGTGTCGGGCAGCGTCGTGTTTCTTGCCCCGGGTGACGCCTCGGCCATGGACCGGACCGTCCGGCTCATCACGCGTGCACTCAACTCGGTGCCCTACCAGCAGAAGATCGAGCGGCTCGCGCCCGAACTGGCTCGTCGCCCCCAGGCAACCGCCGGCGGGGCACTGGGTTTCGACTTCCATCTCGGCAGTACTTCGCCGCAGCTCATCGAGATCAACACCAACCCTGGTGGCCTGCTCGTCAGCCTTGAACTGGCGCGTGCGGCCACGGCAAGTTGCGACTGCCTTACGGCGCCGCTATCCGTGATGACTGCGGCCGGTGTGGAGATAGATCGGGTCGGGCAGCGCATTGCAGAAAGCTTCCTGGCAGAGTGGACGAGTGCGCGCGGCTCGTTGCCGCTGCGGTCCATTGCCATCGTCGATGACGAGCCGCAGGGCCAGTACCTGTATCCGGAGTTCCTGCTGTATCAACGGTTGCTGGAGCATGCCGGTTGGCGCGTCATGATTGCCGACGCAGCGAGCCTCGTCTTGCAGGACGACGCGATATTTGCTGCCGGCGAGCGCATCGACCTGGTCTACAACCGCGTGACCGACTTCTATCTGGCCGACGAGCGGCACGCCATCCTGCGACGCGCGTACGAGCTGGATCTGGCCGTGATCACGCCGCACCCGGCGGCGCACGCGCGATGGGCGGACAAGCGACTGCTCGCGTGGCTGAACGACGAGGAGCTGCTGATGGAGGCAGGTCTGGACGCCGCTGATCGCGCGCATCTGCGGCAGACCATTCCGGCGACGGAGGTGGTCGAGCGCGCCGCTGCCGACGATCTCTGGAAGCGGCGCAAGGGGCTGTTTTTCAAGCCTGTCTCTGGCTTTGGCAGCAAGGCCGCCTACCGGGGCGACAAGCTCACGCGTGCCATGTTCGACCACATACTTGCGCATCGCTACGTTGCGCAGGCGATCGCCCCTACGTCGTTTCGTCGAGTCTCATCTGCAGATGGCGTTGAAGCCGATCTCCGCGTCGATCTCCGCAGCTACGTCATGCACGGCGAAACCTGGTTGCGATCAGCGCGCCTGTATCGCGGGCAGACCACGAACTTCCGAACCGCCGGTGGCGGCTTCGCGCCGGTGCTGACCCTGCCGATCTGATCGGATCTGATCTGCGCCGTGCGAGAGAGTTCGGCGCTCAGTCACCAAGCAGTGCGAAATCGGATTTCAGCGTCCCGCACAGCGGGCATGCCCAGTCGTTCGGCAGATCTTCGAGGCGCGTGCCCGGGGCAATTCCGTACTCCGGCAGGCCGAGGGCCTCATCGTAGATGTCGCTGCAGGTCTGGCACTGCCAGCGCCTTAAAGTCGCTGTACTCATCAATGCAGCCTCACGCGTTGCCCATGCTGTAACGGATGGGCACGGACTTGGGTCCGCAGACGAACTCGGATTCTGACATTCGACCTTCGCCCGCCATCTCGACCGACTCGAGTCGGGGAATCAGTTCCTCCCACAGGATCCTCATTTCGCGCCGCGCGAGATGCTGGCCCAGGCAGACATGACCGCCATAGCCCAGTGCAATGTGCTTGTTGGGTGACCGCTCGGGCTTGAAAGTGTACGGCTCGTCGAACACCTCCTCGTCCCGGTTTGCGGACACGTAGGACAGGTAGACCAGGTCGCCCTGCGCAATGCGTTGGCCACGAAGCGTGTAGTCCTCCGCCGCGGAGCGGACGAACTGCTGCACCGGCGTGGCCCAGCGAATCGATTCCTCGACGAAGCCGGGAATCAGGCCTGGATTGGCCTTCAGTCGCGGCAGCAAGTCCGGTTGCTCGGCCAGCACCCACATCGCCGACGCTGTCGTTGCGGCAGTCGTATCGTGCCCGGCGGTGGAAGCGATGACGAAGTACGAGATCATGGCCCGCTCGTCCATCGGGCAGCCACTCACCTTGCCGTTCGCGATCAGCGTGGCGATGTCACTGCGCGGACAGGCTCGCCGGTCCTGGATGATGCCCTCGTAGTACTCCTTGAACTCGCGGTAGACGATGTCCCAGGTCTTGATGATCTCGGCTGGGTCCGTGGTGTTCGCTCCGGGTCGGCACAGGTCGGGGTCGGCATACGAGAACAGCCACTGCGTCAGCTGCAGCATCTTGGCGTGATCCGGCGAAGGCACGCCGATGATGTCGAGAATGATCTCGAGCGGATAGACGAACGCGACGTCGGTCGCGAAGTCGCACACGCCATCCATGCCGGCCATGCGCTCGATGTGCCGCCGCGCCGTCGCGCGAATCCGGCCGTCCAGCTTTTCGAGCGACTGCGGCATGAGCTCGGCCTGGGTCACCTGCCGGTAGGCCGCGTGCTCGGGTTCGTCCATGTGCACGAGCGTCCGGAAGATGTGCGGTGCGCCGCCGGAGTAATCACGCATCAGGTGCTCGGCGACCTGCGACGCAAGGGTCTTGGACCGGACGGAGTTCAGGAACAGCTTGTCCTGGCGGGTAATCTCCCGCAGGTCCGCGTGCCTGGTGACGATCCAATGCGGGTCGAAGCCGGGAACCTCGGCCACCGCCAGCGGATAGTCGCGACGCAAGCGCCGGAACAGCTCGTGCACCTCGCCGCGCCTGCCGAAGGTCGCTGGGTTGAAGGCGGGCGCGATCAGTGCCGTCGGTATCACAGGCCTCGTCATGACTCCCCCGGTCGTGCAGAATGCGTATACAACATACGCAAAATGGGAACGAGGCACAACAGGTTGCCTCGGGCCCCGGGGCAGGAAGGGCCCGCGATCCATGAAAATGCGCGACTTGGAGCGGGCGACAGGCGTCAATCGGGAGACGATCCGCGTCTACTTCCGACAGGGACTGCTGCCGCAGCCGCAACGCCCGGCCGGCAACGTCGCCGATTACGGCGACGTGCACGTCCGCGGAATACTGTCGATACGCCGACTGCAGGAGAAAGGCCGGGTTCCACTGGCGCAGATCAAGCGAGCCCTGGAGGGCGATCCGGGCGCCATGCCTTCTGATTCCGGTGTCGCCGCCCAACTGGAGGAGCTGGTTTCCGTGCGGCTCGGCACGGGGCAGCCGCTGGTGCCGATCGCGAAGCAGGTGGCCGCGAATCCGCATGCTGCCGCCGACGCCCGCAAACTCCATCGCATCGGTGCGGTGACCCTGCGACGCGTGAAGGGCCGTCCGGCGCTGAGCCCGGTCGATGCCAATCTCGTCAAGCTCTGGGGTGAGATGCGCGCGGCCGGGTTCACCGAGAGCGCTGGCTTCACCCCGGCGGTCGTCAGGATCTATGTCGAATCTGCAGAACGACTTGCCAGGCTGGAATCGCAAACGTTTTTCGACGCACTCTCCGGCCGCAGCAGCGAGGTGGCCGCGACCCGAATGGCGGAACAGGCGCTCAGCACGATGCTGGCGTTTTTCGGGTTGGTGCGGATGAAGGCGCTGCGGTTGCAGTTCCAGGAAAGAGTCTCGGAGCCGCGCAGTCAGTCCAAAGCGCGTCCGGGCAAACGAAAGGCGCGCTAGTCGATCATCGCGCACTACAGCGTGAAATCCGCCGCGATCGCCAGCATGTAGACGCGCGTGTCCTCGTACGTGCCGATCAGCGGCGGGATGCCGGGCAAGGGCAGGGGATGCGTCAGTTGCACGACGTCGGCGTTGCCCTGCAGTACGACCGAAAGCTCTGCGCGCAGACGCCACGCTTCGTTGATTGAGCGCTCGGCACCCGCGGCGACCTTCCATTGTTCGGCCACCGGAAGGTACGCGGCTGTGCCGTTAGCCGTTGCTGGATTGCTGTCGTAGCTGACGCCGGTCGACGCAGCCCAGCCGTTACGGAACGTGCGCCGCACTCCGATGGAAGCACCCCACGTGTCCTGCAGGCCGCTGGCAATCATTGGCGCCGAGTAACCCGGCAGCTTGAGCTTCGACTCGCCGAACTTGGACCAGTCCTGCCAAGACAAGCCAAGCGCCAGCGTCGTGTCTTGGTTTGCTTGGTGAGCAAGGCCCAGCAGGAGTTGCTGCGGCAACGTGACATCGAGTTTTGCTGCCTCGTCGGGTGGCAGCAGCGTGACCAGTACCGGATGCAGGTCCCTCGCGGAGATGTCGAACGCGACGGTGTGGTCGACAGGGGCCGTCCAAGCCAGCCCGATCATCGATTTCTCCGTCAGCGCGTACGTCAGGCCCAGTTGTCCGGCGGCGGCCCAGGACTGACCGTTCAACTCCAGTTGACCATCGGGCAGTCCAACGGGCGGTCCATAAAAGGTTGCGTCGTTGGCCACGGCCATGCGCGCCGTCGGCTCAACCAGCTGCGCAGCGACGGACACGCCGAGCGTCAATCGGTCCGTCGCCGTCCACGCGACGCTTGGGGCAAGGTCGAGGGTGGCGATCCCCGCCTGCTCGATGACCCGCCGACCGTCCCACTGGTTGCCGGAATCGAACGCGAGCCCAAAGTAACTGTAGACGCCGATGCCGTACGTCAGTCGATCGGCTCGGTGAACCGCAAACAGTGCCGGGATGACGTTCACGCCGTCCCGGTTAGTGGCCCGCGCCGGTGTCTCGCTGGACCCCCGGAATAGATAGTCCAGTTCGAGCGGCATGACCGCCGCGGTGATCGTGGTGCCGGACAATCCAGCCATCGCTGCGGGATTGGCGGCAAGTGATGTCGCATCCAGCGACAGCGCTGCGCGACCGGCGCCTGCCATGCCCATGTCTGCGCCACCCGTCTCCACGAGCCACGGCCCGGCTCCCCAGCAAGGAGAGGCGAGAGCAATCGAAACGAGCCCGATGGATGCTGTCAGTAGCTGAGGCGTGCCTTTCAGGCGCATGACTTTGACCTGCTATGGAAACTGCGGGGACTGACAGTAGTCCCCGGGGAGACGGGCGTTATCGGTTTCCACCACCACGTTTATCGATTTCTTTCGCTACACTGGCCGTCGAAATGCCCGGCTCCACTCCACGCGTTCGCAAGCTGATCAGGCGTATCGTCGGCAGCCCGGTCAGCAGCGGCCGGGTTCAGGGCCGGTGGCCCGTCGTGCTCGATCGACACCAGGCCCTGTTCGAGTCGATCACGGTGCCGCCGCTGCCCGTTCCAGTGATGCTGGTGCACACGGGCGGCAAGCCGATGGACTATCTCTCGAAAGATCGGCGGCGCCTGAAGCAGTCGCTTCCCGGCCTCGTGACGTTCGTGCCGCGCAACGTGCGCGCCGAGGTGGCGCTGCGCGGAGTCGGCGAGGGCACGGTCGTCTACTTCGACGACGAGCGAGCCCTCCCGGCATGGCTGCTGCGGAGTGGGGCGGGCGAACCCGTGACCTTCACCAACGACGTGATCGTGTCGATCACGCGCCGGTTGATGAGCGAACTCGAAACGCGCTCGCAGGCGGAGACGTACATGAAGTCGCTCGCCAATGCGCTGTTTGCCGAACTGCAGCGAGAACTCGAACTGCCTCGTGACGCAATCGAGCTGCCTGTGTCGCGTGGCCGGTTGCGAGTCGCGCATACGGCGATGCGGCACATGCTCGCCCACCTCGGCGAGCCGCTATCGGTGCGTGACCTGGCGCAGGTGTGCGGAGTCGGCGTCACCAGCTTCACGAGCGGCTTTCGTGAGGCGACGGGCGTGACGCCTCACCGGTACCTGCGCCAGGCCAGGATCGAACGGTCATGTGAGCTGCTGCGGACGACCGGACTGAGCATCCGTGAGGTCGCTGATGTCGTGGGCTTCCGGGGACAGAGCCACTTCTGCAGCGCCTTCGCCGCGGAAAGGGGACTCACGCCGTCCGCGTACCGTCGCGAATCTCAGGTTCGCTTTCAGCCGGCTGCTCAATGACGCGCGCGAATGATCTCTGCCAGACAGTCGTTTGAAGCCAGTCAAAAAAAACGGGCCGGGGCCGCAAGGCTCCGGCCCGGCTCGCGTCACGGCGACACGGGGTGGGGTGCGCGCCGTTACACTCGTACCTTCAGTGACGGAACGTCACCGCTTGCAGCGCGTCTTGATACCGGAGGGCGCGACGTTGCGCTAGCCGAATTGCGTCGTCCTGCACGGCGGGCGCCTGCGGCTGGGTGGTCAGATTGAGAGCGACTTCAATGATCCAGACATGGGTGATGGCTTGTGCCCGCCGACGCCAGCAGGAACAGCAGACAGGCAGCATCGTGGGTGGGGTGTAGGCATGCACAGCGCTGGCGCAAGATCGACGCGCTCGATCCAGGAGTCACTTGCACCCGATCCGGTCGGGCGCGGGGACAACCCCGACGTGGCTGCAATCCAGTTCCGGTCGTGGGATCTCGACGAGACGCGTGCGTTTCTCAAACCCAGGTACGGCGATCACTCCCGCATCCATCACGGCAGGGACCAGTTCAGCTTCGCATTTCGGGCAATGGCCTCGTCCCGTGTCGTGGTGGGGATTACCCAGCTGAGCTCCCGCCAGACCATTCGAGCGGCGGTGCAGGCCCCGACGCTGTTCCTGTCCAGGACGCCGGGCAAGACATACAACGTCGGCCGCAAGGTTTTCGAAAGTGAACCGCGCAAAGCGATGTTGCTGGCTCCAGGCCACGAATACTCTCTCCTGCACGCAAATCGCTCGGACAGTCTCGGACTGCGCGTCGACGGCGACCTGCTGCACGAGCAGATCGCTGCGCGCCTGACGGGACGCAGTCGGCATTGGCTGCTGCAATCCATTGAGATTCCGATGGACGAACGGCGGCAGGCTGCGCTGCGCGACATTCACGCGCGGATGACTGCGGCATCGATGCGCGATGATGCATGGGGCGCCTACGGTGACGTCGCCGCCTTCGAGCGTGAGGTCGCCTCTTTGATAGCCGGTTTCGTCATCGAGCAGTCAGGCGCCAAGCCTGCGGTGGCTGGAACCCTTGGGCGAGTCGATCGGGTTGAGCGATGGGTGGACACACACATCAGCGAGGAAATCTCACTCGACCGGTTGTGCAAAGTGGCGGGAGTCGGCTGGCGCCCGCTGCAGAAAGCGTTCCTCGCGGTGAAGGGCCAGTCGCCACTCGAGTTCGTGGCGTCGCGCCGCCTTGCGGCGGTTCATGCCAGGCTCAGACAAGCCGCGGACGATGTCATGGTCTCCCGCGTCGCCATGGACCTTGGGTTTTCGCATCTGGGCCGGTTTGCAGCGAATTACCGCAGCATTTATGGCGAGTCGCCTTCCGACACCGTTCGGGCCGCAAAGCGAAAATAGCCCCGTCGAATCTGCCAGCCGCCCTGGCCAGGTTGCTGCTTCAGGGTGCATTCCGGTTCCGGGCGAAGTCGCGCGCAATGCGGTGCCAGCTGGTGTTCGACACCGCGAGCGAGCGCACCTGGGCGCGGCTTGCCGTTCCATCCTCCAGGCCACTGGCCCGGACCTGGCCCTCGCCCGGCGTCGCGGTCCAGTCCCCGTTTGCGGCAGAGCACGAACGATCCTGGACCGTGCGTTCAAGACCTACGCGACGACGCGTGTTCAGCATCCAGCTAAGCATTGCGGAAGTCCTCGAACATCTGCAGGACGAAGAGCAGGCCCGTGGCCAGCAGGGCAGTGGCACTGAACAAAGCGATGAACGAGGACAAGACATTCTCCAGCAAGCTGAGTGACGCCGGCGGCCCGCGAGCGGGACGATCGGACGGCGACGCGCGCCTGCAGGCGCGCGACGACAAATTAAAAAATTAATGCCCGTGCTTCGCAGCCGACGATGCGTTGCGTGCACGACGAGATTCAGGCGACAGGCGCAGAGGCCCGAAAAGAGACGGCGCGGTGAGACCGGCTGACCGTCAATGCTGAACAGCGACGTGAAGTATACCCGATCTAAGTCGATAATGCTGCTTCGCAGCATTCCGGCGGTCTTGTCGATATCCGCTAGACTTCTGGCAATGCCGGTGCGTTCCTCGCAGCGCATAGAACACGATGCACCGACTCAAGAACTGGCAGCTGTTTGCGATTTGCGTGCTCACGTGGGGCACGACCTGGTTTGCGATCACGTTCCAGATCGGGCACGTCGTGCCCGAAGTCGGCGTGGCCATGCGCTTTGCGCTGGCCGGCGCCGTGATCCTCGGCCTGTGCGTAATGCGACAGGAAAGCCTGCGCTTCACGCCGGCCCAGCACTCTATTTTCGCGTTGCAGGGCAGCTTCATGTACGGCGTGTCGTACGTCTGCGTCTATCACGCGGAACTGCACCTGGTGTCGGGACTGGTGGCGGTGGGGTATTCCGCTTCGCCGCTCGTGGCAGGTCTCGGCGCGCGCGCGCTGTTCGGCGTCAGCCTGAGGCCGCGCTTCATCCTCGGTGGCCTGCTCGGCATTGCCGGCGTCGCGCTGATCTTCTGGCCTGAGTTCGCAAGAACCACCGGCGACCGGAACACGCTGCTCGGAGCGTTGTTCACCGTGGGGTCAGTCTTGTTGTCCACGGTTGGCAGCCTGACGGCCAGCCGTAATCGTTCTCGTGGCCTGCCGTTCTGGCCGGCGCTTGGGTTCGGCATGCTTTACGGGGCTGCCGCGTCTGCGTTGATTGCAATGACGCAGGGCCAGAGCTTCGCGCCCCCGGCCATCGCATCCTGGTGGCTTTCCCTGTTCTACCTGGCCCTCGCAGGGTCCGTGCTGACGTTCGCCTGCTTCCTCACGTTGCAGGAGCGCATCGGACCGGGCCCCACCGGCACCATCGGCGTCATGACGCCGCTCCTGGCGCTGGTGGTATCGATGGCCTTCGAAGGCTTCCACCCGGACGTCCTGACATTCGCCGGTGCAGCGCTCGCCGTGGGCGGCAACGTGCTGATGTTGCGGCGGACCTGACCCGCGTTCGAATCAGATCATCGCTTCGATCAGGCGTGGTCCACGATGCCTGAGCGCCGAGGAGTACTGCGCCGCGAATTCCTCGCACGTCGTCGCACGGCTGGCCTCGACGCCGAGGCCTTCCGCGATCTTCGTCCAGTTCATTTCCGGGTTGTGCAGGTCGAGCATCGACATCGCGACCGGACCGCTGCCGGTCGCGCCGACACGCCCGAGTTCGATGTTGAGAATCGCGTACGAGCGGTTGGCGTAGATCACGACCAGGACGTCGAGCTTTTCGCGCGCCATCGTCCAGAGCGCCTGCATCGTGTACGCCGCGCCGCCGTCGCCATGCGGACAGATCACCTTCCTGTCCGGTGCGGCGATAGCCGCGCCGACAGCCAGGGGCAGGCCCTGTCCAATCGAGCCGCCGGTCAATGGCAGGTGCGTGTGCGGCCGGGCCCGCGCCATCGTGGACAACAGCGGGAACGATGCGGTCGCGGACTCATCGGCAAGGATGACGTTGTCGGGCGTCATCGCCGCAATCACCTGCGCAACTCCGAGTGCGGTCAGCGCGCCGCTCGGCAGTTCCGGTAGTTGCAGCGGAATCCGCACGGGGGAGCGTGCGGGCGCGCCCAGCGCATCGGCCAGGGCCGCGAGAGCCTGCGCACCATCCTGGTGAGCATGCGCGAGGTAGCTGAGGTGTGAACCCTCGGGTGCGCACCAGCTGGGCTTGCCGGGATACGCGAAGAACGACACTGGCGGCTTGGCGCCGACGAAGATGATCTGCTCGAAGTCCTTCAGGAAATCGACGATCTGTTCGGCGAAGTAGGGAATGCGTTCCACTGGCACGCGACCTGCACCCAGTTCGGCATGCGGCGCGAACGTGTCGCAAAGCAGTCGCGCCCCCGTCTTTGCCTGCACTCGACCGGCAGATTCGAGGCCCGCGCCGTGGAGCGCCGTGCCGCGCAACAGCAGCGCGGTCTTCTTGCCGTTCGACAGCAGTCTGGCCGCCGCATCGATGGCATCCTGGCTCACGGGCGTCGGCAGCAGGTCCGGCAGTTTCTGCTCGGCACGCTGGGCTTCGTTCCAGGCGGTGTCGGCCGGGAGGATCAGCGTCGAAACGCAACCGGGCGCCGCGCGTGCGGCCTGGACGGCCCGCGCAGCATCCGACGCCACTGCGTCGGCACTTTTCGATTCGTGAATCCACGCCGAGACGGGCCGCGCGAAGCCGACGATGTCGGAGGTCAGCGGCGCGTCGTACTGCAGGTGGTAGGTGGCGTGGTCGCCGACGATATTCACCAGTGGCGTGCTGGCGCGTCGCGCGTTGTGCAGGTTCGCGAGGCCGTTGGCCAGGCCGGGTCCCAGGTGCAGCAGCGTAGCGGCCGGCTTGCCGGCGACACGTCCGTACCCATCGGCGGCACCCGTCACTACGCCTTCGAACAAGCACAGCACGGATCTCATCTGCGGCACCGAGTCGAGCGCGGCGACGAAATGCATCTCGGACGTGCCGGGGTTGCCGAAGCAGACGTCGACTTCGCAATTGACCAGGGTCTGCAGCAGGGACTGTGCGCCGTTCATCGTCGTTCTCCGTGTCGGGCCGCTATTTTAGACCCAGTGCGAACCGGATCGCCCACGCGACGACGCCGAGTGCGGCGACGCTGCCGGCCCAGAGCGCGACGAACCAGAGCAGGCGCTGCCAGCCTTTGGGCGCCATCGTCAATGGTAACCGCCGCCGCCCTGTTCGATCTTGCCGCGGAACACCCAGTACGAGTACCCGGTGTACACGAGGATGATCGGGATCAGAAAAGCGGCGCCCGCGAGCAGGAACCCGAGGCTCGACGGCGGCGCGGCTGCTTCCCACAGCGTGACCGACGTCGGCACCAGGTAGGGGAAGAAGCTGATCAGCAGCCCGACGAAGCACAGGACGAACAACGCCAGCGACGCGAGGAAGGGGCTCAGTTCCTGCCGCCGTCGCAGGCCGTTGAAAAGGACGTACGCGGCAAGGGCGACCAGAGCCGGAACCGGCGCCACGAACAGTATCCGCGGCCACGAGAACCAGCGCTGCATGAATACCTCACTGAGGAAGGGCGTCCACAGGCTGACGATCCCGATGGCGGCCAGCGTCGCTCCGGCTGCAACGGCGGCGAATCGATACGCGCGCTGCTGCGTGCGTCCCTGCGTCTTGTAGATGAGCCAGGTGGCACCGAGCAGCGCATAGCCGAACACGAGCGATACCCCCGTGAGGACGCTGAATGGCGTCAGCCAATCCCACCAGCCGCCGGCATAGGCGCGGCCCGCCACTGGAATTCCCTGCACCAGCGCGCCGAGCGCGATTCCCTGGGCAAACGCAGCCATCGTGGATCCGGCGGCGAATGCGCCATCCCACAGGAACTTGCCGCGCCGTGTTTTCCAGCGGAACTCAAAAGCCACCCCGCGGAAGACGAGGCTGAGCAGCAACACGATCACCGGCGCATACAGCGCGGGCATGATGATCGCGTAGGCCAGCGGGAAGACAGCGAACAGGCCGCCGCCTCCGAGCACGAGCCACGTCTCGTTGCCGTCCCACACCGGCGCGACGGAGTTCATCATCTCGTCGCGCTGCTTCTCCTCCGGCATGAAGGGAAACAGGATGCCGACGCCGAGGTCGAAGCCGTCGAGCACGACGTAAGCCAGCACCGCGAAGGCGAGGAGCCCTGCCCAGATCAGCGCGAGATCAAGGTGCATCATGCGCGCGGCTCCTTGCTCATCAGGCGCAGCATGTAGAACGCACCGGCACCGAAGACTGCAAAGTACACGACTGCAAATGCGGCTAGCGAAGCGCCCACTGCCGCGGCATCGATCGACGATGCGCTATCCGCGGTTCGCAGCAATCCGTACACGGTGTAAGGCTGCCGGCCGACCTCGGTGGTGATCCAGCCTGCGATCACGGCGACGATGCCGATGGGGCTCAAGGCGACGGACGTGCGCAGCAGCCACGGCTGGTCGTACAGGCGTCGTCGCGCCCGCAGCGCCAGACTCCATGCTCCGACCGCGATCATCGCGAGCCCGGCCCCGACCATCACGCGAAAGCTCCAGAAGACGATGGCCGCGTTCGGGCGATCCTCGCGCCGCCATTCCTTGAGTCCGCGCACGGTGCCATTCCAGTCGTGGGTGAGGATCAGGCTGCCAAGCTTCGGCACCTCGATTGCGTACCGTGTCCGCTCCTGCTCCATGTCCGGCCAGCCGAACAGGATCAGCGGCGCGCCCGCGCGCGTCTCGAAGTGACCTTCCATCGCCGCGACCTTGGCGGGCTGGTGTTCCAGCGTGTTGAGCCCATGGAGGTCACCGGCGACGATCTGCAACGGCGCGACGATCGCGGCCATCCACATCGCCATCGAGAACATGATGCGCGAAGCCGGCAGCGTCGAATCACGCAGCAGGTGAAAGGCACCCGCGCCACCGACGATGAACGCCGTGCTGAGGTACGCGGCCAGCAGCATGTGCACGAGCCGGTAGGGGAACGACGGGTTGAAGATGATCGCGACCCAGTCCGCCGGGACGAACTGGCCGACGTCGTTGATCGCGTAACCGGCCGGCGTCTGCATCCAGCTGTTGACCGAGAGAATCCAGAACGCGGATATGAACGTACCGAGCGCGACCATCAGCGTCGCCAGGAAGTGCAGTCGTGGCCCCACGCGCGACAGGCCGAACAGCATGACGCCGAGGAATCCCGCTTCAAGGAAGAAGGCGGTCAGCACCTCGTAACCCATCAACGGCCCGATGACCGGGCCGGCCTTGTCGGAGAACACGCTCCAGTTGGTGCCGAACTGGTAGCTCATGACGATGCCGGAGACGACGCCCATGCCGAACGCCACTGCGAAGATCTTCTTCCAGTAATTGAAGAGGTCGAGGAAGACGACGCGGCCGGTGAAGAGCCAGAGGCCTTCGAGCACGGCGAGGTAACTGGCCAGCCCGATCGAGATCGCCGGGAAGATGATGTGGAAGCTGACCGTGAAGGCGAATTGCAGCCGCGCAAGTGTCAGTGCATCGATGTCCATTGTCCGTCCACGGTCCTGCCTGCGTGGGGCAAGACTAGCCTCTTGGCCGCCAGCTGTCCCGGACATTCCGGACCGTGAGGCATCCGCTAATCAGGCGCGCAATCCGGCAAGCGCCTGCAGCAGGGCGGGCCCGCTCGCGGGTTTGAACAGGACTGACATTCCCGACTCGTGCACGCGCTGCAGGCGCACCGGCGACGTTTCTCCCGTCACCAGCAGTACCGGCAGCGGAACCGGTCGGCGGGATCGCAGGCGCAGTGCAGCGTCGAGACCGTCGACGCCGTCGGCCAGAAGGAAGTCACGCATCAGCGCGTCGCGCCCTTGTGCGCGTCCCGGCATCGCGCGACCATCGATCGCCCCCGCCGGGCTGCAGTGGATCGGAACGCATGAACCTCACGCTGGGAATGATTGGTCTGGGTCGGATGGGCGGCAACATGAGCCGTCGCATCGCGCGTGCAGGCCATGTGGTGATTGCCTGGGACCGCGCGGCCGAGGCGCGGGCGGCATTGGCCGGCGAGCCGCGCCTGGTTGCGGTGGTCACGCTGGAAGAGCTCGTGGCGAACCTGCCATCGCCGAAGATCGTCTGGCTGATGTTGCCCGCCGGAGCGCCCACGGACGAGACCCTGCAACGGCTCGTGCCGCTGTTGTCGCCGGGCGATGTCGTCGTCGACGGTGCCAACGCGATGTACAAGGACAGCCAGCGTCATGCGGCGGCGCTGGCTGAACGCGGACTGCTGTTCGTCGATGCCGGCGTGTCGGGAGGTGTGTGGGGCCTGGAGAACGGGTACGGCCTGATGGTGGGCGGCGACGTTGCAGCCGTGCGCGCGATCGAACCCGTGCTGCGCGCGCTGGCCCCGGCAGAAGACCGCGGCTGGGTACATTGCGGGCCAGCCGGCGCCGGGCACTTCACCAAGATGGTCCACAACGGCATCGAGTACGGAATGATGCAGGCCTACGCCGAAGGGCTCGCGTTGATGCGTGCCAAGAGCGAGTTTGCGCTCGACCTGCCACAGATCACGGAAGCCTGGCGACATGGCACGGTGATCCGGTCGTGGCTGCTGGACCTGACCGCCGAGTTCCTGGCGCACGATGCGACACTCGAGTCGACGGCACCGTTCGTCGCGGATTCCGGGGAAGGCCGCTGGACGGCCATCGAGTCCATCGAACTCGGTGTGCCGACGCCCGTGATGACGCTCTCGTTGATGGAGCGCTTCGCGAGCCAGGGCAAGGGCGATTTCACCGACCGATTGCTGGCGCGAATGCGCCAGGCTTTCGGCGGGCACGCGGTGAAGACGAAGTAACGGGCGACTTAGCCGGAACGCCCGGCGCCGAGGGTTCGGCTGGTCAGCCGCAGGGTGTCGTAATTGAAACCGACGGTGGGTCGTACCAGCCGCCGAAGCGTTCGACCATGCGTGCAGCGGCGTCCGGTCCCCAGCTGCCCGACGCATACGGTTCCGCCTGGGGACCGCTGGCCAGCAGTCGATCCACGATGTCCCAGGCCACCTCGACGGAATCCTGGCGAGCGAACAACGTCGCGTCGCCCCGCATTGCGTCGCCCAGCAGTCGCTCGTACGGCGTCATCTCGTCAGTCCGCGAATTGCAGGCATAGAGTTCGGTCTCAACGCCCGCCATCGCTTCGCCGGCATCCTTGGTGCGGACGCCGAGCGCAATCGCGACGCGGTCCGGTCCGAGCCTGAACCGCAGGTAATTTGCGCGTGGCGGCAGGGTTTCGTCGAACAGTCGCTGCGGCGGACGGCGGAACGTCGCCATTACCTCGGTCGCTGTCACCGGCATCCGCTTCCCGGTCCGGATGAAGAAGGGCACGTCGGCCCAGCGCCACGAGTCGATCTCGAAGCGCAGCGCCGCGTACGTTTCGGCATCCGACTTGGGGCCGACCCCTTCCTCGCTGCGGTAGCCCTGGTACTGGCCCCGCACGATGTCGCGACGATCCGGGTGCCGGATCGCGCGCAGCACCTTCATCTTCTCGTCACGCATCGCGTCGGGGCTGGTGCCGACCGGCGGCTCCATCGCCAGGATCGCGAGCACCTGCAGCAGGTGGTTCTGCACGACGTCCCGCACCGCGCCGAGTTCTTCATATAGCCGGCCACGGCCCTCGATGCCGAATTTCTCGGCCATCGTGATCTGCACGTGCTCGATGTGCGTGCGGTTCCAGAGCGGCTCGATGATGGAGTTGGCGAACCGGAAGTACAGCAGGTTCTGCACGGCCTCCTTGCCGAGAAAGTGATCGATGCGATAAATCGACTTCTCGTCGACGACCTGCTGCAGCGCGCGGTTGATCGTCTGCGCGCTCGAGAGATCGCGCCCGAGGGGCTTCTCGACGATGACCCGGGCGTTCGCCGCGCAACCCGAGCTGCCGAGCTTCGCTGCGACCGTCGCGAACAGACTCGGCGGAATGGCCAGGTAGTGGCAGGGACGCCGTGCGCCGTCCAGTGCCTTGCGCAACGCGACGAAGGTGGCGTCGTCGCGGTAATCGCCGTCGATGAGCTGCAGCCTGGCTTCAAGGCGTCGCAACGCTTCCGGGTCGGTAGCCTCGTCGTGCTGCGCCAGGCTTTCCCGCAGCCGGGCGATCAGTGCCTCCCGCGTTACGCCCCCGCGTGCGACGCCAACGACGATCTCCGGCAATCGACCACGTCGCTCGAGATTCTCGAGCGCGGGAAGGATCTTCTTGAAAGCGAGGTCGCCCGTGATGCCGAACACGACCAATGCATCGGAGTGCTCGCCGTTCATGTCGTCAGTCACCCGGGTGTCGACGCCATGGCCACGTTACGGCCGTTCAGGCAACTGCAGGTGCTTCAGCACCCGGTTGAGGTTCTTGCGGATTTCGGTGAGCTGGCCCAGCGCGGCGAGCGTCCGCATGAAGTCCTTCAGCGGCTGCAGCGGGTAACCGCCGTAGTGTCCGGGCACGGGCACGTCGCTGGTCACCGTCGAGCGCCCTGCCAGCACGACGTCGTCGGCCAGCTTGAGGTGCGCCGAGACCACGCTGTTGCCGCCGGTCATGAAGCGGCGTCCGATCGTCGTCGACCCTGCCATCATGAAACCGGCGGTGTAGAACCCGTCCTCGCCCAGGTCGCAGTTGTGCGCGATGTGGCAGATGTTGTCGAGCTTGGCGCCGGAGCGGATATAGGTCGACGACAGGGTCGCGCGATCGATTGCGCAATTGCTGCCGATCTCGACCTCGTCACCGATGCACACGTTACCCAGGTGCGAAAGCTTCTGCGGGCGCCTGCTCGCGCCAACGGCATAGCCGAAGCCGTCGCTGCCGATGCTGGTGTGCGGATGCACCTCGCAGTCCCGCCCGAGCTCGCAGCCGGCGCCCACGAAAACGTGTGGGTGCAGCAAGGTGTTGGCGCCGAGGCGCACGTCGTTCTCGACCACGGCGTGCGACCCGATGCAGCAGCCGTCACCGATGGTGGCATTGGCGCCGATCACGCAGTACGGTCCAAGGAGCACATTCGCGCCGATCGAGGCTGTCGCGTGGACGACGGCCGTGGGATGCCGCTCGCCCCATTGGGAGAAGCGCTCACGCTTGCGGTCGAAGTACTTGAGCAGCACCGCCATTCCCATCGATACGCTCTTGACCGAGAAGCAGCAGCCAAAGTCGGCTTCCGCGGCCGCGAGCTGATCGACGATGTCGCGCTGCACGACGAGGATGGCGGCGCCGTGTTTGCGCGCGGTTGCGAGCTGCGCCTGGTCGCTGACGAAGACGAGGCTGCCAGGAGTCGCGTCGCGCGGCATGTGGCAATCAGTGGCCGCTGCGTCGAGATTGCCGTGCAGGTACGTGAAGACGTCCCCATGCCTGCCCTGGACCGTTCGTGCATTGAGCATGGGGATCCCTTCTTGTGACAACGGCCGGTGCTCTTTGGCCCGGCCGGCGGCTGCCTCAGGCGGCGGCGTTCGCCAGTGCGACGCGCGCGGTGACCTTGCCGTCGAAGTCCAGCCACTGGTGATTGGCGAAATCGTACAACTTGCAGCGCCGTACGACATCCATGTACGTGCGCCGGTCGAGGCTGTAATCGCAGAGTTCCGGGAACTTTTCGCGCAGCACCTGCTGCGCTTTGCGCAGCGTGAACATCGGGATCCCCGGGTTCAGGTGATGCGCGTTGTGTTCCATGATGTTGTGCATGAGGCGGTCCATGCCCAACGGAAAACGCACGCAGGCAGTGGACGTGAGGTAAGCACGGTTGCGCTGCCATTCCTGGCGGTTCTGGAACCAGGCGATGCCCGGGTTGGTGTGGTGCAGGTACACCACGAAGCCGATCACGCCGTTCCACAGCAGGAACGGGACGATGACGGCGAGCGTGACGAGCAGCGCGACCGACTGCTCCGTTGCGGCTGCGGCGTACACGACGACGCTGATCCAGGCGGCGGCGAATGCCGTCACGAGCAGGCTGTCGAGCTTGTACTTGCGGCGGCTCGAGCCGACTTCCTTCTTGCTGGCGAAGAACAGCTTCTTCCACCACATTTCATACAGGTAATACGCGCCCCAGCCGAGGCCTGACCGATACAGCCGCTCGAGCGCCCGGCGGTAACCCGGCAGCGCATCGAATTCGGCCTTGGAGTAGGGCGCCCAGACCTGGTCGCGGCCCTTGAGGTTATTGAAGCCGTGGTGAGCGGTGTTGTGTCCCATCTCCCACAGGCTGAACGCCGTCATCGACGGCAGGAACGCGATTCGCCCGCAGATGGCATTGAGCCGCGCGCTCGAGAAGAAGCTGCCATGGCAGGCATCGTGGCCGACGAGAAAGAGCCGGACGATCGCGAACGTTACGACCAGCATGCCGAGCAGTTTCAGCAGCAGGCTGTCGGCCAGCAGGATCAGCGCGGTTCCCGCGCTGAAGAATGCGATGTCGAGCAGCAGCACCAGGGCTGGCAGCAGGATCTGGGTCTTGGAGGTCTCGAAGGAACACAGCAGGGCTTTGCGGTTCCAGGTGCCAGCTTGAGTGCTTGCTTGCATGTCGTAGGGCGCCTCATCGGTCCGTAGGGAGACAGTGCGGACGCGACAGCGAAGGGCACCGCGCGGCCGATCATTATACCCCAGGCGGATCGGCATGGCTTGACGCGGTGCAATGCGCAGTCTGAATGGTTCACGCGGAAGCGGAGAACAGGTCGTTGCATTCCGCGGCCGTCACCTGGATGCCGAACTCCTCGTCGAGCAGCTTGCGCAGGTGCGCCGGGTCGCGGACGTCCTGCTTGTGATCGCCGGCAGCCGTCATGATCCAGTACTCGCGGTTCCTGAGCGATCTCACTTCAGCGGGCAGGATTCGCGACGCAACCAGATTTCGCACGAAAGCCGCGTCTGGATGCCGATGTGAAAAGAAATGCCCCAGCTCGCAGTCCGCCTGGCCGTAACGCGCCAGTTCGAATCGGTACAGCGAAAACCACTCGCCGCCCTTCAGTGTCTGCACGTGCAGTTCGCCCGCGCGACGCGGGAACACCCGGAACGCGCGCTGCTCTTCCCGTGAAACCTCGCCCGAGAGCCTGATCGGGACTCGCGGACCGAGCGGACCGAACCCGACGTCGACCAGGTAGCGTTCGCCCGCGAGGTCGACGACCGTGATCCGGTGCGTGAGGCCGGGGTGAGTGTCCTGGTCGTAGATGACGCGCGCCAGGTAAAGCGTCACGTCGAAGCCGAGCTCGGCGAGCACCTCGAAGATCAGTCCGTTCTGCTCGAAGCAATAGCCGCCGCGACCCCGCAGCACGATGCGCGAATAGAGTGACGCGGGATCGAGCGGCAACGCGTCACCGAGCCGTGGGCCGACACTGCCGAACGCGAATTGCGCGACGTGACGCGCCGTCATCTGCGACAGGAACCCGAGCGTCGGAGCCTGTCGCTGCAGGCCCAGGGCGTCGAGGTATCCCGCCGCAATCTCGGAACGATTCATGGGCCGCGCGGCGGCTTCGTGTCCGTGACGAGACGGTTGTGGCGACGCAGCATGTCCTGCAGTCGCGCGTGATCGATCGCCACGAGGCGATTGCCGTCGATTCCCGTCATCGTGCGCGCCGCTACCAGGGCGTTGACGATGGCTTCTTCCGTTGCGAGCACGGTGGCTTCGAAAAGGCCGTCGAGCCGGTCGTTCGGAACGAAGGCCGCCTGCTGCAGTCCTTCCGTCGCGGTGGCCGCGGCCGCGTTCGCCGTGGAGAACGCTAGAAAGATGTCACCCGAGCCGTTGCCCGCCGTGCCACCGGTGCGCGCGATTCCCATCGCGGCGCGCCGTGCGATGCGCTTGAGTTGCGTCGGCAGCAGCGGTGCGTCGGTCGCGACGATGACGATGATCGAACCGAGTTCGTTCACCGGGCCGCTTTCCTTGGTGAATGGCGCATCCTCGGGCCAATCGCGTCCGATCGGGATCCCGGCCACCTGCAATTGCGAACGCCGGCCAAAGTTCGACTGCACCAATACCCCGACGGTGTAGTCCGCCACTCCGTGAACCCGCACGCGGCGCGACGAGGTGCCCGTGCCGCCCTTGAACTCGAAGGTGTGCATGCCCGTGCCGCCGCCCACATTGCCTTCCGCAATGGGACCGCCATGCGCGCCGTCGAGTGCGGCAAAGACGTGCTCGCGCTTCACGTGGAAGCCGTTCAGGTCGTTGAGGTATCCGTCCCAGGTTTCGGCCACCACGGGCAGGCCCCACAGCTGCTCCGTGCCGCCGTTCTGCAGCATCCATCCGATCACCGAATCGCGCACGACGCCCACGCTGTGAGTGTTCGTAATCAGGATCGGGGTGCCGACGATGCCGGACTCCTCGACCCAGATCGTGCCCGTCATCTCGCCGTTGCCGTTGCCGACAGCGTAGGCCCCGAAGACTCCGCTCAGGTCCTTGCGACCGCGTGGCAGCACCGCGGTAACCCCGGTGCGCACTGGTCCTTTGCCGACCTCGAGCTTGCCATCACCCTGGACCAGCGTCGTGTAACCGACTTCGACGCCCGCGACGTCGGTGATCGCATTGAGTGGCCCGGGCGCGCCCGGAAACGGAATGCCGAGGTCGCGGGCTCGCGGTTCGGCGGCGGAGGCTGTGCCCATGGTGAGGAGAACTCCGAGGCAGGCGACGCGAACGAGGGCGCGCGTGAAGAATCGAGTTTCGTGCGTGGCCATGTGCGTCACCGTTGGCAGTTGCGCCGGAAAACGTCCGTGCGCCGGTTGGGATGCCCGCTGTTGCCGGACAGCGAGCGAGGCTGGTCGAAAATACGGCTTTGGCCTGTTTAGTCAAGTCGCGTCGAGCGTGGCGCTTCCTCGGTATAGTGACGCTCTATCGACCAGATTCAGGGGGAGCGCCGGATGACGATGCGGAAAGTCGGGAAAGTGTTTGCATGGGTCGGCGGCCTGCTGGTTGCCGGCCTGGCCGTGGCATCGATGTGGTTCTGGTTCACGCCCGTCGGCCTGAACAACTACGTCAACAAGATCACGCTGCAACTCACGTTCGACTCCCCGCAGATCCTCACCCAGCTCGGTTTCATCGACAACACGCCGTTCGACTTCCACAGCGGCAAGCTCGACGACCAGACCAAGGCGCACGAGGATGAGGTCCTGGCCCGGCTGCGGAAGGCGCGCGCCGGTCTCGACAAGTACGGTCCCGACGGGCTTGCGGGCCAGGAGCTAATCACCTGGAAGACCACGGCGTGGTTCCTCGACGACCTGATCCGCCAGGGCGAGTTCGAGCACAATGGTTACCGGGTCAACCAGATTTCCGGCGTCACCGTGAACACGCCGCAGTTCCTGACCGACGCGCACGTCATCAAGAACGAGCGCAGCGTCGAGCGGTACCTGTCCCGGCTCGCCGAGTTCGGTCGCGTGCTGCGCGAGACACAAGTGCGCGTCGAGGACGATCGTGCGGCCGGCGTGATCCCGCCGGATTTCGTGCTCGACCAGTCCCTGGTCGGCATGCGCGCGTTCATCGCCGACGGCGCAGCGAAGAATCCGCTGGTCACGACGTTGCCGGCGAAGCTCGAGAAGATTGAGTCGCTCACGCCGGCGCAACGGCAGGCCTACGTCAAGCGAGCCGAGGAACTCGTCGCCGGCGAAGTGATCCCGGGCTACCAGGCGATGATCGCGCTGTTCGAGTCGATGCGCCCGCAGTCGAGCCACGACGCCGGCATCTGGCGCATTCCCGACGGCGACCGCATCTACGCGGCCGCGCTGCAGTCGAGCACGACCACCAACCTGTCCGCGGACGAGATCCATGCGCTCGGTGTGTCCGAGGTCGAGCGGATCGAGCAGGAAATGCTGATGATCCTCGATGCCCAGGGCATCCAGGGCGCGACGCTCGCCGAGCGCATCGAGAAGCTGAACATCGATCCGGCGCAGAATTTCCCGAACACCGACGCAGGCCGCACGGAGATGATCGCGTACCTGCACCAGGTCAACGACCGGGTCATGGCGGCTGCGCCGAAGTTCTTCCTGACCATCCCGCCGCAGCCGCTCGAGATCGTGCGCGTGCCGGAGTATTCGGAGGACTCGTCGCCGGGCGGTTATTACAACCCGCCCGCGCTCGACGGTTCGCGCCCGGGCCGTTTCTACATCAACCAGAAGAGCACGGCCGACAACCCGAAGTGGACTCTGCCCACGCTGATGATCCACGAGGGTGCACCGGGTCATCATTTCCAGCTTTCGGCGCAGCAGTTGATCAAGGGCGTGCCGATGCTGCGCAAGGTGCTGCCGTTCAGCGCCTATGCCGAAGGCTGGGCGCTCTATGCCGAGCGCGTCGCCAAGATCGACATGGGTTTCTACGACCAGGATCCGCTCGGCGACCTTGGCCGGCTGCAGGCCGAGATGTTTCGCGCCGTGCGCCTGGTCGTCGACACCGGCATGCACGCCAAGCACTGGTCGCGCGAGCAGTCGATCGAATACATGGTCGCGAAGACGGGCATGACGGAAGCCGAGGTCACGCGCGAGATCGAGCGTTATGTTGTCTGGCCGGGCCAGGCCACGTCGTACAAGGTCGGCCAGCTGGCGATGCTCCGCATGCGGGACGAGGCGCAGAAGGCCCTGGGCCCCCGCTTCGACCTGCGCGGCTTCCATGAAGTGATCCTGATGAACGGCTCGATGCCGCTGGCTGTCCTCGAGGATGTCGTGCGGGAGTGGATCAAGACGCAGCAGGCCGCAGCGGCCGCCTGACATTCATCATTTTCACGGCACTGTCCGACCCGGTCCGTCCGTTCGGCCATGCTTCGCCTCGCTTGCCGGAATTCCTTATGCGTCCGTGACTTGCGATGAACGCGGCCCGCGTTGCGACGACCGGTCGCGGGCTGTGAACGCGTATTTCACCGATTACACTGGGGCTCCGTGAAGTGCTAGCTTTTCTTCCATGAGCACCATCGAATCCGTCGTGTCCACCGGCGCCAAGGCGTCCGGCCTGCTGACCGACCAGAGCGTCGCCAAACAGTTGCTGTTCGGCAACGTCCTGGAAGAAAACCTGTTCCCGTACCCCGCGATCAACGAGCGCGATCGCGAGGTGCTCGGCATGATCGTCGAGTCCGTCGACCGGTTCCTCGAAGGGAAGGAAGCGGAATTCGCGCGCTGGGATCGCGAAGCCCGCCAGCCCGACGAGTTCGTCCAGTCGCTGCGCGAACTGGGGCTGTTCGGCTTGATCATTCCGGAGGAATTCGGCGGCCTCGGCCTGTCGAACGCGGCCTATGCGCGCGTGCTGGCCCAGACCAGCAGCTACGACAGTTCGGTGTCGCTCACGATCGGCGCGCACAGCTCCATCGGCATGAAAGGCCTGCTGCTGTTCGGCACGGCCGAACAGAAGGCGCGCTACCTGCCGAAGCTCGCCACGGGTGAAATGATCGCCGCATTCTGCCTGACCGAATCCGGCGCCGGCTCCGACGCTGCTGCTATCCGCACCGTCGCGAAGCGCAATGTGGACGGCAGTTTCACCCTCAACGGCGAAAAGCTTTGGATCACCAATGGCGGGATCGCCGACTTCTACACGGTGTTCGCCCGTACCGACGGGCCCGAGGGCAAGGTCACGGCGTTCATCGTCGAAGCGGCATGGCCGGGCGTCAGCCACGGCGCGCACGAAGACAAGATGGGAATTCGTGCCTCGTGCACGACAACTGTCGCCTTCAACGACGTCCGCGTGCCGGCAGAAAACGTGCTCGGCGACGTCGGCAAGGGCTTCAAGGTGGCGATGGGCATCCTGAACAACGGTCGCACCGGCCTGGGCGGCGGCGCGGTCGGCGGCATGAAGGCGCTCATCCGCCGGTCCGTGGCGCAGGCGCAGGAACGCAAGCAGTTCGACAAGCCCATCGCGGAATACGGGCTCGTGCGCGAGAAGATCGCGCAGATGACGGTCGAGTGCTTCGCCGCCGAGAGCGCGGTCTGGATGGTGGCGCACTACATCGACAGCGGCTGCGAGGACTACTCCGTCGAGGCGGCGATCACCAAGGTGTTCGCCAGCGAGGCGATGCAGCGCACCGCCTACGAGAGCCTGCAGATCGCGGGCGGTAACGGCTACATGCGTGAGCTGCCGTACGAACAGTACACGCGCGATGCCCGCATCCTGCCGATCTTCGAGGGCACCAACGAGATCCTGCGGCTCTACATCGCGCTGTCGTCGCTGAAGGACGTGGGCGCTTCGTTGAAGGAACTGCAGTCAGCGGTCAGCTCCATCTTCAACGATCCGATCAAGGGCTTCGGCGTGCTTTCCGGTTATGCCGAGCGTCGCTTCGCACGCGCCACGGGCCTCGGTGCAGCGGTGAAGGTCAGCACGCCGGTCGCGCCAGCGCTGCGGCCGCTGGTGAAAATCTACGAGAACTATGCCAGGGCGACGGCGCGCGTGGCGGAGGCCGTGCTGCGGAAATACGGCAGGCGCATTTCCGACCAGCAGTACTCGCAGCGGCGCATTGCAGATCTCATGATCGACCTGTTCGTCGGGCTGTGCGTGATTTCACGCGCGGACTCGATCATCAAGAGCGACCCGGCTTCGGCGGCCCAGGTGACCGACATCGCCAAGGTCTTCACCCACCAGGCGCGTCGTCGCATGGTCCGCAACGTGCGTGGCCTGAGCCACAACGAGGACCAGTCGATCGAGGCGCTGGCGGGTGCGATCCTGGAAAAGGGTCGTTATCCGTGGGACGTGCTCTAGGCGGCCAGGTCTTCGACCTGCGTGAGCAGGTAGAGGACGATTGCGGCGAGCATCACTGTGGCTGCGAATTCCATGGCGGGTCTCCTCGGCGCGCCGACGTGGCGCTGTGTGACTGATGACCATGAGATGCCGCAGCTGCGCGCAGGGTTGCACACGGGCGGTCGATCGCGACGAAGCGTGCGCCTCGTACGATGATCCGAATGACAGCGGGCAGGGCGCGCCGTGCTAGCGCGCGACGTCGAGCACGAGCTTGCCGATGTGGACGCTCGATTCCATGACGCGATGGGCTTCCGCAGCCTGCTCGAGCGGAAAGACCTGGTGAATGACGGGGCCGGCGCGACCCGCATCCAGCGCAGGCCAGACTCGCTCACGCAGGTCCTTCGCGATCGCGCCTTTTTGCGCTGAGGTCCGTGGGCGCATCGTCGACCCGGTGATGGTCAGGCGACGCCGCATGATGTCGAACAGGTCGAGGCCTTCGACACGCGTGCCCGCCTGCGTGGCCACTTCCACCAGCCGGCCATCCATCGCCAGGCACCTGAGGTTGCGCTCGAAATAGGGCGCCCCGACGATGTCGATGACGACGTCGACACCGCGACCACCGGTCAGTTCGGCAATGCGCTCGGCGAAGTCTGCCGTCCGGTAATTGATTGCCGCGTCGGCGCCGAGGCGCACGCACGCGGCGCACTTCTCGTCGCTGCCGGCGGTGGCGTAGGCGCGTGCCCCGAACTCGCGCGCGAGCTGGATGGCCGTGACGCCGATGCCGCTGCTGCCGCCGTGGACGAGCACCGTTTCGCCGCGTGCGAGTCGCCCGTGGATGAACAGGTTGGCCCAGACGGTGAAGTACGTTTCGGGCAGCGCGGCGGCGCGAATGGCGTCGTAGTTCCTGGGCCATGGCAGGCATTGCGTGACCGGCGCGGCGCAGTACTCGGCGTAACCGCCGCCATTTGCAAGGGCGCAGACTCGTTCACCGATCGCGAAGCCGCGCGCTTCGCTGCCGAGCGCGACGACTTCGCCGGCCACCTCGAGACCGATGATGGGGCTCGCCCCGGGAGGCGCCGGATACAGCCCCTTGCGCTGCGCAACGTCGGGACGGTTCACTCCCGCGGCCTGCACCCGGATCAGCACTTCGTCGGGCCTGGGCTGCGGCACGGTCGTCGTGCTGATCGCCAGGACTTCAGGTCCGCCGGCGGCAGTCGCGGCAACGTAGCGCATGGTCTCGGGAATCATGGTGTGTCCGTCGGTCAGGTGGTCGAGCGATCAGGTGTGACGCAAAGTTGAAGCAGGATACGTCGTCACCGCAGCCATTTCTCCAACTGCGAATAGACTTCGGGGCGGCCAAGCAGTTCGAGGTGCCCCATCTCGTACCCGATCCACTGCCGCTCCTTCGGCAGCGCCAGTGTCCGCGAGCGGTCGGCGTGCTGGCCGAGGGCGCTGTCGAGCGGAACGAGACCGTCACCGACCAGTCTTTCGGCGAGCAGGCTGCGGCGCTTGCCGAGCGTGGCCGCCAGCGCATAGCACTCCACGTCGTCCGGCAAGGGCACGAATTCCTGCTCGACGCGCGTGATGCTGCCGTAGCGCAGGTCCGTGATCCCCGCGCTGCGGGCCTTGCCCAGGCTCGTGAACGGGGCCACGTACGGGCTCAGACCCATGACGTAGTCGAGCAGGTTGCCGCCGCGTTCGAGCGGCGCGCCGTGATGGGGCGTGCCGAGCGAGAACAACTTGCGCAGCTGGCCCCGCCACGCATGCCCTGCTGCTGTGCCGTGGCGAATGCCGCTCCTGGCCACGAGTCCCCCCATGCTGTGACCGACGATCACAAGGTCTGTCACGGGGACTGGCCAGTGTGCGAGCAAGGTCTCGAGTGCCTCCGCGAGGCTGCGCCCATTGGCGTCGATCGAGCGACCGCTGTTGTAGCGGAGATGAATGATCGTGTGGCCCGCCGCCGCTGCGACCTCCGCGATCCGGTGGTGGCCGTCGCGGATCCAATGCTGTTCGTTCAGGCACAGGCCGTGAATTGCGAGCAGCACCTTGCCGGATGCGTCCTGCACGACGCGGCCGGGCTGCGCGGGATCCACGCTGTCGCCCTGGTGGAGGAAGCTCATCCCGAGCGCGAGTGGATTAGCCGTCCGCTCGAGGTGATCGCCGTAGATGCCATTGATCGCCGCGACCCACGCGTTCCTGCCCGTCGTGGATTCGCCTTCGGGCAGCAGGGCCGCCACGGGGGCGAGGCCGGCGTCGAGACCCTTGCCGATGACCCGCGTCGTGCCACGGATGCTGCGGTAGATGAGCCCGGTGAGTCCGCGTGTCGAATCAGCCCGCGACGCGCCGAGCGGCGGATGCACCAGCTGGATGGTGTGGTGCATCTTCTCCACGAGAGTGGTGATGCCGAGCGTGGCGTCGAACGCCAGCCGCGCGGCACCCCGCAGGTCGGAGACGTTCGTGCGCGTGATCGTGCTCATGGGTGCGTCCTGGGTCAGTCGGTGAGTGCGCGGATGACCGCCACGGGATCGTTGCGAATGGCGCGCAGCAATGCGCGGGCCGGGCCGGTGGGGTCGCGTCGGCCCTGTTCCCAGTTGCGCAGCGTCGAGACTTCGATCGAGAGCAGCTCCGCGAACTTCGACTGGCTCAGGCCCGTCGTCGCACGGATGGCGCGCACGTCTATCGCGGCGGCGCCGCGCGGGCGCGCAACCCCGCCGACAGCGCGCGCCAGGCGTGTCAGCCGGCGGACGCGCTCCTGGCGCAATTCGCGCGCGGACTCCAGCAGCTTGATGAAGACGTCGTTGCTCATCGCGGCGACAAGCTACGTCATTGGCGTAGGTACGTCAATGACGTACTATGCGCATGCCGCCAGCCGGCCGCGCCGGGAATCTCCGGCGAACCGGCGACGCTCAGGCTGCCGCGCGGCCTCGTTCGTACCAGCCCTTGCTGGAATTCACGATCTTCACGACCAGCAGCATCACCGGAACCTCGATCAGCACGCCGACGACGGTGGCCAACGCGGCGCCCGACTCGAAGCCGAAGAGACTGATGGCCGCCGCCACGGCGAGCTCGAAGAAGTTCGACGCGCCGATCAGCGCCGAAGGGCAGGCGATGGAGTGCTTCTCGCCGAGCGCCCGGTTCAGCACGTAGGCAAGCGACGAGTTGAAGAACACCTGGATCAGGATCGGCACTGCGAGCAGGGCGATCACCAGGGGCTGCTGCAGGATCGCCTTGCCCTGGAACGCAAAGAGCAGCACCAGCGTCACCAGTAGTGCCATCACCGACCATGGGCCGATCCTTGCCATGGCCGCGTCGAATGTCGATTGCCCCCGGCGCAGCAGCAAGCGTCGCCAGAGCTGCGCCAGGATCACCGGGATGACGATGTAGAGGACCACGGACGTGATCAGCGTGTCCCACGGGACCGTGATCGCCGCGATGCCGAGCAGCAGGCCGACGATCGGGGCGAAGGCGACGACCATGATCGAGTCGTTGAGCGCGACCTGCGTCAGCGTGAACATGGGATCGCCGTTCGAGAGCCTGCTCCACACGAACACCATGGCGGTGCAGGGGGCCGCGGCGAGCAGGATGAGTCCCGCGATGTAACTGTCGATCTGGTCCGCCGGCAGCCAGGGTGCAAACAGGTGGCGGATGAAGATCCACGCCAGCAACGCCATGGAGAAGGGCTTGACGAGCCAGTTGACGAACAGCGTCACGCCAATGCCGCGAACATGCTCGCGCACTTCGCTGAGCGCGCCGAAGTCCACCTTGACCAGCATCGGGATGATCATCACCCAGATCAGTACGCCGACGGGCAAGTTGACCCTGGCCACCTCCATGCTCCCGATGGCCTGGAAGAGGCCGGGGAAGTAGTGACCCGCCGCCGTGCCGACGACGATGCAGGCGAAGACCCAGACCGTCAGGTACCGCTCGAAGGCGTTCATCGGCGCGTTCGCCTCGTGCCGTGCCGGTGACTGGACGTCGCTTTCCGCAGGCATGTTCAAGTCCTCAGTGGACCCGCTCGCCGATCCGATCCATTTCCTGCTTCAGGCGCGCACGATCCTGCTGCAGGTCGTGCAACGGCAGCGCGAGGAAAGCCTCGATGCGCCGGCGCAGCGTCCCGTAGGCCGCCATGAACGCTGCGTCGATTTCCGCGTCGGTGCCCGTCGCATGAGCCGGGTCTTCGACACCCCAGTGCGTGCGCAGCACCGGGCCCAGGTACGCCGGGCAGGTCTCGCCAGCTGCGTTCGAGCACACAGTGATGACGATGTCGGGAGTCACGGGAAGATCGTCCCACGACTTGCTGTGGTAGCCGTCGGCAGCAATGCCCTCGCGATTCAGCAGGGCGAGCGAGCGTGGGTGCACCTTGCCCGTGGGCTGGCTGCCGGCACTCATCGCGTGCCACCCCGCCGGGGCGAGGTGGTTGAAGGTCGCTTCACCCAGGATCGAGCGGCAGGAGTTGCCGGTGCAAAGGAAGAGTACGTTCATCCGGATTTCCTTTTGCGACGGCTGGCGAACGGTGTCGCGCACTCCGGCGCGCACGCGACCGCGAGACTGCAGCAGTTGTCGGTCAGGTAACCCACGAGCGCACGCATGCGCTCGAAGTTGGGGCTGTAGTAAATGAAACGGCCGTCCTTGCGCGCTGCCACGAGGCCCGCCACGGCCAGTTCCTTGAGATGGAAGGACAGCGTGGGTCCGGGGATCGCGAGCCGCTCGCTGATCTCGCCGGCCGAGTAGCCGTCCGGCCCCCGCTGCACCAGCAGGCGGTAGACCGCAAGCCTGGATTCCTGGGCGAGGGCCGCGAGCGCGGTGACGGTGTCTCGTTCGTTCATGTTTCCAAATATATCGAAATGATGTCTATCCGATCAAGCCCCGTGCATCCGCCGTTGCATGGGTACGATCACGACCCGGTGCACCGTGGTTCGCTCGCCGGGCCTTGCCCGCGTGTCATGCATGCGCAAGTGACGACGTTTGCTGCCCGCGTGGCGATGTATGACACTACGCCGCGATTGCAGGAGTACCGATGTCCCGGTTGGCGCGCATTGCCGTGGCAATGCTGTGTTTGTTTCCATGCGCCGCCTCCTTCGCCGAGGAACCGGTTCGCGTGTTTGCGGCTGCCAGCCTCACCAACGTGCTGACCGAGATCGCATCGCAATGGCAGTCGCGCGGCCACCGTGCGCCACGGCTGGCCTTCGGCGGCACGGCGACGCTGGCGCGACAGCTCGCGGCCGGAGCGCCGGCGGATATTTTTGCCGCGGCCGATGGTCGCTGGATGGACGTGCTCGAACAGCAGGGGAAGCTCCAAACGGGAACGCGCATCGACTTGCTCGGCAATGAACTCGTCCTGATCGCGCCCAGGGGTCGTACGTTCCAGGTCGAACTGCGGCCCGGCTTTCCCTTCGCTCGCGCATTCGTGGGCAAGCTGTGCATCGGTGAGCCGGACGTCGTGCCGGCGGGAACCTATGCGAAGCAGGCGCTGGAATCGCTCAAATGGTGGGACTCGCTGCAGGGCCGGATCGTCGGTACGGACGATGTCCGCGCAGCCCTGACGTTCGTCGAGCGCGGCGAATGTGCCGCGGGCATTGTTTACGCGACGGATGCCGTCGTCAGCGACAAGGTCGTGTTGATCGCACGCTTCCCTCCGCGAAGCCATGCCTCCATCGTCTACCCGGTCGCGTTGCTCAGGAATGCAGCACCACAGGCGCAGGACTTTCTTGAGTACCTCGGCAGCAAGGCGGCCGCCGCAACCTTTCGCCGCCATGGTTTCGTGCCGCTGAGCGCGAGTCACTGAACGCCATGTTGTCGCCCGCCGAATTGGAAGCGCTCAGCCTGTCGGCTCGCGTGGCGCTGTGGGCCACGCTGCTGTGCCTGCCTTGCGGCATCCTGGTCGGCTGGCTGCTCGCCCGCCGCGAGTTCCGCGGCAAGTTCCTGGTCGAAGCGCTGGTGCAGTTGCCGATGGTGCTGCCGCCCGTCGTGCCGGGCTTCGCGCTGCTCCTGCTGCTCGGCACGCAGGGGCCGATCGGCCGCTGGTTGTACGAGTCGTTCGGCATCACGCTGGCTTTCACCTGGAAAGGCGCGGTCATCGCGTCGGCGGTCATGGCGTTCCCGTTGCTGGTGCAGCCTGTCCGCGTTGCATTCCGGCTGATCGACTCGCGGCTCGAACAGGCGGCGACGACACTCGGTGCGACGCCGTGGAATGCTTTTCTCACGGTCGCGTTGCCCCTCGCCCTGCCGGGAGTGCTCGCGGGTTCCGTGCTGTGTTTCTCGCGCAGTCTCGGTGAATTCGGCGCGACCATGGCTTTCGTCGGCAACATCCCGGGCGAGACACGGACGCTGCCACTCGCCATCTACAGTTTCATGAACGTGCCGGACGGCGAGGATGCCGCCCTGCGGCTGGCAGGACTCTCCATCGCGCTCGCACTGTTCGCGCTGGCCGCAAGCCACTGGCTGACGCGCCGTGCCGAACGGCAACTCGGTTACCTCGACCACCGCGTGCCGCGTGCTTGAGTTCGACATCGAGTTCGAGCGCGGCGGTTTCCTGCTGCAGGCGGCTGCCCGCATCGAAGCGGGCGCGACCGGAATCTGCGGACCGTCGGGCTGCGGCAAGAGCACGTTGCTGGCGCTGCTCGCCGGCCTGCTGCCGCCGCGCTCTGGAACGCTGTCGTTTCGTGGCCAGACGCTCGTCGACGTCGCAGCGAAACAATACGTGCCGGCCTGGCAACGGCACTTCGCGCTCGTGTTCCAGGATGGGCAACTGTTTCCTCACCTCACGGTGGAGGACAACCTGCTGTACGGGTACCGTCGTCGCGCGGCGGGTGAGCGGCGCTTCGAGCTGCAGCAGGTGCTCGACCTGCTCGAGATCGGTCCGCTGGTTGCGCGACGACCTGCGCAGCTCTCAGGTGGCGAGCGACAACGCGTCGCACTTGGGCGCGCATTGCTCTATTCGCCGCGATTGTTGCTGCTGGACGAGCCGTTGGCCTCGCTCGACGAGCGGCTGAAGCAGCAGATCCTGCCGTTCCTGCGGCGCGTCAAGGAAGAGACGCACCTGCCGATGCTCTACGTGTCGCACGCGCGCGCCGAGGTCGAATACCTCGCTGATCGCACGCTGTGGATGGAGGCTGGGCGCTTGCTGGCGTGAGCGCACCCGGGTTCCGCAGGATGGGTGCCTGCGGAACCGTTGCCGTTGGGGTTACTCGGCGAGCATGTCGCCCGAGCCGCCGAACTCCTTCGGAAAGTCCTTGAACTTCGGCAGGCCGTCTTTCACGGCCATGACTTTCTCGCCGTAGTGCACGTGCAGCGTGGGCTTGTAGCTGAGACCGACCACCGAGCCGGCGGGAATGTCGATCATGCCCATGCCCGGGTGATCGACGAGGACCGCGGCGCCGCAGCTCTTGCAGAACTGGCGGTGGCTGTTCTCCGTCTTCTTGTACAGGCCGAGGTTGTCGGCGCCCTTGGTGATCTTCACGCTCGTCGCAGGCCAGAGCGCAGCCGCGTGCAGCGGCGCGCTCAACCAGCCGCGGCACGAGCTGCAGTGACAGATGGCTTGCACGGCCGGATCGCCCGTGACTTCGAGCTGGACCGCGCCACACATGCAACCGGCTTTGTAATTCGTCATCGGTAATCCCTGCCCAGTGATATGCGACCGGGGTCGCGACCGCGGAAGAATAGTCTGTCTTGCAGGCTCAGGGAATCTCGACCAGCAGGCTGCAGCAGGTCACGCCGGCTTCGGCCTTGGCCAGTTCCACCTGCGGCACGGTCACGACCGTCAGTCCCGCGGACTCGAGCCTCGCGCGGGTACGGTCATGCTGCAGCGGATGGATCACGGCACCGCCCAGCGCCAGGGCGTTCGCAGCATGCGGTTCCGCAGGGTCGACGGCGAGCGCCCGATAACCGGTGAATGCGTCTGCATCGACCCAGGCCGGATTCAGGAGCATCAGGTCGTCGGCGATGCGTGTCACCGCCGACTTGAGGTGCAGGCAGCCGGCGAAAGGCACCGCAATCACCGCATAGCCGTACGGCGCGAGCTGATCGGCCAGCTGCTGGATCGCGTCGCGTGACGTGCGCGTCGAGAGCCCGATGTAAATCCTGCGGCCGGCGACCAGCACGTCGCCGCCATCGAGGGTTGCGGGCGCGCGAACGTGCACCAGGGGTCGATGTGCCGCGAGCGTGGCTTCGACTGAGGAAGTTTCGGGCTGCCGCGAACGCGCGCCCGGCCGGGTGATGACCGCCACTTCATCCAGCACGACGGCCGCATCTTCGACGAAAACACCATCGGGCAGGTGCGGTGCCGGCGGCAACCGCCGCACGCTCGCACCGAGGCGCTCGAGAATGCTTTCGTACACTTCGTGTTCGGCCTGGGCAACTGCAGCGTCGAGGGGCTCGCGCTCGAGGTGCGTCAGCTCGCAATCGGCAAGTGCCGGGCTCACCTCGCGGGTGTAGGCAATCAGCATCGCTCTGGTCCAGCCCGGTAACCGGTACCAGCCCAGATTATCAAGAAACGACGAGTTGCAGGCTATTGGGCGTAGCCGGCGGGCGCTCAACCTCCGGGGCCGCGCCAGAGATCAAACCGCTCCAGCACCCCGTCGCGCGTCCGCACGATGTGCGCGCTGGGAGTATCCCGCAGGAACTGTAGCTGATCGCGGGTGATTGGTGCCGTCAGCGGCAGTGCGCTGCGTGAGGGGACCGGAATCGGCGGCTCGTTGACGCCGATCGAGCGGAACCCTTCTGGCATCGCCTGCAGCGGCAGCGTACGGTCGTCCGCAATCAATTCGTAGCGGCTGTCGCTTTCCACGATCGCACGCTTGTCCAGCGTCGACCAGGCGTAACCCACGAGGTGCATGGCATGCCGGCCGGACGTGTTGACGTCCACAGCCGTGAGTGTGACGTAGTCGCGCGCGTTCACGCCCAGTTCGGGGCGGTCGCACGCGAAGACCATGGACTCGCCGGCAATCGTGATCGTCGCGGCAGTGCGTTCGTCGAGGTATTCGCGTGGGCCGGCCTGTTGCTCGCTTGCGCAGCCCGCCATGAGGGTCGCCGCGAACAATGCCCCCATTGCCAGTGCAATCGAGACGGACCTGCGGGTTCGTGTCCCGTCGTCGCGGGAATGGCCCCTAGAAGTCATACCGATAGCCAAGGCTGAAATAGTAGCGGGACGTGTCTTCGGAGATCGTGCCCATGTCGCGCGACCCTATTTCGGCCCCGCCTTCCACTTCGAACGTCAGGTGCTTGCCGCGCATTTCCGCCCGCAGTGCGGGTGAATATACCAGCGACGACGAACGGTCGCTCTCGAGCTGGCGTTGATCCAGGCGCAGCCGGGGGCCCACGCGCCAGCGTTCGCCGACCGGCAACTGGGTGCCGATGCCGAGCGAAAGCATCTGCGCGCTATCGCCCGTCTGGTACTGCAGGCCCAGTGACGTGACGTCGCCGCGGCCGAACAATCCGTAGCCCAGGACCTGCGTCGAAACTGCGGTGTCCGTACCCGACGACGACGTCGCGGCCACGCCGCCCGATTCGGGCGTCGAGCCGAGCGTCATGGTCGAGGCATCGAGCGACCACTGCCAGCGTTCGCCGAAAGGTCGCGAGACGCCCACTGAATACATCTTCGACTCGGAGGTGCGGTCGAGCGCGAATTGCTCGATCTGCTCGGGCGTGTACAGGCCGAACAGTTCATCGAACCTGCGCACGGGCTGCCCAATCATGGCGTTGCGCGTCGACAGGCCAGGGCTCTTGCGGTGATCGACGTTCAGGTTCAGCGTCCAGCGCGCGGGCAACGCGAACGTGCCCAGCAGCAGCATGGTATTGAGCGTGCTGTAGTGGACGTCGAAATCCGCGAGCCCGACCACGGTGATGCCGGGCCGGAAGTAACGCACTTCGGTGCCGACCGCCTGCCGGTCGGTCACACCGGAAAGCTGCTGGTCGACGGCATAAAACGAGAGATCCCAGGCGTTCGCGAGCGTGCCGATGTCGGCCGAGACGCCAACGAACTTGCGCTCGCTGTCCGGCCCTGCGCGTGTCGAATCCACCGGAAAGCCGAAGAAGCCGTTGACGCGGAGCCGGGGCCAGAGCTGATACCCCGCCTGCATCCCGTCGAACGTCCCCATCAGGCCAGCCGAGCCGCCGGCCTGCCGGCCGAGGCGGGCGTACCAGCCTGCAACGCGGTCGGCGAACTCGGCAAACAGCAACGAAACGCGGGACTGGCTTCCCGGTCCGTCGGCGAGCATGTCATAGCCGTAACCTGCGCTCGCACGCGTTGTGAAGTCGAAGCGCTCACCGTGGCGGCGCGCGACGAGACTCACGTCGGTGAGCAAGGCGTCCTGCGTCGTCAGGTCGCTGCTGGCGAGGCCGCTCTCGATGTGGCTCTGGTCCTGGCGATAAATCTGCGAAAAGCCGCCGTAGACCCGCCACGGGGATTCGTCCCCGTCGCTGCCCGTCGATCCCTCGCGACCAGGACGGGTGGCCCACGCCAGTGTCTGCAGTCGCTTGCGCACGCGCGTGGAGCCTTCGCCCGTCGGATAGCGTTGCAGGTAGTCCTCGTACTCGGCCTTGGCGTGAGCGACCTGGCCGCTGCGTTCCCGCGCAAGCGCGAGCATCTCCTGGGCTTCGGCCCGCTGCGGAAACTCGGGTTGCTGCGTGAGTTGCGTCAGCAGCGGGATCGCCGTGGCGTAGTTCTTGTGGCGGAAGGCGTCCTTGGCCTGGGCCAGGGTCTGCTTGATTTCATCCGGCGTCATCGACGCATTGACCTGAGGGGCCGTCGACCGCACTGTCGCCACGCCCGCCGGAGTGCCGATCTCATTCAGCGTATCGTCATCCGAGATCGCCACCCATGCCTTCGGGAATTCGCCGCGTGAATTGGCGAGTGCCTGCTTGGCGGCCGCCTCGTTGACGAAAGGCCCGGCCCGCAGGCGGTACCAGCGTTGCTCGTCGACCACCGTCTCGGACACGTAGGTTCGCGTGCCCACGGTCTTCGCGGCAGCCGCGAGTGCCTCGGGCGTGAAGGGGGCGGTCGACGAGGCCAGGTTCACGGCGTACGTGGAGACGCCCTGGGGCATCTCCTTCACCGTCACTTGCGGTGTCTCGGTGCGCAGCAACCTGACTCGCAACAGGCGTCCGTCGATCGAAGGCGTCAGCACGAAGGTCTCGGACTTCGACCAGCCGATCCGGACCTCGACATCCGAGCCGTACGGCCGCACGACGTCGACCGAGCGTACGTAGCCCGCCGCGCCCGCCAGCAGCGGCTGCGGCTCGGAGGCGGTTGTCCGGCCACAATCCGGGCCCGCCGAGAAGCGCACCTGCAATGCTTCGCCGTCCGTGGCCGGCGTGTGCGACATGTAACGCATCGAACAGCTGAAGAGCAGCGTGACGGACACATAGCCCCGCTGCTCGCTCGCGACGACGTCCTCGATGATGCGGCCCTGCGCCCAGAGCGGTGTGGCCGCCAGGTTGCAGAGGATGGCGCTTGCGGCCAGCAGGATTCGAAGTCCGTAACGCATCAGTCGAACTTCGTGTCCGTGATGCGATGTTCCGGACCGGCGCGGCTCTTCAGGATCTTCGTGAGCGTGGAGTCCGTATACGTGTGGCACGCGCCCGAGCAGTTGCGCAATTCGCTGACCGTGTACTTCACGTTGCCATACTTGGTGTGAGGATCGGGCTTGAACTTGCTGGAATGGCAACCGGCGCAGTCGGGCTTGTAGGCCGGCGCGCGCCAGGTGGCGGCGTCCGTGTTGGTCGTGTGGCAGCTCTTGCAGGTCAGCGTCACGCGGTGATCGCCCGGGTAGCCTCCACCCACGCGGTGCTTGAACGTGTTCGGCGTCCAGGCTGCGGCGGTGTGGCACTGGTTGCAGTCGAAGTTGTTGACGGGGAAGGCCATGTGGCCGGTCGACGGGCCCGTCGCGCTGGTGCCGTTGTGGCAGCCCTTGCAGTTCGTGATGTTGGTGTGGTCCACCTTCGCCGGCGTCCAGGCGAGGGTCGAGTGACAACTGCCGCATTCGGCGGTCGTCGGCAGGTGCGACGTGGGCTTGCCGGCCGCCTTCACGCCGTCGTGACAGCTGGAACACGTGCCGGTGACGTGCGCGTGATCGACCCGGATCGTCGGCTTCCACGCCGTCGACTTGTGGCAACTGTCGCACGCGTTGTCGCTGGCGATGTGGCCCGTGTTCTTGCCGGTCGCAAGCGTGCCGTTGTGGCACGAGAAGCACGCGCCGATGACCTGCGTGTGGTCCACCTTCGCCGCGGGCTTCCAGCCTGTGGGGGTGTGGCAGGACTCGCAGGTATTGCTCGTCTGCAGGTGATTGGTGTTCTTGCCCGTCGCGTTCACGCCGTTGTGGCAACTGAAGCAGTTGCTGGTGACCCCGTCGTGGCTGAACCCGGTGGCCGGCTTCCACGCCGCGGTGCTGTGGCACATGCCGCACTCGGACGTCGTGGCGACGTGCGTCGCTGGCTTGCCCGTTGCCTTGACGTTGTTGTGGCAACTCGAGCACGAGCCCTGCACCTGCGTGTGATCGACGCGGGTTGCGGGTTTCCAGGTCGTCACGGCGTGGCAGGCTTCGCAGGTCGACGACGTGAACAGGTGCGTCGCGTTCTTGCCGGGCGCCTTGATCCCATCATGGCAGCTGGCACAGCCGCTGGTGATGCCGGCGTGCGAGAACGTTGCCGGTTTCCACGCGAGGGTGGCGTGGCACGTGCTGCACTCGCCGCTGGTCGGAATGTGGTTCACGCCCTTGCCGGTCGCCTTGGTGCCATCGTGGCAACTGGCACAGGTTCCCGTCACCTGGGTGTGGTCGACGCGAGTTGCCGGCTTCCACATCGCCACGGCATGGCAGGACTCGCACGTGTTGCTGCTGGCGATGTGCGCCGTCGGCCTGCCCTGTGCCTTGACACCGTCGTGGCAGCTTGCGCAGTTGTTCGTGATGCCGGTGTGGTCGAAGCGCGCCGGCTTCCAGGCCAGCGGCGAATGGCAGTTATCGCAGGAGTTGTCGCTCGGGATGTGAGCGGGCGGCTTGCCGCTGGCCTTGGTGCCATCGTGGCAGGAGAAGCACGCGCCGCTGACCTGCGTGTGATCCACGCGGGTGACGGGCTTCCATGCGAGCGTGGCGTGGCAGGCGGCGCAGGTCGCGCTGGAGGCGATATGACCCGCGTTCTTGCCGGTGGCCGTCGTGCCGTTGTGGCACGAGGCACAGCTGCCGCTCACCTGCGTGTGGTCGACCTGTGCGACCGGGCGCCACGAGAACGTCGCGTGGCACGCACCACAGGACGGACTCGAGAGGATGTGGGTCGCGCTCTTGCCCGTGGCGCGGGTGCCGTCATGGCAGGCCGAGCACGCCTCGGTCAGGCCGGTGTGCGAGAAGTTGGCAGGTTTCCACTGGACCGTCGCGTGGCAACTGTCGCAGGCATTGTCGGACAGGATGTGCGTCGCGTTCTTGCCCGTCGCAACGGTGCCGTCGTGACAGGAGACGCAGCTGCCCAGCACCTGGGCATGATCGACACGTGAGGCCGGTTGCCAGGCCGCGATGACGTGACACGACTCGCACGTCGTCGACGTCTTGATGTGAGTCGTGTTCTTGCCAGTGGCGCGGGCGCCGTCGTGACACGAGGCGCAATTCGTTGCGATCCCGGTGTGGTCGAACTTGGCGGGAGTCCAGGCGCTCGTCGCGTGGCAGCTGTCGCATTCCGCCGTAGTCGGAATGTGATTGGCCGGTTGTCCCTTGGCCGCGAGTCCGTTGTGGCAGGTCGAGCAGCTGCCCAGCACATTGGCGTGATCCACACGCGTGGTCGGCTGCCAGGCCGTCGTCGAATGACACGCCGCGCAGGTGGTCGTCGCCTTGATGTGACGCGGGCCGATGCCGGTGGCCCGCGCCCCGTCGTGGCAGCTCACGCAGCCGTCGACGATGCCGTCGTGGGCAAAGTTGGCGGGCTTCCATGCCACCGTCACGTGGCAGGTGTCGCAGGCGGCCGTCGTCGGCACGTGCAGCGCATGCTTGCCCGTCGTCGACCGGCCGTCATGGCACGACGCGCAGGTGCCGCTGACCTGCGTGTGGTCCATGCGGGTGAGCGGGGCCCAGCCAGCGATCGAGTGGCACGACTCGCAGCTGCTCGTCGTCTGGAAATGAGTGGCCTGCTTTCCCGTTGCCTTGACGCCGTCGTGGCAGGACACGCAATTGCCGGTGATGCCGGAGTGGTCGTACTTGGCCGGGCTCCACGCGGTGCTGCTGTGGCAACTCGAACAGTCCTGGCTGGTCGCGACATGGCCCGGCGGCTTGCCCAGCGCCTGCACTCCGTTGTGGCAAGTCGCGCAATCGCCGCGGGCTTCCAGGTGATCGAATCGACTCGCGGGCATCCACGCCGACGTGGTGTGGCACGCGCCGCACACGTCGGTGGAGGCCACGTGAGTCGACGGCTTGGGCGTCGCGCCGATGCGCGATCCCTGCGCATGGCAGGCGGCGCACACCCGCGGGGTGCCGGCGAACACCGCGTCCACGTGGCAGCTCTCGCAGGCCTGCAGGCGGTGCGCGCCAGTAAGCTCGAACCCCGTGGTCAGGTGGTCGAAGTTGCGCCCGGTCACCTGGGCTGACGCGGTCCCCCCGGCCAGGAGCAGCAGCAAGGGCAGCAGTGCACGGCGGATCCATTGCAGGGTCATCGTTGCCTCTCCCTCACTGCAGCCGCGCGGCTTTGAAAGTCGTGGTTACGTGGCAGCGCTGGCATTGGCGGCCAAATTGACCGAGGTGCACATCGTCTTCGGCATGGCATGCCCCGCAATCCTGCGACAGCTTCGCCACGTCCGGAGGCCGCTTGTGACAGCCTTCGCAGGCCACCTTGGAGTGCGCGCCGGTCAGGGCGAATTTAGTGGCCTTGCCATGATCGAACTGCCACAGGTTCCAGCCGTTCACCGAATGGCATGCCTCGCAGTCCCGGCCGAGTGAGCCCTTATGGCGATCGTCCGCCGCGTGGCAGTCGACGCACGACTGCCGTGCTTCCTTGAACGACGTAGAGCGATGACATGCAAAGCAGGGAACGGCGACGTGGAGGCCCACGAGCGGGAACGTCGAAAAATCGTGATCGAACTGCAAATGGCCGCGCCAGGTCTCCACGCCGTGGCACTGCGCGCAGTCGGTGCCCAGCTTGCCTGCATGCGCGTCATCGCCGCGGTGGCATGCGGCGCACTCCGCGCCGAGTTTCTGGCTGGCGACTACTGCGGTATGGCAGACGTGGCAGTCCAGCTTCTGGTGTGCGCCGCGCAGTTCGAACTTGCCGTCGCGTGAGTGATCGAAGGTCGATGGTGTCCAGGCGCTCGCGGCATGGCACTTCTCGCACGCCGCGCCGAAGCGCGTGGCGTGCGGATCGTCACTGCGGTGGCAACCCGCGCAATCCCGGGGCAACGGGTCCTTGAAATTCGGCGTCTTGTGACAGTTCCTGCAGTCGAGCGAGGAGTGCGCGCCCGTGAGCGCAAATCCCGTGGCCTTCAGGTGGTCGTACTTGGTGCCGGTCCAACCGGTCGTCTGGTGGCACTCGGCGCACGCGGGGCCGCGCGCGCCGGCGTGGACGTCGTCTGGCGCGTGGCAGGCGACGCACTGGGTCGGGGTGTCCTTGTAGCGGTTGCCCATGTGGCAGGCAGCGCAGGTCGCTTGCTCATGCTTGCCGGTCAAGCGCGAACCTGGTCTTGGCGTGATCAAACCGCACGCGTGTCCAGCCGCCGGCCTCGTGGCAGACGGCGCAATCGCGACCCAGCTTGCCCTCGTGCGGTTCTTCCTTCTTGTGACAATCGACGCAGTCCGACGCAGTTTCACGATGCTTGCGGCCTGCGAGGTGGCAGGCCGTGCACGCGACCGTCGCGTGCGCTCCCTGCAGCGGAAAGTCGGTCTGCGCATGCGGGAACGAAACCGTCTCGAGCTTGACGATGTCGGCCTGTCGACCCTTGTGCTCGGTGTGGCAGGCGCCGCACTGGGCGGTTTCCGCCCTGGGCAACCGGCCATGAAATCCCCTGTGTTGGGCAATGTCGGCAGCGATCGGCTCATGACAGGTGCGGCAAAGCGCCGCCTGCCGCGGACGATCCGCGCGATCGTGGCAACGCGAGCACTCCTGCTCGTACTTCGCGTGACCTGCGATGACCGGTCCGGGCATCAGCAGCGTCTCGATGTTCGCGGCGTGGGCGTACCAGGGCGACATGGCCAGTACCAGGATCGCGAGCAGGATTCGGCAGGCGCTGCGCCAGCGGGGCATGCGGGCGACTCCGGCCGGTCAGTAGAGGTGTACCGCGACCACATGGACGGTCCCGGCGATGATGAGCATGAAGAAGAGCGGCATGTGCAGTGCGTGCCACAGCGAGAAGAGCTTCTGGAAGGCGCGGAACTCGAGCACGCGCCGCGCCGCGCCGATGCGATCGTCGATGTAGCGATGCGCGATCAGTCGCAGCGATTCGCGGCTCGGGTCGTGTCGACGATCCGCTCCCGCCGCAATCGCCTCACGGACCGCACGTCGCAGTCGGCGACGCGCCAGGATGGCCCACGATGCGCCCACCAACGGCCGCACCAGCAACGGGGTCGCCGCAAAGCGTCGCTCGATGACGGCCTGTTCCTCGTCGATGCGCCGCGCCAGCGCCGGCAGGAAAGACACTGCCGACGTCTGCTGCAGCCGGCTCGAGAAATCCTTCAATTCGTCGAGGGTGGCCTCATGGCCATTCAGTTCCAGATGGATGCGGCGGTAGAAGTAGCGGCCGAACAGGCCGCTGCCGGAGACGATCAGCATGCAGACCAGCGCAACGTTGCTGTTGGTCGCGCCCAGACTGAAGTTCGAGTGGAACAGGATCAGCGCAGGTCCAAGGATGCCGAGAGTCATGTGCAGCCTGAACCATGCGCGCGTGGACCCGACGTAGCGGGCCCGCGGCATTCGCTTGCGGACCGGATAAAGGAGCAGCAGCAACATCAAGCTGCCCCCCGCGATGCCGAGTGCGTAGCCCAGGCCGGACTGCGGCGAGAGGTAGGCGGACGTCGGCAGGTTGATGCCGAAGGCGGTCGCGGCGAGGACGGCCATGAAGTAGATGCTGGCTGGCGTCACCAACCGGCTGCGCTTCGTCGTGCCAATTTCCGCTCTTGCAGCCGGAGCGGCAACGTGCGGGCTGGAGGTACCGACGGTTACGGGCGTCGTCATGCGCGGTGCAGCGTCGGTGGCGACACCGTCATAACGCTCGCGGAGAAGGCGCTGTGCAGTCATCGTCAGCCCTGGCTGGTGGCAAGCCGTGTCGCTTCGGCGATGTTCGCTTCGATGATGCGAGCGTCGGACGAATTGGCCGGCACCACGGCGAGCAGGTTGCGCCACGTGCTGACGGCGTCGCGGTAGCGGTGCTCCTCGTGCTCGAGACTCGCTTTGAGCCACAAGGCCTTGGGATGCCGCGGGTCGAGTGCGAGCGCCTGCGCCAGCGCAGCCGCGGGCGCTCCCTTGAGGCTCGATCCAGCCGAAGCCAGCGCATCGGCGTAATCGGCCCAGGAATCCGCGTTCATGCTGCCCGCGGCCACGGCGCGACGGTAGGCCTCGGCGGCTTCCTTGAATTTTCGCTGGCGTCGCAGTTCGTCCGCCTGCGCGACCACGTCCGGCGACCCGGTGCGCGACGAAGCGCGCGGCATCGTCCCGGCCGCATTCGTTGCGGGCGCGACGCGCATCTGCAAGGTCGTCGTCACGGCGTCGCCGAGATCGCGTTCTGCGACACGCGGATGGCCCGCCGGCAGCGATGCCATGGCGGCCGCGGGCGCCAGCGCGTCCGCCGTGCCTTCCGTTCCGAGTGCGGCCATTCCCTTGCCGACTATCACTCCCAGTCCAAAACCTGCCAGCGCGACAAGCGCGGCGCCCTTCTTGTTCATTGTCTTCTCCAGCCGGTCGCGGTCGACCAGGTGGAGCGACCATAGCGAGGCACGCGGGTGAGCGACACCAACGCACGCCATTGGTTGGTGGTTTCGTGACGCAATCGACACCACGCGGGCGAGCGGGATGCGAATCTCGCTCAAAGCGCTATCTCTTGCCCACTTTCCCGAAGTCCACCGCACTTACCGGTCACCAGTCGATGTCATTGCTTGCCGTGTATCTGCTGCCGCTCGTATCGATCTGGGCCTGGTACCTCCTCCGGCGCCAACGGCACGAGCGGGCAAGCCGCGCCACACGCGAACAATCGCACGCCGCCGGTCTGATCGATCCTGCCTCACTGCATCCCGTTATCGATCCTGTCCGCTGCATCGGGTGTGGATCGTGCGTAAGAGCGTGTCCGGAACAACCAGAACACCACGTGCTCGGACTGATCGACGGCAAGGCGCACCTGGTGGGTCCGACGGATTGCATCGGGCACGGCGCCTGTCGTGCCGCGTGTCCGGCGGACGCAATCACTCTCGTCTTCGGCACCCAGCGTCGCGGCGTGGAGATTCCCTTGCTCAGCGCCGAGTTCGAGTCGACCGTGCCCGGACTCTTCGTCGCAGGAGAGCTCGGAGGAATGGGGCTGATTCGTAACGCGCTCGCGCAGGGTCGGCAGGCAGTCGATGCAATCCATCGAAGGCGTCGCGCCGCCAGCCCCGGGCAACTCGACCTGGTGATCGTCGGTGCGGGTCCGGCCGGGTTTTCGGCCAGCCTTGCCGCGAAGTCGCACGAGATGCAGTTCGTGACGATCGAGCAGGAGAGTCTTGGCGGCTGCGTCTTCCAGTATCCGCGCGCCAAGCTCGTGATGACGCAGCCGGCGGAGATTCCATTGGTCGGCAAAGTCACCTTCCGCCAGACCTCCAAGGAGGAACTGCTCGCGTTCTGGCAGGAAATCGAGCGCAAGACCGGCGTGACCGGCAATATGCGGTACCGCGAACGCGTCGAGAGCGTCGATCGCGACGGCGCGCAGGGCTTCATCGTTCGTACTTCACTCGCGCAGTACCGAGCCGTGAACGTACTGCTGGCGATCGGCCGGCGCGGCACGCCGCGCAAGCTCGACGTGCCAGGCGAGGACCTGTCCAAGGTCGTTTACCGGCTGATCGATGCGGAGCAATACCGTGAACAGCGTGTCATCGTCGTGGGCGGCGGTGACAGTGCCCTGGAGGCAGCTGCCAGCGTTGCGGAAGCCGGCGGCAACGTCACGCTTTCATATCGGGGTGACGCCTTTACGCGTGCCAAGCCGCGTAATCGCGAGCGGGTAGCCGCTGCCGAACGGGCCGGACAGTTGCAGGTGCTGCTGAACTCGCAGGTCGAGCGCATCGAGAAGGAGCGGGTTCTGCTGCGCAGCCAGGACGGTCACCTGATTCTTCCGAACGACGCTGTGATCGTCAGTGCAGGCGGAATCCTGCCGTCGGATTTCCTGCGTCGAGTAGGAATTCACGTGGAGACAAAATATGGGACGGCGTGACCCTGCCGCTGCTTGCGTCACTGCATTGGCCGCCGCGCTCCTCGGCGTGATCGGCGCTCCCGGGGCAGTGGCCGCCGTTGCAGCCGTTCCATCAAGGCTCGCCGCGCCTGACCTGCTCGAGCCGGCCAAGAGCGCGCTGCGTCTCAAGCAGTTTGCCGATGCGGCCGGACGTCTTGCCGCCGACCCGCTCGCCGCAGATCCACGCGCGCAATACCTGCTGGGCACGCTGTACCTGGCTGGCCTCGGTGTCGGCGAGGATACCCAGCGTGCGCGGACGCTCTTCACGGCTGCGGCAGCCAAGGGCGAGCCGCGCGCGGCGTATGCACTGGCAGCGCTTGCAGCGCACGACTCGCCCGCAGACGAATCAGCGGCACGGACCTGGCTCGCAAAGGCCGCGGCGACTGGGCATGCCGATGCGGCGCGCCTGGTGCAGGCAGGCCAGTTGCCACTGCAAGTGGATCCGCGGGTCCTTGCAACGGAACCCGCAGTGACCTTGTCGATGACCATTGCGGCTGCGCGCCGCGGCGATGTCGGCACGCTGGCCACGCTCTGGCCGCTCCTGCCAAAGGATGCCAACGACGCATTCCGTCGTTCAGCGCTGCATTACGCGGCCGAATCGGGCGCCGCTGACTCGGTGCGCTGGCTGGTCGAACACGACGCTCGGGTCGATGCGATCGACGCGCAGGGCATCACGCCCCTGATGCTGTCGGCGACAGCTGAGCGCGCGGATGCTCTGGATGTTCTGCTGCAAGCCAACGCCCGCGTTGCCGCCGTCGATTCATTGGGCAATTCGGCGCTGTTTTATGCAGCGCGTCGCGGACGGCTCGTGCAAGCGGAGCGATTGGTGGCCGCGGGTCTCGATCCGAAGCTGCGCAACGCTGGCGGCTGGAGCGCCGTCGATTACTCGGTGCAGTCGAGGCACGACGGGGTCACTGGCTACCTGCTGCAACAAGGCGTGCAGCCGACTCGCCGGCACACGGCAGTCGCCCGTGGAGGTGCACGGCCTGCTGGCCCGATTCTTCGCTCGTTGGCTGGCGATGCCTACGCTGGATGGCCGGACGTCGCGCTCGCTGCGAGTCGAAGCGATGCAGCCCTGTTGCAGTCGGCCTTGGCCCGGGGCGGTGACCCGGAGGCGAGCACTCCGACTGGCCAGCCAGCCCTGCACGTCGCAATTGCCGCGTCATCGCCCGCGGCCGTCGAAATGCTGCTGGCTGCCGGCGCGTCGCCGACGCGTGAAGATCGTGCGGGTCATTCACCGCTCGGTGAGGCTGTCAGGCAGGGCCACCAGGAACTCGTGCGGATCCTGCTCGAGCATGGCGTCAATCCCAATGAACAGGGGAGCCATGAGCTGGCGCCGCTGACGCTTGCCGTGCGACGCGGCGACGCGGATATCGCGCAGTTACTGCTGGCCAGAGGGGCGCAGGTCGACGCCGGCAAGGGGGGCGAAGCTCCGCTGCTGGTCGCGGCGCTGCGTGGTGATGCGCCTGTCGTCGGCCTGTTGCTGCGGTCCGGCGCGAATCCTGACGTGACCGATGCCGCTGGCCATACGGCGTTGTGGCACGCCGCCTGCCGGGACGATTCCCCTGTCCTTGCACTGCTGCTGACTTCCCGGGCCAGCGTGAACGTGGCGGCCGCGGACGGAATGACGGCCGTCGCCTGCGCTGCAGCGCGCGGCAACGACGCGGCATTTGAAAAGCTGCTGCGTGCCGACGCCGACGTCCGCTCGCGCAGTCGCTCGGGCGACACGCCCCTGATGCTCGCCGCCCGCGGCGACCACGCCGCAATCGTGCGCAGGCTCATCGCGCTGCGGGTCGGGCTGGATGCACAGAACGTGTTCGGCGATACCGCGCTGATCCTGGCGAGCCAGGCGGGCGCCGGTAACGTGGTCGACCTGTTGTTACAGGCGGGTGCGAAGAAGACACTGCGCAACCGGGATGGGGTTGCCGCAGCGGATGCGGCAACTGCGCGCGGCTTCGACGCCGTCGCGGCTCGCATTCGTTCGAGCTAATCTGAGCGCACGCGGCCCTGGATCGGGAGCGTAACCTCGACCCGCAGCCCACGGGCTGCGTCCCTGTTGCGGAAGCTCACGGAGCCGCCGTGCAGTTCCGCGATCCGCTTGACGATCGACAGGCCCAGCCCGCTGCCCGTGGCGGTCGCTTCGGCCGCGCGGTAGAAGCGCCGGCCGAGCCGTTCGAGCGTCTCGGGCGTCACGCCCGGCCCCGTGTCCTGGACGGTGAGCAGGACCGCGCCATCCAGCCGCGTGAGCGCGACCCGCACCTCACCGTGAGGTCCCCCATGTCGCAGGGCGTTGTCAATCAGGTTACGCACCAGTGCCTCGAGCAATGCGCCATCCCCAGGGACGCGCCCGGGATCCGGCGCCTCCAGCACGACCGTCGTTCCTTCCTGCATCGCTGCTGGCGCGCTGTCCGCCAGCACACGTTCGGCAATGGCGCGCAGCTCGCAGGGTGCCGCACACGCGAGGTGACCGGCTTCGTCCGCACGGGCAAGTTGCATCAGCTGCGTCACGAGGCGCGTCATCCGGTCGCAGGCCTCGATGCAGTGGCGCAGTGCCGCGTCCCGAACGTCGGGGTCCCGGGTTGCCAGCGCCACTTCCGCCTGCGCGCGCAATGCAGCGACAGGCGTGCGCAATTCATGGGCCGCGTGCGAGGTGAACCGTCGTTCCGAATCGAGCGAATCACGAACACGCAACAGGAGTTCCTCGAGCCGTTCGGCGAGACTTGCCAGCTCGACGGGCATCGGTCCCGCGGCCAGAGGCCGAACATCGTCGGGGCTGCGGTGTGCCAGTTCATCTCCGAGACGCCGTAACGGCCGCAGCGAACGACCGACGACCCACCAGATCGCGAGCCCGAGCACGGGCAGCGCGATGAGCTGCGGGAGGAGTGCGCCCAGGGCGACGCGACGCGCGATCCGTTCGCGTGTTGCGTGGTCTTCGGCCACGTGCACGACCACGCCCTGCTCCGCATCGGCTGCGGAGTACACGCGCCAGCGAACATCACCGAGCGCCGCTTCGCTGAAACCGCTGGAAGGACCGGCAAACGGTGTCGTCGGGGCGTTCGCTGAGCGCAGGATCAGCGTCCCATCCGCCTCGCGCACCTGGAAGGCAACCTTGGTGCGGAAATCCGGCGGGGTGTCCGAATCTTCGTCGAAATCGAGTTCCTCGAGCTCATGCCCCGCCTGTGCCACCAGCAGCCGCGCTGCCTGGGCCAAATGCGCGTCGAGCAAAGCATCGATGCCCCGATGCGCGTCACGGTAGGTCAGGGCCGCGGACGCCAGCCACGTGCCGGTGAGCGTGAGCAGCAGCAGCGTGAGCATGTGCCGGCGGATCGATGGAGTTTGCACGTTTCAGTCTTCGCGCGGGATCATGTAGCCAACGCCACGCACTGTCCTGATGAGCGCGGGTGCGAGCTTGCGGCGCAGATGGTGGACGTGAACCTCGATCGCATTGCTGTCGAGGCCTTGGTCCCATTCGTACAGCTGCGTCTCCAACTGCGTGCGGGTGACGACGCGGCCCGCGCGCAGCACGAGTTCCTGCAGCAGCGCGAACTCGCGCGGCTGCAGATCGACGGGATTGCCGTCGAACGTCACGGCACGCGCGGCGAGGTCCAGCGAGAGGCTGCCCACGACGATCGAGCCGGTCCCAGTGCCCTGCGCGCGACGGGCAACGGCTCGCAATCGGGCGGCGAGTTCCTTGAGTGCGACGGGCTTCACGACGTAGTCGTCGGCGCCGAGATCGAGGCCGCGCACGCGATCATCGACGGCTTCGCGCGCAGTGAGGATGATCACGGGCGTGTGATCGCCACGATTGCGGACACTCTGCAGCAATTCGAGTCCGGACAGGCGTGGCAACCCCAGGTCGAGCACGACCGCCGTGAATTCGTCAGAGGCCAGCGCGGCTTCTCCGGCCGCGCCGTCCCTGATCCACTCGACCGCGAAGCCTTGCTCGCGCAGGCCGACCTGCAGCGCGTTGCCGAGCAACGCATCGTCCTCGACCAGCAGGATTCGCATGCCTCAATCGTCGTCGGTTTCGCTTTCGGCCGCCAGTTCGGATTGTTCGCCCTGTCCCGGACCAGCGCCCGGCGCCACGCCTCCCGAGGTCGCGGTCCAGCCCCAGAAGCCGAGAATCGCTGCCGCCATGGTCAGCCCGAGGCCACGGGCATTGCGTGGCTCAGCGTCGTCGGCAGTTCCACGCTTGAAGCCGGTGATCATCGAGCGCGCGAGGTTTTCGCGCTGCATGACGCTGCTGAACACGACGCCGAGAACATGCAGGCCGACAAGCACGAGCCAGGCATTGGCGAAGGCCTCGTGCAGGTCCTCCATCGACTCGCCACCCAGCTCGTTGAAGTTGAGGTAGCCGGTCACGCCGGTGGCTACGCCGAGAATGAGCAGCCCGAAGACGGCCCAGCTGCCCGCAGGGTTGTGGCCGAGGTAGCGTGGCGCACGGCCGCGCAGTTCATCGCGCACGTAGCGGAAGGCCGCGACCGGGCTGTGGACGAAGGAGCTGAATCGCGCGTACCGTGGGCCGATGAAGCCCCAGACGATACGGAAGGCGAGCAGTCCGAGCACGGTGTACCCGAGCGCAACGTGGACATTGCGCAGTCGTTCGGATTCGGAGAGGACGTAGGCGCCGGCAAACGAGGCGGCCAGCGCCCAATGGAAGATGCGGGTCGGCAGGTCCCAGACCTTGGTGTTGCTGGTCATCGGTGTTACCTCGGTATGCGGACAGAGTGTTCGTCGAACTGGCCACGATCGGCATCGGCGTGACAAGCACTGCAGTTGGCAGCGCTGCGCACGGCCGGAGAACGAAACAGTTGCGCTGATATTTCATCGTGCTCCTCACGAAACCAGCCTTGCTGCGTGATCCGTGGCGCTGCCTTCGTGGTGGCCGCACTGGCGACAGCGGGATCCACACCGAGCTGCCTCGCCACGGCCGCACGTGTCGTGGCATCGAGCGATGCATCGACACCGAAGTGACGGTCCAGCGTTGCAAGCACGACGGCCCAGTCCGCTGGCCGCAGCAGCCGTGCTGGATAGGCCGTGTGGCATGCGCCGCACTCCTCGGCGTAGGCAGTGGTCTTGACGGCTTGGGTGGGTGGAACTGCCGCCGCGGCGGCATGGGCGAGAAACACGGCTGCGAGTGACCAGACGATCCAGTCGATGCGACGAATCCCCGAACGTGTGCGCATGGTCAGGCTCCTTCCTTCACGGCCAGGAGAAACGCGATCAAGTCGGCCTTTTCCGCGGGGGTACAGGGGCGATCGAGCGTGTCGCTGCAATTGCGCTTGAACCACTTCTCGACCTTGGCGGCGTCGCGAAACCGCTCCGGGTTCGCGACGGGTGAGAGTGGGGCGATCGCCTTGCCGGTGATGGCGTGTCGCCCAGCAGCGGCGGGCTTATCCGTGTGGCAGGTTGCGCAACTCCAGTCGCGCGGCTGTTGGTGAAACAGTCGACGGCCCGCCGCGGGGGACGGTCCGGCATAGGACGCCGAAGTGGTGCGTGCCTGCTCGGCATAACCCCGCATCAGCGACTCCGGGGTGTCGGCGAGGGCGGGGGCTGCGACCAGCACCGTGGCTGCAATGAGCGCCTTTCTGATCATCGATCCATCTCCTGAATGGGGATCGATGAGAAGGCTAGGCGGCGAAGCTTATCGGCACCTTAAGGCCCGGGAAGCCTGGAGCGGTCGCTCCGGGTGGTGAGGAGACGCGCCGGCAAGCGCGCGTCTCCTGGTTCGAAATCGACTATGCCGGCACCTGGATCAACCGCGTGAGGTTCGCGGGCGTAGGCGCGGGCCAGCCTGCTTCTTTAGCGACGCGCATCATCGCCTGGTTGGTGTCGAAGTAGACCTGCCAGTAATGATCGGTATGGCAGTACGGGCGCACCGCGATCACCGTGCCGAGCAGGTTGATGTCGAGCAGGCTCACTTCGGGCGCGGGCTGCGCGAGGACGTTCGGGATCTGCGCGACGGCCGCCTGGAAGCGCGCGATCGCGTCGTTGTGGTCCACGCCACCGGCCAGCTGTGCCGTGCGCTCGACGCGACGATGCGGCAGCGACGAGAAATTCTGGATCGTATCGCTGAAGATCTTGCCGTTGCCGATCAGCGTGAGGACGTTGTCGGGCGTCACGATCGTGGTGCCGAACAGGCCGAGCTCGTGCACGGTGCCCGTGACGCCGGCGATGCTGACGAAGTCGCCGACCTTGAACGGCCGCAGCACCAGCATGAACGCGCCGGCGGCGAAGTTGCCGAGCATGCCGCTCCAGGCCGCGCCGATCGCCACGCCCGCGCCGGCCAGCATCGCAGCGATGGAGGTCGTCTGGATGCCGAAGTACCCGAGGATCCCGAGGACCAGGGCGATGTTCAGCGCGACGGTGATGATCGAGCCGAGGTAGCGCGTCAGCGTCGGGTCGATCTCGTTGCGATGCATCACCGCCTGGACCAGGTGGATGACCCGCCCGATCAGCCAGCGGCCGACGAACCAGAATACGATTGCTGCCGCCACTTTGACGGCCAGTGCGGCGACCGTAGTGCGGAGGAAGGTCTCGACTGCTGCCATGTCCATTGAATGCTCCCGCAAGATTGTCTTGGTCACCCCGCCCCCGCGGCAGTTTCGGGAGAAGGCGGCCGTCCGTCAATCGTCGCGCGACTGAGCTAAGCTCCTGCGTGGTCGGCCGTATGCCGGCGCAGGAGGCTCGGTTGGCCACGGAATCTGCAGGCATCGGTCTCGGTCATGCGGTCGTCCTGCTGGCGGCGGCCGTCATCGCGGTGCCGCTGTTTCGCAAGCTTGGCCTCGGCGCCGTCCTGGGCTACCTCTGCGCCGGACTGCTCATCGGCCCCTTCGGGCTCGCGTTCTTCCACGACCCCCGGGCCATCCTGCACGTCGCCGAACTCGGCGTCGTGCTGTTCCTGTTCCTGATCGGGCTCGAGATGCGGCCCACCAAGCTGTGGGCGCTGCGCAAGGAAATCTTCGGGCTCGGGCTGACGCAGGTACTCGTCTGCGGCACGCTGCTGTCCGGCGTCGGTCTCGCTTTCGGCTGGCCGCCTGCAGTGGCCGTGATCGGCGCGATGGGGTTCGTGCTGTCGTCGACCGCGGTGATCATGAAGATGCTCGACGAACGCGGACAGACGGCTTCGCCTGCGGGCCAGCGCGCCGTGTCCATCCTGTTGCTCGAAGATCTCTCGATCATCCCGTTGCTGGCGCTGGTCGCGTTCCTCGCCCTGGCGCATGGAACCGACGTGGAGTCATCGCGACCCGCCTGGATGTCGGTGCTGATTGCGCTCGGTGCGCTGGGCGGTCTGCTGGCGGCGGGGCGCTGGGCGATCAACCCATTGTTCAGGATCGTCGCGGCGCTCGGCGGCCGGGACGTGATGACCGCTGCGGCGCTGCTGGTCGTGCTCGGCGCCGCGCTGTTCATGCAGTGGGGCGGCCTGTCGATGGCGATGGGCGCATTCATCGCCGGCGTGCTGCTGTCCGAATCAACTTTCCGGCACCAGCTCGAGGCCGACATCGAGCCGTTCCGCGGCATCCTGCTCGGATTGTTCTTTCTCTCGGTGGGCATGTCGCTCGACCTCGGCGTGGTCGCGTCCGATTGGCAGGTCGTTGCAGCCGGCGTCGCCGCATTCATGGCCGTGAAGGCGCTGGGAATCTATGGCGTCGCACGGGCCTTCGGTGCGGACCACCGCGAGGCCCTGCAGCGCTCGGCCTTGTTTGCGCAAGGCGGCGAATTCGCCTTCGTGCTGTATGCCGCTGCGCTGGCGGCAGGTGTCTTCGACTCGCGTGCCGGTGCCGTGATGTCGGCCATCGTGATCCTGTCGATGGCGTTCACGCCGATCGTGGTGCTGTTGCTCGACCGCTTCCTGCCGCAACCTGCCGTCTCGATGCAGGGCATCGAGGAGCCGCCGTGCCTGACCGGTCGCGTGCTGATCATCGGCTTCGGCCGGTTCGGCCAGGTGGTGAGCCAGCCGCTGCTGGCGCGCGACGTGGACATCTCGATCATCGATGCCGACGTCGACATGATCCGCGCTGCCGGCAACTTCGGCTTCAAGGTCTACTACGGGGATGGCGCCCGGCTCGACGTCCTGCGCACGTCGGGCGCGGGCAAGGCCGACGCGATCCTGGTCTGCATCGACAAGCCGGAGCTCGCCGATCGCATCGTCGAGCTGGCGAAACACGAGTTTCCGCAGGCGCGACTGTACGTGCGTTCGTTCGACCGCGGTCACACGCTGCGGCTCATCCAGGCCGGCGTCGAGTACCAGGTGCGCGAGACGTTCGAGTCAGCGATGGCCTTCGGCGAGAACGTGCTCGAGGGACTCGGTTACGAGCCCGAGGAGATCGCGGAAACGCTCGCAGACGTACGCCAGCGTGACGCGGACCGCCTGGGGCTGCAGTTGATCGGTGGTATCACCGCGGGCCGCTCGCTCATGCGCAACAACCAGACGACACCGGAACCCGCACCGTTGACGCGACCGAAGCATGAGGCGCGCGCGCTGAATCCGGAGGCAACCGAGGTGGTGGCGCAGGGCGGCGATTCCGGGCGCCCCGTGCGCGGCGACTAGTCGCGCGGCTCCAGCTCGTCTTCCTTCTTCGCAGCGAAGGGGTAGGCGCTTTGCGTCGCGCCTTTCTTCGGCGGAATTTTGAGCGACAGGAACATCGTGAGGGCCAGCACGACGACGGTGAACCCCAGCGACCACGACACCGGGATCTTGTAGACGTCCATCAGCAGCATCTTCGTGCCGATGAACACGAGCACGATCGCGAGGCCGTAGGAGAGCAGGTGGAAGCGCTCATGCATGCCGGCGAGCAGGAAGTACATCGCGCGCAGGCCGAGAATCGCGAAGACGTTCGACGTCAGCACGATGAACGGGTCCATCGTGATCGCAAAGATGGCCGGGATCGAGTCGACGGCAAAGACGATGTCGACGATGCCGATCAGCAGGATCACCACGAACAGCGGCGTGGCCAGCCTGACGCCGTTCTGCACCGTGAAGAACCTTTCGCCGTCGTAGGTCGGCGAGATCTTCATGTGCCGCCGGATCCACTTGAGCGCCGGGTTGGCCTCCAGGTCGGGTTCCTGGCCAGTGGCCAGCCACATCTTCACGCCGGTGAAGACGAGGAACGCGCCGAAGAAATAGAGGATCCAGTGGAACTGCGCGATGAGCCACGCGCCGACGAGGATCATGATGGCCCGCAGGACGAGCGCGCCCAGGATGCCGAACATCAGCACGCGCTTCTGGTATTCCGTCGGCACCGCGAAATACGTGAACACGAGCAGGAACACGAAGATGTTGTCGACGGCCAGCGCTTTCTCGACCAGGTAGCCCGTCACGAACTCGAGCGCCTTGGCGTCCGCGGCCGGATTGCCGTCGAGTCCGCCGAGGTACCACCAGAGCCAGCCGACGAAGGCGAACGAGACCGCGACCCAGATCAGCGACCAGACCGCCGCTTCCTTCATCGTGACCTTGTGGGCTCCCTGCTTCTCCATCGCGAAGAAGTCGACCGCCAGCGCAACCAGCACGAAGCCTACGAACAGGGTCCACATCAACGGCGTGCCAGTGCTCATCATCGCGATGCGTTCCTTCGGGTCCTGTTCATGCGGGGGGGCAGCGTACACGCTGAAAGTCCGGGTCGAACAATACCATTCGCAACCCGCCCGCCTGCGGATCCATGCGCGGGGTGCATGGCCTTCATGCCGCCGGTTGATTTGTGTCGCCAGCGAGCCTGTGGCTAGCTGCGGCCTGTCGGTGCCCTCGGCGCCGCAGGAAACAACAGGAACCCAAAGTGCCGAAGTCGCTCCGTCCCGCGCGCCCGTTCTTGCCCGCTTTCGCCGCCTGCCTGCTTGCGATGGCAACCACCTGCGTCCAGGCGGCGACCGATCCGCTGCCGTCGTGGAACGAAGGCGCGGTCAAGGCGCGCATTGTCGCATTCGTGCAAGCCGTGACCGATCCCACGGGCAGGGACTACGTCGCGCCAGCGGCCCGCGTCGCTGTGTTCGACAACGACGGCACGCTCTGGACCGAGCAGCCGGTCTACTTCCAGGCGTTTTTCGCCATGGACACGGTGAAGGCCATGGCGGCGAAGGATCCGGCCCTCGCGTCGAATCCGGCGATCGCTGCGGCGGCCAAGGGCGACCTGAAGGCGCTCGGCGAGGTGATCGCGATTACGCATGCGAACACGACCAGCGACGAATTCGCCGAACGGGTTCGCCAGTGGACGAAGACCGCGCAGCATCCGACGCTGCATCGGCGCTACACCGAACTCACGTACCAGCCGATGCGCGAACTGCTGGACTACCTCGAAGCCAACGGCTTCGCGACCTGGATCGTGTCGGGTGGTGGCATCGAGTTCATGCGCGCGTTCTCGCAGGAGGTCTATGGCATCCCGCCCGAGCGCGTCATCGGGTCCAGCATCAAGACCAGGTACGAGGTGCGCGACGGCGTGCCCGTCATCGTCCGCCTGCCGGAACTCGACTTTTTCGACGACAAGGACGGCAAGCCCGTCGGCATCCACAAGGCCATCGGCAAGCGGCCGATCGCCGCATTCGGTAATTCCGACGGTGACTTCCAGATGCTCGAGTGGACCACCTCCGGACCAGGCCCCCGCCTCGGCATGATCGTCCACCATGACGACGCGGCTCGCGAGTTTGCGTACGACCGCGGCAGTCGCATCGGCAATCTCGAGCGCGGCCTCGACGAGGCAGGCGCCCGAGGATGGTCGCTGATCAGCGTCAAGAACGACTGGAAGGCCGTGTACACGCCGGAGCAGTAGCGTTTGCCCGGGGGCGCGAGTCTCGGGTGATAATGCCGCGGACGACAGTTCACCGGGGATCGCGAATACATGGCAGCCGACAGTGCCCGAATGCTCCGCGGCCGAAGCGATCTATTTTCATTGACAGCGAACCGACGCTCGAGAACGCATCGAATGACTACGCGCACGACCCTTCGTCCCGTTGCCGTCCTGTTCGCCGTGCTGATTGCGGGGTGCTCGTCACTCGCACCCCGGCCGGAGCTGCCGGCGCAGCAGGCCGTGCCGGTCGCCCAGGGAACTGCGCTCGACGAGCTCCTGGCCAGCGTCGAGGCGGCGCATCCCGGCCAGTCCGGTTTTCGCCTCGTGCGCGAAGGACCCGAAGCGTTCGCCATTCGCGCGCGCACGGCGAAAGTCGCTGGCCGCAGTCTCGACGTGCAGACCTACATCTGGCACGACGATGCAACGGGCTCCTACCTCGCTTACAGCGCGCTTGAAGCTGCCGACCGTGGCGTGAAGGTGCGGCTGCTCGTCGACGACATGGATGCCCGCAGCAAGAACTACCAGTTCGCGGCGCTCGACGCGCACCCGAACATCGAAGTCCGCATGTTCAACCCGTTCGGATCGCGCACCGGCGCCCTGCGGTTCGCGTTCGAGGCCATGGGCAGTTTCAGCCGCATCAACCGGCGCATGCACAACAAGACCTGGATCGCCGACAACCGCATCGCAATCGTCGGTGGCCGCAACCTGGGAAATGAGTACTTCGGCGCGAGCAAGGAGGTCAATTTCGTCGACCTGGACTTCGCGATGGTGGGCCCGATCGTGCGCGATGCGTCGGCTTCCTTCGACCGCTACTGGAACTCTCCGGCGGCGTACCCCATTGCGCTGCTGGCGCCCGATGACGTCACGACTGCAGCGCTCGATGCACTGCGACAATCGGCTGCGTCACGACTGGTCGCCGCACAGAACCATCCATTTGCGGTGGAACTGCGCAACAGTGATGCGATCCAGCGCCTGGTGGCTGGCGATTGGCCCATGCACTGGACCACGCAGTACCGCTTCGTCGCTGACGATCCGGCGAAAGCGATGGGCAAGGCCGGTGGCCTCGGCGGATCGGACGTGCTGGCAGTGCTGGCGCCGGGCCTGAAAAGCGCGACGCAGCAGATTACCGTGATCTCCCCGTACTTCGTTCCCGGCAAGGGCGGCACCGAGTACCTCGTCGACCGGGTGAGCAGCGGCGTCGGTGTGCGTGTACTCACCAATTCGCTGGCCGCCAACGACGTCGCGATGGTGTACGGCGGTTATGCGAAGGCGCGGCCCGACCTGCTCGCCGGTGGAGTGAAACTCTGGGAATTGAAGCCCCTGTCCGGATCTGCTTCAAAGCAGAGCATGTTCGGTTCGTCAGGCGCGAGCCTCCACACCAAGGCGCTCGCTCGCGACTCCACGCGTGTGTTCGTGGGCAGTTACAACCTGGATCCGCGTTCGACTTCGCTCAACTGCGAGCAGGGCGTGTTCGTGGAGGAGCCGGTCATCGCCGCGCAACTCGAGACGTTGTTCGACCAGGAATCGACGGGTGAACGGGCATGGTCGGTCACGCTCGAGAACGGCAAGCTGCGCTGGACGGACGGCACGCGCACGTACGACTCGTCGCCGGAAGCCTCGGCCGGCCAGAAATTCCAGGCCTGGCTCGCCAAGGTGCTGCCGCTGGACTCGCAGCTCTAGAACGGCACGTCCGATGGAAAAGTCGCATCCCATGCGCGACCATGTGGCCATGCACAAGCCCGACCCGTCCCCGTCGTTCGACTATTCGCGCATTCCCGAGATGCCGGCGTCCGTCTTCGTCGCGCCGCTGAAGAAGCCGGCGGGATTGAACGATGACTGGCTGGAGCCGGCACAGCGCAAATACGGCATCGACGAGCACCGGACCTGGGACGAGTTGTACCAGCGCCAGATCGAGCTGATGCCCGGGCATGCCTGCCGCGAGTTCATGCTCGGCCTCGAGCGTCTCGACCTCGGCCGCGGTGGCGTGCCGGACTTCAACGAGATGAGCGAGGAACTGCGCAGCCTCACCGGCTGGAGCGTCGTGCCGGTGCCGATGCTGATCCCCGACCACGTTTTCTATTACCACCTCGCCAATCGGCGCTTCCCTGCCGGCAATTTCATCCGCTCGCGCGAGCAGTTCGATTACATCCAGGAACCCGACGTCTTCCACGACGTGTTCGGGCACGTTCCGTTGCTGACGGACCCGATCTTCGCGAGCTACATGGAGGCGTACGGACGCGCGGGCTGGAAAGCGCTCAAGTACAACCGGCTCAAGGCGCTGAGCGCGCTCTACTGGTACACGGTGGAGTTCGGCCTGATCCTCGAGGACGACCAGCTGCGCATCTACGGCGCGGGGATTCTTTCGGGCCCGACGGAAACGGTGTTCGCGGTCGAGGGGCAGTCGCCGAATCGCATCCACCTCAACGTCGATCGCGTGATGCGCACCGACTACACGATCTCCGACCTGCAGGCGACGTACTTCGTGATCGAGTCGTTCCGCGAGCTGTTCCACCTGACGGAGCAGCGCGGGTTCGAGCCGATCTATGAGTCACTCGCGCCTGCGTTCCAGTACGCGAAGACAGCCGCGCTCGACACGGACCACATCTATCACCGCGGCACGCAGGAATACGAGCTGCGGGGCGGGCGGGGTTCGGGCGCGAAGCCCGTCTGAGCAGCGATCGGCTCAACCGATCGGCTGCGAAAGGTACGAAGCTGCGATCGCGATCACTGCGAACAGCAGCAGGGCCTGTGCTGCGTGCAGGCGTGGATTGAGACTGATGATCCCTGGCAGCAGGATCAGGATCAGCGACACCCGCACACCGCGCGCGCCGGACAAGTCGAACCTGTGTTCGATGAGGATGTGCGAAAGCGCGCCCGCAACGACGACGCCGAGCAGCAGGCCCTGCGTCCAGCGGGCGTGGCGGAAGTAATAGTCGCGCATGTCGTGGATGCGGTCGTCTTCGAGGTCCGGCACGGCCAGGTGACTGATCAGGTAGAGCAGGATCGGCGCGCTGAGCAGCAGCAGGGCCTGCAGGACCGTCCATGGCGCGTGATCGCGAAAGCGCCAGATCGTGAACCAGCTGACCACGTGGCCGACGAAGGTCAGCGCGATCCAGCCGCTGTGCACCCAGTAGAGGCGCACGCGGTCGCGTGCCTCGATCATCTGGCCCACGCTGGTCACCAGCAGTGACACGCCGAGGCCCGCGACGATCGCGTACAGGGCCAGCAGGAACTCGAAAACGGTCACGGGGTGAGTTGCCTGCTTGCCCTGTCCGATCACACGCTCAGTTGAGCTTCTGGCCCGGGGTCAGCGTTTCCGGCACCGGAGAATGCGCCTTCAGTTCTTCGAGGCCCTTGCCGGCGATCGAGGCCCACTGGGAAAACAGCGCGCGGAAATCGGCCTGGTTCGTGACCCTTGACGCCGACTGCATGGCGACCGACGAACGTGTCTCACGGCGATCGACGACGCGACCGAGCAGGGCGTTCGTCCGCGAGTCCCTGGCCTCCAGGATCAGCGTCGCTTCGCCGGCTTCGGCCGTGTACGTTTTAACCCGGCCGGCGTCCATCGTGTCCGGCGCGTTGATATAGAGGTTGGCTATGGCGGTCGAGAGGCGCAGCACGTCGGGACCAGGCGCAGTGACGACCGGGTAGCCGGATTTTTCCAGCGCCTTGGTCCAGACGTCGCTGAAGTTGGACGAGGCGGCCGCCATGATCTTCGCCGCTTGCTCGTCGTCGATCTTGCGCGACACCGAGCGGGTGTCGTTCATGTTCTTCTGCCAGTCCTTGCGGAACGCGACTTCGGTCTTGTCCAGCATCACCTTGGTGTACGGGCGGAAGTCGGCGCCTGGCAGGACATAGACCATGTCCATTCGCTTCGGCTTGATCTGGACCAGGCCGTCCCAGTTGTCAGGTGCATCGGCAGCGCCTGCGATGGCGCCGAATCCCACGAGGCAGGCCGTTAATGCAGCCGTGAGCCAACGGGTTCCGGTCATGGGCATCTCCTTGTTGTTCGAGGCAGGAAACAATCTTACCGCCGAAGCAGCCGCTATGAGGCCCCCTGAATCCAGCGGCGCGTGGTCAGCGTCCTTCGGTAGACTTCAGGGCCGCCAAGTCCGGTGGCCGTCTCCCCGGGCTCGCACTTCGAGTCATCCGTGCGTTGGGGAGAGTCGTTGCAGCTCCGTCGGATTCCCCGCGGGCCGTCGGTGCCGCTACCTTGACCGCGCGCCTGCATCGCCTGGCCTGCGTGCTGGTGCTGTTCGTCGCGTTCGTGGCGCCGGCATTGGCCGATGAATTTCGCCCGGCTCACCTCCAGCTCAAGCAGATCGACGCCGCGACGTACGACGTGCTCTGGCGAGTCCCGGCACTCGATGCGAACACGACGTTGCGATTGCAGCCGGTTTTTCCGGACGGTACGCAGGAGCTGACGGAACGCAGTCGCAGCTATGCGAGCAATGCCGCCGTACTGCGCTGGCGCATCCGGGTGGACGGGGGCATGACCGGTAAAGCGGTCGAATTTCCACAGCTTCAGGGGAGTCGTGTGGACGTGCTGGTGCGACTGGAGCGCGCCGATGGCACCGAGCAACTGGGTCGGGTGCTGCCGGTGGATCCGCGCTTCAGGGTGACGTCGAGTCCCGGGCACCTGGAGGTGGTCAAGACCTACACCGTGCTCGGCATCGGCCACATCCTGCTCGGCTTCGATCACCTGCTGTTCGTGCTCGCCCTGTTGCTGATCGTCGACGGTACGCGACGCTTGATCGCAACCATCACGGCATTCACGATCGCGCACAGCATTACGCTCGCGCTGGCATCGCTCGGCGTGCTGCACGTGCTGGGATTCGCGAGCGCGCTTGCCGAAGTCGGCCTGCCACCGAATTCAATTCCGCTCGCACTTCTGTTCTTCAACGTCGGGGTGGAGATCGGGCAGTTGATCTTCATCGCCGCCGCGTTGCTGCTGATCGCGGCCGGCACTCGAATGGCGGCATCGATACGGTGTCGCAGCCCGTCATGGTTCTGGCGCGTGCCGCCCTATGCCATCGGCGGGATGGCGAGCTACTGGGTGTTCGAGCGCGTCGCCGGGTTCTAGCGCGCGTAACGCGGCATTTTGTCAGCTCAGGAACTGACGCGGCGTCTTGCCCGTCCAGCGCCGGAACGCGCGAGTGAAATTGCTCTGGTCGGCAAAGCCGAGCAGGAAGGTGATGTCGGCGAGCGTGTGCTCGCCTTGCTTCAGGTATTCGAGGGCCAGTTCGCGGCGGGTCGTGTCGAGCAGGCGCTGGTACGTAGTGCCTTCGCGGCGCAGGCGGCGCTGCAACGTGCTGGCGCTCTGGTTCAGTGCCCGCGCGATTCCATCCTGGTCGAGATCGCCTGACGGCATTGCCTTGAGCAGCAGCGAGCGAACCCGCGTTGCGGCCGAATCAGGCTCCAGTCCCTCGAGGTAGCGCGCCGCCATACGGTCGGCCTCCGCCGCCAGTTCAGGATTGCCGGTGAGCACCTGCCGCGCGGCGAGCTGAGCGTCGAACTTGATCGCGAAGTGCTCCGCTCCGTACTCCACCGGACAGCCGATTTCCTCCTGGTAGGCCGCGGCCGGCACGTCGCTCTGGTAAGGCAGGGTGACGAGCGTGGGAATGGCAGACGACCCGGCACACAGTCGAAGGATCCGGCAGACCGTGACTACCAGCGCGTCGAAGTATTGCGTGCACGGCAGGATCGTCAGTTCGGTCCGACGGGTTTCCAGGCTGGCGACCGGTCCATCGACGATCAACACGAAGCGGCCGTTGGTGCTCACCACGCTGCTGTAGCGTTCGATGCGTTGCAGGGCGGCAAGCACGCTCGTGCTGCTGACGATGCCAAGGCCCAGCGCATGGAATATGCCCGGCCGGGCGAGCTGGCCGGCGCGCAGGCCGAAGAGTGGATCCCTGGATTCCTGTGCCGCGATCGCCCACATTCTCTGGATGCGCGCCGAAGGCAACCGTTGCCCGGGACGGGCCAGCAGCTCTGGGTCAATTTCGGCACTCCGCACCAGCTCTGCGAAGTCGATACCGTACCGCGGAAGGATGTCCTTCAACGGAGCCAGCGTCATTGCCAGTGCGGTAGGGGTATTCCACATGCGGGTACTTATGGCTTCAAAATTTCTTAAAAAGTCCAAATAGAAAATCACATGGCACGAAAACGTCACGTTTCTGCAGCCTTCGGACCAGACGTTGCCGCCCGGCGACCAGAGACGCTGTCCCGTCGCGCCTACACTGCCTACCCATGGACGACTCGACAAGACCCGTACGAACGAGACCTGAATCGCGGGCGCCCGAGCACGCTGCAGACGATCCGGCCATGCTCGCGCTGGCGGAACTGCTCGATGCCGAGCGCACGCTCGCGACCATCGAGGAACCGCTGCTGGTGGAGCGCGCCGACGCAGGCCGGATGTGGCTCCTTTGGTTTGCCATCGGCGCGACCGACGAGGTCTGCCGGCTTACGTCACGTCGCACCGAGACGCGAACGCAACGAGGTGTTTCGACGAGTGGTGGCCCTGATCTTCAGCGACGGCGTGCGCTCCGACGTCAATCCAGTGCTGGCGGACCGGCGGCTCATCGAACTGTTCGAGTCCGCTGGTTCCCGCGCGGTGCGGGCCTGCCTCAGTGGTGAAACTCGCCTCGGGTACTATCTTGACTCGCTGCGCACGGCAACTGGTCAGCACAGCTGAGGCGAGGTGGCAGCAGTGCGGGCAGCGCTGGGCGCATCAATGCAGATTCTGCTCGGGCGGACTCTGCCTGCATTGGTTCTGTCTGGGCTGATTGCAGCTCCCGCCGCGGCCGAAATACCCGCGTCGCTGCAGGTCGTGGCGGTCGCGCCGCAATACCCCGGCAGGTTGGCGGGCGACGACCGCTGGTGGATCTACCTCGATGGCCCGATCGATCCCGGCGCGACTGCGCGCGTCGTGAACCTGATTCTCGCTGAGCGCATCCCCCGCGCGATCGTCTTTCTCAATTCGCCGGGCGGCAGTCTCGTGACTGCGATGCAGCTCGGCCGCGTGCTGCGCGAGCACGCATTCGACACGCGCGTCGGAGCGCGCACCACCAACGCGGCGCGGGCAACGGCTGGAACATGTCACAGCGCGTGTCCTTTCGTCCTTGCCGGCGGGGTCGAGCGCTCGCTCGAGCTGGGATCCGCGATCGGGTTGCACCGCGCCGAGAATCGCGTGCCTGTCAGCGACGAAGGTGCTTTTCAGCGTGTCGTCGAGGCGCAGGTGCTCGAGTACCTGGCCGAAATGAATGTGCACGCCGAAGTCGCCAACATCATGGGCGCAGTCCCGCACGACCAGATTCGCGACCTCACCGTCGACGAGGCCCTGCAGCTGAACCTGTTGAATCACGTTCACTGAGTCCACGTGACGGGCCGCAACGCCGGTTGGCGGCCAGGCGACGACCCAAGTATCGTTGTCGCCAGTTGCCGCTGACATCTACCCACCGGGCTTCCTTGAAAAACGCAGACGTCATCGTGTTGGGCGCCGGCATGGCCGGCGCTTCCGTCGCCGCTGAACTGGCACCGGGTCGTCGCGTGATCCTGCTCGAAACGGAAGACCAACCGGGCTTGCATGCCACCGGGCGGTCGGCGGCGATGTTTTTCGAGAGCTACGGCAATGCGACGGTTCGCGCGCTGACGCGAGCCAGTCGACGGTTTCTCGACCATCCACCGGCTGGATTTGCCGATGCGCCGTTGCTCAGTCCCCGCGGTGCCGTGTTCGTTGCGGACGCACCCAGGCTTTTCCTGCTCGAGGCGATGCTCGAAGCCGATCCCGCTGCGTGCGACTTTCGTCCGCTCGATGCGGCCGAGGCTCGTGATCAGTGCCCACTGCTCAGTGATGACTGGGTCGCGGGTGGCTTGCTCGACGAAACCGGTCATGACATGGACGTTGCGGCGATCCACCTCGGTTACCTGAGGACGGGTCGGCATGCAGGCATGCAGCTCGTTACGGGCGCCGGCGAGACCCGGATCGAGCGCGTCGGCGACGTGTGGCAGGTTCGCACGCGCGTCGGAATCTTTGCGGCTCCCGTGCTCGTGAACGCCACCGGTGCCTGGGCCGACCTGGTTGCGAAGCAGGCCGGTGTGCGCCCGATCGGATTGCAGCCGCTGCGCAGGACGGCCGTGCTGATTGCGGCACCGGCCGGATACGATATCGCGCGCTGGCCGATGGTCATAGACGTCGAGGAAGAGTTCTACTTCAAGCCGGACGCGGGCAAGCTCCTGCTGTCGCCAGCCAACGAAGACCCGATGGCTCCGTGCGATGCATTTCCAGACGACATCGACGTCGCCATCGCGGTGGATCGGTTCGAGAACGCGACCAGCATGCGGGTCGACCGGGTGGGCCACAGCTGGGCCGGCTTGCGCAGCTTCGTTGCCGACCGTTCTCCCGTCGCCGGTTACGACGCGGAGGCTCCGGGATTTTTCTGGCTCGCAGGGCAGGGCGGATACGGAATCCAGATGGCTCCTGCGCTGGCCCGCGCCGCGGCAGCACTGGTCACCGGCGGGCCCTTGCCTGCAGATATCACGGACCAGGGCGTCAGCGAGCGGGAGTTATCGCCCGCGCGGCTCGTCGCCCGCTGAATCGAGAGGACACGACGATGGCATCTTCGGCACCGGAGTTCCTGCGCACGCCGGACGAGCGTTTCGACGGCTTGCCGGGCTACCCTTACGCTCCGCATTACGCCGGTAACCTGCCGGGCTTCGAAGGTCTGCGCATGCATTATCTGGACGAAGGTCCGTGTGATGCAGGCCAGGTGTTCCTGTGCCTGCACGGTCAGCCCACCTGGAGCTACCTCTATCGACGCATGCTGCCCGTATTCGTCGAGTCTGGCGCACGCGTAGTCGCGCCTGACCTGTTCGGCTTCGGGCGCTCGGACAAACCCGTCGACGATGCCTGGTACACGTTCACGCGGCATCGCGATTCGCTGCAGGCGTTCGTGCGCTCGCTCGACTTGCGCAACGTAACGCTCGTCTGCCAGGACTGGGGCGGAATCCTCGGCCTGACTTTGCCGCTGGACGATCCGCAGCGCTTCGAGCGGTTGCTCGTCATGAACACGGTGCTGGCCACGGGCGGGCAGTCACTTGGCGAGGGCTTCCTCGCCTGGCGCGCATGGGTCAATGCGAACCCGGACCTGCGCATAGGCGCGTTGATGAAGCGCAGTTGCCGGCACCTGACGGAAAAAGAGACGGCAGCGTATGACGCGCCCTTCCCGGACCAGCGGTTCAAGGCCGGTGCCCGCCGTTTCCCCAATCTCGTGTGCGATCATCCGGAGGCCGACGGCGCCGAGGTGTCGCGGGCTGCGGCGCGCTGGTGGCGCGACGAGTGGCGGGGCCAGGCGTTCATGGCCATCGGCATGCAGGACACCGTGATTCCACCGCCCGCCATGCACGCGCTGCAACGGCTGATCCGGAATTGCCCGCCGCCAGTAGAAGTCACCGAGGCCGGGCACTTCGTGCAGGAATGGGGCGAAGGCATCGCGCGGGCGGCGCTTGCCAGCTTCGGCTGAGCGTCGTCTAGCTCGACAGGTGCAGCACCACCTGACGGGCGTGGGCTCGGTGCCGATGTTCGAACAGATAAATGCCTTGCCACTGACCGAGCGCCAGCCGGCCGTTCATCACCGGAATCGAAAGCGAGGTCGCGGTCAGCGCGGCCTTGATGTGACCGGGCATGTCGTCGGTGCCCTCGGCGCCGTGCCGGACCCACTGCATCGACGGGTCGTCCGCGGGTGGCACGAGCCGCCCGAAGAACTCGTCGAGGTCGCGGCGTACATCCGGGTCGGCGTTTTCCTGGATCAGCAGCGAGCACGAGGTGTGCTGCACGAACAGGGTCACCAGACCCTGCTCGACGCCACTGTTCTGCACGAAGTTGGCAACGTCGGCGGTGAAATCGTGAAGTCCTGCGCCCGGTGTGCGGACCGTGAGAACCATCTGCATGTGTTTCATTTGATCCGTCGCAGCACGATGTCCACACGGCTGGGCGCATCGCGCGTAATGACGGGGTTCATGGTGTCGCTGATGAACAGCAGTTTGCCGTCATCCTCGATCCTCGCCTGTACCGCGTAGGTGCGGGACGGCAGGATGCGCGACGCGTCGTACGCGAGCGCGAATTCGAAGGGAACCTGTCGTCCTTCCGTGCGGATGACCTGCTCGGTGATCAGCACCGAAGGTGCGTCGGCCAGCGAAACATCCACCAGCCTGACGGTGACCACCGCCGTTGGCGGCAACGCGATGCGCTCACGGTACGTCACCGAACCCATCACCTGGCTCGTGGTTGGGCCGCCGCCAGACCCGGGTACGACCTGTGCGTGGGAGCAACCGGCAAGCAGCAGCACGAGGCTCAGCAGGCCACGCGACAGGGGTTTCGAATCGTTCATGAATGCTCCAGATATCGACTCTGTCAGCCTCTTCGGCTCCGGCCCGCGACCGTCCGCTTCTTGCGCGGCGCGGCGCCTGTCCTGCGCGTTTGCCGGCGACTGCTTTCCGGGCCATACGCTTCGCGCAATCTATGCTCGAGCCGGGTCGCTTCGTCTTCGGCTTCGAGCACGAAGGCGCGCAGCGTTTCCGCGGTTTGCGTCCACGGCCGGCCCCGCAGGCTGACGACGCCGTATTGCAGGTGCATCCACGGCTCCGTGGCCAGCAACTTGAAGCGCCCGCTGTCGAGGTCCTCCGCGATGCAGGGCAGGATCGAAGCCGACACGACATCCGAAGCCGCGACGATGCGCTTCACCGGCGCAAGACCATTGCAGACGATCGCGGGAAAGGGCCGCGCGGATGGCAGTCGCGACGAACCTTCGCGGTGCGCCGCCAGCATAGGATCGAGCACTCGCGGAGGGATTCGCGAAGGAGTGGCGAAGGGCCAGCTCATCACGTCGGCCGCCCGAATCGTCGCGCTGCTTGCCGCCAGGGGGTGGTCGGCGCGTGCAAAGAAGTACACGGGGTGTCGCACGGGCATCGGCACCACGTCGAGGTCCGGTTCGCGCGCGAGCAGGCTGGTTTCTGCCACGAAAAAATCCAGTGTCCGGCTGCGCAACTGGTGGACGAGGTCGTCCCAGTCGCCTGAGTGCAGTTGTACGCTGACTTGTGGAAACTGCTCGACGAAGCGCGCCACCGCCGGACCCAGGAACGAGTCCGTCGGGTACGGGCCGCCGCCGACGTCCACCCGCCCCGTGCGCATCGCCGCATGACCTATAGCCTCGCCCTCGAGTTCGTCCGCCATGCGCAGCAGGTCGCGCGCGCGTTCGATGTACAGCCGGCCGAGATCGGTGGGCACGACGCCGGCGGCGGAGCGCAGGAACAGGCTGCTGCCGAACCGGCGCTCGAGGTTCTGGATGCTGCGTGAGAGCGCGGGCTGGCTGATATGCAGCGCGGCCGACGCCCGCACGAAACTGCCGTGTTCGGCCAGCGCGACGACCTGGCGCAATTGCTGGAGCTCGAGGGCCATGCGTGGAGGATATACCTTCGATATCAAACATGCATTGGACACATGGCTCGGACTGAGTCACTTTACGCGCCGGGCTCGCCGGCGAGTCCTCGGGACACTGTACCCGGCCAAAACAGAAGTCACTTTCAGGACGGGTGGGGACCCAAACGACATGCAACAGAAATTCGCAGGAGTTTTCAGCGCCGCGTTGGTCGCGGTGCTGGGCGTGCTGGGCGGACCCGCCCAGGCACAGACACAGAAGCCCAACATCCTGGTCATCTGGGGTGACGACATCGGTGGCTTCAACATCAGCGCGTACAACCGCGGCATGATGGGTTACAAGACGCCCAACATCGACAGCATCGCCAGCGAAGGCGCGTTGTTCACCGACTGGTACGGCCAGCAGAGCTGCACCGCCGGCCGCGCCGCGTTCATCACTGGCCAGTCGCCGATCCGTACGGGCCTGACTAAGGTGGGCCTGCCGGGCGCGCCGGAAGGCATGAAGGCCGAGGACCCGACAATCGCCACGCTGCTCAAGGCGCAGGGCTACGTCACCGGCCAGTTCGGCAAGAACCACCTCGGCGACCGCGATGAGATGCTGCCGACGGCGCATGGCTTCGACGAGTTCTTCGGCAACCTCTATCATCTCAACGCGGAAGAAGAGCCGGAGAACCCGGACTACTTCAAGAACCCGGAGTTGAAGAAGAAGTTCGGCCCGCGTGGCGTCATCCACAGCTTCGCCGACGGCCGCATCACGGACACGGGTCCGCTGACGAAGAAGCGCATGGAGACGATCGACGACGAAGTCACGGCCAAGGCGCTCGACTTCATGGAACGCTCCGCGAAGTCCGGCAAGCCGTTCTTCCTGTGGTGGAACTCCACTCGCATGCACATCTTCACGCATCTGAAGGCAGAGTCGGTGGGCAAGACGGGCCAGGGTCTCTATGCAGACGGCATGGCCGAGCACGACCTCGCCGTGGGCCAGGTGCTGGCCAAGCTCAAGGCGCTGGGCCTCGAGCAAAACACTATCGTCATGTACTCGACCGACAACGGCGCCGAGACGTTCACGTGGCCGGATGGCGGCACGACGATGTTCAAGGGTGAGAAGAATACCCAGTGGGAAGGCGGTTACCGCGTCCCGACGATGATCAAGTGGCCGGGCGTCATCAAGCCGGGCACCGTGATCAACGAAATCGGCGCGCACGAAGACATGCTGACCACGTTCCTGGCCGCAGCCGGCGACAAGACCGTGACTGCGGACCTGCTCAAGGGTCGCAAGATCGGCAAGATGAACTACAAGGTTCACCTCGACGGCTACGATCTCGGCCCGGCGTTCCGTGGCGAGTCCGCGTGGCCGCGCAATGAGTTCATCTACTGGACGGACGACGGCAGCGTTGCCGCCCTGCGCTACGGTGACTGGAAGATCACGTTCCTCGAACAGGAAGGCGAAGGTCTCGAGGTCTGGCAGAAGCCGTTCACGCAGCTGCGCGCGCCGAAGATCACGAACCTGCGCATGGATCCGTTCGAGCGTGCCGACGAGGAACACGCGATCGGCTACCAGCGCTGGTACCTCGAGCACATGTTCATGATCGCGCCGGCTGGCGGTTACGTGGGCCAGTGGCTCCAGAGCTTCAAGGACTTCCCGCCGCGGCAGAAGCCAGGCAGCTTCAACCTTGATCGCGTCATGGAAGCGGTGACCGCCGGTTCGAAGCAGTAAGCCGACCGCCGCTGCGCTGAAAAACTCCACGGCGCCCGTGAGGGAGCCGCCTGCATTCCCACCCCCCGCAGGCGGTTTCCCGAGCGGAGCGCCGTGGTTTCGTTTTGACCTGCACGATGAGCGCGCGTCCGGACAACAGCATCCCAGCGACAACAAGAAAGGTGAACTGGAGATTTCGTGATGAGGCGTGAACTGGCTGCTGCAGCGATCTTTTTCTGCGGGACGGGCGTTGCCCTGGCGCAGTCCGTCGAATCCGACGTCACACCGGAGTCCGAGCACCTCGTCAAGGACGACCACGATTTCGCGATGTCGAGCATCGTTCCAGACGAGACGCTCGAGGCGGCGAAGATCGAGGACGAGCACGATCGATTCTCGGTTAAGTTCGGCTTCGTCGTGATGCCGATGGACTACACGAGCTTCGACCAGGATGAGCGCAGCAAAGACCAGGTCGGCAACCAGCAGGACGAACTCGAGGCGCGGTCGCTGCGGCTTTCCGCCCGCGGTCATTTCGAGCTGTTTCGCACGTGGAACTACATGGTCAGCTACGAGTACAAGGGCTTCGACCAGACTTCGAGCGACGACTGGAACACGACGGACGTGCGCATCTCGACGGTGCTCGGGCCAAAGCTCGGTACGCTCACGCTCGGCAAGATCAAGGAGCCGTTCGCGTATGAAATGGTCGGCGATGCCGCCAACCTGCCGCACCACGAACGTCTGCTGACTCCTTTCTTCCGGTCGCGTAACGACGGCGCCATGCTGGGCAACGCCGTGTTCGACCAACGCGCAACCTGGGCAGTCGGCTGGTACAACGACTGGTGGACGCAGGGAACCTCCTGGTCCAAGTCAGGCAACGACTTCGCGGGCCGCGTCACTGCTTTGCCGCTCTGGTCGGAGGATGGCGCCAATTACCTGCACGTCGCCGCCAGTACCCGTTACTACGGCGCGGTGAACGACCAGTTGCGGTACAAGGGCAAGCCAGCGTCCAACGTGGCGGACGATTTCATCGATACCGGAAAAGTGGCCGGCGATCATGCCTGGCACACCGGCATCGAGGCGCTCTGGAATCACGGCGGCTACTCGGTGCTGGCTGAATACGTTCGTGCGGACCTCAGCGCCCGCGACGACAGCGATCCCACGCTCGACGGTTGGTACGTCACGGGCAGCTGGGTGGTCACCGGCGAGCATCGTCCCTACGACCGCAAGGCCGGGTATGCGCGGCGCATACTGCCGCAGGGCCGGTGGGGCGCCGTCGAACTCATCGGACGCTACGGCCACGTCGATCTTGACGACAAGACTGTGAGTGGCGGCACGATGGACGGCTGGTGGGCGGGCGTGAACTGGTGGGCCAACAACCGCTGGAAGGCGAGTGTCGGCTACGGCAACATCGATCTCGATCGATTCGGTGTCACGGGCAATACGAAAATCTTGCTAACGCGCCTGCAGTGGATCTATTGACGCGTTGAACAGTGCGCGCGGCGATTCGCGTGCAGAAAATGATGTGATGGAGACTGGCATGACTCGACCCGATTTCCTGCAGGCCTTGCTGGTGCTGACGGTGTTTGGCGCGTGTGCACCGCTGAATGCCGGGGCGCGTGAGACCAAGGCAGCGGGCAGCCCTGCACCGGTCGCTCACTCCCATTCGCAGGCACAACCGCCGTCGCAGGCGACGGTGGCGTTGCAGCGCAGCGCGCGGTCCGCGCTGCCGTTCGAGGACGAGCGGGACTTCGAAGAGTCGAAGCGTGGATTCGTCGCGGCCCCCACGTACACCGAGATCAAGACTGCGGAAGGCGGGTCCGCCTGGCGGTTCGACAGCTACAAATTCCTCGACACGAAGCAGGATTTCGACAGCATCCACCCGTCGCTGCAGCGACAGGCCGTGCTCAACGCACAGTACGGACTCTACGCAGTCGTGCCGGGCAAGATCTGGCAAGTTCGCGGCTTCGATCTTTCGAACATCACCTTCGTGCGCGGCGACACCGGCTGGATCATCTTCGACCCGCTCGTCTCGCAGGAAACCGCCGCCGCGGCACTCGCGTTTGCCAATGAGAAGCTCGGCGCCCGTCCCGTCGTGGCCGTCGTCTACTCGCACTCGCACATCGATCATTTCGGCGGCGTGCGCGGCGTCATCGACGACGCCGACGTGAAATCGGGCAAGGTGCAGGTCATCGCACCCGCCGGGTTCATGGAAGCGGCCGTAGCGGAGAACGTCTACGCCGGCAATGCGATGATCCGGCGCGCGATGTACCAGTACGGCATGCTGCTGCCGCAGAGCCCGTTCGGCCACGTCGACCAGGCCATCGGCAAGCGGGCTTCCACGGGCACCACGGGCTTGATCGAACCGACGCGGCTCGTAGCCAAAGACATCGAGGAAATCGTCGTCGACGGCGTGACGATGGTGTTCCAGAACACGCCGGGCACCGAAGCGCCGGCCGAAATGAACACCTGGTTTCCGCAGTACAAGGCGTTCTGGGCGGCCGAGAACATCACGGCCACGATCCACAACATCTACACGCTGCGGGGCGCGCTCGTACGCGATGCCCTCCTGTGGTCCAAGTACATCAACGAGGCGCTCTACCTGTACGGCACGCAGGCCGACGTGATGTTCGCGGCTCACACCTGGCCCCGCTGGGGCAACGCGCGCATCCAGGACGTCATGCGCACGCAGCGCGACGTGTACGCGAACCTGAACAACGCCGTGCTGCACGCGGCGAACCAGGGCGTGACGATCAACGAGATCCAGAACGTCTACCGCCTGCCGCAGAGCCTGCAGCAGGACTGGGCGGCGCACAGCTATCACGGGTCGGAAGAGCACAACAGCCGCGCGGTCATCAATCGCTACCTTGGCTACTGGGACGGCAACCCGGCCACGCTGGTGCCGGCCTCGCCGCGCGATTCCGCCCCGCTCTACGTCGAGATGATGGGCGGCTCGGACAAGATTCTCGCGAGATCACGCGAACTCCATGACGCGGGTGATTACCGCCTCGCCATCGAGCTGCTGAACAAGCTGGTGTACGCGGAGCCGTCGAACCAGGCGGCCAAGAACCTGCTGGCCGACGCCTTCGAGCAGATGGGCTACCAGAAGGAGAGCTCCAGCCTGCGCAACAGTTTCCTGGCCGCCGCGCTGGAGCTGCGTTCGGGCATCCCGACCGGCCTGATGCCGCGATCGGCGTCGCCCGACACCGTGCGTGCCATGTCGACGGAGCTGTGGCTCGACTACCTCGGCATCCTGCTCGACAGCCACAAGGCCGACGGGCTCGCATTCACGATCAACCTGGTGACGCCCGACAATGGCGAACAGCACGTGCTCGAACTCAGCCATTCGACGCTGACCAACATCCAGGGGTACCAGGCGAAGAACGCGGATCTCACCATCACGATCAACCGGGCCGACCTGGTGCCGATCATGATGCGCAAGGCGACATTCGCCTCCCAAGCCGCGGCTGGCCGGGCGAGCTTCGCCGGCAATGTGGACGTGCTGAAGCAACTGATGGCGTGCCTGGCGGATTTCGATCAGTATTTCGAGATCATGCCGGGGACCAAGGCAGTCGTCGCGGCCCCGTCATCACCCTGAGCCGTGTCGCGGCTCGTCCGCAGAGAGTCGTGATCCGTGTCCCGCAAGCAAGCCCACGCGCCGCGGCAATCCGCGAAGAGCACTCCTGCTTCCGGGCCTGACGTGCCCGCAGGAGCATTGAATCGCTCGTCGGCGTTGCGGGTCGGTGCGCTCGCCGGCGTTGCGCTGCTGGCGCTGGCTGCCTGGCATTTCTTCTCAGCGCGGCAGCCGGGCGAGCCGGCGCTGAAGTCGGTAAGCGGGGCGGCCGCCGTCGCAGCGACCTACGCTGGCTCGCAGTCCTGCGCGCAATGTCACGCGGCCGAATCGAAGGCCTGGCAAGCATCGCAGCATGCCGTCGCCATGCAGCACGCCACCGAACGTACCGTGCTGGGCGACTTCAACGACACGACTTACGCCTTCCAGGGCGTGAATTCAGGGTTCTTCCGTCGTGACGGCAAGTTCTTCATCCGGACCGACGGGCCCGATGGCCAGCTCGCTGACTTCGAGGTCAAGTACACGTTCGGCATCGCCCCGCTGCAGCAATACCTCGTCGAGCTACCCGGCGGTCGGCTGCAGGCCGCTTCCGTGACCTGGGATGCGCGGCCACGCGAACAGGGTGGCCAGCGGTGGTTCCGCCAGTATCCGAATGAACGGGTCGACCACACGGACGAACTCCACTGGACGCGCCGGGCGCAGAACTGGAACTTCATGTGCGCCGACTGCCATTCGACCCAGGTGAGCAAGGGCTACGATGCGGCGGACGATTCGTTCAAGACGACCTACGCCGAGATCTCAGTGGGTTGCGAGGCATGTCACGGGCCAGGCTCGGAGCACGTGCGGTGGGCCGAACGCAAGGGCAACGAGCCGGACAAGGGGCTCACCGTGCAGCTCGACGAACGGCGCGGCGTGGCGTGGACCCGCAACCAGGCCGGCAAGCCCGTGCGCAGCGTTCCGCGCCAGTCCGAGCGCGAAATCGAGGTGTGCGCCCAATGCCATGCACGTCGTGCACAGATCGCCGAGGGTTATCAGCCGGGTCGCTCGTTCCTCGATCACTACCTGCCTTCGTTGCTGACGCCCACGCTGTATCACGTCGATGGGCAGCAGCAGGACGAGGTCTTTATCTGGGGCTCATGGCTGCAGAGCCGCATGCACGCCGCCGGCGTCACGTGCAGCGACTGTCACGATCCGCACACGCAGAGAACGCGCGCTCCGGGCAACGCGGTCTGCGCGCAGTGCCACGAACCGTCTAGCTACGACGTGGCCTCGCACCACCGTCACCAGCAGGGCACCGCCGGTGCGCAGTGCGCCAATTGCCACATGCCGCAGAACACGTACATGGTCGTGGATCCGCGGCGCGATCACGGCATGCGTGTGCCGCGGCCCGATGAAAGCGTGGCGTTCGGCGTGCCGAACGCATGCAACTCGTGCCACACCGGCCGCGATGCGAAGTGGGCGGCCAAGGCGGTGCGCGACTGGCTCGGCCGCGACGCCGCGGGTTACCAGACCTTCGCTGCCGCTTTCGATGCCGCCGAAGGTGGCGAGCCATCTGCGCTGGATCGGCTCGCCGGTGTGGCCGGCGACGCGGCGCAACCCGCCATCGTGCGTGCCTCGGCGCTTGCGCGGCTTGCGGGTAGCGGCCAGTTCACGCGCGACTTCGCGCAGCGTATGTCACGGGATGCCAGCCCGCTGGTGCGGCTGGCGACGGTGCAACTGGCTGACGTGATGCCCGCCGAAACGCGGGCCGAGGTCCTCGGGCCGCTGCTCGGTGACGCCACGCGTGCCGTTCGCATCGAGGCGGCGCGGTCGCTCGCGGGCGGCCAGGCTCGTCTGCCGCAGGAGCTGTTGCCGCGTTGGGAGGCCGCCTCGCAGGAATACGTTGCCACCCTGCAGTACAACGCGGATCGGCCCGAGTCACGCGTCGCGCTGGGTGGTTTCCAGGCGGCACTGGGGCAGGCGGACGATGCCCGGGCCCAGTTCAGCGCGGCAATCCAGCTCGATCCGGAATTCGTGCCAGCCTACGTCAATGCAGCGGACGTGCTGCGCGCACAAGGCCGCGACCAGGAGTCGGCTGACATGCTGCAGCAGGGACTGCAGCGTGTGCCGACGAGCGCCACGCTGCATCACGCCCTGGGCCTGGCCCTCATCCGGCTGCGACAGCCGGAACAAGCGCTGGCGTCGCTCAAACGCGCCGTGGAGCTTGATCCCGCGACTGCACGTTATAGCTACGTCTTCGCGGTCGCGCTGCATTCGACGGGGCAGGCGGGTGAATCGATCCGTCGGTTGCAGGAAGCGGTCCGGCATTGGCCCTATGACCGCGACATGCTCATGGCGCTGACGTCGTTCCAGCTCGAGTCGGGCAAGCGCCAGGAGGCGCAGGTGACGGCGCGCAGACTGGTCGCCGCCTATCCGGCAGACCCGCAGGTGCGCGTATTGGCGGCGCAGGCGCTCGGCGAGCAGTCGCCCTGATCAACCCGGGACGCTGGCGGTGAGGTTCGTGCCGCGCAACTTCTCCGCCGACCCGATGCCGAGCCGCTTGACCAGCTGCATGGCGTCGCGCATCGAGAGATCGAGCGGCCGCACGCGCGCTGCCTCGACGTAAATGACATTGCCCGACATCGGCGTCGGCGACGCCGGCAGGAAGATGACGCGCCAGCCATTCGGCAGTTCTTCCATCTGGTAGCCGAGCATCCAGCCTTCGTCGCCGCGCATCAGCACCGGTTGCATGCCTGCGCCGCCCTCGATCTGCGTGAGGCCCTCGGCCAGCGACTTCACCATGCGGTATTGCGGCATGCCGCCGAGGATCGACTCTTCGAACCAGTGCGTGACGCGCCGCCCCAGGCCCGTGCGGGACACAATCCCTGCCAGGAACGCGATGAAGAGCAGGATGGCGACCGCGATGATCGTGGCGACGGCAACGCCGCCCACGTGACTGACGGGCAGCACGGCAGCGAGCGGCTTGGCAATTTTGCCGGAGAACTGCAGTGCGTGGCGCAGTACGACCGCGATCAGCACGACGGGCACCAGGAACATCAGGCCGCCCACGAGGGTCGTCTTGAGGAATGACTTGAGCGGGTTCACGGGAGCTCCTCTGGCAGTGAAATTCCAGTCTACACTGCGGCTCCCCACCGTTCCCTGCGAAGCCCGTCCATGAGCGCACGCCGCCGTAACCTTCTCCCGACGCGGCCACGCGTCGCCATCGTAGGCGCCAATTTCGCAGGCTTGCGGGCAGCACAGGGTCTCGGTTCCGGGTTCGACGTGACCGTGTTCGATCCGTCGCCGTGGTTCGAATGGCTCCCCAACATTCACGAACTCGTGTCGGGGGCCAAGCGGCCGGGCGACCTGAGGCTGCCGCGGAAGCGGTTGGTGGCTGCGGCAGGCCATCGCTTCGTGCGGGACACCGTGACAGCCATCGATGCGAAGCGTGGAACCCTGGCAACGGCAGCGGGCACGGCCCACGAGTTCGACTATTGCATCGTCGCCGTGGGGGGTATCGAGGAGACGTACGGAGTGCGGGGCGTCGAGCGCCACGCGCTGCCTTTCAAGAGCGTCGAGCAATGCGCCGCGATCGGCCGCCGCCTGGCGGTCCTGATGAAGGGCCGCGCGCCGCGATCGATCGTCATCGTGGGCGGAGGCTTCGCGGGCGTCGAGGCGCTCGGTGAAATCCTGCGTCGTTACAGGTCACGTGCGAGCCTGACGCTGCACGTCGTCGAGGCGGGACCGCGTCTGATGCCGGGAGTATCGCCGAAGATCGACGCGGCCGTGCGCAAGCATGTCCGGGCTTGCGACGTGCGAATCCACACGGGCGTGCCGGTCGCGGCAATCACGGCGACCGGAGTGCGCCTGCAAAGCGGCCAGCGGATACCTTCCGATCTCACGATCTGGACGGGCGGTGGCGTTGCGCCTCCGCTGCTGCATGCCGCGAAGCTCGCGCCGAAGCCACGGCAATGGGCACCTGTCGATGCGACGCTGCGCAGCCGCCGCCACCACAACGTTTTCGTAGTCGGCGATGCGGCAGCATTGGCGAAGCCGGTGCCAAAGCAGGCATTCCATGCACTCGAGATGGGCGAGTGCGCGGCCGCAAACGTCCGACGTGCCGCTGCAGGTCGTGCCTTGCGCCCGTATCGACCTTCGCGCACGCCGATGCTGGTGGCGTTCGGTGATATCGACACGTTCCTCGTCGCAGGACGCTCGGTCGTCGCGAATCCGGCGCTCGCCGCGGGCAAGGAAGCCGTATTCCAGGTGACGATGGCGCAGATCGACCCGCCGTCCAGCGTGCAGGCGCTCGGCGGACTGGCATCCCGCGTCATTGGCGTGACGCGCCGGCTAGCGCTACCCCGGGGCGGGTAACGCATCGGCATGCCGTCCCGTGCCGAATCCGTGCCACTGCCGGGTCCGCTGCTCACCGCCCGCGTGCACGACCGCATGCTCGTCGCGCGTCGTCGCGGCGAAAGCGGGCTAGCGTGTTCGCTCGATCTCGATCGCTCGGCGACGCAGGTCGAACTCGGAGCGGACGCATGGCATTGGCGCGGGCGTGGGTACCCATACCTCGAGCGCTGCAAGGAGCGGACCATCTATCACTGGACCGGCGCAGGATTCGAGCCCGTCGCGCGCTTCGGCGCCTCGCTGCTGAAACTCGTGCCGACCGACTGGGGCCCGCCGACGTTCGAGATCGACGGCGTGAAAATGCTGCCGACCAAGCTGGTCTCGCCCTACGAGGATGCGCGCCGCAAGGTCGCCCTGATCGAGCCCGGCGGCAAGCGAGTCCTCGATACCTGCGCGGGTCTCGGCTACTTCGCGGCATGGTGCCTGGAGGGCGGTGCGAGCGCAGTCACGTCGTACGAAATCAATCCGGACGTCCTCTGGCTGCGCACCCTCAACCCGTGGTCACCGCAAGGTGATCCTCGCCTGACCCTGGTCGCAGGTGACATAGGCCAGAGGATAGGCGGACTTGCTGATGCTTCGTTCGGTGCCATCCTGCACGATCCGCCACGCTTCGGCCTCGCCGGCGAGCTGTATTCACAGGCGTTTTACGACGAGCTTGTCCGCGTGTTGAAGCCGGGTGGCCGCCTGTTCCATTACACCGGAACGCCCAATCGCCTCACGACCGGCCGCGACGTGCCGCAGGAAGTCGAGCGGCGCTTGCGCGTTGCCGGTTTCACGACACGGATCGAAGGCGATGGTGTGCTGGCCGCGCGCGGGTCGCGACGTCGCGGCTGACCCGCAGCGACGAGTCGCGGGTGTTGGCGCACCTCTACTCTGCACGACGGCGCTCCCTGAGCCGGGGTCCTCCCGGCAGGCTCCGTGCACTAGACTGTGCAGCAGGGGGCGACCAACGTGTGCCACCGGGAGTGCATGCATGAAGAGCTTTGTGGTCCGTGCGGCTGGCGCGGTGTTGGCTGCGTTGATCGCGGCAGGCTGTAGCACCGTGTTCGCGGGATCCGATGCGAGTCCGGGCCTCGACGACAGCGCGTGGGTACTGAGCGACCTTCCCGGCAAGGCGCTCGTTCCCCAGTCATCGTCCACGCTGCAGTTCGCCGCGGGTCGCGCCAGCGGATCTGACAGTTGCAACCGCTTCGCCGGCGCCTACACGCAGGACAAGTCGGCCCTGTCGTTCGGGCAGCTCGTCTCCACACAAATGGCCTGTGCGGCCCAAGTCATGGAGCAGGCGAGGGCGGTCACTGCCGCGCTGTCCACCACTCGTTCCCACCGGATCAGCGCCGACACGCTCGAGCTGCTCGGGGCAGACGGCAGGATCCTGGCGGTCTACAAGGCCCAGTCCATGCAGTTGGCCGGTACGGAGTGGACCGCGAGTGGGATCAACAATGGCAAGGGCGGCGTCGCCAGCCTGGTCGCGGGCAGCTCGGTCACCCTGGCGTTTGGTACCGACGGACTTGCCAGTGGTTCCGCGGGCTGCAATCGCTACACGGTGAGTTACGAATCCGCGCGCGACACGGTCAACTTCGGCACCGCCGCCGCAACGCGCATGATGTGCGCGACGGCAGGCGTGATGGAGCAGGAACAGGCATTCCTCAGCGCGCTGGGCAAGGTCACGACCTTCCGCAGGGAGGGCGATCGCCTCGAGCTGCGCGGTGCGGATGGCGCCCTCGCGGCGAGTTTCCGTCGGGTGACAGGCGGCAAATGAAAAAGCATCGGCGGCAGTGCGGCGTGCGCGGCGATTCATGCGGCTGATTGCAACCTGTCCCGAGGAGGCCAAGCAGGCTCTCGTCGCGGAACTGGAAGCGCTGGGCGCCACCGAGCTGGCGCCGACGTTTCGTGCCGTGCTGTTCACCGCGACGCCACGCCAGTTTTACGAACTGCATCTGCGCGTGCGCACGGCCAGCCGCATCCTGCGCGTCCTGCGCGAGGTGCCGGCGCACACGCCGGCGATGCTGCATTCGCAGGCGCGTCGCCTGCACTGGCCCGAATGGTTCGACGCCCGTCACGCTTTCATGGTCGAGAGCACGGGCGACGAGGGCGGCGGGCTGACGCCGAAGCAGGTCATCACCCAGGTGCGCGAGGGCGTGCGGGAATCCTTCGCGCGGCTGGGTGGGCAGGTTCCCCCGGTCGACACGGGGGAGCCGAAGGTGGTGATCGTGGCGCATGTCGCGCGCGGCCGCTGCATGCTGAGCTTCGATACGTCGGGCAAGTCGCTGCACAAGCGGGGTTACCGCGAGCAGGGGCATCCCGCGCCGCTGAAGGAGACGCTGGCGGCCGCGATCCTGCAATTTGCGGGTTACGAGGGCAGCGTCGCGTTCCTCGATCCAATGTGCGGCAGCGGCACGCTGGCGATCGAGGCGGCGATGATCGCCGTGCGCAAGGCGCCGCAGATCCATCGCAAGAAAGGCGAGTTCCACTTCGAATGGCTTGCGGACTTCGACCGCGCGCTCTGGCGCGAAACCCAGGAAAGCATCCGTGCCGAAAAGCTGGAAGCACCGCCTTGCGTCGTGGCGGCGTCCGACATCCGGGCCGACTACATCGACATGGCGCGCAAGAGCGCGCTCAAGGCGCGTGTCGAGAAGTACATCCAGTTCGACGTGGTGCGCGTGCAGGACGTCATGCCGCCGGCGTCGACCGGCCTGCTGGCGACGAACCTGCCCTACGGTGATCGCATCGGCGGGGGCGAAGCCGAGGTGCGGCAGTTGTACGAAGAGTTTGGCGACACGCTGAAGCAGCGATTCGCGGGCTGGCGCGCCGCGGTGCTCGCGGCCGATGCTTCGCCGTACAAGGCAATCGGGCTGAAGCCGTCGCGGACGATCAAACTGATGAATGGCAGCATTCCGTGCCGGCTGCTGCTGTTCGACCTCTATGCCGGCAGCCGGCGGACTGCACCGCAAACGATGGAGCCGGCGCTGCCCGCGTCCTGACGCGCGCAGCGGTCATGCTAGGCTGCGCCTTCCTGCATCCGGGGGGTGACGAAGCATGGAAAACACTGCTGCCATCGGCACGCGCTCGCGCTGGACCGCCGAGCGACGTTTCTACACGGGCATGGCGATCGCGATGCTGCTCGCAGCCTACGTCGGCTTCGCGCGCTCCTTCTTCCTGCGGCCGTTGTTTCCCGAGTGGCCGTCTCCGTCCGAGCCGATCTTCTACGTGCACGGCGCGTTCTTTTCGGCGTGGTGCGTGCTGCTCGTGATGCAGGCCATGCTGGTCGGCGCCGGCCGCACGGACGTGCATCGCAAGCTTGGCGTTGTCGGCGTGATCGTCGCGGTGGGGATGGTGATCCTCGGCGTCGTCGGTGCGCTGGTCGCCGCCAACCGGCCGACCGGCTTCAACGGCGTGCCCGTGCCGCCGCTGCAGTTCCTGGTCGTGCCGCTGTTCGACATCGCGTTCTTCGCCGCGTTCTTCGGGTTGGCAATCGCCAACCGCGCGAATCCGCAGAGCCACAAGCGCTGGATGGTGCTCGCGACCGTCACGCTCCTCGGCGCTGCGTTCGCGCGCTGGCCGTACGTGTGGAAGCTCGGCAATCCGTTTGTGTACTTCGGCCTGGCCTACCTGTTCATCGTCGCGCTCGCGCTCTGGGATTTCCGCACGCGCGGCAACCTGCACCCGGTGACGCGCTGGGGCGGACTGGCGCTGATCGTGGCGTTGCCCGCTCGGCTCGCGCTTTCGGGCACTGCGGCATGGCTCGAATTCGCCGGCTGGCTGACGGGACTCGTGCGCTGACCCAAAGCGGTCCGGTCGCGCGCGGCGCCGGTGCTGCGGCTGGGCGATGGAAGTCGTGGTGAAGTCGCCCCGCCGCGCTGGTGGACTGAACCCGCAAGATGTGACTTGGTGGTAACAGCGCGGCGGAGCTAACGCGCAGAGTGAAACCCACGCGCGCGGGCGCATTCTGCTTGCTGCAGCGTCGCGAGTCCAGTGGTGCGTTCGATATGAATGCGAACGTGCGTCAGGCGAGTACGAGTTTCTCGATGTGCGCCGCCACGCTCGCCGCGAGCGAACCCAGGTCGTAACCACCTTCGAGCGTCGAGACGATGCGCCCGTGCGCGTATCGATCAGCGATATCGCAGGCGACTGCGGTCACCCAGGCGTAGTCGGCCGTTGTGAACCGCAGGTGCGACATGTCATCGGCACCGTGTGCATCGAAGCCCGCGGATATCAGCAGCAATTGCGGTGCGAATGCTTCCAGCGCAGGCAGCCACTGCTGCTGCACGGCCGCGCGGAATGTATCGCTGCCGCTGCCCGGGGGCAACGGACAATTGATGACGCGGCCGGGCCGTGTGGGCGGGTTCAGGTCGGGCCACAGCGGAAACTGGTATGACGAGCAGAGCAGCACCCGCGCGTCGTCTTTGAAAATGTCTTCCGTGCCGTTGCCGAGATGCACGTCGAAATCGAGGATCGCGACGCGCTCGAGGCCGTGGTGGTCGAGCGCGTGGCGCGCCGCGACGGCGACGTTGTTGAAGAAGCAGAATCCCATCGCCGTCGCCGGCCCGGCGTGGTGACCCGGCGGGCGCACGTTGCAGAAGGCGCGTGACGCCTCGCCCGTCAGCACCAGGTCCGTCGCCAGCACGTTGGCGCCGGCGGCGCGCAACGCGGCTTCGAACGTGTCGGGACACATCCAGGTGTCTGGATCGATGTGCGCGAGGCCTTCGGCGGGTGAGCGGTTGGAGAGGTCCTCGACGTAGGCCAGCGGATGCACGCGAACCAGCTGTTCGATGCTGGCACGCGGTGCCTCGCGATGCAGCAGCACGTCGTACAGGCCGCGCGTGTGGAGTTCGTCTTCGATCGCGTCGAGTCGCGCCGGTTGCTCCGGATGGCAGTCCCCCATGCGATGCAGGCGACAATGGGAATGAGTCACGAAAGCGACGGCCATGGGCGACTCCGGTTGCGGTGACCCACAATGATCCCGCAAACGCCTGGGGCTAGCATTTGCGAGTTCTCCCTACCCCCGAGAGTACACTGGAACCATGACTGCGAAACGCATCGAGGCCGTGCTGCGCCCCGCATCCGTGGCCGTGGTCGGCGCAAGTGACAAGCCGGGTTCGATCGGCGAAGTCCTGTGCCGGAACCTGCGTGAAGGCGGATTTCGCGGTCCCGTGTTCTACGTCAACCCGCGGCACGCGACGATCGGCGGTGTGCCGGCCTTCCCTGACGTGCGTTCATTGCCGCAGGCCGTCGACCTCGTGGTCATCGCCACCCCTCCACACACCTTGCCAATCGTGCTCGAGCATTGCGGCGAGCGCGGCGTGCGCGGGGCAGTCATCGTATCCGCCGGATTCCGCGAGGGCGGCGATGAGGGCGCAGCCTGCGAACGGTCGATGCTGCAGGTCGCGCGCCGCTACGGGTTGCGCCTGCTTGGGCCGAACAGTTTCGGTTTGATCCGGACCGACAGCGGACTCAACGCAGCCTGTGGCGGGGCGCTCCCCAATCCAGGCCGTCTCGCGCTCGTGTCGCAGTCGAGCGCGCTGTGTGCGGCGACCCTCGACTGGGCACGCTCCCGGCACGTGGGATTCTCGACGGTGATCTCCACCGGCGTCGGCGATGACATCGGCTTCGGGGACGTGCTCGATTTCCTCGCGCGCGATACGGCGACCGACGGAATCATGCTCTACCTCGAAGGTGTGGGTGACGCGCGCCGCTTCATGAGCGCGCTGCGGGCCGCGGCCCGCGTAAAGCCCGTCGTCGTCATGAAAGCCGGGCATTCGCTCGAAGGGCGCGGCAGCCTCGCCTTCCACACGGGTTCGCTGGTGGGTGGCGACGATGTTTTCGATGCGGCGATGCGTCGCGCCGGCGTGCTGCGCATCCGCGATTTCAGCCAGCTGTTCAGCGCAGCGAGCACGCTCGGTGCCGGCGTGCGGATACGCGGGCGCAGGTTGGGCATCGTGACGAACGCGGGCGGGCCCGGGCAGCTCGCCGCCGACCGCGCCGTCGATCGGTGGTTGACGGTGGCCCGGCTGGAGGAGGCAACGCTCGAGAAGCTGCATGCGCTGCTGCCGCCCAGTACCTCGGATGGCAATCCCGTCTACGTTCGCGGCGACGCGTCCGCGCAGGTCTACGCGCAGGCGGCGCAGGCGTGCCTGCAGGACCGCGAGGTCGATGCGCTGCTCGCCATCGTGACGCCGTTCGCGCTCACCGATGCGGGCCTGTTCGCGACCGAACTGATCACGGTGGCCAAAGCCCAGCGCAAGCCGGTCTTCACGTGCTGGATGGGGGGCGACGCGGTGACGGCCGCGCGCCAGCGCTTCGCCGAGAATCGGATTCCGGCCTTCCCCACGCCCGAAGCCGCGGTCGACGCCATCGCTGCGCTCGCGCTGTTCACCGCCAACCAGGAGCAGTTGCTGCAGGTTCCTGCGCCGCTCGGGCCGACATCGACACCCGATCTCGCCACGGCGCAACGCCTGCTCGACGACGGCACGCGCGGCAGGCAACGAGTGGCTCAACCCGGCGGACTCCAAGGAGCTGCTGGCCGCCTTCGGCATCCCGATCGTCCGCAGTTACCCGGCGTACTCGGCAGCCGAGGCGGTGCAGGTCGCCGAGACGGTCGGCTTCCCGGTCGCAATGAAAATCCTGTCGCCCGACATCTCCCACAAGACCGACGTCGGCGGCGTGCGGCTCGGCCGCACCGACGCCCGCAGCGTCCGCGACGGCTACGCCAGCATGCTGCGCGATGTCGCCATCGCCCGGCCGGACGCGCGCCTCGAAGGCGTGCTGATCGAGCCGATGTACGTCGAGCGGCACGGTCGCGAACTGATGATCGGTGCAGTGCGCGATCCGGTGTTCGGCCCCGCGATCAGCTTCGGGCTCGGCGGCACGATGGTCGAGGTGATCCGGGATCGTGCGGTGGCACTGCCGCCGCTCAACCCCTACCTGGCGCGGGACCTGATTCGCCGCACGCGCGCGAGCCTGGCATTGCAACCGTTGCGCGGGGCGCCGCCTGCCGCGCAGGACGCCATCGAGGACATGCTGCTGCGCGTATCCGAGATCGTGTGCGAGCTGCCCGACGTCGGCGCGATCGACATCAACCCGGTGATCGTGACTGCCAGGGGCGCCGTGGCCGTCGATGCGCGCATCGGCGTGATGCCCTTGCCGCAGCCGCAGCGGCTCTATCGCCACATGGCGATCCACCCGTATCCGAGCGCGCTGGAGTTCCCGCTCGAATTGCCGGACGGGCAGCAGGCAACGATCCGCGCGATCCGTCCGGAGGACGCCGAACTCGAGCGGGACTTCGTCCACCGGCTGTCGGAGCAGTCGCGGTTCCTGCGCTTCATGTTCGGACTGCAGGACCTCTCGCCGGCAATGCTGTCGAAATTCACGCAGATCGACTACGACCGCGAGCTGGCCCTGATCGTGGTCTTGCCGCTGCCGGACGGCACTGAACAGCAGATCGGCGTGGCCCGGTACATAGCCTTGCAGGATGAGGAGACGTGCGAGTTCGCGATCGTCGTGAGCGACGAATGGCAGGGCAAGGGGGTGGCCCGGCACCTGTTCCAGCGCCTGATCGACATCGCGCGGGACCGGCAGATGAAGGTGATGACCGGCATCACGCTGCGTGAGAACACGCGCATGATCGATCTCTCGCGGTCGCTCGGCTTCGCTGCGCGTTCCGACACCGACGAGCCCGAACTCGTGCGGATGACGCTCGCCCTCTAGGAAGTCCCTGGCATCGCTGCTAGGGAAATTACTTGGGCAGCGGCTGCGGGGTCCTTTCCCGAGCTTGGAAAGGCAGACACGCGCTCGGGAAAGGACCCCGCAGCCGCTGCCCTCTCACCTGCGTCCGTAGCCGTGCAGCTCGCCCGAGACGCGCAATGCACCTTTGTCAGCCAATGATGGCTACATCTCGGTCGCCGGGTCGGCAGCATTGAGTCAGTGCGTGCGTCAGTGTGTGAGGCGGTGCCAGCGGCGGGTGCCTGGCCGGACCCTTCTCCGAGCGCGTGTCTGCCTTTTCAAGCTCGGCGAAGGGTCCGGCCAGGCACCCGCCCGTGAGCTTGAGCTGTCAGCGACGACTGCGCAGCGCGGTGCGGACCTGGTCGCGCAGCCAGCGATTGGCGGCATCCCGTTCCGCATTGGCCGGCCAATACATGTAGGTCTCGAGGTTGATGCCCTCGAGCGGCAGTGCCACGACCTGGTTCGTGTCGCGTTCGACGACGTGGCGTGCATACGTTTCGGGCAAAGTCGCGACCAGGTCGGTATTGGCGGCGGCACGACAGGCGGCTGCGTGACTCTGGCAGCGCAACCGGATGCGACGAGTCTTGCCGAGCGACTGCAGGGCAACGTCCTCCAGCGAGGGGCCGCGCCGGCGCGATGACACCTGCACGTGATCGAGTTCCAGGTACGCGTCCAGGTTCCAGCCACTGCGCTTCATGCGTCGCAACCGTGGATGGTCCTTTCGTGCGATCACGACCAGGCGATCGGTCAGCACGCGTTCGTGCGGCACGCGGTCGGCCACCGGCAGCAGCACGTCGAGTGCAACGTCGAATTCACCCGTGGCGAGGTCCGTTTCGAGACGAGGGCGGTCATGCCTGGCCGAAGCGAGGCTGAGTCGGGGGCCTGCGGCGCAGATGGCCTGGCTCAGTTCGGGCAGCACGCTCGGTTCCAGCGCCTCGCGCAGGCCGATCCGGAAGTGCCGCTCGGTTGTCAGCGGCTCGAACCCCGCGGCCTGGCCGAAGGTGCGCTCCATCGCGCCGAGTGCTTCCCTGACCGGTCCGGCGATCGAGCGGGCGAGCGGTGTCGGGGCGATGCCCCGTCCCTGCCGCTCGAACAGCGGTTCGCCGAAGACGTCGCGCAGGCGCGCGAGCGCGTGACTCACGGCCGGCTGCGACAGGTTCAGTTTGCGGCCTGCCGCCGTGATGCTGCCTTCGGTGAAGACGGTGTCGAACACCACGAGCAGGTTCAGGTCGATCCGCGATAGATGCATGGCGTGAATGATTATTCATTAAAACATTGCAGTAGGGAAATGCCATGGCAGGCCTAAACTGACGCCAGACCCACTCCGGAGCGCCCGTCATGGATTTCGAATACAGCCCCCGCACGCGCGAACTGATGCGCCGCGTCGACGACTTCATGCAGGCGCACATCTTTCCGGCCGAGGCCGAATACGAGGAGTTCGTGCAGGACCCGGCGAAGCGCTGGGTCGTCCCGCCCATGGTCGAAGGACTCAAGGCCAGGGCGCGCGAAGCCGGCCTCTGGAACCTGTTCCTGCCCCACGAATACGAGCCCTGGAGCCCGGGCCTGACCAACCTCGAATACGCACCGCTCGCGGAACTGATGGGGCGTGTCGACTGGGCCTCGACCATCTTCAATTGCGGTGCCCCCGACACCGGCAACATGGAAGTGCTCGCGCGCTACGGCAACGCAGAACAGCAGGCGCAGTGGCTCACGCCTTTGCTGGAGGGCCGCATCCGCTCGGCGTTCCTGATGACCGAGCCGGCGGTGGCGTCCTCCGATGCAACCAACATCGAATGCTCGATCGTCCGTGACGGCGACGATTACGTCGTCACGGGCCGCAAATGGTGGTCGAGCAACATCTATCACCCCGAGTGCGAAATCCTGATCGTCATGGGCAAGACCCGCTTCGATGGCCCGAAGCACTCGCAGCAGTCCATGATCCTGGTGCCGCGGAGCACGCCGGGCGTGCGCCTCGTCCGTCCGCTCAAGGTATTCGGCGAAGTGCACTCGCCGAGCGGTCACGGCGAAGTCGTGCTCGAGGGCGTGCGGGTTCCGGCCTCGAACCTGCTGGTGGGCGAAGGGCGCGGCTTCGAAATCGCGCAGGGTCGGCTCGGCCCCGGCCGCATTCACCACTGCATGCGCCTCATCGGCGCCGCGCAGCGTGCGCTCGAACTGATGTGCCGGCGAGCGGACTCACGCGTGGCGTTCGGGCGCAAGCTGAGCGAACAGGGCAGCCTGCGTGAAGCGATTGCGCGCTCGCGCTGCGAGATCGAGCAGGCCCGCCTGCTCACGCTGGCCGCGGCGGACAAGATGGATCGCGAGGGCAACCGCGGTGCGGCCGACCTCATTTCGATGATCAAGATCGTCGCGCCGCAGATGTGCCAGAACGTCTGTGACCGCGCGATGCAGGCGCATGGCGGCATGGGGCTGTGCCAGGATACCCCGATCCCCGCGGCGTTCGGCTACGGCCGCTACGTGCGGCTTGCCGACGGCCCCGACGAGGTGCACATGGCCCAGCTCGCCAAGTGGACCATCGCCAAGGCGCTCAAAGGCAGCAGCTGAAGCTGAGCCGGCTGGGGGAAAAACTGCATAATGCGGCGCTTCGCAGCGCCGCCGCGGGCGGCGCGCGACCACCCAGGTTCCAGCATGTCACCGACCGGCCGCCACGACGCCCACGTCCACGTTTTCGACACCAGCAATCCGGTCGCCGAGCGCCGCACGCGCCAGGTGATGTGGCTCACGCTCGTGATGATGGTCGTCGAGATCGCCGCGGGCACGGTACTCGGTTCGATGGCGCTGCTGGCCGATGGCTGGCACATGAGTTCGCACGCTCTCGCACTCGGAGTCTCGGCGGGCGCGTACTACCTGGCGCGACGCCACGCCCACGATCCGCGCTTTTCGTTCGGGACGTGGAAGATCGAGGTGCTCGGCGGGTACACCAGCGCCGTGTTCCTGGTCGGCGTGGCGGCGTACATGGGAATCGAGTCGGTTTCGCGACTCTTCAACCCGGCGCCGATCCGGTTCGACGAGGCCATTCCGATCGCCATCCTCGGGCTCGTGGTCAACGTGCTGTCAGCCTGGCTCCTGTCGACCGGGCACGATTCCGGTCATCAGCACCAGGGGCGCGATCATCACGGCCACGACCACGCCCATCATGGTCATGCGCATCATCACGACCTGAACCTGCGCTCTGCGTATCTCCACGTCGTGGCGGATGCAGCCACGTCCGTGCTTGCAATCGTCGCCCTGGCGGGCGGCAAGTATTTTGGTGCGATGTGGCTCGATCCGGTGATGGGGATCGTCGGCACGGTGCTGGTCGGGCGCTGGGCAGTCGGGCTGCTGCGCGACACGGGTCGCGTGTTGCTCGATGCCGAAATGGACTCGCCGGTCGTGCAGGAAGTACGCGAGGTCATCGCCTTGCTGCCCGGCTCGCCGCAACTGCGCGACCTGCACGTGTGGCGGGTGGGGCGGGGGAAATACGCCTGCATCGTCCACCTGGCCGGCGCGCAGGAAATGCACGCTGCGGAAGTGCGTGCGGCACTCGCAGTGCACGACGAACTCGTGCACGTCACGGTCGATTTCGAACGCTGACGCGGCCCTCAGTGGGCCGCTGCGGCCTCGATCCAGCGGTCGACGCGGGCTTCGAGCAGGTCGAGCGGCATCGGTCCGGCGCCCAGGACCAGGTCGTGGAATGCGCGCAGGTCGAACCTCGGCCCGAGCTTCGCCGCCGCCCGCTGGCGCAGTTCGATGATCTTGAGTTCGCCGATCTTGTACGCGAGTGCCTGGCCCGGCCAGGCGATGTAGCGGTCCACCTCGAACTCGATCTCCGTCGGCGCGAGCGCGCTGTTTTCCTGCAGGCAGGCCATTGCGCGGTCGCGCGACCAGCCCATCACGTGCATGCCGGTGTCGACCACCAGGCGGCATGCGCGCCAGATCTCGAGCGAGAGCCGGCCGAACTGTTCGTACGGATCGCGGTAGATCCCCATCTCTTCGCCCAGGTACTCCGAATAGAGGCCCCAGCCTTCGACGTAGGCGGTCACGTCGTCGGCGCGCCGGAACTCGGGCAGGTCCGTGAGTTCCTGGCTCAGCGAAATCTGGTGGTGGTGGCCCGGCACGCCCTCGTGCAGCACCCAGGCCGGTACGCCGAACGTCGGCATCTTCTCTGCCATCCAGGGCTTGTAGACCACCATGCCCGCGACACCCTGCTCGGGCGAGCCGGGCAAGTAGCCGTTCGCGCTGCTCTCGAGTCCGGCGGGCATCGGCAGCACGCCGTAGGGAAGTCGCGGCAGCTTGCCGAAGTATTTCGGCATCGCGAAATCCGCGCGCTTCGCGACTTCGCTGCACTTCTCGCCGTACTCGGCGGCGCCGACATAGAAGCGGGGGTCCTTGCGCACGGACGCGAGGAACTCCTGGAACGTGCCCTTGAATCCCGTCTGCGCGATGGCCTGGTCCATTCGCACCCGGATGCGCCTGACCTCGCGCTCACCGAGCGCATGAATCTCGGCGGGCGTCATCGACGTCGAGGTGTGCCGGCGTGCGAGGTACGCGTAGTACGCCTTGCCCTGCGGCACGCTGCCGATGCCGATGTCCGGTCGCGCAGCCGGCAGGTAGTCCTGTTCGAGGAATTGCAGCAGCGACTGCTGGGCGGGCCGCACCTGCGTCTGCAGGACGCTGCGGGCACGCGCTTCGAGCGCGGCACGGCGGTCCGCGGCAAACGACTGTGGCATGTTGCGGAAGGGCGCGAGCAGGGGCGTCTTGTCATCCGTCTGCGCAATCTGGCCGCGCACGTCCGCGATAGCCCGCTCGACCGTCCGCTGCGGTTGCGTCATGCCCGTGCGAATGCCGCGACGCATGTTCTCCGTTTCGCGCGCGTAGTACGCCGGAATTGCCTCGAGACGCGCGATCCAGGCAGCGGCCGCCGCTTCGTCGTCGAGCGGCGTGTTCAGCGCGGCGTAGTCCGCCGTGGTGTAGAAGCCATCGCCGCTGATGAAGGGCATGCGTTCTTCGTCGAACGCAAAGCCGTCGAGCGCGAGGTTCACGCGGTCGACCAGCAGCTCGCGATTCAGTTCGTCTTCGCCAGCCAGGCCGGTGGCAGGCAGCGCTTGCAGTCGGCGCCGAAATTCCTCGTACGCAGCTTTGCGCGCAGCCATGGCCTGCGGCGAATTGTCGGGCCAGATGCGTGCGGCTTCCTTGTCGCCGCGCTGGGCCGCGCGAACCGGATCCTGCGCGCGGTTGAACGCGTCGAAGTCCTTGACGATGGCGCCGATGCTGTCGGCCCCGGTCGTGGGGTTGGATGCATGGGTGGGCTGAAACGTCACGAGCAACCCTGCAGTGAGAGCGAACAGGATCTTGTGCATGCGTCCTCCGGAGACCAGGCGAGCGTTAGCCTGCAGCAGCAGTGCGCGGCGTGGCAATGGATTCGTCGTCGTCTGCGTCTTCGCCGAGGAAGCCGCCGCTCTGATGCGCCCACAGGCGCGCATACAGTCCGCCGTGCTCGAGCAGCGTGCGGTGATCGCCTTCCTCGACGATGTGACCCCGGTCCATGACGACGAGACGGTCCATGGCCGCGATCGTGGAGAGGCGATGAGCGATGGCCACGACGGTCTTGCCTTCCATCAGCCGATAGAGGCTCTGCTGGATCGCATTCTCGACTTCGCTGTCGAGCGCGCTCGTCGCCTCGTCGAGCAGCAGGATCGGCGCATCCTTGAGCATGACTCGAGCGATCGCGATGCGCTGGCGCTGGCCGCCGCTCAGCTTCACGCCGCGCTCGCCGACGTGCGCGTCGTAACCGCGCCGGCCCTTGACGTCCGACAGGCCCTCGATGAACTCGTGCGCCTCGGCGCGCCTGGCTGCCGCGATCATGGTGTCGTCACCGGCGTCGGGGCGTCCATAGACGATGTTGTCCCGCACCGAGCGATGCAGCAGCGAGGTGTCCTGGGTAACCATCCCGATCTGCGCGCGCAGGCTGTCCTGCGTCACGTGCGAAATGCCCTGGCCGTCTATGAGAATCGCGCCCTGCTCGACGTCGTAGAAGCGCAGCAGCAGGTTGACGATGGTGCTCTTGCCGGCCCCGGAACGCCCGACCAGGCCGATCTTCTCGCCCGGCCGGATGTGCAGGCACAGGTCGTCCACGACGGCGCGCTTGCCGCCGTAGGCGAACGTGACGTGATCGAAGCGGATTTCGCCCCGGGTGACCTGGAGCGGCTTCGCGTCTGGTGCGTCGACCACCGTGTGCGCGCGAGACAAGGTGCGCATGCCGTCCTCGACGGTGCCGACGTGCTCGAACAGCGAGGCGACTTCCCACATGATCCAGTGCGCGATGCCGTTCAGCCGCAGCGCCATCGCGCTCGCCGCGGCGACCGCGCCCACGCCCACTTCACCTTGCACCCACAGCCACAGCGCCGCGCCGGCAGTGGAGGCGATCAGCACCATGCTGAGCGCGTGGTTGGTTATCTCGAACCCGCTCACCAGGCGGCCCTGCGCATAGGCCGTCTTCATGAATTCCTGCATCGAGGCGCGGGCAAAGCCGGCCTCGCGACTGGCGTGCGAGAACAGCTTCACCGTCGCGATGTTGGTGTACGCGTCGGTCACGCGTCCGGTCATCAATGAGCGCGCATCCGCCTGTGCCGCCGCGACCTTTCCCAGGCGCGGCACGAAGTAGACGAGGCTCAGGGAGTAGAGGGTGAGCCAGCCGATGAACGGCGCGAGCATGCGCAGGTCGAACGTGCCCACGATCGCGAGCATGGTCACGAAGTAGATGACGATGAACGCAAGGATATCGGTGGCGGTCAGCCAGGCGTCACGCACCGCGAGCGCTGTCTGCATCACCTTGGTCGCGACGCGGCCCGCGAACTCGTCCTGGTAGAAACTCATGCTCTGGCCGAGCATCAGCCGGTGGAAGTTCCAGCGCAGTCGCATCGGGAAGTTCGCGAACAGCACCTGGTACTTGAGCAGTGCGAACAGTCCGACGACCAGCGGGCTGGCGGCCAGCACCCCGAGCAGCAGCAGGAAGTTCTGCCGCTCCGTGGCCCAGAGCTGGGCAGGTTCGACCTTCGCCAGCCAGTCGACGAGCTGCCCGAGCATCGCGAACAGCATCGCCTCGAACGCGCCGATCACGGCGGTGCAGAGCGTCATCAGCAGGATGTACGGCCGCAGGCCCTCGGTGGATTGCCACAGGAAGGCGAAAAACGCGCGCGGCGGGGTGGCCGGCGGCGTGTCGGGATAGGTTTCGACCAGGCGCTCGAATCGGCGGAACACGATGGGACTCCTCGGCCGCGCAAAATACCATGGGCCAGGCGGCTGCGAGGTCTTGCTAGACTGGCCACCGGGGAAAAGTCCGACAAAAGCCGTGGTCTGGGCCGAATGAACGCGAATGCCCTGCGAGCGATCCTGCTGGTCAAGAACGTCGAAGAGCAGGATCCGGACGGATCGGTCCTGCCGCTCGCCGAGCGCGACGCCGCAACGCGTGACGCATTGCGACGGCACCCGACCGGCAGCGGCGATCGTGAGGTTCACGCCTGGCAGGTGCTGGCGACGAGAGCCGATTCGCTGCGCGCGAAACTGGCGGAGCGTCACCCCGTCGTCACCCGGGCAGTCAGTCTCGAATCGCAGATTGCGGGCATGGGCGGACTCGTGCTGTTCTCCGCGTTCGTGCTCGGCCTGGCGCTGTCGCTCGTCGACAGTCGCGTGCGCATCGAAATCCTCGCGTTTCCCCTGCTTGGCGTCGTGCTGTGGAACCTGGTCGTTTACGCGGTGCTGGCCGTTTCGTCGCTGCGCCGCGGACCTGCCTCAGCCACCTCGCTGCTGTCCGGCTGGACCCTCTGGCCCGCGCGTTGGACCTGGCAGCGCGCGGCCAGCCTGATCAAGCAGGCGTCGTTCTATCACCGGCCGCTGTCGGCGGCGTTGCGTCGATTCTCCGAGGAATGGTGGCCCATCGCCCAGCCGCTGCTGGTTTGGCAGGGCAAGCGACTGTTCCATTTCGGCTCGGCAGCCGTCGCGCTCGGACTGATCGCGGGCTTCTACCTGCGCGGCATTGCGCTCGAGTACCGCGCCGGCTGGGAGAGCACGTTCCTCGGGCCGCTAGAGGTTCGCTCCCTGCTCGGGCTGGTCTATGGTCCGGCTTCGGTGCTCACCGGCATCGAACTGCCCGCGGATGACGCCGCCGTGGCTTCCCTGCACTGGCGCAACGGCCAGGGCGGCGGACCTGCTGCGCCGTGGATTCACCTGATGGCAGCCACGGCCATCCTTTACGTCGTCGTGCCGCGCCTGTTGCTGGCGTCAGTGGCCACGTTGCGCCTCGGGCGTGCAAGCGAGGAACTGGCGACCCCGGAATCCCTGCTGGCTTATGCGCGTCGTACGCTGGGCGCCAGCGATGCGGCGTTGCCCGCACTGACGGCGCGACTCACGTGCTTTGCCTACCAGCCCGCCGCCGCATCGGAACAAGGCGTGCAACGAGTCCTGCGCGCAGCATTCGGGCCGGATACCCGCATCGAATTCGCGCCTTCGATTGCGTACGGTGACGAGGAACGGTTCGGCACGCCGGCAAGCGCAGCAGCAAGTGACCTCGAAATCCTGCTCTTCAGCCTCGCGGCCACTCCCGAGGTCGAGAACCACGGCGCAATCCTGCAACAGGCGCGCGACCGCTGGGCACGCTCCAGGGCCGGCTCGCGATTGCTCGTCCTGGTCGACGAGGCTCCGTACCTCGCGCGACTGGGCGGCGATGCATCGCTGGCCGCCCGAATCGAGCAGCGCCGCGTGGCCTGGCGCGACTTCGCGCGCACGCACGGTCTCGAGGCGTGCACGCTGGATCTCGGCGCGCTCCCGGCCGAGGGCGAGGTGCCCCAGGCGATCGTCGATCAGGTGCGTCGCAGTTGCCGGAGCGCAGCCGCATGAGCGATTCAGCGACGACCGTCAGTCTTGCGTTGCTGTCGCACACGAACGTCGGCAAGACGACGCTGGCACGGACGCTGCTGCGGCGTGACATCGGCGCCGTCATGGACCGCGCCCACGTCACCGAAGTCGCTGAATCGCACGTGCTGATGCGGAGTCCCGCGGCCGACGAACTCGTGCTCTGGGACACGCCCGGATTTGGCGACAGCGTGCGCCTGCAGCGGCGCCTGGCAGCGAGTGGCCAGCCGGTCGGCTGGTTTCTCTCGCAGGTGTGGGATCGCTTCGCGGACCGTGCGTTCTGGTGCAGCCAGCAGGCAATGCGTGCGGCGCGCGAGTCGGCGGACGTCGTGCTGTACGTCGTCAACGCGACGGAAGAACCGACCGCCGCCGGCTACGTCGAGCCGGAACTGCAAATCCTCGACTGGCTCGGCAAGCCGACGCTCGTGCTGTTGAACCAGGTTGGAACCCGCAACGACGCGGTGCACGAGCAGCAGTTGACCGCCGAGTGGAGTGCGGTCCTGCGTCGGCATGATGCAAGCGGCGCCCGCCGAGTGCTGACCTTCGACGCCTTTGCGCGCTGCTGGCTGCAGGAACACGCGCTGCTCGATGCCATTGCGGGTTGTCTCGACGAGCACAAGCGGCCCGCGTTCGAGCGGATCGCCGAGGCGTGGCGCGTGCGTGATCTCGATGTGCTCCGGCGCAGCGCAGAAGTCATCGCGCGGCACGCGAGCGGGCTTGCGCGCGACACGGTCCAGCTCGCGGACGCAACGCTTGCGGACAAAGTGAGCCGTGCGCTGCAGGGCGGGGCGACCGCTGCGCTCGGTGTCGACGAATCGCGGGCCCGCACGGCGATGCTCGATCGCCTCGACGAGTCCGTGCGCGCGTGCACGGCCGAACTCGTCGTGCTGCACGGCCTGACGGGCACCGCCAGCGAGGCCATCCTGCGACAGGTCACGACCGGGTTCGAGACCCAGCGCGCGCCGGACGCCGACAAGGCGAGCCTCTGGGGTGGCCTCGTCACGGGTGCCCTCGGCGGTCTCGCTGCGGACGTCGCCGCCGGTGGGTTGACCTTCGGCGCGGGCGCGGTTCTCGGCGGCATCGCCGGCGCACTCGGCGCGCGCAAGCTCACGCAGCGTTATAACGAGGAACGCGGACTGGCAGGCGGCACCGTGCGCTGGTCGGACGGGTTCCTCGAGGCGCGGCTCGGCGCAGCGATCATCCGCTACCTGGCGGTTGCACATTTCGGCCGCGGTCGTGGTGAATTTGCCGCGAGTGATCCGGCGCCGCGGTGGCAAGCCGTCGTTTCCGCTGCGCTTGCGCAGCGCGCCGCGGAACGGGCGAGCCTGTGGACCGAGCTGCGAACCGAAGGCGCGTCGAATGCCCGCCTCGACTCGATGGTCCTGGTCCTGCTGGCGGAGACGTTGACCCAGTTGTATCCGGAGCCCGCGGCATTCTTTCGCGGCAGGCTCGCGTCGACGGAGCAGGGCAAGTCAGCCGTGGTCTGAGCGGCAGTGCTCCGCGATCATCACGGCGATGCCGGCCATGAGCGCCGGCGGGAAGTCGTGACCCATGCCCGGAATGATCTTGAGTCGCGCACCGCGGATGTTCGCGGCCGTGTCGCACCCGCCGGCGATGCGCACCAGCGGATCGTCCGCACCGTGGATCACCAGCGTTGGTGCCGTGATTCCGTGCAGCATTTCGCGCCGGTCACCCGAAGCGAGGATCGCCGCGAGCTGCCGTGACGTGCCGGCGGGATACAGGCCGCGGCGTGCGACGCGCTCGAAGTGCGGGCGCAGCTGTGCGGCGTGCTGCTGGAAACCCGGGCTGCCGATAACGCCGAACACGAACAGCAGGTGATCGACCGCCTGCTCGATGGTCGGGTTGGCCGGCGGGCGCTTCAGCAACGCGCGCAGTGCCCGTGCCTTGCCAAGCGCGATGCCCGGCCGTGGATTGCCCGTCGTGGACATGACCGACGTCAGGGTCCGGACCCGCTGCGGATACTGCGCCGCGAAGACCTGGGCGATCATGCCGCCCATCGAGACGCCAACCACGTGCGCACGCTCGACGCCGGCCGCATCGAGGACGACCCGCGTGTCCTCCGACATGTCGGTGAGGTTGTAAGGCGCCGTGACCGGCCGGCGCAGCAACGCACGCGTCATCGACCGGGGAATGTCCGGCACGCCGGCATCCGCCAGGCGTGACGAGCCGCCGCAATCGCGATTGTCGAAGGTCACGACCCGGTAGCCTTCGGCCACCAGCGTCTCGACGAAAACGTCCGGCCACATCGCGGCGGGCATGCCGAGACCCTGGATCAACAGGATCGCCGGCGCATCCTGCGCGCCGAACGATTCGTAGTCGAACCGGAGCCCTTTGCCTTCCGCGATCGGCATCGTCGGTCGCGGGTTACTTGCTCGTCGCTTCCACGGGGGCGGCCATGGTGCCGAGCAGCTCGACATCGAACAGCAGCACCTGGTTCGCGAGCGGCCCGTTCGAGCCGTACGCGAGTTCCGGCGGAATGACGAGCTGCGCCTTGGTGCCGACTTTCATCAGCTGCAGGGCCTCGGTCCAGCCCGCGATCACGCCGTTGACAGGGAACGACGCCGGCTCGCCCCGCTTGTAGGAGCTGTCGAACTCGGTGCCATCGACGAGCGTGCCCTTGTAGTGCACGGTCACCGTGTCACTCGCGACCGGTGTCTTGCCGGTGCCCGCCGTGAGGATCTGGTACTGCAGGCCGCTGGCCGTCGTCGTCACGCCGGGCTTCCTGGCGTTCGCGGCGAGGTAGGCCTTGCCGGCCGCCAGCGCTTTTTCGCTGGCCGCTGCCTGATCCTTGGCGCGCTGTTCTGCGACCTTCTGCTGCAGGCCCGCGAGTGCGGCACTCATCTCCTCATCCGACAGCTTCGCCTTGCCGGAGCGGCCGTCTTCGAGGCCCTTCAGCATGTCCTGCGGGCGAGGCTCGATGGCGACGAGGTCACGACCGAGCTGATACCCCAGCGCGTACTGCATGCGCGCGGCTTCGTCCATGGCGGGCTGGGCGGCCAGCGCCGGCGTGGCAAGCGTGCAGCCAAGGGTCAGTGCGGCTAGTGCGGCGCAGGTGGGAATCAGTCGCATGAGCGGTGCCTCGGGCGGGGGTGGAAGCGCGCGATCTTACTGGGGTCGCTTGCGGTTGTCCCCGATTTCGCGCGGCGTTTGCAGGCCGAAACTCGCGGCATGGCCAGAGCACACCCAGCCAAATCGACCGTCTGGCGGCACGTGCCGAACGCCCTGAGCCTCGCTCGCATCGTGTGCGCGCCGGTCCTCGTGCTGATGGCGTTGGCGGGTGAGCAAGCCATCTACACGTGGGTGCTGGTGCCCGCCCTGTTGACCGATGCGGTGGATGGCTGGATCGCCCGGGCTTGCGGGCTGCAGTCCCGGCTCGGCGCGAGCCTCGATTCCCTCGGCGATTCGCTCCTCTGGTGCGCCGGCCTTGCGGGGTTGCTCGCCTTCCAGCGCGACGTGCTCGCGGCTAACCGCTGGTTGATCGGTGCGGTCGTTGCAGCATGGATGCTCGAGAACGTGCTCGCCTGGCTGCGCTATCGCCGGCTGTCCAGTTTTCACACCGTGCTGTCGAAAATCGCGGGCGTCCTGCTCAGCGTTTACATCGGGGTCTTATTCCTGTTCGGCCATTGGGATGCGCTACTCTGGCTGGCCGCCGTGGCCAGCCTCCTGGCAAGCGCCGAGGAAATCTGGTTGCTCGCGCTGCTGCCGGAGTGGCGCGCAGACGTGAAAGGTGTGTGGTGGTTACGGCGGTAGGCCAATCTGGGCCGGACAGGATACCCATGAAGACGATCATCGAGCCCTTTCGCATCAAGACCGTCGAGCCGATCCGGCTCACGACACGGGACGAACGCGTCGAACTGCTGCGCCGCGCGCACTGGAACCTGTTCGCGCTCCATTCGGACGACGTGATCATCGACCTGCTGACGGATTCAGGCACCAGCGCCATGAGTGCGGAACAGTGGGCCGCGGTCATGCGCGGGGACGAGTCCTACGCCGGCTCACCGTCCTACTATCGGTTCGAGTCCGCGGTGCGCGAGTTGATGCCGTACCGCCACATCATCCCGACTCACCAGGGGCGCGCGGCGGAAGCGATCCTGTTCTCGATCGTCGGCGGAGCCGGCAAGGTCGTGCCGTCGAACACGCACTTCGACACCACGCGCGGCAACATCGAGGCGACCGGCGCCGAAGCCGTGGACTTCGTCATCGCCGAAGCCCGTGACCCGTCCAACCGGCATCCTTTCAAGGGCAACATGGACGTCGCCCGGCTCGAGGACCTGTTGGCCCGTTCCGCGGATCGCGTGCCACTCGTGATGCTGACCCTCACCAACAACGCGGGCGGCGGCCAGCCCGTCAGCCTGGAGAACGTTCGCGCCGTGGCCGAAGTGGCGCACCGCCACGGCAAGCCGCTCTTCATCGATGCCTGCCGCTTCGCGGAGAACGCGTGGTTCATCAAGTGCCGGGAGCCGGGCCAGGCTTCGCGACCGGTGATCGACATCGTGCGCGACGTGTTCGCTGCCGCGGACGGCATGACCATGAGCGCCAAGAAGGACGCGTTCGCCAACATCGGCGGTTGGCTCGCCTTGAACGACGATGAGCTCGCGGTGGCAGCGCGCAACCGGCTGATCCTGACCGAGGGGTTTCCCACCTATGGCGGCCTGGCCGGCCGCGACCTCGACGCGATCGCCGTCGGATTGCGCGAGATAGTCGATGAGCAGTACCTGCGTTATCGCGTGCGCACCAACGAATACATCGGCGAGAAGCTCATGACGCTCGGTGTCCCGATCGTGCAGCCGGTCGGCGGGCACGCGGTGTTCGTCGATGCGAAGCACTTCCTGCCGCACATCCCGCCGCTGCAGTATCCAGGCCAGGCGCTCGCCGTCGCGCTGTACGAGCGCGGTGGCATCCGCGCGTGCGAGATCGGCAGCGTGATGTTCGGACTCAGGCCCGACGGTACCGAGGCCCCGGCCGAGGCCGAGCTGGTGCGCCTGGCGATGCCACGCCGCGTGTACACGCAGTCGCATGCCGACTACGTCGTCGAGGTGTTCGAGGAGATCGTGGCGGAGCGCGAGCAGCTGCGCGGGTTGCGCATCGTGCAGCAGCCGGCGCAG